>JBEKSS010000004.1:0-171370 GCA_049516875.1 Bathyarchaeia archaeon | reverse complement strand
ATGCGGAAACGTAGCTTTATTCGAGGAGAATGGACAGACATAATTTTATACAGCATCCTAAGAGAAGAATGGAAAGAGCCAAAGATACTGACAAAGATTGCCTGAACAGAGACAGTTTTTGGTCTTGCGGAAAAGTTATAGCCGAACCGAAACAGACTACGCTTTCTGCCGACTGCCTAATCTTCTTGGCTTTCTATGGGTTGGAGGCTTTCCGTCGGCTTGACTGCAAGTGTTGTGTCGCTTCTTCCATCCCATTCAGACACTGGTAGCTTAGAAGCTAATCCTTTGTCCCATGTGGCGTCTACGGTCATCCATCTCGCTTGTTCCTTGTTATAGACTTCGAGATATACGTGAACTGCACGGTCTTCGTGCGGAATTTGCTTTAGAGATTCTGGCAAGTCAAGACTGCTCCATGACCATCGGCAAAGGGCATATCTAACGTTGAAACCAAGGGAAGATAGTAGAGTTTTTAGAACAACATGTTTATCGACACAGTAGGGGGCAGGCTCATCAGACAGAGGTAGCCTGAAACGGATATCCCTCACAAAGGTAAAATAGCTCAGGGCATCCACAAGAATCACCCAAACCTACATTTCCACTCAGGTTCTTATATGACTTTACCTTCACCCCACAAGTTGCCTTTTGGTTTTGCGGAAAAGTTATAGCTGAACCGAACTAATCGTGGTTTGGTGAGCTGAGTTGCTTGAAGGTAAGACCGTGAATTTGAGAGTGATAGAGAAAGAGGATTTACTGTCACTTATTGAATGGGTCAATAACCCACAAACTGACGAATTTGAACCTCTTGATCCTCAACGTTCGAAGAAGGAATTTGAAGACAGATATGACAAACGTGGTCCAGATGAGAAATCCTTCTTGATTGAGAAAAAGGATGGAAGCAGAATTGGCTCTATAGGTCACTATCCTAGGGACAGTATGCTTGAAATAGGATATTCGATCTTTCCAGACGAAAGAGGCAAAGGTTACTGCACAGAAGCTGTTCAGATTATGGTTGATTATCTCTTTATGTCAAGAAACATAGTTCGAGTTCAAGCCAATACCAGCATTAGAAACAAAGCTTCTCAAAGAGTGTTAGAGAAATCAGGGTTCACAAAAGAAGGGATAATTCGCAAGAGTGCTTTCATCAGAGGAGAATGGGTAGACAGTTGTGTCTATGGCATTCTCAGAGAGGAATGGAAAGAACCAAAAATACTGACAAAAACCGCTTGAAGATAGTCAGTTTCTGGTTTTGCGGAAAAGTTATAGCTGAACCCAAAAGGTAAAGTTTTATCTTTCTCCCCTCTGCAAAAACCTTAAAATTGATTTGCGCTATTTCGATATCCAAAAGTGGTGTTCGTTGCAATGGTCTACAAGATTGTTAACTTGGTTGACGGTCGTGAAGCTGTACTTGATTGGGCGAGGAAGAAAGACCTTCCAGAGATTCTGGAGGTAGCGAACGACGTAATCAGAGAGGGAATATACGGATCTTATGAGCCGTATACCTCGAAAGGTCAACTCGCGTGGTTTGAACAGAATACTAAAACAGGAATACTAAAACAGGACTTTTTTCTGATTGCAAGAGTTGATGGCAAAGTTGTTGGAGGCGCCAACGTTGTACCTGACCCAGAGGGTCACGTATATGCGCACGTTGCCCATTACAACATATTCATCAGCAAGAACTTTCGTAATCTGGGACTTGGAACGATATTGACGAAAGAGTTTGTCAAGATTGCCAAGCAGCATGGAGTTGAAATCCTCCAGCTCGGAGTCTACGCAAGCAACAAGAGAGCCTTTCACGTATATGAGAAATGTGGTTTCAAACAGGCTGGGAGACTGACAAGAGGCATCAAGTTCTCAGACGGAACGTACACCGATCAGATATTGATGGAATACCTATTCAAACATTGAGAGTTATAGGTGAACCCCTAGTAACTGCGTGGACTGGTGAATTAAGTTGCTTGAAGGTAAACTTGTGAATTTGAGAAAGGTAGAGAAAGAGGACGTTGATTTTCAATTTGCGTGTGCTAATGACTTAGATTTCTGGGGGGAATACACGCATCCTGTTTTTGAGCAGATTCCAAAATGGGTTTTGACGCAATTGATTGATAATTATCCCAACGACTTTCAAAAAGCGGTGATGGACAACCCGTTCATAATTCAGAAGAAGGACGGAACTAAAATAGGGCTTATGTGGCAATTTACCAATCAGCCATACGGGACTCTGGAATTCGGCTGTTTCTTGGTTCCCAGCGAGAGAGGAAAAGATTACGGAGCAGAAGCGACTCAACTAATGGTTGATTACCTGTTTCTCAGCAAAGACATCGTCCGTATACAAACAGCCACAAATGTAAGAAACAAGGCGGCACAGAAGACTTTGAAGAAAGTAGGTTTCCAAATAGAAGGAACTATGCGAAAAAACCAGCTTGTGGAGAGGAGTATGGAATGATTTCTATCTCCTCAGCATCCTCAGAGAGGAATGGAAAGAACCAAAAATACTAACCAAAACCGCATGAACAGAGCCAGTTTTTGGTTTTGCGGAAAAGTTATAGCCTAACCGAAACGAAACAAACTGCATGATTTGGTGTTATGAATGGTTGACATTACAGAGATCTCAGCTGTTGTTGCTGCTGCAGGCGTGTTGGTTGGTGTTGTCTATTATATGTTGGATCTGAGGCATCAGGCGAGGATTAGCGCACGCGCCTTCCTTCTCTCTCTTTACATCCATACATGCAAAACAAACAAAATAGTCATTGCGCGTCCTTACTAACAAGCCCCGACTCATTGCCCCGTCGGAATTGATCTGTTTCTCTTAGCCATCTTGAATAGTATCAAATAGCCAGGGAGAATCGCGAACCCAAGGGTTCCCCAAATCCCCCAGATCAAGCTTTTGTTACCCAACAATCCATAAATACTGAAGATCGTCAGCGATGCTGTTGAACCTCCTATTCCGGAGAAAAGTGCCGTCAGAGCAATATATTTTCCCCGCATTTCTACAGGTGCAAGATTTACCGCAAAAGCGGAAGCCGCCGGATAGAACATTATTTCCCCCAGAGTCAGAACGGCAATCGCAACTGCAAATTGGGCAAAGTTCGAAGCAAACATGAAGAAAACAAATCCCAACGCAAATAACGTCTGAGCGACTATGAAGGCTTTCGTCGGGCCTATTCGCACAGTGCCTTGCCGGATCGGTATCTGCAGCGTCACCACGATGGCACCGGCCATAGATGCCAAAGTGCCAAAAACGTATGGCTCAAAGCCTAGATGCTCGGTGTAGACAGATAACAGGTTGTAAAACTGTGCGTAGACAAAGTTTGTCAAGAAGAACATTAGGCAGAAGAGGAGAAAGGTTCTGTCCTTGAATATCGAAGCAACAATGTGTGAAGATTTCGTGTAAATACCAGGCTTCGACTCCTTGATTAACAAGGCGAAACCACCTGCCGCTGCAGATGTGAAAGCTGCGCAATAAATGAACAGAGGAGAATACCCGCTCACGCTTGCGATCAAACCGCCGATTGGATATCCAACCATCCAGCCCACGTTGCCGATCATGTAGCTTAGACCGTAGACTTGCTCTCGTTTTTCGGGTTCAACGAGGTCCGCGATCATCGCACTGTACGCGGGGGAGTAAAAAGCACCCATGATCGCAAGTGCCACGTAGAGCAGTAGAAATTCTGCGTAACTGTGAGCGTACGCAAAGCCAAGGGTCAGCACAATCTGCGTAATCAGTGATGACAACATCAACTTTCTTCTCCCGAACCTGTCACAGAGGTGTCCGGCCAAGGGCATTGTGAAAGTACTTGCTAGCCCACCAATTGTCAGCATCAGACCAACGATCGAGGGATCAAACTCTAATCCACCTGTCTGCGTTTTTCCAGCCAAGAACATGGCAAGATACGAGTAGGCAATGTTACCTCCAAGCGACAGGAGAAAACCCAAAAACACGACAGCATATACTTGGGAGGACAAGTTTGAGAACCCCGCCTTCAAAGGAATACTTGAAAACCAATGAGATCTTCGTTTGGGGTCCAGCTCATCCCTTGACTTGTTCTTGTTCATCAGTGCTACCTTTTTTTGAGGATCAATTGGTCAAACTGGCTTAGCGCGCGCTTCTCTCCTCTAATCTGGAGAAATCAAGATTGCTATTTTTTTGCAGTTTGCTTATACGCTTTATGCGCGCGCGCAAATTCGATGCGTTCAAACGCTGGCTGCCCATCTCAGAATGGGGGAAAATTCTCACTGTATTAGTTTCTTCTTTCCTGCCCATCTTCATTTTTATTATTTTATATCTTCCTTTGGTCTAGCGCGCTACTGCGAAAACTGCGGCTACATAGAACTCACAGAATCGCAAAGAACAAATAGGCTGTTTGGCGCTCGGGGCGCGCGCGCTTTTTTGCAGCCCCTAAGTTTGTGTTGTCGTCTACTATGTTTAAGTATGAGATTACGGATATTCTTGATTGGTATATCAGAATTAGCCTAAAGCCAAAAAAACATTGGGTCTACGGGAGCAAACCGTCATAAGCGTTGATATACCATCAATAGCTTAGTTCTCGTAGCTAATAAAGAATATGTCGAAAGTGTAAAACAGAAAAACGGGTCTAAGAAGAGGCTCTGCTCTTTAGGCTATGCGTAGTTCTGGTTTTTCTATGAAGACATCGCCAGTGAGTGAGTTTGGAGTTTCTGGCCTATTCAATACAGTCATGAGGTTTCATTTATTAGTCTTGAAGTTTTTGCCCACACTGAAGGCTTTACCTTTAGGTTTGCCCAAAGTGTAATACATTAAGTCTTTGTGTAGCAGCGCGCGCGCTAGTAGAATCGGTGCTAGCACGAATGGTTTAGTCTTTCGGAGATCCACTGTTCCATCCGTCAGATAATTTTCCTCCGTGTAAGTGGATACAACTTCTCCGATGAACATCTCATGCTGCTGGCCAGTATCTACAATCCTGTCTAGTTTGCACTCGAGGTTCACGGGACACTCTGCTATCATAGGCGCGGTCTTCAACTTGCCGTAAAACACGTCAAAAACCCTTGACTTATCCACCCTAGAGCCAGAGACGAGTCCACAATAGTCTGTGGCTTCCACCATACTCTCCGACGGAATGCATACGCTGAACGTCTTATTCTCCCTTATTCCCTGGTTTGTGTAGTGCGCTTTGTTCAGCACCGCTGCTACTTTCGGCGGTTTGTAGCCAGCGTTAACAAAGAAACCATTTGCCAGGAAATTTGGTTTCCCCTTTACAATCGCCCCCACCAGAACGACAGGCATCGGATATGACGCCACTCCAGCTCCCAAATCAATCTTGTTCTTCACGTTTTCTTTCACCCCTAGGCATACATTTAACCCCCAACTTTATAATTCTCTTCCTTAAGCGGAACGAATAGAGATACCCACTCGTCTTTGATTTTGAAAAACTCAGCCCATTTCGGATTACTCTTTTTGAATGCCTTCGTAAGCGCGAGCGCGCGCTAGGTTATGATGGTTTTGCTATTCTTTGGTCTTTGCAGAAGATTTTCTGAGCATTGAGCCAACATAGAGCCCGATGAAAATAACCACGAATCCAATGATAGTAACAATGCTTACTAAGAGTGCCGTATGGGCAGCATATTCATAAGGTGTCCATCCACTCGTGTTGAACGCATTGTTTAGGTCTTCCGTGAACCACTCGCCTCCGTAGGTGTTGGATATCCAGATTGAATCGAATACGAGGACCGTGAAGGTAGAGAGAACGTCAATAACTCCTATTGCTTTGATTCTGGAGTCCTCTTGAATCCTTAGAGCGAACACGTAACCAACAACAAGTGAAGACACCAGAACGGCAATAATGAAAGAAAGCATGTCAGCCAGCCTGTCATTATTCATTGATATTAATCCAACCATCAAGAAAGCATTAAGGATTAGACCCAACAGAACCAAAGAAACCGTAGCTATAATCACGTTACTAAACTTCAACCTATCACCTCCCCAAGAATTAAACAGTCAGATGTGTTCATGATTCAGTTATAACTCTTCCGCAAAACCAAAGACTCATCACTTGTTCTTAACGTATGCGTCTAGTTGTTTTCTTAGGTCATCCAGACTGATTTCGATTCTCTTTGTTTCTTTTGGCGGTAAAGGGTTGTTGTGTGCAATGATGTTTCTTGAAAGTTCCAGCTTTTTCATCTCAGCTTCGATTTGAAGGTCTCCGAATACCTTCTTGAATTCCTTAATGTTAGTAGCGACTATGCGGCTAAGGTCACCAAAGTTGGTATAGAAAATCTCGTGGACTCCTCTCTTGGAATGCCATCTGTTTTCTTTCTCTTGCCTTTTTCGTTTCTCCACGTCTCTCTTGATTTCATTTGAGGCTACATTAGGCACGTTCCACCAATCTTTTTGGTATTTTTTCTCAAGCACAGTCATTACAGCATGTCTTACCAGATTCTCAAAAAGATACATGTCTGGATATGCCTTAGCCATTCTGCTGGCTTCATTCCAGATATTGGAAGGAAGACCGAAAGCGTCAACGACCTTTTTTCGGATTTTGTTAGTCACAATTATTTTTCTTTCTTGTCTGATGTCCTTCTGTTGTTGCGGTTTTTTGCTCAACCATTCTTGTAGTTCTTCAAGTTCCTCTTTACTTATGTCGAGTTTTTGAACAGCAATCCGCATTACTTCGTAGGCATATACAATTTCTGAAAGTTTTTTCGAAGCTATGTTTGATTTCCTTTTGAATGCCGCAATTCTGTGATAGATTGTGTCTCGCGGTGTTTTCGGCTCAGTTTTCCATGTTTTCTTACATATGGCTTGGAATACCTTGTTCAATTTCCGCTAGTCTTCTCCGCACTTACTTCTTTAGGTTCTGCCTTATCTGGAAGGGGCTTTTTCTTTGGCTTCTTTTGGCTTTTCGTGACGCTAACAGTAAGTGGTGTTGTGACCACCATTGATGCAATGATGTTGCGTGGTAATCCCAATTCAGCTAGAAAAGCGATTTGTTGTTCTTTTTGCTTGTTTTCCTTGAAGAATGTTTCTTTTCCCACATTGACAGCAATGATTTTCCCAAGTAACTCAATGTTATTGTTCAAAACATCAAGTCTTTTCAGAAGGTCTTTCTGGTCTTTGCTCATTGACTAACCTTCTGTTCTGGTTTGAGTTGTTTCTCTTTTTTTCCTATAGGCTTCTTTTTGAATGACGTGACTCTCACGCTTTCTGGAGTAGTGCCTATCATAGACGCTATTATTTCATTGGAAAAATCCCATTCTTTGAGAATGCGAATCTGTTCTTTTAGGCTTTCTCCCTTCAAGAGTTTGTTGATTTGTTCACTATTTGGCTTGCAAGCAATGACTAGAGTCAGGGCATTGATTCTCTCAGCCAAAAAGTCCAGTTTCTTCACTATTGGGTCAAACTCTTTGCTCATTTGAAACCTTCTCACTTCTAACTTGTTTAATGTTTAGGTATAAAAGTCTGATTTCAAGATTACCTAGTGGTCTTCACTCACTAACCCATTTTCCCTTTTTCCATTCTTCTGTCTTAGCGCGCGCGAATAGAAGCAGGTAAAACAAATTTGCTTTCGATGATGGATTTTGACTCCAAGGATTTTGGGGAAGAGTTTCATTCAAAGTTCCCAGAACAAGGTGCATACCCAGACACACATGTTCTGCTGCTATTTGTAGCTTCCAATATCGCACGCTACCGACCTCAGTTATGGGAACGAATATTGGAGGGAATTTGCGAAAATGACGCAAAGTTCAACAAGAGAATGAAGAGAGTCTATGACATGATATTCGTTGGAGAAAAGCATGATTACTATCGAACCTTTCATTATCAAATATGGGCTGAATTTCTTAGATTACTACATTGGAAATAATGCGCTTTTCTCAGGTCAAATGTCATCACAGTAACAATTAAGCAAAAATCTATAATCTGTTGAGCTGGTATTTCTCTTAGGGGGCGATACCATGAGGAAGTACTATGCTGAAAGAAGAGGAGCAGTGAAGCCCGAACCGTTGAATTTTGAAACACTAAAGAAATTCTTTCTGTTCAAGTTTGAAGAGCTTGAAAAGGACTTGTATTTTCGAGAAGCAACAGGTTTCAAGTGCGTAGATAAAGAAGTCATAACCGGAGCGTGGGGATCTGACCCTGAATTATTCTTTTCTATGAAATTGAGAATACACAACTTATGGCCCATTCAACAGAACATTAATGGTTATGACGAGCTAAAGTTGTTTTCTGTTATTGAATTTCTCTATGATTATGCGTCAGAACCCAAAACAAAATGGTATCATAAATGGAATGATTGTGGATGGCACGGTGAAGATTATGATGAAGCAAGCGGAAAGGCGAGATATCGTGAAGAGATGAACAGTATTCTAAGAAACTACGAGTCAGGATATGAACTGTCTGTAACAGGTGAAATTCTAAAAATCGCGCCAACTGGTTTGGAGTCCATATCGGAAGAAGTGATGATAACAAGTGACCCGAAAAACATAGATGATAGAAGACGCGGGGCAATAATCAAGTATAGAAGGCATAATGCGACTTTGGATGACAAGAAAGATGCTGTCAGAACGTTGGCTGATATCTTGGAATATTTGAGGAAAGAAGGCGTTACACTTCCGGCCAAAGATGATTCTGACCTTTTCAACATAATAAACAACTTTGACATACGCCATCATAACCGTGAGCAACAAGGGGAATATGACAAAGACGCATGGTACGATTGGATGTTCTACACTTTTCTGTCTTCAATTAACGTCCTCTTGAAGCTCCAAAGGCCAAAATGAAGACGGCGCGTTTGGCACAATGCGAAAGTGTGAGTTTAAATGGGATAGTGGAACATTAAACTTATTGACGATATGTAACTGCCTTACCTTTTAGCGTCTGATATTCATCCTAGTAGTGTGTGTCTCCTCTCCCCCCGTCGTGTGTGTCTTTCCCCCTTTCTTTTTCCCCTAAGGATCCTAAGGAAAAAAAACAGGAGTCTCTTTCCCTTGCCTACCCCTTGTCTCCTTGTGCGTGTGTGTCTGATATGGAGAGAGTAGGTAGGTAGGTAGGTGTGTTAGAGTGTGTGTGTTAGTTAATTGTAGAGAGTAGTAGAGAGCGCGTGGCGTGGTGCGGCTTGAGGGGTAAAGTTTTATCCCAAAACCCAAACGTGAGAGCTGGGCGTGCGCGCCACAAAGTTATATTCTGCATTCAATGCTTTATCCAGCAGTTTAAAACCATTTTCGCCTTCGCATAACTCGTATCTCTTTGTGGTTATTCCATCTCCAATAGCCTTAGAATTTCTCTTACTATGCCCAGCCATGTTCAAGCTGTAATTACCCTTATTCTTTCCTTTGTGAAAACTCCAATTCAGCTCAACTCGTCGATAACTTACAGGTCTTCGAATCGCTGTTCTAAGGATTTCGTGCGCCCAGATTCTAGGTTGTTGAGTTTGAGTACTGGCTCGGTGGATCAACATGCTTAAAAGACCATCTTTGCAAACTCTTCAGAGAAGGATCAACTTGAAAATTCTGTTCATCGAACCACCCAAAGACTATTTCTTTGTAATGGGCGAGTACCTGCCACCGCCATATGGAATCATCCAGCTTGCTGCATATTTAGAAAAAGAGGTCAAGAACGTCGATATTGAAATCCTCGACTGCAACGCTGAACAAGCAGACTGGAAGCGAATGGAGAAACGGATCGAATCGTCAAGTCCTGACATCGTCGCTTCAAGTTCTTTGGCCACCTGTAACACCTACGTAGTCGCCAGGACTCTTGAAACGGTCAAGAACGTAAACCCGGACATCCTCACGATCACAGGAGGTCAGCATTTCACAGCCACAGCACAAGAAAGCTTGAAGGAATACCCTGTAATAGACGTGATTATCCGCGGAGAAGGAGAACAGACTCTTGCAGAACTCGCAACCAAGCCAAAAGATAAAAGCGCCTTTCCAAGAATCAAAGGCATCTCTTTCAGACACAACGGACAAATCATGCACAACCCTCCCAGACCGTTGATTGAGAACCTAGATCAACTGCCATACCCAGGTTATCATCTAGTCAAGGACACGATTGACAAGTACCATTTTGCCATGATGGCGGGACGCGACAGCAGATACGCTTTGATTGAAGGTTCGAGAGGATGTTCGCATGAGTGCTCTTTCTGCACTCAGTGGCGACACTGGCAGGGAAAATGGAGACTGAAAACTCCCAAGCGCATCGCAGATGAAATGGAGTTTTGCCACAGAAACTTCGGAAGCAAATTCGTGTGGTTGACAGACGACAACTTCGGCGCTGGCAATCGTGCCAACGACTTGGCCGACGAGATAATCAGGAATGGAGCAGCCGACGAAAAAACCTGGTTTGTCCAAGCCAGATGCGATGATATAATCAAGAACAAAGAAGTGTTGCCGAAACTGCGAAAGTCCGGGCTCATTTGGGTTCTTCTGGGAGTTGAGAACTCTGAGCCGTCAACTCTTGAAGGATTCAGGAAAGGCATAACGCCGGACCAAGCAAGAACAGCCGTGAAACTCCTCAAGGACAACGGAATCTTTGCACACGCAATGTTCATAATAGGAGGACGCAAAGACACCGCGAAATCCATAAGAAACCAATCAGAGTTCGCCAACGATCTGGACCCAGATTTTGTGATGTTCAGTACCCTGACACCGTTTCCTGGAACAGAACTCTTTGAAGAAGCAAAGCGAAACGGGTGGATCGAGGACTTCAACTGGTCACACTACGACATGGTCCACGCCATTATGCCTACTGAAACATTGTCAAGAAAAGAAGTTCAGGAGCAACTCTACGAATGCTACAGAAGCTTCTACGGGCCGTGGAAAAGGAAGCTTCAGGGAGTCTTCTCCGACAACAAGATGAAGAGAAGGGTTTTCAGATACATGGCCGGTAGATCGCTGCTGGAGCAGTTCAAGAGTTTGTTCACGGGCGCCGCTGCATGAAAGCACGCACAGAACCGAATCTCATCTTGAGATTCATGATTGCTTGCTCGCTGCTCGGATTGCTCATAATCCTACTGATGATCATCTTCCCGCCTGCAACGACGCAGAACTATCTCTGGCGAAAACCGTTGGCCGGTTCAGTCTTCTTCCTGATATGTGCTGGGGGAAGCTTTGTGGCTGTCTCTCCCAGAACGTGCTCGGCCACGCACAAAACGCAGATGGCCGAAACGTCAAAGGACTCGAGTGTCAAAACAGATTTTCCTGTTTCCTCAGAGGGGCATCATCCTGACTGTGGAAGATTTTCAGCCCATACGATACGGTTCAATGGCGCTTCTTACTGTGCTGCGTGCACTGGGCTGCTCATCGGAGGCATCGTCGCCATGAACGTGACTGTTCTATACTTCTTCCTCGGACTCAACGCCGAAGCCATAGGTTTCCCAGCTGTTCTCATCGGACAATTCGGACCCGTATTGGGGCTCGTACAATTCAAGTTCAAGAGCTGGACGCGTTTAGTCGCAAACATGCTGTTTGTTTTGGGAAGCTCTTTGATGTTAATCGGAATCGATCAACTTGTGCGCAGTATATTTGTTGACCTTTACCTAACAGGCCTAGTACTGATGTGGATTCTGACCAGAGTCATGATTTCGCAATGGGATCATCACAGAATCTGTCTCAGGTGCAGTTTCCCTTGCAGAACTGAAAGAAAGGTTGGTGTGTTAGCGTCTTCGACTCAGCCCGTACAGAGCGCCGACGATAAGTAGAATTCCAAAGATGATTATCACAAACGGCCACACACTGACGCTTGACGAAATCAGGTTCGCTTGCTGCATGAAGTATATGATGCCTGCGAGCAAAATGATGACGCCTATAGCGATACCCACAACCGCGCCGCCTCTCGGGATACCGAAGCACTCATATTCCATTCGTCTGTACGGTTCGCCGCGACGGCGGCTTCCCCCACACTCATCCTCGACTCGTTGTCGACCTGTTTCTCCCGTCGCGTACAATGAAGCGCCGCATTGGGTGCACGTCTTGGCGTCGTCAGGGTTCTGAGCTCCACACTTTGTGCAGTAAACCATAGACGTTTCTCCGACTAAATCATTCATAAACGACATGTTTTAAGACTTTTGGTGAATTGAGTGGGTCGTGGCCTGCTACCACAACAGTTCACTCGTGTCCTTCCGAAAAGAAAACGCCTGTTTCGCTACACCTTTCTGTCGCAATTCCCGCACTCTTCGTGCGTGCTACTTGATAGTGATTAGTTGAACCATATGTGAAGCAGCCCAGAATCACACGTGCAAGATTTTGGCGTGTTGAACCGTTCACGTGGTCTACGCAGAAAGTCTTAAGCAATCAGCATCACAAACTGAACAGCAGGCGACGAAGGATGCGTACGAAACTGTTTCGACAAGTCGAAGAAGAAGTCACCAGTTTTCTGAGCGAACTCATTCGAATAA
This sequence comes from Bathyarchaeia archaeon, assembly GCA_049516875.1. Taxonomy (GTDB): domain Archaea; phylum Thermoproteota; class Bathyarchaeia; order Bathyarchaeales; family Bathycorpusculaceae; genus JBEKCD01. The sequence goes on along the minus strand of JBEKSS010000004.1, from coordinate 159,002 downwards.
ACACGACCAATCCACCGGGAAACGAGACTGCAGCCGCCAAGTACGTTGCAGAAACATTGAAGCATGATGGTTTCAGATGTGAACTGTTCGAGTCCGAGGCTGGAAGAGGCAGCGTGGTGACTCGGCTCAAAGGAGTGGGCAGTAAGCCGAGTTTGCTTTTGCTTTCACATTTGGATGTTGTGGCTGCAAACGCGAAGGAATGGAGTGTTGATCCGTTCAGCGGCATGGTGAAAGACGGTTTCGTTTGGGGCCGCGGCGCATTGGACATGAAGGGGATGACGGCGGTCGAGGTGATGGCTCTGAAGCTTCTGAAAAGAAACCGCGTGAAACTCAAGGGCGACGTGATACTGGCCGCAACGGCCGACGAGGAGAAAGGCGGCGAGGCAGGCGCAGGCTGGCTCGTTCGAAACCATCCGGACAAAGTCCGAGCGGACTATGTTTTGAACGAGGGCGGAGGGATGGCGATGAAGGTCGATGGAAAAAACGTGTTCACCATAAACACTGCGGAGAAGGGCATACTGTGGTTCAAGGTCAAGGCAGGCGGAACGCCTGGTCACGGCTCAGTGCCCGGTGCTGCTGATAATGCGATCTTGCGGATGAACAAGGTCGTTGAGAAGCTTGGTGGTTACCGCCCGGAAGTCTCGCTTGTTCCAACCGTTAAACAGTATCTAGGTGAACTCGCAAAGTCCAGCGAGCTTCGAGACTTGTCAGCTCTGCTCAGAAACCCAATCAAGAGTGACCAGATATTGGACAAACTGGCTCAGAAAGACAAGTACCTAGCGGAAGAGCTTCGAGCTAGACTCAGAATGACAGTTGCACCCACTATCATCCATGGCGGAGTAAAGGAAAACATAATCCCATCAGAGTGTGAGGCAGTCTTCGACTGTCGAGTCCTCCCCGGTCAAACCCCGACGAAAGCCTTGAGCCAAGTCAAACAACTCTTAAAACACGCGGGCTTAGACAAACTGAGCCTTGAAACAATCCGCGCGTATGAGCCCTCCGAGTCACCGTTAAACACCTCGCTCTATGAGCTGATCGCGCACGTTTTGAAAGAGTTTGAACCCCAAAGCGGCTTGGCCCCGGTCATGCTTACCGGCGGAACGGATTCCCGCTTCTTCAGAAAAATGGGCAGCGTGTGCTACGGCTTTCACCCTATCCGTCCAGAAACGTCATACTCGGAAATGCAGCAGACCATCCACGGGATAGATGAACGAATATCGACAGAGAATCTCGTGTTCGGAACAAGCGTCCTCTACAACGTCGTTGAACGATTCATGAATTGAAACGCAACAACAAAGCTGCAAACACACGAGACAACAAACTTTTGGAAAAGCCTAAAAAAACACAGGACAGCCCCAAGGGCCACCAGAACAAGGCAGAGTCACCCATCAAACGCACCCGCTAACTCCAATCTGAGCCACAAAAAAACCACCGTTTGAGCACTCAAACACAGGAACTCGAATTCAACATCGCATCCAACACGCCACAACGACGTTTTGACACTCAAAAACCTCGCAGAATTGAGTAAAAAAAGCACGGAAACAACATGCTTCAACAATGTTTTGACACTCAAAGAAATCACGGAGTGAGTACTCAAACACAAGGACTCAAAACACAACACAAAGCCACACCATGTTTCTTCCCAGATGATGAGCCTACAAACCAACGTGTCTCATCAAAAGGTTTATTCACAGGCACATAAAGTACAGTTATAAACGCTCACTCAACGCCCGCGTCCAACAAGCATCAGACGCGAACGTGAAAGACGAGGAGAAAAAAAACACGATGAGTTCAAAACAGGGCGAACAGAAAACCGGCAAGCTAGCCGTGCCCGGAGACCGCCTAGGCGTGATTGAAGAGTTCATCCCCGACGCCGGAACATACGTCAAAGACGGCGTAATCTACTCCAAGGTCATCGGCCGCGTCCTCATCGACCTAGTTCACAGACGCGTCCAAGTCCACCAGCTCACAGGCCCCTCAAGGGTTCCAACCGTGGGCACCACGGTTCTCGCACAGGTTTCGAACGCACAGTCAGACACCGCTGGCGCACGCATCTTCGAAATCGGCGAAGAAGAAATCAACGGCGTCTTCACGGGCATCCTCCACGTTTCCGACGTGGCACTGAGTTACGTGGACTCGATGTACGACGTCTGCAAAGCCGGCGACATCATAAGGGCGCAAGTGGTCAGCGAAAAGAACAGAAGCTACCACCTGTCCACAAAAGACAAGAACCTCGGCGTCGTCTACGCCTTCTGCTCAAACTGCGGCGCACTGCTCGAACCCAAACGCCAAGGCATGCACTGTCCAAAGTGCGGAAGAATCGAAAAACGCAAGACAGCTTCTGATTATGGAAAAGGGTTGATACCCCACAGGAAGGAGAGCCCGGATGAAAGTTAACGTGCTCAAAAAAACCTCAAACGAACTCAAGATTGAAATCGAAGGAGCCGGCCACACGGTGTGCAACCTCCTGCAGAAGAAAATATTGGAAGAAAAAAACGTGGACCTGGCCGGCTACGACATACCCCACCCCATGACTCCCAACGCCGTAATCTACGTCCGCACGAAGGGCACCGTCAAGCCCGAACAGGTTTTGCGAAGCGCCTTGGGAAACGCGCGCGAAATGAACAAGGAATTCAACAAAGAATTCACTAGGGCTCTCAAGGAAAAGTAACCTTCTTTTTCACCGTTGCCAACAACGCGCTCAAACCCTCAACCGCGTCTACAGTCTTCCCCATCACAGCCACACACTCGTCCAGAGTGACGTAACCGTTGAGCCAAGCATACGCAATCAACGCTTCCGCCGCGTCCGCAAGCGCGTGCCTAGTCATCCTCCCACCCAAACACTCCCTCAGCCCAGCCCTCCTCAAGCCTTCGGCGAGCACGCTTCCCTTAACTCTCACACCCAACGGCTTCCGCCTCCTGTTCGACAGCGCAAGCGAATACGCAAAGTTCACGAACGCGTCTCCCAACGAAGCCAGATCACGGTCCGCCAAGACTTCGGCAAGGCTCCCGCGAACCGTCTGAAAGGAAAATGCCCTCCTACCCAAACCTCAAACCCCCGTTCACCGCTTCCGTTCATCAAGCTTATAATCGCTGCCCCTCACTGTAACGTTGACAGTCACCGAGGAAATGTCTTGTCCGTGAAAAGGTTTCGCACCATCAAGCCTGAAATCCGTGTTCTAGGAGTTGACGATGGGTCATTCAGTCCTCATCATGGCTTCGCCTCGGTTGTCGGCGTCATCTTCCGCGGCGGCTACTGGCTCGACGGTGTGCTGAGCACCAAGGTCAAGGTTGACGGTTTCGACGCAACAGACAGGATAGCCTCCATGATAGTTGATTCCCCACACCACCGTCAGGTGAGAGTCATCCTGCTCGACGGGGTCACGTTCGGCGGTTTCAACGTGGTCGACATCAAGAAACTCTACGCCCTCACAAACCTGCCCGTCATCGTGGTCACACGAGACAAACCCAACTTCAAAGAGATACATGCGGCGGTGAAGAATCTGCCGAACAGCGCGAAACGCTGGAAAGCCGTTCAGAACGCCGGACAGGTTTTCGAAGTGCAGACCAGAAACAGGGACGAGAAGGTTTACATGGAAGTCTGCGGCGCCAGCGAAAGCGACGCGCGGAAGATTTTGGAGCTCACATCCACGCGGAGCAGCGTTCCCGAAGCCCTCCGCGTCGCGCATCTAATCGCCTCAGGCACCAGTCAGGCTTAGCCTGAATACTTAGCTCAACATAAAAAAGTTTAAAAGAGACTTTGCTAAGGCTAAAGAAACGAACAGACGGGGAAACAACCCATGGAATTTTGCCCAAAATGCGGTTCCCGACTCGAACCTAAGAAAGGAAAAACTGGAACAGAAAAATCGCTAGTGCTGGCCTGCACAAAATGCGGCTACAAAAAACCGGCCGCAAGCAAGAATGTTGAACCCAAAGTCGCCAAGGTTTTCCAGCACAAGCCAACACAGCTCGTGGCAGTGATAGGCAAAGAAGAACAGAAACTGAGAACCCTGCCCACTGTGAGAATGGAATGCCCAAAATGCGGGAACAACCTGGCGTTCGTGTGGCAAGTGCAGACAAGAGGCGCGGACGAATCCTCAACCCAATTTCTACGCTGCACAAAATGCAACTACACCTTCAGAGAATACTCATAAACACCTATATCTACTAAGAATTCTGAGCTAGCTTCTAAATCTAGGAACAGCGTGCGCGCCTGTAACGTTTCAGCGCGTTCGCAGAAACTAGAGTCGGCAAGGCATCTGACACGGAATGTCAGCGTTTTGGGGTTTTTTATTTGGGCTCTAGGGGACTGTCGAAGATAGTGGAGCGGCGGAAGAGGTTGATTCATCTGACAACCGCGGGGCTGAGTATCCGAGAGTCCGCCAAGATGCTGAGTGAGGAGTTCAGCTGCAGTGAGCGTACGATCTGGCGGGACTGGAAGATCCGTTTGGAGTGGTTGGCGATACTGTTTAAGACCGGGGAGGGAGGGAAGGACACTGTTGTTTTTGACAGATTGGCTGAGCTTGAGGAGGCGAAGGTGGAGGCTTATCGGACTTAACTGCGTGAGGAGGGTATGATTAGGGTTGCGGCTCTGCGTTTGTATCTTGACGCTGTGAAGGAGGACGTGCGTTTTCGCCAGGGCTTGGGCCTGTTGCAGGCGGAGCCGATGAAGGTTGAGGAGAGGGTTATGATGGTTGGAAGAAGGTTTCGTAGGGTTGGTCGGGATGGTAAGGCAACGCCGGTTGACGACTCTCAGGTATCCTAGGTACCGTGGGCATGCGAAGCAGTGTGAGTTCCATGATGATGCGTACAGGGTGTTTTTTAGGCTTGTGAGCTGCGGCACCGGGGCGGGCAAGACGCTGTGCGGGCTTGCTGAGGATGTTCGTTGGTGCATTGAACTGCCTGGGGTCGTGGGATACGTTTTCGAGCCTACCTTTAGGATGGTTGAGCGTATTCTGATTCCGACGCTTGAGAGTGACCTGTTGCTGGGCAGGCCGCTTGAGGCTAACGGGCTGATTAGAAGCTTCAACAGGGGGACTATGAAGCTTGAGTTTGCGAACGGTTCAGTCTTGTGGTTTGCAAGTCTTGAGGATCCTGAACGTGCTGAGGACCTTAACATCGACTTTGCCCACGTCGACGAGGCCCGCCTGGTTAGAAACTTGCCTCAGCTGGCAGGTCATCACTCGGCGTCTTAGGGGTTCGAACTCTGCGGTTCCTTATCCCCGAGGTGCCTGGGTGACGACGACGCCTGATCAGCCTAACAGTCCGCTTTACAACTTCTTCGAGAATCCCAGGACAAGGGATCCTGAGAGCAAGGTGTACAGGTGGAGCATCTACGATAACCCTCGATTGCCGAAACAGTTTCTGGAGGAAGTGGAGAGAAGCCACAAGGGTGCCCTTGCCGAGCGCTTCATCTTCGGGCGCTTCGCGACCGTTGGCACGGGAAGCTTCCAGTTTGACGCTACAGTCAACGTTGCCGAAGCAAACCTTGCGGACCTGCGCGAATTTCGGTATGGCGTCGACTTCGGCTGGACAAACCCGACCGCTGTCCTGGTGACAGGGTATGATGGTGACGGCAGGGTCTACGTCCTAGACGAGTTGTATGAGAGGCAGCTCAAGACTGAGGATCTGATTAACGCCTTGAAGGGATTCGCCAAGACGTATGGCCGAGGCGAAGTATTATGCGACCCCAGCGCTCCTGAAACTATTGACATGCTTCGCAGGGCAGACTTGAACGCGAGCGGCTACCATGGCAAGCGTGAAGACGGCCTTAGAGAGCTGGGCGGCCGCTTTCCAAAGGCGGGCGACGGCAAACCGCGCATATTCATCAGTGCCAAATGTGTTAATCTTATCAGTGAAGTGCTAGAATACAAAGAGGACGTGAAGGAGAATGACCATGCGGTTGACGCGTTGCGGTACAGCCTCAAGCTTTATGCTGTTGAAGAGTCGGTTGCTGCACGGTTCCTTCCGTTTCGCCGCTAAGCCCGTGCACGCGACGCGATTATACCACATGATACACTGCAAACAAGCGCGAGCTTCATGAAGATTCACGTCTTGGCGGCATTTCTGCGAATACACGAGGCAGCACGTTCTTGTCACCTGTTTCACGATTTCTTTCCACTGGCTACATGCCTCATCAAAGTTTTTACATTTTGTTATCTTCACACCACGGACCAAGCTGTCTGTGATTGTCGGCATCTGAATTGTCGGACGAGCAAATTCCCTGGAATCTTCGTAAGCTTGGCATAGGAAGGAACTGAACATTCCATAGATGGGGTCGTTGAAAGCGGCCCCGCGGTACATCTTATGAATTGTTGAATCGATTTCGCGATTGCATGATTTGCCACTTGCAAGGCTTGGTTGAAAAGAACCCGCCCCAGACCGTTAGGGAATTCATCAGATTCAGCTTGCCAGAAGTAATGAAAGAAGCCCTAAAACAGATGCAATAGGTTAGGTTGACAGTGCCATCAGGTTTTCGGACACAAACATTGGCTAACCATTTCCCAATAGTATAATGAACGGTCTACCTGGCGCGCGCCAATGTGTGTCTCTATCTGTATCTTTTGCTAAGAGCCTTTGAGCAGATGATGGAAACTGTTGTCACCAATTCTTCCTGACAGGACGTGTTTGCTTGGGCTGTTTGAATCGTTTGATTCGTAGAATCGGCACAGCCTACAGTGTTGATGTCATAGAACTAAGTTCCATTAGTTTTTAATACAGTATTCCTCAATACATTGTTCTACCCTGCTTATTCAGGGATTCAAGTGAGAAAGGAGGAAGGCGAAAAGGGGCTAGTTGCCAGGCCATCTGCTGCTTAAATTTTTTATGTCCGCTTCCGGTAGGAAGGGATTGGGTAGCGGATGCGGTGCAGCATGCGTGTTTGCAGCAGCCCCAGTACACCTTTGTTCCATAGCAGATGATCACCAGTCAACCTGCGATAAGTCTGAGTTTGGGGGGCATATATGGCTAAACATCGAGACAGAATCGGAATCATTGCGGACGTGTTGAAAGCCGCGGGAAAAGGTGCGAGGAAGACGAGGATAATGTGCACGGCAAACCTGGGTTTTGGACTTCTGAAGAAATACCTAGATGAAGCTGTCGCCTTAGGCTACCTGACGCTCAGCCAGGAAGAGTATGGAGTCACCGAAGACGGAGATGTCTTTCTAAAAAAGTACGTCGCGTACGTGAACAGATACTCAGGTGTGGTAAGAGAATTACAGAGTTTGAGGCTGGAGAAGGAAGAGTTGACGAGAATGTGTATGAACGGCAGGAAGTGTGGATTTAAGTCTTCGGCCAACAAGGGTCAACTTGTTCAAGCTCCTGGTATCGGTTCAGAATCTTGTTAGGCGATTAGTCACACGCGTGTGGGGACAAATCCTTGCGCAAATAGAAGAGTCGTGGGATGGTTCGAGCGTATGCACGATTCGAAGATTCCTTTAGCAAGGCCTTCGTTTACGAAAGAGATGGAGAAAGCTGCAGTTGACGCTCTATGGAATGAGCATTTTGTCTCTGGAGAGAGTGTCGCAAAGTTTGAAGAGGAATTTGCAGAGTACTGCGGAGTTGACTGTGCCGTTTCCACAAGTTCAGGAACCGCTGCGCTGTCAATTGCTTTGACGGCCCTAGACGTAAAGAACGGAGCTTCAGTCATCACCACTCCCGCTTCGTTCGTCGCTACTGCGAATGCCGTCCTACATTGTGGCGGAACGCCAAAGTTTGCGGACATAGACATGCAAACATACAATATTGATCCTGAAAGGGTGAAAGCTGCAGTTGAAACTCACACTCGAGCAGTTATTCCCGTTCATCTTTACGGGTTTCCAGCCGATGTCGATTCAATAAAGCAAGCAACCGAGAGGAAGGGGTTGGCTGTTGTTGAGGATGCGTGTCAAGCGCACGGGAGCATATACAAAGGTCGAAAAGTCGGAGGCTTGGGCGATGTCGCTTGCTTCAGCTTCTATCCGTCCAAAAACATGACTGTTGCCGGCGACGGTGGCATGCTCGTCACGAACGACGCGAAGATTGCTCAAAAAGCTGCCAAACTGAGGGACTGTGGGAGAAGGAGCAAGTATGTTCATGACGTAGTGGGCTTCACGGCACGCTTAAACACTGTGAATGCAGCTGTTGGCAGGGTTCAGCTCAAGTATCTTGACGAATGGAACAAGAAAAGGAGAAGCAATGCAGAAACCTACAATCGACTGCTTTCAGACGTTGAAGGGCTGTGTCTTCCTCCAGCCGGAGACAAGTCCACTCGTCCAGTCTACCATCTCTACGTTGTAAGAACAAGCATGCGCGACGAACTTAACGAATGGCTTCAGTCAAAAGGAATTGAATGCGGCGTACACTACCCCCTGCCAATCCATCTGCAGCCTATCTACGTTGAAATGTTCGGGTTCAAGGATGGGACTTATCCACGCGCTGAAGAACTGTGCAAAACGTGTCTGAGCATCCCCATGTATCCTGACCTCTCTGAAACGCAAATTCAGTTTGTCTGCGACCAGATTCACGAGTTCTTCGAAAACCGATAAAGTGGCTGTCTACATGTCTCGCCAAAAGCGGAAAGATTCGGCGCTGATATTAACGCGTCGCGAAGATAAGAGGAGCGGTATGCCTTGAAAGACAATTTCAATGTTGCAGTTATAGGCGCTGGCTACTGGGGCAAAAAGGTGATCAACGAGTATCTTCAGCTTGCCAAGGAAAACGGCAACGTTGACTTGTCAATGGTCTGCGATGTGAAGGATGAAAACCTGACGTACTGCAGGGACAAGTTCGGCGTCTCCGAAGAAAAGCTGAAGCCAAGCTACGAAGAAGTTCTTAGCTCTAACAATGTAGACGCGGTTCACATTTGCACGCCTAACGAGACACACCATGAAATCTGCAAACAAGCATTACTCGCAGGCAAACACGTGCTATTGGAGAAACCAATGGCAATGCGCGCCAAACATGCTTGGGAACTCGTTGGACTTGCAGAACACAACGGTCTAATTCTGCAGGTGGGCCACATTTTCAGGTTCAACAACGCCTTGAAAACCGTGAGGGACCTCGTGGCCCAAAACTACTTTGGAACCTTGTACTATCTGAAGCTTCAATGGACAACTCTCATGTCCTCTCCTTTCCTAGACTCGTTTGCAAGGGAGTTTGTGCTTCTGGTTTTGCTTCATCTACGGGTGACTGTGTGCTTGAGATGCGGGAAGCATCGTTCAGAAAGAGCGCCCCAAGTCCATCACACTCGAAAGGGAACTTGATACACGCTTGCGCGCTAATTGGACCAGTTCAGCTTCAAGATCCTAGCCTTCCTACCTGCAGCACGGAGCATGTTTCTGTTTTGGATATACTGGCATTGTAGCAATTTCGTTTATATCGCGTCCTAGGCTAACTTTTCTTGAGGCTTAAGGATGAAGAGAAGGAGAAGGCTGTCACGAGAGGATTTCCTAAAGACATTGGACGTCATCATGCAGGACGGCCCAAAAGTAGAGTACAGAAACGCAGAGAAATGGAGAAATCCTTAACATACAACAAAGAACCCTGGCTTTTCACACACGTCTAGCCTACATTGAGCGTTTGAATGCTGTCTGTCCAGAATTTCGTTTATTCAACAGGTAACAGAAAAACTGAAGTGAAGATTGCGTTCCCACATATTTCGCGTGACCCGCGCGCTAAAAATGAATATTGCCCCTCTGCTCTTCCTCATACTATATTACAGAAAATCAGGCTGCAACATCGCCTTCCTGTGTGTCGGCCTCGAAGCGCGCGCTAAATCATTTGTAACAATTGATGTTCTTTTCAACATTGCTTGAAGGAGCCTCTAAAACAGATTGTTACAAAAAGCGTGGTCAAAGCGCGCTATTAGTTTGACGAGTTGAATGAGCTTTGATATGATCCAGCTAGGACTGAATTCATCTTTGATAGAAACGACGAGGCTGGAAACTTCATGCCTCGCGCACGCGGTAGTCGGTAGTCATTTGTTGAACAAAAAAGGGGAGTTGGAAATTTCCAAGTCGACTTGGTGATTGCTATTCTTCCTGCGCATAGATGGAATCTGTCTTGTGACCTATTTTTCTCCATCCATCGTATAAATACGCGTATATGGTGTAGTGCCCCTTTTCCTTGGGTGTGAACTCAGCGGAGTAACGGGCTTCCTCTCCAACTGAAAGTTCCTTTATATTCATTTTGGCCTGCTCTTCAAACTTTCCTGAGGGGGTTTCCACCCAGAATTCCAGTTTCAGTCCCGTACTTTTTTCCAAGCCCTTAATGGTTGCCTCGGCTTCGAGGGTCTTTCCAATTATCGTATACGGGTGTGAAAGCACTACTAAGCGACCGATTTCTGCTTTTTCGTCGCCTACAGAGATGTGCGTCCAACCGGATTCCCACAAGAAGTAGTCTCCATTCTTACGTGCACGGATAGTGGCGTATACCTCAGCTGATCCTTGTGCGTTAACTTGGAAAACCACTTCTGCCTCTTCGTCTGGCTTAAGCTCTCCGATGTAGTGTCCTATTCCAAAAGGAAAGAATAAAGGAAAAAGATAAAAGGTATCTAGAGAGTGCAATTCCACGTCAAGTCTTTTAAGAGTTTTATTTCCTGTGTTTTTCAGTGTTAATGTTAACCATTGCTTTCCTTTATCAATCTCTGTAGGGTTCAATTCATACTCAATAGGATACTTCAATCTCAACACTTTTTTCACCTCCCTTCATCTTGTAAACTTACTCTACTCGCGTTCGCGCGACCAAACATTCAAATGCCTCAGTATTTAGTTATTTCTATCTAATTGGGCGCGCGCTTTTCGGCTCCTTCCACGTTTATGCACAGTCATCATTACTCGCCTCAACATCTGCCTCGCGCATTTTTCCCTGAGCCAACATCAATTTGAACATCAGCTAACTCGGGACATAATTCTATTTGAATTCACGTAATGCGCGATCTCTCAATTTCTCTGCAACAAAAAGCGTGTTTCAGGGAAATGGAACTGCGTGTGCTTGCAGTTCTGTCATCGTCTGTTGCGCTTAAGGTAGTAATCTTGCTCTTTCTTGGTGCCGAAGCTTCTGACGCCCTTCTCTTCGAGCTGTTTTCTGAGCTTCTGGGCGTATTTATTGTCGATTTCGCCCCGTTTCTCCATGTAACCGATTATCTCTTCAGCCTGTTCTTTAGAATCGCATCGCCTGATGAAGTCTATCACGTCGGGCAGATAGTTGTCGAAACTCTGTGAGGTTGCAGCCTTTTCCCCGTCTTCTTGGCTCGTCCGCACAGAGTTCACCTGAACTTCGTTCTCATTTGTTTGCAGATCTTTGGCCAAGTTTGGAAACATCCTCTTTAAGGATTCTTTGTCCGGCTCCACACTTGCACCTTCCTGTCCAACGCCTGTTTACTCGTATTGTTTTGTGCAAAAACCAATATTTAACTTTCGTCTAAACATCTCGCCAGTAGAAACTTGGACGAAGAGGTTTAAGTCAGGAAGGAACGAAGCGTTTCAGAGGGTCTTCCTCCAGCAGTTTTTCGAGCTGTTGAATGTCAAGCCCGGTGATGTCATCGCCGTAGATTTCGCATTTGATTCTTCGGCACGCTTCTGTTGGGCTGGTGACCTTGATTTCAACTTCTTCGCCGATTGGTGATTCAACGTGTACGTGGAAGGATCCTTTCTTCTTCCCTTTTTTCGTCACCGCAACCCATTCGCTCTGCACCACTCTCAGTCTGCTCTCCCGCAGCATCTCCAGAATGATGGCCGGTTCGTCATGTTGAACTACTATGTCTATGTCGCTTCCACGGTGAATCGTGCCTCGCCAAACGCTTCCTAACAGAAGCGGGTTGTACGCTCTTACAATTCTCATAATCCTAAGAGCCTCCCTTCGCATCCGAACCAAACGCTCCAGTCTGGCCGGACCCTCGTTCTCCTCCGCTATTCTGTCAAGTTCCAACGCAACTTCAAGGTTTGACGGAAGGAAATGGGCACCGAACGTTTCGGCAGCCTTCAACTTCGCCTGTTTATACTCTTTTTCCTCTCCAGAATAGAGGAGAACAGCGGCTTCCCTGATGATCTTCCTCCTTGACTCCAGAGAATCCGCTCTCAAAGAAACCTCACCATCAAACCTGAGTCTGCCACAGAATCTAGTGTTTCACCATCTGCTCGTAAAGTTCCAGTGTTTTTTCAGCTATCTTGTCCCAGGTAAACTCTTCCAAGACTCTTCGTCTGCCGTTCTTTCCAAGCCATTTCATCTTCTCTGGACTTTCCAGGGCGCTGGTTATTCCCCAAGCGATGTCGGTGGGGTTGCTTGGGTCTATGTGGAACCCGCACTGGTCTTCCCCGCAACAGATGACTATCTCCCGCATCCCGCTAACTCCTGCCGCGCCGACGACAACCGGCTTTTCCATGCTCATGGCCTCCAGAACAACTATTCCGAATGGTTCATAGTGACTTGGAAAGACGGCCACGTCGCAAGCTGCGTAATGAAGAATGCGTTCTTCTTCAGGGAGGAACTCGAAGCGCAATTTCACACAGTTGCTGAGTCTCATGTAATTGACCAAGTTTAACAGGTAGTCCTGCAGATCGCCAAGGCCTAGAACAACAAGCTTGGCTTTAGGTATCTTCTGCAGAATGTGAGGCATGGCCATTATGAGCTTGTCAACTCCCTTGACACCGGCGAGCCTGCCGACAAAGAGAATCATGACCTCGTCGTCTTTGACACCGTACAGGCTTCTAATCTTCTTTATCTGTTCAGCCGTTACATCTTTTGGATTGTATTTCTGTGCGTCAACGCCATTGTAGCACACCTGTATTCTGTCTTTTGGAAACCCGAGCTTCGTGAGCTCTTCCTTCATCGCGTAGGAAACTGTGACGATTATGTCGGCTGCTTTTGCAGCATGGAGTTCAATGTTGCTGATCACTTCAGAACCGTTTCCAAGTGTTCTTCCCTTTTCGGTTGAGTGCACGTGAAAGGCGAATGGCAGTCCGACTTCTTTCTTGACGGTGATGCCGCCGATGGCTGACAGCCAATCGTGTGCAACGACAAGGTCGTATTTGATGCCATCTTTCCTGATGAGTTCGTTAACGAGTTTTGAAGCGCTCAGATAATTGTAGATGAGGATTTTAGAGAAAAAATGGATACCCCCGCGCGCCCATTTTCTGATGTCTTCAGCAATCACGTCTGGCAAAGAATCAGATATGTCAATGTGCAACGGGCGGTGTATTTCAATTCCGCGCCAGATCTCACGTGTTGGAAGAGTCCCAGCATCATCATTCGTCGTGAACACTGTGACATCATTGTCCATTAGAACAAACTTTCTAGTAATCTCAGCAACGTACGTTCCCAAACCGCCAACAATCCTCGGGGGATACTCCCAAACAAGCACAGCCAACTTCATCTTTAGACATCCTTCCTTCCTGCAAATGGTGTCTATTGGTTACTGGACCATTGCTTATTTACCTTCCTAATGGACTTTGCGCACTTCCAATCATTATCCAAGAGCTTCGAAACTTCCCCTCAACTATGTTTTCAGCCAGCTTCAAGTCAACGATTGCGAAGTCACGGTACGCACGCGTTCAAGTCGATGGTCACAAGGCGGTCGGCACTTTTTAGTCTTTTTTTACATCGTCTTCGTCTCTCGCTTCCTGGCTCGATGAAAAGGGAATTATGAAAAACCTATTAGGCACATGTGATAAACTAAGAACAGTGCAACAGTATGAGCATATCGCCTGTTAAACGTTTGATTCTCGAAACCATGTGGCTGTTAGACAGACCTGCAAAGGCCACGGAGATAGCAAGAGAGGCTGGACTGGGGTTTCCACCGGTTATGATGCACATCCTAGGCCTCACCAAGATGGGGCACGTTGGAATGCCTGAAAAAGGGATTTACGTCATAACTGAAAGCGGCAAGAAAGTGCTCGGCCTTCCCGAAGTCAACAAGGAAAAAGCAGCTGAGATCCTGGGGTACTTGCCTATGGAAAGATCGTTCCACTTCTACGCGGACATCGGCAAGCCTCTTAACGTTCATGCCGCGAGCTTGAGTGATTTCTGTGACAAGATCCTGAAGGTTGACTTGTCTTCGATAGAGTTTCACGTTAACCGCGGCGATTTTGAAGCTTGGTTTGCCGGGTTAGGCGACGCTGAGCTCGCAAGAAAAACGCTGCTTGTTAGAGAAGAAAAGATGGTCGGAGAGAACCTGCGTAAAAAGCTCTACGAAATAGTGAAAAACCGATGCGACTTGCTCGCCAGAACAAGAAACACGCCGTTACAACCAGAGACTTCAACAAGCGTCAAGCTGCCTTGAAACGCCCCTTAAGGTTCTTTAAGAACCTGCTGCAACTCGCGCGAATCAAAGAAACCATGAAATAATAAGAGCTACTATACTGAATTGCGAGGATGTTCTAATGGGCGAGTTAAGAGTAGTATCCGCGAAGATTCCTGATGAAGTTTACAAGGAAATGGTCTTACGCATTCCTGAGGGTGATCGCAGCAATTTCATTCGTGACGCTATCACGGAGAAGCTGCAGAAAACGCCTAAGCCTGACAGGATCCTGGAGTTGGAAGGCAGGTTTGGCAAGATGGAGAAGGAGCTTTCAGAAATCAAGAAATACCTCGCAGACCTGGAACTGCTCACGTACGAGCGGGGAAAAACCAACCCGCACACTTTCGGAATGGATGAAACAGACCACAAGATGATCGATTATCTGATTCACTACAAAGGGGCAACTACACCTGAGCTGGCGGACTACTTGAAAACAAACAGGTGGTTAATCCTTAACAGGTTGAGAAGAATGCAGAAGAATTCGAAGAAGCAGCTTGGAAAATCTATCATAGAATATTATCCCGGGGAAAGGTCAGGCAAGAAAAAAGCTTGGTGGATGAACGAAGAATTGGCTGAGACATAGTGCGGCACAGCAACAATTAATTTCAGTTACGATTATGTTTGGGTTGGGCCCGTAGCCCAGTCAGGATTAAGGCGTCGAACCGCAAACGGGTGCGTAAGCCTCCGGGCACCAGAGTGGAAGAAAGCCGGAGAACAGGGGTTCAAATCCCCTCGGGCCCGCCAGTTTCTTGAATCAACTAGACAAACCGCACACACATGATTGACAGAGAATAGGATAACTTGATTGCTCCCATGCTAACGTATTGATGTGGAGGCAGATTGTAGCCTTGGCTTAATACACGCACTGCAGACAAAAATAGAAGAAAAGTGGAGGTCAGTGATGCGCACGAGTCCTTTGGACCTGACCTTAATAATGGGAACTCAACTTAAGGCGCTGGTGGAGGGGGTGGAGTCGGTGGAGGCGTTGAGACAGATGAGAATGCTTGTTTCACTGAGACCACGGTGGTTCCTGCAATACGATCAGTGTATTTCTGGCGTTGGTCGTGTCCAGGGGTAGCGACTCCTAATATCCAGTCTATTAGGAGGAAAAGCCAAAATATCTTGCTTATGTTGCGGATGAATGCTTTGTCAAACGTTACTTTGCTGCCGTTTACCATTTGCACATGCAATCCCAAAACTCTCTTTCCCAGTGTTGCACCATAAGAAACTTCCATAAACACGAAGTAAAGGAGTTCAAGTACTCCTAAGAGAAAAGGAAGTACCAGGTAAGATCCCCACAAAAGCAACCAACTGCCGCTCGCGAGGAGGGATAGAATTGCAAAGAACCAAATTATGCTTGCTACGATGCCGATTATTATGCTGTCGATTATGAATGCGACGAGGCGTATGAGCCAATGGTTCATATCTAACTGTGAACTGCTTCCTGTTGACATTTTTTCATCTCTCCCGTTATTTCAGCGCAACTCGTTATTATCGCTTGCGCTCTTTTCCATTGCCTTGTTGTCTCAACTAAGGTTTTTACTCCATGCCTTGTTGGCGCTAGAAAGGCGCGTGCTAACATAGAAACGGTACTGGCTTTGACCATACGCGTGTGCACAGCAATCAGACTTTTGCAGGATGATCAATTGAGAGGACTAATTCCGGACTCCCAAAAAATTGTGGTGTGCGCCAAAACTTATAAGACATCAACCACCTAAAGATTCAAACAACGGAGCGGTATGAATGTCGAGGCAGGAAAAAGAGAAGAAAGCCGTGACGAAAGATAGGCTCATAGGCATGCAGGTAGTTGACAGCGAGGGAAACGTATCTGGGACTGTACGAGACATTGCCTTCACCGTGGGAAAGGCCGGAATGACATTAATTGTTGAGACAAAGAAGGGGGAGACGAAAGAAATCCAATGGGAAGACATTCAGGCGGCAGGAGACTTCGTTATATTGAAGCCTGCAACAATTCAGACACCAATTCTTGGCACTCAACCAATCGGAGAGCAAGCACAAACACCAATCTGCCCAACATGTGGAGGACCCCTAACCTACATTCAACAATATCAACGATGGTACTGCTACAAGGACAAGAAATATGCCTAAGAGCTGCCAAGAAGAAACAGTGGTACTATATTTTTACAACCGATAGTGTTAGCGCGGGCATCTTATGTGTCGCCGTGGGCAGCGCGTTCGCCATTTAGACTTTGGCAAAGACGCCACTGACCTTGAGATAAACTCAAAATGTTAAATACTGATAGTCGAAATATCGTACGCTTGCAAACTGAGGATGTGAGTATGACTGAAAAAACTGAGGCCTATTTCGTCGACTACATTACTGTTGGAGTTTTAGGATTTGCTCTCGGACAAGCAATCACAAGCATCGGTGGATTCCAGACCCTATTCTCAAGTCTGTTTGGTAGGTACGTAGGTATCGATTGGGGCAGAACAATAGGAAGCGACGTTATCACAGGTATTTTCGCGTTCCTTCCCGCAGGCTTCGTAGCCGGATACCTATGCTACAAACTGCTTAAGACCGAAGGAAAAATGGAAGGCTTTGCAGGCGGTTTCATGTCCTTCTTGGCCTACCTGATAATCACTCTGATAGTGACGCTTGCTCAGACTGGCATATGGGGAGGAGACTTTGGAATCGGGATGCAGCTTTGGATCGTGCTTATGGTGTTCGCCTTGATTTTCTTCCCGATAGGGGGATTCCTTGCAGGTATGATGCATGAAACGAAGATGGCGATGCCATCGTTTCTAAAATTCCAATTCCTGAGAGGCCCTGCGGCACCTCCGCCACCTCCAGGCGCAGCAATGACGTGCCCCACGTGCGGCGGTCCGCTCCGATACATTCAGCAATACCAAAGATGGTACTGCGACAAAGAACAAAAATACGTCTAGCAGGCAACTCCTCATTTTTTTTCTTTTTAGCGTGCGCCAATCGTCGCATCATGCCTATAACCTTTGGAATACTTGACTTGAGTAGGTAGTAACTGATATATAGAAAACTGGTTGTAAATATGCGCACTGGCAGAAAGGGCGCGTCACAACGGAAGGTGCACCTGTGAAAGTGGGTAAGCTGTTTTGTCTTGAGATCTTTGTCATCCTTCTCCTAGCGTTGAGACCGACTGTTGCACGGTCATATTCTCAGTCCGGGAATCAGAAAATCGGCTACATACATGACGTTATAGAACCGTCGCTTGACGAGGTGAAGTGGTCGGAAGAGGGGGGAATACAGGTGGCACCCGCTTGGATATCTGACGGCATGTGGAATGCGGTTTCAGTTCAGCAGAGTCTGGTGAGCCCGGGCGACATCTTCGTTTCATGGTACGAGAGCTTCAACTGGGTTTCAGTGCGTGATTATTACAGCCTGCCTTTCACGTCTATCGACGATTTTGCCAACAATCTGACCGCTAACCCGTTGTGGTGGCTCAACGACGTGTGGAATATCGATCCTGACTGGTCGGGGATATCGGCCAACACGTCCAAGGTGATGGTCTATTCCAACGACACCACGTCCACGATTGAGCTTTCAATGTGGTTCCACATCACAAGGATACCCGAATACTTCGTCAGTCACGGCGGTCTCCAGAGTTGGCTAGCAGGGTTTGATTTGACACCGGTTTCAACCGGCGCTCTGACGGCTTGGGAGTTCCATGAGGACTGGAACCAGAACGGCTGGGCATACAACCTGTACTTTAGAGCTCCAGCTCACCTGCTCTCTCAACAAGAGGACAACTACACGTTCAGCATCGGCTGTTCAAGTTTCTACCGCGGCTACGCTTTCAACACCAGCCAAGTCATTGACGTGAACATGCCTGCAGGCACCGAGATGAAGGAAACCTTCCCCTCGAGCATGGCCGTCCAGAAGGGCAACACTGCCTCGTTCGTGAAGACTCCTGAAGACACGTATCCAGCAGCGTTCACGGTAGTGAGCGGGCCGATCTCCAAGTCGCTGGGCCAAATCATGTCGGAAGACGCTAGCCTCTGGTTCCTTACGCCAGGAGGCTGGGCGGCCATCGGTTCGCTGCTGGTTCTCAGCTTCACAGGGCTCCGCGGGAGACGAATCTGGAATCGAAACAAGCTGTACCACCGACTTTACAAGAGCATGGTTAGCATCTATGACATGTACTCTAAAGACTTGTTAAAATTCCATCAGGAAATGGACAACATATCCCGAACCACTATCAGAATGCTTGTGGAAGACAAGATAAACGACGAACAGTTTGAGAAACTACTGAAACGACGCGACGACCTGCTACTGAGAATCCAACAGTAGAAAAGTTCTGAACGACGGACGCAGCGGCTAGCCGATCAGTTTGCGCAGCAGTTCTTCATCTAGCTCGTCTTCTTTTATCTTGAAGGTTTCAGGCTCATCCTTCGACAATATTGCCTTCAGTTCCTCTCCTGAAAGCTGGGCCACGAGCCGCAGCACTTCTTTCTTGGCCGAAGCGAGATGCTTTTGCAGCAACTGCTTGTCTCTATGCACGTTTCCGGCGAGTTGACATATACTTTCTTTCTTGACGAACAATTCAATCTTTCCTTTTTCTGTGTTTATATCGAAGGTGATTGGTCCTGCGACGCATGTTTCTGGTTTCACTGGGTGTATCAGGCACTTTTTCGTCTTTCTGTCATGAAACACGCAGTAGCCGTCGGCCCTTAACCTTGGAAAAACATATTCTGTCCGCTCGAACGGGTTGGCAACGGATATTCCGTTCTCTTTCAGATAAGTTTCTATGATTTTTCTGCGCTCAGACGTTACTGGCGGTGTTGTATCGTTGCAGCAGGAATAACTTGTCTTGCACTCACTGCATACGTCAAAGAAGTTGCTCTGCCTCATAGTCGCATGTTTGCCCAACGTCTAGCTCCCCTTTTCCGTACTAGAAGTAGGGCTGATTGTCCATAAGGCTTTCTGCAAGTCTTGAATAGACACCGACTACTGCCTCTTTGAGATCTGTTTTCTGGGCTTTTCTTTCAATTCTTTCACGTATCGCGTCTGACAGGCTTCCGCGGTCTATCCTTTTATTCACGATTGAAAGATGTTTTCTCTCTTCTTCTGATGCGTTCTTCCAAGCAAGTCCGAAGAGAAATTGGCAGACCTTCCGTGCAGTCCGTCCGTTCGGGTGTTCGGTCTGCGCGTTGAGTCCCTTCGCCACGACGGAGTTGAAGTCCTTCACCAGGATTTCATGAGGCACGAGCTGCACGTCTTCGGTGAGCAGTCCTCTGAGCAGTGCTCTGATGAAACAGCTTGCCGCCACGTCCGACTTGATGCATTCCTGTTCATCCATCACCCGTATTTCAACTGCCTTTCTGTCAAACCTTAAGATTACGCCGCGAGAGTTGACCCAGTCCTTTTGAAGGATGAGTTCGTCTGCGCCAGCCTAGGCCATCTCAGACGAGTATTTCTCGATGATTTTCTGGCGATACTCGTTGAAGGAAGACACGTATTCTGGGACCACATCCCCGGTGACCGGGGACACTTCACGTTGGTTCAGTTTGTAGAAGCTTAGCCTGTTGTCAACGTCCTCTCCGAGTCTGCCTTCGTAGATGGGAGAAGAGGCGAGAAACGCGGGTAAATAGGGGCACACGTTGGCAAGCAGGTTGTACAGTTTGACGCCGCTCTGGTCGTTCGAGTATGGAAGGTTAAGCTGGAAGCTCTGAATATTCAGCCATCCGTGCTGGTTGAGGTTGAACAGTTTGCTGTAGGCCTGGTAAATCTTGCGGTGACGGTGCGACCAGACGCCTGTTTCTTCGAGCCTTAGGAACGGATGCATTCCCGTTCCAAGTAGACGTGCTCCATGTTTTCGATGCAGGAAATCCGAGATGAACAAAACCGCCTTTTGCATGGTTTCCTCGAAGGTTTCGGGCGATCTGAAAGGCGCGTTAGGTTTGATTTCTATCACGTGCATCTGCAGCTCTTTTCCAAAAGTGAAGCCAGGCTGCTTCACAGAGTTGACGACGCGTCCGCGAAAACCTTTCAGTATCCTGTCAACGATTGGTAGAGCTCTCAAATCATTGTCAACCACGGAGAACTCGTGTTCTGGGCCTAGAACCTCAATGGTTTTGTACGTACCAGTGCCTCTTGCATCCTAGTGTTTTCCAATAATCGAATATAAACATGCAGCTGATTTTGACCTTTCCTGTTGACAGACGGTACATTTCAGAGCCTCCATCTTATAGCGCTAGTGCGCACTTGTGAAGCTCGTAGAGGACGTGTGAAAACTTCATGTTTAATCGACAATAACCTTTTTTTATGACCTGGCTTTATCTATAGCAGAACCTTAATACAGATGAGCTTATCAATAAATACAAGCCTCAGTAAATCGTTGACTACTCGGAGGAAACAGCGTGAAGAAAACAGCCACTACATTCATTATATTGACTGTTACTTTAACAATTTTAGCTTTGGCCTCTTTCAACATCGCATCTGCCAGAGCAAGCTCCAGTTACAGTATAGAAAGCGTGAACCACACGGTGGGGGTCCTGTACAACGGTTATGTTCTCATAAATGATACGATAGCTATATCAGGGCAAACCGACAGCTTTTCACTAGGCTTTCCGTACGTGTTTGGTCCGAGCGTAATCACCGCATTTGCCTACAACACTAATGATACGTCCAGTGTGTTTCCCGTCGCGCTTAATGTGCCCTTAGAAGATCGTGTTGGTTTCTACGGAGTGAAAGTCGATTTTTCAAAAGGAACACCGCAAACCTTCAGCGTTGTATTCGTGCTCTCAAACAATATTCTCTTTCAAGACTCTACGAATGCAAGCACATTCACTCTTGTTTTTCCGGCATTTCCAAGTTTGACAGAAACAGCACCCGTCTGTAATTGTTCGGTTGTTGTGCCGCCAAGTACTCAGTACCTTAATGGGACGGTTAGTGACTTCGCATACAACGCAGAGAATTTGAGTGCCTTCACCTACAATGCGTCTCAAGTGACCTTCTTGCTGTCAGCGGAGAACGTGCAGATTTTTGAAATAAAGCAGCTCACTCGCGAGGTGGATGTAAACGAGTTTGGTCAAACAAGCGTTTCCGACTTCTATTACATAGCGAACAATTCGACGCAGACGATGGATTCCATCGAAATAGTTGTGCCTCCTAACGCTTCGAATCTAGCTGTGCGCGACGAACTTGGAAGAGAATCTTTGGTGCAACCAGTGCTCATTGATGTTAATCCAACTCGCTACCAGATCAACTTTACGTTGACGGTGGCACCTAACACATTGGCAAAGTTCACCGTGAGCTACGATCTGCCTAGCGACGTCTATGTCATGAAGGAGGAAGGAGCTAACAACTTCGCCCTTAACATGACCTTTTTCCAGGACACGAATAGCTACATTGATCAGGCTTCAGTCAGCTTTGTCTTGCCCAAAGGCGCACGATTGTCAAGTTTCGGAACCACTTTAACTGCCAATTCCTACGATGTGGACCGCGGTGTTTTCCAGGAAACCATGACCGTGAACCAGCAGAACATAATTTCCTTGGACAGCTTCGCCGTTAGTCTTAGCTACGAGTACAATTCGCTGTGGCTGGCTTTTGGTCCTACAATGTGGGTTTGGGCCTTGGCGATTGTTGGATCTGTGGTTGTCTTGGCTTGGAGAAGGCCAAGAGTTCCAAGCGGAGTCGCTGTTCCTTCAACAACTTTGAGGCTTCGGCCAGAGGATGTCAGGTCTTTTGTGGATGCATATGATGAGAAAATGAAGATAGAGTCGGAGATTGACGTCCTTGAGGCTAGGGTACAGAAAGGAAAAATCCCAAGGCGGAGGTATAAGGTGCAGAAGAAGACTTTGGAAATTCGCCTCAGCACATTAGACAGAGCTTTAGCAGAGTCGGGGGGTAAAATGCATTCAGCTGGCGGTCACTACTCAGACCTGATGCGGCAACTTGAAGTTGCAGAAACCGAAATCGACGAAGTCGAGGTTAACATGAAGAGCATTGAAGCTCGCCAAAGCAGGGGAGAGATATCGTTGGAGACTTATCGTAAACTTCTGGGAGATTACGAGCGCAGGAAAGAGAGAGCCAAAACAACGACTAACGGAATCCTCTTGAGACTACGTGAAGAAATCCATTAAATGAACCTAAACGCTTTTATTCTGCTGTCATTTCTCAATGAAATTCCAGTTTCAGGAGAAATGAAACATGGTGAAAATAGTCATAGATAATGCTAAGTGCACTGGATGCGGCACATGTGCTGATACATGCCCAGTTGGTGTCTTCGAGGTTAAGGACAAGAAATCCGTCCCGGTTAAATCTGAAGAGTGTCTAGTGTGTAGAGCATGCGAAGTCCAATGCCCAGAAAGTGCAATCCAAGTGGTCGAGTAAAATCGCAGTTCTCATTCTGAGCATCGCATACACGAAGCCCGACTAACATACCTCTCGTAGCTTCTGTGAATTTTTTCGCTTCTTCCACAGTTATTTTTCCTTGTGCTCTCAAGTGCATTTTGGCAGTTGGCGCTTTATCGTTCATAGTCGTGTGCATGTTTCAACGTGTCTGAGTAATCGGCGCCTAGGCCAATTCAGCATTTTCTATGCTACCTTTTGGCGAGCGCAGCACTCGGGTGAAAAACTGAAGCCGCTCTACTTCTGAAAAGCTCTATCCTTGAAAGTTGAATGGAACACCTTTCGCAAGTACTCGGTCATCGATACTCTTTCTTGCTTGGCAATTTTCTTGATAGCCTTGTTTATGCCTGTTGTGTACTGGATGGCTCTTTTCGGTCTATCCACAATGGGTTCTGGAAGCCCAAGATCTCTAGCCACCCGCCTTAGGATGAGTTTCCTGAGTGTGTTGTTTGTTCGTTCTATCTTTAACTCCAATGGTAGATTTATCGCAAATTTTGCCATGCTGTGCGTTGCAAAAGGTAGTCGTAGTTCAATGTTGAAATGGTTACAGATTTTGAAGTCTCTTTCTAGATTGGCCTCATACATTCCAATAATATCGTTGAAAATTGCTTTTTGCGCCTTCTCATTGCTGCCTTCCAAGTAGTCATCCACGTACCGCCTGTAGCCACCGAAAAGCTCGTCCGCGCCTTGTCCAGCCAGCATCACCTTGCAACCCATTTCGGCGGTTTTCTCAGCAGCCCAGTAGATCGGGATGCCTATGCTCACTTTGACGGGATCTGGCTCCTCAACAACGCGGATAACGTTCTGGATTGCCTTCGGCACGTCGTGCTCAACATACAGGTAAGAGTGTAGTGGCAGTTTCAGCTCTTCTGCTGCCTGCTTTGCAAATTCCCCTTCTGCGTCGTTCTCCAAGCTTACGTGAATCAGAACCACGTTAGCCCCGGTTTTCTTTGCCAAAGAGGCGATAATGCTACTGTCTAAGCCGCCAGAAAAAGCAACTGCTACTTCCTTCAAACCTGAGACTCTTTCTTCGACTGAATGTTCCAAGAGTATTTGGAGCTTATGGGCCGCGGTCTGCATTGTAATTTGCTTTGGTTCGGAATAAGTGATTCTTTTCGCAACAGTGAATTTGAAACCGTATCTTCCAACCAGTGACACGCATCCGGGCGGAAATGAGCGTGCCTCCATTATTCCGATGCTCCACAGTGCCTTTCGTTCAGAAGCTAGAGCTGCAAAATCTGCATTTTCGCCATAGTAAAGCGGGCGAACGCCCACAGTGTCTCTGCCTGCGATAATCGTTTCAGGTTTGGCTATTGCAAAGGCAAAATCGCCCTCAGTTTTCTTGACGAACATTGTGGCTGCCTGTTCGAGATTTTGCTTCAGTTTCTTCGCTACAATCTCTGCATCGGGTTTTTCTGCATCATCAGGATATATTCTTCCGTCAAAAACCATTGCCGCATCCTTCAGTTTCCAAGGTTGAGGCTTGTCCTTGGGAAGAATCCTTGAAAATGCGAAACCAACGGCGGTCGGTGACCCAATGTTAAGTTTTTGGAGAGTTTCGAGGGATTCTTCTGTCTTTATCGTTGTGGGGGAAGCTATTCCATAAGCTTCCGAGACCTTGGGTTCCAAGACTTCGATCATAGCAACTGCTGCTCTTGTCACGTTTTCGCCTTTCTTGCTCAAGACTGCCACTAGCGTGCCCATGTAAAATAACCCTTCAGCCTAGTCTCTTACGTATTGTTTGGCAAAGCATTAATCTTTAGCCAGCTTACTTTGCATGAGGGGAATGAAAGTTGCCGATTCTACCCATTGACACAGGCCGGTATGGAACACCTGAAATGAAGAAGATTTTTGAAGAGGAGACACGAGTCCAAAAAATGCTTGATGTAGAGGCCGCACTGGTTTGGGCATATGCTGAAGTTGGGGACATACCCCGAAAGGACGCGGAAAAGATTGCTTCCGCGTGTTTACTGGAGCATGTAAAGTTGCGTCGAATCAAGGAAATTGAGCGTGAAATAAAACATGATGTTGCCTCTTTGGTCAGGGCCTTGGCAGAAGCTTGCGGGCCGAGCGGAGCTTACGTTCATTTGGGAGCGACAAGCTATGACATCGTGGACACGGCAACTGCTCTCCAGCTGAAAGATGCGCTGGAACTAATCGACACGAGATTGGGCGACCTTGAAAAGGTTTTAATGGAGAAAGTCTTGAAGCACAAGAACACGTTAATGGTAGGCAGGACTCACGGGCAGCACGCGCTGCCAATAACATTAGGTTTCAAATTTGCCGTTTGGATGCGTGAAATTTCCAGACACGTTGAGCGGCTGAGGCAATGCAAGCAGCGAGTTGTGGTTGGAAAAATGAGCGGTGCCGTGGGCACACAGGCTGGTTTTGGCACAAACGCTAGGAAAATTCAAAACCTCGTTATGCAACGGTTGGGCATTGATCCTGCCGACATCTCTACGCAGATTGTGCAAAGAGACCGTCATGCTGAAATGGTGTGTTTGCTGGCGGGAATTGCTTCCACGTTGGAGAATTTTGCCACTGAAATTCGCGAACTGCAGAGGCCCGAAATCGGGGAGCTTTTCGAATATTTCGAAGCAGGAAAGCAGGTTGGCAGTTCAACGATGCCTCATAAACGGAACCCTGAGACTTGCGAAAGGGTTTGCGGCTTGGCCAGAATTGCCAGAAGCCTAGTTGCTCCGGCATTAGAAGATGTTACAACTTGGCACGAGAGGGATTTGACGCAATCGTCCGCTGAACGTTTTATATTTCCAGAAATATACATACTGACGGATTACATGCTTTTTCTGATGAACAACATAATCGATAACCTGCGCGTTGACGAGCAGAAGATGCTGAAGAATATTGAATCAACCCAAGGGCGCCTTATGTCTGAAGCTGTGATGATGGCGCTGGCAAAGAAGGGAATGAACCGACAGGAAGCTCACGAACTGATGAGAAGACTGACATTGAAAAGCGAACAGGAAATGCGGCCATTTAAAGAGATACTCCAGGAAGATAAGGTTGTGAGTGAAAAGCTAGACAAAAAAGAGATAGACAAGACATTGAACCCCAGGAACTACTTGGGCACTGTTACAAGTCAGATTGATTCTGTGGTCAAGAAAACAATGGAGGAACGTAGAATCAGAAGATGAGCATTGTTGACGCAAATAAGGATAGTTTAAAGTCTGTGAGTGGTTGTTTGGTGCTTGTGCTTAAAAAGCAGCCATAAGCTGCAGGCTCATGCCGGTTAGTATTCTGTTAATGCTTTTTGTTTCCATTCAGCTTCTTTTTCAAGTTTTTCCAAAGTTTCCTTCTTGACAAAGCCGCCGACTTGTTCCTTTATCTTCTTGCCAAGCCTGGGTCCTATTAATGGTAGGCTCGCAAGTTCATTCAGGGAAGCCCGTTTTATCTCTTCTGCTGTCTTGTATCCAGCGTTGTACATCATGCGACCGCGGACCCTGCCAACTCCTTCTAGCTTCACCAACGATAACAGCTCCTTCTTCACTCCTTTCTCCACCCTCTGCTTCACTTCAAGAATCTGGGGAAGCATCTGCTTGTTCCCGAAGAGCTGTGCAAGTTCATGCGTGGCGTGAAGTAGCCACTTGGCGTTTTCAATTGTCCTGTAAAGGTCTCCTGGTTGCACTCTGAACTTTTCGATCAATTGGTCCTCGCTAATCTCTCCAATCCACGCCTCCAAGGTCATGGCTGTTTTGACTTCTCCAAGAAACTCTTCGTAGGCAATACTGTCTTGCCACTCGTCCGGTGGAGCTATCAGAAGCTCCTCTTTGTGCTCCTCCAAAAAGACTGCAATCTCGCCTTGCTCCCGTGTGTACGGTCGCAGCACGGGGCCCATGTCAGGGGTGTGGGCGATCATCTGTAGTAAACTGAAATCTGTGAGAAGCGCAGGTTTTCGCCTTAGAGCATCGCGTATTATGACGGCTGAAAATGGATCGACGTAGAGTTCGCTGACTCGCTTTCCGAATCTTGTGGCGTTAATGTCTTCGCCGAAAACTTCGATCATGTCCTCATCATAGAGATACTTGAGAATCTTTGCTACTATGCCCTTGATAGCGTTGATATCGTACTGAAAGGCATAGAAAGTCTTGCCGAAGAACTCGTAGATTCCGCGCTCTGTGTGAGCGTAGTCCGCTGCGACGGTGGCCAGCACGTGAGTCCTCATTATCCTTTCAACTGCAAGTCGTGACCAGATGCGTTCTGGCCTCGCGAGAATGTAACTTTCTAGCAGATAATCTGCTTCATCGTTGGTTTTGGCCACAAGTATGGCTTCGCCAGTCTTGTCGTATTTTGGTCTCCCAGCCCTCCCGGCCATCTGCTTGTACTCCAAGACGCTGATTGGATAGTAGCCGTAGCCTGCTTCGTATCGCCTGTAGTCTTGGATGACGACTGTTCTGGCCGGCAGATTTACGCCGAAAGCCAACGTTGGCGTTGCAGTTAGAACCTTGATTCTTCCCTGTCTGAAGGAATCCTCTATCAGCTTGCGGTGTCCTCCGCCTAGGCCAGCATGATGGAAAGCGGTCCCGCACTTGACCAGTTCGGCAAGCGACTCACCGAGCCGCGTTTTTTCCCCGGCCGCTAAGATGCGGTTTGCATCGTGCTCCAATGATCGCTTTGCAGGCTTGGATAAGACTGACTCAATTTCGCCAGCAATTTTCTTAGCTAGAACGGCCGCGTTTTTCCTTGTCGAAGCGAAAACTAGGGCTTGACCTCCCGTCTTGACGGTGTTCAAAACTAGGTTCAGGGTTGGATCGTGTGTTTTCTTTTCTATCTTGCGGGCGCCTCCGTCCCTGTATTGGATTTCTTCATGAAGCAGAACCCCTTCCTTGAGAATAACGGGCCGCCATTCGGTTGTAACGTAACCTGCCTTAAGCCACTGGGCTATCTCGTCCACGTTGTTTATTGTTGCGCTCAAGGCCAAGATCTGCACGTCGGGGTTGGTCAGCATAAGTCTCGCCAGCACCACTTCGAGCGTCGGTCCGCGTTCAGCCTCGTTTAACAAGTGAACCTCATCCGCAACTACCAGGGAAATCTCGTCCATCCACTTGGCCCTGTGCCTCAAAAGTGAATCAGCTTTCTCGTTTGTGGTTATGATTACGTCAAATCTTTCCAGCCAGGGGTCAGTGCTGTCAAAGTCGCCTGTACTTATTCCGACCCTTATCTTTCTTCCACTCTTCTTTGTCATTGCCGTGTACTTTTTGAACTCCTCAAATTTCTCGCTTGCCAAAGCCCTCAAAGGCGTCAGATAGACAACTTTTCCATTCCTTTCCAGTATGTGTTTTAAGGCGCAGAACTCGGCCACCAAGGTTTTTCCAGAAGCTGTTGGACTGGCCAAGACAAGGTTTTTTCCTTCAAGGGCGCCTGCCTTTATAGCCTCCTCTTGGGGCGGATAGAGTTCAACGATTCCAGATTTGATTATCAATTCTTTGACGGCTTCTGGCATCGACAGTTCCGCTATTTTCACTTGACCGCGCCCATCTCTTCCGTTACAAAAGCTTTAACACCGTGGCCATTTAAAGCGTTGCGCAAGCTCGAAGTTTCTTTTTTCCTAGGTTAGACTTTTCTATCAGAGAGCATGCATAGTATGAGTGACGAAAACGCTTTGTGCATAGAAGGCCTGAGTCCATGATGATTGAGAACGTAAAAGAGCTGTTGAAAGCGCATGAAGGCTTAGAGCATGAAGTTTACTTGGACAATGAGAACTCCAGCAGGGTCCCTGATGAAGTTGTCAGGGCAATGCTTCCGTATTATAATCAACGTGCATACGGAAATCCGACGCTAACTCATAAACCTGGCTGGGAAGCCTTCGAAACGATAATGGAATCAGCACAAAAAATCGCATCCTTCTTGGGCTGCAAAACGCCCGAAGAAATCACCTTTACACCCGGAGAAACTGAAGCAAACAACTTGGCGCTCATGGGAACAGCACTTTCAATGAAGGATAAGGGCAAGAAGATCGTGATTTCAGAAATCGAGCCGATAAACGTGTTGAACGTTGCGGAAATGCTTCAGAAAAGCGGATTCACGCTGACAAAAATCCCCGTCGACAGCGAAGGTTTCATAGACCTTGAGAGACTGAAGGAAACGGTAGACAAGGAAACAATTCTTGTAAGCTTGTCGACGGCAAATCACGAAATTGGAACGATACAGCCGATAAGAGAAGCGTCGAAAATAGTTAAGGATAAAAACCCTGCGACAGTTTTCCACACGGATGCTTCAGACGCATATGGAAAGATCCCCTTCAACGTGCAAGACCTGAACGTAGACTTGGCAACATTGAGTAGCTACAAGATCTCAGGACCGCGGGGAATAGGCGCCTTGTACGTGAAAGAACGCGTCAACGTTGAGAAAATCTTGGAAGGCCAAATAGGAACACAAAGGCTCTGGCCTGGCGTTGAAAACACTCCACTTATCGTCGGTTTCACAAAGGCTTCTGAATTGGTTTTCGAAAACTTCGAAGACAACGTGAATCGCCTGCGAAAGCTTCGGGATAAATTGACCGAAGGAATTACCAGGAGAGTGCCTGATGTGCTGCTCAACGGGCCGAAAGGACCAAAAAGAGTATCTGACAACGCTAACATAAGTTTCTTAAGATGCGAGGGAGAAGCGTTAACAATCGAGTTAAGCCTAAGCGGCGTCTACGTCTCAAGTGGAAGCGCGTGTTCGAGAAGACTGTTGCAGCCTAGCCACGTTCTTGTGGCCATAGGCAGGAAATTTGATCAAGCTCACGGTAGCATACTAATGAAAGTCACTAGATATCACACCGAAGAAGACATAAACTACGTCTTGGATGTAATTCCCCGAGCTGTTGACAGGATAAGAGGGATAACTGGTTCTACAGGAGCGGAATAATATGTCACGCGCACCGTTGCCGTACAACCCTAAAATACTTGAACTGTTCAAGAACCCTAAAAACCTTGGAAAAATGGAAGACGCCACTGTTGTTTCAGTTGCAGGAAACCCCATGTGCGGAGACATGATAACCTTCTATCTGAAAATCAACGATCAGGGCATCATCGAAAAAGCGTCCTTCGAAAGTTACGGTTGTGCAGCAAACATAGCCACGTCGAGCATTGTGACGGAAATGATCAAAGGAATGAAGCTTGAAGACGCTTGGAAAATCTCCTACAAAAGCGTGTCGGAAGCAGTTGGCGGGCTTCCCAGCGTCAAGTTTCACTGTGGGATACTGGCTGTTGGAGCACTTAAGAGAGCGATCAGAAAATACTACGAAAAAAAGATCTCTCCGAGCTGGTTGCAGGCAGAACCAAGCTTTGAAGAAAAGCAAGCATTGGAAGAGGAAGAACTGGCAAGAATGCTCTCCAAGAGAATGAAGGCGGCAGAGGGAAAATAGTGCTGGACCCCTACAAGATTCGGGAAGACTTTCCTATCCTCAAACGAAAAGTGAATGACAACCCGCTCATCTACTTTGACAACGCATCAACCTCGCAAAAACCCAAACAGGTAATCAACGCCATCAAAGAATTCTACGAGAACCACAACGCAAACGTTCACAGAGCTGTCCACACCCTTTCTCAGGAAGCTACGGAACTCTACGAAAGTGCACATGAAGAAGTCGCCAAATTCATAAATGCAGAGGGCATGGAAGAAACGGTTTTTGTGAGAGGAACAACGGAAGCGATAAACCTCGTGGCTTACGCTTGGGGGCTTCACAATCTCAAGAAAGGCGACGAAATCATCGTGTCCTTGATGGAACACCACAGCAACATCGTTCCATGGGAAATGATTTCCAAGATTACCATGGCAAAAGTGAAGTACGGTAAAGTGAACGACGACGGAACCCTTGATTATGAGTCCTTTGAAAACCTGATATCAAGAAAGACCAAGATAGTCTGTCTGTCTCACGTGTCAAACGTCACTGGAATCGTGAATGACGTAAAGAGGGTGATAAAAGTTGCCCATGAGAATGGCGCTTTGGCACTTGTAGATGGAGCCCAGTCCGCTCCACACATGCCTGTAAACGTTAAGGAGTTAGATGCAGATTTCCTTGCCTTTTCCGGCCATAAAATGCTGGGTCCAACTGGAATAGGCGTGCTATATGGCAAAAAAGATATTCTTGAAAGCATGGAGCCGTTTCAGGGGGGAGGGGAGATGATACGGGAAGTCTCCTTCAACCCGAAAACAAAGCGTTGTTCAATCTCTTGGAACGTTCTGCCCTGGAAGTTCGAGGCTGGAACACCCAACGTTTGCGGCGGGGTGGGTTTGATGGAGGCAGTGCGGTATCTCAAGCGAATAGGCATGGAAAACGTGAAGAGACATGAAGAAATGCTGACGAAATATGCTCTTCCCCGCATGAAAAATTGTGAGAAAGCCAAAATCTTTGGAACACAAGACACGTCTGTCAAGTGCGGGATAATACCGTTTGGAATCGATGGACTTAGTTCGCATGATGTTGCGCTGTTTCTTGACAATTACGGCATAATGGTCAGGAGCGGCTTCCACTGCGCTCAACCGTTACATGAGATATTCAAGCTGAGCTCGACCGCAAGAGTTAGCTTCTACATATATAACACTCGTGAAGAGATTGATCGATTCACCGAAGTCTTGAAGGAGATTGGCCAGTTCTAATGGTCACCACAGAGGATTACGTGGCCAGAACTGAGGGAACATGTGGAAAAGAACAGGATGTTATCGTGACGTTCAAGTTCGACAAGAAAGATGAGGCAGTCAAGAAGATTTTGGCAAAGGCTGCTCTTAAGAAATCTATTGCTGGGATAGTTTTCGAATTGACTTTCAGAAAATTTTCTTTTCGACTGTATGGAAGTGGCAAAGCCATTTTCCGAGACTTGAAGGACAAGGACGAGTTGAATGCTCTTTTGTCTGAACTCTTATCATAGCACCTCTCACAATGACTTGAAAAAAAGTAATGCGTTTGTGTCGGTCGCTACAGTTCGATGATGTCGCGAAACCGGCGCAATCTACTAAGCCAATAAGTGTGTAATGTCAGGCTTTCTTCATCTGCCCCTCAATGTTTCTATTATGTGACCAGGCAAAGCTCTTGCTTCTTTGTCAATGGCCATTATCAATGCTAAGTAGATGATTCCACCTATCGCTGTTTCGGCCAGAGTGGGAAGGATTTTTGTCGGGTGAGGGATCACGTAGATAATGATTCCCATAACGGCTGCAGCTAATACATATTTTGCTATGGTTTTCCATGGAATGTGTATTTTAATCATCTTTCGCACAATGACGTACAGCACCAAAAACATCGCGAAACGGGCTGCCGAGTTTATTATGGCCACATAGAGGGCTGCCTGAAGTGGTTGGTTCAGAGCGTATTTTGTAAGAAAATAGAATGCTGCCGGAATGGTTATGAGAGATTGAAAATATGGTAGCGAAAACGCTAGGAAAAGTCGACTTTTTGCCAGCTGCTTCAAAGACAACTTTTTTCCTTCATCAACTGTTTCAACCCCGTAAAGCACGTTCAAAAAAAGCCCGGACACTACAGCCACGAAAGAGTCTATTGCTAGCACGGCCAGCACTGGTGCTGCGTCCATATATTTGTCCGTTAGAATTGTTATGTATGAATCTGAAAGTGCAATTGCGCCGATTGTTAAGGGTATGGCAAACATTAGAACCATTTTCAGAGAAGTGGTTATGTCTTCGCTTTTCTTCTCTGCCAAGAGTTTCGGGTAAAGGGCAAAGGCCAAGTAGGAAGAATACCCGATCATGTTGACGATTGTCCCCGCTGCACCAAGCCTGCCTCGGGCTCCTTCGGAGCCGTAAGCGAGTAACATTATGAAAATTACGGTTGCTATCTGGTATCCGGCTATATTGTAAATGTTCAGCAATGATCCTTTCAGCCATTCTCCTAGGTATTCCCATCTGATTCTCTGTTTCAGTTCAGGGGCAAGCAGGGCAAAATAGTATACTATTTGGGGAACAAATGAAAGGGCATTTGCAAGGACTGCCCCCAAAAGCGATTGATGAAACAAGACAATAAGAACGTAGCCTAAAGCAACTACAGAGATTTGCTGCAAGATAAGTCCGTAACCTACCACCTGCGGAGTCTTTGTTTGCAGGCTTGTCTCCAAGATACCAATAGAATAAACTTCCATAATCCAGAATCCGGCGACCAAGTATGCTGGAACAAAAGTTTGGCTGATCCCGAGTGACGCGGTTATCAAGGGAACCAGCAGAAGATATATCAGAAAGGCTAATGCCGAGATTATCAAGTTTGCGAAAATGCCAGTTTTTATCGCCCCTTCCCTTTGCCTGATAGCGAATCGCATTGCCCAGAATGGCAACACGCCGGTCATCAAAGTAAACCATGCCGTCACGTCGCCGATATTATACCACAAATCGTAGGGTCTCTGACTTACAGCGGTGATTAATTCACGGCTCAACATCAATGCAAAAACTAGGCTAGTGACCACACTAACTATTCTGGCTGCAAAAATCACATAGCCCGAATATGCCAGTCTGATGCCTTTTTCTGTCAACCCTTCGTCCCACTGTTGCTCAATGCATATTGCTGAGATTATTTAATCTTGCTTTGCTGAAAGTTTTCTGTCTAATCTTTGACAACATTGACTTGATACACGTGGAGACAAATTCGGTTTAAGGAGACTGATCACTCCTGACAACGATGAGAGAAAATGATGAATCAAGAACACTGCTCAGCGTTGCAAATAAAGCTTCATTCTCATTTTCGTTCTGCTAATCCAGTTATAGATGGGGATGAGCGGGTATTTCACTGACTGCGGGAGGGCATCCTTAATCTCCCTATGAAGACCCAGTTTCATCGCCAACTTACCTTTACTCGTTAAGGGAACGTAATAGCGCGTTAACGTGAACTTTTTGAATGCATTGTTGTTTTTGAAGTTGTCTAGCGACGGATGGTTTCCAATTCTGCCATACATGATCCATTTCGCACCCCTGCTTGCACAGACTTCAATCGCTTTGGCTACTAGCGCGTTGTTCACCGCCTTGTTCCAATGTTTCTGCAGTGAAAGTATTAGAGATATTATCGTTATATTGTCGCCGTTAACGAGCCGTATGAATCCTACAAGTTCATTTTGGAAGTATGCTCCAATGTAGGTCCAATTTTGCGCTGAGTGCAGGTCTCCTTTTATCACTTGGCGCAACGAGATTCCGTAGTATGGGAAACCCCTTTCTTGTCGTATAGGCGTTTCATTGTATATCTTCCATATACCTTCAGCCAGTCTTTCATCTGGCTTGGCAACGCCTGTCATTATCCCACTTTTTTCTGCTTTGCGAATCATATTGCGTGTTTTCTTGCCTATGCTTGCCCACCATTCATCGTAACTGTTCAAGTTAAGGAGTGCAACGTTGTCACTGGCCTTCAGCCAAGACTTCTGTGGGTTTTGAATTTTGTAGCACCAAGTCCTCTCGAGGAACGTGAATATGTCTACTCCTCTTTCTCCGAGTTTCTGAAGAAGTTCCCCAGTTGGAACGATATTTGTTTCGTACTCTCTTTGATCTCTGGCTATTCTAATCGAGAATTTCTCACTAATCGATATGGACTCAAGTTCGCTATCGACTGCCAGAATCCTCTTGAGAGCTTCATAGAATGGCCCTCTGCGGTTCAATTTTCCTCGCTGAAAAAGCCATATTGGATGGAAGTATACCACGTCGCCTTTTCTGATGTGGCCTTCAGCTGCCTTTAGGGCTTGGTCAAGTGAGGTAGAATAACATAAGCTATCTAAACCCACTGTGGGAAATTCGTGAAAAGACTGTAGCGGAAATTCTTCTGGGATTCTTGGCGCCCAGCTTTTCCATCTCTTCCACATGATTCTTGCAAACAATCTTGCCGTTCCATGTATCGTATAATATCCGATTTTTTTGCCCGTCAAATCCTCCAAATTCTTCAATTCGCCATATGGATCATTGATTATGTGAAGTGCAACTTCATGCCTTTCATTTTCCAGCAATGCTAGCAGTTCTTTGTCAGGGATAGTCTTCGGTGTGAAGAACCAGTATGCCTTGACATTATGAGGAGATTCATTGATCATTCTTGCAACTATTTTGGGGTTTTTCAGATATTCTTTGCTTGCTCTAATGCCTAGAGATGCGTAGAGAAAGCTCCTGAATCTTGAAGGGTAAGGATAGTCAACGTCTATCCTAATTCTTATCAATGTATTATCGTCTCTCAACCACGACACTCACTAATAGACAGTATGTATTACGATGATAGCGCGCGAATACTGCAGCCTCAATTCTTCTTTAGCCAAATGTTCACGTTGATTGGTGGTTCATGGATAATCTCGTATGAGCATATATTTGTGTTGTTATGGAGTTGCCTCAGCAAAGACAATGCGATAACTGGCAGAGAAGGAAGTTGTAGCCTAAGGATCCCATAAAGCAAGAGAAATGCGCAACCTAGCGCGCGCTCTGAACACATTTGGCAGCTTCTGTATTCTCGAGCAAAGATGTTATACCTCTTGGAAGAATACAGCCGGGGGACTTTCTAAGAATGCGGAGATCAATCTGAGAAAAGTCGAAAGGTGCAGTTCTGTTCCATATGTATGTCAGAATCCGCTCACCAACCGAATTTGAGCGGAACTTGTCAGTCCTCCAGGTTTAATGACAGAAGTATCAAGTCATTTGTCCTTCCATTCCGCATATTCCCCCTCTACGATGTCTACCTTGAAACGTATTCCGTGCCGACGCAAAACATTCCTTGCTCTCTCGCTTCTCTCAGAGGATTTGCCTGTAAACTGCATATCCTCAAAATCGATGCAGGCATTATTTATCTTAAACTTCCCGCCTTTCAAATATTCCATGCCGAGGTTCCATTCATTGTTGATTCTTTTAATCATCTCGAGTTTTTCTTCCAAAGATAGTTTGCGTGGATAGCAATTCTCCTTGAGGATCTTGCAGGGAACGCCCGCCGCCAAACAGTTGGATGGAAGGTCTTTTAACACCAATGAGCCCACCCCAATCACTACATTGTCTCCGATAGTTACATGCGGAAGGACGGTAGCTCCAGGTATCCAGACATTGTTTCCAATGGTTATTGGCCCAAAATCAACTGGAAACCCCTTCAGCACAGATTGGTATGCTCCATGAGTGTATATGTTTGTGAGGCGTCCCATGCCGACTTCGTTGCCAATTTTGACCTCCATTGCAGTGTTCACGATGGCATATGATCCTAGATGGAACCAATAGCCTACTGTTAGTTTTGATTTTCTTTCGAAGCAGCTGCCTCCCCCTATTTCAACATCATGGTTGCTATAGAACTCCCGGCCAAGCTGAATGGACCTCCCCATTATTCGGGTGTTTTCACCAACAATGGATCTGTTGCCGATCTCAAGAGACTCTGAAACCTCGATCTTAGCGCCGCTCC
Organism: Bathyarchaeia archaeon; assembly: GCA_049516875.1. Lineage (GTDB taxonomy): Archaea > Thermoproteota > Bathyarchaeia > Bathyarchaeales > Bathycorpusculaceae > JBEKCD01. The sequence continues at coordinate 123,035 of JBEKSS010000004.1, read as the reverse complement.
TTAAGACAGTTCCTTCTCCAATTACGATCCTTCTTCCCTTCAGAGATACATTTTCTTCTATCTTGACGTTTTTGCCTAGAACGAGTTCTTCAACATCTTGGAACCTCTTCACTAATGAATCCTCCTTATATCGCGGATGGCTTCATACACCTCAGCATATTCTGCCTTAATCCTGACACCTCTCTCAATTGCAATGCTCCTAAGATACTGCGCTGTTAAATAGCTCGCTTTTTTCGCGATTTGAGATTTCAGACAACTGACTGCCTTCAACTTCATTTCCATATGTCTTTCATTCAACTCGTAGAAGACGTTCATTTTCGTTCCGTACAGATCATTCCATGGAATGTCGTAACCGTAGATTGAACACCAGTTTCTGAAAGCTCTGATAGACTCCCGAGTTACTACCTCGTGATCTTGATGTATGTCCACAGTCGTAGGAACAAAAACCATATCAGGCTTTATTTCGTTTCTGAGCCTCACAAGAAGATCTAATATCTCTTGGCGGTGCTCATTGAACCTGCGAACTGGGAAGTGTTGGACATAGACTTTTTTGGGGTCTATCCCTAGCTCTTGGGTAGCGAGTCGGGTTTCGCTCTCCACTGCATTTTTCGGAAAACCTGCTGGAACTGATTCTTCGGCTATGCTTAAGCCCAAGTAGAAAACTTGAGCCCCCTCTTCCAGAATCCTTGAGATAGAGCCACCCGAGGCCACAACTGCATCATCAGTGTGTGGTGATATGCTTAGAACCTTCAAATCGTTCACCCCCCTGCTGCAGATATCGTGTCAAGAATATCTGCAAAACCTCTCGCCATCTCTCGATAGCTATATTTATTGATTTTGTCAATACTACCATGATACGTTACTGCACCTGTTGATTTATATTCCAAATATGATTCGCTGAGTGCTTTTTTGATGTCTTCGGTATTAGGACAATAGATGCCAGAGCGAGTTTCCTCAATTAGCTTCTTCACTGTGTCATTGTCACCGGTAGCAAGTATGGGTCTCTGGGCGGCCAAATATTCGAATATCTTTCCAGAATACAGCCCCTTTTTCTCGGGGTCTTCCCAGTTTATCTGAAACAACAATTGCGATTCCCTCTGTCTTTCAAAAGAGTCATGTCTAGTGATTACCCCATGCTGCTTAACTATTGCCCCCAATCCGTATTTCTTGGTTTCTTCAACCAGCGATTCATTTTCAGGACCATAGAATCTAACTTCCACTTCGTTGGGATTTATGGTTCCATCAGAGATCAGATCTTTTAGGGCAGAAAGGAGTTTTGAAGGGTCTTGTTTCTTGTAGATCTGACCAGTGTAGGTAGTTGTGAACTTTGATGTCAAATCGGACATTCCATTGCTCACCTCATCTGGGTCAAAACCGTTAGTGATTGCATAGACTTTTTTCTTATGTAATATACTCAATTCTTCTGCTAATGGCTGAGAGGTAGTTACTAAGGCGTCTGATGTCGACAGCGTCTCTACCTCAAGTCTTTTTTCGAATATCTTTCTAAGTATACTGTAGGGATAATTATGGTTTTGTGTCCAGAGGTCTCTGAAATCAGCCACCCATGGTATCTTGTACTTGTTTTTGATTTCTTCGGCGATCAAGTGGCAAGTTGCTGGCGAAGAACTACTGATTATCGCATCTACCTCCTCCTTTTGCAATAATTCGTTAGCGGCTTCAACGGCAAGTGGTTTCCAACCTTTTTCTTCATCGGGGTAATGAACTATTTCTGAATATCGTCTATAGAGGAACTTAAGTAACGGTCTGACAACGCGATATTTTTTGGAGCGCATTCGCTTTTTAACCCGCGTCCCAACGTCTTTAGTTGGACCGGGTGTTTCTATTACTCTATAGTTTTTTCTGAAGTCGTTGGGAGGTCCAAACCGTTCATCTGGTCGTTCACCGAGAGAAGTTGTTAGAATGATAGGTTGCCATCCGAATTCCGGGAGATATTTGACCAAACCTGGTATCCGCGGGGAAGCATAGAATAGATTTGCTATGATCAGAACTTTCTTCACGAATTATCGTCATCCTCGAAGAGTTAATGTTCTATACTCATACTTCAATTACAGCTCCCCATGTTTGCCAACTCTTGGGTTTCTGTGGAAGTTTTACAATATGAACTTTTTCTTTCTAAGCAAACCTTGCAAACAAGCCTCATAATCAATCACCTAGTGCCTCACGAAGAGTGCGAGGAATGGTGAGTACAAGTGAACAATTGAGAGTTGCCGGTGGTGCCATGACAGCATCTTTTCACGTTTCAGTTTGAGGCAATGATATGCATTCAATAGTAATCCTAAACCCAAGCTTCGTTTCAGCCCCCCTTAATTGAAGGGCGCAAAATGCGCCAAATGAACCAATAAATGGCGCCTAGGTAAAAGAACAGTTATTTTCAATATATTAACTCACTTCACAGCAGAAAAATGGAAGATTGAGGTAGAGCAGTAGACAAGGATGAGACTGGAGAATACTGGGAAATGTTTATGTTCTATATCAGTACTCTTTAATGTAAAACAGTTCGCGCGCGCTGGACGGTGAAAGAATGAAGGAGTGGTTTATAAAAAAATGCCCTAATTGGCTGTTCCCGTCAATTTCAAACTTCTACTATGCACTTTCGTCCAAAGAAAAAGCGAAAATCAAGAAATCTGAAAATGGATGGCTGATTCAAAAGGGTGGAATGGAACTGCTGAGTCCAACGCCAAAATTCATAGGGTTTGGACTTAAGGATTTTGAAAATAAATGTGAGAGGTTCTTCAAAATTGAAGAGGGGGACACCGTGTTGGATGTGGGAGCTTGTATTGGTGACACAACCGTTCCAATGGCAATAAAGACTGGTTCAACGGGAAAGGTTATTGCGGTTGAAGCATATCCGCTTAACATCCCATATCTTGAACATAATCTTTCTGGTTTTAATAATGTAGAAATAATTCGCAAAGCGTTATGGGATAAAAAAGGAACTGTGACCTTCCATCTTCACGACACTCCCACTGGACATTCAATTATGGAAGACGTAGAAAGAAAAAGGCAAATAGAAGTCCCATCAGATACTCTTGATAACTTGTTTGGTGATAGAAAAATAGACTTTGCAAAGATAGATGTTCAAGGCGCTGAAGCTCAGGTATTAGAAGGTGGCAATAGATTCTTACAAACTACCAGAAAGCTTGCAGTGGAAACTCATTGCAGATACGACATTGAAAAAAGAACATATCCAAGAGTCTTAGAAATCTTGGGCAAATACGATTATGAAATTCATTTTGCCGAGGATAATGGTGTCGTGTACGCTTGGCGAAAAGATTGAGTCGATTTATCCAGACCAATAGCAAGCAATAGACACTGTATCAAGGGTGCGCAACCGTCCTCGAATCAGTAATGTTTTGTCCCTTTACTTCAATTATTGCTCCCCATGTTTGCCAGCCTTTATCGTCATACAGTTTCTTGGGAAGCTTGGTGATATGGACTTTTTCCTTTTGAACAAACTTCTGAAACAAAGTCTTATAATCCCTGGCCCAGTGTCCCACGAAGAATCCGAGTGATGATTGGGGTATGAGTGAAAAGTTGGTGTTTGTGAATCGTTGTTTTGCTTGTATTTCAGTTTTCATTTTGAGGCAACAATACGTGTTCCAGAATAACGCCAACCGCTTGTTGAAAATGTGCCACTCATTTAGTACTAGTACTCGACCTATGCGAAGCATTTCTCTTGCGACCTGTCTGATTTCGTCGGGGGGTACGTAAATCAAGACAGCGTCTGTCAAAACAACATCAAAACTTTTATCTCGAAATCGCTTAAGGTTCTGAGCCTTACCGACTTCCAGTTCAACGTTGGACAACCCTTCTTGCCTAAACCATTCATTGCCTAGTTGAACGGCCATTGGATTTATGTCGATGCCTCTTACGTCTGCGCAAGGAAACTTTCTGGCTATCCGATACAGGTTCGGACCGCTGGCACATCCAATCTCAAGAACACTGTGTATTGGAGAAAATTTCTGGATTGTCTCCGTTATGAAGGACCTATGTGGATGGTTCCGTGACTTCCAATAGCCCTCTATCCAACTCTCATCTTGAAGATGTCTATTGGACCATTCCTCGTCCGTTACTATAATAGGCGCATGTTCACTTTGAGACTGCATCTACGTTGCCTCAAGGGCCTTTCACAAGCCTTCGTGCAACGAAATGGACCGTAAGCATTTAACAAAACTTATGAATTCGAAATATGGATCCAAAACCTATATTTCACTAATTCGAGAATATTCCTACTGCACGTATTATATGCTGGACAACTTTCCTTTCGACCATCACCGATTTCTGATGGTCCATTCTTTATCTGTTAATCGTTGCTCATCCTTGTTTGTTGTCTTCATCTATTTGTGCTCGTAGAAATTGTGTATGACATCTATGACGTAGTGCACTTGGTCATCTGCCAACTCTGGATACATTGGCAGTGAGACGACTTCGTTGGATAATTCCTCTGTATTTGGCAGCTTGAAGTGCTTCAGGTTCAATGCTGGATGGAAATGGTTCGGTATTCGCCAAGAAACTATTGTCTCCACACCATTCTGCTCAAGGAATTCAACAAGTTCGTCGCGGTCTTTGATGCGAATAACATAGTTTTGGTACACGTCATAGTATGGGCCTTTTGAAGTAGGCGGTTGTGGCAATTTCACTTTGGTTAGGTCGGATAACCCTTCGTGATAGATTCTGGCAATTTCTCGGCGTCTTTCAATCCATTTATGCAGGTATTTGAGTTTCACGTTAAGAATCGCTGCCTGAATGTTATCTAATCTACTGTTAAACCCGTAAAAGAAAATTTCTCCAGTTTTTCTGTCTTGGCCATGGTCTCTCAGAAGACGCGTATTCTTGTTCGTTTCATCATCGCTTGTGGTCAAAAATCCTCCGTCTCCAGCAGCTCCAAGCACTTTTGCAGGATAAAGACTGAAGCAACCAGTTAATCCAAAAGAACCTGCTTTTTTGCCATCGAAGGTGGCTCCTAAAGCTTGGGCAGCATCCTCAATCACTACTAGATCATGTTCATTCGCAATTTTCATCAGTTTCTTCATGTTGCACAGCCGACCATTTAGATGAACTGGCATGATTGCTTTCGTTTTTGGTGAGATTTTTTGTTCCGCTTGTTCTACATCCATGTTCATGTCTTCTCCCACATCCACCAGTATCGGCTTGGCTCCGCAAAAGACGATTACCGCTATTGAAGCCACGAACGTGTGGGCCACTGTGATAACCTCATCTCCGGGCCCTATTCCAGCAGCTTTCAGTGAAAGAAGCATAGCGTCGGTCCCGCTGTTAAGTCCAACTGCATATTTCACTCCAACGAATGAGGCGATCCCTTCTTCAAACTGCCTTAACTGTCCACGAAGTAGTAAGTCGCCCTTAGACAACGCTTCTGAAATTGCGCCTATGACTTCATCCCACATGCGACGGTAATGCTCGGGATAATTCACGAAGGGAACTTTGTACACCATGGCTATTTCTCCAAGACCTCTCTTACAGCCGCCATGATTTTTTCTGCTCCGGGATAATAAATCTTTTCCAGCACCGAGCTGGCAGGTGCAGGAGTATCTGGTAATGTAACCCGAATAATGGGGGCTTTCAACGACTTGAAGGCGTCATTTTCTGCAACTCTAGCAGAGATTTCGGCAGCAACGCCAGAAGTTCTCCATCCACCATCCACAACGACCAGTCTTCCAGTTTTTCTCACCGAATTAAACAGCAGATTCTCGTCTAACGGTTTGAGCGAGCGTAAGTCTATCACTTCCGCACCGATGCCTTCGCTTTCAAGGCTCTCGGAAGCCTTGATTGCCTCGTAAACCATGTAAGAAGTTCCCACCACAGTCACATCTTTGCCTTTGCGTCTAACAACGCCTTTCCCAATTGGCACGGAGTACAGCTCTTCCGGAACTTCCCCAACAAGCTGATACAACCAGCGGTCATCAATATAGACTACTGGATTCTCCTCTTTTATGCTAGCTACGAGAAGCCCTTTAGCATCATACGGTGTGCTCGGCATGACAACTTTGAGACCTGGAATGTGCATGAAAATGGCTTGCGTTGCCTGTGAGTGCTGTGCTGCCTGTTCGCCTCCTCTGTTGATGATTGCCCAGAGTGTTATTGGCGCGCTTAGTTGTCCTCCGAACATGTAGTGCCAGTTTGCGATGTGATTTGCTATCTGGTCCATCGCGTAATACATGAAGTCCATTCTTGGAAAGCATAAAATGGGGTGCATTCCCGCCAAAGCTGCACCCAGTGCGACACCTGTTATGCCATTTTCAGATGTTGGCGTATCTATTATTCTCTTGGGGCCAAATCGAGTGAGGAGGTCGACGGTGGTGCTTCCGACGTACCATGGACTGGTGACTCCTTGTCCAATCAAGAATGCCCGTGGTTCCCTTGCGATTATTTGGTGCAAAGCCTCATTGATCGCTTCGGCGTAGGTGGTTTTTGGCAGGGTAATTCACACCTTGGTTCCATAGCTCGCCTTTCACATGTTAGGTTTTGAACACACTGTGGAGAAGCTCATTCTCGTCTGGATACGGGCTTTCTCTTGCGAATTTGACGGCTTCCTCCACCTCTTCTGAAGCAGCTTTGTGTGTGTGGTTTATTTCCAGCTTGGACATGATGCTGTGTTCCAGCAGAAATTTCTCCATTGTTCTAATCGGGTCCCTGTTCATCCAGTAGTCTAACTCTTCTTTGCTTCTGAGGCCCTTGTCTAAATCGTCGCTGGGTCCAACGTGACCTTTCCATCTGTAAGTCATGCACTCTATTAAGGTGGGTCCTTTCCCACTTCGAGCATCTTCTATTGCCTTCTTTGCCGTCTTGTAAACTTCCATCGCGTTGTTTCCATCGATTCTGACGCTTGGCATCGCAAAAACATTGGCTTTCTTGTGAATGTCGGTGTCTGCGAGACAGGCTGCTACGGGGAGATGCGTGCAGTAGAGATTGTTCTCGCAGACGAAGATAACAGGTAGTTTGTTGAGGGAAGCGAAGTTGAGGGTTTCGTAGAACACTCCCTCATGGACTGCTCCATCGCCAAAGAAGACAACAGATACAGCGTCCTTGTTCTGTATGGAGAAGGCCAATGCTGCTCCAGCGGCTATGGGTATTGTTCCGCCAACAATGGCAGAGCTTCCCGGTAATCCCACGTCGGGTGATGCAACATGCATCGAGCCGCCTTTACCTCGTGAACAGCCTGTTTTTTTGCAATAAATCTCTGCCATCAACGCCTTTAGGTCGCCGCCTTTGGCTAAAAAATGGCCGTGGGAGCGGTGGGTGCTAAGGACATAGTCGTCCTTTCTGAGAGCCGTACACACTCCTGTTGCCACGGCTTCTTGTCCGATGTATAAATGGCAGGGCGTGGTGATTTCTTTTGAGGAAAGAAGAATTTCTGCGATTCTCTCCTCGAATTTCCGAATCCTTACCATGGTCACGTACATTTTATGCAAAATTTTTGTGGGGACATCTAAGGCGAGCAAGTCTTGCTCCTTTTTATTCACAGCTTGATTCGCTCCTCTAGTCCGTAATTCTTGTACCATTGGATGAAATTGCTCAGGCCGTCTTTCAAGTTATACTTAGGTTCCCATCCCAAGACTTCTTTGGCTCTAGTTCTGTCGGCGATTAGCTTTTTCACTTCTCCGATTCTTGGCTCTACATGGACGGGTTTTATCTTCCCTTTTTTGCCACATAAACCAATGATCAGGTTGGCTAAATCGATTATACTTACTTCCTTTCCAGTACCGATGTTAATAGGATCGATTCTCGAATTGTGGTTAAGAATTAAATCGAAAGCTCTGACGGAGTCCTCCACGTAAGTGTAATCTCTTGTTTGCTTGCCATCTCCATAAATGATCGGTGGCATGTCATTCAGAACTCTTCGGGTAAATATGGATATCACTCCACCGTATCCGATGTCTCTTTGCCTAGGACCGAAGATGTTGAAAAACCTCGGTATAGAGATGTTCATACCATACGTCGTGACGTATGCATGGCACATTCTGTCCGCAGCTATTTTGCTGGCTCCGTAGGGGTGTGGAGCGTCTAGAGGATGCTTCTCGTCTATGGGCACATACTGGGCTGAACCGTATACCTCACTCGTAGAAGTGTGAATGACCTTCTTAACGTCGTATATCCTTGCAACTTCCAAGATGTTCTGTGTTCCCATCACGTTTATCTCGTAAGTAAGGCGAGGCTCAACATAGGACCTGTCCACGTGGATCTGAGCTGCTAGATGGAAAATTGCGTCTACATCGCGGCTTATTCTTTCTAGAAGGTTAAAATCTAGAATATCGCCTTCTATGAGCTTGAAATTTCGGTGAATCAATAGGTGTCTCACGTTCAGTAGGTTCCCGCTCAGGAAATTGTCCAAGCACAGGACCGTGTGTCCTTCTTTGGTGTATTTCTCGCAGAGGTAACTTCCTATGAACCCTGCCCCGCCCGTTATTAGGATTCTCATTTTTCATACTCCTCGACTAGTTTTTTGTAAATCTCTTCCATCTTCGCCATCTCTTTATAATAATTGTTTCTCTCCTCGATCACTTTTCTGTTAATATCTCCAAATCTCCTTCTTATGTCTTCGTTTTTCAATAAATGGATAATTCTTTCAGCCAACAATTTCGGATCTCTTACCGGAATAACAAATCCGTTCACACCTTCCTCTACCCACATTCTGTTATCAGCAGCATCAGTAACAATCACTGGCAGTCCGCAAGCCATCGCTTCTGCCGTGCTGGCTGCAATTCCAGCGTCTGAGAGAGATGTGGAAACGTACACGTCCATGGAATTCAAATACTCGGGGAGTTTATCGTTTTGTATGAAACCGATGAACTTCACGCTTTCTGAAACGCCTAAAGATTTGGCTAGCTCTCTCAGTTTTTTTTCTTCAGAACCTTTTCCAGCGATTATGAACTTTGTTCTGGGAATTTCCTTCAGCACTAAAGGTGCGGACTTGATCAACGATTCGATGTCATATATAGATTCAAGATTTCTTAGGCTTATGACGGCAGGCGAGTCATAAACGCCCAATTGGGCTCTAAGTGTTTCACTTTTCTGTCCGGGACTGAATTTTCTAGTGTCAACCCCGAAGAAGATGATGTTAACATTGTCTGGAGAAACCCCAAGCCTCACCATGGCGTCCTTCATGTGGCGAGCATCGCACGTTATTGAATCCGCCTTTTTCAGCGTGTATTTCGCAATGAACCCCTTTATGGTTGATATAAGGCGCGCTTCGGGAACGATTAAAACATCTGAACCCCAGGCTGTGATTACGAAAGGTCTGAAGTTGCACAGAGCGCCGAAAAGTCCATAGTTAGTTACGTAATGTGCGTGCAGGATGTCTGGTTCTATTCTCTTGATTAGAGCTCTTATTCTGTAGATAGATGCTATTTTGAGGGGGAAAGTGGCGCTTCTAACGAGCAGTGGAAGTTTCAAAACGTGGACGATGGCCCCTGCGATTTGGGCGTTTTCGAAGGAGATCACATGGACTTCGTGTCCCCTTTCAACGAAGTACCGTGTCCATCTGTGTGTGTGAACACTTGCTGCATTTGCCAAATAGCATATCCGCATTTAGGGCCTACCTTGCGTTTTCCAGTAGTACTTATGTTTGCCCGTGGGAGAGCATAATTGAGATGCTCTCCTTCTTAAATACCTCACTGCTATTACTTCCAACCAATCGCTCGTTTGACTTAGAAACTAAGATGAATCTACTGAAACAGGTTCTAGAATGGCAATAGCTTGGGTGAGTGAATGAAGAACCAATTAATATACAATTAAGACATTTTACGCTACCATAATGTAAGAGAGAACACAGTGATGCATGTGTTGAGTGTAAAAGAGAGACCGAAGATTCTCTTCGTTTATTCAAGTTTGTCTTCGTTTGTTCTCAGAGATATGGAGATAATCGAAAGACATTTCAATGTTAAGAAGCTGAAGATTACAACGTTTCTCGTTCCTGAAAGAGGTAGGAGCCCTCTTGCGTTTCTTAAATTGCTTAAAGGTATCTTGTGGTGCGATGTAGCTTTTTCTTGGTGGGCTACCTTGGATGGCTTTTTTATCGTACTTTTCTGTAAACTTCTACGAAAGAAGAGCATAATAGTCATTGGTGGATATGAAGTGGCTTGTGTTCCAGAGATAAACTACGGACTTTTGTTGTCCCCGTATGGTCGTTTTGAAGTCAAGTTCATACTAGAGAATGCAAGTAAAATCTTGGCTGTTTCTAAGTCTAGCATTAGAGAAATCTTGTTTTTCGCTAAGCCTAAAAATCTCAGCTTGGTTTACAATTGTGTCGACACAGAAAAGTTCAGTCCTTCGGGAAAGAAAGAGAACCTGGTCATAACAGTCGGTACAATATCTGAATCTACGATAAACAAAAAAAGGTTGGATACTTTCGTTGAAGCTTCTAAGTATGTGCCTGAAGCCACTTTTGCACTCCTTGGAAAATACGATGACTCTGTTGAACATCTTAAACAAATAGCTGGTCGTAATGTCGTTTTTAGAGGATATGTCTCTGATGAACAGCTACTAGATTATTACGGAAGAGCTAAAGTGTATTGCCAGCTTTCAACCCAAGAAAGTTTCGGGGTAGCATTGGCTGAGGCTATGTCTTGTCAATGCGTTCCCGTGGTTACGAGATTATACTCTCTTCCTGAGATTGTGGCTGACACTGGTTTTTATGTACCTTATAACAATCCCAAGGCGACAGCAAGTGCGGTGAAAGAAGCTTTAAATTCTGATTTAGGGGAAAAGGCAAGAAAAAGAATTCAAGAATATTTTTCTCTAGAAATCAGAGAAAAGAGGCTTACTGAAGAAATATCGAAAATAATGTAACAACTGAAGACTTGCACAAGAACTAAAAATGTATCAGACACATGTGTTCTCCGCAACAAATTCTGATTAGCAGGAGAATCAACTCGCCAACTTTTTTAGTACTTCAGGCTCCGAATCAATTTCTAGCTTTCTGAGTCTATCGAATTGAAATGCAAAAAATACAGTTATGTACGGGATTAACCGCCCGAAAAGCTTAGAAGGTAACGTTTTGAAGAGTTCAAATATAAAAGGGGTGACAGTTCTGTGTTCAGCCAAAAAATGGTAACAATTATCTGAAACTCTATTCAGCTCTCTTGAGGCGTCCTTCCTTTTTTCCGGTGGGATATGCAGCAAAACATCTACTGTAAAGGCGGTCGAAAATGCCTTGTCTCCAAAAGGCAGATGCAAAAGCGAAGCGCGAACAAAACTTCCATCTTGATGGCGTCTTTTGGCTCTTTGAAGCATACCTTTGCTAAAATCCACACCTACGTCTGCATAAGCAACGAATCTTCCTTCTCCACACCCTGCATCCAAAATTCTATCTTTCTTTTTTCTTTCTTTAGTAAGGAATATTCTAAGCTTTTTATCATTTAGGTCTTGGTAGAAATGAAAAAATCTCGGCATACCCATATGCAATGGTGTTCGGGAATCCCAATACCCCGCGTCAGGATACTGTAGGTCCCAACCATATTTAACTCTCAATTCCTCACCATAAATGAAGATAAATCATGCCGCGGTTTTGGCGTTTTGTGCGTAGTAGATGCGACACACGACGTAGAAGCTACGGTAGAGGGAATCAAGAGGCACCAAGCTCAGATGCAGAAGAAGACAAGCCGCAAGAGCAAGAATCAGAAAACTCTTCTCTCTGCACAAGAGAGAGGAGCAACTAATGTGTGGGCTTGAAAATCAACTGGTGATGTCAGGTTTCCTTCTCTAATCTTCTTTTTACCTCTATCACTTCTTCACAAACAGTTTTGTCCTTCATTTCCTTTTTTCGCTCTTCATTGGATTTTAAGATGTAACGCAACAGTTCAGAGTCGTAACTTCCGAGCAGCAGTTCGGTGTTGGGGATGATGCAGTGTCCGCCGATTACTCCTGGAAACATCACGGGCCTGTCGAATCTCACACGATGCGTGTCCTCGATGAAATCCGCCACATCGTCAAAGTGTGCATCGAAATGCCTGGAGATTCTGTGCATTTCCTGGAAACACGTGATCATCCAGGCCCTATAAGTGGTCTCAAACAGTTTTGCCAACTCTGTTTCCAACGGGATTCTCAAGATCTTGATCTTCAAGCCCAGCCTCTGGAAATGCTTGCTGGCGGCTTTCGCTGACTTTGCATCCACGCCGCCGACGTATTTTGTCCAACGTTTCAGTTCCCACTTCGTGTGCTCCAAGCCTCTTGTGCACTCCGCGAACTGGAGAATGGGCAGCAAGGCATCTGCAGTGTTTGCTCACTTCGAGTGTTGTCCCGGGAGGAACAGTGCTGTTGATGATTAACAGTCTGGGGCTGAACTTTTTCGCGTAGCCCACGACTATGCTGACGAATTTGTCTTGTTCATTGCATGGAAGGCAGACGTGCATTACATCCACTTCGGAGGGTAGCTCACTTTGACTCTGTCCAACCTCGCGCATCTTGGCACTGTCTGTATCAAGGCCATAAACGGTAAACCGTCCGTTTTCTTTCAGCAAATCAAACAACGGCCGACCCACCTCGCCCAGACCCACAACTAAAACTTTCTCTCCCACCAACTCTTTCCACATCCTACCAGCAGCAAAAAAATGAACCATCAAACTATTTAAACTTCATACGCTCTAAAACCCTAAAGGCAGAGTGGAAGCATGCCGAAGCCAACGATGGGCAAGGGAGTAATACTCGGAAAAAACGTCAGATTCGGCGATGGCGTGGTTGTGTGGAACTACGTTGTGATAGGCGACAACACACGAATCGGTGATGAAACTCGCATCGGCAGCTTCTGTGACATAGGCAAGAACGTCATAATAGGAAGGAACTGTAACATACAGACCCACGTGACGATTTCAAACGGCTGCAAAATCGGCAACAACGTGTTCATAGCTCCCAACAGCACTCTTCTAAACGACAAGTTTCCAGTAAGCGTACGCTTAACCCCGCCTACCATAGAGGACAACGCTGTGATAGGCGGGTGCGCAGTGATACTGCCCAACGTAACAGTCGGCGAAGGCGCAGTTGTCGCAGCTGGAAGCGTAGTAACCAAGAACGTCGCGCCGGCGACGGTGGTGAAGGACGTTCCATCAAAGCCGATGATGACAAGGAAGGAGTACGAAGACAAGAAGAAGGCCTTCGTTGAGAAGAGGCTGCGGTGAAACGATGAAAGTTTGGTATGATGCTTGTACCGGTAAACACGTTAGGTATGGCACGGCGATTGCAAGGCGCCTGAGGAAGCTGGGTCACGAGGTCATATTCACAATCAGGGAGCACCCTGACACTGTGGCTTTGGCAAAAACCCTCGGCGAAAAACCAATCGTCGTTGGCAAATACAATCCAACATCCCTTTCCACGCGCTTGGAAGAAAGCGCTAATCGCATGCTCCAGTTTTCAAGGATGTTCAAAGACCACCCACCCGAGGTGGCCGTCTCGCACCAGTCAGTCGAGCTATGTCGGTCAGCTTTTGGTTTGAAAATCCCAACAATCGTGACAGCTGACACGCCTTACGCCGTAGCGGTCAACAGATTGACGATACCGCTAGCAAGCACTCTTCTCATCTCGGAAGCCATTCCCAAGACCATCTTCAAAAAATACGGGACCCAGAAGATTGTCCAGTTCAAAGGCGTTGACGAAGTTGCCTGGACAAAAGACCCTAACCGAAAGAAAAAATTCGAATTCAAGAGACCCTTGATCGTGGTAAGACAGTCAGAAATGAAAGCAACGTACGCTCTTGGAACAACCGATGTCACAATTGACGTCGCAAACAAGCTCTCCTCCCTTGGCACCGTTGTTTTCCTTCCACGCTACAGCAAACCGAAGAGCAGAAAGTTCATAGTTATACACGAATTCGTAGATTCAGCGAGCCTCGCCGCACAATCCGACCTAGTCGTGGGCGTGGGAGGCACAATCGCGAGAGAAGCAGCATTGCAAGGAACCCCAAGCATAGTGATATCCGCATTTGGCCGCCTTCAAGTCAACGAATACCTCTCAAAGAAAGGATTCCCCCTCTTCATAGTAAACCCATCGAGAATCCTTGCGTGTGCAAGGCAACAGTTAGGAAAGAAGGTCGACGTAAAAGCCAAACTCGCCGACCTTCAGAACCCTGTCGACGTCATCGAAAGAATTCTCGCAGAAAAGCAGTTCGCTTAGAACCTCGGGAAAAATGTTAAAGCCGAACCCTCATTCTTTAATGAAACATGGGCCGGTCGTCTAGCTTGGTTAGGACATTGGCTTTACGAGCCAAAGGTCGCCGGTTCGAGTCCGGTCCGGCCCACCTATCTCCTGCGGAATGATAACCTGTTTTCTTTCTCTAGCTCCCCGACGAAGCTGAGAAGAGAAGAAACTGACCGAAACGAGGGGAATCATGTCTCACAAAGCAGAGATGCCGGATTTATTCGTTTTTGTGGAAGTAGCAGACGACTATGGCTATGCCCTTCACGTCGACTACGCCGTAGCCGTTCCCATATCGTTCGGGTCAAAGTCTGGCTTGTTTAGATTGGTCTGGAAGGATGCCAGAAGGTATGCACGTGAAATATTTCTTGCGAGACCGTAATGCATTGATGATTTGATCTTTGTGCAAAGTCATCATTTTGAGGGCCAAAAAAAATCACGGATCGAGTACTCAAACACAAGGATTAGAATTTCAACATTAAACCTTTCGAGAGTATGTTAGCGCGCTCAAAAATCGTAGTTGTTTAGCTGTTTTCTCTGAACGTCTAGTTGCATTTTGCGCGCTAGCGTGCTCCTGAATTCTTTTGGGAAGTGGCTTGTGCTACTCATTTTGGTCTTCAACCATATTTGGATCATATAGCATACCCGGGGGGGAGGGTGTGAGCAAGCAAGAACGCAATCGAACCGTGACAGTAACCCTCGACCATCGGAAAACGCCATGCCTGCCTCTTCAACGGAATTTAGGAACAAGCATACGCGCCATGATTGTAGGTTTATATAACGATTTTCACATGTTAGGTTCCGAGTGGAAAGAATATGCCCATGCTTGTTTTGAATGGAATGTTCGTGCCAGGCGTCACCCCCTTCACACGTAACGGTCGACTTGATGTCAAGGCGCTTAGGGCGTGTGTGCGGTTTTGGTTAGAAGGCGGAGTTTCAGGACTGGTGCCCTGCGGCAGCAACGGCGAAGCCCCCTACCTTTCTCGGCAGGAGAGGATGAAGGTTATTGAAACCGTCATGGATGAAGCCAATGGAAAGGTTCCCGTGATAGCCGGTACAGGTAGCATGAGCACGCAAGAGACCATCACGTTCACCAGGGACGCTGCCGACTTAGGTGCCGACGCCGCCCTTGTCGTGACACCATTCTACTTCAAACTCTCAAACAAGGAAATCCACGAGCACTACCGAACCCTCTCAGAAAACGTCGACATTCCTATAGTAGTCTACAACGTTCCCAAGTTCACCGGCGTCTCCTTAGAACCGACCTTCATTCACGAACTTGCGGCAGAAAACGAAAAGATAATCGGAGTCAAAGACAGCAGCGGAAACATCGGCACCATAATAGAAACCGTGAGGTTAACAGGCACCAAAATTTCAGTTTTGGCCGGAACAGCCGACGTAACGCTACCCACGCTGCTGTCAGGGGGAAGGGGCGCAGTGATAGCGATTGGAAACGCGTTTCCCACCTTGTGCAGTCGCTTGTACAGGGCTTTCAAGAATGGACGATACGAAGAGGCAAGTAGACTGCAAAACCGCATGTCGTTTGCAAATGAAGTGCTTGTAAAGAGGTTCAATCAAATTTCAGCCATCAAAGAGGCTATGAGGCTGCAGGGATTAGCAGGTGGCTACCCTCGCAAACCAGTATTACCATTGGACGGTGAAGAAAGTAAGATCCTTGAAAATCTGCTCAGGGAGATAAATCAACCCGTCTGAGCACAGAGCCTTTGGAGCTTCCAAAGAATGTGTCTTCTGCGGCCAATGCTAGTAAGGGTGTTTTTGATTTTTTTCGACAGAATCCTTCACTAAGAGGAGTAAAAACGTTAGATAGCATGGTAAGCGCGGGCCTTTGCCATGAACATTAACGAGCGGTCAGTAATCCTTTACCTAGCTTTCACCTGTTCTCTTCCAGGATATTTCATCTAGTTCCACGTCATGAACCAAGTCAAAGCTGCAGTGACCAGCTCATTGACGTTCGCAGAGCCACTGGTAACCGTGCTCTTCGCAACAATTTTCGTGGGCGAGAAAATCAGGTTTTTTCACTGTCACAGGAGGTCTCATAATCTTTGCAGGCGTCTACATTGTCACCAGGAGATAGGCAATGGTAACTTGTTTCCAAAGAAAGCGAAAATCCTCCTCGGACTGAACACAGCCAAGCTTGCGTTTCTCAAGTTCTGGCCAATCTTCGGAATCAACCCGACCGCATCGGTTCCAAGCTTGCACACAACCGCATACTCAAAGCCTCCCAACGGTTCGATTCCGACTACATCGCGCTTGAACCCTGCTCTTTCTACAGCCAACTCAATCCCGTTGAGAGATGCTCCCAAAATCAGCAGTCTGTCTAGCAACGCCTCTGTCCACTCTATGTACCGCCTTCGCTGCTTCGCAGCGACTTCGGCCAAAATGAGACCCTTCTCTTTATCGATATTATCGATTTTTATCGTTAACGGCAGGTTTTCACAGAAGCCGAATAGCTCAACAATTTTCTCCAGCGATATCCTTCCACCATCGACAAGCTGGGCTTGCAAGCTTGACAATGGGATTATGGCATCATAAATGTTTGGAGAAAACACCCCCATATCAACGCGCAGTTCATTCTGACTTTCCCCTAGACCTGTTATGCGGCCTTTGATTGTTGAGAATCTCTTGATGTCCTCTAAGGCGGCTGGGCACAATCCTATTCTATCGTCCAGATAGCGCAGAGCCACGTTTTCGTCCTCTCCAGAAACCGATATTTGAATCCACCCGCGGGTGGTGGCTCCGCAGGTTTTGGCTTCAACATTTAAGCCTTCCAACGTGGATCTAAGATTCTTATCAAAGTTGTCCAGCCGAAGATTGTTGTAAGCCTTTGCGAACAGTGTTATGGTAGGCATTGGCAATCGCCGACCAAGACTAACATTTCCTCATGTAATCTCCACAATCTTTGAATGGCAGGCGGCGGCAACTCTGTGGAGAGTTCTTCTATGGTTATTTCTATTGGCACCCGTCTCGGACCTGCGATGAGCTTATCTGCGTAGGAAACGATTTTTTCTTCAAGTGTTAAAGGAACGTAAATATCTTTTGGCCATCCGAGTTTTCGGGCCTCTCTTGCCGTTATTCCTCCGCCCACGTGTCTTTTGATTATTGATATGACTGGTTCTGGGACACCGAGTGATTTTGCGATGTCTGCTCCCAGAACTGCATGATGCACGCTGTGCGTCCTGGCGCGGCCAATATCATGCAGGAGTGCTCCAACTTCAACAAGCTGCAGGTCAACGTTGCATCCTCTTTTCCTGCAGGCTTCTGCTATTTCAACCGCAAGTGCAGAAACTGCTTCAACGTGTCTTATTACGTTCTCCCGGCAGCCGCTCTCTCTAAGAAACTGCAACGATTGTTCTCTTGTTGGAAGTTTTTCACTCACCAAGCTCCTTCCTTAGGATGTCAACCTTCGTGGTCAGTGATTCTAGTATTTTCTCGTTGTTGTAATGCATCAACGGTTTTCCGCACGTTGGACATCGGAAGACCAGTTCCACCGCCTCTTCAAAGGGGATTCGCTTGCAACCCGGCGTGTAGCAATAGTAGAAATCATGGTTTTTTTCGTACTCCAGCCGAGTGTCAAGTTTCTCGAGAACTCGACGTTTTTGGCTGAGTATAAAGCCTTCAAGCTGGTCGGGCTGTAGCCTCCAATGAAATATGAACCATCCGGTCTTCGGATCGCGCGTGCGTCTAAGGCTCACAAGGGAGTGGTCATAGAGTTTGTAAAGAATTTTTCGCACCAAGTTCAATCTTATGCCTGTCTTGGTTGCAATCACGTCGTCCGTTGTTTCATCCGAGTTCTTCAGAATGTCAATTAATCTAACCGCGTCTTCTTCTCCCAACGCCTCAGCAACTTTGAGCAGCGTTGCGTCATCTATGTTGGACAACATGGTAACCCTTTTGCTTCCAGTACTCAACACCGTTCTCTATATTATATATTTTGCAGGGTTTGATTTAAATCTCTTTACAAAAGGGGTCTGTGTCATGGTTTTTCTCTGTAACGATCTTTTTTCCTCTACTTTGGGGGACGATTTTCATCTTCCCATTCTGGAAGCTTCTGGCCAATTCTTTTCCTTGGAAGAAGCGGTCAAGGAAAACCGCCACGCTTGCACATTCCGAGTGCGGCTGGTTCCCAATCGCCACGTTAAAGTCTGAAACGGCTTCTGAGAAAAATTCGCCAGGGACTTTTTGGCTTCCAACGATGACCAAAACGTTCTTTCCAGAGACTCTTATGCGGTGCAACACATCAGTGGTTTCAACGTTTTCTCCATAGGCTGTTAAATGGACAACTATGCCGTTCTCGGTTTTCCAGTGGCGCACAGCTTTTTTCCAAGGGATTCCCATTTCGAAAAAGAACTTGCCGCCCCAGCTTTGCGTGACCTCATCTATTGTGCCCTTGATTTTTTGATCTTCTATGTCTGACAAGATGAGCCCAGAGGCTCCTAAGGCACGGGCTGCAAGGGCAACATGCGTCGTGAGCCTTGCATCTCTGCTTGCCCTGTGACCCCACCTCAACACAACGACTTCAGGCACAGCTTCTTTTTTCAGATTTTCTCGACCTTCCCGTTAAATTCTGTTTCCACGCGGTTTCTGACCTTCTCTGCCAACGTGGGAGTGGCTTCGAAAACCACGTGCACAGAGCTTTCGTTGTAATCTGCTGCCTGTACGCCAGCGTTTTTGAAAAGCCACGCCATAAACGACATTGTCTTGTTTGTCACTGGTATGGTGAAGGTTGCTTTGATGTAATTCTTCAGTATTTTCAGTATTTCCTGTTTCAACTGTTCAAGATTAGTCTTGTACAACGCGGAGATTGGAACAAGGGTCGTCGCCTTTTCCTGTAGTTTTTGAAGCTTCTGCCGAACTTCCGTTTCTGGTATCAAGTCAATCTTATTCAACACCGTGATCACCGGCACGCCTGAAGCGCCTATACGTTCTATTGTTTCCAAGCACGTTCCGAGTTTCTTTTCAATAGCGTCCATCGATTCACTTGCGTCCACCAACAGAAGTATCAGGTCAGAGTAGATTGTTTCTTCAAGCGTTGAGTGAAACGCCTCTATCAACGTTAGCGGCAAACGATCTATGAAACCCACCGTATCTGTCAATAGGAACTGTTTCTTGGAGAAAGTCACAAGCCGCGTTGTCGTGGAGAGAGTTGTAAACAGTGCAGCGTCCACTGGAACCGTTTCTTCTGCAAGCGCGTTGAACAGTGAGCTTTTTCCAGCCTTCGTGTACCCTGCCAGAGAAATCGAGGTAAATCCCAGTTCTTCCCTTCTCTTACGGTGTAAGACCCTTTTTGCGCGGATTTTCCCGAGTTTTCTGCGTATGGCATGAATTTCTTTCTTCACGCTCTCATAGTAAACGTCAACTCCATAGGCTCCAAGTCCCATGAACCCTGGCTGTTCTCCCCTTTTTGTAAGACGCACTCTTTCCTTCGCCTGAGTCAAGTCGTACCGAAGGCTTGCCAGTTTAATTTGCATCTGCGCCTCAGCCGTCGTGGCTCTCTTTGTGAAGATTTCTAGTATCAACTGGAAACGGTCAATGATTTCAACGTTTGTGGCCTTTGCCAGATTGTAGGACTGAACCGGCCTCAGGAGATTGTCGAAAATCACTTTCTCAGCGTTTTTTTGCTTCACAAGTTCGGCGAGTTCTTCCACTTTTCCGGAGCCTATTTGATAGCGCGCGTCTGCCTGTCTAACCTGTTCCATCCTGCCCATAACGGCGTATCCTGCCGATTCAGCCAGACTTCCAAGTTCGTCAAGGCTTTTTGGTTCGTATTGTTGTCGACGTTGGACTATGATTGCCTTCGTCCAGCAGTATCCTCCTTCTCATGACCCTTCTTGTCTAGCTGAATCAGGTCCCCAAGGGTCAGGTCGCGGTTTGCAGTCTTGGCCAGCTTGGCTTGCGGAACTTTCTCTTCCTTAGCTGGAACGATCAGTTTAATTTTCAAAGCGTGCTCCAGTATTGTTGCAAGTCTGTTGTCAGGCGTCATTTTTCCAGTCTCGATTTTTCGGAGAAGCGAAACTTTCTCGTTTATTCTCTTACCCAGTTCCTCGTGAGATATCCCTAGTTTCTCCCTGGCCTGCCTTATCTTAAGGTCGAAATTCTCTACAAGTTCCAAGCTCGCGTCCACCTTCGGAGCCTGCGGCTTCTTGGTCTGGAATATCAGTGGCCTTTGCGTAATCCTAAGCCGTGGACCTGCGATTTTCTCTTTAGGTTCTTCGTAGTATATTTCTCCGAGCTTTGAGCATTCATGACACACCGTTAGTTTTGCCCCTTCAATGATGACGTTGAAGGATTTTCCGTTGATTCTACGTCCACAGACTTCGCATCGCAATTTCCTGTCTACCTGAACTGCTTTTATTATTCTAGTGGTGTTTATAGTTGTCGAAACGGCATTTGTGTTTGCTGGTGATGAGCTTGGAGGAGGCCTTGAGAAGGATTAGAAGCGTAGCGGATTATCAGTTTGGCAAAGGAGTGGGCATGACGCTTTTTCCCAAGAACGTGAATACCGTTTTTTCAAGGAAGACCGGCCGAATCCGCTACGTATACCTGGAGGGTAAACGACTTGGAACCATGCGTCCCACAGACGGCTTCTTCGCTCTGAGCATTGAGGGGGCGAAGCGAATTGTTCAAAGTGGACGACCTGCAAAGTGTTTCGTTGCCGTTCGCAGCGAAGTGGCGAAGTTCATCGCTGATGGTGGCGACGTTTTCGCTGCACACGTCGTGAGAGCTGATGATGAAGTTCGCGCGAAAGACGAGGTCATCGTACTTGATGAAGAGGGCCAGGTCTTAGCGGTTGGGCGCGCTGTCCTTTCAGGTGAGGAAATGAGGGCCTTTAAACGCGGCGTCGCCGTGAAGGTTAGACGCGGGCGCATTGAGGAAGGTTAAGTATATGAAGTTTGAATTACAAATGTTATACAGATAGGGTGAGGCTATGCACAGGCGCGTGAATCCTCGAGAAGCAAAACGCATGATGCAACGCATGGGTCTAAGCATGGATGCGATGACAGACGTCGAACAAGTAATCATCAAAACGGGCAGTAAAGAGATCACTATTGAAGAGCCGGAAGTGGCAATGCTTGAAATGCAGGGACAGAAAATCTTTCAGGTCACAGGTGGGAAAATCACTGAGAAAACAGCAGAACACAAACCATCAGGTGTAGCTGAAGAAGACGTCAGGCTTGTGGCTGACCAAACAGGAAAAAGCTTGGAAGAAGCGAGAAAAGCGCTGGAAGAGTGCCAAGGAGACCTAGCCAAAGCGATCCTCCTGCTGCAATCAAACATCTAACAAATTGACGCGGGCTTTATCAAAGCACAAGCAATCTATTCCAACTGTTGGACGGCTAAAATGGGATCAAAACCGATTATTGAAGAAAGATTGGGAAAACAATTGAAAACATACCGAAAGAAGCATTCGCCGCACTGGACTTCATTAAAACACTAATGTGCTACCCTGAAGATTGGAAAGGATTCGGGAAGAGGTTTGGAATTTTCGGAGACAATAGAAGGTACACAGTTTCCACTTGCTTCCAAACACCCTTGATGTGTATTCGCATAAAGCATATTCAATTCTTGTTCCACCTACCAGGTATCAAAGGGCAGATTCATGGACTATCGGAAGACCGTTGACGAAGAAAGAAAGGTTTGGAAACCCAATGGTAGCAGTCTTTGGAAAGAGAGGAGAAATGAAGAGGACATAGCACGTGCAGAATGCTCGTATCAGAAGCCAATCCCAGAATACCTATAAGCAGATTTGTTTATCGGTAACCTGACAAGTGAAGTGGTTTCTTGTAAAGTACCGGAACTTTGGCAGACTGGACTGGAAAGTTTCAGCTCTGGGATTTGGAGTAATGCGGCTGCCCATTATCAATGGAGACGCTTCGAAAATCGACGAGTCCGAAGCCTTAAGGATGATCAGGTACGCAATCGACCATGGCGTGAACTATTTGGACACGGCGTATCCCTATCATAGGGGAAACAGCGAGATCGTGGTTGGAAAGGCGTTGCAAGATGGATACCGTGAAAAAACAAGATTGGCCACTAAGATGCCGACTTGGCTTATCAATTCCACAAAGGACATGAACAAGTATTTAGACGAGCAGCTTTCAAGGCTCCAGCTGGACTATGTTGATTTCTACCTGTTTCATGGACTTAACAAAGAACGGTGGCAGAAGCTCTGTGAGTTAGGCGTGTTGAAGTGGGCTGAGAAGAAGATGGACGAAGGGAAGTTTAGGCATTTGGGTTTTAGTTTTCATGATGAGTACCGCGTTTTCAAGAAGATCGTAGACGGTTATGACGGTTGGACACTCTGCCAAATCCAGTACAATTACATGGAAGAACAGTACCAAGCTGGCACGAAAGGGCTGAATTACGCGGCTTCCAAAGGTTTGGCAGTTGTTGTGATGGAACCCATAGCCGGCGGAAGGCTGGCTATCAAGCCCCCGAAGGAGATACAGGGATTCTGGGATAAGGCTACTATCAAGAGGACGCCGGCGGAGTGGGCACTTCAATGGGTTTGGAACCATCCTGAGGTATCAGTTGCCCTCAGCGGCATGAGCACCTTTGAACAGGTGAAAGAAAACGTGGAGAGCGCAAATATATCAGGTGCCAACATGCTCACTGATAAAGAACTGAGTATCATCAGTCAAGTTAGGCGTAGGTACAAGAGACTAGGCTTCATTGGATGCACCGGATGTAGATACTGCATGCCTTGCCCAGAAGGAGTGAACGTGCCAGAGATATTCTCGTTTTACAATGAATATTATGTAAGGAATAGAGACGACGAAATAAAACGCAAGTATTGGGAACATATCACGCCCGAAAGCCAAGCTAAGAGATGCGCAAGATGTGGCAGATGCAAAGAGCTTTGCCCTCAACACCTGCAGATCAGGGAAATTCTCAGTAGCGCCGCTATGCTCTTTGAGGAGGACACCGAAATTAAGGCACTCGCACGTGCACAGATGGTCGTTTGGAAACGGGCATTCTCAGTTGCCTTCACAAATTCTGAGGGCAGAAGTTGGCTATCTCAAGTGCGTTTGACTGACAATTCCCCAATGAGAAACTTTAAGAACCTATAGTCTGTGTTCAGTTCTTGTCATCGATTCTGGCGTGATCTTTTGCACGTGATTCACTTTTCTAGAGGCAACCGCCAGCAATCATTGTTCTTTTTGCAATATTTGGGAACAAAGGTTAAATAGTCTTCTCTCTATAACTAGGTCTTAAACTTTAGATTTAATCGAGGTGATGTCATTTGGTTAGCGAAGGAAGAGGGCGCCTGTTCAGAAGAAAAGACGGCAAATACTTGCTTTACCTGCCCGTGGACTTGGCTGAGGATAGCATGTTTCCATTCAAAGAATACACCAGAACGAAAAGAGGAGCTGATTCGATTCCAGTGAAAATAACCTTCAAACACGGGGAGAACAAGCTGATAATAGAAAAGTGGAAGGAACCAAGCGGGGAATAAGCAGTTGAAAAGTCAAAGTTGTGGCCTATTCCGACATGAAACGAGCGTCCGATTTTTCTGAATTCAATCAGCCATTTCTTACTAAGTCAGTCTCAACTTGTTTGCGCAGGTAAATCGTAGCATTAATCATTGGCGATTCAACCAACTAGATGTGGGAACTCGGCATCTGGTCAACACACGCTTTGGTGCTTTTTTGTTCAAAGGTCTGCGCAAGCTCGTCGGCGTACAATCCAAGGCAACTGCTGAGTTTGACCTTCGAATTGTTAAAGTTGCCCTCCATACACATACTGTGAACAAGGGGTACTGCGGAAAGGGTTTATCTGACGAGTTGTCAGAATCTGTCCTGCCTGAAAGAACTTGTTCTTCTAATAGCTCCCCTATGTATTCGTTGGTAGTATATGGTTCGTTTGAAAGGAGGAACGTGTCTCCAACCAAGCAAATCTTTCAAGAGCGAACATTTATTCTTTACTTGCATGTCACTTGAGAATGAGAATGGGGATACTCATTGGCCAAAAATAGCCCAAGGCAATGTTAGGAGCAATACGTACTTCAAATTCATAATGGATAAATCACGAACATTAGTCATTTTTGACTGCCAACCGGGAGTCTGCTGGCAGAAACCTGGACATGCAAGTTTCCTATGGTAGAGAGGTAGAACATGGCATCTCGCTCCAAATCTGAAAGGAAAGTTCCTAAAACAGGTGGAAAATCGGATGCCATGCTGCTTGAGGTTATAGATGAGACGCTAGAGCAGATTTTCAAAGGAGTAGGTGTCGAAGTCATTCATGCTTCTTTTGAGAAAAACTTCCAGTTGAAACGAGAAGAAATCGTGAAGAACCCCGACAGGTTTTCTGCTGGTTTAGAGAGGCTTTTGGGTTCAGCGGCGGTGGTTATAGAGAAACTGATCATAAAGAATTTACACCGAAAGATTGGTTTTGATTATGTAGAGACGGAGGATTTTCAATTTTCAGATAGTGTAAACGAGTTAAGGTGGAAAATAAGTTTGATAGAAGAAAAAGCGAACGAAGATTCGAGAAAAGAAGAATCAAAGGCAGAAAAGGTTTCCCGCGATAGCTCTGTTAGCTCCGCAGTTGCCACGGGAGACAGGGACCAACCTGAAAAAATAAAAGACTATGCCTGCTTCTGTGACAGCATAATTGAGAGCATGCAGATCGGTTTGGATGTTTGGCGCATAGAAAGTGCAGGTAATATTGCAACACTCAGACTGGTTTTCAGCAATCCTGCTGCCGAGCATATCACAGGACTTGCTAGAAAAGCTGTTCTCGGAAAAACTTTGGTGGAAGTCTTTCCTAAGCTGCTTGAGAGTGAGTTTCCGAGAGTGTGTGTTGAAGTCATTCGCTCTGGTAAGGCGAGAGACCTAGGAGAAATACATTACGGCGACGAACGTATACCGGGAAGCATCTTTTCTGTCAAGGTCTTTCCTCTGCCCGACAACTGCGTCGGTGTGACTTTTGAGAAATCAACTGCGCACCGGCAAAAAGAAGAAGCTCTGGAGGAAGAGGAAGAGCGTTACCGCAATCTTGTTGAAACCGCGCCCGAAGCAATCTACACAATCTCCGCCGAGAACGGAACCATCACTTCTTTGAACCCTGCGTTTGAGAAGATAACAGGTTGGCAGCGTTCCGAATGGCTCGGTAAATCTTTTATGTCAATCATTCATCCCGATGATCTGCCACTGGCAATAGAGACGTTTCAAAAGACATTGTGTGGAGAAGTCATACCACCCTATGAATTGCGGGTGCGTTCGAAATCCGGCAAATACCTCACTGGAGAATTCACGAGTAAGCCTCAGATTGAAAGAGGCAAAATCATAGGCGAATTAGGTATCGTTCGCGACATAACTGAACGCAAGAAAACAGAGGAAAGAATGGAGAAGTTGAACAGATCCTTCCTCAGCTTCAAAGCTGAGCCTGATGGAAACATCGACAGCATCGTTGCTTTGTGTGGAGAGCTTCTGGGCGCGACTTACGCGCTCTACAATCGGCTTGATCAAGGAATGCTATGCTCCGTTGGACGATGGAACATGCCTCCAGACTATAATCCTGTTGACAAGCCCAATGGGCACATCTGCTACGACGTAATTCAGCAAGGAGCAGACGACATTACCGTGATTAGAAACTTGCGTGACACAGTGTATGCCAAGACCGATCCAAACGTGGCACGTTACAAACTGCAGACTTGCGTAGGCAAGGCGGTAAGATTCGATGATTCATACATCGGTTCTCTCTGCCTCCTCTACAAAGGAGATTTCAACCCCCGTGAAGAGGACAAGAAGATCATCGGGTTATTGGCCTCAGCCATTGGAGTTGAAGAAAAGCGTAGGCAGGCACTGCTTCAAATGCGAGACAGCGAGGAAAAATTCCGTGTAATAAGTGCTTCCGCAATGGATGCCATAATCTTGGTGGACGTTAAAGGAAGAATTTCTTACTGGAATCCTGCTGCCCAAAGAATCTTTGGGTATACCAATGAGGAAGTAAGTGGCAAAAACGTGTTTAATCTCATAGTCCCCAAGCACTTTCACAAAGACATTCACAAAGCACTTGAAGGGCTTCAGAAGACAGGGCACTATCCACTTATGGGAAAGGAGATAGAATTCGCGGCAAAGAGTAAAGACGGAAAAGAATTTCCAGCGGAGCTCTCTCTTTCAGCCCTGAAAATAAAGGGGCAATGGAACGCGGTAGGCATTGTCAGAGATATCACTGAGCGAAAGAGGATGGAACATGCTCTAAAAGAAGACGAGGAAAAGTACCGGGGCATCTCCAAGAAATTGGAAACCCTGATGAAAAGTTCCGCGGTAATGCTACACACTATGGATATGCGCAAACGGCTTAAGACCGTCGCCGAGGCAGTTCGCGAACAAGGTTGGAAAAGAGTGGTCATATCTTTGCGAGACGAAAACCTCAACACCACCGATGTTGTGACAGCCGGACTAACGCCAAAAGAAGAACAATATCTCAAGGGACACCAAGCACCAGGACACGTGTGGGGTAAACGTCTAAGCTCGATGTTTGAACGTTATCGGCTAGGAGAATTTTACTATCTGCCTTGGAGCGATCCGCTCGTCCAAGAACAATTCAAGTATGCACTGACAAGCAAGGTTCCCAAAGAAGACACAGTTGATTGGAATCCAGATGACCTACTGTACATTCCGCTGCGGTTGCCCAGTGGCCAAGTGGTAGGTATAATGAGTATGGATGACCCCGCTGATGGGCGACGTCCAACGAAAGAGTCACTTGCTCCTCTTGAACTGTTCGCTCATCAAGCTGCTGTTGCCGTAGAAAGTGCAAGGCTTATCCAGCAGTTGAACGATGCGAAGAATCAACTTGAGGAATATACAAACCATCTGGAGGAAAAGGTCAAGGAAAGAACCAAGAACTTGAAGGAAAGCGAAGAGAAACTGAGAAGCATATTTGCTGCTTCGCCGGATGCCATCATAGCAGCCGACTCGGAAGGGAAGATCATTGAATGCAATGAGCAGTCAGTGAAAATGCACGGCTATTCTTCGAAAAAAGAACTCATCGGCAAAAGCGCTCTCGTGCTAATTTCAAATAAAGACCGCCAGAAAGCCATTGAGAACATGAAGAAAGCATTTGAGCAAGGATCAATAAAGAATGTCGAATACGCGTTTGTAACCAAAGACGGTCGCGAATTTCCCGCTGAACTCTCTGCAACCGTCATCAAAGACGCTTCTGGCAAAGCAATGGGATTTGTGGCAATGACTAAAGACATAACTGCTCGTAAACAAATGGAACAGCAACTTTTCAAGTCTGAAAGACTTGCCGCCATAGGCGAACTGGCCGCTATGATTGGTCATGATCTGCGCAATCCGCTGACCGGCATCACAGGTGCAGCCTACTATTTGAAAACGAAGTTTGGCAAAAGAATGGACTTCAAAGCAAAAGAGATGTTGAAGATTATTGAGAAAGACATAGAATATTCGAACAAGATCATAAACGACCTTCTGGAATACTCAAGAGAACTCAAGTTGGAATTGATCCGCACCACTCCAAAATCAATAATACGAGAAACCTTGTCGCTTGTGACAGTTCCAGAAAACATTCGAGTAGTGAACTTAACGAAGAACAAACCTCGGATGAAGGCTGATGTTGAAAAGATGAAGAGGACTTTCGCCAACATGATCAAGAACGCGTTTGACGCTATGCCTATAGGCGGTACGTTGACGATAAGAAGCAGAAGGGTCAACGCCAACGTCCAAATTGCCTTTTCTGATACTGGAGTCGGAATGTCAAAACAAGTGCTGGACAAGCTTTGGAGACCGCTTTTCACGACAAAAGCTAAAGGAATGGGTTTTGGTTTGCCAATTTGCAAGCGCATTGTTGAAGCTCACGGGGGCAAAATCTCTGTCGAAAGCACTGTTGGGAAGGGTACAACCTTCACCATAACCGTTCCGATCGAGCCGAAAGTTGAAGAGGGTGAGGAAGTTTGGGTGAACGTACCAGAATCCTTATCGTCGACGATGACGAAAGCATAAGAAAAATCTTGTCAACGATATTGGAAGAAGAAGGATACGTAGTTGACACTGCGGAAAATGGAAAGGAAGCCATTGAAAAGTCTACCGCGAAGTTTTACAATCTTGCACTGATAGATGTGCGTCTTCCAGACATTGAAGGGGTGACGCTTCTCGCAAAGTTGAAAGAAACCGTGCCCCGAATGAGAAAAATTATCATAACAGGGTTTCCATCGATCCAGAACGCTATAGAAGCTGTAAACAACAAGGCAGACGGCTATATGCTGAAGCCATTTGAAATTTGCAAGATTCTGGAAACAATCAAAGAACAACTGAAAAAGCAGCAGGAAGAAAAGGAGTACAACCAGAAGAAAGTCACCGAATTCATCGAAACAAGAGTCAGAGAACTACAGATTGATAACGCTTCAGAAAAACCACGGTAAAAATGCGCTCTAATCTTTTCTTCTTTATCATGAGTCCGGCAATTTGTCTCCATTTTTCATATGGCGACCGCTTTTCATGCGACCGAAGACTACAACTTTCTCCTCGGGAAATTCAGGTTTTTGCATTAGCAATGGAAAAGCTGCAAATTTAGGTGCAAGTAACTGCGGGCATCGAATTAAGCCATAAAGGGCTTACGAAAAAATGTCAGTAGCTTCAGAACCGTCGTAGCTGATTAGGTTGGAGATTCGCCTTGTCTATCTAAGGAAGTAATGAAATAGAAAACCGTTGCCCTTGCTATCAGCCAACTTTCTGTTAAAGCATTGTTCCAGAACTTGGCGTATTGCATCCCAAGTTTTTTATGCGCAAATTGACAACATAACCAGCTGAAGGAATCTGTTTGGAAGCTTACATTCTTATGAACACAGAGGCCAATGCACTTTGGAATATTGCAGAGGCCACGCTCAAGATCGAAGGTGTAAAAATGGCACACGCGGTGACAGGGCAGTTTGACGTGGTGGCTTTACTGAGTTTTCCCAAGATTGAGGATCTTGGGAAGATAATAGAGAAGATCCAGCACCTTAAGGGCGTGCGTGGAACTCAGACTCTAATTGCTATTCCACCTCCAGTCAGAGAATGAGTGACAACTCGAAGCTCCCGAAAGTACAAGGCAAGTGTTTATCTGGAAAAGCGAAGTGTATCGCTGTTTCTGCGAAGCATGTTCCCGCAATCCCAAACATGTCAAAAGATATTTATCCTTAAGAGAAAACCAATGTTTCAATGCTCCGGTAGTATAGTCCGGTCAAACTTCATGAAAGGGCCATGTATAGCGGCCTCTCGACGCCAGAAAACTGGGAGATAGCCGCGGACCCGGGTCCAAATCCCGGCCGGAGCACCAAAAATTTCAGGCTTACCTCGAGCTTCCTTGGTGGGTGCATCGGCCGAATTTTCGGTTTCATGGCGTGCCTTTAACATGCTAGTTTGGCCTTGATACAAGCATTGTTTTTTATGAAGAATCTCCAGGGTAAATACTTCCATTTATCGGCATAGTCTACATTGACCCTTCCCGTTTGAACTATCTGTCTTTCATCACCTGTACCGCCGGTTTCAATGCGCAACGGTGGAACGCACAAATCTACACCGTTTTGTTTTTTCGATATGCCCATAGCCGCGCAAAGCTTGCCTGGACCGGCGGTCAAATTGGCGATCTGACCGTTGGAGACTCCTCTTCGACTCATCATGACTCCCAAGCCTTCCATTGACTCTAAGGCTCTCACCAGGATTGCTTCGGGTTTTCCAACAAGTCTTCCACTTGTAACGTCAAAACAAAGGTATATCCCGTAAATCTGATAGACGTATGCATGTCCCTTTGGTCCGTATTGAACTTCCGTCCTCTCTGTGCAGAGATTGTTGTAAGCATGCGATGCCTTATCCTCTGGTCCCTCATACGCCTCCGTCTCAACGATTTTGCCGATGGTAGTTCCTACTTTTGTTTCACGAACAAGGAGTTTCCCAAGAAGCTCCTTTGCAACAGTCAACGTGTCTCGCTCATAGAATTCTCTTTTGAGAATCACGTTTGACAATAAGCGGCTGAATAAAATAAATCTTGATTGCTACACTTGCTTGGTGCATCCTTGCCAAAGGGGTTCTGCTTTTCTGGCTTAAGCTGAGTTGTTCCAGCTTAAATGAACTCGTTGAAGTTCAGTCAAGCCCCAGGTGTTGCAACTATTATGTAATGGTAAAGTCCTTCTTCCTTTATGTCTTCTATATTGAAGACTGCTGCTTCTATGAGGCTAGAGGCTTTCTCCTCGCTAAATCTTATTTGAAGAGGTGGACCTAGTCGCATAGGTTCCTTTTTCCAGTCGAGATCTATCAGTCGTCCGGTGGGTTTGAGCATTCGCTTGGCGTTTGATAATACTTTGTTTGGGTCCATGAAGTCATGGAAGACTATTCCAAAGAAAACAACGTCTGCGCATGCATCACAAAAAAACGTTTCTTCAGCCATTCCGACTTTTGGCTTGAGGTTTCTTAGTCTTTCTTTCGTGGCTTTTTCCTTCAACCTGTCAATCGCTTCAGGGTCAGCGTCCAAACCGTAGACTCTTCCTTCTTTGCCCACGAGCCTTGCGGCTGGAACTGCAAAGAACCCGTCGCCGCAGCCCACATCCACGAATGTGAGCCCACTTTTCACGCCCACGTTAACCAGAATGACGCCTGGGTTTTGCCATTTTATCCTTTCTTTCTCATCATCGAAGAGCCTATTAGCGTACAATTTGCTTTGTCTCAAATACTATTTGGACTCTAGCTTATAATCAATCAAGCACATTTGCTTTTTTCGCGGTTTTCACGCAGTGTAAAACGTAATTGCAATCTAGAATCACGGCCAAAGTCATTCAAGCTATTAGTGAAACTGGAAAACAAAAAAAGAAGAAAAGGAAGAACAAGTGTCCTACTTCGCTTTTTCCATGGCAAGGAGGGATCTAAGGGCAATTATGACCACGGCAGGTGCAACGAACGCCACGATGTAGGTCAGAATTTCCGTTGCCCAGTAATAAAGCAGATTCAAGGTGCCGTAATTAAGAAAAAAGTACCAAATGTTCGGATATCCTACGCTTGACAAGCCAGCTACTATTAAAGCGATTGCTGCTACAAGAAATGGTGTGACCTCCTTTGCCGTTACACTGATGAACCCGACCACTATCCCCAGAATCACCAGTATTAATGTGACATATGCGCTAGCGTTTGTAACATTGGAATCCGAAAAATGTGCCGTCGCAACGTTGGCCATGTAACCGACGACTAGCCCCATGACAATTGCTATGACCACGACAGCCACGAAAGCCCATCGTGCTATTTTCTCCATTTCCATTTCTTACCACGGATTCTCGTATATCTTTGCAAATGCGTATAAATTTTGTGGAGTTGGTGTGCGCCAGAATCTGCAGTTGTTGGTGAAATCAAGGATGTTTTGGCGTAAACATGGCTGACAACGTTTGGTATTCTTCAGCTGCTTCTTGGGGCCTCATGTTTGGATTTGAGCATCGTGGTTGGAGCAAATCGGTTGTTAAATTGCTTGGTAGCATCAGGCTCCGCATGCTGAACTGTGGCAGAGTCAGACCAAACATAAATTGCTAGTAAGGACTAGGCCATACGCAAAGGAAATAGGCCAGAAGCTAGAAAAGCTATCGAGGCTTCATAAGTGATTTGAGAGGTGCAATGTTTGGTTTCTCTCAGAGCTTTAGCGCCTTCGTTGACGAGAATCACCGTTGCCGGGGCTGTTGGAGCCGCAATGCACATTGGTCAAGGTAACGAGGACTTGATAGATTCGAAAGCCGTTGAATTCTCAAGGGCGGTTTTGGCTCAAACAGACGTTGAAGGCGACGTGATTGCGTGCGAAGGACCTAAAGACAAGGCACCCGCCTTCATGCGCAGAGAGAAAGTTGGAACAGGCAAAGGTCCGAAAGTCGAGTTTGTCGTTGACCCAGTGGACGGAACAACCGCTGCTTCTAAGGGCAGAAAGGACGCTATTTCCGCGCTTGCATGTGCACCCGCCGGCTGTTTTCAGGTGCTTCCCGATGACGGATACTATTTCAAAGTGGCGACTGACCGCCATTCAATTGGAAAGATTTCGTTGGACATGTCGATTGAAGAGATCGTGCGCACAGTTGCTCGAGAAAAAGGTTTGCCTCTTGAGAACTTCACAATCATAATGTTGGAGCGTGAAAGGCACATTGAGATCCTGCACTGCCTCAGGAAGCTGGGCGTCCGCATCATCCTCATTCCTGACGGCGACATCGCAGGGGCAGTTGTCACCTGTAGACCGAGCTCAGGCGTAGATCTCCTCTTAGGTGCGGGCGCGGGACCCGAGGCAACAATTGCGGCCACTGCCATCAAAACTCTAGGCGGCACTATGCTCGTGAAAGTCTGGAAAGACAAGAAAGACGATCCGAAGAGGCTGGACAGGTTGCAAGCTGAAGGAGTTAATGTGGACAAGACCTACTGCCAAGACGAGTTGGCCAAAGGCAACGAACTTGTGTTTGCTGCCTCAGGTGTGACGAAGGGCGAACTGCTGGACGGCGTCAGATTCATACCAGACGGAGCAATCGTAAACTCTCTTTGCATGAGATTGCCCAGCGGAACCGTGGAAAAGTCAGAAACAACCCTGCGGTTTAAGGGGCACCCAGTCTACAAGAGATTCATGCCTTAGAAAATGTACAGATCGTCCCCGATTAGCACAAAGGAAGAAACAAAAGTGCGTCACAACGTAAACCATTGAAAAATGGTGCATAAACATGGAAGAAAAGATAACAACGCTGCCCTGCGGGTGCAAATATCAAGACAACGGATACATGGTAATACGGATCCAGGAGTGTGCCTATCACAAACGGAAGAGAACATTGAAGCGACCGTATCGACCGAAAGCTGAATGTGTAAGACCATGATATCAGCAAAAGCGCACCAATTCGTGCAATAAGGCGCGTGTGCGAATAAGCAACTTAGATGCTGATAAATGCTCAATGTGAAGACAAGTGGAGCTAACGCTCCGCTGGCTTTAAGTTTACTTCAACGCAATATTCCAGCAGAGGCTTGGAGCATACTTGTTTGACATCGTGTCGGTTGGTCACTTTAGCATAGATTCAATTTTCCTGCCGAGTCGACAATCTGCATTCATCGTTTTAGGCGGCTCGGTTGCTTACGTCTCGTTTGCAGCTAGGCGTTTAGACGCAAGAGTATCAGTCATTTCAAAAGTTGGCGCCGATTTTCCAGCAGCTTACAAGTGGTGGCTCCAGCAGGAAGGTATAGATTTATCCGGGTTGGCCACCGTGCAAGATGCGCTTACTACTCGCTTTGAGCTGAGATACGATAATGATCTGTCGAATCGCAGCCTCTGTTCAAAGAACAGGATGCCCCCAATTCGTGTAGAAGACTTGCCTAATCCTCTGAAAGCAAAGATCATACATCTTGCACCAATTGTTGGCGAAATCACATATGAGGTAGCCGAGAAACTGAAAAGCTGCACAGAGATTTTGTCCCTTGATTCGCAAGGACTAGTACGAGCTTTCGACGAGAACGGGAATGTCACTCTTGAACAGCCAACGGACAGGCGCATCTTAGGCCTGATTGACGTTTTCAAGTCTACTCCGAGAGAAATTCAAGCCTTAACAGGTCTGTCCGACGTTGATTCAGCCATAGAAGCCGTGCACAACCATGGCGTCAACATAGTTATTGTGACTTTAGGAGCTGAAGGCGCCGTGGTTTCAATTGAACATACAATCCACAGAGTTCCGGCCTACAAACCTGAGAAACTGGTCGACCCTACGGGCGCTGGAGATGCCTTCATCGGAGCTTTTCTAGCAGAATACGCCCGCGGTGAAGATTGCGCCTGGTGCTCGCACGTAGGTTCCGCAGCTGCTTCGCTAGTTGTTGAGGGAATCGGTCCGACGTCATTCGGCGACAAAGACGAAATCTATCGAAGAGCGCACGCTCTATATGAAAAAGAAATTAAGGAATAACGCGTATTGTATGCGTTAAACATTGAACAAACTTGAGGCGTTAGGTGTGGGACGTATCGATAAAGGTGCGAAATGCAGCGTGTCAGGCTGCGGGCGAGAAGCAGTTCGCTCACTCTCAGCTGAAAAGGTGAAGACTGCTGGTCTCAAAGTGGGCAACGAGAAACGGGCTTACCTCTGCAAAGAACACTACAAGGAGTTCAAAAAGAAGACGAAGAAAGATAAGCAGATTGAGAAATGGCGCTACAGCGCCTAGAATCGGGAGGCACACGTTCTATGCGAATATTGCAGTTGCACTCAAATTTCATCGCCTATAGACCAGTGAAGAAAGAAGTGGCCATAGCTGAAGAGGCTGAAAAGAAGGAGGTTCGTCTAGAAGAAGTGGTCGTCCTGTTCACGGCGGTGGAGGAAGACGACGACAAGACGGTGGCCCAAAAGGCCATCGACGAGGTTCAAACTTTCCTTGAGAAGCAGAAGACAAACCGCATCTTGATTTACCCCTATGCGCATTTGAGCAGCAACTTGGCTAAACCGTCAGAAGCATTGAAAACTGTTAAAGCAATGGAAGCTTACGCGAAAAAGAAGGGAATAGAAACATTCCGCGCACCTTTCGGTTGGAACAAGCAGTTTACAATTTCAATAAAGGGCCATCCTCTCGCCGAGCAAGCCCGCGTAATATTGCCAACAAAGGCAGTCAAGAAGGAAGAGGAAAAGATTTCTGAAGCAGCCAAAGCGGAAGAAAAGCTCAAATCCTTCTGGTACATTCTGCAGCCGGATGGAAAACTCGTTGCGGTTGAAGACTTCAAGTTCAAAGGCCACGAAAACCTCGAGAAATTCGCGAAATATGAAATATCCAAAGTCCGGGCAAGCCAGCAGATACCGCCCCACGTGACTTTGATGAAAAGACTGGAAATCGCAGACTACGAGCCTGGAAGCGACCCTGGCAACATCCGTTGGTACCCGAAAGGACGACTTGTTAAATCTCTGCTCGAACAGTTTGTAACGGCAAAGATGAACGAATACGGCGCCATGGAAGTTGAGACCCCAGTCATGTATGATTTCCAACACCCAAGCCTCGCGGATTACCTGAATCGTTTCCCTGCAAGACAGTACTTGCTGAAATCAGAAGACAAAGAACTCTTCCTACGTTTCGCCGCGTGTTTCGGACAGTTTTTGATGGTTCACGACGCACAGTTCTCGTACAAGCAAATGCCAATGAAAGTCTACGAGTTGACCCGTTACAGTTTCAGAAGAGAGAAGAGCGGAGAGGTCGTAGGCTTAAGACGTTTGAGAGCCTTCAGCATGCCTGACTGCCACGCTTTCTGCGCGGATCTGGAGCAGGCCAAGAAAGAATTCATAACAAGATTCAAGCTGAGCATGCAAATGCTGGACGAAATCGGATTATCCCGAGACGACTATGAGGCGGGAATACGGTTCACAAAAGACTTTTACGAAAAGAACAAAGACTTCGTCGCTTCTTTGGCGAAGGTGTTTGGGAAACCAGTTCTCGTCGAGATGTGGAATGAACGTTTCTTCTATTTCGTGCTCAAGTGGGACTTCAACTTCGTAGACAACCAAAACAAAGCCGCTGCACTCTCAACAGATCAGATCGACGTTGAAAACGCTGAAAGATACGACATAACCTACACCGACGAAAAAGGCCAAAAAAAGCACCCTCTGATTCTGCACTGCTCCCCGAGTGGGGCAATTGAAAGAGACGTGTACGCGCTGCTAGAAAAAGCCTATAAAGAACAGCAGATCGGCAAGTCACCGATGCTTCCAGTCTGGCTCTCGCCAACACAAGTCCGCATGATTCCAATATCAGACAGTTTCTTAAAGGACGTTGAAAAGATGACGGAAGAAATGGAAGCACACTGCATACGAGTGGACATTGATGATCGAGCATTGACACTCCAGAAAAAGGTCCGCGAGGCCGAGATGGAATGGATCCCGTACATAATTGTAGTGGGAAAAAGAGAAATTGATTCCGGCGTGATTCCAGTGAGGGACAGGGCAGCGGGAAAAGTGCTAAGCATGAAGCTTAAAGAACTAATGAGCGTAATCGAAAAAACAACCCTTAACAGGCCTTTCAAAGCGCTTCCGCTGCCAAAATACGTGTCAAAGAGACCGCAATTTCACGGTTAGCACTGGTAAAAAACCAGCTTTTCTTTCCAAAAGATATATCAGACCTTAATTTAATAGACTAGCTTCTCGGTTTGGGGGCAAAATGTTGGAGAAAGAACTGCAGGTCTACATCGATGGGGCATATTATCCAAAGTCACAAGCGAAAGTTTCAGTTTTCGATCACGGACTTCTGTACGGTGATGGAGTGTTTGAGGGAATTCGTGCCTACAGCGGTTCAGTGTTCAAATTGAAGGAACACGTTGACAGACTCTACCGTTCAGCTCACATGATAATGCTTGAAATTCCAGTAGCAAGGGAGCAGATGGTGCAGGCAGTTGTGGAGACGCTGCGAAGGAACAACCTCAAAGATTCTTACATCCGCCTAGTCGTTACAAGAGGAGTAGGGGACTTGGGACTGAACCCAAAGAAGTGTCTGAGGCCAACAATAATCGTGATAACTGACAAAATCGCGCTCCACAAGGGGGAAGCAAAAGAGAAAGGCGTCACAGCCATGCTCTCATGGGTTAAGAGGGACCCTGTTGACGCAACGTCACATGAGATAAAATCGCTCAATTACCTTAACAGCATACTTGCAAAAATCGAGGCAAACATAAACGGCGTAGACGAGGCAATATGCCTCGACAAGAACGGCTACGTGTGCGAGGGGGTGGCAGAGAACATATTTATTGTGAAAAACGGAAAATTGTTTACGCCTCCAAGCTACACGGGTGCACTGCCGGGAATAACTGCGCAAGAAGTGATGAAGCTTGCCAGAGGATTGGGCTTTGAGGTTGAAGAGAAGAACATAACGCCATACGAACTGTTTAACGCGGAGGAAGTTTTCTTCACAGGAACAGCCGCGGAAATAGTTCCGGTCAGAGAAATAAACAAACGGACAATAAACAGCGCTAAACCAGGTCCTATAACCAAGAAACTGATGGAAGAATTCTCAAAACTGGTTTCAGATCCGAAGCAAGGAGTACTGATTTAATCCACAAGTAAACAACAGGCAGGGTCGATAAACTCAACCTGCCTTCACTTTTTCATGAATTCCTCAACTTTGTCAAGCGCTTCTTCAAGCGTCTCAAGCGGTGGAAGCACAACTCCCCTAACGTGGCCAGCACCATAATCTGGGTCAAACCCTGAACCGTGCACAAACAGCACGCCTGTTTCCTTCAGAAGATCTAGCACAAACTCCATGTCTGTTTTCCACTTTGACCCTATTGCGCCGATCTTGGGGAAAACGTAGAATGCGGCTTCTGGTCTCGCACAACTCAATCCTTCGATTTCGTTCAGCCTTTTCCACGCGTATCTGCTTCTTTGCCGGAGCTTTTCAACGGTCAATTTGATGTGGTCTTGCGGGCCGTTCAAGGCTGCAACTCCTGCCTTTTGGACTGGCGTGTTTGCACAGAGCCTTATTCTTGCTTCTTTTTCGATACACTGTTTTAACTCTTGCAACTGTCCTTCTGGGCTGTGGAAGTAGAGGTAACCAAGTCTCCATCCAGTCATTAGGTATGCCTTTGAGAAACCGTTCAGTCCTATTACCGGGATGTCTTTAGCTATGTGGGCTGTGCTGACAAACCTCTTTTCAAAAACTAGCTGATCATAGATTTCGTCCGACAGGACCGGAACGTCATACTCTCCT
Organism: Bathyarchaeia archaeon; assembly: GCA_049516875.1. GTDB lineage: Archaea > Thermoproteota > Bathyarchaeia > Bathyarchaeales > Bathycorpusculaceae > JBEKCD01. The sequence continues at coordinate 85,191 of JBEKSS010000004.1, read as the reverse complement.
GCCAAATTCAAAATCTGTTTCACGGCTTTTTCTCCATAAAGCGCGCCGCAAGGATTGTTGGGGTTGATAATCACTATTCCACGCGTTTTGTTGGATATCTTGCTTCTAAGATCGTCGATGTTTGGTTGCCAGCCGTTTTCTTCGACTGTCTCGTATGTTACCGGTTTTCCGTTGAAGAATCTGGCGTAGGAAATGTAAGGCGGATAGGTCGGTCCTGGGAGTAGAATTTCATCACCTGAGTCGATGAGGGCCGCTGTTGCCATTTGGATACCCTCAGAAATTCCTGAAGTAACAATTACATCTTCAGCAGAGATTTCAACGCCGTTGACCTTTTTTTCCTTCTGACTGATGGCTTCCCTGAGTTCTGGCAATCCTTCCGAAGCTGAGTAAAAGTTTGCTCCCTCTTCAACAGCCTTCACCAAGGCCTGTTTGATGTGTGGTGGAGTGTCAAAATCAAAAGCGTTAGGATCTCCTATGTTCAGATAGTAAATCTTCTTACCAGTCTTTGCAACCTGTCTTGCATGAACTATAACATCGCGGATCGCGTATTCTATCGTACGCACCCTTTCGGTTGTCTTCACATCAGTCAAGGTGATCCTCCCCTTGGGCAAGGGTTCTTCCGAAAATAAGATAAAGATTGTGGAAAGACTACTGAACTTTCAATGTTGTTGACGACTGGAACCCGTCCGCCGTCTGAACAATGACTGTCACATCGTTGCCGACATAGGTCTTCCAATCCCACGGACAGACGACTGATATTTCGTTGCCTGCGGCAAGCGGGTACCCTGATGGGCTTATCTTTGGGTTTGATATGGTCCCATCGATTGTTTGTGTTGCGTTTCCAGTTTGTATGAATATCTGAGTGATGTTCGCGTCAATCTTGGAGAACTCGCTGACCGTTACGTTCACGTTCATGTATGGATTCCCAAGCGAGAAGTTTCCAAATGAAACGTTCATTACGCTGAAGTATGGCACGTTCACTTGGAAAGGCACGAGCAAGGAATTATTCACCCCATAGGTTACGTTAGCGGTGATTGCAACATTTTGTCCGACGAAGCTGGACCAGTTGAATTCACAAACAAAAGTAGCTTGCCCTCCGGCAGCTACTAATGCAGAGTCTGTGCCTGTTGAGTTTTGGTTGAAGTCTATCTCTGTGACATTGATTGTCTGAAGTGAATAGGACAGGTTTGTCATGTTTACCGTGAAACGTCCAGTGTGGTCTAAATCAAATTCCGCGTGGTCTATTCTCGCCGCAACCTCTGCGGGTGTTATGACCGTTGTTGGCTGCGAAACAAATCCCTGATTAGTGTAAGCTGTTACGTTGACGCTTAGATTGCGATAGCTTTCATCGGTCCAGTTCCAAACGCAGTTAAGGGTGACACTATTGTTTATGTCAAGCCTGTAGGGAAGGGGCGGGTTTGAAAGGGTTCCGTTTATCACGTCAGTAATGTTGCTGTACGTGATCGTGATGTTTGCTATGTCGACGGGCGTGACGGAGTTTGCAGAGTTCGACAGCGTCACACTGACTTGACTCGGATTCGTTTCGTTAAACGTGACGCCCGCAACTTCTACATCAATGACCGAAGAGACGTTTTTTTGGACCTGAGCCTTGTAACCTTCAATAGTATCTACTTCAACAAGCGGCTTGACGTACCCTTGCCAATCGAAGAAGCAAGTGAATTTGACAGTCTGGCCATTGTCGAGGACCATTGGAAGAGCGATGCTGAGGTTCGAAACTGGTGTATAGTCAATCACAACGTTGTTTATAGTCAAATTCAAGACTGAATTGAGTTCATTTGTGACGGTTACGTTAAATTGTGTAACGCTTTCTGTCGCATTGAAATAAGTGTCTGCGTCAAGCTTGACGAAATCGGTTTGAACTGTAAATGCAACTCCTGTGCCGTTCTGGGGAAGTACGTTCACTGTGATGCTTCTTCCCGCGTAGCTGCCCCAATCCCAATAACATCTAATAGCCGTAGATGCTCCCGGGTCAAGAGGTGTGGGTAGCCCTGGGACTGTGTCTGTCACGTTAAACAAGCCGGTTTCCCCATCAATCTTCAGATAAATGCTCGTTATGTTTGTTCCAGACGGTGAATAAGACGGGTTCAACACCGTTATATCGAAGTAATCCGGATGATTCACCGAAAAACTGGCGCCTGTGATGCCCAGACTAACATTGTTAGGAACTGCAAAGAATGGTGACACAGCAAACATGTAAGAAATAAACCCGCCGACTATTGCTGAAGCAAGAATTAACAACACAGCAAGAAGGGTCGTAACCGCTCTGACCTCTTTTTGTATCCGCAAATATGTCCCCCAGTTTCCCGTAATGCTGTAAATCATATTTCTCGGAGGTAAATAAGCGTTCTCTTATAATGTGACCTTAAGTCGGTCATGACGGCTAAGTTTAAATCTTCTCTGATTCAATACTTGACTCCCAAGTTTGGTGCACACACTATGGCAGAATACGACGTGATCACAGTGGGTGCAGGAATTCTGGGTTTGGCAACAGCCTATCACCTGAAGACCCGAAATCCTGACCTGAACATCCTAGTTGTCGACAAGAGAGGTGCCGCTGGTCAAGGCAGCACGGCGAAGAGCGCCGCCGCATTTCGCTGTCTTTTTGCTTCTCGCACAAACTTTGCCCTAGCAGATTCTTCCGCTGAATTCTATAAACATGTCCAGAATGATTTGCATGTGGATTTGAAACTGCGATGGGCCGGTTACTTGTGGTTCTTTGACGAGGATGGCTACCGCAAAATGCTCCCGGTTCTGAAGGAACTGGGCGCCAGAGGTTTCCAATACAAAGAATACGATGAGGCTGAATTGGCCAAAAAGCTTGAGATGAGAACAAGTTTTGTGGATGACGAAGAGGCAAAAATGATGGGTCTGGGAAATGTCTACGAGGGAATACTGATTCCGAAGGCGGGTCTAATTGACGTTGACTCTCTCGTGAAGTTTTACGAGTCAGAGTTTCTGAAGCTTGGAGGAAAGATTCAGTACAACACTGACGTGAAGGAAGTTGTTGTTGAACCTCGTCAGCCCTTAGGAATGCCCGGTGAACCTTACTTCTGGCAGGACGCAACAATCACGGGGGTCAAAAGCAGTAGAGGCCCGATAAGAGCGAAGAAGACAATAATCGCAGCTGGAGCTTGGGCTTCGCAGCTTCTGGACCCCGTCGGAATTGAATGCTTTATCAAGGCCAAGAAGCGGCAAGTCTTCTCGATTAAAGCAAGAACTGAGGGACTGAAAAAGCTGTTGCTATCAAAGGAATTCACAAACACTGGATGCTTACCGTTCACGATTCTTCCTAAACCTTCAGCTTACATTCGACCCGCCCCCGAAGAAGATGCCCTATGGCTGGCGTACGCTGACGAATTTCCAAGAGCATTCAAGATTGAAGAAGAACCTGAACCTGAGGAGAACTACTACAAGTATGGCCTGTACCAAGTCATGGTTAAATACTTCCCACAGTTTAAAGATTGCCAACCTTTTTCAGCCTTTGCCGGATTATATGAAATCAACAGCCTCGACGGGCAACCAGTAATCTTCGAAGAAAACGATCTGATGGTTGTTGGGGGTGCAAGTGGAAGCGGCATATTAAAGGCTGATTCAATCGGAAGAATTGCCGCAGCACTCTACAAAGACGAAGAACACGCCCTGCTGTACGGAGAAAGAAAATTCCGAGTGAGCGACTTAGGCCTGAAAAAAAGAAGCGTCGAACCTGAAAGGCTCGTAATATAGCTTTCACGCACAATTAGATTTATCTACTTTCAGATAGAATTATTACACACTCATTCTAGGGCGGGTTATCGACATGTTCGGATGGACCGGCAAGTTCTTACACGTGAACCTAAGCAAGCGTAAGGCAGTCGCAGACGCTTATGAGGCAAGTGTGGCGCGCTGCTTTCTCGGCGGCAGAGGGTTCGCAGCCAAGATTCTTTGGGACGAACTGAAACAAGGAATCGATCCCTTTTCGCCTGAGAACAAACTTGTCTTCGCAGCTGGCCCGTTGACGGGTTTTTCATTGCCAAGCAGCGGCAAGCTCGTTGTAGCATCCAAGAGTCCACTGACCGGCGGTTACGGAGACGGAAACATCGGCACTCTTGCTGCTGTCCAAATGCGTAGGGCTGGTTATGACGCTGTAATCGTCGAAGGCAGGGCCAAGAAGCCGATGTTTCTAGTTGTTCGAGACGAGTCCACCGAATTCCTTGATGCAGAAGATCTTTGGGACTTGAACTCCTTTGAAACTGAGAGAAGACTTAGCAGCATCTATGGACGCAACGCGGGCATTCTCTGCATCGGCCAAGCGGGAGAAAATCTCGTGAGATACGCAACAATCGTTTCACAAGAGGGCCGTTCCGGCGGCAGACCCGGAATGGGCGCGGTCATGGGATCCAAGGTACTGAAAGCGGTTGTCTTCAAAGGCTCCCATGATCTGCAGGCTGCCTATCCTAAAGAAATGCAAGAGTTGGGCACCGAGGCTTACCGAGAAGTCTTGACCAAACCCAACTATGCTTTCTGGAAACGTCAAGGCACCATGAGCACAATCGAATGGAGCCAAGAAAACAGCGTGCTTCCAGCATACAACTACAGCGAAGGAGTCTTTGAGAAAGCAGAAGCCATAGGCGGCTTTGCTATGGAAAAAATAAAGGTCTCCAATCGCGGCTGTCCCCAATGCAACATGACATGCGGCAACATCGTCAAAGACTCTGACAGAAAAGAGTCAGAGCTTGATTACGAGAACGTTGCAATGCTGGGTTCAAACATTGGACTGGGTAACCTGAAGCAAGTGGCAGCTCTCAACAGAGTCGCGGACGAATATGGCTTGGACACGATTTCTTTGGGCAACGTTCTTGGCTTTGCGATGGAAGCCTCTGAAAAGGGGCTCATTGACGAGAAGATTCCTTGGGGAAGATTCAAAGCGGCAAAAGCACTGATTAAAGAAATAGCATACAGACAAGAGGGTCTGGGTAACCTCTTGGCAGACGGCGTCTATTCAGCTTCTGAGGAAATAGGTCAGGACTCAAATCGCTGGGCAATGCATGTCAAGGGCTTAGAAGTTTCAGCGTATGACTGCCACACGACGCCTGCAATGGCACTGGCTTACGGAACCTGTTCAATAGGGGCTCATCATAAGGATGCGTGGGTGATTTCTTGGGAAGTAAAAACCGGACGGAAAGGCTACACAGTCGAAAAAGTCGACAAAGTCATCGAGCTGCAACGCATCCGTGGAGGCGTTTTCGAGTGTTTGACAGTCTGCAGATTTCCATGGATTGAAGTAGGCCTTGAGCTCGATTGGTATACGAAACTTCTACACGCAGCAACAGGCATGGAAATGTCATGGGAAGACTTGAACGTTATCGCTGACAGAGTTTTCAACTTGACAAGAGCCTTCTGGATTCGCGAGTTCGGTAAAAAATGGAGTGCCGAGATGGATTTTCCAGCTGACAGGTGGTTTGAGGAACCCTTGTCTAAGGGCCCGCTGAAAGGAATGAAACTCGACAGAGCCAAATACGACAGTATGTTACAGAATTACTATCGGAAAAGAGGCTGGGATGGACGCGGGATACCCAAGAAATTGACTTTGTCAAAACTCGGTCTGAAGGATGTCGTACAGGAGCTTAGAAAACACGTAAAACTTGTGGAGTGAAAAAGACATGATGCTCAGTATGCTATCGCGGCTCTGACTATTGACTTTGCTTTCTCACCGCAGATTATGCATTTCCCATCAACTTTTTGCTCAGTATCCTCTGGAGTGCCCAGGACCCGCGCGCTGGTAACCTCTTCCAGCCTATGTCCGCACTCTGTCTTGCCACACCATCGCACTTCAACTATTCCAGTATGTTTCTCCAGGAGCCTCTTTGCTTCTTCCAGCTTGTCGGTGCTGTGAACGTGTTGCCTTGTCCATTGCCAAGCTCTTTGTCTCACGTCTTCAGTGATTCTTTCTGCGATCTTTGTGAGGAATTCTGCGAGATCGCTTCGCCTGCACGTTTGCTTTTCTAAGGTGTCTCTTCTAACGACCGTGGCTTCTCCTTTTTCAATGTCCCTAGGACCAATTTCAACGCGGATTGGGACGCCTCTCAATTCCCATTCGAAGTATTTTGATCCTGGCGTGATGCCCTCTCTTATGTCAACTTCAACTCTGAACCCTTTCTTTCTCAGTCCTTGCGCAGCTTCTAAGCACTCTTTGTTCACAAGCTCTGCTTTACCCTTGTACGGAATCGGGATGACTATTACCTGTATCGGCGCGATTCTAGGAGGCAAGATTACTCCGTGGTCGTCGCCATGCATGACTAGGACTGATGCTATTCCTCTCCCTGAGATTCCGGCACATGTCTGCCAGACATATTCCCTGCCGCCGTCCTTTGTTTCGTACGAGACGTCGAAAGCTTTGGAGAAGTGCTGTCCAAGGTGATGAACTGTCCCTATCTGCAAAGTTCTTCCATCAGGACATATCATATCGAAGGCTGTGGAGTACTTCGCGCCCGCGAATTTGTCCCATTCCGGTCTTCTGGAAACGCAATAGGCCACGCACAGTGCATCGAAGATTTTCCTATAATTGTCTATCTCCTCTCTCACTTCAGCTTCTGCCTCTTCTTCTGTTGCATGTGCTGTGTGTGCTTCTTTGAAGTCGAATTCACGCATTCTAAGGATCGGCCTTGTCGCCTTGGTTTCAAACCTGAAGACCGTCACTATCTGATAGAGTTTCAAGGGCAAATCTGCGCGGGAGCGTATCCACAAATGCTCCATAGGTCCGATGACGGTTTCACTTGTCGGCCTCAAAGCTAGATGCTGTTTCAACTGTCTTTGTCCGCCTTTGGTGACCCAGAAGACTTGGGCTTCAAACCCTTCTACATGTTCAGCTTCCTTCTGCAGGGACGCTTCTGGAATAAGGAGCGGAAACAGAGCTTCACTGTGCCCTGTTGAGTCCAACTGGTTTCGAATCACGCAGAAGACATTTTCTCGTATTCTGAACCCGTACGGAAGCCAGACCGCGCATCCTTTTATTGGGTACCTGTAGTCAAGGATTTTTCCTTCTATCAAAACGTTTCTAAACCACTTGCCGAAATGTCTACTCCATTTTTCTTTTGGAATAGCTTTTTCACTAGTTCTTGCTGGTTTTGGCATTTGGGTCTCTCCTTTGTGTTCTAGTTGTAGAACATAATTCTGCCGCGGGGTTTTTCCCGAAATGGGCCAAGTTTTGCGAGAATTCAGCAACGTGGAACGCAATCGCCCATTTTCAACCACTTTCTATGAAATTGCAGAGAGAATCTATTAAACATTTTCTTTGCCTGTCTTCTCCCCTGTGTCCTTTTCATTGAATGCGCAAGTGTTTTAACCGCCGCAATCTAAAATTAAGTATGTTCTTAGGGCATAAATGGTAAGGATGAATTTGAAGGCAATATTAGTTATTGTGGATGGAATGGCTGATAGGCCGATTAGGGAGCTTGATTGGAAAACTCCTTTGGAAGCAGCCCGTAAGCCGGCGTTGAATCAGTTAGCCAAAAAGGGTGTCAGTGGCATACTTGATCCTATAGCCCCTGGAATACCTCCGGGGAGTGACGCTTCCACTCTTGCCTTGCTTGGATATGACTCCTTGAAAGTTTATTCTGGTCGAGGTGCTTTGGAAGCTGTGGGTTCCGGTGTGGAGGTTCTGCCTGGGGACGTTGCTTTTAGATGTAATTTTGCAACTGTGGACAAGAACTTTGTGGTTCTGGACAGAAGAGCTGGCAGAATAGCGAATGAGGATGCGGCGAAATTGGCTGAAAGTCTGCAGAATGTCAAGCTTAGGAAGTCTCTCAATGTTGGATTTTTTTTCAAAAACACTGTTCAGCATCGAGCCGCCTTGGTTATTCGCGGGCACAGCCTATCAACGGCCATCAGTGATTCGGACCCAGAGGTGGCGGGAAAACCTGTTTTGGAAGTGAAGCCTCTGAGTGGTCTTCCTGAAGCCAGGCGTACAGCTAGGATTGTCAATGAGCTGATGCAAGAGTTTCACAAGGTTTTGAAGGAACATCCGGTCAACAAGAAACGTGCCGCCCACAAGCTGCCTGTAGCAAACATGGTTTTGTGCAGAGGTGCAGGCACTATTCCGAAGATAACTCCCCTTTCTGAAGCGTTTGGAATCAAAGCTGCATGTATAGCTGCGGTACCTTTGATCCGCGGAGTCTGCAGGGTCGCTGGGATGAAGTTGATAAATGTCAAAGGCGCAACTGGCACGCCTCAAACCAATTACATGGCCAAAGCCAAGGCGGCTGTTGAAGCACTGAGAACTAACGATTTTGTGTTGCTGCACGTGAAAGCCACGGATGTTGCTAGCCATGATGGAAACATCAAGCTGAAAATTGAAGTGGTGCAAAAGGTTGATGAGATGCTTCGCTTCATACTTGACCACGTAGTTTTGGATTCCACTTATTTGGCTGTGACTGCTGATCACACTACTTCGTGCGTGACCGGAAACCATGAGGGAGACCCTGTTCCTGTGGTAATTAGCGGGCCGTACGTTCGCAGGGATGGCGTTGCCGAATTCGGCGAAAGGTCTTGCGCCAGAGGGGGCTTGAACAGGATAAGAGGCGCGGATTTGATGCCTACCCTAATGGATTTGCTTGAGAAAACCAGGAAGTTTGGAGCCTGACCTTACTGGACGGGCATGAGACGCCATTCTCTGTAGTCTGTAATGACTCTGATGTATCCCCTTAGCATCTTATCTGCCTCTGTGTCGCCAGTGTCGACCCTCAAAACCTTTTCTTCCATGTTTTCAAGCTTGCTCTTGGTTGCTACGACTAGTATTCGCTGTTTTCCAACGCGTTTTATGATTTCTGGGCTTATCTGTTGGTTTCCTCTTCCCAGAATTATTCCCTGATGCCCTATGGGCGAGACAACAATCCAAGTGCTCTGCCAGTTGTTCACTTCTTCTAGAATTTTTTCCTCACTCACGTCAAGAATCACCCTGCCATCTTTGTATATGTCTACGCCAAGAACTGTCTTTTCGATACCGAGCAGTTCTGCAACGCGTTTGACGGTCGTTCCTGGGCCAAGAATCCACGTTGCCTCTGGCTGTCTTTCTTCTATTATGAATTTCGCTGTTGCCGTTTGATTGTCTTTTTCGTCTATTGTTTCTGGGCTTATCTGTTTGCTTCCCTGAATGCGAGCCGGAAGAAAAGGTCCCTTCATGTAACCATGGAGCTTCACGGCAAAGGAATCATTTCGTATCGCCTTTTCATCAGAGTCCATGATTTCAAACTCGGTTATTTCCGCTTCTTTCTGTACGAAGGCCAAGACTACGTCCACAGCGTCTGCAGGGCTCACTGCAAAAACGCCGCTGTACATCTTCACCCCGGAGGGGACGCCTAGAACCGGTGTCTCTTTGCAGCCTTGCTGTGCGTCGAAAATGTCTTTGGCTGTACCGTCCCCTCCGACAAAAACTATCAAATCCGCGTTTGCCCCTATCAAAAGCTCCACTGCCATCTTCGTGTCTTCAGCAGATGTTTTCCTGCCAATCTTCATGGGCAGAGTCTGAACGGGAAAACCTGCCACTTCTGCTTCTTTTTCACCCATGATTCCGGGGCAAGTTAGAATCTCAATTGGCGCCTCTGCCAAGTTCTCCTTAAGCTTCTTCAGAAATTCTGCCGCTCTTGTTGGCGCTACTGGCTGTGCTCCTCTATCCAACGCTTCTTCTAAGACATTGTCTGTTCCTTTCAGGCCGACTTTGCCTCCCATTCCAGCGATGGGGTTGACAATCAAGCCTAACCTCATGATTTGTCGATGATGAGATTTGCTGCGTGAGGTATAAACCATTTTCACAAAACAAGCGCATTTTGAAAACGTTTGGAAGAAATGTCTGAGAAGCTTGGAACTAAGATACGACTGCACACACAAAAGTGACGTGAAAACGGCTTTTTCGTCTGAAAATTCTTATATGCCAAAATTCTAAACGCTTGCAGGCAATAGAAGAGGCTGTAGAATGCCGGCGAAAAGGACGAACAAGATAATGGTGACTGGCGCCACGGGCCAGATTGGCTCAGAGTTAACGCTAGAGTTGCGGAACAAGTACGGCGGAGACAACGTCGTTGCGGTAGGACACACCAAGAAGCCCAGTGAGAAGCTGCTCAAGTCAGGCCCAATCGAATTCATCGACTTGAATGAAAAAGCTGACCTTGAAAAGGCAGTGAAAAGGTATGACATTGACACGATCTACCATCTGGCAGCAGTTCTCTCAGCTACAGGTGAGCAGAACCCACAGCTTGCCTGGAACGTGAACATGGGCAGTCTTTATAATGTGCTTGAAATTGCAAGGGAGCACAGCCTGGCCAAGGTGTTTTGGCCGAGTTCCATCGCAGTTTTCAGTCCACCAGCCCCCCGCGTTAACACTCCTCAGGAAACCATCTTGATTCCTGGAACCATGTACGGGGTCACCAAGGTTGCAGGTGAGCTTCTGTGCAATTATTATTTCCACCGGTTCGGTGTAGACGTTCGAAGCGTCAGGTATCCGGGCATAATAAGCACTGAAGTTCTTCCAGGTGGCGGAACGACGGACTACGCGGTGGCCATGTTCTACGAGGCCATCAAGAAAAAGCAGTACACGTGTTTTGTGAGAGAGAATACAGTTCTGCCGATGATGTACATGCCGGACTGTATCAAAGCAACCATGGATTTGATGGAGACTGACCCGTCTCGGATTAAGCATCATGACGGCTACAACGTGACTGGAATCAGTTTCTCGGCAGGCGAGCTCGCTGCTGAAATCAAGAAGTACATCCCGGAGTTCAGATGCGAATACAAGCCTGACTTCAGACAGAAAATCGCGGATTCTTGGCCCATGTCAATTGACGACAGCGTGGCTCGCAAAGAGTGGGGTTGGAAACCAAAGTATGACCTGACCACGATGACCAAGGATATGATACAGAAACTGTCGAAACGCTTCGCCGAAGGAAAGCTGTTAGGGTTCGGTTAGGCTAGAAAGAGTTAAGAGAAGGAGTGCCAAACTAGGGAAAAGAGGCATGGTGAAAATGCGCGATCCCACAACTTTTTTGCGGGAAGAGTATCAGGATCTGGTGAAGAACGCGCTTGACTGGAAAATCAGAGTTCTTCAAGGTCCAAGTTCACCATGGTGCAATGTTGATGGGAAAAAGGTTCTCATGTTTTGCTCCAACAACTACCTTGGCCTGAGCAACCACCCGCGATTGAAAGAAGCTGCGATAAAGGCAGTTCAAACTCACGGGGCCGGCTCCGGTTCAGTTCGTCCCATAGCCGGAACAATGGATATTCATATCGAGCTTGAAAAGAGACTTGCAAGTTTCAAGCATGCAGAAGCTTCGCTGGTCTACCAGACTGGTTTTGCCGCAAACGCGGGTTTGATTCCTCAATTGGTTGGCAAAGAGGATTTGATAATAAGTGACGAGCTTAACCACGGCAGCATAATCGACGGTGTTCGACTGGCCCACGCTGAAAGAGCGGTCTACAAGCATTCTGACCCGCAGGATTTGCAACGTGTCTTGGAAGATGCTGAGAAACATTCGCCACCCTACAGGCGGATCTTGATAATCACAGACGGCGTCTTCTCAATGGACGGCGACATCGCACCTCTAGACGAAATAGCCAAGCTTGGTGCGGAGCATGGTGCAATGGTTTTTGTGGATGATGCCCATGGTGAAGGCGTCCTGGGCGAGGGAGGCAGGGGCATAGTCTCACATTTCAAGCTCGGCCGCGACAAGGTTCACGTGGAGATGGGCACCTTCTCAAAAGCTTTTGGTGTGGTCGGCGGCCACGTTTCTGGCTCCAGAGACATGTTCAACTTTGCCTACAACAAGTCCCGAACCTGGCTCCTCAGCGGGTCGCACCCTCCAGCAGTCGCCGCTGCATGCATAGCGGCAATTGACGTTCTGGAAAGTGAACCGCAGCACGTCAAAACACTGTGGGATCACACCAGATACTTCAAGAAGGCAATGAAGGACCTGGGATTCAACACAGGAAACAGTCAGACACCCATCACACCCATCATAGTCGGTGAAAGTGGCGTCGCCAAGAAGCTGAGTGCACGGCTTTTCGAGGAAGGCGTGTTTGCTTTGCCTATTGTGTTTCCAATGGTTGCAAGGGACAGAGCAAGGATACGGACCATAATGAACGCTGCTTTAACACGGAAGGACTTGGATTTTGCGATTGGCGTATTCGAAAAGATCGGGAAAGAGCTGCGCATAATCTAGTCATAACGTATTCTTTTCAACGCTTTCTCAACGTCTTTGAGTCCGAGTTTTCTGAGAATCTTCGCTGTCGGAACGCCGTTCTTGTCCCAGCCGACTGCCTGGTAGTACCTGTGTTTGTACTCTTCGACGGCCGCCTTATCAGCAGCCTTTCCTTTATAAGGTCCTGTTGGCAAGGGTTTGTAGAATCTTGGCGGGTTGTCGTCGTGGACTTTCGGGTTCCATTTCAAGTCTGGGCCGCCCAGAAGCAACATTGTCCTTTGCAGTTGCAGTATTCTCAGGGCCTTTGTGAAGCACCACTCTTTGCGCGTGAGATTTAGGCCTGTGACTGCCTTGTAAAAGTCGAATATGATTTTTCGTGTTGCGCCGAAACTGTTGAACATGCAGAAGACTCCTGAATCGGCGAACATTCCCATTATTTCTCCATCTCTGTCGAGTGGGAGGCTCGCCATGGACGTGTGGTCCCCGCATTGCACGGAACAGGCGTAGGAAATGATTTCAGGGAAGTCTTGCCCACTACGGATTCCATGCGCGCCGATGCTTATGCCTTTAACTTGCACGGCATAGGGCAACAGATCTTTCTTCTTCAGTTTTCCGATTTTCAAGGCAGCACGGTATGTTCCTTCAGCTAATATATCCCCTATGTTTTCCCTGTAAGCAATTCTCTTAGCTAAGCTTGCGAAGGCTTCAGCATCGCCCCATTTGAGTTCCAAGCCTCCCAAGTCCTCTTTGGTCAATATTTTCTCTTGGAAGAGTTCAGCTGCAAAGCCCATGACGTTGCCGGTTTGTATGCCGCACAAACCCAGGTCGTCAAGCAGAGAAGCGAGAAACACGTTTTCTTCTGGTGTGAATATTCCCAGGTTCGGGCCTAGATACGCTTGCATTTCATAATCGGGATTGTCAGTTATTGCTCCTTTGAATTTTCCATTTTTTACAACTGCGAGTTTCAGGCAGGTGGTTGGGCAACCGAAATCGCCCCAGTATGGTTTCATCCAGAGCCGATTCTCAAACTTGTCAACCCCGTAACTTTTCTCGTCATGCCATTCTTCCTGCCAGTTACGAACAGGTTCTGAGCTAGTTTTATTTCCGAACGTGTACCCGCCGCCTCCGGTTCCCCAGCGCCTCCACAATTCTCCCTCGTAGACGTCATTGCACACTGTTTCTATGAGCTTTTTCACCTTTTTGATGTCAGCTACTTCTGGCAAGGGTCCTGTGCCCTTTGCAACCACTGCTTTCAGCTTTTTGGAACCCATAACCGCGCCATAGCCGCCATAGCCTGCAGCGTGCGCCCACTTGGAGCCGACAACCGCTGTTCGCACCTTGTTTTCTCCTGCTGGACCAACGTACAACATTGCCGGTTCCTTCCATTCACCATACTTTGGATAACGCGTCTTCAAGAGCCCTCTGCATTCCTTGGTAAGCGCTGAAACAGTTTGCTTTCCATCCTTCCCCCAGACATCGCTTGCATTCCTCAACTCAACATCGGAATCCTTGAGAAACAGGTATGCCGGCTTCTCCGATTCGCCGGTCACCATTATGCCGTCGTAACCTGCGCATCTCAACTCAACGCCGAATTCTCCAGAAAGGGTGGAACCTACAACACCGTTGCTTTGTGGAGATTTGCCCGACACGCAGGTTCTTCCTCCCGGAAAGAATCCTGTGAGAGGCCCTGTTAAAAGCAGAAGCAGGTTTTCAGGCCCCAACGGGTCCACCGTCTCCCATTTAGCGCCTAGCCTGTCCCAGAGAATCTTTGCTGCTAATCCCCTGCCACCTACATAATCGTTCAAGATTTCATCGCTGAACTTTGTTTCCTTGATAGCTTGGGTCGAAAGATCAATGTCAAGAAACTTGCCTGCGTACCCTAGTATCACAGGTATTCTCCTCCTATTTCTCCGTAGATTTTTGTAGCCAAATCTCGCGTTATTTCGTCCGGTTTCCGCGCATAGAGTCTGTAGGGCTCGTCTCCCCTTTCAACTACTCTGAGCACATTCCAGCTTCCTTGCTGACAAACCTTGACACACTGGGGATTTCCGTTGCATAGATCGCAGATTACAACGTGCTTTTCTTTCGGGTGCATGTGAGGGACCCTGCCTGGACAAGCGTCAATGCACTGTCCGCAGGCGATGCAAGTCTTGTTGTCTACTAGCACTGCACCTGTCTTGCTGCTTACTGAGAGGGCTCTTACTGGGCATGATGCCACGCACGGATAATCTTCGCATTGAGCGCAGAAATGTGGAAATTCCAGTCCTGGGACGAGCATGAAAACCCTTATTCTAGAAGCGTCTGGCCATATGCGATTCTCATGGAAAAGCGAGCATGCTATTTCGCACTTTCTGCATCCGCTGCACTTGGCTAGGTCTCTGGCTATCCATATCGGTTCTTTCTTAGTTGGCAACTTTGGACCTCTAAGAATTCGTGGATTTTGCTTAGTCAATGCTTTGATTTAAAGATGGTGTAAGATTATTACACCCCACGAAGAGCACCAGAGCTATCACATCGCAGTTAGGATTTGCGCGATAACCTAATAATAGCGAACTGGGCAAGAGATGCTGGGGCGCTGGGACGTTTGAGGGTAATAGCCGACTTGCACATACACAGTCGCTACAGCATGGCAACGAGCGAGAGAATATGTGTTGAGGAGATTAATCGTTTTGCAAAGATTAAGGGTTTAAGCATTGTAGGCACGGGGGATTTCACACATCCAAAGTGGCTTGAAGAACTGAGTGAGAAGTTGATTCCTGAACCAGATACGGGTCTCTACAGATATGCTTTAGGCGACGATTCGACTGTGCGTTTCATGGTGACAACCGAAGTGAGCACCGTTTTCGCGGCCAAGAGTCAGGTTAAGAAAGTCCATCACGTCATTCTTACACCAAGCTTGGAAACCGCGGCACAGATTAGCGACAGGCTGTCAAAATACGGCAATTTGGCTTCAGACGGCAGACCAACGTTGGATGTTAACGCGGCACATCTGGTTGAAGAGGTCATGGAAGTTTCGGATGAAAACATGGTGTTCCCTGCTCATGCATGGACTCCGTGGTTCAGCATCTTTGGCGCCTTCAGCGGCTTCGACAGCGTTGAAGAATGCTATGAGGACATGGCTAAACACATCTACGCTTTGGAAACGGGCCTTTCATCAGATCCGCCCATGAACTGGCGGTTAAGTGGGCTTGACAAGTTCACGCTGGTTTCAAACAGTGACAGCCACAGTTTTTGGCCGTGGCGCATTGGAAGAGAAGCAAACGTGTTCGAGCTCGGGAAGCCAGATTATGGTGAAGTGCTGGAAGCTATCCGTTCAAGAGACACGAGGCGTTTCAAGTTTACGATTGAAACAGACCCGGCATACGGCAAATATCATTGGACGGGCCACAGGAACTGTAATGTGTCGCTTTCTGCGCGAGAGGCGACAAAGCTTGGTAACATCTGTCCGGTTTGCCGCAGAAAACTCACCAAAGGCGTGGAGCAACGTGTTGAAGAGTTGGCTGACCGCTCTGCGGATTTTAAGCCTGAAAACGCCGTTGGGTTCATGCGTCTGCTCCCGCTCTCCGAAATCATTGCCACGGTGTTGGGTGTCGATTCTCCATCCGCTGAGAAAGTGTGGAGCATTTACAACCTACTCATAGAAAAGTTCGGGGACGAGTACTCTGTTCTGATTGATCGTTCGAAGAGCGAGCTGAACTCGGTTGCGGGTGAGCAGATTGCTGAGGCAATAGTCCGAGTTCGAGAAGGAAAGGCTAAGGTCGTCCCCGGCTACGATGGCGTTTACGGACGACTTGTAATCTTTAACGGGCAGGCGCAAGATAAGATTTTGCCGAAAAGAGTCCAACAGTTGAATCTTACGGATTTCACTTTTTAGGTTCTTTTTCGTGTTTTTGCTGTATGTGCGCTGTACAAGTCTACAACAAGCCTTATTAAGTCGTACGATGAACGATGAGTACTGTGGTGGCTAATGGAGATAACAAGACAGCAAACATGCAACAAAAATGATGCCGTCCTAGGAATAATAGACAAGGTCCTAAACCAAGTTTTCGGGAAAGAAGCAACCATCCTAATCTACAGGCATCTGGAACACAACTATTCCTTGAAACGCAGTGAGATCAGCGACAAGATCGAACTGTTCGCACAGGGACTTGAGGACTTTCTCAGATCTGGTGCATACGTCATTGAAAGAAAGATTCTCGAAGACATAAGCTCGGACTCTAATCAGCTTCGCAGAATAGAACTTGAGAACGTCGATGACGAAGCTACTTTTATTACTCAAATGAAATTGCTTATGCACAAATCATAAGCTGATTCATCATTCGATGCGCCACAAGTCTCCAGGCGCACATTTATTTTCTGTTCCGTTGAGTTGCGGGAAAACGCTGACAGTTTTTATAAGGTTCTTATGGGTATTCCTTCCAGGAATGGATGTCTCTAACCTGGAAGCGGAGCAGATTTGAAAGACGTCTTAGCCAAAGTCGTCGACACTGCTGTTCAAGGTTTCAAAGCCGAGTACGTTGAGGTCCGCGCCCAAAAACTCTACAAAACCGCGATCACCGTTAAAGAAGCCCGCGTTGAAGCAGCAAAGCAAGGGATAGAAAACGGGGCGGCACTACGTGTGCTTGTGAAAGGTGCTTGGGGCTTTGCTTCTGTCAGCGCTTTGGATGTTGAAGCTTTGAGTAATGCTGTTTCAGACGCGTGCAGGATGGCCAAGGCTGCAAGCTCAAGGCGCAAAGTACCAGTGAAGCCGGCGCAAACCGGAGCTAGCGCGTTTTTTATATGTTGCGTTTGATGTTGCCGCATGTGTTGCTTGCAGTGCTTATGTGTGTTCCTAAATTCCCCTTTTCAACCGTAATAGAGTTGCGTCGCGCCTTTTGAACGGTGCTTCTCGTATCCTTAGGCATCACCATCCATAGACGAAGCAAAACCGGAAGCACAGGCCACCTCGCAAACGAATTTAGGAACAGGCATGCGCGCTAGTCTAGTAAAAGCTAGCCCATTCATTTTCATTACAACAACTATACACTGCAGACTCGCTAACTAGAATGGAGCTTCTTTTTGTAAACTCAGCTCTTAACCTCGGTGGCATACGAGTCCTGGTCCATCGCACTCTTGTCTTTCGTGCCCATCGGGAGGGTTTTGACACTCAAAAACCTCGCGGAATTGAGTAAAAAAAGCGCTGAACCAACATTGTTCAACATTGTTTTGACACTCAAAGAAATCACGGATTGAGTACTCAAACACAAGGACTCGCACTCTAACATGGCTCTTTTCGCCACATCAATATCTGCAGCGCAGAGGCACACCTGACAGACACCATCAAAGCACGGGAAACGGTGCAAGAGCGGGCTATTTGTCCACCCCCAGCGTTGATCAACGAACCTGCACTTTCCAGCAGGCAAGCGCACGGAGCGATGTTGGCCGGAGACATTTTCGACGTATTGGCGAATGTTTCCGGGCCAGCTGACAACGAGAGGAAAATCGGGCAGCTCGTGGCACCATGGATTCTTGTGGAAAATGTTAAAGTCATAGGAAAATAAATAACTCAGTCCTTCATTAGAGCATGAAGAAGGCGAAACGTTTGAACGCTCAGAAACTGAGACAGAGACTACTCAAGTATAACACGCCGCGCAGAGTAGTCCAGTTGCTTTCCTTCATCTTCTTCAGTTCAATAGTTTTCAGTCTCGGTGCGCTACCGCTCTTGTTTCCTGTTCTTTGGACGTGGGGGTTGAAGGTGAACAGTTCGGGCGACGCGTTCACTGCTATCCAGCTGATGTTCAGCGGATGGAACGCCAGCGTTGTTTTTCCTTGGGTTGCAATAGCCTCATTCCTGATCGTGGGCATACTGATAGGCAAGTCAATGTGCGGGTGGGTCTGTCCTTTTGGTTTCATCCAAGACTTGGTTGGCTTTTTCAAACGTAAGCAGACAGATTTGTCGGTGAGAACCCATGAGACCATGGTCTACGTGAAGTATTTCGTTCTGGCAATTACGCTGTTCATGGTCATGATTTTTTCGGCTTCAGAGGTTATGGGTATCAGTGGAGAGTATCAGAAGGCTTTAGGCATATTTGCTAATGCACCTTTCACAGTCTTGAGCCCATCGGAAACCTTGTTCGCAACCTTGCCGAGGATGGTGCACGATTTTTCCGTTTCAGTGTTTTCAAGCCAGGGTGTAGATGTCTTGCACGACATTTCGAGCCTGTCCGCGCTTTTCTGGGTTCAACTTGTAATCATGATTTTCGTTCTGGCCTTCGTGGCCTACGTGCCTCGTAGCTGGTGCAGGTACTTCTGCCCACACGGGGCCATTATGGCTCTTATGAACACGTTCAGCTTCATCGGCTTGAGAAGAGAACCTACCAAATGCGAGAAAGGCGGATGCGGCCACTGCGTCCAAGTTTGTCCCACCCGTGTTCCCATATTGGATTTGCCTTGGGAAAAATTCAGCCATCCAGAGTGCATCTACTGCATGAAGTGCGTCGACGCTTGTGAACACAAAGCCATCAAGCTGACGTACCCTTAGTCTTCGGTGAAACGCTCTCGTTCATCTTTTTTGTGCCCAGAAGCTCTTCGAGTACTCGCTTAAGACAGCTTCGTACACGGTTTTTGTTTGCTGTGCTATAGCGTCCCAGTTGTATTTCTCTTGAACTTTTTTGTGCGCGTTAGTTCTGAGGCGGTTTGCAAAGCCTTCGTCTGTCAGCACCCTCGTTATTCCCCATGCCAGTGAATCGGGATTGCCGGCGTAAACTTTGACTCCGTCTACGTCATGGTTGACTATTTCTGACAGACCGCCTGTGTCCGAGACCACGACGGGGCTTCCTGCAGCCATGGCCTCGAGTGCGACTATTCCAAAGGGCTCGAAAAGGGAGGGCACAACAGAGACATCGGCGCATTTCTGCAGTTTTCGCAGGGTTTCGTCGTCCACGAAGCCTGTGAACATCACTTTGTGCGCTATTCCCATTCCTCGAACGAGGTCTGAAAGCTGGTCTTTCATGTAGCCGTTCCCGACGATAACGAACTTTGCGTCTAATTTCTCCAGCACTTTTGGAACGGCACTCACAAGCACGTGGGCTCCCTTTTCAAACACCAGCCTTCCCACGAAGAGCACGATTTTTTCTTGTGGCAAAGCAAATCGGTTTCTGAACTGGCTTAGATCTTCTTTCTCTGCTTTTGCGTAGGCTGCGAAGTTGACACCGTTTGGAACCATGACCAGCTTGTCTGGCGGAAGCCCGAAGGCCCATCGAACGTGTGATATCATGTAGTCGCTGCAGCATATCACTTTCCACGCTTCGTAGGTAAGCCACGCCTCTGTTTCGTGTATCATCCTTTCATAGTCCGTGTGGATGCCGTTTCTGCGGCCGATTTCGGTGGAATGTATAGTGGCAAAAAACGGTTTTCTGAAAACATGTTTCAGCCCGATTCCAGCCGTTGCAACGAGCCAATCATGAGCATGGAAAATGTCAATCTGTCCGCCGAGGCTGCGAGCGAGTGCGGCAGCCTCTTTCTGCATGTTTACGTTCATGAGGTAAACCCACGTTGCAAAGTCTGGCGCGGGGTTCTTGTACGAGTCGATCCTGTAGACTTCAACACCATCTGTGCTTTCATGTTGAGGTGCTCCGGGAAAATCGCAGGTCACCACGTAAACATTTGCGCCGTTCTTCGCCAGACTTTTAGAAAGGTTATAAATGTGCTGGGAGATTCCACCGATGATCCTGGGTGGGTATTCCCAGGTGAGCATCATAACGGTCAAGTCTTTTTTCATGTTGACGCCCTAGCCCACGAGTTCCTGTAGGTTTCTAAAATGTCTTTTATCCAATTCGCAGATTTCGGCTGAATCACCTTGATCTTGTCCATTGAGACTTTGTATATTCTGACTATCTCGTCTCGCATCCATTCAGACTTAACGAGCAGTTTTTCAGCTTCATCCATTCCTAACCATTCAATGCTCTTTATTGACATGTTGAACGGTGAATTCGCACCGTGAGAACGGTGCTCCTCCAGACTCTCCACGGAATAAACGAACGGGATGGCTAGCGCATTCTTCAACGTGACCGCTGCGGGTATGAAGTGCCAATCGTGCACGTCAATGAGGTCCACCTGTTTGTCTGATGCATAGTAGATGTTTGCAGCAACTCTTTCGACTTCTTGGTTTAAGGTCAAAACCCACGTGAGAACGCCGATGTGCGTGTGAACGGGATTCGTCACTCTGAAAGTTTTAACGCCTTCGGGCTCCTCATACTCGCCGGTTAAGAAGTCGTGGTAAGTGACTACCCATGCTTTCTCGTTGTTCTTGACAAGCTGTGTCGCTAGTTCTCTAACGTAGTCTGCAAGTTCCCCGACGATTCTCGGCGGGTATTCCCATGAGAAGATTATGACATGCATTGAGCCTTCACTACGTGAAGATTGCGCAGATTTTTATTATTCCGCTTCCAGTGAGGTAGTACCTTTTTTTTCCTTCATTGTCTGTGAAGCTTTCTGCGAAGCCTTGACGCTTATAGTCATCCAGGATTCTCTCCAACTCGTTTATGTCAACTTGCAAGACCTGTGACAGTTCCTCGCTTCTTCTCGCTAGATCAGGCGATGTTGCGCACAGATTATGCAATGTTTGCAGGATTTTTTCTGAAAGTGGAAGCTCTTGACTCATTCTATCACCCACAAAGATGTCTTAAACATATTGTGAACAGGTTTTCTTATAAAGGCATGTGGGCGTCGACAAGCTAGAAGTATCTGGTTGTAGACCGCATTTTGGCGGTCAGCCTGCTTGAGGTTTTCTTCACGTCGTTAACGATAGCCTCTCGAAGCGGTTCGCCGCTCAGTTTTGAGAGCCTTTCCTTCTTCAATTGTCCAGAGAGCTTCTTGTCATGAAGCGACTTGTCAGCCCACTGTTCGAAGTCTCCTCGGTTGCTGTGAAATTCTACGGATTTCGCACTTACTGTTTGAATGGCTTCTGTGAAGCCTCTTAGGCTCCAGGCCTTTGTTCCTGTGAAGTACTTTTCTCCTATGCCCGTGTAGAAGAGGAATGGTTCATCTGCAACTATCGCGGCGAGTCTTACTCTGTTCTCAAAGTCCAGTATTGCCGCTTGTGCGGTTACGAAAGCGTCCATTGGGGTGTTGAACGGGCTGAAGTAGGAGTGAACTTCGCCCGGGGCTCCGCCTGCAGTGAACATGTAGTAGAGGTGGTCGCTTGTCTGGAAGTACCTCCATGTTTTCAGGAATTCTCTGTCCTCTGTTTCTTTGACGAGTGGTTCCAAGCGTCTCAGAGTCGTGTAGTAGGCCCATTGCATAGTGTTTCCAAGCCAGCAGCTTGCGTCCCTCTCCAAATCAGCCCAAGATACGGTTCCTCCCAGCTCCGGGACGTCAATCTCTCCCTTAGACGCGTGTTTGTCTGCCACTTCGGAAGGCGTGGCCATGTGCAGGTTCCACCACTTCAGGATCTCAGGCGTCAGGTGTCTGAGAAAGTCGTGTATGCCTGTTTCGGGCCAATGGTGTTCTCCGAAGGTTTCATAGTCTGGGAAGATGTTGATGCAGTCGCCCGGCGTTGCGGCTAGCCAACTTGCATATTTGTCTGCTGTCAATGGCCACTCGTTCCACCATCTTGCTGAGAACCTGAACCCTATGTCGTCTGTCAACTTGTAGTTTCGTAGAAGAATCTTGATTCTCTTCAGGTCTTTCGGCGAGTAGAGATAGTTCGGCGATTTCCCGTGCAGAATTCTCTCCACACCCTCGGTGAAGATTCCTTCATACCCGAGGCTTTCGACGGCTCTTGCAACAGCGTTGTTGTAGAGCAGTTCCGTGTTCTCGAAAACCGTGGACTTGTAGCCTAGCAGGCTTTTCATTACGTGCTGATGCATTTTCACCTGTTCAATGAATTCTTCTCTTTCAGGGTAAAGGCTTGCTAACGAGTGATAGTAGGTTTGGCTTAGGAACTCCACTTGCCCCGTCTCTGCAAGCTGTTTGAATGTTTCAAGAAGGTCCTTGTTGAACATCTCGCATTGTTCTAGAAAAACGCCGGATAGACTGAACGAAAACTTGGGTTTCTTCTTTTCTCCCTTGTATCTGTCGATGAGTTCGAGCAGTATGCTGTTTGATGGAAAATAGCATTTGGTGCATGCTCTTTCAAAAACCTCTCTGTTCTCTGCGCTATCAAAATAGTAGTCAAAGTATTCTTTTTTGTTAACACGTTTGAACATTTTGCTTTCCCAGAAGAAGCTCTTGTTTATTCTGTGAGGCTGGTGAACCTCAAAAACAAGAACGATGTCTGTCAACTTTTGTCCTCTGCTGTTTCTTTATGGGCTGGTTGGTTATTTCTTATTTGCTGTTCGACCAGCAAGAGCGGTTTGACACCGCGGGCGGGGGTTCATATTTCGAATTTGTCTATTATCTTCCTTTCTCTTTCCCCGGTAATCTCCGCGATAACGTGGATGTAGTTTTGAAGGCCGGAGTTTTCGATTCTGGGCTTGAGCAGATCGTCTATTTGGAAGACTCCTGCAGAGTTAGACATTGTTATTCTTATTGTGACGGGTTTTGGTTCGCCTTCTTGAATGCTTACCTTCTCGATTGACAGCGCGGAAACAGAGTGGATGTCAACTTTTCCTGCTTGGAATGGGATGCGGGCTCTTCCTTCTTCCATGTCTAGGGCGTCGGAAATGCGTACGATGCCTGCCTCTACGGTCAGGGGTTTAATTGGGTCTTCATGGGACACTATGCAGTGCATCACTTCGGACAGGATGATGGTGCGTTCCTCCTCAGAGTAAATCGATTGTAAGTATTTCTCGATGAGCTGTGAGGCAAGCAATGCGCCGTAGAACGCGTGTCCTTCTCTTATGACGGTCATGCCTAAATCGTGAAAGATTGAGCCTAACACGACGACTACTTCGGCATCATCGTTTTTCATGTTGTAGTTTTTGACGATGCTGGGCACGACTTTTTTGTCAACTAGGATTCTCAGGATTTTGAGTGCGACGTTGGAGACGATTTTGACGTGGGTGGGTCCGTGGTCTGTGTAGCCCATGCGATCGATAGCCATCACGTTCGCGCATCTCCATAAAGTCTGCAGTTTCGTGTCTTTTTTCACTTCGTCCATGACGTGCTTTAGTTTTTGATTGTCTCGGAACGGAATGTTGAAAACGTACGACATTTGGGTTCCAGCTTCCGCTTTTCTGAATGATATCTTTCTGTGAGGATTTAAACGATTGGTTCGGATGGGGCTTATGTTGGGGTTCTCGTGTTGAAATCGGAGTCCTTGTGTTTGAGTACTCAATCCGTGATTTCTTTGAGTGTCAAAACATTGTTGAAGCATGTTGGTTCAGCGCTTTTTTTACTCAATTCTGCGAGGTTTTTGAGTGTCAGAAGTTTTGGGTGTTGGGTTTCTCGTGTTAGAATCGGAGTCCTTGTGTTTGAGTACTCAATCCGTGATTTTTTTGAGCCTCAAAACTCTGCGATGGATGTGAAGAGTGAGAGTGAAGGGGGAGCAAGTTTGTTGTGAGGGTGTGTGGTTGAGGTTTTGTCAACGCTGTGAATTAGGTTTCGAGCGTGCTGGTTATCTGCGGAGTTTTATGACCAGCTTGTAATCTTTTGGTTCTTTTCGGGTGGCAAAGATTTTGCAGGCTTCGAGAGTGGCTGCGCAGTGCTTGCACTGGAAAAAGGTCGCGTCGCGTTTTGCGATGAGCCAGAAACCTTCGGCAGATTTGCATTCTGGACAGGCTCGTAGCGATTTGTGGAAGTCTTCGATTTCTTCTAGGTTCAACCTTTCTCCCGAACTGTTTAGGGTCATGGTCTGATTTATTCTTTATGTAACGCTGTTCTATTGCGTGTTTCTAGCATGGCTTATTGTCCTTTTGCATGTTTGAGTTAGGTTTGACTGGTGATAGTCAGTTTGTCCTTCATGTTCCGAGGTGCTAAGTTCTATTCCAGGTTAGAGACTGTGTTTCTAAGCTGTCAAGTTCGCTCTTACAAGAAGCACGCGCTACGTTTTGTTAGGATTTCCCATAATAACCATCATACTCTTGACTACGTGCACTCAATCGCGCCGCTCATTGAATCGGTCGCCTGCAGTGGAGGACGACAGTGCTGGTGCGACTGCTGTCTTTAAATAGAACTTAGGGAAGAACCAGAATGGGGAAGTGACGAAGGTAAGTGTTGTATCGGAGGTGAGGTTATGCCTAAGAAAACTTGTCCGAAATGTCCAGACTGCGGGACACAGATGGTGGAGGCCGGAAATGGTCTGTGCAAATGTCCCGAGTGCAGAGGCACGTTCATTCCAGGCGGTTGCACTGGGGTTTTCATTCCGCTAAGCCTTATCGGTATACATTAGCCAGTTGTGCTGGGCAATCTATCAAATCCTGTTGTCTTTCCGAAAAGTAATAGATATGCTGGCCATTATGAAATATAGAGCTTGATGATGCGATGGCTTTGGTGAAGGTTTTGGTTGTTCAGGATAGCTGAGCAGCTTAAGAAGACTTGACATACACCAGACTAGACTTTATTGGAATATCTGAAGCCTGTGAGCCAGGGGAAAAGGAAAGAAGGTCAGAGCGCGGACTCAGAGCTTCGCGCCCTACCATCGGTCTGGGCGTTGATACTTAACGGCAGGAGTGCTCTCTTTTGCACTTGTGATCTCTGTAGAGATACGAAGATATTCATTCGTTTTCTCGGTCAAGAGTCTTGCTATCATTTCCAGCAACTCTGTCACCTCGAAAGGCTTTAGTACGTATCCGTCGGCTCTTTCGTTGACGGCCTTCATAGCGCTTTCGATTGAGGGGTGACCCGTGATGATTATCCTGATCATTTTTGGCTGCAACTTTTTCAGTCTGTTAAGCAGTTCAGTGCCTTTCATGTCCGGCAGCTCGATGTCAATAAGGGCAACGTCAAAAGACGATTCCTCACAGGCTTTGATGGCTTCTTTGCCGTTTTCCACACCTTCAATCAGATATCCCCCATCGTACAGGACTGAAGAGAGCATATTTCTCACTCCAATGTCATCGTCAACGATGAGGATGCTGTTTAACAAAATCGTCACGCCGCCTTTTCTTCATCCGCTTCGCTGCAATCTCACGTTCTGACACGAGTGAGATATGTCTCTTGTGAAGTAGAAATATGAACTAAGGCCGCATATTACAGATTCAGGAGAAGAAAGTGCAACCCAGAGGATTGCTTTGTACGTGAAAAGTTTTGGTTCATTTTCACAGTTTGATGCTTATTTCAAGTCCGTCTTCATCCACCGACACGTATTTGCTACCGTATTTGCCTGAACATCTGACATGGTTTAAGTAGTCTTTCATCTCGTCTGCGTGGGTGCGCGCGTTGTCCGCAACGATTATGCTTCCTTTGTGAAGTTTAGGTTCGACCAGTTGAAGATACCGCATATACTCGGTTTTTTTGGCATCCATGAAAACCATGTCAAACTCGCCTGACAGCCTGGGAATGACTTCTACTGCGTCGCCTGTTATTACTTCTATTGTTGGGGTTACCTTTGCCCTTCTTATGTTTTCTCGCGCTAATTCTGCTTCGTCCGCATCGATTTCGATGGCTATCACTTGAGCGCTGCTTTCAAGTTCTTTGGCCATCAGAATTGCCGAGTAACCGATGAAGGTGCCAACTTCCAAGACGCGTTTCGGGTTGGTTCTGCGGATGGCTTCCACCAGGATTCGGCCTCTGTGGCGTCCGACAATGGGCAGAAAATTTTTCTTGGCTTTCGCTTCGATCTCTTTCAGAACTTTGTCAGCTTCATCCAAGCTGATGTCTCCCGGCACCAGACAGCGAACATCTGCGATATATCTCTAGCGCGCGTTTCTATAGGAACTGTTATTGGTGTGGGAGCTGCAGGGGTCTGGATGGAATGGAGCGGCCTGTAATGCCTAGTCTGTTGAGTCAACGACGGTGTCTTTGAATCAGTTCTTGGATATTCTAATGTGCGATGCTGGGCTGAGACACGTAGAGGTCATCGACTTGCACTGAAGTTCCTTCTAGTTCTTTAAGATGGGCTTCGACGGTTGTGCAGATATTTGTTCTGAGCTGGCCTTTGTGTTCTGTGGGGAGCATCTGGATTTTTTGGGCCAGCTTGGGATCTTCGAGTGTGTTTGCAATCCAATTTTTGAAGTCATTTCTTTGGAGATGGAAAACCAAGCTTTCAAGCTTTACGGATTTGATTTTGTCCAGGAATTCATTGAGGCTTCTGGCGCTCTGTCCGGTTGGCTTGCCGATGGTTTCGTAGAAATAGAAAGCTTCTTCGTTGCTTAATGTTCTGAGTGTTCTGACGGCTTTGCCTTCAACTCTCACGCTTTGGCGTATTCTCTTCTTGTTTTGTTTGGATTTTTCTGGCATGATGAGTCGTGAATTTTGTTGTTGTGAAAGCAAGATATTCTTTGTGAATTCGAAATTCACCTTTGAACATCACATTGCACGCATGTTGATGCTGGAAAAGTAGAGATTTTTAAAAAGTGGCACAATAATGACAATCGATGGATGCTTGAACTTGAGGTGGATTCGTTCTTGTGCTGTTTTGGGTTGGAGGTACTCGTATTGCTGTTCGTTTATCTGGGTTATTAGTTGTCTGTCGTCGCCTGGGATTTTGAGAAGTTTTTTCTTCATGAGGAGTTTGAGGCGATTGAGCATGTTTTCTTTTTCAGCTTCCGTGAAGAAAACACCGTTAACGCTTCCGACTCGAATTGTTTCCAGCTCGTCTACTACTGCGTCTCCTACGCCTGTTTTGTCCACGCACAGCGCGCGCGGTTCCAGTAATGTTTAAGTGTACGTTTAAACATACAGATTCACGTGATCCATCCTGGTCAAGACTATAACCATCCGAGAAGAAGTGTATAGAAAACTGCTGACCATCAAGAAGAAGGATGAAAGCTTCAGTGAGCTATTTGATAGGCTTGCAGAAAATAAGGATCCACTAGAAACGCTATCAAAACTCAGGGCGAGTGTAGAGTTCAGAAAGAAGAAAGAGATGCTTTCAGAGATAAGTTCTTCCAGGGCTGAACGAAGAAGATGATCGCGATAGACACGGACGTGTTGATTGAGATACTGGACAAGAAATCAGTAAAAGGTGACGAAGCTCTCAAGCAGATTCTTCAGAGTGAAGAAGAAATATGCACAACTGTCATCAACATACACGAGATACTCTACGGCCTCCACAAGTATGGAAAACCAGTCAAAGAGATTCTGTTGTTACCTGTTTTGAACTATATGAAAAAGGATGCAGTCCTCTCCAGCAAAATAGAGCTTGAAGCAGAAGAAAATGGAACTTCCATACGCAGAACTGATGCTATGATAGCCGCGATGACCATAAACAACGGGGCAGCCCTCTTCACCTTCGACTTGAAACACTTCAGCCCCCTCAAAGCCCTTGGACTCAAACTCTTTCCATAGAATACTTTGTCTGAAACACAGCCTTTTGTTCAGCGCTAAGCAAGAACTAGCCAATTTGTTCGATCAGGTGGGACGGGCAGACCTGCCGTACCATGGTGTTTCTACCGGTAAAGTCCGGTGGGGCCCCACCACCCGCGCGCGCTTAGAAACCGCTTCTTTCTCCATTGTTTACTCTACCTTGCCCACTGTGCATGATTACTCTCGTCACACCGTTATATGATTCTTGTTTAGCGTCGAAGAGCTCCGACAAACAACATTTATGAGTGCTTAACGTGGCTTATGCGCAGACAACAGCGCGTGAACAGGTGTTCCGTCAAATCACGCCTTTAATAAGACTGTTCGCTTTTGAGCATGATGTCTTTTCCTTCAACTTTCAGTTCAGATGAGGTCTCGTCATTGATTTTTGGGCGCATGAAAAGAACTTTTGGACCAGAAACAACCTTGCCCGTTGTGATGTCAAATTTGGCGCCGTGTTTGGGACAGGTTACCGTTGTGCTATCCAACGTTCCCTTGGAAAGGTCTCCGCCAGCGTGAGTACATCTATTACCCATGGCATAATATGGGCCGCTTACGTTGGCAACCAGAATCTCTTTTTCTCCAAACCTAATAGCTTTCATTTGTCCCGAGAGTATCTCCGAGGTTTCAGCAACTTTTACAAAAGTCAGCTGTTTCACCTCCTTCCTCTACATTTTTCTTTCCTTACTCTCTGTCATTCACCGTCAATTTTCGTCTAGGTAAACTCTTTCCTCTCGAAGAGGACCAATCCCAATATCGCGGTTATGATGAAGTACAGTCCTATTATGACTAGGCCTTCGGGGACATAGGCACTGTAGGAGGTTATGGTCAATCCTCCCCGGCCTACAGGGGTATGTGTGATGTGTTCCGGGAACCCTCCGGGGTTTAGTATGTTTCCGATTATTCCGGCCCCGTAGGTTAGGATGAACCAGGGTTCAAAATTGACGAGGCTTGAAACAAGCAGTTCTATCAGTGAGAACACGAAGAGAAAAAGGATCGCGGTCACGAGGATAGACATGCTGTTGCTCTTGAACAGTGAACTGAAGAAGAAAGTGAAGCCCATTACTGCGGCTAGGTAAAACCAGGCGTAGAGAAGTGATTGACCAAATTGGATGGGGACGTTAGCGCCGAAGTAGTATAACCCGTTGCCAACGGTGATGGCTGCAAAGATGGCGAAGATTATGGTGGCTGCAATAAAGGCCGATAGCCACTTGCCAATGTATATGCTCGATCTTCGGATGGGGTTTGGAACTCCGAAGTAGCCCGTTTTGTTTTGGAATTCGCCGCTGATGGCGTCTCCGCCGAAGAATATCCCTCCGAGTATGATCACGAAGGTGACGCTGCGGCCCCACCAGCTTGAATAGAATATCAGCTCGCGCGTGCTCGCGTCAAGAGTTGGATCACCTAGAAAAATTTGGGGGCGGTAGTATCCCACCAAGACGGTGAGGATGGCACTTATGATGAGAGTGATAATTAGGAGTATGAAGAATCTGCGCGATCTGAAGTAGTCGAGGAACGTGTATTTCATAGTGATGCCGACTTGTGTAAGGCTGCTCGGCACTTTGTTCTCAGATATTGTTTCTGTTTCGTTCATGTTTGATCACACCGTGCTTGTGATAAGTTTGAGGTATGCGTCTTCGAGTTCTGATGACGCGGGTCTGTAACTGATTACTCCAATGTTCATTTTCACCAGGTCAGAGAGGATCTTTTCTTGTGCGTCCGAACCTCCGCTGAACCTGATTGTCAAGTTCTTGTCGTCTTTTTTCTCTGCCGTGATTATGCTTGGAATGGCTGCTATCTTCTTGATTGTCAGCTCGGAATCGATTGGACGGTGCAACTCAACCTCCACGATGTTTTCTCCTCCTGTGAACTTGGCTGTCACGTTGGGAATCGTGTCGTAAACGATTAGTTTTCCATGGTCGATCATTGCGACTTCGTCGCAGACTTCTGAAACTTCACTGAGAATGTGGGAGCTCATGAAAATCAGTCTCTTCTTGGTCTTAAGGGATTTTACGATGCCTCTGACTTCGCTCATTCCTCTTGGGTCAAGACCGTTGGTAGGCTCGTCCAGGAGAAGTATGGTTGGATCGCTCAGAAGCGCAGAGGCGATGCATATCCTCTGTTTCATTCCCTTGGAGAACTTGCCAACCCTCTTATCAATCCATTCCTCCATGTGAACTTCTGAAACGGCTTCCTCTATTCTCTTGCTCCGCTCTGTGCTTGGCACGCCTCTTATCTCGGCTATCATCATGAGCGCTTCTCTGGGCGTTAGCGAAGGGTAGATTTCGGGAGTTTCAATCAGAGCACTCACAGAAGCAAGTGCTTTTTTCTTCTGAGTGTGCACGTTTACACCGTTTATGAGAGCATCTCCAGCGGACGGCCTGATCAGATCAGTAAACATTTTGAGAGTAGTTGTCTTTCCTGCACCGTTCGGGCCTAGGAATCCAACACACTTTGACCCTTCAATTTTCAAGTTTAGGTCTGACACGGCAGTAAACGAGCCGTAGCGTTTGGAGAGATTCACGGCCTCGATAATAGGAGTTGTCAAAGTAACCAATCCTCTTTTATCATGTGGTTAAATGGAGAACGCCCGCAGCAGCCATTGATTGGCTCACAGCAAAGCATTTTCAACCTTATGCGTCTCCATCGTTTGAGTTGTCAAGTAAGGCTCTCAGGCTCCTAATAAAGGTCGCGCGCGCGAACGTTCCAGACACATTTTACCGGTAAACTCGGGTGGGGGTCCCACCCCCCGCATTCTAATTTTAGGCTTATTCTGAGCTTAATTAGCCGAAATAAACTCAATTTAGGACCTTAGTGTGCGGGGGCTAACAATTGAACACATGTTTACCGGTAAAATACTAAGGTTATCCTACATTTTATTGACGAGAATTTATAGCGCGCGCAGTCTCCATGCGACTCTGATTGTACGCACACTGGAGACCGAGTAACTCGATTTTGTAGTGTTTCAGAGAAGAAGCACACACTATATATGAGCGGGTCCGGTGGGATTTGACCCCAAATGCGCGCGCGCAAAGTTTTAAGAGCTTTGCCGAGGAATATAATATGTCTGTTCGAGTTTCTGAGTATTAGGAGGTTCAAGGTGGTCGTTAAGGTTCGGTTGGAGTTTAAGTTGTTATCGACAACGAAGATTGCAGGTGACCACTTCTTGACGTTGAACCTGAAAAACGTTGGAAGCAGCATCTTGAAGAATTTGGTTTTGCGGCTGCACTCCCCAGATCCGGGGTTTTCAGTTGATTGCGCTGGGTGCTTTGTCTACGCTTTGATGCCCAGCGCAGATGAGAATGTTAAGTTTCGGGTTTTTGTCTCTTCATTGGCGCGGGCTTACTTTTCGGTCTGCGGGTATGCAAGCGGGGACGCGTATTTTTCCATAGAATCGCCTGTAATGGCGGTTCAGACAAAAGACTCCATGGAGAATAGCATGTTGTTGATGTGACGGTTGCCGGGCTTCTTAGCTTTGGTTCCGGTGGTCGTCAAGTTCGGTTGAGCGTTTGCTTAGTTGGGGTTTTATTTTTTGGGCATTAGTTCGTTTAGTTCGTATGTTGCCACGCACATTACGCTGTCGGCGCCTCCGTAGTACACTAGGACTTCGTCGTTGATGAGTACGTTTCCACAGCTGAACACCACGTTAGGCACTTTGCCGAAGCGCTCGTAGTCGGTGACGGGTGTTAGTATGGGTGTTTCGGAGCGGTACAGAATGGTTTCGGGATTGTCTCTGTCCAGCAGGATTACGCCAAGCGAATAGACCTTCTCGAAACTCACGCCGTGGTAGATAAGGAGCCAGCCCTCGTTGAGTTCGATGGGGGGTCCGGCTGCGCCTACTTTCCAGCAGTCCCAGCTTTTCCTTCTTGGTCTCATCAAGGACCTGATGTCGTACCATCTTCTGAGGTCGTCGGAGTACGCCACGCACATGTCTGGCTCTAGGCGATGAAACATGACGTACTTGCCTCCGATTTTTTTTGGGAAAATGACGGCGTCTTTGTTGTGTATGCCTCTGAATGGCAATAGTCGTTCGTTCCATTTCCATTGTTTGCTCAAGAAATCGCCAATTGCGATGGATACTAGTGAGATCTGGTAGAGCTGTTCGTGGTCAATTTCGGAAAGGGCTGTGTAAGACATTATTATTTGGTCGCCGAAGAGCGTTAGTCTGGGGTCCTCGCATCCCCAGCGTTCAGCTTCGTTGTGGGGTTCAAAAACGGGGACTGGTGACCGCTCGTCGATTTTGTATCCGTCAGAGGAGGCGGCGTATCCGATGCGGGATATGCCGTCGTTACCTATTGCCCGGTATAGTATGTGGACTCGTTTGCCGACTCTTATGGCGGCAGCGTTGAATACTTCTTTCGATTCCCAGGGGTTAGATGCTATTGGCTGAAGGATCGGGTTGTCTTGGGACCGTCTCATTTTGTATGTATCCTAGTAGTTTTTTGACGTGGTAAATCCAAAGAGTTCATCTAAGAGTTTTCTGACGGAGAGTAGGCCGGTTAGTTCTCCTTTGGGGTCTACGACTGGCAGGTGTCTGATTCCGTGTGAGATTACGAGTCGTCTTGCTTCCTCTAGCGAAGCCTCTTCTCCTATTGTGGCGACATTCTTGGTCATCACTTGATCGATGGCGGTATCCAGTGGGACTTCGTTGGCTATGATTCTTATGGCGTCCCGCTCGGTGAAGATACCCACGCATTTTTGGTTGTCGTCCGTTATTACGATTGAGCCCACGTGTTTTTCGTATAGTGTTCTGACGACGTCTTTGATTGTGATGTTAACCTTGGCGGTTACCACGTCTTCGATCATTATGTGCTTTACCATTAGCACGTTCTGGTTTCGCCTCTGTCTTAGGTTTGGTTTTCTTGACTAATAAGGCGAACTGTTTTAGGACTCACAAAAACGCGTGTGTGGGAGACTTTCCGCGCGAATAAAGGCAATATTGTTTGCCGTTCTATTTGGTAGTTTGAAGTTCGATGCGGGCGGAAAGGTAGCAAACGGTGGCTTCGGCTCCCTGGTTGTAGTTTAGTCCTTTTTCGGTTATTCCGTCGTAGCAGCTGCCTGTGGTGGAATTGTAAACAGAGGAGTTTTGGGTGTTCTTCCCAAGAAACCAGTTGAAGATTGTTCGTGCCATTGTTTTGTAGTGGCGGTTGTCTGTTTCGCGGTAAGCTGACAGTGCTGCTTCCGTCATTGAAGCTGCTTCCACGGATTGCTGATCGTATATGGGCCGCGGTTTTCCTTTTTTGTACCAGCCGTGGTTGCCTATGGGTACGAATTTGTTGTTTAGTATCTGAACTTCAAGGAGGAACTTTAGCGATTCCTCTGCGACTCGAATGTATTTGGCTTGTTTTGTTTCTCGGTAGGCTTCGAAAAGGGCTTGCGGGAGTCTACCGTTTACGTAGGTGAGGTAAGGTTCAAACCAGCGCCAGTCGCTGGAGCGCGTGTTTGCGTAGTATTCGAGCAGTTTGTCTGATAGTGCCTTTATGTTCTGGGTTAGGTTTTGGTCTTTTGTGTAGGCCTTGTGGTAATGACTTAGGCCAAGTATTGCGAAGGCTTTCGCTCTGGGGGATTTGAAGAAGCATGCCCATCGAAAGGCTTTGTCGAAGATTTCTTTTGCTAGAAGTCTCCTCTCCGCTGATAGCTTGCTGTTTATTACGTATCCGCAGGCCCATAGGGTGCGACCTGCACAGTCTTCGGAACCTTCGTCGTCGATGAAGCTTCGATCGTAGCCTAGGAAGTTATGCATTTTGCCGTCTGCTCTTTGCATGTGCAGAAGGAAGCTTAGGTATGTGTCTATCAACCTGTCCGATTTGGAGATACCTTTGATTTGGCTGTGCTTGGTGATGGCTATGAGGGCTCGGGCGTTGTCGTCGGTCGTGTATCCTTCTAGCCGATTTGGTGTTCCGAATTTCGAATGTTGAAAGATACCAGTATCGTCTGTGATTGCTTTAAGGAAGTTTAGTTTGATAGGTGGGAGATTCACGTGAGCGTCCTCTTAAGCGTGTATCGCTTGTTTGAGTATGTCTGTGTATTTTTGGGCGACCTTTGGCCATATGAAGCTTCGACTGTACCTGTAAGCTTTTTTCTCTATGTCTCTTCTCAGTTTGTCGTTTTCTAGAAGTTTCTTCACCTCTTCGGCGATTGAGTCTGGGTTTTTGAACTCGCAGAACATGCCTCGTCCGTGAGACAGCACCTCTTTAGCGTGGAGGTAGGGAGTTGATACTACTGCTCTGCCGGCTCCTAGAGCGTAGACTAGTGTGCCGCTGCTGATTTGGTTTGGGCCGATGTAGGGTGTGATGTAGATGTCTGTGGCGTGGAGGTACCTTATTAGTTCCCTTTTTGTTAG
Source organism: Bathyarchaeia archaeon (assembly GCA_049516875.1). Classification (GTDB taxonomy): domain Archaea; phylum Thermoproteota; class Bathyarchaeia; order Bathyarchaeales; family Bathycorpusculaceae; genus JBEKCD01. The sequence continues at coordinate 51,279 of JBEKSS010000004.1, read as the reverse complement.
GAAGCGATTGTGAAATCTGACGTGGTTCTTTAGCCCCAGTTGGTCGACTAGTTTGATGAGGTTCATGCGGTAGGTTTCGCCTTCGATTTTTCTTACTTCGGGGTGTGTTTCGCCGATTATTAGGTAGAGTATGTTTGGATGTTTTTCAACTAGGGGTGGGAGTGCTTGGATGGCGTACTCGATGCCTTTGCCTCCGTTTATTAGGCCGAAAGTGGACAGGATGGTTCTTCCTTTCAAACCCAGCGAAGGTTTTACGCTGTCACTGGTTAAGAAGGGGATGTCTGGGCAACCGTGTTGGACGACGTTGATTTTCTTGTTTGGGACGTCGTATTCCTTGAGAATGTTCTTGGCGGCTCTTGCCATGACCACGATTGCTTTGCTGTGAGCGGTGATTTCTTTCAGCACGTTTCGTGCTTTTGGTTCAAAGTCTGGTTGGAGTGTGTGGAGTGTGGTTATGACTGGTTTGTGTACGTTTTGTAGGAAGGAGAGGATATACTTTCCCCATTCTCCTCCGTATATTCCGAATTCGTGTTGTAGGTTTACTGCGTTGATTCGGGATGAGTTGATGTACTTGGCGGCTTGAATGTAATCCTCTTCGAAATCCTGCCTTATCTGTTGTTTGACTCGGCTGTCGTAGTCGTAGATTGTCTCTATTTCGTTTACGCTTATGACTCGGGCTGGGGCGAATTCACCGAGGCGGTCTATGGAGTCGATTAGGTCTTTCGTGAAGGTGGCTATTCCGCATTCTCTAGGAGTGTATGTGCCTAGAAAGGCAACGTATTCTTCGTTCGATTCTGGAACTCGAGGTTTTGTGGACAATTCTGACATTACCTTGCCTGAAGTCTTCGCTACAAGAATGTAGTGAATTTTGGCTTGAAAACGCCTTTGTTTATTAATACGCGTTCCGCCGTTAAAAAAATTTGCTGCTCGTTGATGTTGTTTTCTGAGGTGAGAACTGAATGGTGGAGTCAGGAGGTCCTTGTTGGTTGTGTTGGGGATAGAATTTTAATCCAACCAACCAAAACAAACCAAGTCAATTTCCTCCTTTTCCTCAACTTTCAAGGCTTGTTTCCGTTAACGCTGAGCGCGCGCGACAGGATTTCTGTTCAATTTTTTTTCTAGAACTATGTTCTATTTCCCACAATCTAAATATAATGAAATACAATGAAGAAAGGAGGTGACGAGGCGATAATATGCTTAGAAAACTTGTGCTGGCTGTTGGACTGGTGATGGATGGTGTTGGCATGATTATGACGCTGTGGGTCTTGCAGACTGTTGGGAACTATTTAAGGGAACCTTGGCCTCCAATCGGCTCCATTATCCCGCAGGGTATGTCCTTCAGTGATTTCATGGGGTTGGTGACGGTTCCCACAGGAGCTCTTGTTGGGTTTGGATTTCTGCTGCTGGCTTTCGGCATACTTTATCCTAGACCGTCCACAGAACCTACGCCCGAAGGTGAAGCTGCACACGAGGGTGAAACTGGAGACGAGGGTGAAGCTGAAGACGAGGGTGAAGAAGCGAAGGGTTAGGCTTTCCCTCGGCACGCTTGTCGAGCTCGTGCGCGCCTAACTTTGTTACATTGGCTTTTGAAGTTTCTTTAGCGCGGGCTGTAGGAAAATCGTGGATTCAATGACGAGCTAAGGCCTGCAGGGTCAACATGGTCGAAGCCTTTCGCTTGAATGTTGAAATTCGAGCCCTTGTGTTTGAGTACTCAATCCGTGATTTCTTTGAGTGTCAAAACGTTGTTGAAGCATGCTGGTTCCGTGCTTTTTTTACTCAATTCCGCCTAGTTTTTGAGTGTCAAAAGTTTTGGGTGTTGAGTTTCTTGTGTTGGTGTGGGAGTACTTGTGTTTGAGCAAAATAAGTATTGATTCTTGATATTGGCGCGCGTATTGTTACTATAGCGAACGAAACGAACGAACAGAGAGTGAAGCGAGTGTTAGCAGTGCATTGTTGCCGTTACGATTAAAACGTTACGTTCACTTACCTTCACTTTCTATTCTTTCTTGTGTTCCTCTCTAAGCGCGCGCCAACGCTTCGTGCGAACAAATTTGGAAGGAAAAGTTATATATATAATACAATCGCTTCAGAGAAGTATAGATCAGAGGTCTAAAGATGACAAATGATATTGAAAAGATAATAAAAGATTGGGCTGCCGCATGGAATTCACACGACTTGGATAAGACAATCTCCTTCTATACAGATGATTGTGTTTTAGAGGACAATGGTCTGGGCGTAGTCTGCCACGGCAAGAAGGAATTAGTCGCCTTCTGCAAATCAACTTTTATTGATGTTCCTGATGTGCGATTCGAATCGAAGTCGCTGTTTGACACTGGCAATTGGGTAGCTTGGGAATGGACCATGACAGGCACTCAGGCCCATAGCAGCAATCCAGCGATACCGGCGACCGGAAAACGCTTTTCGGTTGGAGGCGCATCGATAATTGAAATTCACAATGGTAAGATCAGGCGAGAGACTGATTATTATAACGCGCTAACCATAATGCGACAGCTCGGTGTGATGCCTAGTATGCCCTCGAAATAAATTCACAAGCAAGTTAAGATATACCTAAAGAAGATTTCGTTTTTTAGCGCGCGCCTGTCGTGCAAGCGAATCAAGGGTTTAGGCTTGCTGTTGGCCTGAACTCTGGCGGCTTGCGAACCTTCGTTGCTTGCTCAAACGCGTAAGCCAACCTGATGAGTGTGGGTTCCTGCCATGCTTTTGCAAAGAACGAAATGCCGACTGGCAGACCAAAGATGTATCCCGCAGGCACGGTTATGTGTGGATACCCTGCCACTGCAGCTGGTGACGTACAATCCATGTCCCAATTAATGGCATCGCCGTTGACCAAGTCAATGGTCCATGATGGACCGCCTGATGGCACGACGATTGCATCGAGTTTGTGTGTTCGCATGGTCACGTCGATGCCTTCTTTGCGTGTCAGACGGTGATTCTTTGCAAGTGCGTCGCGGTACTTTTTGTCATGCAGTGAGCCCTTTTTTTGTGCGAGCTCCATATCTTCCTGCCCAAAATACGGCATCACACGGCCTTTGTTTTCCTCATTGAACTTGATGACTTCGGCCAGCGTTTTCACGCGGGCCTTCGTGCTCGCGAGATATTTGTTCAAATCTGTCTTGAACTCGTAATACAAGACCTCCATCTCGGTCTTGTGGAGTTTTTTGAAGTTGGGTACATCGGCTGGGTCAACAATTACCGCTCCCATTTGCTTCATCACATCAAGGCACGACTCAAAAATCTTGATGATGCGTTTATCGGTTCCAACCATTCTTCTTGCAACGCCAATCCGCGCGCCCTTGAGGCCGTTCTTATCAAGGAACTGAGTGTAGTCTTCGAACGCTCGCTTCTTGCTAAGCCTTGTAGCTGAATCCCCTTCATCAACTCCAGTCAGTGCCCCGAGCAGAATCGCCGCATCCGCGACAGTGCGCGCCATGGGACCAGCCGTATCTTGACTGTGGGCAACAGGAATCATACCGCTTCGACTCCACAAGCCAAGCGTAGGTTTGATTCCAACAATGCCATTCGTTTGACTCGGGCAAATAAGCGAGCCATCGGTTTCAGCGCCAATCGCAGCTGCGCACAGGTTTGCCGCCACCGCCGCGCCTGAACCCGATGACGAACCGCAAGCGGAACGATCAAGCGCGTAGGGGTTGCGTGTGAGTCCGCCACGAGACGACCAACCACTGACAGAGCGTTTGCCGCGAAAATTCGACCATTCGCTCAAGTTGGTCTTGCCTAAAATCACTGCGCCTGCTGAACGCAATTTCTTGACGATGAACGCGTCACGGGGTGCGATGTGCCCTGCGAGCGCAAGCGAACCCGATGTGGTCTGCATTCGGTCATGTGTGTCGATGTTGTCTTTGATGAGGACAGGAATGCCATGGAGTGATCCACGCGTTTTGCCGCGGCGTCGCTCATTGTCGAGGGATGACGCGATAGCCAAGGCGTCGGGGTTCGTTTCTATGACGGCGTTCACTTTTGGACCGTTACTGTCTATCGCGTTAATCCGCTCCAGATAAAGCTCGGCGAGGCGACGCGATGTCAACTTGCCTGTGGTCATCATTGATTGCATTTCAGAAATCGTCCATTCTTGCAACGTCATCGTTCTCCACCTGTGACGTAGTGTCCGAACTGAGTTCATAAACTTTAGTAGGCGCTTCTGAGGGGGAGACCAGAGGGGCTTTTCAGCATGCAGGTTTAGGCTGAACCGACAACTGAGCGCGCTTCAGTTTGCAACAAACAATATATTCATGGTGTTTGCTGAATTCTTGCCAATGCCAAACTCAAAAAGGAAGTTACTTGTGTGAACGAGGAACACTCAAGCTTCAGGCCGAGGCCGCGCATACAGTCTCTTTCTGACCTTATCTTCGGGTTGGCCCTCTCAATCGGCGCCCTGACTCTGATAGGTCAACAAGCCTCGGACTTCCAGAATCTTCTCATTTCCCTATTTTATTATGGGTTCAGCTTCCTAATCCTGATAAACGTGTGGCGATTGTATACGCACACGATGGATCTGCTTCCTGTCGAGACCGCAGGACTCGTTGACCTCAACATTGTGCTGCTCTTCCTCGTTTCAATAGAGCCCTTCCTCTTCAACCAGATTCTTGGGTCCTCCACTTCAGCATTCGCTGAGAACGTGTCTGTCCTTTACGCAATTGATCTTGCAGGGCTGTTCTTGATTCTGGCGTTCTTCACCCATTCTCTCGCTGACGAAGACAAGAAGCTCGTTCCCCAAAGCCTTCTGCTGACATACAGGCGCTTCAGGAATTTCGAGCTACTAGCTACCACAATATTCCTCGTATCCATAATACCAGTCTTCTGGTCTTTGGGGATATCGGTGGGCAATTCCTTCATCCGCATAAGGTTCATACTGTGGATTCTCACTCTGTTCATGCCAGCGTTCAGACACCTGTACACGCGCGCTCGAGTGGCCCGAGACCCCAAGTCAGCTGGCTCAAGGCTCAGATGAGGGCAAAACAGTTGAAAGTTGGAAGGCAGGTATTTCAAAGTCTTGGTGGCGTAGGAATGGAGTGAGGCTTTCTGATGGTGTCGTGGCGCAAGGTAGGCGTGGTGATTGTCGCGTTAATTATCGTGCTTCCCGCCGTCCTTCTCGTTTGGGTGAACAACAAGCCTGCGAATTCTACGGTGCTGCACTACACCTATAGCGTTGTCAATGTGTACCCTCATGACACGGATGCTTTCACGGAGGGTCTGGTGTTTGACGGTGGTTTTCTGTATGAGAGTACGGGGCTTTATGGCAACTCTAGTCTGCGCCGCGTGGATTTGGAGACTGGTGGAGTTTTGCAGCTTCTGAGTTTGCAGTCTCAGTATTTTGGTGAAGGTATCGCTGTCGTGGGGGACAAAATTGTTCAGTTGACGTGGCGGTCGCACGTGGGTTTCGTGTATGACAGGGCTGGTTTTGGTTTGTTGCAGGAGTTTGAATATCCCACTGAGGGGTGGGGGTTAACGTACGATGGCAGTCGGCTGATAATGAGCGATGGGACGGCGAACCTTTACTTTCTGGATCCCGTGACTTTCCAAAGAGTCGGACAGGTGGCGGTGCACGATACTGGACCTGTCAATGAGTTGAACGAGCTTGAGTACATAAACGGGACGGTCTACGCAAACGTTTGGGGAGAAGAGAAGATCGCTGTGATCAATCCGCAGAATGGCCAAGTTACGGCGTGGGTTGACTTGACGGGTATTCAGGGCTTGAAAAATCAGGATCCAAATAACGTGCTGAACGGAATTGCATACGACGCTAACGGGGGCAGGCTCTTGGTCACCGGAAAGATGTGGCCCCGCATTTTCGAGATCAAGCTAATCCCTTCCGCATAGCCTCTTGGACGTGTTCACGTGGTTTCTTAGCGCGCACAGCTAGACAGAAGTCTGGCTGTTTTGAAAAGAAGGTTAGGGCTTACTGTTGTGGCTGAACTTGCCCATTAGTGAAGTTGATAGGTTTCTTTGCCGTTTTGGTTTTTCTCAGGCATAACTATAGTGAAGCGAACTCCTATGCCTGGGATGCTAGTTTCTTGAATCGTCCAGCCATATACCTCCATCATCCTTTTCACCAAGTATAGCCCATAGCCTGAACCTTTCCCAGCAGTGTAGCCTTCGCTGAAAAGCTTGGGTTTAGCTTCTTGAGATATGCCTACGCCGTCGTCCTCATAGACTAGTCTGAGCTGGTTTCCCTCAGCTTTTTCGTAGTGAATCCTAATCTGGCTCAGCTTTTCGCCGTGCTTCAGTGAATTATCGATCAGATTATAGAAAAGCTGCTGCAGCAGTGAATCCGACAGGACAGTCAAACCGTGACATTCGTTCAAAATCCTCACTCCGTCTAAATCCGAGAAGAGCTGGGCGGCCTCGTTCACGCTTTTCTGCACGTCAATGTATGTCAGTTCCTCGACGCCCAACATCTCATAGTCCTTGGCGAAATCAAAGATCCTCGTCACTTGCGAAACGGCTTTCTCCATATCTCTGATTTCGTCAAGAACCTCTTTGTTGTCTGCCAATTGCTTCTTTAACATGTAAGCATTTCCCGTGATCGTGGACAGCTTGTTCCTCACATCGTGCCTAGTTAAGCCGCCTACAACTCGCAACTTTTCATTCATCATGGCCAACTGTTGTTCTGTCTTCTTCAACTCGGAAATATCCTTATACACGCCAATGTAACCTGCAAGCAGGCCTTGTATTAGAATCGGTGCAGCAGAAATCGAAACGGCAACTAAAGACCCGTCTTTTCTGGCTCTGACAGTGTCGTGATAGACATACCCGTCAATTGCCTTCTTGTCCAACATCTCAGCTTCTTCCATCATGTTCTTGGGAACTAAGACATTGTCAATGTGTCTGTCTTTGACTTCCTCCAGAGAATATCCGAATAGTTCTGCGAAGCGGGGATTAAGGTCTAGAATGTGGAAATCCGGATTCAGGTATACCGTGGCTTCGGGGTTGCCCGTGAACAAACCTTCGAATTTCTCTTTGTTCTCTCTCAAAGACTCTTCCATTTTCTTGCGTTCTGTGATGTCTGTAAATATACCTTGCACGGCAGGTCGCCCATTGTACTCAATCAGTCCAGCGGATATTTCCAGCCAGATGACGTTGCCATCCTTGCGAAGTGCCCGAAATTCGTAATGCGAAGGCACGTTTTTCCCTTCCAAGCGTTGCTCAAAAGACTTGAAAAATAGGCTTCGATCTTCAGGGTGTATCATTTTTTCTATCTGCTGCTGCGGCAAGGAACAGAATTCCTCAACAGTATACCCCCAAATATCGGTCATTGCCCTGTTCACGAAAACTGCGTGTACAGCAGGTCCCTGAGCGATGATTATTCCCGCCAGTGATTGTTCGACCAATGAACGGTATCTTGCCTCTGATTCCTTAAGTGCTAACTCTGCTTTTTTTCGTTCAGCTGTATTTCGAATGATGTCCACGAACCCTGTCGGCTCGCCTTGTTCTTCTTTCATGAATGCCGTTGTTATCTCTATTGGAATTTCAATGCCGCTCTTTGTGAGGGCGCAGTACTCTACTGTCTTGCCCCGTCCTGTCCTCATGGATTCCATCGAGTCGTGTAGCGCCCGCGTTCGGTCCCTTTCAACTAGAAGGTCAATCACGTTTTTTCCTATCAGGTCGCTTTTGTCGGTGCCTCCATACATTCTGAGTGCAGCTTCATTTACATCGGCAATGTTCCCATTTAAGTCACCTGATATGACGCCGTCAAGTGAGGTCTTGATTGCAACGGAAAAACGGTGAAGCTCCTGTTCCACCTGCTTACGTTCTGTGATGTCTTCAGCTACGATTACAAAACCGGAAGGATTGCCGGAGGGTTCTTGTATGACGCTTGCAGAAACCAATGCTAACCATTCATGACCATCTCTATTGAGAATGAAGTATCTGATGTTTCTCAATATGCCTTGCTTTAGGGTTCTGTCTACGTTCTCCGTCGCCCTTTCTCTGTCTTTCTCTGCGATGAAGCTGAAGACATTCTTGCCAATAATCTCGTCTTTTGATAGATACCCGAATAGCTTCTGCGCTTGCTCATTGCACTCTGTAATCTTGCCGTTCAAGTCAATGACGATAATAGCAGAAGGAGAGGCCGAGAATATGTTCAGTAGCCTCGCATGTTCATCAAAGAGCCTCCGTTCTGCCTTTTTGAGTTCAATGGCGTCTCTTGAACGTTTTGCAGCCTGTTGAATGTCGTGGGCGAGTTCACAGTAAACGGTTTCTGGATTCCCATTCTTGCTCAAGTATTGAGAAGCACCGAGGTTCAATGCTTTGACAGCTATTTCCTCTCTGCCTCTTCCAGTGAAAATAATGAAGGGTGTGCTGTCACCTTTTTGTCTGAGCTCTTGTAGAAACTGCAGGCCATTTTTCCCGGGCATTTGATAGTCAGAAACCAAGACGTCGAACGATTGCTTCTTCATCTTCTCCATGGCTTCATCTACCGAAGACGCCGTATGTACTTGAAATGATTCCTGCATCTCCAGGCATTGTTTAGATATCTTCAACAGGCCAACTTCATCGTCAACGTGCAAAACACGAATCGGCTTCTTCTCACTCAGATCAACAACTACCTCTGGGCCAGACTCAACAGTGCGCTGATTCATTCATTTCATCCTCCTACGTGTGACTCTGTGAAATGTCGACGGTTAACGTGGAAGTGCTGCACTAATAAAACAATTACGAACACTGAATCAATACTCAAGAGCGACACTTCCGAAACCACACAACGCGCCTCCGCCATCCACTCATCAATGGCTACGTTGAACGAGTCAGCCGAGGAGGTATGGACTAATTGTGCGACCCCACCTCGGCACCATTGAAAAATCTTTGTTCCTAAATTCGTTTGCGACATATCTCGTACTTCTCTCTTCATAGTACGTTCCATTAGAGAGGCACACAACTCAACCCTGCCACACATTAAGAAAGGAATTTAGGAACACGCTAGCGCGCCAAGATTGCCGTGCGCTCTAAAGAGTGCAAAGCCTTATACTCATGCAGGAGGTGGTTAATAATTTGATGGTTGCGTTATCTTTGGACAATCAGCCCGCGATAGTCATCCCATTCAGTCTAAACGAACATGATGGGAAAGTTGTAGTCTATTATGGGAAGAATGACGATCCAATCAAAGCCGGTTTTGATATTGTTCCTGACTTGAATTTCGAAATCGATTTGGTTCGCGGGTATCCAATGATGCATGCCAGAGTTGAAAACTATTCCGGTTCAGGGTACAGAATGCTCTGCGGTTGGATTCAGATTGTAACGGAAGAGTTCTACCCTTCAGAAGGAGGAAGAATTGATAAGTCCGTTTTTGTAGATGTTCTTCCCTCGATGCAAGTCTTCGGTATTCCATTTGCTTCTTTTGGGTACTTGCCACAACTTTTTGATGCGCCAGCCCACAACATAGGAAAGCATGCCAAGCTGAGGTGGGTCGCAGATACGTTTCTGACTACAGTTCCCATGAGGTCTACGGAAGGAAGAATCTCTTGCATAACAGGTTTCCGTTGGGGATATGTCGAACATGACAACCCAAAAAGGAAACCCACTTCCATACTGCCACTAGAGATTATCAGCAAGGAAGTTTGGAACAGTCACGTGCCTTTGTTGGAAAAAGAATACAACGCATGGAACTTCGGACGCGCATAGCGCGCATGCGTGTTCCGAAAATGGTCTAAAATGGTTTTAATTCCTTTTTGCACGCTTCCACATGTTTGAGAAGCCCTGTAGCCTCAAAGAAATCAAGAACAAACGCGAAGCCCAAAAGTCATTCTCAAAACGCAACAAGCGAATAAAAACCATTTTTGGCCAATTTAGGAACACGCTAGCGCGCTTGCTTCTGAGTCTAGTTTCAGAACCACGTCAGCAGGCTTATATGCGAAAATTCATTTGACGGAAAGAGGTACGTGTAGTCTTGAAGATGGAAGATAATAGTGATGACTGATATTCTGAAACTTATCCAGCAGAGACAGTCAACAAGAGTTGCTTACGATCCAAACCGACCTCTGGCCAAGGAGGACCTGAGGCAGATCATCGAGGCGGCGCGTTGGGCGCCAACAGCTCATAACATGCAGAACTTCGAGATTCTCGTCGTTGATGACAAGGAAGTTCTGGAAAAGATTGGAAACATCAAGTCTCAAGTTTCGGAAGCGTTCATCCGTGAGAACTATCAGCAGCTCTCGTTCTCGGAAGAGGAGTTGCTTCAAAAGAAGGTTGGAATCCTTGGCACTGTGTTTCCGCCGGATTGGAGGGATCCTGCAAGGCTGGACAAGGCCGTTCGTGAGAGCAGACCCACGGCCCTGAAACAGAGGATTAATGGTAGTCCTGTGCTGCTGATCGTGGTTTATGATGCTAGGAAGAGGGCTCCTGCTTCGGAGGGGGATGTTTTGGGTTTTATCAGCCTGGGTTGTGTCATGGAGAACATGTGGCTAATGGCCCAGTCCCTGGGATTCAGCGTTCACGTATTAAGTGCATTCGCAGGGGACGCCGTGGAAAAAGAGGTGAAGCAGATTCTCAGCATCCCCGAATACATGAAGGTTGCCTTTGCCTTCCGCATGGGACACCCCGTCTCCAAGCCAGCTAAATGTCTGAGAATGCGCCGTGATGTGGAAATGTTCACCTACCACAATCGGTTCGAAAATAAGGGCTTTGGTTGAGAAAATCTCTTCTTGCACAATGCTCGACCCAAAGAAGACGCGGAAGTTTCAGGAGCCTATCCTGTGGAAGTGCTTGGGTTCAAATCCCACCCCCGCGCTTCCAACATCGCCAAGGATAAGTCCCCGTGGTGGCACGCGTACTCTTCATATGAACAGAACCCAGTGGTGAACGTAGAATGAAAGCCCCTACAATCTGGATATACCCAAAGGTCCAGAGCATTCTTCAAAAAAAGTCACTAGGGCAAAAATGCGCGCGCGCTAAGTTAGCTCAAGACCACTATACCTCGCTATTTCTGTTCTTCTTGCTAAAGGAGCGGGAGTTATCCGTGGACAGTCTCATGGCGAATTTTCACATGATACTTGATACCTTTTTCAAAGATGACAGAGATGCTTCTAAAGATCTTCTCCAGTACCCCCAGTACAGCGCTGAGGTAATCAGAGCCATGCTGAATGAACATTCTTTGACTCCCAGCTCAGTCTAGAACTCTTATGCCTTCACGTAGCCTTTTCCTTTCTGCAATTTGAGTGTGAAGCTGTGTTTCTTGTCTTTGGAGTATTCTCTATATTGTGTGCCGCAGTTGCTGCATGAGTAGGCTTGAACTGTGAACTGACCATATTTCCATGTTTTAGTGGGTCTAGAGTTTTCCTTCTTGCACTTTGGACATGAAGCCATATTCCGACCACAAACTTCCTTTTTCGGGGAGAGTTTAAAAGGCTTTCATTACTGTACAGAATACTGATTCAGGCCATTGTGTAAAGAGCTTATTTTGATAAGTAAGTGAGCATTTTTATGCTGAAGCGCACATATCTTTCCTTTAGAGTCCGCGTCTGATAGTTGTCTGCGCAGGCTGACCAGATAATTGGCACTGAGACGTGTGCGGCATATTGACGGAGGAAACTTCAACGAGTCTTGATAAAGAGTCAATTGGAGAAGTAAGCCGAAATAGAGAGTTCAATCTATCGCTCGGGTCGATCGTTGAGCTCAGGTCGAGACTATGGCGAGTCGACGACGTTCAAGGCGATGTGCTTGTTGCCACGAGCATTGAAGGTACGCTGGTTGAACATAGGAGATTCTACATACCGCTTGAGAAAATTCGGCCTGGCAGGATTGAACCTCCGTCCGGAAAGATTGTGGGCAACTATGCTACCCAAGATCTGCTTCTTCGAGCTTATCGACTTAGCATGATACACGGCACGGCTCCTCTCTTGAGCCTGCAGCGAAGCCGGGCGGTTCCCGTTTTATTTCAGATGGTTCCAGTTGTTATGTCGCTTGAGATGCCTAGGGTTCGCATGCTTATTGCGGATGACGTTGGACTGGGCAAAACAATAGAAGCGGGCTTGATCGTTGTGGAATTGTTCGCGAGACAGAGAGCGTCCAGGTTGCTGGTTGTCTGCCCTGCGATGTTGAGGGAACAATGGAAGACTGCCTTGGACTACTTTTTCCATTTGAACGCGAGAATAATCTCATCAAGACATAGAAGAGAAATGGAGCGAGAACTCCCTCCAGGAACGAATCCTTGGGAATATTATCCGTACCTTATCACGTCAATGGATTATGCGAAGACAGCTGAAGTGAAGCCTCAGATTCTAGAGCAAACATGGGACATCGTCTTGGTCGACGAAGCCCATAATGTCGCCAAACCCCATCAAGCAGATCCAAGACAACGGGTGGAGATGGAGCGATGGGAGCTAATGCGTGAATTGTCTAAGAAGTCAAGACATCTGTTAATGTTGACTGCAACACCACACAATGGTTACACGGACACTTACGCGAGCCTCCTCAGGATGCTAGATGTTGGTGCTGTCTCTGGCCCTGACCATGATCCTGTGATCAGCCGAGAAGTAGCTAAATCATATGTTTGCCAGAGACGGAGAAAAGATGTAGAAGAGGAACTAAAGAAAAGCGGTGAGCCTAATCCGTTTCCTAAGAGAACAGCAAAAGAGGTTTTTGTAAAACTCTCAGATCTCGAAGTCAGCATAATGGAGGAAGTTGAACAACTGGGAAAGCATATCCTCGCCTCTGCGGGCATGGAACACAGCTTCAAGATGCGGATTGCAAAGTGGACTGTTACTCATTTCCATAAACGCGCCTTGAGTTCTCCTTACGCTCTGGTATGCTCATTGAAAAACCGTTTGAACACCATCAGTCGAAAACTTGAGAGACAAGAAACACCACCTTATGATGAAGACGTTTCAGTGGACGAACACGAAGCACGTTCTGAAGTTTTGGACAACGACACTGGTGAACGTGTTGACGATGAAGAAACAGGGGCAAGAATGGAACGATTTCTCCTCGGCGATAGAGATAATCTTCAAACGGAGAAAGAGCTTCTGTTGCGAGCTCTCCTTAAAGCGCAGAAAGTGACTGCAGCAAAAGACAGCAAACTAAATGAAATGTTAGATAACCCCCTCCGAGAAATGTTCAGAGCGAACCCGAAAGTTATCATTTTCACTAGATACAAAGACACTCTCGACTATCTCGCAAGAAACATACCTACGCATCGAAATTTCAAGAACGTTGAAATTGTGACCCTTGATGGCTCCCTAAACGAATCTCAGAGGGCGCAGAAGTTCCATGAATTTAAAATTGCGACAAATGCGATTATGATTGCAACCGACTGTATCTCTGAAGGAATTAACCTTCAATACGTTGCCTCTCAAATAATACATTACGAGCTACCTTGGAATCCAAATCGGCTTGAGCAAAGGAATGGACGGATTGACCGTTATGGACAACCAAAGAAGGAAGTTTTCATCAAAACGATGGTAGTGAATGATTCACTCGAAGCGGCAATATTGGTGGTTCTAGTTGAGAAGGCTCTTCGAATTCGACAGGAATTCGGTTTCTCTCCTCCCTTTTTCGGGGACGACCTATCGGTGCTCGATCTCATAAGGGAACAAGGACTTAAGGTCAGAATCGGTCAGCGCAATCTTGACGAGTTCCTTGAGGACATATCTTCTGAAGAGGAAGTGCTTGATCCATTTTCTGATGAGTCCATTCAAAGAATGAAGAACGACAATTTCTATGGACAGTCGAGCATTGACTTGTCGTTAGTTCAGAAGAGGTTGACTGAGACTTGGGATCTGATCGGCAGCCAAAACGAGGTTCAGAATTTTGTCAAGAGTGGATTGAACAAGTTTGGGTGCCGCATGACTGACAACGCAGACAGCACGTTCAGAATAGAAATCTTGGATAGCAGACTCGCCCAAGGATTGGATGAGGATACCATTCCAAGGGCAACATTTGACCCATTAAGGGGAAAAGACGACTCAGAACTTGACGTAATTGATCTGGGACACAGACTAGTAAGAAATCTAATTGAATTGGTGAAGGAGCTCACGTTCTCTTCGAAAGAGACATATGGAAGAACCGCATGCATTGCAACGAAGTCTGCGACCAAAGTCACCGCGGTTTACACGTTTCTTGCGAGATACGCAGTCTATACCAAACCAGTTTCGATTGTTGAAGAGCTTCTGAAGATTGGGCTTGAAATACATGAAGACAGAAAGTTGGCGCAGCCTGAAGTAGATGCGCTTTCACACTCCACACCTACTGCACAAAGCAGAACTGGACAAGAGATGTGTGAGGACCTCACAATTGCCCTATCGAAGCCACATCTTGAAGAAGAAATGAGGAAGAAAGCCGAGGAACGTTGCACAGAGCTTGCGGTTGAAAGGCAGAAAGTCAAGAAAAGTCTTGAGGATCGAGGAGAAAAAGAGTGGCTTGAGGGCATTGACAAATTGTCTGTTGCCTCTGTAGATCTTCTGTGCGTCACCGTTTACTATCCGATGTCTGAAGGTGAGTAGATTGAGAAAGAATCCGCTCTCTAACATGTCCGCTCACGGTGGCATAATCACTTCAGAGTTCTTGGAGAACATCCGAAGCGAGAGAGTCGTCAACCCGAGAATTCAGCCCGATTCATTTGCCACGTCTAGTGCTGCGGCTCCGAAGGACAAGAGAGAGCTTGAACAGCAAATCGTGGATTCGTGGGACCGCCTTCGTGAGCGATGGGATGCTATCTCCAATCGCTATCTCAAGATGAGTGTTTCAGACGCCAGAAGCAAATGGATGATTCCCCTCTTCAGAGAGTTGGGCTTTGATCCTGTATTCAACAGAGAGGACGTTATTGTTGACGAAGAAAAGCTCAGGTTCAAGCTCTCTCACAAAGGTTGGAATAGTCTTGCTGCACCGATAGTTCATATGGTTGCACCTTCACAAGATTTGGAGGAGGAGTATCATGAGCAAGGAGAGGAGACTTCTCGAAGAGGTCGCAATAGAAGTCCCCATGATGAACTGCAGACTTTCCTGAATGTCAATAAACGTTGTAAGTGGGGCATCGTCGCTAATGGGATACTGCTTCGAATTCTTCGTGAATACTTTCATACTACGACTAAGGGTTATGTCGAATTCGACGTTGAGAATATCTTTCGTGAGATGAGCTTCACTGACTTCAGAACTCTATACAGGATGGCGCATGCAAGCAGGTTTCTTATAGATAAAGAAGGCCTATGTCATCTTGAACAATTCTACAAGGAAAGTGTAAACGCCGGAGAATCAATTGGCGAGAATCTTAGACGCAACGTGAAAAAGGCGATTGAGCGCTTAGGCAATGGCTTCCTAAGCCCAGACTATGCAAAAAAGATGATTGAAAATGAAGAGTTTTGCAGAGCCTACTATTCTGAGCTGCTCAGAGTTGTGTATCGACTTCTCTTCATGCTATTTGCAGAGCAGAGGGCCATGCTGCCTACTAGAGACTCGCTTTACGCCGAAGAATACAGCATTACAAGATTGCGCCAGATGGCTGAAAGCAGAGGAGGCAAAGACGAGCATCACGACCTATGGGAAGGTCTCAAGGTCACTTTTGGAATGCTTAAGAATGGCTGCCCCGTCTTGAAAGTTTTTGGCTACAACGGCCGTCTTTTCGATGACAAAGAGATCGACATCCTGTCGACACTGCCATGCAAGAATGAAGATATCCTGACTGCGATTCGGCACCTTACGCTTTTTGAAGAAGAACACGTTCTCAAGCGAATCAGCTATTTGGATCTGAGTGTGGAGGAAATTGGATCAATTTATGAAAGCCTCTTGGACTTCATACCGAGAGTGTTTGCTGGAGAACAAGAGATTGAGGGAGAGACGATACCTGCGAATAGTTTCTCCCTCGATCCACGCGGAGTATCTCGGAAAACCACAGGCAGCTACTATACACACCCTCACCTCGTCGACAAGTTGGTCAGTAGTGCTCTCAGACCAGTTGTGGAGGAGAAACTGGACGAAGCACGTGATAAAGAAAGGGCTTTACTGTCGATCAAGGTTTGTGATCCTGCGTGCGGAAGCGGAGCATTTCTTATAGCTGCAACCAATTTCATGGCCAAGGAATTAGCAAAGGTGCGTACTGGTCAAGTAGAACCGCCTGACAGGGACATTCGAAAAGCAAAGAGAGACGTTCTCCAACATTGTATCTATGGCGTAGATCTGAACCCTATGGCTGTAGAGCTTGCTCAGGTCTCCTTGTGGATCAATTCCTGTGTTGATGATCTGCCACTGAATTTTTTGGATCACCATATAAAATGTGGCAACTCGTTGATAGGAGCTACCTCAGAAGCAATTGACAATGGGATTCCTGACGATGCTTTCACTCCTGTAGAAAAGGATGAACGCATAATCGCAAAAGAGATCAAGAGTAGAAACAAAGTAGAGAAGCAATCAAGATCAATAATGGAGTATGCTACTGGGGAGTGGAAAGCCCAAGCAGCAATATACCAAGACCTGAACGAGCTACCTGAAACCAACATTAGTCAGTTCAGCGAGAAACAGAAGAAATATGCTGCTCTTGTGGAATGTCCAGAACACGTCCGTCAGAGACTGCTGGCCGATGCATGGACCGCTTCCTTTTTTTGGTCTCTGACCAAGGACTCACCTTCTCCTCCCACTCAGGCAACTATTCGAATGATCGCTGGGAACAAATCTACCGTCAACAAGAGAACATTAGATGAAATCAAGCGTTTGGCACATGAATACCACTTCTTCCATTGGTACATAGAGTTTCCTGACATCTTCGTGTCGAAAGAGGAGCTAGGATTTGACGTGATAATTGGAAATCCTCCTTGGGAAAGACTGACCCCAGTTGAAAAAGAGTTCTTCGCATTATATGATCCTGAAATCGCAGCTTCAAAAACCAAGACTGAAAGAGATCGATTAATAGAGAACTTGGAAAACAATAACCCGCGTCTTTACTCAAAGTGGATATTCGCACGAAGATCTGCAGCTCTTGAAAACAAATTCATAGTCTGCTCCTCAAGGTTTCCTTTGACATCGTCTGGAGAAATCAACACCTATAGAATCTTTGCTGAGCTTGCCACAAATATAGTCGCGCCCAAAGGATTAGCAGGGATGATCCTGAAGACAGGTATCGTAAATGCTGAAACATGCCAGAAATTCCTTGCAGCAATGATCGACGGTCACAGATTTGTATCAGTCTTTGATATGACCAACAAACTTGGGTGGTTTCCGTCAGTTGTTCCAAATGAACGATTTTGCTTGACAACAATATCTGGAAAGGCTCGTCGATATGAAACTATTGAACTAGCATCCTATTGTATTACGTTGGAAGACCTAACAAGTCCAGAACATGCCTACTCATTAAACACGGCAGACATATCTCTGATGAGCCCCCAATCTAAGACTCTACCAACATTCGTAAGTGCTATCGCAGCGGACATCACTAGAAAGATGTATTCCCATGTGGGTGTTCTCGTGAATGAGGATAGAGACTACAATCCTTGGCGAATCCGATATGTAACAATGCTACATAGTTCCGGTGATTCTGCTCTGTTTGCCGGAAATCGATTTGAGGAACTTATCGCTCAAGGTTATGAACTTGGTTCTTCTAGCAGATTCACTAAGGGGTCGGAGCAGCTTCTGCCTCTGTATGAAGGTAAGTTCATCCATCTCTACAATCATCGTTTCGGCACATTCGAAGGTATACCACGCGAAAAACGATTCGGTGTAAAAGCGGAACCAAAGGATCCGACAGTAAAGCAATTGACTGACCCAACATACGAGATTCTACCCAGATATTGGGTAAATTCCCGCGACTTTGATAACACACGGAGACAAAAAGGGCTGGCGAGATCGTGGATGTTTGCGCTGAGGAACGTCTGCCGAGGTTTGGTTGATGCTCGAACCACTCAAGGTTGTATTTGCCCTGCACTACCAGCCACACACTCTGCCCCGATACTATTGTTCGGAGGTGATCCGTCTGATGCCGCAGAGAAAGCCTTGCTTTTCACCACTATGTGGTCGTCAATTGCTTTTGACTTCATTGTACGTCAGAAACTGTTTGGTGCGAATCTACAGAAAGGGATCATCTATGAAATTGCAGCACCGTCACCATCTGCATTTCAACGGAGGATCAAAGATTCAAAGCACGATGAATGCCTAGCGGACAGAATCAAGTCGATAGCCCTCGAGTTGGTTTATGTTACAGATAGTCTGGCTCCGTTTGCCATGGAATGCGGATATCAAGGACCCCCGTTCAAATGGGATCCTGAAAACAGAGATCGCTTATGCATGGAATTGGACGCAATCTTCTTTCATGTTTACGGGCTGTCCAGGGATGAAGCTGGACAAGTTCTTGACACGTTCCCTATCTTGAGAAGAAGGGACGAGACCAGATTCGGTGACTATCGAACCAAGACTATTATCCTGAAATACTTTGACGAATACTCTAACAAGCTTCAAGTCTCGAACAATATGAAACAGGAAGCAGAAACATGAATTTGTTTGAAACACTGAAACATGTGCAAGAAACCTACAGAGCTTATGTCTTTACGTTCCAGAACATTAGGAACCCGACGATTCAGAAATGGTTACAGGACAAGATTGCTGAAGGTACTCTTTTGTGGAAAGATCCGTACATTCAGCTTAACCATCGCTTTGAACAAGGTGAAAGCCTGCAAGATCTTGTCAAAGATGGAATTCTTCACAAAGGCATTCTCAGAGTCTTTACGAAGAAAGATGAAGCCGCGAAGCTCACAGATGTGCCCGTTACTCCCTATAGGCATCAGAGCAAGGCAATTCTTTCGATTCTGAAGGATAATGCCAATACTCTGGTAACCACAGGCACAAGCTCTGGGAAGAGCTTCTGTTTTGGTATTCCCATCGTCAGTGAATGCCTTAAAATGCAGGACCAAGGACTACGTGGCATCAAAGCCATCATAATCTACCCTATGAATGCGCTTGCTAACAGCCAATACGAAGACTTTGCCCAAAGACTCCACGGTACAGGATTAAAAATAGGTCTATACACTGGCGATACAAAGAATAGCCCTGAAGAAGCCCATGCTGCACTCAAGGGTTCAACAGGCAGAGACGAACCCTATGACAGTGAGCTTCTGTCCCGAGACGAAATCCAGGCAAACCCACCAGACATACTCATGACCAACTATGTCATGCTCGAACTCTTACTAACACGTTTCGAAGACAGAAAACTCTTCCCAAAAGAACACAAAGGCCGACTGAAATTCCTCGTCCTCGACGAGATTCACACTTACTCAGGAAAGAAAGGCGCAGATGTCGCCTGCTTGACAAGACGATTGAAAGAACGCACAGGGACAATAGGAAAACTTCGATGTATCGGAACAAGTGCAACAGTCCAAAGCGAAAAAGGAGAAAAAGGCGAAGAACTCATCGCTCAATTCGCTGCTAACCTCTTCAGCGAACCTTTCCATCCATCCCATGTAATCGGAGAATACTACATGAAAATCCCAAGACCAACTCCAGCACCCTTACCGACAACGATTCAGGTCACAGAGAAAATGCTGGAAGCGTTTGATGGTAGCCTTGAGAAAGCATTGATACTCGCTGAAGCACTTGCGGGCAAAAGAATAGGAGATAAAGACAGAACACGAGAAGGACTTGGCTGGGTCTTATCCTCTCAACAATCTGTTCAATTCCTTGAGGACAAGCTGGCAGAAGATGCACTCTCACTGCAAACAATCTTAAACGAGTATAAGCAAAAATACAGGGCTGAATCAGACATTAGAGATTGTTTAAGAGAGCTCAAGGCGGTTCTTCTGGCAGGCTCTGTAGGGACTGTTGAACTGCTTGGCGCCCAACAGCCTAGGTTTGTACCTAAAATCCACACTTTCTTCTCCCAAGGAAAAACTATCACAAGTTGTCTCACAAAGGAAGGCCCACATCTCAATGAGAGGGGCGAAAGCACCTGTCCCGTGTGTGCAAAGGCTTCGAGAACCAATATCACGTTTCCATTGAACTTTTGCCGATCTTGTGGCCAAGAGTTCTATGGTGTCTCGATAGGAGAAGATAACGCCCTTTATCCCAGAGACATAGACATGA
The DNA here is from genome assembly GCA_049516875.1 of Bathyarchaeia archaeon. Lineage (GTDB taxonomy): Archaea > Thermoproteota > Bathyarchaeia > Bathyarchaeales > Bathycorpusculaceae > JBEKCD01. Next base: position 31,254 of record JBEKSS010000004.1, on the reverse strand, counting down.
CCGATACCGAAGGTGAAAACGCCTACATCCTTGCGGGAACTTATGATGAGAACGCAGTTCCATTTCCCATAGACTGGTTCGAAAGCGAAAAGGAACTCAAGCAAAGCCGCAAGGAATCCACGCCAAGAAAAGCCCACTACTGTCCTGCCTGCAACAAGATTGATTCACCCTGCGCGTGCAAGGACAAGCTCGAGGTCACTATCATTTCAGCTCCGTTTCTGTTCTGCCCCACCTGCGGAGTCTACTACGACAAAAGACCACGAGAATTCAACAAACTCTTCACTTTTGGCTCAGTTGGAAGAAGCACAGGAACAGACATCCTAGTATCAGCCGTGGTCTCAAAACTCGGTCCAAACGAACGCAAGATAATAGCCTTCTCAGACAGCAGACAAGACACAGCCCTCCAAGCAGCCCACATGAACAACCTACAAAAAAGAATACACTTCAGACAAGCACTATATTACACCCTGATAGATGGAAAATATCAAGAAGGCACAGACAGGGCCTTTGATGTTGCTAACTGCGGCTTCAAGATTTTCACAACAATGGAGAAGAACGGTGTCCTACCGGACTATTCGAGAGCAAGAGGAAAATACGTTAAGACAACTCAAGCGGACGAAGCATACCAACGTTACATCGAGTATAACGTGATTCTCGACCTTGCAGCATCAACGAGAAAGAACCAACGCAACCTCGAGGAAGTTGGACTTGTCAAGATAGTATACAACGGCCTTGGCGAACTAGCCAAAGATGAAAAAATCTGGAAAGCCACAAAACCTCTAGCCAAGTTGACTGTAGATGAACGGCATGATTATCTCGTAGGGTTCCTTGACATTTTCAGACGACAACTTGCAATCTATCACAAGGACATAATCAAACATAGAGAATTCGAAACAGACGCAATAACTAAGCTCACCGAAGAATGCCAGTTCGACATTGGAGCTGCCGCCGCAGGAACAGTCACCGGATACTCAGACACAGCTAGGAAAGGAGGAAGAAACGCCAGAGTCCTACGACTAACCAGCCCGAGAAGCAGACTGATGGTATGGACACAGAAAGCCTTAAGCATTGACCACGACCCAGCCAAAGAAATTGTTAATCGTGTAGTCGACATTCTTTCAGATAGAGAACTTGTCCCACTTCTGACGGAACATGAAGTGAAAGGCTACAAAGGCATGGTAATTGGACAGATCTACATGGTAGATTCACAGTACATTCAATTGCAGAGTCTTGCAAAGACAAAGCACAAGGTCTGTCCGAAATGTGGAATTGTCCATCATCAAAGTATTCTGGACCTATGTACTGGATCAGATTGTGGTTCGCTTGTAGAACGAGATTTTGAAAAGAACTACTTCCGACTGGTATATTCGAAATCTTTCAAGGACACTGTAAACATACAAGCGCAAGAACATAGCGGACAACTCGACGGCGACACAAGAAAAAACATTGAAGCCAAATTCAGAACTCCAAACGATCCGTTAAATGTGCTTGTATGTACCCCAACTATGGAGCTGGGCATAGACATAGGAGAACTATCCGCCATCTACATGAGAAATGTTCCGCCCAGCCCAAGCCACTATGCTCAGAGAGCTGGGCGAGCAGGCAGAAAATATCAGCCTTCACTCATAACAACGTTCTGCGGCAGCGGCATGTCAAGAGGTCCGCATGACCAATATTTCTACAGATTCCCGGACAAGATAGTTTCAGGAAAAATCACTTCCCCGCGGTTCATGCTTGACAACAAGCAGCTAATGACAACGCACCTACACTCACTTATCCTTGAAACTATGAAAATGAAGCTGGAAAGCGGCGTAGGCAAGTTTCTCAATCTCGACGAGCCAAGTTATCCTATGCTTCCAGACTTCAAGAATGATCTATCAAAAAAAGTCACAGAAGCAAAACCCGAAATTCTCGAGTCCATAAAGCGCTCATTTGCTCAAGAAATTAAGAGTCTTGCGTGGTTCACTGAAGATTTCGTTGAACGTGTGATTGACTCCTTCATAGACGACTTTGAAATTGCCTTGGAATATTGGAGAAAAGAATACGCGAACCTTTACAAGGAACATCAGGATCTGAGCGCCAAACAGAGAAAAGAAACGTTTTCAATACAAGACCAGAACAGAATGGCTGCCATATCTCAAAAACTCGAAAACATGAGAAAAGGCGAGAAGGACTTCTACATTTACAGATACCTTGCTGCAAGAGGCTTCCTTCCAAACTATGGATTTCCAAGCAGCAACATCGTTCTCTCACTAAGCGAGTCAGACTACGAAATACTAAGAGACAATGTAATCGCCCTTTCAGAGTTCGCGCCGGGCAACACTGTCTACTTCAAAGGCGACAAGTACGTGGTCACCTATGCCAGACCAAAAACAAAAGGGCAAAAGCCCGTTAGAGAGCATCTCTTGATTTGCCCGAACTGCTCAACAGTACTCAGAGGAGAAGCAGCACGAACGACGGCAGCATGTCCAAAATGCAAAGTACCACTCACCAGCGAGCACCCTAACCCAAACGCAATGCAAATGCCTGACATGTATGCGGTAAGAAGATTTAGGATTACAAGTGATGAGGAAGAACGGATGAGGCTTGGCTACAAAACGTCAACCCACTATGAAGTCGGAGACAAAATTGAGGAAACAACGGTCAAAGGCGCTGACGATCTCTTGCTGACAATTCAGTATGAACACAATGGACGGATTGTACACATAAACAAGGGAACCTTGAAAAACCAAGAAGACGGTCAAGAAGCTGGATTCGTACTCTGCACAGCCTGCAGCCGATGGTTATTCGGCGAAGACAGAATAGAACAACACACAACCGAGGAATCTATTTCCCACTGCCCCAAAAACGCAAAAGAGGACGACATAATTCGCGGGATTATCCTATTCACAGTAGGAACACACGACGTCGCCACCATCAAAATATCCCCTCCTAAAGACATCAACCCCTCAAAAGTTGAAGATTACTACATTACACTCAAGGAAAGCATCCTGCAAGGTCTACAACTAGCATTGAACCTTGAGGAAAGCGAAGTCGACGGCTTCATCGTCAAAGAACAAACGGACCCCTCAAAATACGACATCGTTCTCTACGAAACAGCTGAAGGAGGCACAGGAGCAATCAAATCCCTGACAGATGCACGCGGTCTCGGATCCGTCGTCACCAAAGCCACAGAACTTCTGCACGATAAAGACCCGCAAGCAGGATGTGGCAAAGCATGCTACGAATGCTTGCTCAACTACTACAACCAGAGAGAACACGAAAGACTAGACAGAAACCTTGCCCTACCCATATTGAGGAAACTGGAAACGGTAGAAGTGACCAGTCAAACACCGAATAATCAACAGGACAAGTTGGAGGAATTGTTGAAAACGTGCGATTCAGAACTGGAACGGACCGTTCTAAGAAGGATCGCAAACGAAGGACTTCCGCTACCAGATAAAGGACAGCAGATCATCTATGATGGCGACGTGCGAATAGCAAAACCAGACTTCTACTACAAGAAAGAGAAAATCACACTGTTCGTCGACGGCCCAACCCACGACGAGGATTACGTCAAAAGAGACGATGAAGAAAAGAGAAAGAAGCTGAGAGCACTCGGATACAGAGTCTACAGCATTCATCACTCAGATGTGGACGGAGGAATCGCAAAGCTCCGTGAAGCATTGAGGTAAGAGCTGGAGAATGTAGTCTATGACAAAACACCTTTCTGTAAGACTTCTATGGCATGACAACGGTTGGAACGGATGCATTTGCAACAAGCCAGCAAAAAACACCTACTGCTATGCAGATAAATCTGTTCCAATAACTGTTCTGAAAGATAACAAACAAGACCCAAAATACATAAAGTGGGAAACCGACAATGCAGGCGAACGCTGCGCAGATTTGGACACGCCTCCAAACCTCGCATGGTCACCTCCACGTTGCACATGGTCGATTAACGCGTTTTCACCCACGGAAGTTGACTTTGTCCATATCGCCCAGTTATTCATGAAAGCTGGTGATCAGGGTGTCCAAGATTTTCCCGAGAAAATGCCACCATACTCAATGGGTACATGGAAATTTGATGATATGTATCCCACCCGTTTTAGAGGATTTGAAAATGTCGATATTTATACCCCATTCTATGTCAAGCAAAGAGAAGAATTATCACGCGAATATTACAAGCAATTCGATAATGGTAAGTCCCTCGTATTTACCTACTTGAACACGGACAACCCTCTGAACAACGAAAGGCAGACCTACGTTCTAGTTGGAGTATGCAAACTCAAGGAGATAGGCCATCCTCAAAGATGGGCTTTCCAGAAAAAAGAAAGCCACCAATCTTGGGGGGACCTTGTCTGGAGCAGAAGAATCACACAAAGCTATTCGCCTAAAGGCGAGGGGCTGAGAATACCTTACCAAGAAATAATTGAATACCAAAAGAACCACCCAAAAGTAGGGGACCTTCTTGCCCCAGTTCTCTTTGAAATCGACAACAGCAAAGAAATAGTCAGAAAATTCAAATACGTTTCAAGAGACCTCACAGATATCGAAGCAGCTTCAATAATACAACAGCTGATACCTATCACACGAGCGCTAAGAACCTACCAGAAGAAATATGGAATATGCCCAGAAATTGATTGGGCCTACAAGGAAAAGTGGTTGGGTTCACTTCTTGCCTCTACGTACACGGAAAGAAGCAAGTATCCTGGACTAGTGGCGATTCTTGATTGCTTACATTTCGACAACGCATCAATTTTCTTCAACGAGATCCTGATGCCTAAAGAAAAGGAAGGCATCGACATAAGAGAGTACGTTCGCAAAATGCTGGAAACAGGCAGGGCTCCAAAAGAATTCTCGCAAGCAGCCGAAAAAGCGAACAAATACTGGAAGAACAGCTATTCACAAGAAGAGAAAAATCTCATGCTGAATATCCTGTCGCTAATAGACTTGAGACCGAGAATGACCTTCGAAAGCGAAGATGGCACACAGGAAATCGTGAAAAATCAGGTCGAGAAAATACTACACGAAGACAGAGCACGAATAGCAGGAATTGAATCGCCCTTTGAAGAACTTGTCAAGAATCCATACCTAATCTGCGAAGAGTACCAAGGAGAAGACCCAGATGACTTTATAACTTTCGATCGAATTGACGCTGCCTTCTTTCCCGCTGAAGACTACTGGAGAATAGATCCAAGCCTGAAGATGGACCCAAATGACCCTAAAAGAGTACGAGCTAAAATCATTCAAATACTCAAAAGCAGAGAGAGCAACGGCGACTGCTTTCTAAACGTTAAGGAAATACTCCAAATACTTGATAATAGCAATGATCTCACACAAAAGATCAGTATCACTCTCAGAGACCTCAGGGCGGAGAAAGAATTCTACGAACGAAAACTCTTTTGGAAACCTGTAGAAGACCAGATCTACCTATACCGCACAGAAACTCATGAAATGGAAGAGATGATTGAGACAAAGATCCGAACACTCATCCACGAACAAAAGCGACGCCTTCGGAAAGTTGATCTCGTTAAGCTCCTGAAAAAACCCAGCGACTCAAAATTCCCACAAGAGGTACTAACACGAGTAAGAAAAGAGAAAATCGCGGCTCTGAAGAACGCTTATCAAAACAAATTTTCTGTAATCACGGGCATCGCTGGATCCGGCAAAACGACCTTACTCGAAAAATTGACCCAGCTAATCTGTCAAACTGAAAAAGCTGATATGGAGAAAGATTTCCTCTTCTTGGCCCCAACTGGAAAAGCCGCGATACGCCTATCAGAAGCTGGAAAAAGAGCCTTCACAATCGATTACATACTAAACAAGAATGAGTGGGTTAACCCACACTTGGAAGGCAGCTATCTTGAGAACGGGAAACCGCTGAACTTCAAGAACATCATCATCGACGAAAGTTCGATGATTGATCTTGAAAAACTATCGGTACTTTTCAAGGCAATCAATTGGGAAAAGATCGAACGGCTAATCCTTGCTGGAGACGTAAACCAACTACCGCCTATAGGTCTGGGAAAACCCTTCTTTGACATCATCCAATATCTGAAAAACGACTCACAATACAAGGATAGAGGCTTTGTAAGTTACCTCAACATAAACTGCAGACAAATCCTGACGGACAGCCAAGCAGCCAAATTGGCAAATATATTTAGGTCAACTGAAGAGGAGGACCCATTCTGGGAAGAGATGATTCTCGAAATTCTCAACGGCTACAACAGTGGCGATCTTGAAGTCGCGTACTGGGAAGACGAACTGGCATTGCCAGAACTCATATGTGAAAAAATAGATCACATCGCCCAACAGGAATTCAAAGACTACCCAACGCTGAGGAATTATGATTGCTTTAATCGCTTGGTCGGAGCACAAAGAGAAGAGTTAAGGAAGAAGTTCGGCGCTGAACTAGTCAAGAAATATGGCAAAGGCTCAGAGAATAGATACTCAGTAGATTTCTTTCAAATAATAACCCCCTACAAACAGGACTTTTTTGGTACAACAGGTCTTAACTACCGCCTTCAACACAAGTATCATTCAGCACTTTGGAGTTTTATTCCCAGAGTGAAAGCGGCGCCGTTTGGAAGAGTCGACGACTTCACCCAATTTGACAAGATAATTCAGACTAAGAATCGCTATAGACAATGGTTTGAATGGGACTTCAAAAATAACCAAAGAGGAATCATTCTTGACTTTCTTGCTAATGGACAGCTCGGAACAACGAGAGTGTACAAATCAGGTTTGGATGGTAAACGATACCTGCAACTAGAGTTCAAGGGCGAAGAAGACAAGCTGCTAAAGGCAGATGCAAATTTTGCCAAGAGCAATTTAGAACTTGCATATGTGCTTACTGTTCATAAGGTTCAAGGCAGCCAATTTAACGTCGTAATCTTGATCATTCCTGAAAAAATCGCTCTGATTAGCAAAGAGCTTATCTACACCGCATTGACCCGTCAAACTGACAAACTGGTACTCTTAATCCAGAATTCCGCAAAATACAACCTTCTTCACGCAAAAACAAACTCGTCCATCCTGAACAGAAATTCCTCAATCTTCTTCCATTATGATGTAAGAACCTCCTCGGAAGCTATCTGCAAACAACTAATCGATAACCACATCCATCGAACGAACCGTCTTGACAAGATCGAACTAGTCACTTCTAAATCCGAAGCCATAATTGCCAACTTACTCTTGGCAGCAAAAATCCCATACGAATATGAAAAAATATTGGATTGCCCCGAATTTCCAGTAAAACCTGACTTCACCTTCCTCGGTGATGAAGGCAAATCAGTCTTGTTCTGGGAGCATCTAGGTATGTGGGGGGACAAGGCTTATGATGAAAAATGGGAAAGGAAGAGACAGGGATACGAAAAATACGGCTACACCATAATAACGAAAGAACAGATGAAAAATGCCAAAGGTCACAAATGTGTCTTGATCACAAGAGAACACAAGGGAGCGATTGATAGTACCGAAATTCAAAAAGTCGTAGATGAGATAAAGGCAGTAATGCATTAAAAATGAACAAGACAGGGATACGAAGAATACGGCTACACCATAATAACGAAAGAACAGATGAAAAATGGAATAAACCAGCGTGTTCTTTAGATTGGTTTTATTTGTGAGATGCCGTCTTTCTTTTCGACTCTCATGACTTGGTCTGCGAAGCTTTCCAGCTCTCTCTCATGCGAAACCATGACTACTTGTGGGCATTTGAGTTCGTCAAGTATCTCCCTGATCTTGAACAGTTGTTCTTTGCTAAACCCATCCGTGGGTTCATCAAGGATCAAAAGGTTAGACTTTATTCCTGCCGAGACTTTCTGTACGATGGTGTTGAGCGAGAGTCTGTAGGCAAGGGCCAGACTAGTTTTCTCTCCGCCGCTGAGATAGTTGTAGTCCTGCTCATAGCCGTCCTGCTCAACTAATGGCGTGAAATCCTCGTCAATCCGGGATTCTTTGCTGGGATCCTCTACGAGCATTCCCCACCATTTTTGAAAATGCTGATTAAACTCCTGGTTTATGTTCATCATAACATACTTTTCAATCGCTTCCAAGGTAGGCGCCAAAAACTCTTCAAGCCACATCTGGTATTCCTTCAGCCTCTCAGCAGCCTTCCTTTCCTTCTCCTTGTTCCGAATTTCTTCTTCCAAATCCTCTACTTGATTGGTGAGTATTTCACGAGTCGTCTGAGTTCTTGAAATCCTTCTCTCGACCTCCTTGAGCTGCGACTCGACTTCGTTCAAATCATTGGAGACGCCCTCAGTCTCGCCTGAGATCCTGTTGAATTCCCCAGCCTGTTGCTGCGCCTTCTCAAGCTTTTCGTTGGCCTCTTCAACCTGTCCTTTCAGTTCCTGAACCTTTTTATGATCCTTCTCTATTCCCTCGTTATTTCTCCCTATCCGCTCATTCAGATTCTGCAGCCTCACCTGGGCAGCTTCGTATTGGCGTTGTGATTCTTGTAGTGCTTCTATTTCCTTGATTGTGGTTTCGCAAACAGTAACCTCCTCTGAAGCTTTGCGCTTTTCCTCCCTTTTCAGCCTGATTTTCTCTTCAAACTCCATCGGGTCTGCAGGCCGGTCGCAAGTTGGACAGACTTGATTTTGTTCCACAGATTCATAGTCACTTATCTTCGCGCCTATAACATTCTCCGCTAATCTAAGTTCTCGCTCTTTCCCTCTAGCATTCTTCAATTCCTCTTTCAGTTCAGCTTCAGTTTTCGCCGTAGGCTGCTGAACCTTGCTCAGCTTCTCCGCTTCAGGCTGCAGCTTCCCCATATCCGCAGAAAACTCTTCCATCTCAACTTCAAGCTTGACAACCTCACCATTCTTCTCTTTCATCTGCTTCTCCAAGAGGGGAACTTCACCTGCTGCTTTTCCGAGCGCGTCCTTGCTTCTCCGCAACGAATCCAACTTCTCTCGCAGCTTGGCTGCTTTTTCGTCAAGACCCGCCTTGTTCTCGCTGAGGCCTGCCAATTCTTCCTCGCATTTTTCGATCTCCGCCTTCGTTCCGTCGCATTTTTCTTTTCGGCTTTCAAGGTCAGAAGCATGTGCAGCTAGTTTAATCGATTTTTCTCTAATCGTCTTCGCCAGAGTTGAGGAATTGTCAAGCGCGATTCGATAGTCCTCGATTCTGAATGCTTTTCGAAGCGTCTGAAGTCTAGAGTCTGCTTTCATCCAGATGATTGCTTTCATCTCTTCTTGCGGCGTGAAAATAGCGTACCTGTAGATTACGCTCTGCGCTTTGGGGTCTGCTGGCTCGTTGAAAGCCAGTATATCAAGGATTTTTTCTTTCATTTCCGAGGCCGAAAGCTGAAGTACTGCGCCCTCAGTTTTGAGGCTGCAATCAGCCTGTTGGACGCCTTTGGCCTTCCTCTCCAAGCTTCGGCACACCTCATACTCCTTCCCTTCAACCTCGAAACACAGGCTTACCAGGCCTTTCTTTTTCCCTGCCTTGAGCAAGGCTCCTCCCTTCTCCGAGCCCAGACCAAAAAGCGCAAATTCTATCGCCATAAGAATAGTTGACTTTCCTGAACCTATGTCACCCTCAAAAAGAGTCGTTCCCAAGGGAAACGAGACCGTCTGCTCAGTGTAGCTTCTGATGTTCTCAAGCTTCAACGACCTCAGAATCATCAGCCCTCATCTCCCAAGCCCAACGTGTTCAACGCATGTTTTTGGATGCGTTCCACGTAGTCCTTCTTGGTCTCGTTCAGCTTCTGCTCCTGCCTCAGAACCTTCAGCAGGTCTTGCGCGAGCTTGGCACCCTTGTCCGCTTTCAACTCCTCTATTGAAACCTTGACTGCTCCGATGTTTTCTCTCAGGAGCCTGTTTTCAATAGCAGGAACATCCTCACCCATGGCTCTGACGGACACGTAATCTTTTGATGTGAGTCCATAACGATTAATGATAACGTCCATCGCACCATTCTCTTTCAGCAGATCCCTGATTTCGCTTGAGCTAATATCCGAAGTCTTGCCTCCAGAGAGCGCTCCTTTTATCTTGACAACGGCAACCTTGTTCTCAGCCTTAATCTTGCTCAGCTTGTCCAACAGATCCTTTTTGGCCTGTATTGAATTCTTGTCGGAAACATCATACTCAAAGTATTCAAAATCGCAAACCGAAACTTCCATGAACTTGACTTCTTCCACCTTTTCGTCAAAACTCACCAGATAGAAACCCCTCTTCTCCCCTTTGGCACTGTCTTCCAAGTCTCTTGAATACCCGCCGAACAGCGCCCCTGGAAAAACCACTCTCTCATACCCCGCAAACCCTGACTCAGCCCTCCGGTGCACGTGCCCGCTCGCGTAATAGTCAAAGCCTTTCGGAAGCAGAGACACTGGAATCGACTCCATCTGCGCCAGAAACTCCGGCTTAAGCTCCGAAATTGCACTGTGAAACGCGAAAACCTTGAACCCTTCCTCCTTCTCCAAACACTCCCTGTCAAGCATTTCAAAATAGTTCCGTTCCAACCCCGCCTTTCTACCCGATATTCCAACAAGCTTCGCCCCTGTCTTCGGATCCGTGAACACTCCCAGCCTAAGCTTGCCATCAACATCCTCTCCCCTCACAATCTTCTTAATCAGCCCAGAACTGTCAAGAATGTCAATAATCGACGTGCCATTCGGGCTATAATCATGGCTTCCGTAAATCACATAGATTGGAACGCCCGCGTCCCTGACTTCCTTCATCTTTTTTACAGCTTCATTAACAACGTGCATGTCAGGAAGGTTAGCGTGAAAAAGGTCTCCAGCAATCAAAACAAAATCAACTTTCTCCTGCATGCAAACGTCCATGCCTTTGCTGAACGCTGCCAACTCCAGCCTCTCCAGAACAGGTCCCCTGTTCGCACCTATATGACAGTCGGCAAAGTGAGCAAACTTGAACATGATTTTACCCCATAATAAGAATTGATCTTTGCGTTATCTTTGTGAAACGATTGGATAAGTCTTGTTACTCCGTATCCTCCTGTTTCGTTTCCTCCTATGTTTGCATATTCAGCGCATTATGAGAGTCCTCCATTGCTGGTATGAGAAGACTTCTTTTTACCATCACCCATGCATGTCAGCGAAATGCATATATTCATTGATGACAATAGCGTACATGGTTGTTATGACGACTATATCCGTTACAGACGATGTAAAGCAGAAACTGCTCAGAATAGCTTCTAAGCTTCAGATAAAACTTGGACGCCGTGTCGATCTTAACGAGGCGCTTCGTTTCATAATAAATGAAAAAGAAAGAAAACCCCACTTGCTCGACGAGGCTTGCAAACCCCTGACTGACGCTGAAGAGACTCTAAAGGAGTTATACACGGAGAGAAAACTCGATGAAGAAAGACTTGAGCGGAAGACTAGCCCTCGACACAAGCGCCCTGATTGAATTAGTCCTATCAACCACGTCAGGCCTCAAACTCAGGGAAGCACTAAAAGCTGAAACAGTTGAAACATCCACAACGACACTGAATATTACTGAACTGAGATACGTGCTCTGTCGAAAACTAGGCAGTCAAAAAGCAAACGACATCGTAGACAAACTATTGGCGTCCGGTTACATAACTGTCGAAGACATTTCACCTCTCACGCTTGAAGCGTCAATGCACAAATGCTCAAGAGCCATTTCCTTATGCGACTGCTTCACTCTGGCACTAGCCCACAAGTCCTCTTCAGCTGCAACCTTCGCAAGAAAGGAAAAAGAACTAACCACAGAGATGCAAAAGAAACCGTTCGACCTGAAAATAATCTTCCTAGAAGACTACATATAGAAAACATTCATTTCCGATCCGAATCTGGCTCACGCCCGCACGCGAAAAACGCCTATATGATTTTCACCGAAAAGCGAAACAAGCCCTCACCCCACAAAAACCGTCCTGTTCTTCTCCTTCGCCTGCGCGTTCTCTTCAACGTACTTTTCAAACAACGGTATCTGAATGGGCACAGCGAACCTGGTGAAGTTGCTGCTCACGATGGCCTCACCCTTATCCAAGCTTGCGATGGTCCTGTCGTCCGATGACAAATCCTGCGCTGCGCTCTCCATAACAGCCTGTCTCTCAGCCGCCAATTCGTTTCCGAGGATTATTTTAGTGTTCATGTTAGCCAGTATCGTTCGAGGAATCAAGCTGACCAGCTGCGTTATCGCGATTAATCCCACCTTGAATTTTCTGCCTTCTCTGGCAATCGTGCTGTAAATGTTGTCTCCACGCGCAGCAAGCACGTCTGCGCCTAGAACTCTCGGCGCTTCCTCAATCACGACGCTTACCACGGGCTTCTCTTCCAACGTTCCTTCAGCCTTGTAGGATTGATACCGATGGAAGATTCCGCCTGAGATTATACTTCCTATAAGCAGTTCAGCCTCATCAAGCAGCCTCGACGTGTCGATAACAACCTTCTTCCCATCCTCCAGAGCCTTCGTAATCTCCCTAGTAGTCGCCAAGCCCGCAGTATCGCTGAAAACGCCGCTTCTGCACTGAAAATCGCCGCCGTCATCTATGTACACGCCCAGCACATTATCGAACTTCCTCTTCAACACCTCAAGCGTTCTAGGAACAACAGCATCACCAATGTCGGTTCCCCGCACAATGTTCTCAATCCACTGGTCCCTGAACCGGTTGTAATACAAGGATATGGCATCATGCTGAGCGTCCGTGAAATCAACAATTCCTTGGAAATGCGGAGGCAAAATCGACCTCAGATTAATGACAAGAGTATTTGTTCCAGGAACAGGGTTCGTGGAATAATACAGCAAGCTCTGCTTTGCCGCAGGATGGTCTTTCAACCCTTTACCATGCCTGCCGTAATATTCATCATGAGGGTCCAGAACCAGTATGCCCAGACAATCTTGGGCCAGAACGCTCCACAACATGATTTTGACAAGGTTGCTCTTCCCCCTTCCAGTCGTAGCCGGAATCAACACGTGATGCGTGAACATGTCCTTTCCATTAACATAAACGTCCACGTCAAGCACCTTCGACCCGCTCCTGACTTTTCCAAGATACACAGGGCTCTCCGGCTTGGTGAGAAACAGAAGGTCTTTCTCAGCAACGTGCCTGATTGTGGAGAAGAACTTGGGAAGAGTCTTGGGTATCTTCAACTCGTTGTTCTTACCGACTCGCAAAAGCGCCTTGATCTGTGCTATAACATAGTTCCGCAGCTGCGGCTCAAGAAAATCCAAGTCAGCACCCATGCCCTCAAGCTTCATGCCAGCCAGAAGCTCTCGCACCAGCTGCGGCACCTGGCTCCCATAAACAAGCTCGTACGCCTGAAGAATCACATATCCCCCATCCTCCTCAGCCACAAGCAAATCCCCTATCTCTATTTCTCCACCAGCCTTCTCCCTCGCTAGAATCTGACCGGTCTTTCCCGCAATTATCTGACCCGAAACTTCCAAAGCCATTATCCATCAACCCTTCAACACGTCTAACACGCTGTGCGCGTCACCCGAGCAAATGTGCCTCGAAACCTTCTTCCACTTGCCAAGCTTAGATATCTCGGACACAAGCGGTACTTGATACTTATCTACCTCGTCCCCGCTCACCCGAGCAAAGCTGTCTGCATCTATCAGGCCATAAGGATATCCTGGAAAGCTTATGTCTTTTGAATTGCTCGCCAAAGCAGAAGTAATAATGCCAAAGTCTTCTTCACTCATTCGCCTAGCCTGCTCGCCGTAAATCTCAAACCTGAAAACATACCTGGCACTTTCATTCAGCTTGACCACGTATATGAAGGCATTATGCAACACGTTGGCGACCCTGCCTATCGGAAGACACCAAGGGCCTTTCACCTTGTAGTCTTCAGCCAACTTCTGCACAGCACCCAGGAGTGAAAGACCAGTAGTCGTGAACAGCGTACTCGTTTTCGAAATCCCAGCGAAAACGACCCCTTTCTCCATTGTTGCTTCGAGTGCTCGCGCCAAGTACGTATGTTCATTAGTAAGACTTGTCTGCAAGCTGCCATCGTGAACTATCACATCCCCCTTCTCCAATTCATTTTCAATAACATGCTTGGCAAACTCCCACTCAGCGAATCTCCTCGCGACAGAAGCAACATGCTTTATGTCTGCCCTCTGGTTTCCGAGCGTGACTGTTCTGTCAAGTGAGCTGAACGACAAGAGCTGATCAGGTACCAAACCCTCGAACTCAACTTTCAGAGGAAAGACTCTGGCATCATAGAATATTCCACCATTTCTAAAATCCGACACTGTGACAGAATAGAACTCTATCCTTCTTGGCAAGGACTTTGGGACGATTCTGTCCCGCCCTTTAAAGATGTTGAAGTATACCCTGTTTATCTGGGCCGAGAAATTCGGTGCCCCAAGTATTTCCTGGTTTCCGCCATCCACGAAAGCTGTTCGTATGTTCGGTTCGACATCCTTGATAGGAACGAAACTGGCCGGGGGAAATGGCAATAGCTCATAGTCTGGATTGCCGAAATACGGCTGACCCACATCCTCCTCCTCAATCCCCGAGTCCAAAAACTCAGCGATTCTCTTAGAAATCTCCGCAGACATATGCGTGTCACACAAAACCTACATAGATCCACAGCTTGTTAAAAGCATATTTCAACGGTGCAAAGCAAAAGTTCCCGATGACTGGAAAGAGGGAACAATCTCATAGCTTATGATTAACGGTTGGATCTCTCAGTCGGTTGGATCCTTCCGACTGTCACGAGAATTTTGTCCCTCTTGGGGGATGTGGAGATGTCATATTCGGTCATGTTCAGTAGGTAGAAATGATAGACGTTTTCAGGTAACTCCACAATGGTTGTCTTCTTCACTCTTCTCAACTGAACCCTAGCTTCTACAAGAGAGCTTTCATTCCACTTCCTCTCGCGATCAGCTGATACGCCAAGAGTCAACCTGTCTAGGGCATAGAGAAACGCATGATGGCCCCAACAGTCACTACTCACCAAATCAGTAGGAATGGTGATAGTGCATTCAAACGGCTTGGGAAGCACAATAGCGGGGTGCCCATCACGTTTTTCTTCAGCCTTCGTCGGAACAATAAGCTTCAAAGACCTGCCGCCTAAGAAGGCGCGTTTATACGAAATCAAACCATCCTTTAACAGCCTCTCGACGCTCTTCTGGACACGGCCAATAGACCAGTCCATCTCCTGAGCAATCTGATACAAAGATAGGGCGCCAGGTTTTCGCTGCACGAAGCCTAGCAAAGCCTCATCAGTGTGCTCTGCCCGCTTCTTCCGCGTTTCCTTGACAGTCTCTTGGAGGTTCACACGTCTCACCACTCAGATAATATTATCTCACCAGCACTTAAAGCTTGCTTCTCCCACGACACGCCATAACATGAACCCTGTAAACGTAATACCTCCATCCTTCATCATGAACCCAAACAAGAACGGCAACATATCCATTACCCTTGCGTCTCCTGACTTCAATAATGTAATGATCAGCATCCAACCAAGTTATCTCATCCTCGGTAGAATTCAGAACAACCGAAATCAGAAACTCTTCAGAAAGAATTTCCTTGTGTTTCGGAATCGCTTTTCTTGCAACGAGAGGGTCAATACCCACGTCCTTGACAAATCCTTCAAACCCAGACAAGAAAACCCTCTAGATTTCCCATAAATAATCGATGACAATAAAAATCTTCAAGAACACAGGCAGTGAAAAAAGATTTGCGACCTGATAACTGAGAAACTAGGTCAACATGTTCGGTGAAGCAAAAAATGGGATTTTGCGGGAGCAAACCGTCATAAGCGTTGATATACCATTAATATTAAGGCACAAGCTAACTAACAAAGAATATGTCGAAAGTGCAGAACAGAAAAACATGAAATGAATCTTCACTTTTTGGTTTGGGAGTAAAAAAAGGAAATTGGTTTTGTTTACCTCTTAGGTGATGTAGTGTGGAGAAGGGTTGAGGTTTGAGCGATGAACTCCATAATGGTTTCATGCAAAAGGGTTCCATACGTTAACTGAATACGTTGCAGGCACCATCATAGCCATGACTTTTGTGTAGAATTCAGTCATGAACTCTTTGTCTTGCATCAGTCTGTTCATGGCTTTTTCATAATCCATCAGGTTCTCAAACTCCCACATCTCTACATACCCGCCCGAAATGCCACCATACAGGTGAGCGAACAGCTTCCATGATTTTACCTCTTTGAACAAGTCTGCACGTTTTTTTGTCCATTCGACATACTTCTTGGCGAGTTCTGCATACTCACCAAGTTTATCTGGCTTCACCACGTATGTTTCTACCACGAAAACGGTCGTTCTTTCACCCCCTTTTTCAATACTAAGTGAACGATGTCCGTTCGTTTCGTTTATAACTTTTCCGCAAAACCAAAAAACTGGCTTTCCTTAGGCGGTTTTTGTTAGTATCTTTGGTTCTTTCCATTCTTCCCTGAGGATGCTGTAGAGACAACCGTCTTTCCATTCTCCTCTGATGAAAGCACTCTTACGAATTATCCCTTCTTTTGTGAACCCTGCCTTTTCAAGAACCCTGTGAGAAGCAAAATTATCCACACCAGTAATAGCCTGAACACGCACAAGTTCCTTTGAAAGAAACAGGTAGTCAACAATGATTTTTATAGCTTCAGACCCATAGCCTTTTTTCCTTTCGTTCGGAACGAGGATATAGCCTATTTCCATGAAGTTTCCGTTTAAAAAGTAGAAGACGGTTCCGATTTTCATGCCGTCTTTTTTCTCTATGAAGAACCACTTTGTGTCAGGGGTGAGGCTGTCATACCTTTTTTCCCACTCTGTTTTAGACATTTGTGGAAACCAAAAGTCACTAAAGAATTCTGGATTGTTGCTCCAGTCAGCTAACAATGGCAAATTATCTTTTTCCAATACCTTCAGATTCACAAGTTTACCTTCAAGCAACCCAACTCACCAAACCATACCGTAACTTTCGTTTCAGCTATAACTTTTCCGCAAAATCATAGACTGTGTGTTTTTTGTGTGTGTGCGTGTGTGTTTTTTTTATTTGTTTGTTTTTTTAGAGAGAGTGAGAGAGTAAGAGAGAGTTAGTAGGAGAGAAGAAGAAGAAAAAGGGTAAAGTTTTATCCCAAAACCCAACTTAACCAACCACTCTTACACTCACTCATATACACTCAAAGCGCGCGTACACACGCGCGAAAGCAAATGCTGATAACGCACGCTACATGTTCAACACTCTGGTCAGGATGAAAGTCAGGATGAATACGAGTACGAATCCAGCTGTGCACGTAATTACTGTAAGTGTTGGAGGATTCGCCTCATGCGCTGTTGGCAGGAGGTCACTTGCCCCTAGATACAGAAAACCACCCGCAAAGAAAGGCAGAAGGAGCACTATGTAATACGGTGGCAATTGAATGAAAAGTGTGACAACTGCCCCCAGAAGTGGGGCAACTGCGTCCAAGAGCAGCATCCTCAAAGAATTTCGCAGTGAGTTACCAGAATTCAGCATTACAGTGACCGTACTAAGTCCGTCAGTGAAGTCGTGGCATATGACGGCAAATGCAATTATGATGCCAACATGAATGTCAGCTTGAAGACCGAACCCAATTGCCAAGCCATCTATGAAACTGTGAACTGAGAGTTCTGATGTTGCAAAAACTCCACCGAGAGGATGTTTAACTTCAACGTATTCACCATCTTTGCTGAAAACATGCTCACTTATCATTCTGGAAATGATGTAGAGGAAAAGGAATCCAACAACCATGAGAGCCATCACTTCTTCAAGATCCACATTGGCAGATTGGGCAAGCTTGAAAGTCTGTGGCAGTATATCAAGCAAGGAAGTTGTAATCAGTACACCAGCTGCAAAAGCTCCCAGAAGTCCAATGTTCTTCCTGTATCTTGCTGCGAAAATCCCACCAAACATGGTTGAGAAGCAAGTAACGACAGCCAAGAGAATTGCGTCAAAGTTCATATGAGCACTAGGTTCTGAGACTTAGCTACTTAACAGTTTTCGTTAATAGCGCGCGCTAGCGATAAAAGAGAGTAAGAGGCGATAGAGAACTATGGAACCAATAATCACAGAGAAGCTTGTTGAAGTGAAATTGGAAAGCCTAGAGTTTGCTCTGCATCTTGAGAAAGTTGCGGAAGCAGCGGATGGCAAGAGCTGGGGCGCGAAATGTACCACAATCATTGTAAATGGCTTGCCCAAAGAAGGCCTAAGATTCAGCCACAAAAGTGACCATTACCTGCTAATAAAGGGCGCAATGGTCAAGTTGCTTGAGGTCAACCGCACTGGACACCGAATTACCGACCCGAAAATATAATGCAGGCTACGCGCGCGGATGACATGCCCAACAGAGCGAGTATCAACAGGATTATTATCACAGCGCGCGTGCCATCCAATTCTGTGAAATAGACTTTGCCACGCGCGCTAAGCTTTTAGGAGACAATTCATCTCAATACCTCATGCTTTGAGGATTCTGGATGAAGTATAGGAGTTTTGGAAAACTAGACTGGAAGGTTTCAGCCCTCGGGTTCGGAGCGATGAGATTGCCCATCGTCGGCAATGACGCTGCAAAAATCGACGAGCCCGAAGCGATACGCATGATAAGGTTCGCCATCGATAACGGCGTGAATTACCTGGACACAGCCTATCCTTACCACCGAGGAAATGCGGAGACCTTGGTTGGAAAAGCGTTGCAGGACGGGTACAGGGAGAAGATCAAGCTGGCCACCAAAATGCCAACATGGCTCGTCAAGTCTGAAAAGGACATGGACAAGTACCTAGAAGAACAACTGTGCAGGCTCTGCTTGAAGCAAGTCGACTTCTACCTTCTCCACGGACTGACAGGCGAGCGTTGGCAGAAGCTTACTGAACTTAACGTGTTGAAATGGCTTGAGAAGAAGAGAGACGAGGGAAAGATCAGCTATTTTGGCTTCAGTTTCCACGACGAGTACGACGTGTTCAAGAAGATCATAGACACCTATGAAGGGTGGACCCTTTGTCAGATCCAGTACAACTACATGGACTCGGATTACCAGGCCGGAACAAGAGGGCTGAAGTATGCTGCATCAAAAGACCTCGCCGTTGTGGTTATGGAGCCGATCGCTGGTGGAAGACTGAGCGTCAAGCCGCCTGCCGAAATCGAAGCCACTTGGGACAATGCCGACTTCAAGAGAAAACCAGCGGAATGGGCTCTTCAGTGGGTATGGAACCACCCGGAAGTTTCAGTCGCGCTGAGCGGAATGAGCACGATGGACCAAGTAGAGGAAAACCTTCGCAGCGCAGACCGTTCGGGCCCTGGGACTCTCAAGAAAAAGGAACTTCAACTTATCAGCCAGATCGCAGCGAAGTACAAACAATTCGGTTTCGTGGGATGCACAGGCTGCAGGTACTGCTTACCCTGCCCTCATGGAGTAAACATAACAGAAATAATCTCACTCTACAATGAATATTACATGAAGGACATGGATGATGAGATAAAGAAAAAGTACTGGGAACACATCACGAAGGAAAGCCAAGCAAAAAGATGCGAAAGATGTAGAACGTGCGAGGAACTTTGCCCACAAAAGTTGACGATCAGCGATGTTATGAGCAGAGCCGCCTGGATCTTTGAGCAGGAGGAGTAGAAGCGCGCGTTAAGCGCTCTTATTCAAGCATGCCTAAGGGTCCATTCGACTCTAACATTCTGTATTACGGCGATAATCTTGAGGTCATGAAAAAGCATTTTCCAAATGTACGCGCTAAAAATCTCTTTCGCAACCGCGATCTTGCATCGCACGCAAACTTTGGGCTTCTTTTACATTATGGTGAGCAGCAATTCAGAAGTCTCCTATTTTCTTGCAGGTGGACTGTTCATCAAGTTTTTATATGCTTTCTTGCACCGTAGGCTAAGAGGTCCATTTCATTGGCTGGTTCCAGCGGGTCAAGAAAGATTCTGAAGAATTGGCGAGGAAGACTCTATCTTCCAGGCAACACGTGGCCACTTGCTCTAAGCGCCACTGTCTGGAATATCGGAGGCGCGATGATCAACCCGTACCAGTCTATTTATTTCTCAGGTTTAGGAGCAAATTCGGTGTTCATCGGCTTTCTCTTAGGTGTCAACTCGGCTGTCACAGCTTTGATGCAGTTGGTAGGCGGATATGTTGCAGATGCTTGGGGCAGAAGAAAAGTCATCGTCATCTTCAGTTTTCTGAGCGCTGGCTCCGCCTTTGTCTTCATTTTTATATCGGAGCCAGCCCTTTTGATGATTCCCATAGTGATTGGGGCGATTTCAGGCATTTATGGTCCTGCGTTCAATGCGACTTTGACTGATTCGATGGAGCCGGGGCTCAGGGCACGGGGCTTGGTTTCCTTCACACTTGTTACTTCGCTGCCCTCGATTTTCTTTCCGTACGTTGGAGGAACACTGATGCAAACGCTTGGAACGCTCGAAGGGCTGCGCATAGCATTTTTCTTCAGTGGACTCTTAGGCGTCATCGGAGTATCATACAGGGCTCTCACGCTCAAAGAGACCTACGTGGGGCTTAGAGGGAAGGAGAAAAAGCGAATTCGGCGTCTTGTTTCAGACTTTTTCACGGACAATTTGTTTGTTCTGCGGAACGCCACGGACGGAGCAAAGAAGCTTCTTTTCTACGCCGTTTTGGCAAGTGTCGGAACGGCCATGACCGTGCCCTACACATCGATCTATTTGGTCAACATCGCAAATCTGCCCCCACAATTCTATGGTCTCCTGACAAATGTTGCCGGACTCATCAGCGTCTTGCTCTTGCTGCCTGCCGCCAGAATAATCGAAAGAGTGGGTCTAACGAAAAGTGCGGTTTACGCTTCACTCTCAATTCCTGTGAACCAGCTCATATTCGTGAGGGCCAAAGGAACAGACGACTTTGTAACATGGACTGCAATAGGCGGCGCGAGCGGTGCTTTACTAGGCCCATCGCTGACGGCGCTTCAGGCAAATCTTTCGCCGCAAGAGATGCGTGGAAGAATAATGGCTATGTTCAGTGTGTTCTCGCTAATCACAGCCGTTCCAGCGCAAATAGTAGGAGGTTACCTATTCCAAACTCTGGGTCCACTGTCTCCCTTTATCGCCTCGACACCGATCTTTGTGTTGGCGACGTTGATACTCATTCGAATAAAGGAGCCAGGACCGCGTCCAATCGAAAAATCATGAAAACTCGTTCTGCGCTGGGGGCCCCAAAACATGAATCAGATTCCAGCCTTTCTTCAAACAAACGTGACAGGAGCGTGAACAGTTCTCGTGTATCTGGTCGACACGCGCGCTAAAGCCCGTATTCTTTTTCTCGTTTTATCATCTGAACGTTCTTGCTTATCCGCGCGCGCGGGCGCATGACTGAAAAAAAGGCGCATGCTAAACGCTTCAGACTTGGCACCAGGCATGATGAACATATTAACCATGGCGCGCGCTAAGTGAGAAAGAGCGGCTTTTACCATGCTTTTGTCACAAAATACTGTTACAAACCTGTTACAAACCTGTTACAAATCGGTTTTTCTCCCTGTTCGCGAATTTCCAATTAACGCAACACCATTTTTGAGGAACTTTTTGACTTTTTGAAACTGTGACCAGTTCTCGAAGGAATGAGCTTCTTTTCAAGGACAAAACATGAACTATTCCCTGAACTGCGTTAACGCGCGTTAACGCAAATATTGCGAAAAGGCTCTATACAAGTTTACCGCTAAAGAACGGTTTGCTGGAGGAACAAGACTGAGCAAACGACACAATGGAAACAGACTTCTCGCCATATGGCTCAAGAACGAACAGCATAACCAGTTCCAAGACTTCCTCGCGCGCTTAGAAAAGAAGAGCCTGGTTGTGCAAGTTGGGACCGAAAATTCCCTTGAATCCATCACTCCGTGTGACACGTGGAAAGGCCACCTTTAATCTTTTGCACTTGCTGTTCGGAGAGTTTAGCGCTTCTTTCTCAATCGGGGATTCTTTCGCCAATAGACAGATGGTTGTTTGGTTTTTTCGATCTAGTGTGGTTCAAAAAGGGATTTTCGCTTAACATCATTGTTTCGATCAGACCCAGATTTCCGTGCGCTATCTTGATCAAATTCCATCCAATTGCTGATATGTTCAGCAGTCTCCCTTTTCAGATGCTTTCTGATCATCTCCAACAATTTCTCTACGTCGAAAGGTTTCAAAATATATCCATCGGCACCCTCGTTAACTGTCTCCATAGCATTCTCCAAGGTCGGAAAACCCGTGATGATTATCTTGACCATGTGGGGCTGGTTTTCCTTCAGCCTGTGGAGGAGCTCAGTTCCCTCCATGTCAGATAGCTTAATGTCAATCAGGGCTATGTCAAAACGCGATTTTTCGGAGATCCTGGTCGCCTCTTTGCCATTCTCCACAGTTTCAACTGAGTATCCCTCCTTGGATAGGATTGAAGAAAGGGTCTTTCTCACCTCTGCGTCGTCGTCAACAACCAGGATGTTTTCATTCAATCACTACATCTCCGCTTTCTCATCTGGGACAACCTTACATTTTTGCCATGGACGGCATAAGTCTTTTATGAAGCAGAAATATGAACTAGCGCGCAGCTCTTTGTTCTAATGCCTTGTCTTGGTGTCGCCTTCTAGATGATAACTTTCTGTGCTTTTTAGAAGTCATCTTGAGCACAATGGCGAGGTGGATTTAACATCCCTAGCGCGCGCTAAAAGACTTAAATGTTGAATTTGTAACTAGTTCTTATACAGATTGAAACGTCGGTTGGAAGCACAGTATGGACAACAACGATTTCTTTTTGGGTTTTGCTGCTCATGCGCATACCAAGGATGAACTCGAAATCGATCAAGTGAAAGAGGGGGAGCTGAGGAGAGCGAATAGCCCAGAGGGAGCTCAGCAAATGGCAGAAATGGTTCTAGACAAGCTCGAAAAAGACATCTCAAAAAGGGGCTATAGACTTGATGATGTAAAACTATTGGTCCTGTATCTGAGTTACAGAGGAGAACCCAAAGAGAAGGATGCTGTAATATGCGAATCGATTCTGCGCTGCATAAAAGAGAGATTTGAAAAAGGTTCTGCTGCAAACCAACTCCGACTAATCGGACATACAACCGGTGGCGAATTGGAAAACGAAGACCTTGCGTTAAAGGAGATTTCAGGCATTGGTTACAATGGCTTGTCTCTTTTGGCTCTGGTTACAAACCTTCCAATAGGCGTGGGGCGAACTTGGGGTCTTCGCTCGCCACAGGAAGCGGGAGAGCAAGGAAGGGAGATGACCCGCGACGCATGGGTCGACTTTAGCCAACAAACCACAAGCAAAACGCATCTTCACATGGGAAAAAGTCTGCTTGTGCTGACTCAGGGGTCGAAGGTTGACACCCCAGGCTACGAGCATTTCTTGGCAGAAGGAATCGCCAATTTCATGGGCAGCACCCGAGAGGCAAGAATAATGAACGTCATAGGCGGAAGCAGCGGTGATGGAGCGAATGCCCAGCTTTTTCATCAATTCTATGGAAGGCTCAAAGAGCACCCACAGTTTAAAGCTCTTGATGGAGAAGCCGTATGCGCTCTAATTCCCAACCTGTGCGAAACCTCCATAGGTCTAGACGTAAATGCCATAACTAAAATTGGAAGACAACACACATTTCATTTCAACAGCGACAAGGAACCTCACTATAAATACGTCAAACGCATCGGCAACGAAGATCCCTGCACCAAGTATGCTGAAGCCATTTATGAAAACGAAGTTCAACTATCCAAAGAAAAGAACCTTCCACTAGTCGATAAGGAAGTAATTCTGGAAGCAATGCGACTTTCTCGAGCACAAAAAAGGTTACTGATATTCAATCCGGTTGTGGCCAGATACGCCTTTGCTTTCCCTTTTGGCAACTATGCTTGTGTTGCTCCTTTTCGAGTAGCGGGAGAAGACATTGAGCTTATTCTTCCAGTCAGAAGTTACACTCCCGAGATGCCTGGCTACTTCATGATGGGTGACCATGAGAAGGTACAGAAAGGCGCTCGCCGCGTGTATGACATGCTCAGAGCAGATCAGGGCTTCAACACAAACGATGCCACTATCATCGTTTCTTGCATCAACAGAAGACTAGTTGAGCTGATGGCTGGATGTAGGTCTGGGACTGAAGCTGAGGTATTGAAAGAAGGACTTCTGTCAACTCAGGTAATAGGATTCTTGGCATACGGCGAACTATCATTCACTCATCTCATCCAAGAGCCATACTTTCACGCCTTTAGCTGCTGGGGAATCACCCTTCATTCCCAACCTGCAAAAACCGAATCGAAAGAAAAGAAAACTGAACTTGGGATCAAGGGCTGGATCAAAGGAAAAACATAGTTGGCAAACTGGCTTTACAAGATTCGAAAAGCGCCCAATAGATTTCTTTCCAAACCCAGATGTGCAGCCTTTTGATAGAAAGGCAATTTTCGAAGATGTTGAGAAGCCCATCAAATGTGACAAATTGAAAAGCGCGCGCGTTCTATGCCAGATTTTTGCAAAGACCCCCTTGGTCTTCTTAGGTTCAAGCGCGCGTGCTAGTTTTATAGTAGGAAATTCGAAGATAGAGTGATGTCTGCTATGGAAAGTGATGATTGGTGTGTAGCTGTTTTCAAATGTAAGCAAGACAACATCAGGAGCGTTCTCGTCGATTTCTATGCTTACATGAAGGATGTTGAAGGTGTAAAGAATCAGCACTTCTTGATTAGAGACCGCGTGGATGATGAAGCTGTCTTCAGTTACCGTGTTTCAGTAGAGCCCAGAGTCAAAGAAGTGATTAGGAGTAAGATGGCTTACAAGCTCGGAAGTTTGCTATCTGAAGACAAGTTTGTTGTCGATCCAAGCGTTAACCATCCCTTTGAAAAATATATTGCCTGGTCTCCTAAGAAAAGAATTGATGAGTTTGGACCAAAAAAGTTCGCCGAATTCTGTGACTTCCTAGCCAAAATGAGCAAACTAGTCTTGCAAATGGTCAAGAAGCGCTACTTCAATTCAAATGAAAGAGTCGAAATAGCGCACGTTATGTCTTGGATGCTTGGTTGCACAGAATACGGCCTATTGAGTCCAAAAGGTTGGGAAATAGGATATTATGATCGTATAGAAGACAAGAACTGTCCATATCTGAAAGAACAGTTTCCTAAATCATGACTACTTTGGCTCGATATGATGAAATAGCGCGCGCTGTGATTTCAATCTCTGTGTTCGTGGGATTCCTCTTCAGACTCTTCTTCGATCTCTTCTTCTTCCTCTGCAGCTTCTTCTCCTACAGCTCTTGCTTCTTCTTCAGCTTCTCCTTCTGCAGCATAAGTCCCATCTAACCAGACTTTAAATTGTTCTTTGCTTTCAGGGTCGGAAAAGGCCCACTCACACAGTTGACTGACGACGGCGTTGAGATCGATGTCATGATCGTCGGCCAAACGTTTCAGAAACTGTTCCCACTTTACAGGCAGAGACGCCGTAATCCCAACCATCTTGCATTTTCACCATCGTCTCGTATCATTCAAGTCGTATTTAAGCTTCAGCGTGCGCGGCTCCAGTTCTTACTGTTTATCTTCATTCTTTTCGGAATCGTTTCTCTTTCTCTTCCATCCTCTTAATAGTATTGTTACGCGCTTCTAGAAAATCTGTCACTTCTTTCTGAATAGCACCAGCAGTAACGGGCGGGTGAATGTAGAGTCACACAGGTTTTAGGCTATGCCTTAAAGGCTTGCACTAGAGTTCACGCATGCAAATGATTTATATCCTACTTTCCTAGACTCTTTTTTTCGAGAGTGCTATTATGCCCGTATTTTTGATAATTTCTAGGCATTCCGCTGAGAACTGTCCGCTGAACAATGAGAAAATGAAGGCTATGACGTTAGCATTACCAGCCAAATTGAGCGGACTAGAGAAGAAACATGGAGTCAAGAGGGTTGGAGCATGGACCGTAGTTCCGGAACACCTATTGATTTGGGTGTATGAAGCCCCAAGTTCAGACGCTCTGCAAAAATTCTCAATGGAACCAGAAATGGTAAAATGGATGGCTTGGAACACAAGCGAAATCAAATTAGCAATGAGTCTCGAAGAAAGCATGAAACTACTAAAACAAGCCAAATGAAATCACTACTTCTTTCTTTATTCCAAAGATTCTTTTGGAGTTTATACTAGACGCGTGCTCTTGGACGCGTCCTCCTGAAAAAAGGGATAGACTAGGTTCTATCTTTGTTCTTTCAACAATAACAGTCTCTTTGCGATCTCTTTAGAGATCTTTTCAAGACCCTCAGCTAATTCTGCACGAGTAACCTCATCTAATTGATACACTTTCCCACTCTTATCGATGAATGCAAGTTCCAACTTCCTCTTTTCCATTGTTTCACCCCCATTCAGATTCTATTATTTACTATTTCATTTTCCCGCATAAGCTATTTTCTGCCTTCTACATAGCCAAAGCGACATGCAATATAGGTTCACCGCGCGTTAGCCAAATGAATGGCGCAAAATCAGAGAAAAAAAGGAGTTATCGTATTATGCGTCAGGCCATATCTTTAGCGCTTAAACGCTTAAACCAATACCTTTATAAGCTGGTAAGCGCATACTATGCTATGTGAATAAGCAGATTTGGAATGATGGAAAATGGTAACAAGAATAAAAGTAGCGCTTGGAATCTGGCAATTTGCTTATTGGAAAAAGATCTAACACGTGCGAATCGTGCACAAAAATATGGACTAAAAAAGTAGGTAATTGAAATGGGGCGAATCAGCGTGGAGCTCCCAGATGAACTGGAGAAGAAGCTCAGGTTTAAGACCGTTGAGAAATTTGGCGGCAAGAAAGGCGACCTCTCAAAGGCTGTCGAAGAATCTGTAAGAACATGGGTTGCCTTAGACAAATAGACGCGCGAACAAGTCGTACATCATGACTAGCCCCTCAACAGAAGCTCCATGCTTCGCGTTTGTCTTCAACTCACCAACAAGTAACTTTCCAAGGGAGAAGAACTGCTTCGGCGAAAGACTCTTTTTCGGCTTTCTTTCGCTTCAAGCACAGGTTATACGCATGCGCGCGTTTTGGGTTTTGGAACAAGACTTTACCCGCACACACTTACTCGTCTTGAGTTTCAAGTTCCGAGACCATGTCTTCTGCAGCCTTTTTGTTAGCAAGCCAGTCAAAGAACAGTCGCTAGGACCTCTCACGTTCGCCGCTAACAAAGAGCAATGGGCTTGAGCTCTTCTTCGAAAATTTTATCTTTAGGTTTGCTGACAATGAGATAAGGTCTGACAATGGTCAAGTGCCCCAGATGTGAAAAGAAAACATCAGATTCCTCAACGGAATGGGAATTTGCTGCTTTCCACGTTAAGCTTTTTGTTTGCTCCAAATGCAAGAAGACATTCAAAGCATACTATCGAAATGGAAGATTGAGTCATACCATACCCAAACAGTCTGGACAAACGTTTCATTCAGGGTCAGCGCACGCGCGCTAGGAGACGATTCTAATGTATCTTGCCGAAATAGAGCCACTTACGCAGACTTTGTCAGTCGCCTTGTAGAACCTCAAACTATTCTCTCTAGCTGATTTCGCATCTATTTCCAGCACGATAGGACGCTTGGTTCTTCTCAGTCCGACTTCTATTGCAGTTTCCATTGTTGGAGACAAGTGCACCCACCTTCTTTTCATCGGCTTCAATCCTTCTTTCAGAATCTTAAAGGCAGCATCAGGCGTCGTTCCGTGATAAAGCAATTCGACGACTGTGTCTTCCTCAAGTTGAGACTTCACAGATATTGTGTGACCATACAAGGCTCTGATCTTATTGTCTATGATCTCGAATCGCTTACTCTGGCTTTTCTCTACTATTTCCACCATGAATCTCCGGTCGATATGAAAGCGGTCGTGAAGCTTCTCCAGCAACTCATTCACATCAACAAAACCATACTCGTCCATATTGATGTTTTCAGAATTATGTCTGAGAACATAACTCATGTACCGGCTAACTTCAGCTCTCAAGCTTCTTTCCATCTATCTGTTTCACACCCACATTTCGGGCTGGAGTCTCTCGCGCGCTAAATTCTATATTCCTTTTCTCGTTTTGTCATCTGAGCATTCTTGCTTATCTGCTTGAACAACTGCGCGTTCTCTGTGTGCACAGGAAAAACCTTCTTTGCGTCTATCTCCCTGACCAGGCTTCCTATCTGTTCTCTATTCAGATGACCAGAGGCGTGTAGCTGGTGAAACTGCATTCCAAAATGGTCAAGCCAGTTGTGAAGAACCGCGTCTTGGATATCTTCTTCGCTGAACGGTTCGCTCATGCTGTGAATGAAGTGACTGCCCCGACTTGGCCTTATGTCTATCAACTCTGCAAACTGGTAGAAGTCCAAGTCCATGATAAGCTTGCCTTGGTTCTTGTGCACAAACTCGTACGTCACCATCTTATCCATAAACTGCCTCTCCCAAACATAGTAATCAGTATCATCATAGGTTCCAGACTTCTTGCGCTTGTAATACACGAGAACATGCTCGTCCTCCAAAGGATCAGGCAGATCCAAATGCTCATCCTGAATGAGCTTGCCCAACAGGTAAGCAGTTTTCGGCGAGATCACCATCTTTCTTCCGTTTTTGATTGCCACAGTGTGGAAGGTTCTGAGCCGGTCCATGTCCCGGCTGTAATGCGTAATGAAAACGATCTTGTCAGTCGAAGAAACGATTTCGTTGCTCAGCCGCTCCACTTGCGACTCGGAATAGTTCTTGCGTTTTTCTTTCAGCGCCATCCTCGTACCCTCGCAGATCAGAGCATCGGGCTCGCATTCCTTCGCTGTCTCCACGAATTCTTCAGTCAAATCCTTCCTTGGACCATGCATCCTCAAGTCCCCAGTGTAGACGACCGTGCCCTCAGAGGTGTGTATGACGAAGCCGTAAGCAGCAGGAATGGAATGATCCACATGCACGGGCTCCACGACAACATCGTCTATCTTGATCTTCTTTCCTGTGCGAAAAGTCCGATACTCATGCTTCTTATAATCGCAGTAACCGCTGGTCTCTTCCATCGACTCCAAAAACAGCTTAGTGCCAGCACCAAGATACACTGGAATCTGCGGGTCAACAAAGCAGATGTGCGCCACATGATCAAAGTGAGCGTGAGACAGAAAAATCGCGTCAATCTCCGGCTCCGTATACGGAAAGTTGGTGAACGCCAGCTGTTCCTTGGCGTAGAGTCCTCTAATCTTAGGTAGCAAACCGAATTCAAAATGGTCCTTTAGACCGTTTATTGGACGCGGGTTAAGCCAGCTTGTAAAGTAGTCGGCGCCAAAGGTGAAAGACTGACCAAAATCAAAGAGAATTCTTGTCTTCTTATCCTCCAGGAGAATCTTGTTGCCACCAATCTCGTTAACTCCACCATAAAACCTCAGCTTAACCATCTGCCCAATCAACAGTCCCGCACTTCCTTTTTCCTCGCTTCCCAGTATTCTTTTGCTTCCCCGTATTCCTTTTCTTTTTTGCCTGCGTCCGATTTGCCCCTACATTCTGGACATAAGCACTTGCCTTTGTATTGCACATACCGAGTGTAGAACATCTTCCCGCAATTCTCGCATCGGTGATCGCCCATGTTTTCGCCTTCCTTATAATGGCTATCTTCCAAGGATTTAACAGGTTCTACATTATTCCAACCGATGCAAAACAATAGTTCTTGAAAAAGCGCAGTCTAAGAAATCGACTAGTTAGGGCGCACGCTCCTAGCTAGCTATATAAAATATGTCCTGCGTATACACGCGCGCGCGCTGATATAGCCAAGTCAATAATTGCTCCGAGCATAACTATGAACGGTCTCTTCACAACTTTCTTTCCTGTAATAGGTTTCTTCTACGTAGCTGAAATAGACGGAAAGAGAAAGGAAGGCGAAGTGGAAATAAAAGAGCAAGTTGAAGACTATATAGAGAACTATTTTGAAGCGTCAAGAGAAGATGATTTGAAAATATTTAATCATACCCTCGAACTTACCCATACCTTTTGGGAAAACCTCAGAAATGGTTTTCTAAAATACATCGCCACATGTATCATAGTTTCGGTTCTTTCGCTACTTTCATTATTGCTTCTTTATGTTTTCCTCAGTCCTGCTCAATTTATACTCTTTGACATACCGCTTTTGTCCACCATAGCAATCGGGATTCTTCCCATCATCCAAGTCGCCATGATTAAAACTCCCTCTCAAATATGACAACCACGATATACATTCAGCTAGAACTACTATCGGTGTTTCTAGATAACACTCCTTAGTTTTTCTGTTCTGCACTTTTGACATAATGTTGATAGCTAGTTAGACAATGACTAGCTCCCTTCATTCTTCTTTTTGTTTTGATATGCACATTTCAACGCAGGAATAGATTCATGATTCATAAAATCTAATTCCTTCTCTTTGGCTAATCAAATGCAAGTAAGCATAACCATGCATAGACAAAATACGTGCAAAATGCTGTGAAGAATTAGGTTCTCTTGAAGGAAGTGAAAAAAAATGGAAAGTGGAGATAAAGCCATTCTGAGCATCATTCTGATAATCTCAGCGGGTCCAGTGCTCTATTCTTAAATCACCAGTTATCTACAACTTTCAAGTAAAGGTTTAGGGAGTGACTTAGGGGTCGAGCAAATCACAGGTCTCTTTATGTTGTTCCTTGTCGTCTTGTGCACCATATTGGAAGTTCCAGACCAGGAAGAACCCATAATAGAATATGACCTCAAGCAAGAGATAATGGACGAATTAAGAAAAGAGATGAAGGAGGGTTAAGAGGATGACTACGAAGGCTAAACGTGATAGAATGAAAGCAGAACGAAACAAGAAGAGGTTGGGATAGATGAAGATGAGTGAAGAGCTTGACCAGTACCTGAAAGTCTAGTGCATAGACTATGCCTGATGCGAGAAATGGTTTCATCACCGCCACAGTAGGAGTACTTAATGGTATCATACTATACTATTTATTGAAAGGATTTGTTGATGCAGGACTTTTGAATGCTTCATAGTTGGCAGTTTATGAACTGGTCAATATCCTTGCCATCCTTGTTTTTGTTCATAGCACACCTTACTGGGGAACTGGTTACCTCTTTGGGTGGTGGTTTGGTTTCGGTATCATGTGGTATTCAGGGCTAGTTGGAAGTCTGGAATTTACTGTCTATTCCATAGTTCTAGTTTTCGTACTGGTCACTAGAATCCTAAGACACATAGACTAGGAGTCTTCCACTATTCTTTTCAAGCTAGTTTTTGGTGTTGCGGAAAAGTTATAGCTGAACCACGAGAACTAACCAGAATTGCGAACTAAAAGAGGTGAAAAAAGAATGAAGACAGCAAAAGAATGGAAGTTAATTAAGGCACATCGTTGCCTGAAATGCGGCGGCAAGTGCAAGGAAGATAAGACTAAGAGAATGGTCATTGGTAGATTC
>JBEKSS010000003.1:0-238758 GCA_049516875.1 Bathyarchaeia archaeon | reverse complement strand
AAAGAGGTGAAAAAAGAATGAAGACAGCAAAAGAATGGAAGTTAATTAAGGCACATCGTTGCCTGAAATGCGGCGGCAAGTGCAAGGAAGATAAGACTAAGAGAATGGTCATTGGTAGATTCTGGTATTGCCCTAAATGTGATGGAAAGCCAGTAGCATTGATGAAGAGGCGATTGAACGAAAAAGGTGACAAAATTACCACAACCAAATGATTTTTCTTGCGATGTGTATAACACAGAAGAGGATTATTTCTACGGAAAAGATTGCATGGAAAAAATCGAATATAGAGTTACTTGTGACGAAGGTTGCAACCATTATTTTTGTAAGAAACATCTTATCGTTTATCTTGAACAGCAAAAGGAAAAGGTCGAATTCAGCTAAGTTTCTTTGTCATGCTATAATTTCTAACTCCATGTAGATTATGATTCCAACTTCAAACTAGGCGACAGCATAAACCCCAAAAATAGAAGACTCCATTTACGATATACAACCGACAACTGTAGGTTGCACTTGATGGGAACTCTGAATTGACCCTCTCCATAGATAGATGACTCCATGCTTGTTAGGTCATTGGTTGATGTAGCATATTCTATTCAATTTGTTGAGAATTATCCTAGATTCAAGGAGAGACAGGATAGAGCATAGAGGGAAAAGACAAATTCACCACGCTCAGAAGAGGATACAGAGACCGAACCTCAAAAGACCGAACAAACTAACAAAGTCATATACTGCCATAATGAAAGTGTCAGACCGACCACTGAAAGAGTGTCATGACCACACTCCTTAACTCCAAGTGGATATCAACAGAGAGATTTGAAAAGAGGCAGTATACTAAGTGCGTAGGTTTTTCATGTAGGAGAAATGGATGAGTTCAAAGTTCCTACAAAACTCAGAAGCGCATAGTGTCAAACGCCTAATGGCTTCTGATTTCTCGGAAAAGTTATAGCTGAGCAAGAAGACAAAAAAAAGAAAAAGGAAGGTTCTTATTGGTTGTCATAAATAAGCACTAAATCATGGTCTATGACTCCCAATCTTCTAAGTATTGCCTCAAGTAATTTGATGATTCGCTTCTCGTTTTCTTCCGTCATAATTTCAACCCACAATAGAATTAGCTATCTATCTGTCCTTTTAAGCCAGTTTGCAGTTTGCTTGGACTGCGGCTCTTCCTCAGACGCTATATCCAATACTCTCCAAATTTCTCTTTATTCCTTCACCGAGTTTTTTCTCTTCTTTCAGTTGCTCTACAAGCTCATTGTGAGCCTACTCTAGAAGATGGTGTTGTGGCGCCTCAGAATCAATTTAATGTCAAATCATCTTGGGAAAAAAGAACATCATCATAGGCGCCATGATTATTTCGACTTTCACCAGCTAAGTCTTATGAGAAACCGTTGAGTTAAAGCTCGCTACCCAAGGACGGACTGCTTTATGCTGCTATAGGCAATTATGGCTATTTCTTCCAGAAAGAACGTTGAATCTTCCATAAGTAGACCGGACGTTATTAGGGCGTATAGCATGAAAGGTATAAAAGGAGAAGGTTTTAGAGCATGTTTATGCCTCAATGGGCTGTTTAGGTATTAATTTGTCAAGAAAAGCAAAGAAAGCAGAAGGTCTTGAGCAACATAAAAAATTGCAGCGTGAGAAGGACCAGAAAAGGAAAAGAGAACAACGACAAGAGCTTTCTCCTATCGGTGCCCTCAAGCCAGTTTTGTGATTTTGCGGAAAGTTATAGCTGAAACAAACAACAGAAGAAAATGCGAGCGAAAATGTGGGTCCATTTCAATTTTCTCTGCAATGCCGATACGCAGATTAAACTACACAAGATATTCAGACGTAAAGTCTCTAAGTGGCAAGGTTCATTAATAGATGGTTGTGTCTTGACCTACCACTTCAATAACCCCCCCAATCCCGATTCGCTCTATGTCTGTCTTAACATTCTTTCAATGAATCCCCCCGCAAGCCGTACCAAAGACCTTTCAGAGGCACAAAAAAACAAAATACCAAAGGAAATTCAGAATACAATGACTG
The DNA here is from genome assembly GCA_049516875.1 of Bathyarchaeia archaeon. Taxonomy (GTDB): domain Archaea; phylum Thermoproteota; class Bathyarchaeia; order Bathyarchaeales; family Bathycorpusculaceae; genus JBEKCD01. The sequence continues at coordinate 236,733 of JBEKSS010000003.1, read as the reverse complement.
AATTGGCTTCACAATATTTGGTCAATCCGAACTTGGACATGCAAGTGCGGGACTATGAATTTGACCTTCGCAATCCAAATACTCTAGCCATTTACAAAGCCTCTTCTACCGAGGAAATACTCAATTTTGCATCAAAAGGAACTGAAATCGCTCTTGAAATCTTGGAAGATGATAAAACGAAAAACCAAACATGGAAGAACGATAATGAAATTGCAGTATACATCATGAAGTTAATCAATGAGCGTCTAACAACCCAAAATGAACGAAATAATTGGCTTCATTTCATATGTAATCCGTTAGGTTTGTGGAATCTTGAACCTTATCTGCAAAGCATCGTAAGCAATACAATTCCGCTAAATTCTCGTGCCCTAACTCAATTATACCAAATAGAAGAGATGAAATGACCCATTCAGAAAACTGCAACTAGAGGATTCTTCTACTATTCCGTTTAAGCAACCTTAACCCCTAGATTCTTAGTGAGATACATGAAGAATAAGGTTAAGGCTATTTGGAACCAAATAGAGGGCCCTACCACCGTTGCACGCACGCACACACTCCACACAACAAGAGCAACACGCGCTATTCGAAACGGTATGTGACGTTAACCTGTTCTGGCTGCAGCCTTTTCCAGCGCAACGACGCCCGGAAGCTTCTTCCCCATCAGAAACTCTATCAACGCCCCACCCGCTGTGCTGACGTACGAGATCTTCTTGGTCAACCCAAACTCTTCAATAGCAGATATCGTGTGTCCTCCACCTGCCAGAGAAAAAGCCTTAGAATTCGCAACCTCTTCAAGAATTCTTTTCGTTCCAAAACTGAACTCCTTGTTCTCATAAACTCCCATCGGCCCGCTAATAACGATTGATTTTGCCTTTCTTATGATCTTGGTATATTCATCAACCGTTTTTGCTCCGATGTCATAGGTAGGGTATTCTGTGGGCAACGCATTGACTGATATCTCTTTTCTTTTGCCACCCACTTCCACGGCCATATCCTGCGGAGTCTTGATTATGTCCGGATATTTTTGGATGAGTGCTTTTATGCCGGGTAGGAAGCTCAAGAGTTCTTTTTTCTGCAAGTAATCCATGTTTGGTTTGCCTAGGTCTACGCCTTTTGCTGCCAGGAACACTTGGCCCACGACTCCTCCTGTGAGCACGTAGTCAGCTATTTCCTTGTCCAATACGTATTTTGATATTTCAAGGGAGTCGTCTGCCTTGGCACCTCCGAGTATGAAGACGCATGGTTTTTCCGGGTTTTCCAGCACCTTGCCGAGCGATTTCAGTTCTCTCTCCATTATGCGTCCCGCAACACTGGGCAACACGGCTGTAAACCCTATTATTGACACGTGCGCCCTGTGCACGGCTGCGAAAGCATCGTTCACGAAAAGATCCGCCAGCGGAGCAAGGTTCTTCACAAGCTCCGTCTTCGCATGTTCTTCCGGAGAACCGTCTTTGGTTTCACCGGCAAACGTCCTCACATTCTCCAACACGAGGATTTCGCCGCTCTTCAAACTTCTAATCGCGTTCTTGGCCTTTTCTCCGAAAAGATCATCAACATACTTAACCGGTTTCTTCAGGATTTTGCCGAGGATTTCAGCGTGCTGCTTCAGGGGGATAAAATCTGGGTCTCCCTTGCGTCCCTGATGCGCCAATATCACAACCTTTGCGCCCTTGTCCGCAAGCTCTTTGATCGTCGTTTCAGCATGAGCCTGAATTCTCGCGTCCTCCAAGATCTTCTGAGTCTTCGGATCAATCGCCGAGTTGAAGTCAACCCTCACCAGCACGACTTTATCCTTGACTTTCACGTCGTCCAGCGTAAGGAACTTCGGCATGCTTTCCAACTCCTAACAACACAAAAAAAATGACGAGAGTGTTTTAGAATTCACTCTTTAGGTTCGGGTTAGAGGCCTTCCTTTTTCCCGATCATTTCTATCTGTTCGACCATGCGGCATGAGAAGCCCCATTCATTGTCGTACCATGCGAGCACCTTGACGAAGTTCTTGTCGATGACCATCGTTGACTGTGCGTCGAACACTGCCGAATACGTGCTGTGAAGCACATCCGAAGAGACTATTGGGTCTTCCGTGTATTCCAGAACGCCCTTCAGAGGACCTTCAGCAGCCTTCTTGAACGCTGCGTTCACAGTTTCTTTGGTCACTTCCTTTTTCAGCGATGCCGTCAAGTCTACGATTGAAACGTCTGGGATGGGCACTCGGAGGGCTATTCCGTCTATCTTCCCCTTGAGTTCAGGCATAATCTCGCCGATTGCACGGGCAGCTCCCGTCGTCGTGGGGATTATGTTCACTGCAGCGGCTCTCGCGCGTCTCAAATCCTTATGCACCAAGTCCTGTAGTCTCTGGTCGTTCGTGTACGCGTGGGCCGTCATCATGAACGCTCTCTCAACCCCGAAGTTATCAGCTAGCACTTTAGTGACGGGGCCGACACAGTTCGTCGTGCACGAAGCGTTTGAAATCAGGTTGTGCTTCTTGTGGTCGTATGACTCGTCGTTCACGCCGATGACCATCGTAACATCAGGGTTAGTCGCCGGCGCCGAAATCAAAACCTTCTTAGCTCCAGCCGCAAGGTGCTTTGACCCACCCTCCCTGTCCGTGAAAAACCCCGTGGACTCCACAGCCAAGTAGATGCCCAAGTCCTTCCAAGGAAGCTGGGCCGGATCTCTCTGCGCCAACACCTTCAACAATTTTCCGTTCACCACAAGGTCATTGCCCTTCACCTGCACGTCCCCGTTGAACCTTCCATGCACAGAATCATACTTCAGCAAGTGCGCAAGCGTTTTCGCGTCCGTTATGTCGTTGACTGCGACAAAATCGATGTTCGCCTTTCTTTCCAAAGCCGCTCTATAAAGGAGACGCCCAATTCTTCCGAACCCGTTTATAGCTGCTTTTACCGTCATTTTCATCACCATAATTGCGTGTTTTTGTTTAGGCATGCACCTAATTAAGTTTCCGACTTAAAGTCTGCAAACCCGCGAGCAGACACCGTGCTTTTCAATTTACATCAATTTCATACTGGACCGTTCCGCCCTCTACCAGTGACGCGCCTGCAAAGTTTCAATGCTTAGGCTTTCTTGCAGACACGATTACGTGCGAGTACTCATCACCCTCAACAGGCAGTAAATCCATCGGATTGTGCGGCCACAAACCAGAGTATGCCTCCTCCACCTGATCAAGCACTAGCCCTGACTTGGCCAACGCGTCTTTCAAGCGACCTTCACTCGCAATCTGCCCGCAGTTGTGCTCCTCAGCGATTCGCATGCTCTCTGACCCTTCCCGGTACCAAATAGAAACGAAGAACGTCCGGCCGCCAGCACGCAGAACTCTGGCGCATTCCCTGAGCGCCAACACTGTTTCAGGCACATTGTCAAAACCGAAAAATGAAGAAACAGTTGAGAACACTGCATTCTTGAAACACAAGTGTTTGGCATCTGTCACGACAAGTGAAAGTTTATCGTAGGTTCCGGCTTTGAGGGATCTGTTCATCAAGCCGCGCAACGGCCTTTCATCTATATCGGTTCCTATTACTAGAGAATTCGCAGAAGATTTGTCGAGCAGAGGAAGAAGAAAAGTGCCCATTCCGCTTGCAGCATCCAACACTGTATCGTCAGATTGCTGGCTTGAACGACTCACATGGTCAAGAAGCTTGTCCATCATTTTCCGTGTGGCTGCTTTCTGGTCGTCTCTAAGGTACGAGTCATATTTCCGCCTTACTTCCAAGTATTTCTTCTCGTCTGCCACGTTCACTTTCCATTCAAATTCCTTCTCCGACAGTTTCGCATCTTTGAGAAACCCAATTTGCTCCTTAACCTGAAACACGTGTCCCGAAGGGCACTTGAAATATCCGTTGAAATAGCGGTTGTCGCACATCGCTCCTTCAAAGGAGAGAGAAGCTGAACAGACTGGACATGCAAGCAGCTTTCCAAGTTTATCATGCATACACTTCACGGACGCAGAATAGATGTCCACTCTTTCTTTAAGACTTCCTCATTCAGCACCTCAACGCATGCACGGATCGTTGGCTGTAACAAATAGAAACACACGCGAATATCAGTCCGCATGCTAGGGCGTTGCTGAATTGGAACACAAAACTGTTCTTGGTGAAGAAAAAGGTGTGGTTGTTAACGAAGTTTCATAAGGACCATTTCGGCCGCTAGGACTATAGGTTCCCAGGTCTCGCAGAGCGGCGGCGCATAAGCAGTGTCTGCTTTCACCAGATCTCTCGCCGTCATCTGCCTCTGTATGGCTAACGATATGGCGTTGATTCTCTGGGTCACTTCTTCCCCGCCGATGATTTGAGCTCCGACTATGTGCTGAGACTCCTTCTCCACCACAAGCTTGACCTTTATCGGCAAAGCCCCCGGATAGTAATCAGCCTTCGTTTTTGAAGAAATCGTGCCCGCTATGGTTTCAAACCTCGCCCTTTGCGCCGCAACCTCAGTAAGCCCCGTCCAACCGCAATCAGTGTCAAACAACCTTGAAACAGCCGAGCCAAGAGCACCCGTGAAAAGCGAATACCCGCCCGCCGCGTTAGTCCCCGCAACTTTACCCTGCCTCACAGCCACCGTGCCCAACTGCGGCAGAGCCGGTCTCTGAGTCACTATGTTTATCGTCTCTGCGCAATCACCAATCGCGTAAACGTCCTTGGCGCTTGTCTCCATCCGCGCGTTAGTTTTGATGGCTTTCGTCTCTCCCAAGGTTATCCCAGCGCCTGCTGCAAGCTGAGTGTTTGCTCTCACCCCGAACGCGCTCACGAACAAATCTGCGTTTATCTGTTCGCCTCCCGCAAGGATGCCCGTCACGCTGTCGGTTCCGAGAAATTCTTCCACAGTCTTACCGAGTAGGATGTTGATTCCTTTTTGTTCAAGCTTTTCTTGGATTATCTTTGCCATTTCAGCATCAAGGGCTTGGGGCAGGACCTGTGGCAACATTTCGACAACCGTTACTTTCAGTCCTTTCTCGTGCAACGCGATGCCTGTTTCGAGGCCGATAAGCCCGGCTCCCATGATTATCGCGGTTTTTGCTCCGTTCTTGACGGCGTTGGCGATCCTTTCGCCGTCATCAAGTGTTCGAAGTGAGCATATGCCCTGCTTTTCTTTGCCCTTAATAGGCGGTATGAAAGAGCTTGCTCCTGTGGATATGATAAGGCTGTCGTACGGTATGGTTTCAGTCTTGCCGCCCTTGTCCACGGTTTCGACTGTTTTGTTTTGAGTGTTTATGACTGTGGCTTTGGTCTCGGTTCTGAGGTCAAGCTTCATCATCTGGAAGAAAGCTTGCGGAAAAACGATCAGGTCCTTGAAGTTCGGTATCTGGCCGCCTATCACAAATGGAAGACCGCAACGCGAATATCCAGGATATTTTTCTTCGGTTAGAAGCGTGATTTCAGCGGTGCGATCAGTCTTTCTGGCTGCAGAGGCAGCGTCTACGCCCGCGGCGTGTGCACCGATGATCACTATGCGTTTAGGCATTTGTTCTTCCTTCACTTTTGCAGAGTCTTGTGCCACTCAACCGCTTTGTTGAAGTCCATAAGATTGGACAGTTCTGCTTGAAGGTTTGAAGGCTTCACGATTAGCAGCCATCCTTTATTGTATGGGTCTTCGTTAAGCGTTTCAGGTTTCGACTGGACTTCCGCATTCACTTGTTCTATCGTTCCGCTTATTGGCGCCACTAGGTCTGATACGGCTTTGACGGATTCCACTGTGCCATAGGGGTCATTCTGCTTTGTAGTCGTTCCAGGACTTGGCAGTTCCGCATAAACGATTTCCCGGAGCTGTTTCTGAGCGTAGTCTGTTATGCCCACTCTGACTTTGTCGCCTTCGATTTTGAGCCATTCAAACTCTTTTGTGTAGTATAATCCTTCAGGCACTTCGTGCCCATCTACTTTCACCATGTTTGTTCACCTCTAAATAATGCATTTATTGTTTCATGCTGCAACGTTTAAGATTAACTGTCCCTAAAAGCATGCCTCCACGTAGAACAATTCATGTTCTAACGCACGCTAGCTCAGTCTCTACATTTAAACACGCAACCCAGAACAATCTAGCGCTTGGGCCCCCAGTCCAGGCTGGACTAATTCTCGCAGTGGAAACATCTTTCAGACATTCCTTCTTCTTCTATTTCCGATGCAGAGTCTGCTGGATTCGTTTCTAAAGCATTATATTTCGGCTTCTTAACTTAACTGGGCTTAGATATGAAAGCCGCATACCTGCCCTGGTTACACATGCATCAGCCGATGGTGTTCGCTGATGATAATGAGATCATAGGCAACCTGGAAAAAATGCTCAGTTCTGATGACTCGAGAGATCAGTGGGATGGGAGACTCATAGCGAGGGCGTATAGAAACCCTGCTTTCTGGGTCAGAAACCTTGAAGGTGAAGGAAAGCATCCGAGGGTTGCAGTCGATTTCTCCGGACTCCTCCTTGAAAATCTCAACCAGATGAAGGGGCTGCATCCCCAAGAGGACGTGGATGGTAACGTAATAGGAGACGTAATCGAGCTGTGGAGGCAAGTGCTTCATGAATTTCCCGATTCCATAGAGTTTTCCGGGACAGCGTACGCTCACTGTTATTTCCCTGTGACTCCCGAAGAAGACTGGGAACAACAGGTTGATTTCTGGAGAAAAGTATTCTGTTCGCTTTTTGGTCCCGAATCGATTAAAAGGGTCAAAGGATTCTGGCTACCGGAGATGGGCGTTCCAGCTGCTGAGAGACTGAGTGGACTTGTGAAGTTGTTGAAGAGCAGGGGATATGACTGGCTGATTCTACCAATCGAAGCTGTGAAGGCTGAGAGAACATTGTCACATGAAAAGCACGTGGAAATTTTCAGCCGCCCCCACGTTCTTAGGACCGAGGGCGAAGAGATGACCGTGATTTTCAGGCCAAAGTACAATTTTGTCGATCAACAGGCAGGATGCGATGCAAACGGAATATACAACAAATGCATCGAAGCCGCACGCATTTCAGAAAAAGCCGGTAGAAAGTGCCCCGCGCTGATTGTTCCAGCATCTGACGGCGAGAACGGAAACGTCATGATGAACCATTTCTTTTCCGACACGTTCATCCCATTTTTCAGAGAAAAACTGAACAGCGAAGTTTCTTCAATGACCATTACTCAGTACCTCAAAGAATATCCTCCGGACAGTGAGATTGAGCTGCAAACTATTGGAGGCTCATGGTTAGGGAGCCATTCACACTGGAACGGTGGAGACAAGCAGTTGGAGATGAAGAGGAAGATAGAAGAGCTAAGTGGCAGATTTCACGACCCGAAAGCAAAAGCCTCAAGAAGCGAGGAGGCGCTGAAAGCACTTCTCATGGCTGAGACGAGTTGCTACGTGTACTGGAACAGCAGCTTCTGGTTCGACCAGGGAGAAAGAATGATAGAATACGCATATCAAAAAATGGAAGAGGAATGTTGAGAAGAAACCTAACGCGTTGTATATTCAACCAGATGGCTTCCACGCGCTATTAGTGTACTCGTTCAGAACCGCATCGTAAACTCCACTTGTCCATTCTGCGATTTTGTCCCAGTTGTAGTTCCACAGGCACTTCCGATATGCGTTCTCTACTACATAGTTTCTGAACCCAACGTCTCTAACAATCCTGAGAATTGCCCCTGCCAAGGCAGGGGAATCATCTATTGGAACCTTCAAGCCTGTGCCGCCGTCATCTACGATTTCACTCAGTCCACCGGTAGACGTCGTCACTAGGGGACAATGAGCCGCCATGGCTTCGAGTGCCACTATGCCGAAAGGTTCGAATTTCGATGGAACCACAGTCACATCTGCTACGCGATACAGGGCTCTTAAAGTCCAATCGTCAATGTATCCTGCAAACAATACTTTTTCACGCAAACCGTAATCGCTGGCCATCCCCTGATACATTTCTTTTTGAGGCCCCTCTCCAACCACGACTAATTTGACGTTTACACCGCCAGCAAGGATCATAGGTAACGCGTTGATGAGGGTGTCCAAGCCTTTTTCGGGAACGAGTCTCCCTACGAACAGTAAGATTCTCTCGGATTCGTGCGCAAATCGATTCCTGACATTCCAATAATTGAAGCTGAAGCTGAATTTTGTAACGTCGACCCCGTTGGGTATAACGGATATCTTGCTTTCAGGCATGTGGAAACACCAAGCGACGTGGCTACGCATATAATACGAACAGGTGATCACCCGCCAAGATTCAAAGGTGATCCAGCCCTCAATTTCATGAATCGAAGCTTGAAGATCATTGTGAATTCCCGTTCTTCTACCATATTCTGTACTGTGCACCGTCGTAACCAAGGGTTTTCTGTACAAATACTTCAGTCCGATGCCGGCGACACCGGAAAGCCAATCGTGCGCATGGATAATGTTAAATCCTCCAGTTCCGCTGATCAGGTCGCTGCTGCTGATCTCCATGTTCTTCTGCATTCGAAGGGCCCATCCCAAGAAAGAGTCTCCAGTGGCATACGCTTCAAACCTGTTGACGTTAACCCCGTCGATGTTCTCGAACTTCTTTGCACCAGGAAAGTTGCATGTCATAACATTTACTTCTAAGCCCCTGCGAGCGAGGGCCCTCGAAAGATCAAAAACATGTGAAGCTATGCCTCCTATTATTCGAGGAGGAAATTCCCATGACAGATGAAGAACCCGCATCCACATCACTCATGCTATAGCCCTGTTGTATACAGAAGTGACTTCATCAACCCAGTTCGGGCCAACAGGCCAGATTACCCTTATTTTCTCGTTGTGGCCTTCACCATAATACCTCAATATCTCCCTTTTCAGCCAGTCAGTGTTAGTGATCACTTTGTTAGATTCCCATAACCCCATGTCTTCGATTTCTTTGATTGCCAAGCTGGTCGTATTGAAATGGTCATGACACCGATGCCCTTCGATTGAATGAAAGGTCATTACGAAAGGGATGTGAAAAGCGTGTTTGAGAACGATGGCGGGATATGTCGTAAGCCACTCGTGAGCATGTACTAGATCTACACTTTTCCCCAGTTGTTTATAGAAATAAATGATGTTTGAGGATTCGGTTTCCATCTGCAGCGAAGCTGTGACATCATAACTGAGTATGCTTGCCATCGGGTGAGTTTTGACAGGGTTAACAACTCTGTGGACGTGGACGCCGGAAACGTCTTCGAACCCTTGCTTCAAATCGTCCAGAACTACCAGTTCGACCTTGTTTCCTCGTCTGACAAGCTCATGGGCGAGCGTGCTCACGTGGTCGGCGATGTTTCCCAAGCGTTTGGGCGGATATTCCCAGCTAAGCAGCAGAACACGCATCAGCGAACCACTGGCAGGGATAGATTTGCAAGATCAGATGCGGCTTCTGCGGTAAGTCAGTTTCTCGATGCGAGCGTCTATCAACCCTGTTATACTGGTCCTGAGCACTTCACCGTGGAGGTTCGATGTTTTCAAGAGCTCAAACTCTTTGGCCAACTCTGCATCGCCCAAAACATCCTTGCACCATTTTGCAATGTCGCCTCTCTCAACGTGAAACTCCAACGATTTCGAATCAACCCTCTTCGCCTTTTCCTTAAAATCTGAAAGGCTGCAAGCCGACATTTTCGTGAACTTGTCTGGTCCGACCCCGGTGTAGAAGTAGAAGCATTTTTCCTGAGGCAGTGCCGAGTAAACCTTCTTTGCACTTTCGGGCAGCACTCCTATGGCTATAAGTCCGAGAGGAGTCAACTGGTAAGCAGGGGGATTTTCTTGTGTCTTGCTCAGAAGCGTCTTCTGTTCCAACGATTTCAGGTAGACAGACAAGTCCTGAGCGGTGTAGGGTTCTCCCAGCTCCCGCGCAAGACTGCCAGACGTTGCTTTCCCCAGCGCATTAACCTTTTTTAAGACAACAATCTCATCTTGCGAGAATTCAGGCACAGAAAGCACCTCGAGCTTCAGATAGTGGGCATCTACCATAATAACTTTATCTTTCAACTTGCAATTGAGTCTGGGTGCAGTAGAATGGAAAAGCAACCTTTGCATTTTGCTCTGGTTTTACACATGCATCAGCCGCGTTACAACTTCAACGGCCCGACGTACGAGTCGGAGATGGCCCGCGACGTTTTCAACCAGACACTCCATCCATACACGTATCCCTCAGACGTGCTGAGGAAGGATGAGAACGCGAGGATTACTCTGAACTTCACAGGCAGCTTGATTGAACAACTGAATGAGTTCGCAAGCGTTGGTTTCGATTCAAGGTTGAACGGATTATGGGACAGATACAAGGAGACGCACACGCTCGGGAGAGCAGAGTTTACGGGTTGCGGCTATTTTCATCCCATATTCCCACTTATACCGGAGGCTGACCAGCTGAAACAGGTTGAAGAACATCTGAGTCTCTTTGAGCGAACTTTCGGAACGAGACCTGAAGGATTCTGGCTTCCTGAACTCGCGTTCAGCCCCAAGGTAATTCCCGTGCTGGCAAGGAATGGTGTAAAATGGACGATAGTTGACGGCCCTCACATCGTCAACGCCAACAAGAACGAGAACTCGTATCAGCTCCTGTACAAACCCCATTTTGCGGAGTATGATGGACACCGCATAATCGTGATCCCCCGAGACAGAATGATCAGCATCGCTCAACAAAGCGGCTACAACCCCGTCTGGCTCAGACACGAGATTGAAAGGGGAATCGAAGCAAACAACGATGGAGAGTTCTTGTTGACCGTAGCTACTGACGGTGAAAACGGGTGGTTCCGCCACTCCGGAGAGAACGCGGGGTTCTGGGGATGGTTCTTCGAACCTCTTCTCTATCTTCTGAAAAAAGATCCTGATTTCCAGTTCATCAAATTGACAACTATAACCGAATATCTCGCTGACCATCCGCCGAAAGACACCGTGGCCGTTGAGGATGGAAGCTGGAACGTGCCAGACACGTTTGATGACGGCAGGTTCCTAAAGTGGACAGGGGGCGAAGAGAGGCAAAGGACTTGGGCGCGCATTCTAGAGGCGAGCGCATCAGTCCGTGAAGCGGAAGAAAAAATAGCATCCAGAAAGGTGAACTGTTCACCAGAAGCGAATAATGCACTGGATCAGGCTTGGCGTTGGCTTCTCATGGCGGAGGCAAGCGATAATTTCTGGTGGGGCAGCAAAGACTGGCTTGATCGATCAGTCGTCTGCTCCCTCAAAGCTAGGGAAAAAATCAATGAAGTGTCAAGGCTTTGCGGAATCATGTAGGTTTCCAAGAGCCACCATCGTATTCTTTGAGTATCTGCTCATAATATTCCTTTGTTTGTTTCGCTATCTTGGCCCAATCGTAGACTTCTAGCGTCTTCTGGTAGGCGTTGAGCTTGATCCAGTTAGCGTATCCTGGGTCCAGTAGCACTCTTGTTATTCCCCAAGCAACTGAATCCGCGTTGCCCACGAAGATTTTGGTTCCTGTTTTGTCGTGCTCAACGATTTCGGAGAGACCTCCCGTGTTTGAGGCGACTAGCGGCGTCTTCGCGGCCATCGCTTCGAGGGCGGTTATGCCGAATGGTTCATACAGGGAAGGCACGACGCAGACATCAGCGATTTGATACAGCTTTCTGAGACTTTCCTCGTCGAGAAAGCCTGTGAACATGATCTTGTGCGCAAGACGCATGTTTGCCACTTGCCGCATCAGAGAATCCTTCATGCCTCCCTCACCGACGACTACGAATTTTGCATTCACTCTGGACAGGACTTTCGGGATAGCGCTGATTAAAGTCTGCACGCCCTTTTCATAGACTAAGCGGCCCACAAAGAGTACAATCTTCTCTTCAGGCCACGCGAATCTCTTTCTGAACTCGGCTCTGTCAAACTCCTCCTCATACACGCTAACATCGACACCGTTTGGAATAACCGTCACCCTATCCCGCGAAAGACCGTAGGCCCACCTCACCTGCTCTGACATGTACTGGCTGCAGCACACAACTCGCCAAGATTCATGAGCAAGCCAGTTTTCGGTTTGATGAATCATCCTTTCATAGTCTGTGTGAAGCCCGTTCCTCCTGCCGATTTCGGTGGAGTGTATCGTGGCTGCAAGTGGGATTCTGAAAACGTGTTTGAGGCCTAGAGCGGCGTTGGCGACCAGCCAATCATGGGCGTGTATGATGTCAACTTGACCGCTGAGACTGCTGATTAGAGCTGCGGTTTCTTTTTGCATGTTCACATTCATCAAGGAATCCCAAGTCGCAAAGTCTGGAGAAGGAGTCTTGTACGAATCAACTCTCAACACGTGCGCACCGTTCACTACCTCACTTTCTGGGGCTCCTGGAAAGTCACACGTTACGATGTGGGTATCTACGCCCAGTTTCACGAGTTCTCGCGACAGATTAAACAGATGGGCGGCGATTCCGCCTACTGTCCTTGGCGGAAACTCCCACGAGAGCATTACGACTCGAAGTTGTCTGCTCAGCTGGCAGGTACCTCCAATCGCTTCTGATACGTCGCCAGGATCCCGTCTATCCATGATTCAGAATCGGGCGAAACAACCTCTATCACATTATCTGGAGCGTTGTAGTAGCGCTTCAATTCCTGCTTCATCCATTCGGATTTGACTATGATCCTCGCGGCTTCAGAGATTCCTAGAGACTCCATGCTTCTTATGGACGAGCTTAGGGGCGCGCCACTGTTTCGAGATCTGTGAGGTTCGATGCTGTCTATTGAATAAACAAAAGGAATCTTCAGCGCCCTCTTCAAAGTCACCGCGGCAGGTATGAAGTGCCAATCGTGCGCGTCTATGAGATTCACCTCGTGTTTCATCGAATAATAGATGTCTGCAGCAACCCGTTCAGCTTCCTGATTCAAACTGAGCATCCACGTCAAGACGTTTATCTGTGGTTGAACCTTGTCCGAGATTCTGTAGGCTTTTATGCCGTCTGCGCCCTGGTGAAAGCCAGTCCAAGAATTGTTGTACGTGACGACGTACACGTCGACGTTTTTCTTTATCAATTCGACTGCAAGCCTATTCACGTAATACGCAAGTTGACCGGCGATTCTTGGAGGGAATTCCCACGTGAAGATTATCACTCGCAAGAAACGCGCACGTCCTCAGCTGAAAAGCGAACAGACTCTTATTATCCCTGTACTTGTCAGGTAGAATCTTCTGCTTCCCTCATGATCATTGTAAGCGGCCACGTATCCGTCGGAAACGTGCTTGTCCAGGTTCTGGTTGACCGCGTTTATGTCTGCCTGGAGAATCTGAGCTAAATCCTCGCTTTTTCTCGCCATTTCGCCGCTGGTGGCACATAGATTGTGCAGGCTTATCAGAAGCCGTTCTGACAAGGAAGTCTCATACTCGTTCAACTTTATCATTCTCTGTTTCTTTCAAGAAGGTGACTCACCAAATAACTTTTGTGCAAGAGGCCTTTAATAGATGTCAACGCATGTCAATGTGATTGTTGATGACCGCTGGCCGTCTCAGTGTTCTAATGCTTAGCTGGGAATTTCCTCCAAGAATCATAGGCGGAATCTCCTCGCATGTCTATGATCTTTCGATGGCGTTGGCCCGCAGAAACGTAACGGTCCACGTCGTCACCTGTGACTTTCCAGGAGCGCCGGAGTACGAGCAAGTCGGCGGAGTGATGGTACATCGTTTCAACTCGAAGATACCGTCTCCGAGCTTCCTAGGATGGATTTTTTCGATGAATCAGGCCATGGCTGAAAGGGCCATCGACGTCATAAACGATAACGGCGAAGAGGTGGATGTCATTCATGCTCATGACTGGCTTGTTACGGAAGCGGCCGTCAAGGTCAGGGACGCTTTTTCGAAACCTTTGGTTTCGACGATTCATGCAACTGAGATGGGAAGAAGGGGCGGAATCCATAACGATTATCAGAGGACCATAAACGAGGTGGAACGACACCTTGTCAACCAGAGTTCCGAGATCATCTGCTGCAGCAATTACATGGCAGATCAGGTTTCGTCTGCTTTCAACGTGCAGGGTGACAGGCTTCACGTGATTCAAAACGGCGTGAACGCCGCCAAATTCGGCGGCGAAGTTAACACAAAGCCTGTCAAGAAGCGGTATGCAAAGAATGGAGAGAGAATAGTGTCCTTCGTCGGACGGCTCGTGCACGAGAAGGGAGTGCACGTCCTCGTCGGCGCAGTGCCCAAAGTGTTGGCAGCAATGCCCAAGGTGAACTTTGTAATCGTCGGAGAAGGAGGATTGAAAGATTACTTGGCGAAGGAAGCGTATGATTTCGGCGTGGCTGACCATGTTTTTTTCGCAGGCTTTGTTGATGAAAAAACGCTGATTTCAATTTACAGAGCGAGTGACGCTGCTGTCCTTCCCTCTCTTTACGAACCATTCGGCATAACCGCCCTCGAAGCCATGGCCGCGAAGACGCCGGTCATCGTGACGGACACGGGAGGGTTAGCTGAGATAGTGGAGCATGAAAAGACGGGCATTAAGGTTTATGTGAACAACTCGGATTCGTTGGCCTGGGGAATCCTGAGGGTACTCAAAAACCCTGATGTCGCTAAGAGAATTCGCGAGAATGGGTACCAGAAAGTCCTCAGAGAGTATGATTGGAACGCAATCGTTGAAAGAACGATGAAAGTCTATAATCGTGCATTACTGGCGAGACCCAGACCCGAAGGGATTCTCATGAAATTTCCGTTCCTCATGTTCGAAGAATATCCTGCGGAAATGAGGATTCTTCTTTTGATGCACATTCTTGGAGCCGTCGACGACGAAAACGCCAAGCGACCAGCAGAGTTAGCGGACATACTGGGGATAGGCGTTACCAAGCTGCATGGTCTGCTTCAGAAGCTCTCAGACTCTGGCTACATCGTGTCTTTCAGAGACAACCTCCGCCGGCTCCGATTTTACCTAACCAAGCTCGGTATAATCAAAGTGTTGTCTGCTTTTTCCTGACGTCGAAGACCTGTTCTTCACGGAGGAAACGCTTCTTGAGCTCATTCAACCGGGATTGCGCCGCAGTCAATAAGCCGGCACGGAGTTCTTCACCTTGCATTCCAGAGTCTCGAATCTGTTTCAGTCGTCTACCCAGATCCTCGTCCCGCAGTGACGTGGTTGCCCACTTTTCAAAATCTCCTTCTCTGTCGTGAAACTCGAGAACGGCTGTGTCGACTCTTTGAATTGCCTGGACGACGCCCATGAGGCTCCATGCTTTGATCCCCGTGAAGTTCTGTTCTCCCGGGCCCTCGTAGAATAGGAATGGTTCGTTTGCGGCGCACACATACTCCCGCAGTTTTGATTCGAAGTCGAGCAGGGCTCCCAGTGCAGTGACGAAAGCGTCTGTCGGCGTTTTGTAGGGACTGAAGTACGTGTGCACTTCACCGGGCGATCCTCCGGCTGAGAACATGTAATACAAGTGGTCGCTCGTCAGAAAGTGTCGCCACAGCTTGAGGAATTCGCTGTCGTTTGATTCTCTGACGAGGGGTTCAAGCTCCTTGCTTGTCGTGTAGTAGGCCCATTGCATGGTGTTTCCTAGCCAGCCGCTCGTGTCTCTGTTGATGTCTGCCCAGGAAACGGTGCCGCCCAGTTCCTCGACGTCGATTTCTCCTGTGGGCCTGTGTTTACTTAACACTTCAGACGGGGTTGACATGGAGAGGTTTTCATGCTTGAAGATTTCAAGCGGCAAGTTTTTGAGAAAGTCGTGTATGCCGGTCTCAGGCCAGTGGTGTTCTCCGAAAGTCTCGTAGTCCGGAAAGATTGTGACGCATTCTCCCTGAGTGGATGCCAACCAATCTGCGTATTTATCGGCTGTGAGAGGCCAGTCGCTCCACGACCTTACGGAAAACCTGAATGCAACGTCATCTGTCAATTTGAAGTTTCTGAGGAGAATCCTGAGTCTATCGCAGCCTTTAGCCTTGTAAACATAGTTCGGCGACCTACCCTTCAAGATCCTATCAATTCCCTCCGTGAATATGGCGCCGTACCCCATCTTGTCCACGACCTTTGCGATGGCATTGTTGTAGAGCAGCTCTGTGTTCTCGAAGGCAACCGGTTCAGAGTGGAACAAGTCTTTCATGAGTTCACGGTGCATCCGGACCTGAGCCATGAACTCGTCTCTCACAGGATACAATCCCGCCAAGGAATGGTAGTAGGGCTGATCCAGAAACTCGACGCAACCCGTTGCACTTAACTGCTTAAACGATTCCAACAGGTCAGCGTTGAAACTCTCGCACTGCTCAAGAAAGACGCCTGAAATACTGAATGAGACTCTGACCTTCTTTCTTTCCCTTTTGAACCTGTCGATTAGGTCAAACAGAATACCGTTTGCCGGAAAATAACATTTCTTGGCCGCCCGATCGAAAATCTCTTTGTTCTTAGAGTTGTCGAAATAGAAATCAAACAGTTCCCCTCTGGCTTTCCTTTTGAACATGCTTCTTTCCCAGAAAAAACTCTCCCTAAGCCGGTAGGGCTGATGGACTTTAAAAATAAGAAGCAGGTCAACCAAACTTCAACACCAAGTCGAGTACGACAAAATGTCCAGAACTTGCTTAAACTTTGCGGTCTCGGGAACTGTCCGCGGTTTTTGTACTCATCCTCGGCTCCCCTTTCACAACCGTAAACCAAGTTAAAACTGACCAGCATCAGCAAGTATCGGCATTCCGTCAATACGAATAGGTTACAGTATCACGGGATAGCCTTCTGGATACGATGCTTCTAGCCTTGTTGAGCTGCTAGAGGAAAAGGCATCTTGACACAAGCGGAATATGAAAAGCGAATCATGGAAAAAGCAAAGATCGAATAGTCAAAACAACCAATATCACACATGGCGCGTGCGCTATATGTCTTCGTTATATCTTTGCAAAGAGTAGCATTGTCTTTTTTCTTCTTTTTGGCCTTACGATCCGTTACATCTGCTAATGTAATATAAACCAAAGTGAGAACTACCGCCAACATCAAGGCAGGATCAAACCCCAATCGTAATACTTGTTTTCCGAACAGAACAGTGAATATCTCGTTTATCAAAACATTGGGAAACGTCAACAAGATAATAATAACCGCCATGAAATTTTCGCCGTTTATTTCGGTGCGTTTGTCTAAGCGTCTAATCGCCCACCCTGCAAATTTGATTATGCCATAAAAGGCAAGAAGAGATATTGGAATCAGAAAAAGAAAATATCTTAGGCCAATTATGCTGGCAAAATAAGCGTGTACGGGGTTGCCTTCATGAGCCGCGGAATTACTGCTTAAGAATACGTAAGTAAAAATGAGATCAAAGACACTGATGCCTGCCGCTAAGCCATACAAAACCCAAAACGGGATCTTCGCTGTTTTTTGATTTATATCCATTCCACTCACACGCTGTCAACGCATAGTTCTTTCCATTTATCTTAACGCAGGCTTGAACTCACTCACTCGGTTTTGAACCATATGATAAATATGCTTTATGAATCACGAATATTTCGAAGTTCGAATGCTTTAATCTCACAATAAACTTCGTCTCATACTTTAGCTTCATTTCACTCTCTGATTTGATTCCTTTTGAGAGTCACCAATGAGTTGAGACAAGCGTGCGAGGATTAGCTTCGCTTTGACTGGCTCGCGCTCAAAAGGTTCCGTGACCAGATTAGGTAGCTTAACTTAACAGTATCCACGGGATAGTAATGCTTAAATCGTTCTTTTCAACTGTTTGCCGTAGGCGATGTTCATGGTTTTTTGCTCCAATTGCAGTGAAAAACTCCCTGACGACGCGAATTTCTGCACCAAGTGTGGCCTCAGGACCAAACATGGTGCAGAAGCAGGCGTTTCCGCTCCCACAGAAGACTGGAGAGAGGCCTTCTCAAAGATGGGGGTCGAAATGGAAAAGGCGTTCCAAACAGCCGCCAAAGAAATACAGAAAGCCCTCAAAACCGTAAAAGAAGACTTCAAAGAGTCCAGAAGCAGACAACCAGTCACCTGCAAAAGCTGCGGAGAAAAAAGCCCAACCAATGCCACCTTCTGCACCAAATGCGGAGAAAAACTCGAGTAAGACGAACCCCGCTTTCGCACAGGTTAAACTGCATGCAATTTGAACACGTTTTTCACCGCAAACCCGCCCAAGTAGACCCGAAGCTGCATCCTCATGATGCGCCAGAAGTTTTGAGACAATAGAAGAAAGCGTGTCAAGAGATGACTCTATTCTTAGCACACGCTACTCGACAAATTGAGCCTCAAAAAAATCACGGATTGAGCACTCAAACACAAGAATGTCAACTCTAACATGAGAAACTCAACATACCGAAACTTTCCACACTCAAAAACCATGCAGAATTGAGTAAAAAAAGCGCTGAACCAACATGCTTCAACAACGTTTTGACACTCAAAGAAATCACGGATTGAGCACTCAAACACAAGACCTCAAAACCCAACACAACCACCAACTTTCCCTAACCAACGCACGCTCTACAGCGAAGCGTGCTACTAGCGTTCTCTTTTTCCCTGTATGTACTCTTCCACCGACTGTCTTGCCAAAGAATCTGGCACCTGGATAGGCGGATGCTTGAACGCGTAAGAAGACATGCTGAGAAGCTGCCCAGATATCTTGCGATCCAGAGCTATCTTCACCGCTCGTACAATATCAATCACCACGCCTGCACTGTTAGGTGAGTCTTCAACCTCAAGCTTCACCATCACCGTCAACGGCCTGTCCCCGAACTTTCTTCCTTTCAGCCAAATATAACAGATCTTCTTGTTCCCCAAGAAAGGCACGTAGTCCGAAGGCCCAATCCGAGTGGGCAGATCGTACGGCACAAGACTCGTAACCGCCTCCGTCTTGCTTATGCGCTTAGTCTTCAACCGCTCCTCAACCGTCATGTTCAAGAAATCCGTGTCCCCGCCCAGATTCAGCTGATAAGTCTCGTCGATGATCACACCTCTGTCTACGCAAAGCCTGGCCAATGCGCGATGCAGGATTGTGGCGCCCAACTGGCTTTTGATATCGTCACCCGCAATCGGAAGCCCTCTTTCCTCAAACTTTTTCCCCCATGCGAAGTCTGAACCGATAAACTCTGGCATACAATTGATAAAAGCACAGCCAGCGTCCAGGGCCGCCTGAGCATAAAACCGCGCCGCATTGTGACTACCAACAGGCAGATAGTTAACAAGAATCTCCGCCTTCGATTCCTTCAACACTTCCACAACATCTGCCGGCTTGACCTCACCGTCTTTGTAAACACTGAAAACTTCTTTCATGTGCTCAGCTACACCGTCCAGAACCGGGGCAGGTGAGACTTTTACTCCCAGTTTCGGCACGTCCGCGAACTTGGCACAACAGTTCGGCGCCGTAAATATGGCCTCAGCCAAGTCTTTTCCAATCTTGTTCTTGTTCACCTCAAAAGCCGCTACAAACTTCACATCCCTAACGTGGTATCCTCCAAAATTAACATGCATCAAACCCGGCACCGTCACGTTCTCTCCGGCATCCTTGTAGTACTGCACCCCTTGAACAAGCGCCGACGCCGAGTTTCCCACGCCTACAAGCGCCACTCGAATTTCTGGCAAATCCCAAACTACTCCTTAAGGCATATCAGTCTAACCGTTTAACAATCGTCTGCTCTATAACTTTTTCTGGAACCATGACAACATTAAAAGGGAACTTAAACCAGATAGAAACTCAAAAGGTGAACATCATGGACGAAGAGGAAGTAGTGATAAAATACGAACCTTTCAAAGAAGTCGTCGTAATGGAACGAAACTTCTTCACAACTCCTGATGACATAGCAAGGTTTGCGTCAATCATTGCAGGCGGCAAGACTGCAGGACTGTACTGGGCCGAAGGCACGATTTTTCTGTATTTTCCGCTTCCAGCGTCAACCGAAACCACGGCTAAAATGCTTGTTGAACACGGACGAGTCTACTGGACTTTTCTCGGGTACTCTTTCATGCCCAAGTACCAACCTGTAATCGAAACTCGAGAAAAAATGATTGTGCCAGTAGTTGACATGTCCACCAACAAACTGATGAAGAAAGTTGCAGCGTGGCTGAAAGAACAGAAATAGAACCTCCACACACGATTCCTAACCATCATTTCGGCAGTTTCGATCATACAGTAGGAAGCATTCTTGAAGACTCTATGTTTGGAAGGCAGGATTTCTTCAGGGAAGGGTGAGGGAGCAAAGTTCATGAAGCTTCCATGGGTGAAGAAGCAGACTAAAGAAGAATTCGGCTTTGTCCCCTATCCTGGAACGTTGAATGTGAGAATTACGGAAGCAAGTGTCAAACTCAAAAAAGCACTGGCAGAAGGCAACGGCGTCAAGATCGTGCCCGCTACAGGTTTCCACAGGGGAAAGTGTTTCCAAGCCGCCTTCATGGCCGAACTGAAGTGTGCCATTGTCGTTCCAGAAGTCCCCGGTTACCCAGAAGATCTGATAGAGATTATTGGACCGGAAAACCTGCGGAAGAAGCATCATCTCTCAGACGGTGACCCTGTCGAAGTCAAGGTGATGCTTTGACGCCAAACCTTTTCCGTCTGCTTTGCAGAAAGCTTTGCATATACTCTTCTAGACACTGCTTCTTCTGCAGGTAACGTCCATACTTCACTAAACCGTTCATTGCCCTTGCAGCGTCTTCCGGTGACGAATAAGCTGGGATACCTTGCTTGTCAAACCGGGCACGTATGTGCAGAGCCATTTCTGTCTCTCCGATGTCGCATGCAACGATAGGCTTGTCATAGGCAAGCGCCATTCTTGCCACATCGTCAATGAAATCTCCCTGCAACGCTGGCATATGATGAAGACCGAGCAGTATTATGCCGCAGATCTCTGGGTCTTGAAAAAGAATCTTGGTTGACAAGTCAAGCATTTCATCTGTCCCTGAACCAGTTACATCCACGGGGTTAAGGTTTGACGCAAACTTGGGCAGTTTTCCCTCCACCTTCAGCTTCTCAAACTTGCCCACGGTTTTCTCAGAGAAGCGTATGACATTCAACCCTTTCAATTCACATTCGTCAACAGCCATTATGCCCGGACCTCCGGCGTCAGTGACTATTCCCACGTTTTTTCCGGCTGCAGGCGGCTGCATGGCCAGGGCCTTTCCCATGTGGAAGAATTCGTCCATGTCCTGTGCCCTCAAGACCCCCGTTTGTTCGAACACAGCGTCGTAAATCCTGTCTGAACCAGCCAGGGCTCCTGTGTGTGAAGTCGCAGCCCTTGCTCCCGCATCTGTCCTTCCCGACTTGATGGCCACAACAGGCTTTCTCAGCGTGACTTTCTCGGCTACTTTGATGAACGCGCGCCCAGACTTGATGTCTTCAACGTACAACAGTATAACCTTGGTTTCATCATCATGCAACAAGTAATGAAGCATTTCGCCCTCATTCACATCGGCCTTGTTGCCGAAACTCACAAACTTGCTGACTCCCACCTCTCGGCCTGCCAGGTAATCCAGAGCCGCAACGCCGAAAGCCCCACTCTGAGTAACAATAGCAATGTTTCCAGGAATCGGCCGCGGTGTAGCGATGACCTCGTCTCCATTCGACAAGACCTTCGTCTCGGGCAGAAAAAGCATGTCCACGCCGGTCCGCGAATCGTAAACTCCCAGGCAGTTCGGTCCCAAAAAGCGTATTCCTGCTTCTTTCGCTATGTCAACTATCTGCTGCTCAAGCTCATGGTTTCCAACTTCCCCGAAGCCAGAACTGATTATGACGGCATCCTTGACCTTCTTAGCCGCCGCGTCCTTCATTATGGTCGGCACAACAGCCGCTGGAACAACAACAACCACCAGCTCCACTTCACCAGGGATTTTAGTCACCGAAGGGTAACATTTAACGCCCATTATAGAGCCTTCAGTCGGGTTAACAGGGTAGAGTTCGCCTTTGTAGACGCCTCTCATCTTGTTTTCAACAAAATTCTTGAAAATCACGTGGCCTGCCTTGTCTATCCTCTTCGTTGCTCCGACAATCGCGACCGAGTGAGGCTTAAAAAAAGCGCTTAGCTTCCTTGTTTCCTCTTCCATCCGCCCATTTCTCCGCTTTTCCTAACAATGACTATAGGTTTATGTCTTACTGTCTCAAGCATCTGCCAACTCACATCAGCCAACGACACCCTGAACGTTTCAGCCATATCCCACACGGTTCTGCCCGCCCCAAAACCTCTAGCACGATTCGCAGCCTCAGCGACTCTCAAAGCCACTCCGGGCGACATGGAACATCCAGCCAAGGCCAAAGGCGTAGCCCTCCTCTCAAGCTTAAGCATCCGCCCGACAACGTAGGCAGCAAACCCTCCGAAAGAATGGATGCCCCTGAACGGGTTTGGCCGTGGCGTAAAATGAAAGTTCCTAACCGAATACGTCTTATCAGTATCCGCAATCATCACGAACACCCTCTTTCCCGAAGCCGCCCATATCTGCAGACGTATCGTCTCAGCTACTTCATCAGCCCTGTTTAGCGGAAGACTCACGTAAGAGTACGGTAAGTTGCTTCCGTCAATGCCTCCCTCGGAACCAAACATCAGAGCCTGCAAAAAGCCTGCATGTTGCAGAGCAACCTGCTTGTGGCGGCTTCCCATTTCCAAAGGGTAGTTGCGAAGCTGCAACAACAGCTTCTGCCGAAGATGGCACAATGGCCCGAGGAAATATCCCCAACACGTTCTCATCCAAAAACTCGCAATGAACTTCGCGCCGAGGCCAGGCTTAACCTTGCTCTCGTCCACGATGTTATTCAAGGCGGCTGATATTGCTTTCTCCGACACGACCACAAAATCATCGTCAACAACTTTTCCTCTAACCGCCTTAACTGTTTCTTTCAGGTAGTCCTCTCCAGGTCTCCAGTATTCCGTGGGTATAGCAAGAACTTTCAGTCCCGTCATTTACATCGCTTGAATTTGAACAGAACAGTTGCTACAGACTTCGAAACCTTGCCTTTATCTCTGAGACGCTGCATTCTGGCGGCTTCATTTTTCCTTCGGGGCAGTATCCAAGTTCGACGCATGAGGGCCCGCTGTTATCGAACAGAGCTGGCGCAGCTTTCCTCGCCTGCTTCAGCATTTCCGTGGCGACTTCCCTAATCTCCCACTGGGCGCGCGCACAGCAGCGCAGGTTGAAGAAGTGCCGCAGTTCGCGTGCGTTCATCGTAACCATGATGTTGGTTTTCGCAGCGTTCGGCAAGATAAACCGTGCATCCTCCTTCGGAATCGTCATTCTCATAAGCTGCCCATACGTCTCGGAGATTTTCTCCAGCGCCTCGCCGAAAACCTTCTTGGCCTCCGCGTTGCGAGCTATGCTCGGCGGCGTCACGTACTTTTCTATAGTGTCATACGTTACGTAGCGTTGACTCTGCTGCGTGTACGAGGCAATGCGGTGTCTGACAAGCTGGTGCGTCATGGCTCTGGACACGTCCTCAATGCTGAACGTGAAAGAAGCGTGCTCGATGACCGATGCGTGCCCGTAACCCGTCACCTGCCTGATCTTCCGTTTGGCCGTTTCCAAGTCCATTTTGGCCAAGATTTCCGAGGGCCTCCCGCTCTTTATAGTCGTCGACGCCGCAGCCCCGCACAGAAGCTCCGAATCTGTCGTGTGGCGGAGAAGATTAACCTTCAACTTTCAACCTCACCATTTCATTCTGGCACGTGAACGTTAGACTGATGGAAGCAGGTATTAATTATCGGCAAGAGCATATAAGACAATATTCAATGACGTTTGCAAAGAAAAAAAGGAGATTTGTATTAGGATTTTCAGTGTCTAGTGTTGCGGTTCTTAGAAGCCCATCACTAGTGTTTCGGAGAATTCTACTCCTTTGATGCCCCTTATGGAGTCGGTGACAAGCCTACCCAGTTCCTCCAGTGCCCTTGTCTCCACCTTCACGACGAAGTCGTAGCGGCCGAAGACGCCGTAAACATCTTTGACGCCTTTGATTTTGCAGAGTTCTTCTTTCATGGTTTTCATGAAGTTCATGGTCTCACTTGAACCTACGCGGATGAGAATCAAAGCTTCCACCATTCGTAACACCACAGAATGCATAGTTGTTTTACATATATATCTCCAACTGTCGATCAGCTTGAGGACGCGCGCGTTTTCTGTGGTTACCAGTTTTTCTGTTGCCCTTCGCGAAAGCGCATCATATGGCATTTGAGGAACATCATCTCGAAAGGTTGGAATGTTGAAATTCGAGACCCTGTGTTTGAGTACTCAATCCGTGATTTCTTTGAGTGTCAAAACCCTGCAATGGACACGAAAGGCAAGAGTGCATCGGATCAAGGCTCTTATGAAGATGTGCTGGATGCGTTCTGTTAACTCTTGAGGTCCTAGATGGAAAAGACTGTTAGCGCGCGACGCTTTCAGGGGGAAAAGGTTCACTGTCCGCGGTTGTCCGAGGCCTTCAGACTCTACCACATGGACGAGAGCGAAGGAAGATTGCGTATTCGCGGGGGTCATCATGGGCGCGCTTATCGCGTCGATAGGCGGCTTTGCAACCATAGTTAAGATGGTCTTAGAAAGTGCCGAGGAAGCAAAGACCCCTCACGACAATAGAATCCCTTTTTTTCTTAATCCCTTTTTTTAGGTCTCCCTACCTCACCCTTCAATCAGCTTTTTCTCCGCAGCAAACATCTTGGCGTTCGTGTGACTAAACGTGCGCGTAGACACGGTCGTTCGTGTATTTTCCACTCTGCATTTCTTGCTCTATCTCGCGCAGCAGCATTATGCGTTTAAAGGTTGGCGGGTGGGTTGAGAACCACGTGTTGACTGTTTTCCACGTAGACTTGGCCTCTTTCTCCATGGCCAACTCCAACTCTTTCTCGTTCAGTACGCCGTCGTGGTCCAAGTCGTACTCATCCCTCTTGTCGATGATCTCATGTATTTCCTGCTTGGCCTGCACCGGGTCGCTTATGTAGAACGCTCGGACTCCTGAGGGCGGTTTCGGTGAGAGGGACAGGCCATACGTGATTTTTGTGAGAGCGCTTTCCAAGCTTCTAGGCGAACCCGTCACGTAGGCGGAGTAAGCATCTGAGTAGTGTTCCCGCAGTCTGCTGAGGCGCATTACGCTCAGTTGTGAGATGAAGTAGACTACGAACGACAGTACGGCGATGATGATGAGGGCCGCTTCTATGCCGCCCTGGTCTCTTTCTCTCGAAGATCTGCCTGACAACCATGCTGCAGACATTGTTCCACGTGCAACAAGGTAGGCCACTAGCGGCAACGCGGAAAGCAACGTCATAATGGCGTAGTCCTTGTGTTTTATGTGTCCTAGTTCGTGGCCGATTACGCCTTTAACTTCGTCCTCGTTCAGGTTTTGCAGCAGTCCTTGGTGGACTGCCAGCGTGGCCGAGTGGGAGGTTCGGCCGAAAACGAAGGCGTTGGGCGTGTTGTCTGGGACGATGGCCAGCCGCGGCATGGGCACCTTGCTCTTGTCCGCAAGGTCCTTTACGGTGGATTCGAGCCACGGGTTTTCACCCGGCTTGAGGTATTGTAGGTGTGTTGACATCTTCACGATTGAGGGCCCGATGGCGTACTGAAACAGTACGAAGAGGAGTGGAAGGGCTACTACGAGAATCAGGTCAAAACTCAGGGTCAACGGGGCAACGAACACTTGGATGATGAACAGCACTAATGCCAGGAAAGCAGCGAATATGAAGGCTGTGAGGAATATGCCTGTGCCCATGGCAAACTTCAACTGACCTAGACCAGCCAATCCGTTTCGCCTTTTTGTTTTTATGACAGAAAATCCTGCAAGAATTAAAGCTTTCTAAAGACGGTTCTGGGTAGTCTTCGATTGATTGGGGTTCATGGAAACTTTCGGTTGATAGCGACATTCTTAGCGCGCATGGTTGTTCCTAAAATGGCTAAAAATGGTTTTTATTCTTCTTTTGAGGCTTGAGAATAATCTTGAACCCTGCGCATATCCCTATTTTCATCGTAGCAACTGGCCCTTCTAAAATCTAGAAGCGGAATTAAAACCGTTTTTGACCATTTTCGGAACACGCATGCGCGCTATATTAGTAATCAGTAACATGAAAAGTGGAGACGTCTCCCGCACAATTCCCTTTTTTTCCAATCCTCCAACTATTTCTTAGGCAAAACTGTTTTTGTAGAGGTTGAAGACTTCAGAGTTCACGGAAGACTAATCTGCTTTTAGTTAAGCCATAAGGACAAACCGCATAGACCTTTCATTCTGATTCTGGAAACTCCAATTGGCAAGGCTCTGATCCGTGATAACTGGATGGCCATAAAACAGGACATCAACAAAACACAGGCACACTAGCATTCTAGCCTAAATACTCAAAGTATGCCACTCATGCCCATGCCACCATGCAGGACCGCTCGTGTGGATTGTAGGCACTAACCTATCAAACCTATAAGAAACAATGGACATAGATAGATCCGGTAAGAACGTGCCAAAGAAAAGACCACATGCAGGACTCAAGAAGAAGAAGAAACGTTAAGAAACATAATCAACCCTTCTTTTTCTATCCAGCGCGTACGATACTCGGAAAGACAGACCATCCGATACTGCTGCTATTGCTGGGAGGACGTGGCAAAAGTCCGATAAACCCACCACCTTTCTTGGCCAACTATCTTGCTGTTCAGAATTCGAGCTCACAACCTATATTGAGCGTGAGTCCGCCTCTAAAAAAGAAGCCGCATTTGAAAAATGCGAGCGATATTCGGCGTTGGCTACAGTTAATCTTAAATACGTAAGCTGCAATACCGAACCTTACAGTCATCTGGTGTCACATGGGTGCTGGTTGTCTCAAACATCGATTTACCGACAAACTTGCATGCAATGAAACCGACCGCGTTCCTGAACTCGTCAATCAAAGATTTTACTCTCAATCTTAACAATGACTACCGCTACTTGAAGACAGGGTACTACGTGTCCATGCACGCAGAGGTTTTGGGAAACCGTGTGGTTCCCTCAAGCGAAAGCATAATTGACGCCAGCAGAACGCCTATTTTACTGCTTAGAGCTTCAAAGGCTGGAATTCCAACTTTGCCTTACCTGGTCACCGGATCGGTGAAACAGATAATCTCGGAACTCGGTTTTCCACTAGTCGTTTTCGCAGTCAACCCGTTCTGCTACGACGGTTTCAGCATCGCACAGAACAGGAGCGCACTGTACAGGGCCGTCAAGAGTCTGAGCATGAACTACAAGTTCGCTGTCTGCGCCCAGCCTCTCAAGGGTGAAATGGTTACGTTCAAGTCTGTTTTTGGAAGATGCAGAATGGAGGGGGAGGCCGCAAGAATATCGATGCGGGTTTATGAAGCCTTTCAACTTCCCATTTGCAAAATACACGTTCAACGGGTTGGAAAGGAAGCGTACCTGTGCGGGCTCCAACCTTTGAGAATGGAGGAGATTTTGCCCGCGGATTTGGAGATGGTTAGTGAAGAGGTTTCTCGGATGTCGAGCAAGGGTGAACACCTAGTTGGCTAGGATAGCCTGTTTTGTTGAGAAGTACAACTTTTCAGATCAAAGAGAAGCAGTTGCGCTCCAGAACTTCCAGCGGACAGCGCAGAGAATGGGCCACGAATTCGACTTCATGTTCAGAGAAGGCATACCTGAAATTCCAAAGTATGATGCAGTTTTCATAAGGGCCACAACTGACCCGCTTTTCACGTCATACGTAGTTTCCAAGACAGCCTGGGAGCTAGGCAGAAGAGTAATTGACGATCCCGAGTCGATTCAGATTTGCGGAAACAAAATCCACCTGTACGATCTTTTCAAAAAACACGATGTGCCACACATCCCAACGGTTTTCTTGAACAAAGAGGATTTGCATCACAAACGACTCTTGGAAGTCTTCGAAACCCTCGGAAAACCCATCGTCGTGAAAGCCCCTTACACAAGCTTCTCAAAATACGTGGAAAAGGTTGCGTGCGAAACAAGCTTCCGCGATGTGGCAAAAAGATACTTCAGAAAATCCGACATGCTGGCCGTTCAAACATTCATGCCCACCGCTTTCGACTGGAGAGTCGGAGTCTTGAACCGCGAAACACTGTACGTCTGCAAATACATGATTCCCAAGGGCAAATGGAAACACGGGGCTAAACGCAGGGGCAAACCCACTTTCGTCTGGGGAAGAACCGTTGCACTTAAAACAGAGAACGCTCCTGCCAAATTGAAGGAAGTGGCGCTCAAAGCCTGCGAAGTCATTGGACACGGGCTCTACGGAGTGGACATCAAAGAGGTCAACGGCAACTACGTAGTGGTGGAAGTGAACGACAACCCCAGCATCTACGCAGGCTACGAAGACTCCAGAAACAAAGACCTCTACGGAAAAATCATCGAGTACTTAGTCGACTAGACTCGGCTTTTACAAAATGTCTATCCATTCCCACAATTGTTTTATTAAAGCCAAAATGTAATTGGCTTAGGAAGTGTTATCATGGCACACATAGCAGTTGCAGGCACCGGCCGCGTGGGCGGAGAAGTCGCCTTCAGCCTAATCTTCGAAAGATACGTGACAGAGCTTTCACTCGTCGACAGGGCTCCGAGTGTGGCTGAAATGACAAAAGAAGAATTGTGTCATGCTATAGCCAGCCATGGCTTTGACGTCAAAATAAACGCCTACGACAACAGTAAACTGGTGAAAGACGCGGATCTAATAGTGATAGCTGCCGGGTTTCCAAGGACACCTGAAATGAGCAGAAGAGACCTGGCAACGAAAAACGCCGGAATAGTGAAGGAAATAGTGGAAAACACGGTTGAAAACAACCCTAACGCATGGTATTTTGTTATAACCAATCCCGTTGACGCCATGGCCACAATAGCCAGCAGAGCAGCAGAATACAAAAGACACGTGATTGGAACCGGAACTAACCTCGAAACATCCAGATTCAGAACAATCCTAAGCAGAGAACTGAGCGTTCCCATAGGAACAATCGAAGCGTACGTGGGCGGAGAACACGGAGAAGCCGCCGTTCCCCTTTGGAGCCTCGTCAAAATAAACGGCTTGCCACTCGAAGAATATCTCAGGAAAACCGAGCAAGTGCTGGACGAGGCGAAGTGCGAAAACTATGTCAAGGAAGTCAGCCGCGAAATAATACGCGTCCTAGGCGGAACAAGACACGGTCCAGCAGGCTCCTTCATCGAAATAATCCGCGGAATCATGCTCAACACCGGCAAAGTGATGAGCTATTCGAGGCAAAGCCAGTTCAAAACCACGCCTGAACCAGTCTACGTCACGGTACCCGCGAGGATTGCAAAGTCGCTCAGCCCAGACCTGTGGGACCTGCTGAGTGATCCAGAGAAAAAAGCAATCAAAGATGCGGCTGGAACAATTTACAAGACCTATCTAGAAGCCCTTGGGGGACTTAAGTGATGTTGAATGACGCCGTTGAAGATTACAGTTTTTCTGAGAAAATGTCCGTGGACGAGCTCGTTCTGCAGATGGAAAAAGCCTGGGGATTTACTGCTGGAAAACTGGCCGTGGGTGTGAGAATACTTGAGAATATGGCCAGGGACAAGAAGTGCGTCAAGTTTCTCTCTTTCACCGGAAACCTCGTGGCCACCGGCGCCCGGGGCGCTTTGAAGGAACTCGTGAAACGAAAGCTCATCGACGTTGTCGTCACAACCTGCGGCACACTGGATCATGACGTTGCCCGAAGCTGGAAAAACTACTACAAAGGCTCCTTCGTCATGAACGACGCCAAACTACACGAAAAAAACATCAACCGTCTTGGAAACGTTCTCGTCCCGAACGAAAGCTACGGCCTCATCATCGAAAAGAAAATGCAGGAGCTGCTGCAAAGCCTATGCGAAGAAGGCGTCAAAGAGGTTTCATCAGCTCAGCTGTGCCGTGAGATTGGAAAACGCATCTGCAACGAAAGTTCCATACTTTATTGGGCAGCCAAGAACAAAGTTCCAGTCTTTGTGCCGGGCATCACAGACGGAGCAGTGGGATATCAAATCTGGCTTTTCTCGCAAGATCACGATTTCAAACTCAACTTGCTGAAGGATTCTGGACATCTGAGCGACATCGTTTTCTCAGCAAAAAAGAGTGGCGCGCTGCTCATAGGCGGTGGAATATCGAAGCATCACACGCTCTGGTGGAACCAGTTCAAAGACGGCCTCAACTACGCCGTTTACATCAGCACGGCTGTTGAATGGGACGGCAGCTTGTCAGGCGCCAGACCTCGAGAGGCGGTTTCATGGGGCAAGATAAATAAGAAGGCGTATAAAATCATGATCGAAGGCGACGCTTCACTTATTCTTCCTATAATGGTGAGCTCGCTGATAGCCAGGGTTGGGAAACCTAGGAAGCGTGGGTGAAAAGCCACGAAAGATCCGGTGCCTTCCTTTTCGTTTTCACCCTTTCATTAAGCGCATGAGTTATCAGCGGCAACGCGATTGTCGCGTCACAGTAGCAGACGGCTCTTTTTCCCTGTTCATTGATTTTTCCCCAGCTTATGGCCTCTTCAAGCGTGCAGCCTGACAAGCCTCCCCACTGCGGCGAATCAGTCGTTATTTGAATCGCGTAGCGATGGGGGTAATAATACTCCTTTATGCCCTTCCGCAGGAAGCCTTTCCTTCCAGGAACCCCCTCGTCCATCGTTTTAGGCGAGACCGAAATGGCGAGCAACTGAGTGAAGTCTTTGGGCACGCCGCCGCCGATGTAGATAACGCCAACGTCCTTGGTCTTTTCGCCTATGCCGACGAACTGATCAAACTCCTTAACCTCGTCCAGCATGACAGGGTGCCCTTCGTTCTTGGCCATCAGAAATGCTTCGCCGTAGGCGCTGTCGGTTATTGCCGGACAGAAGACTGGAACACCGTGGGCGGCTGCTGTGGCGACTATGCTTTTCACGCCTTTCTTGTTCAGGTATTTGCCGAACACGTACAAGAGTTCGGCGGAGGTGTAGGGATACCCTTTTTTGAGAGTCTTGAGCCCGTTGGTCATGAGCAGCTCCATTTCTCGGTAGTCGGTTTCTTTACCGTAAACGTCGTAGTACCTGTTTATGTCTGCTTTCAGAAGCTCCTCATCGTCAGCGTAATGCGTGCCCTGCCAGTAGCCGAGCCCCATGGCGTCAACGATGTCCTCCGAAATGTTCGCTCCTGTTGAAACGAGAACGTCGATGAAACGGTTTTCTATAAGCCAATTAACGATTTTCCATTGCCCAGCGGTGCTCATCGAGCCTGAAAAACCCATGACAATGACCAGTTCCTTCTCCTTCAGCATCGCTTCCCAAACTTCAACCGCTTCACCAAGCTTTCTCCCTTGGTAAGCTGTTTCGCTCATTTCGGCCAAGAGCTTGGAAATGCTTTTCTCTTCAACCTCGATGGCCTTTACCTTCCTCTTGAAATATGAGTTGGACATGCTGAGACCTCTCGTTCTAGATTCAGAGTGCAGTATAAGAGATTTTTGATGCTGAAGCTAGTCGCTGGAACGAAGATGCGTGTTCAGCTGTGGCATCTGGAATCGGTGCACATGCTAGAGTTTGATTGTTTGTCCGTGCTGCTGTTTTTCTCTGCATTGGTCGAATGTATCTACCGCGCGTCTTACGTGTGGGATTGTGATTGAACCACCAACCACTAGCGCCACGTTCAACGCTTCGAAAAGCTCTTCGTCTGAAACCCCTTCTTGAACACAGCGGACTACGTGATAAGTGATGCAATCGTTGCATCGTAGCACTGTGGAAGCGACCAAACCCATCATCTCCTTGGTCTTAACGTCTAAGACGCCCTTTTCATACGCGCGACTGTCCAAGGCAAAAAACCGCTTAATCCCGAGGTTTCCTGCAGAAAGAATACGCTGATTCATTTTTTCACGGTAACGTCTAAACTCTTCAAGGTCGTCCATAACATTTCACCGATTCACTTAGGTGTCAAAACCGCATAAAACATTTCTGTACTCTGACATACAACTTGAAAAGGGACTCGCATCAAACGTCCAATCGGGTTTTTGCTTGGTCGACTTTAGGCGCAGCAATCAGCACGGCGCCAGTGTTTACATTTTTTCGGGGGCCAAGATGCCTATCAGGTTGAGGGCGTTCCGAAGCACTATTCTAACTACGTCTGTCAGAGCGAGTCTTGCGTTGCTTAGTCCTTGCGGTTCGGCTCTTATCACTGGGAACGCGTTGTAGAACGTGTTGAACTTGTCTGCCAAAGAATTTGCAAAGTCGGCGATGAGGTTTGGCTTCAGGTATTCCGCTGCTTCGATGAATGTGTCTGGGAAGCTGGCTAGTGTCAAGATTATTTCGTGCTCCAACGTTTCGTTTAGCAGTTCGAAGGCTGGTTCTCCTGTTCTTTCAGCTGCTTTCTTCAGGATGCTGCAGGCTCTGGCGTGGGTGTATTGGATGTAGGGTGCGCTGTTCTTCTCGAAGTTCAGCACTCGGTCCCAAGTGAAAGCAACAGGCTTCGAAATGTCAACTTCGACGAGCGCGTAGCGAACGGCGCCCAGACCCACGAAGTTTGCTATTTCCTGTTTCTCCTTGTCTGACAGTTGTGGGGAACGCTTCGAAACTTCTTCGTAGGCTCGTTTTACAGCTTCGTCCATGACTTCGTCAAGGGTTATGTACCGTCCCCTTCGACTGGACATCCTGTAGCCTGGAAGTGTCACTAGGTTGTAGGCGAAGTGAATCAGGTTGTCGGCGAATTTGCCGTAGCCCAGAGCGTGCAAAGCTATTTTCAATTGTAGTTGAGCAAGACTCTGCTCCATGCCAATAACGTTGATGACTTTCTCGGCTCTTTCGAACTTCCACAGGGTGTACGCGGCGTCCCTCGTGGTGTAGAGTGTCGTGCCGTCAGCACGTCCCAGTGTTAAGGGTGGAACTTCATGGCCTTCTTTTACGCCAAGCTTGGCCCAAAGCCCTTGTTGTTTGACGACTTTTTCGGCGTCGAACTCCAAAACGCCGCCTTCAGCGAAAGTGTACGGTGACTTCTTGAGTTTCTGGAAAACCTCGTTGACGCGGCCGCTCCAGACGAGGTCGCTCTCCCAGTCCCATGAGTCGAGTGAAACGTCGATTCTGCCAAGCGTCTCCCTGAACCCTTCCAAGCACAGTTCACTGACCTGTCTGACTAGCTGCTTGGCCTTCTCTTCTTTCACCTCGTAGGCCTTGTTCAGTATCTTTATCGAATCCTCAGGATTCTTGTCTTTGACTATTTTTCCGAGCAGTTCATCGAAGAGAGCTGGATACTTGTCCTTCATCTCCGCCGCGATGGAAACCCAATCGTCCAGCTCCCTGGTGATTTTTGCAGTCTCTTCTGCTCCTGAAACGCCCTTCGCGTTTTCAAGCTCTTTTTTCAGTCGGTTTATCTCAACGAGACAGCTCGTGATAGTGTAGATCTTGCCGATAAACTGGTCAGGCTTGCCTTCCGGCTTGGGCTTTCCCAGTTTTTCGTAGCCGTAAGCGATGACAGATGACTGGCGGCCCACATCGTCAATGTAGAAGTGGCGACTGACTGCGTATCCTCTGCTTCTGAGTAGGCGAGAAAGGGTGTCGCCGAGCACGGGGTTTCTTGCGGTGCCGATGGTGAGAGGGTGAAGAGGGTTTGCGCTCGTGTGTTCCACGATGATTTTCAAAGGCTTCTCCGTTTTGACAAAACCATATCCAGCGTCCAATCTCCCAGCAGATTCAAGGGTCAAGGCTGAGAACTTGACAAAGTTCACGTGGAAATTGACGTAGCCTCCCCCGGCAGCGGTAACATTGCTTATCAGAGAAAACTCTGTGGGGTCTACGGCTTTGGCCAAGCGTTCAGCTAGCGCTAAAGGTTTCTCTCCCAGTTTTTTGGCAAGCTCAAAACACAGCGAGGAAGCCAGTTGTCCAAACGCTGGGTTTGGCGGCTTTTCTATTGCCAAGTTTTCAATCTGGATTTCGGGAAACAGTTTCTTGAAAGCCGAGGCTAGGCTGTTCTCGCATTCTGTCCGGAACACTGCGAAAGGGTTCTCGGCAACGGGGGATGCTTTTTTCATTTTGTTGATGTTTCTCCAACAGTTTAAGAGGTGAAGTTATATTTTAATTTGAAAAATATCAATCTATCTGGAAACGGGTGCGCGTGGTTATGAGGACGAAAATCGTGTTTTCGGGTAAATGTCTAGGCTACGGGTCCTGGCATGTTGAAGGACCTGAAAGAGTCGGGAAAGCCCATGAAATCCTGAGCGGTAAGGGCTACGAGTTTTTGAAGCCCGAACCAGCGTCAGAGGAGGATTTGCTCAGGGTTCATGACAGCGAATACCTGTGGGCGGTCAAGAAGGGACTGGTTGAGGACGGCGACACCCCGGCTTATGACAACATTTTTGAGTATGCAAGACTTTCAGCTGGAGGAGCGATCTTGGCGGCGAATGTCAAGGGGTTCTCGCTTATGCGTCCACCTGGACATCATGCAGGAAGGAGCGGTACGGCTTTGGGCGCGGCTACAAGAGGATTCTGCTATTTCAACAATGTCGCAATCGCTGTGAAAAGCTTGGACAAGCCCACTTTGATCTTGGACATTGACGGGCATCATGGAAACGGAACCCAAGAAATCTTCCGCGGCGACAAGAAAGTGGCGTACGTTTCCCTGCACAGGCATCCAAACTATCCTGGCACAGGCACTGTTTCTGAAGGGAACTGCCTGAACTATCCGTTACCGCGAGACTGTGGAGACACCTTCTACTTGAAGGCTCTTGAGAAAGCGTTAGGCACTGTTGACACCGGCAAGTTTGAAGTGGTGGCTGTTTCAGCTGGGTTTGACACGCACGACGGAGACCTAGCGTCGCTCGGCCTGACAGAGAAAGCCTATCAGGGTATA
Source organism: Bathyarchaeia archaeon (assembly GCA_049516875.1). Lineage (GTDB taxonomy): Archaea > Thermoproteota > Bathyarchaeia > Bathyarchaeales > Bathycorpusculaceae > JBEKCD01. The sequence goes on along the minus strand of JBEKSS010000003.1, from coordinate 202,147 downwards.
GGAAAAAGGGTTGCCGGATTGAAGAAGCCCACGTTCTTTGTGTTAGAAGGCGGATACTCAGGCGAAAACGTGGGAAGAGACATAGACGCTCTGTTGAAAGGCTTCGAAGCCGCAGGCTAGAATGGCAGAATGTTGAGCCGGAACACACGCTGGCCACGTGACTTCTCTGAGCTTGTACTCTTCTATTTGACGAGTCTTTTTTTCATAAAGTTTATGCTTAGAATGAAGAAGAAAAGCGTGACAGCTGCGATCCAGATGATGCTGAGAAGCATTAGGGACTGAAGGTTTCCCAGCATTAATCCTCTGGTCAGCGTTACTTGATGCACGAGAGGAAGGACGGCCACTGCGAAAGTCTGCAGGGCTTGGGGAAAATTGCTGAGCGAAAAAAACGTGTTGCTGAGCAGGAACATTGGGATTATGAACAGGAATCCGGGGTAGTTGAAGAAGTCTATGTTGGGCGCGATTGCTGTGAAACACATGCCTATTGATGAAAACATCAGGCCGCCCAAGAACGCGATTGGTAGGATCAGGATGAACAGGGGGCTGCTTATCAGGCCGAAGGCTGCGACGACGCCTAGGACTATGGTTGAGCTTATCAGGCTTCGCGTTGCTCCCCAAAGCAGTTCTCCGGCTATGACCTCTTCAACGCTTATGGGTGTGGCGATGATGCCGTCGAAGGTCTTTTGGTAGTACATCCGCACGAACGAGCCGTAGGTGCACTCAAAGAATGAGCTGTTCATTACTGAAATGGCCACCAATGCGGGGGCAATGAACTGTATGTACGGTACGCCTTCTACGGTTTTAACGAGCTGGCCAAGCCCGAAGCCCATGGCGACTAGATAAAAGATGGGCTCGAGCAGAGGCGGGAAAAAGTTCACTTTCCACGTTTTCATGAACACGTCAAAGTTTCGCTGCCACACTTTCCAAACGCGGTACGTCAGCTCGGGAAGCTTGAAGCTTGCCGCGATTCGGTCACGCCTCTTCATTCTCTAAGCTGCCTCCCAGTCAATTTCAGGAAAACGTCTTCCAAGTTGGCGTTTCGGATTGTCGCACCCTTGGTTGGAAAGTTCTTGAGGAAGTCTTCAAAGACGCCGTGGGGTTGAGCGGTGAACACTCGAATCCTGTCGCCCACCGTTTCCAGCATGGCTTCGGGAAACTTTTCCTGCAAGGTCTTCATCATCTCAGCGTCATAGTCTACTTCGAGAACGTCTTCGCCAACGTGCTTCTTGACCAGGTCGGCAGGTTTGCCTTCTTCGATGATTTTGCCGTGATCCATTATCAGTGTGCGGTCGCAGAGTTCAGCTGCTTCATCCATGTAATGCGTGGTCAAGATTATGGTGACACCCTGCTTTCTTAGGCCTCTGACTTTGTCCCAAATCAGATGCCGCGCCTGCGGATCGAGGCCCGTTGTGGGCTCATCAAGCAGGAGGATATGCGGCTCATTAATCAACGCTCTGGCCAGTATCAGCCGTCTTTTCATGCCGGTTGACAGCTGGTCAATGATGACGTTTCGCTTTTCTTCCAACTGGGAAAATTTGAGAAGGTTTTCTGCGCGTTTGACGGCTTCAGGCTTTGGGACGTCAAAGTATCGAGCGTACACGAGAAGGTTTGTGATGACTGCGAAGTCTGGGTCAAGGTTTTCTTCCTGAGGAGCAACGCCTATCATTTTCTTTATTTCTCTAGGCTTTTCAGAAACATTCATACCGGCCACAGTTAAGCTGCCCGAAGTCAAAGGCAGAACGCAGTGAATCATCTTTATGGTTGTCGTTTTCCCTGCACCGTTAGGCCCGAGGAAACCGCAGCACTCACCCTTGAAAACCTCAAAGTCTATCCTGTCCACTGCCAAGAAATCGTCATACTTCTTGGTCAGGCTCTCTGCTCTGATGAGGACTTCGGGCATCAGTCTCCTTCCAAACCCATAGTATTGTATGGTCTCTTAAGGAAATTCCTTTTTTGTCTGAACCTCAGCACCTAAACACTGGACGAAACGCAGGCACGACATCCTACATCTCAATCTTCATAGGGCAGGTTGCAAGGGAGGGTTTTGGCGGGCCCGCAGGGATTTGAACCCTGGATCTCCGGCTCCGCAGGCCAGCGTCCTAATCCAGCCTAGACCACGGGCCCTTTCACCTGGGCTACAGGCCTTTTTAGCTTTGGGAGCCAAGGTATAACAGTTTTTGCTTCTTAAACAATTTTCCCCCGTCATCATATTCACCTGCGCGTGCCGTTCGCTATTCTTGAGCGGTATCACCATCCTTGTTTTGTTGATAATTCTCTACGTTTTCAAGAGGATGTTCTTCAACATCAAACAGAGTATCCTGGAGCTTTTGGAGATTAGCTTTAAGGTTGAAGTCGAAATCTGAATTGTAAAAACTGGGTCTCCATATTTTGCTTTCACAAGTTTAATCTTTGGTTTTTCTGAAGCCTGTAGAGAAGAAACGGATCTCGGCTGGCTTTCGGAGTTGACCAAGCAATATAGAACTGTCAAGTTGCCTTCCAAGATGCTTGAGGCAATCGAGCTGCTCATTAAGGATCATCCAGAGTGGGGATACTCTAGCAACGCAGATTTTGTTAAAGATGCCGTTAGGCTTCACTACTGTTGGCGTATTCACAGAATAAGATTCGAGAGTGAATGATTGTTTTCAGGTTCACGTTGACTCATGCATGAGTCACAACCTTTTTCTCTTCTAATGATCTCATATAGAGCGGGAACTATGATTGAAAACAAAAAAGGCTGTCATCATCATCCAGCTTGTTGAAGAGAGTGCAGAGAAATCAAATGAGGAGATTGAGAAGGAGATATTCGAGAGTCTTTCAAAAGACCTGCCCAGTATCCCATGGCTTGCAGAGGTAAAAAAAGTAACGGTGTCGGAAAGCTAATTTGGTGGTCCGCTGGGTGCATTGAGCAACGAGATGCCCCTTAGGAAGTCTCGGGTTTCCTCGGCTGATTCTTCGATGACTTCCACGTGCCGTTCTCCCTCCTCGGTTAGCGCATAGACTCTTTTTCGCTGGTTCCAGGCGCCCTTTATCCAGCCGTTTCCTTCGATAGAATAAAGCAATGAAAAGACTGTGCCCTAGCTCGTCAGGACTCTAATCATTTTAGGAATAAGTGCGCACTGCTCCATACGTTTTTATTTTTGGTCGAGTTCATACATTTTTCTGACCAAAAGTGAAGGAGGTGAAAACGTCATGAATTTGAATATTGGTAAATCCCTACTGCTTTCGGTCTTGCTATGCTCAGCAGTCTTTGCTGTCACGATGGTTTCCATAGGCTTGTATGCAGTCCACGCGATGACGGGTAATCCCGCAAACCGCGTTGGTAGCGAAAACAGTGTAACCCTGACATACATCAGCGACCCAGCAGACGGCCGATACACACTATGCGGCGGCGACCCGGTGGGCGGTGGGGGACATCCATAAGGATATCAAACCGTTAGGGGAAAGTGCTAAGAATTCCTTGTTGCAGTAAATACACAGCGATAGTCCTTGATTAAACGAGTGAAGCCCTGCAAGCAGAATAAGGTTCACGGCATCGATGTAAAAGTACTGGAAGGATTGGCGTTATATGGCCCAAGAAACGTGTCAAAAGTTGCAGCGAAGCTCAACATGCCTACCGCAACCCTGCGCCGCAGAATCAACTATCTACGCTCCTATTTTTCTCTGTTTCTTCAAGGAAACATCTACCATACTCACATCGGACTTAGAAAAGTCGTAGTTTTCGCGGAGTCAAGGCCAGGTTATGAGGAACTACTTTATCAGTGCTTAAAAACCAATGATTATTGGTTGTACGTAAGTCAATGTGTTGGGTCTCCCAAGTGTTTGGCGATATACGGAATCCCTGCAGGAAAAGAAAAAGAATTTGAAGAGTTCTTGCACAAGCTTGAAGAGTTGGATTCAGTATGTAACGTTAAATTTTACTTTTCCACATGTTTCCAAAACATAAACGTGACAAGCGCATGGTTTGACAACGCCTCTGAAGAATGGATCTTTTCGTGGGATTCATGGTTAAAAGAAGTCATGACGAAGAAAGGAAGGCTGCCTTACACACTTAAAGATCCTGACGGTTACCCACAGAAGGCAGATTGGATAGACATTATGATATTAAAAGAATTTGAAAAGAATTGTGTTATCAAGTTGAAAGATATAGCCAAAATGCTCGGCATAAGCTCGCAAGGAGTGAAATATCATCTGGAAAACCACGTCATCAAAGAGAAAATGTTCGAAAACCCCCAAATCCTAGCAGATCATTATAAAGGATTATCTCCAGACACGCATTATTTCCGATTTGTCTTCAACAGTTATGAGAGTCTTACCAAATTCGCTTGTTCATTAATGAACAAGCCGTTTGCCAGAGCGGCGGGAAAAGTGTATGGCAGGAATCAGCTATTCGTCCAAGTATACTTGCCAAGACAGCAGTTAAGAAATCTCACCGAAGCGCTTTCAAAACTGGTGAGGGCTGGGTTCTTGAACACTTATGAATATGTCATTCAAGACTTGGCTAAGACACAGAGAGATACTATCCCTTATCAATTGTTCAAGGACAACACGTGGCTGTACGACCATGAGGCATACTTGGAAAAGTTGCAGTCCACAGTGAAGCGGTTCCTGGAAGCTACCTAGCTTTTCACTTTTTGCCATTTTTTGTATTTTTTTGCACCGAAAGTCAAATAAACTTTGAAAACACAATTCCGAGTTCCATTCGGAGTCTGATGAACATGTTGCGGAGGATTTCTGAAGAGTTGCGTGAACGGCTTATCAGAAGTTTTATGGATCTTGTAATCTTGAAAGAACTCAGAAACAGTGCAGGTATGAGCGGCTATGACATTATCACTTCATTTCGCAGAAAGTTCTACACGCTTCCTTCCCCTGGCACTGTATACTCAGTGATGTACGCTATGGAGAGAAAAGAACTTGTGGAGGGCATCGTGGTCAACAGAAAGAGGGTCTACAAACTAACCAAGAAGGGAGAAGAAAAAATCACGAACATTCTGCTCAACATCGAAAACGTTCACCTTTTCGTAGAATCCATGTTTGGCAAGTAACTGCTTGCAACCGTCACTCTTTCGCGCGCGCCTACGAAAAACCGATATCGATATAAGCATTGAGGTGTTGGGGAAATGCTCCTATGCCATCGTCAAGGTTACCATATCCATTGGCCATCTGATGCAGATTGAACGAGCCCGGTAGCATAGTTGAAGACGAATTCCGTTAGAGCTTCTGCTTCCGCGCTTTTTTTGCTGTGGGCACGTGTATCCGCCGTCTGCAAAGCCGTCGGTTGGTAAAAGGAAAACCATCAATACCTTGGAGCGCGCTAAGCATTTTACGAGTCTTTTGCCGATTCCTTTCATTCGATGGTTCTCATCCACTACTACTGCGTCAACCCTTGCGATTCTCCCTTCACAATCAATATCTAAATTATGGCTTCCCATCAAGATTCCAAGTAGTTTATCAGATGCTTCAGCTAACAGAATTGCGTCCCGCTCGGCATATTTTGGGAAAAGATTTTGGAAGTTTGGGCCTATGTTTCCAGGGTAAAGCAGTTTGAAAAGAGGTAAACAAGCAGAGTAATCACTGATTTCTGCCGAGCGAATTGTGAGCGGCTCATCTTTCACGCGGGTCACCCACTCAGTTAACGGCATGGCCTGCATAAAAAATCTTATATTTGCCAGGGGCGAAAAAGAGAAGCCGGTGCTTCAGAAATGAGTGAAAAGAAAGTTGTGAACAGAAACGTTGCAATAGGAATCGGAGGGTTATGCATTGTTCTGTTGGTTGCTGTGGTTGGAGTAGTGGTTGACTACACGTCAATGCTAAACAATAAGGATTCTCAAATGGCCGACCTTAAAAACCAGATTACGTTTGCTAATACCACAATTGACAGGCTCACTGCCATAGTTAATTTGTCTAATTCAACGATTTGGGTGAATAATGAATCGATAAATCAACCAGCAGGAAACTTCACTTCTTGGTCTTACTCGGTAAGCTATGCGGGCTATGTCGTTGTGGATGTTCTGTCTTCTTCGATTTCCAACACGTATGTTGAAGTGTCATACTCGTGGAACGAAGTTAACTATGACAATACAGTAAACGTTGGTTCAGGCGGTTCAGCATCGTTTCCTGTTCTTCCCGCAAACAACATAGGTGTTCGAGTGATTAACGGGAACTTTTCTACTGGTGCCTCGGAGACAGTGACGGTAACATACTGGTACTAGAGTCCGTCTCCATTTTCTGTCAGCTGTGCATGTGGATTCTTGATTAAGATCCTCTGGTTGACAGGCAGTTCCAAAATACGCTCAAGCCCCTAAGAGTTAGCAAAACTCGTGTGCAATAAGTTAAAATGTTGGGGCCGATAAGTGGGAATCGTTGCAGGCGGTCTTGATGAGTCAGAACGAGATTCGGCTGAGGGAGCACGTGGGGATTGTAACGAGCGATACGAGTACGCGTCAGTTCGGTTTTTTTGTGACCCCCCTGAGGAATAGGATGTGGATTGGGATGGAAGACTACGTCATGGTGGATCACCCCGTTTACGGCGAGTTGTGCCCGTTGCTGGCTGTGGTGAAGGAAATCAGGAATTACGAGCAGGTTGTCGGGACGACTGTTAATGAGAAGACTGTTGAGACCTTGGCTACGGGTGAGATACTGGGGTACGTGGACCTCAGGGATGCTGACGCGCGGCCGTTGCGCAGGTTGTCGGTGCCGCCGTCGCCGGGAAGCAAGGTCTACTTGCCGTTTTACGAGTTTCTGGAGGATGTTTTCCTGAGGAATCAGGATGGGAAACGGTTTGGGCACGCTCTTCACGTGGGAACGTTGGAATCGCGTGCGGCTTATGGAAACGGGGATTCTAGACCGCTAAATTTCTATCTTAACGGTGAGGACTTTGTGAAGCAGCATTTTCTTATCACTGGGATGTCCGGAGTAGGGAAGACTCACGCGGGTGCTGTCATCGTTGAGGAGTTGGCGAACAAATGCCGATGCCCCGTGGTCGTGTTGGATGCCTACGGCGAGTACGTGACTGTTGGTGTGGTTGGAAAGCGCCTTAAAGAGCTGGATGCGGAAGGTTTTGCATCGGCTAAGGATTATCCCTTTGACTTCAAGGTTTCAGTGTACGCCAGCGATGTTGAAGGGACGACGAAGACTCTGAAGAAGTGCGGGGTTGAGCTCGCGAGAGAGGACAGGTATTCTGTCAGAGGCATTTCCAGTCGGTGGGGGAAGGTGTGCGACGAGAAGACTGAGATCGAGATCAAGGACGCGTTGATGGAGGGAGTCAAGCCTGAACAGGTGACGGTTGTTGATGCCAAGGGCTTGGCTGCCGAAGAGCGGGGCAGCCTTTTCACGTGTATAATCAGGAGTTTTTGGAGTGCCAGGTTTGACAGGAGCGTGGAACCTTTTGTGTTGGTGATTGAAGACGCTGAGATGGTTGAGGCGAAGACGCTTAGAAAAGTTGCCTCCGAAGGAAGAAAGGCAGGGGTCTCGCTGCTGCTGCTTTCGCAGCACCCGGCTGAGATCAGCGGGACGGTTTTGTCTCAGATGGGCACCCAGTTGATGGGAAGGACGACGGGTAATGCAGACCTGGAGCACCTCAAGAACACGGTTGGCGAGAAGTCTGCTCTGCTGCCTCAGTTGACGACGGGCGAGTGGATAGCCAACGGGATGGCTCTGCCAAGGCCGACCAAGGTGCTCGTTAGAGCTCGCTACTCTCACAGTGTTTGAGGCGGCGTTGCAGCAGCGGACACAAGGAATTTTGCACTCCAATTATATGGTGACTTGGGAATGCGCTGGTACACGAGCTTCGGTTTCGACGCTGACAGGAGCGGATGGTTAAACGGAGCGCCCGGCATAGTGAACGTTTTCTATTATTGCGCTGTATCTCCGGTGAGGATGAAGTGCAAATCCCACCCTGCCCGCTACAAAGAAGACTCAAGAAGGTAGTATGATGGTTCCTGTGATAGTCGTTTGTGTTTTCTGAATCCAAGCAAGTTCGGAGTTGGCCACGATTTTATGGTTTTCAATGGTCTATGTGTTTGTTTGAGACTGGACATTTCAGGGAATGTTTCTTAAGGGAATGTGTCATAGTTTAGCTTTGTGGGGTGAACGTGTTGCACAGATCTCGCAGTCGGGATGTGTGGGAGAGAGTTGGGCCTGTGCGGAGGGTGAATATGGAGCGGCTGGGGCGACTGGAACCCGGAGTGAAGGTTAACATGGCGGTTGAATTGACTGAGGCTATGGCCAGCGTATGTATGGAGGGGATGAGAGCGCAGAATCCGAACATGACGGAAGAGGAGTTGAAGGAGAGGCTGCGTGAGAGGCTTGGATGGGCGAAACGGTCGCAGAGGGGAGACGGATGCGTGAAGTAGGATGGAAGCCTATCACGGTTTGATAAGGCGACTGGTCAAAGCTTTGGGGACTGATGGACTTGATTACGTGTTTACTGGGGCGTTGGCAGCAAGTTTTTACGGTTTGCCGAGAACGACAACAGACGTCGATCTGGTAGTGCGAGTGTCCGACAAGGACGCGAGAAGCAAGCTTGTCTGTGCCCTAGAGCGCGCTGGAATGAGCGTTGATAAGAAAGAAGTCGATAAGGCGCTCACATCAGGTTACAGGATTGCGACGTTTGCCGACAGAAAGACCGCGTACAGTGTTGACGTCATACTTTCGAATAAGAAATTCCAAAAGAGAACTGGAACCGTTGCCGGCGTTCAAACCTTTTTCCAGACGCCTGAAGACTTGATTTCAGCAAAGCTGCGAATGATCAAGGCAACTTTGCCAGAGGAGAGGACCGTGAAGGATAAAGAGGACGTCAGAGCAATTTTGAGGTTCACTGCGGTAGATCTTAAAGCGATAAAGAAAAAAGCCAAGGAAGAGACAACACTGTCGATTCTTGAAGCCTTGACTGCTGAAGGAAATATATGAGTACGTTATCGTCTAGAACGAATCGTCAAGCGCGCGCAGCAAACGCACCTACCCGATAAGTCAGACAGAAAATATGAGATTAGAATTGTGTCGCTCTCAGACCGATTGAGAGTCGCATTAGCGCGCATGCTTGTTCCGAAAATGGTGAACAATGCTTTTGATTCTGCTCTCATATTCCAGGAAAGAGATGGTTGCCATAGAAGACATGGACACACACGAAAACTCAGAAAGAGGCCCGCATAAAATGTTATATTTGTAATGGCCAAAAAGAGAAGACGGCGATTCAAGAATGAGTGAAAAAAAAGAAAGTTGTAAACAGGAACGTTGCAATAGGAATCGGAGTGTTGTGCATTGTTCTATTGGTTACTATGATTGGACTGGTAGTTGATTATACATCAGTGTTAAACAATAAGGATTCTCAAATAGCCAACCTTCAAAGCCAAGTCAAGTTTGATAATTCCACGATTGATAGGCTTACTGCCATAGTTAATCTGTCTAATTCAACGGTCTGGGTGAATAATGAATCTATAAATCAACCAGCAGGAAATTCCTCCAACACCTATACTTCTTGGTCTTACTCTGTAAGCTATGCGGGTTATGTCGTTGTAGACATCCTGTCTTCTTCGAATTCGAACACCTATGTTGAATTGAAATATTCATGGAATGAAGTTAACTATAACAGTACTGTAAACGTTGGTTCAGGCGGTTCAGCATGGTTCCCTGTTCTTCCCGCAAACAACATAGGTGTCCGAGTGATTAACAACAACTTTTTTGCTAGTGCCTCGGAGACAGTGACGATAACATACTGGTATTGAATTCTCCCATTTCCTTTTTGTTAACGTTGCATTGGGTTCTCAATTAAGCCTCTTTGGCTAGCGCGCGCTAGAATGTTTGGAAAGCTGAATGATCGGTCGATCTTGAGGTCCATTTAGGTTGACTTGGAGGATTCACTGAGATCGATCGAGCAAGTCCTGTGTAAGCAATCCTAGCTTTGTTTGGCTCAAAAGGGTAACGCACGAATGCAACGATGCAACGCTGGTTATCGCAATAGTACCTACTTAGGCCGTTTGATCCCTTCTTCAAGGGCTTTCCACATTCGGGACAGTTAACCATCTCACTACCCTAGTGAAGAATGCACATGAACTATTATAGACATTATTTCAAGCTTGGATGTATTTCAACGCCGAAAACCGATCAAACATACAGCGCGCGTTTTCTTAGCGTTTAATTCTGACACTCACTTCCTCTTCAAGCGCACCGTTGCTGTCACGTCAGATGTGACGTTTATTGAGGCTGCGGCGTTGTAATATCCCGTCTTAGTGACGGTTAGAGTGTGCGATCCTGGCGCTACGGCTTGCAGGAAAAGCTTGCCAGAGCTATCCGTCATTCCGATATAGGCACCATCAAGAGTCACATTGGCTTGGGAAACAGACCTTCCGGTCGAAGAGTCCTTCACGAGTGCCGTTACACTGTAACACAGGCGCTGTACAGAGGGCGCGTTGCCTCTGAAGAGCGTAACTAAGTAGAAGTCGCTTACGGTCATCCATGCTCCATGAGAGGCCGTAGGGTATTGAGAGGCGATTGCCAGGTATTGCGGGTCACGGTAGTAATAGAGGGTGTTTCCCTTGCTGAAGCCCCATAGCGTTTGTCCATCCGTTAGGAGGAAGTTCAACGTTTCACCTGTTCCTGAAACTGCGTTGCAGATGCCCACTATCGCCTTCGTTATTCCTTCTTGGACGTTCCAGTTGCTCTGCTCACAGCACTTCAGTATGTAGATGAAGTAGAGTTCTGAGTCTATCCATTCGCCTTGGTTGCTGCCAACGGAAGGTGGATTCTGCGCCAAATATTCTGTTCCGATAAGATTAATGAGGATGGTCTTGTCGATCCCGCCGTTGTGGCAGAACAACCACCACTTGCCGTCCTTATAGCGTTCAAACGGGTGCGGATCGGGTATGTTCACAAGTCCAGAAGAGGCTCTTCTGACGTGGCCAACGGCTATTATCGCCCCACTTCCCGCGACCTCACTCGCGGCCAAATCGAAGTTCGGGTCCGTGTTGGCAGCAGACTGACCCCTCAGGACGGTTGGTTCGGTGTTGTTGTAGAAGCCGAGGCCCCATCCGTTCGGATTGCTAGCTCCAAGAGCCTTTAGCGAATTAGGCAGGTAGATCAGTTGGTTCAGAACCACATACGAGGAAAGTGAAGTCGAGGTGATCCCCCAGAGCCGGCATTCATGAGAAGCTGATACCTCGTTCAAGCGTGTGCCTGGAACAACGCCCAAGGACAATATGCTGATAATTAGAAGAATCAAAAGTGCTGAAGACACTGCTCTCCTCAACATTCTCCCCTCTACTGACATAGAAGGGCAAATTCGAAGAATTAACACTTATGGAACACTCTTCTATCGTCTTTGGAGTGAACAAGCTACGTCCTATCGTGAGACATCGCGCGTAGATTATAGGTGGTCGCGAGTGTTATCCACGTAAAAGTTTGTTCATTTTGGATTCGAGTGCCAAGCGTGAAAAGCTGCCGAGGTAGCTCATTAGCGCGAGAGAGAGCGCGTCTCGGAGTCGGGATGTGGAGGAGAGGCTTGAAGTGGGAAACAGGTGGAAACACGAGGCTGACACGTGAATTAGGGTGGAAGCTCATCACGTTTGATCAGGCGATTGGCCAAGGCTTTTGGAACTGTTGGACTTGATTATGCGTTTTCTGGGACTTTGGCGGCAAGTTTCTACGGTTTGCCGAGAACTGCGATAGACGGCGATTTAGTGGTCAGGGTTTCCGACAAGATTGCGGCAAGCAGGCTTGCCTGTGCCTGAGCAGACTGGTCGTCTGCTCCTGGTTCAGCGGTTTGCTTCAGTTCTGGTGTCTGAGTTGTTTTCTTCTGCGAAATCCGACTGCTAGCAGTGTGAATATCATGAATAATGGTAGCGCTATTGTTGGAGTTGGAAACTCAGGGATCACCACGTATTGATGTTCGTAAGCTGTTCCTAGAGTTGTTATCGCGTTGCCTGCGTTATCTTGTGCTATGATTATGTACGTTACGTTTGTGCCGTACGGAAACGCTGGTATGCTGGCGCTCCACACGTTTTCCAAGAGGTTTGACATAGTGACGTTTGTCCATGCTCCATTGTTGCTGGCGTAGCTCAGAGTGACTTCCTTCACTCCGCTTGCGTCGTCGGTGACGGTGGCGTTGACCTCAACTATATCTTGTGACGAAACATTGTTTTTGGGCGGAGCTTGAGACACACCCGTGATGTTTGGAGGAGTTATATCGACAAAAGCGAAGCAGTAAATCTTGTAATCTCCAGATGCTATGTAGACGTTACCATAGGCTATGGCGGGAGAGCCATTGATCTCATCATTCGTTGTGTAGTTCCACACCAATGCTCCCGTGGAGGCATTTAAGCAGTAAATATTCCTGTCGAAGGACCCTACATACACGTTGCCGTAAGCAACAGCCGGCGAAGAAAAAACCTCAGCGCCTGTTGTGAAGTTCCATATTAATGCTCCTGTCGAAGCGTTCAAACAATAAACGTTTCTGTCGTAAGATCCGAAGTACACATAGCCGTAGCTGACAGCTGGAGAGGATTCGACCAAACCACCCGTGGAAACTTTCCATATCAACGCTCCTGTCGAGGCGTTCAAGCAGTAGATTCTGTTGTCATCGGATCCTATGTACACATTGCCGTTGAAAATTGCAGGTGAAGAAAAAACTCCTGCACCTGTTGTGAAGTTCCACACGAATGCTCCTGTCGAAGCGTTCAAACAATAAACGTTCTTATCCCCTGATCCCGCGTACACGTTACCATAGGCGACAGCAGGAGAGCAAACAATGAAACCGCCTGTTGCATAATTCCACGTTAGTGCCCCATTGGAAGCGTCTAAACAGTAGACATTTCCGTCGAAGGATCCAACGTACACTCTGTCGTCAGCAACGGCTGGTGAAGAGCTAACTGGACCGCCTGTTGTGAAATTCCATATCAATGCTCCTGTCGAAGCGTTCAAGCAGTAGACTTGGCTGCCCGTGGATCCAACGTACACTCTGTCGTCAGCAACGGCTGGTGAAGAGCTAACTGGACCGCCTGTTGTGAAATTCCATATCAATGCTCCTGTCGAAGCGTTCAAGCAGTAGATCTCATTGTCGTTGGATCCTACGTAGATTTCTCCGTGGACCGCCGCTGGCGAAGAAGAAACCCAACCGCCTGTTGTGTAATTCCACAGTTTGTAGTTCGTGTTTGGAGCCGTGGATGTGGAGTAGCCGCTGTGTTGCAAATCGTGATGAAACATCGGCCAATCATCATTGCCTGAAGCTTGTATTCTAGGGAGCATTGCAGACAGAACTAGCAACAGCAGAACAGTAGCCAGTAAGCTGGAAGCGAACCCTAGCTTCCGCATGTTCGCAGAGAATACAATTCTCCCGTTGAACGCATGATTCATGACGTATGACACCGCGTATAACTCTGTCCTTTGCGTATTTAAGAATAGTTGGCAAATAATAGAAACCCAGAGGAATTGCACTCTTGCTTCAAGAACAATCTCCAGGGTGTGGTCGCTTCAAAATTCAAGATTCCATATTTTGACATAAAAATAGCTAGAGAGAACAGCCAATTTTGAACTTAAAAAATGATGAAAAAATCGGGACGCCAGTGAAGTAGGTGTTTACAGTGCTTGCTTTGCCACATTCGCAATCATTGCCCAATCTTAGCTCGCGCGAATCTAGTATATATACTATCTTTGCATACCCTTCCACCCCCTTGGAGATCCCAGTTCATCGATCGATCATGTGACAGATGTGACGCGTGCGGATACTCTACCAATTGTCAGTAACTGGCTACGAATCAGTAAAGTATGATCGCCATCTCTTGAATGGATGGCTGTCTGGAAGAGAGATATCCTATGGCATCAAACTAGTAGAGCGCGCGCGTGTTTGGAACAACGGATAAAGTTCTGGCGCAAGAGAGTGCTACTTGTTAAGCGTCTGGAGGCTTGAAATGCTTTTGCTGTTTATGCTATTCTGCAGGTAGAGCAGTTCAAGCCTTGAGTTATCATAGGTAAATCATCATTGGCAAAGAGTCAAGAAGACAATATTCTCATGCGAATTTCAAGTTAACAAAAAAATGGACGATTGGGTCGTCGTCCTTTTAGCTTTTCTGAGAGTTCATAGTTTAGGGCGAGGGTATTAGTGCAAACGCTCTTACGCCCCAAGGGTCTGAGTTGCCAGAACCCATATCGTAGCTTCCACCAGAAATTGTTCCAGCACTTGCCATAGTTGCAGTTTGAAGCTGAACACACCCGTTACTTCCAGCGCTCGTTGTGAATTCCGACACAGCTTCAGTCCAGTCTCCGCCTGCTTCTCCCGTAAAGCTTCCAACAGAGTTATCATTGTTCACAAAGACAAATGAAACGGTAAGTCGTCCAGTACCAGTTGTAGTTACTGACTGTGCTGAAATTGTCCTACTAGTTCCAGAACCAAAGCCTCCGCCTTCAGTGAAGCTTGAGAGAGCCACGTTTCTGAAAGCATACATTCTCGCTATCTTGCAATTGCTACCGCTGATGGTGATGGTTATTGTTCCAGATTCAGTTCCAGTGGCAAACTTGTAGTAGATCCACTGTCTTCCTGTTCCTGTGGAGTCGGGTCCATACAGTAAAGTGAAGCCAGCTGGTGTTGTTGGAGTATTGGTTGTGTCTCTTACGGTAACTTGTAATAGGATTAGGTCGTTGGCTGCTAAGCCTGAAGGATATGCTGGCGATGGGTTGCTTGTTGTCCCCGAACCTGTTCCAGCAGAAACAAAAGTCACATGGCGGGGCTCGACTGTGAACTGTTGGGTTGGACTTGTGGATGGTTGATAGTTTGCATCTCCGGCCCATGTGGAATGAACGCTCCATTGTCCAATGGCATCAGGGGCAAACGTGTACGTGTAGGAGCCCGAGGTACTAGTCGTTACGTTTACGAGGATTGTTGAACTATTGGGTCTAGTGAAGGTCAGAGTGACGGTTTTGCTGGGTACTCCGTTGCTGCTCGAATCGGTCAGGGTGCCTGAGACTGTTACTGTACTGCCCATTTGTATGGTTGTGGGGGAAACGGTGCAGGTCAGCGATGTCGAGCTTTGCGTCACCGTGAAGCTGCCAGTTGTGCTCACACTTGCGTTGAATGTTCCATCTCCGTCGAAACGAGCGTATACGTGCCAAGTTCCAACAGCATCGGGCACGTAGCTATCAGAGAAGACGCCGTTCCAAAAGAGAATATAAACTCCAGTTGTGTCGGTTCTAGTGAAAGTGGTACCGTTCGGTCTCGTGTAGACTAAAGAGATCGTCTTGCCGTTCATCGCCGTCGGATTGTCGATATTCAGATAGCCGGTGTAGCCGTATTCAACAAGTTGACCATAGATAGTCTCGGTATCGCCGATGGTTAAGGTTGCTGGGGTGTTTATCCACTTGATTGAGGTTGGGATTCTAAAGTGGGCTGTTATCGTACCTGCACTGTTCATGACCGCTGTCGTGGATGCCGCTGATGAGTTCCCGAAGGTTATCGATCCTGTTGCACTCCAGTAGCCGAATGCATAACTATCGCTAGCGTTGGTGTCAATAGCAGATATTGAAACGGTTTGTCCCAAATCATATGTCTGAGTTCCTGTTGGACTCGTCGTGCCCCTTCCTGATGGCTCTGCAACAAACGACACTTGAACCTGAGTACGGGTGAAGTTTGCATTTACCGCCTTGTTGCCGTCTATCGTAATGTTGACAGGGCTAGTCATACCAGAGAGGTCGCCACTCCAACCTGCAAAGTAGGAACCAACATTAGCTGCAGCGTTAAGTTGAACACTGTCACCGTAGTGATATGTAGCTAGGTCCGGAGTCTTGGTCACGGTGCCAACGCCGTTGCCAATCGTGGTAACCGTCAACGTGTACTCAATCTGAGTGAAAGCTGCGTTAACAGTCTTATCGCCGTCCATAAGAATAACTGTGGAACCCGCAGATCCAGACGCGTCCCCGCTCCAGCCTGAAAAGCTCCAGCCAGGGTTGCCATTAGCAGTCAGCTGAACCCAGTCGCCATAGTGGTAGGGCCCAGTGTTGTTCAATGAAACAATGCCAGCTCCTAGTGGATTCACATTGACCGTCAACGTGTACACGTCCAGAGCAAAGAAGGCTTGTATCGTGTGATCAGCTGTAACAGAGTAGAACGTGTATCCGCTTGGGACACCTATCGAGCCACCGTCAACCAGGACATTTCCAATGTGGAAGCCCACGTTAGGCGTGATGACAAAGGCCTGGTCATTGCCATAGCCAACGGACACCGATCCCGACGGATCAATTGTTCCGCCAGGTCCATAAGAAGCGGTGATGGTGTACGTGCTCGGCACAAAGGAGACTGATATCCAGCGTTCCGCGACGACGTTCGTGAAGTTGTAGTAGTCCGATGGACCCTGCGATACGAAGTCAACCAGCACATCCTCAACGCTGTATCCCGCTTCTGGGGTGAACGTGAAATCTTGGTCGCCCCCGTAGGTGACAGTTACGTCTCCAGAAGGCGAAATGAGCCCGTGAGGGCCGGCAGAAGCATGGATGACCCGTGTCTGCTGACTGAATGCTGCATTGACACTCTTGTCCCCATCGATGAGTATGTTCTCGGGATTGTTGCTACCACCCACGTCTCCGCTCCATGCTGAGAAGCTCCAGCCCACGGTGGGGTTAGCCGTCAATTCGACCACATCGCCGTAGTAGTAGGGTCCAGTGTTGTTCAATGAAACAAGGCCGCTTCCTAATGGATCCACATTAACCGTTAACGTGTACTGGTTCTGAGTGAAGGTAGCGGTAACAGTCTTGCCACCGTCGATCAGAATGGTCGCAGGGTTCATGGACCCAGTCAGATCTTGACTCCAGCCTGAGAAGCTCCAGCCCACCAGGGTTCATGGACCCAGTCAGATCTTGACTCCAGCCTGAGAAGCTCCAGCCCACGGTGGGGTTAGCCGTCAATTCGACCACATCGCCGTAGTAGTAGGGTCCAGTGTTGTTCAATGAAACAAGGCCGCTTCCTAATGGATCCATATTAACCGTTAGCGTGTACTGGTTCTGAGTGAAGGTCGCAGTCACTTCTGGAGTCTCATCTATGACGACCGAGCTTGGGTTGGTTGTGCCAGTCAAGTCCCCGCTCCATCCGGAGAAAGTCCAGCCCGAAGCAGCATTCGCCTGCAGTTGGACAGAATCACCGGAATGGTAGGTTGCCTTGTCAGGAAGCTTGGACACTGAACCGCCGCCGACTATGTCCAATGTCAACGCATATTCGTTCTGAGTGAAAGTGGCAGTCACCGTATTGGTGCCATTGATCACGATGCTAATTGGGTTTGTAGACCCAGAAGCGTCTCCGCTCCAGCCTGAGAAGCTCCATCCTGCAGCGGGGTTAGCCGTCAATTCGACCACGTCGCCGTAGCTGTAGGGTCCATTGTTGTCCGCCGCCACAGAGCCTCCAGCAGGTGGGTTAGCAAATAGGGCAAGTGAATACGGATTCTGTCCCTGGAATGTGTTAATCGTGAATGAATATTCAACAAAAGTCCCTTCAGATGTGACGATTTTAATCTTGATAGTCTGACCCAAGTTCAGGGAGATAGCGTCAACCACCAATGCGATGTCGCTTTCCTGCAACATATATGAAGTCTCCTGCAGTTTGCCTGGGTTTACGTTTGCTGACGTTCGTAGTGCTCCGTCAACGTAAAGGCATTGATTCGCGATTAACGTGGCTTTGCCTTGACCGATGTTCTCCACGTAGACGCCAAGATATTGGCCAGTGTAGTATGCATTCTCTATCTGTATGGCTTTGCTGATTTTTGTGCTGGTTGTTTTAAAGTATCCCGTCACCCAGAAGTAGGCCACGAGCGAGGCGATCACGGCGATAGCTATCATCAACAAAACTGCAACAACGGTTGAAACAGCCTTCACAAATCTCACAACATGCACAATTCTCTTGCGCTTACCAAGGAATTTCACTTTCATTTCGATATCTCCCCTTCCATTATTCAATCTCATGCTGGCGATATTTAAACAGCCGTGGAATAAACCTATAGAGCAAAGCTCTAGTTGCACGAGTTTGGAGATCATTGTTCAGTCAGGAAAGTCAATGCTACAAGCGGCATTGTTTCCCAGTGTGGTCAGAACCCTAAACGTAGCCTGTCCAGCTGTCGGAGCATAGTTGACAACCAAGCTGCTAGCATCATCAGCCACCATTGTGGTTTCGGTGGTGAACATGATGGTTCGCGTCGATCCACCAGCGACCAATGCATCATTAAGATCTCTGTAGGCATGGTCTGTGGCCGTGACTATCCACAGACGAGACAAAGCAGCATCTGATCCGCCAATGTTAGTGACCTGTAGCGCTATCCAATCTGCACAGACGTCCATGGACGCTATGCTAAGTGTCCCCTGTGCAGTATCGTTGAAACCCAATTGCGAGCTGGCATCCGCGATCTCGATTTCGACGTTCCCTCCGGTGTCTATGTAACTGCCCGGAAGTGACAGAGTGGTGTTGCACCATCTGTATCCGTTCATTATCATCAGTCCCGTGTTCACCCATGCCACTTGATTAAAGTCCTTAATGTATACGAAACATGATTCGCTGTAGGGGTCATTGTAACTTGCATAAATGCTAACACGAATATCCGCGACCAGCGTCTCTTCAGCCTCATCTACTCCCGTGATAAACGTATAGGTCTCCCCTACTAGACAATAACCATTAGGCGTCTTGCTCTCACGTAGATACTGATATGGCCGCCAATCACTGCTGTTCACAGGTATCCCCAGGAGCACTGTCTTTTCTATTCTGACCGCTGAGTTTGTCTTGTCAGCGACTACTTGGTCCATTTCTCGGGTTACCTGGTTGTGCCAGAGGAATACATTGGAGAAAAAGAAGAACAGTATCACGAGAAACAGCACCGTTCCCACTATCTCAGCGGTGCCAGAGCGGTTCTTCAACAGTCTCTTCATCCTTCTCTAACCTCATTTTCATATGCTTGAAGATGCGTAATCACCCTCGAAAACCGAGCCCCTGTCCGTCACCAGTTTAAAATGGTATGTTACGCCCGGGAGCCATTGCGTTTGCACAGTCACAGGTACATGTCCGCCGACGGGAACGTCGACGCTGTTTAGGCTGACCTGTCTACCGTCGACGTAGAAAGTGCTCATCTTGACACCCACCTTTCCATAGTTGTAGAGCCACATCTCGACATTGTTTCCGCCGACCTTGAACCAGACGTCCTCGACGCTTATCAACTCCATCACCGATGCGCCTCTGCCAGCTTGATAATCCTTCACGAAGTTTACGAAATAGCCGAACGCCATGCTCATGCCGATGACTACGACTAGAATCATCAAGATTGTACCGATGACGGATGAAACTGCCTTCCTGTTTCTCGACAACCCGCTCATTCACTTCCCCGCCCAGTTTGGTGGAATCAGGAAATAGAATATGAAGTATCCCACGACCATCAACACGATGGAGTGCTTCAGGCCTCCTGCAACGCGACGCTCACCTATCTTCCCCGCCATCAAACCACCTACCAAGGCGGAGATCAACATGGTCCTGTAGAAGAAGTCTTTCAAATCGCTGACGCCTCCCACGCTGAGAGGACTGAGTATCTGGGGAAGCCCTTGAAGCGGAGCGAAGAAAGACCTTACGAGGACGACGGACGTGAACGCGAAAACAAAGAATGCCGCATAGACCACGATGGTGTAGGGTTTCATCTGAGAGGTCGTCTCTCTATCCATCTGCCTCATATCCTCCATGAACCCGGATGTCGCCGTGAAAACCTTCCTTATCTGACCGCCCGAACGGCTTGCCTCCAAAACAAGGGTGCAGAATCGGTTCACAATGGACGAATTGATCCTGTTCCTGAACCCTTTGAGAGCATCCTCAAAAGACAGACCCCAAGACATCTGAACCGTGAGTTTCTTCACTTCGTCGGAAAGCGGTGGACGAATCATCTTATCCTCCACGACCTTCTCGATGGCCTTTATGAAGGTAATACCCGTCTCTTGGCTTTCGCTGATGCCTCTCACCAGAACGGGCATCTGATCTTCTATACCGTTCATCCATTTCTGATTCACGTGTTCGAGAATCGCCGACGGAGCCAACACGATGACAATCGCAACAAGTAATATCTCGCTGAAGAAAACGGCGACCGTGTCAGGCTGAAAGATGAAAAGCCCGACGCAGAAGCCCAAGGCAACGACCACAGAAATTGCGGCTGCAATTTGTCTTGTTTTTATGGAGATTTTCACCGTTCGTTCACCTCTGCGGATTCATGCCGTCGACTACCAGGATCATCATGCCGACTCCAGCCGGCAGAAAAACAAACGTCAGAAGGTTCAGGAGGATCGTTGGATCCACATCCGCGATGGTGATCCCGCCGCCTATGAAGGACATTACCGACAGCATTATTATGAGCATGAGCGGACCAGCCACCATGAAGGTGATGTAGGTCTCGGCGATTATACCAAGGTTGTCAATAAAATGCTTCACGTTCAGCATTCTTTCGCGTTTGTACTTTTCGGATTGTTCCCCTAGATAGAGAGCCAAATCGCCTCCCATATGAGAAGTCGTGACTATCCCGTCCAGCAGCGCTGCAAACCCTCTTGAAGGTGACTTCTCAGCGCCTTTTTTAACAGCCGTGTGAAGGTCCATGCCCATAAGCTGGATGTCCCTCATGATCCCCTCGACCTCTTTGCTGACGCCAAACTCTTCTCCCACCCTGCCCAAGGACCGAAACACGCTCTCAGCGGGCATTCCAGAACTCGCCAGAACAGACATGAAATTTGCTATCGTAGGTAAGTTCGCGTTGATATTGCTCGCTCTCGAACGGGCAACAAAACCGGGGTAGATGAAGTAAACACCCATCGACAAAACTCCTACCAGGACGCCGACGAGAGCTGGCACGACGAGAGGATGCAAAATCTGAAAATTAGCGTACAAGAGCAAAGAATAGGACACCGCAAAGACACCTACGCCAGCGACCAAGGAGGTAAACATCATCAACCCGACATACACCCTGAAAGCTGTCCTCACACTGGCTTTACCCAAACTCTTCTCCAGCCCCCCGAGTTTTGAGACGATGCTTGGATGAACTATCTTTGAGAACTTCCAGAGGAAAGTGACCAGCCTGTTATCCACCATTCGTCGCCTCCTTGTAAACGCGTTCTGGATTCTCGTAGTATCGCCTTATGACATCCGAGACGTCCATGTATTTTCTCACGTTCCCTTCACGCATCCATTCAAGTACGCGAGATCTGCGCTGGATCTCCTCGTTCGCTTCATCCGTGGTAATGCCCTTTTTCTCTGCTATCCTCTCCACAAGGTAACTTCTTCCAGTGTATTCGAAGGCATCCTTCGCCGGGTTCCACTTGTAGACTTCATTCGTCAAAATCTCCCTCGACCTTGGGTCCAGACCGACTATCTCAGATGTCGTCACAGTCCTTCTAGTCGGTTTGTCAACGTGTTCAACCCGTTTCTGAATAGTGATTACGTCTATCCCTGAAATCAGAGTTCTCGGAACGTTCATCGGCTCTGATTCAAGCCTGTAAACTGCGGATTCCACGGACTCGGCGTGAAGAGTTGACATTCCAAGGTGTCCAGTACTCATCGCTTGGAAAAGCGTGTAAGCTTCAGCACCCCTAACTTCGCCAACGATTATGTAGTCCGGTCTCTGCCGGAGCGAGGCCTTAAGCAGCTCGAACAGGCCTATATCAGTCGCCTCGGTACCGAGGCCGATGTGCGCCCTCGTGGTTGCGGGTATCCAGTTTTCATGAGGAAGATTCAGCTCTGGCGTGTCCTCTATTGAAACTATCTTTAAGTCTGGTTTGATGAACATGCTGAGGCAGTTGAGCATAGTTGTCTTTCCTGCAGCGATTCCCCCGGAAACCATGATTGAGACACGGTTCTCTACTGCATACCAGAAATAGGCAGCGACCTCTGCCGAGACAGTGTTGAAGCCTATCAAGTCGATTATGGTCAGCGGGTCCGTCTTGAACTTCCGAATCGTAAACGTAGACCCCCTCCTCGTGATCTCCGTTCCGTAGGTCAGATGGATACGACTTCCATCAGGCAACGAAGAATCCAGCATCGGCTGCGCAATCGAGACGTGGCTCCCGCACAAGTAGGACAGTCTCAACGCGTAAGAGTTGAGTTCTTCCGTGGTTTCAAACCGAACGTTTGTAGGCACGTACTCGTATTTTCTGTGCCAGACGTAGATTCTTATTCCTGTCCCGTCACACGATATGTCTTCTATGGACGGATCATGCATCAGAGGATCTATCTTCCCGAACCCAAGGTTGTCCCTGAGCATGTAATACAGAAGTCTGCCTTTGGCTGCCTTGTCCAACTTGAAGTCGTAGTGGTCCAGCACCTCCTCGGATTTCCGTCCAAGGTACCCTCTAGCCGTTTCCTTCGACTCCAACTTCGACATGTGTACGTCCAGAACTTCCATTAACAAGCCTTTCAAACGTTCCAGCTGAAGAACATCGTTTTGGCTGAGCTTCGGCTCGTCAACCATATACGTTAGGTTTCCACGGGTCGGATTTCGCACAATATTTGCGTAGGCGTACGGCTCGTTCAGTGGGTACGTTTCGACTAGGTTAGGTTCTTCAATACGCGTGCTTGCAACTTTTGAAACAGGTTCTACAATTGATGCCTGAGGCGAAGATACCCATTTAGGAATATGAACTGGTCTTTTACGAGCGAACAGCTTTTTCAGCGTATCCTTAAGAGCCAACGGCAATGAATCCTCCATTTACACGATCATTCATTAACGTGCAGACTAAAGAATAAGGGGAACTAGCTGACCGGTCGCATGACCCGATCAGTCTTCGACTTCAACTGCTTGGTGCTAAGAGCCTGGAATTGTCTGCGTGGCTTCCATGAAAGTCCCGTCGCTGCAAACCACCTTGACGTCAACTGCGTTGGTGGGATTGAAGCCGGCCGGAACCAGAGTGGTTACCATGGATGTTTGGTTTATTGCTAATGTTGGACTGTTGTTGGTGAAAGTAGCTGTAGTGTCAAGAACTCCGTTTCTGTAAACACTGCTTAACGTCACCGGCGCAGTTCCGACGTTCTGCACGTAGACGTATAAGGTTGTGCCGCTGTAGTACATGCTTTGTATTTGTATTGCCTTGCCCACTTTGTTGGTTGTGCCTCCCAAGTATCCCATAACCCATGCGTAGGCTATGAGCGAAGCTGCGACAGCGATTGCTATCATCAGTAGCACGGCTATAACATCCGAAACTCCTTTCTTGTTCCTTCTGAAACTCTTCATTTTCATTTCTCTCCTCCTCATGTTTTGACATATTCAACTTCCCAAAGCAGTTATTTAAACAGCCAAGGATTAATCCTATAGAGCTAACCTCTAGTACCACAATAGCGCGCTTCTGAACAAGCCTACTCGAGTCCAAAGATCCCGATAGAAAAGCATTATAACATAATGCGTCACAAACTTCAACAAGGAAGAACACGAATGAAACTGCTTAAAACAGGCATCGCCGGTCTCGACGAGTTCCTCCAAGGAGGCCTACCCCCAAGAGTCTTCTTGCTCTTAGGCTCACCCGGGTCAGGGAGCGAAGTCTTCGCCAGACAGGTCGCCCACTGGAGGGCCAAGGAGGTTGGGATCACGTATTTCACCGTGACGAGATCCGCAGACTCCGTCAGGGACGACATGTCCGCTTACGGGTGGCAGACATCATCATTGGAGAAAGCGGGAAGATGGAGGTTTGTCAACTTCACCCAAACCGACTCGTTGATGGACGCTATCACAGGAGAGATGAAACAACACAGAAGCGTCGTCGTGGACTCCCTCTCTGAACTCGTCCTCACGCATAAAACCCAAGAAGTAGCCACTCTGCTCAACTCTATGTCAACTCAGAACAGAGAATGCGCAGAATTGCACCTAGTCCTCCTGACCAAGGGGATGCAGCAGCGGAAAACTGAAACCGCAATGCAGCATTTCGCGGACGGCGTCATAGTCTTCACGACCACACAGGGAACCGAAGCCACCTCCAGACACATAATGATAAAGAAGATAAGCGGAGCCATCGTTCCAACACGAATGCTTCCCTACTCAATAGGAGAAAGAGGCTTCACAATAGAAACAGCAACAAGGATAACCTGAACACTCTACCTCAACAAAGTTTTTTATATAAGTGTCTAACAAAAGCTGACTCTAACAACAGCAACCACACCTGCGATTGATGAAAACCTAAAATATGCAGTGTGTAAACCAAAACCGGGGCACACCAAGAGGCTCCTCAGTGGAAAAATGAAGTCCATGTACAGAAATTGGAAAGAACTGCTCAATGATTGCGTACTCTTGGCAATGGTCTTCGGCACGATCGGGATAGCACTCAAATTCACAACGTACTTCAACAAATGGGTCTACTTTCCATCGTTCCCGAACGTCTTAGACGCGTCGTTCCTGATTTTCTCAGTAGTATACCTAGTCTGGAGAATCAAAAGATAAATCATGCCAGTGCCCCAGCACTGACTAGGAATATTGCAACACTCCTTGTTACCCACATCCTCTTCTGCCAATGGCAAAAAAGAACCGCAACCACTGTCAGAATTACCACTGCACGCATGAAAAACAAGGAAGATAGTCCTAACACAGACTGTGCACACTGTCACATCATCACGGTCCTGAACACCGCAGATTATCTACTTTGCAACGTTATTCTGCCAAGGCTGTATATCGGCACTGTTCGCAACACGTTCAGTTGACAGGCAAAATCCACGTCCCCCTTGAACCCGAGTCTGACTAAATGCTTCGCGTGCTCCGCCCCCATGACGCTTCCGGTCAAATCGCTTGCTGCCTGTCTGAACGCCAACAGCGCCGCCTGAACCTTGTCTGAAAAACCAGCACCCCCTGCGGTAAAACCCTCAGCGATTGCGCCTGCACACAGGAAGTCTTCCAAAGAAAAACCGCCTTTTTCTCCAGCCAAGACAAACGACACCCCTACCCTTTCCTTCGCAGTTATCTCCTCAGCTTTTTCCGCCACTGCCCCAGCATTCAAGAATGCTCCAACCAAAACCCATCTCGCCTCCTGAGACTTAACCAAAGCCGCCGTGCCGCTCGTGGTCGTCATCACCAGGCTCTTACCAGCAACCTTTTCACGCGTAAATTCTAAAGGTGAATTTCCAAGGCCAAAGCCCTCGGGCCTGTGTCCCCCTCTCTCACCCGCTAGGAGATATTCTGGATGTTGACTGCGAAGCCTGTAAGCCTCTTTCAGACTTACTACCGGAATCACAGCCTCTGCACCGTTGGTCAACGCGTTCAAGACGCTCGTTCCAGACCTCAAAGCATCGATAACAATGATCAAGTCTCCTCGGCCAACAGCTTTCCCCGCATCTCTCGCCCACAACTCAAGATCAACCCGAATAACCACGCAACCACCCGCTCAACTACAGGTGCGAATTGGAATCCAATGATTTCCGAATCTACATCCCATCGTGGAACAGCACAGCATCGCCAAGTGTAGAAGATATTCAAAGCCGTCTCAGCGCGGGCGGGTCTTTCCGAACATCTGTTCCAGTCTTCGTTTATGAACCTCACGCGTCGTAAGCGGGTAGACTTCTCTTTCGGTGTAGAAGAACAGTGGATCTTCACCTATTATGCTCGCCAACTCTTCATCTGAATTCGCGTTGACAATCAAAGCATCGCCCTGATGACCAATCAGATGGTACGAAACCTCGATAGTCTTCTTCCTCTCCAACTCGTCAAGATACTTGAAGTGGGCTGGGAGCAGCTTAGCCCAGACATCCACAGGAGTCTGTCTCACTTTCGCAATTATCAAGAACTTCATTCAAGATCGTTTTTCACTCTTGCAGCCATAATATAAATGACTTTTGGAAAGTTGCGATAGAGAAAGAAATGCTTCTAACACGTGCCACTGAAGACTAAACGCTAGCGTTAAAGCAAAGATCAACAGTATCTTTGAAGCTGGGCATCGGAGATGGGTTTTTGAAGAAAACCAAAATCGTCTGCACGATTGGTCCGACCAGCCTTTCTAAGGAAACGCTTCAGAAAATGTATCGTGCGGGAATGAATGGCACCAGAATAAACACTGCCTATGGAACACTCGACCAATACAAGAACATGATTGACACCGTTCGCAAAGTCGCAGATATCCCGGTAATAGTTGACATTAAAGGGCCTGAAATAAGGCTCAGAGTAAAAAACAAGAGGGCCATCGACAAAGGAGACGTTTTCGAAGCCGGCTTCAAACGCGAGAAAATAAGCTTCAGCAGGAATTTCTACGACGACGTGGATGTCGGCGACAATGTCATGGTTGACAACGGAAAGCTGAGACTGAAAATCGCCGAAAAAAAGAAGAGCACCCTAAAACTAGTGGCTTTGACCCCTGGAGAAATAGATGACGGAAAGGGAGTTAACATCCCCTACAAGAGACTTGCAGTTCCAACCCTCTCAGGCAGGGACCGCGAGATATTAGGCTTGGCAAAGGAAAGGGACGTTGAATTCATAGCTCTCTCTTTTACAAGAAACGCTCGAGACGTAGAAAACCTCAGGAAAGAGGCTCACCGGTGCAAGGGCGCAATCATCGCCAAGATAGAGAACTATGAAGGCGTCAACAACTTCAACGAAATCCTGAACACTGCAGACGGAATCATGGTGGCAAGAGGCGACTTAGGCGTTGAAATAGAACCTGAAAAGGTTCCGCTCGTCCAGAAATCAATAATCAGACAGTGCAACCAGAGAGGAAAGACCGTTGTGACGGCAACAGAAATGCTAGAATCAATGATGCACAACCCAATCCCGACCAGAGCCGAAGTCAGCGACGTAGCCAACGCAATACTGGACGGAACAGAAGTAACGATGCTCTCAGGCGAGACAGCAGTAGGACAGTACCCAGTAGAAGCCGTCTCGATGATGTCCAGAATCGCGGTCGAAACTGAAAAGGCAGTCGAAAACCACGTCGAAGACGAGGGTTTCATCAACATCTCAGACACCATAAGCAGGGCAATTCAAAGAATATGCCAAGAGATGCCCGTAGGCAAAGTCGTCACCCTGACCAGATCAGGCTACACAGCCAAAATGATCTCAAGATTCAAGATAACCCAGCCGATAATCGCCGTGACCCCCGACGCGCAAGTCAAGAGGCAACTTGAACTGGCCTTCGGCGTATCCACAATGCAAATGGACTACCGCGAAGAGAACGACCGAATTCTGGCGGTTGCAAAGAAGCTTCAATCAACAGGCCTTATCAACGACGAGGAAACGATACTGTTCACGGCTGCCTTCAGAACCTCTCGAAAACACGCAAGCAACCTGATTGAGATACACAAACTCAAAGAACTCAAAGAATTCGCAACAAAATGATACACCGTAGCAAGCCCTCCAAAGGACCCGCTCAAGTGCAACTAAAAAGAAGGTTGCCCGGAAGACACCTCAACTCGAATGTGAAAAGAACAGATTACAACCAGATCACCGACTAACAATCAGCCGCCTTCTCTTCACAGCGCACGAAGCTTACAGTGGAATCAAGGACAAAACAGATAGAATAGAGAAGAGTGATTGATCGCGTGCAAGTTCTGCAAAAACATGAGTAACATGCTAAAGTAGAGTCGGCAAAAAGTGCGCGCGCTCGCTTTTTCTATCTAGGGGAGAAGCATACCCAAGCGGACGCTAAGCAATTTTCAAACGTAAACAGCATCGTCTGCTGAAGAAGCTGATGGGAAGATGGTTCCGTCAGTCTTAGAACCTTCTTTGGGTAATCCTTGTTTCACTCTGGATCTTCTCTTCGCATAGACCACTAATGCAGTCAACAATGCTAACAACATTAGCAGGCCTAACAGGGATGGCAACTCCGGAACGACGGTTATGGTGCCTGTTTGTCCATTATCTTAACCTGATAGGTTCCATGCTCCTCTTTGCAAACTTGGAAGCTGATCTCCGTTGACTATTTCACCCATAAAAGTTTGCCTTAACATGCCAAGCTTCAGAGTTATCAACCGTTGTCACAGCATCCACATGAACTCCAACAAACTCGCCGTCCACCATGACTCATGCAACGCAGCCAGACTTCTCCCCGCGGCCTCCAGACACCATAACATCCATCACTCAAGCTACGAACCGCTTTAGACGAAAAAAGATGCAGAAAAAAACACCAAAGACAAAAAAAAACGCAATCGCCCCTATTCCCTCAAAGCGCCCGTTGCTCAACGAATTGAGCCTCAAAAAAAACACGAATTGAGTACTCAAACACAAGGCCTCGAAACCCAACATGACAATCACAAGCTGCAGACTTTTAGACGCTTAGTTTTATATAGCAAACGGCAAATGGACATAGGGAGAGTGAAACGTTTATGGAGGACTTCAAGGTTAAGGATGCGAGTTTGGCTCCTGAAGGACGCTTACAAATCGAATGGGCGTCGAAACACATGCCCGTTCTCGCCCAGATCAAAAACAGGTTTGCCAAGGAGAAGCCCCTCATGGGTTTGATGCTGGCCGCCTGTTTGCACGTGACCAAAGAAACCGGATTTCTCGTCGAAACATTCCTCGCGGGCGGAGCAAACGTCGCACTGTGCGGGTCGAACCCCCTCTCAACACAGGACAACGTCGCAGCCGCCCTGGCACGAGAAGGAACCAGAGTCTACGCCTGGCGCGTCCAAACCACCGACGAGTACTACTGGTGCGTAGAAAAAGTGCTGGACACCAAGCCCACCATCACCCTAGACGACGGAGCCGACCTCGTGGGCACACTCCACAGCAAACGAGCAGAACTCCTACAGGGCGTCAAAGGCGGCACGGAGGAAACCACAACCGGCGTCTTAAGGCTCAGAGCCATGGAGAAGGACGGAGCCCTCAAGTACCCGATAATCGCCGTGAACGATGCTTACACGAAGTACCTGTTCGACAACCGTTACGGAACCGGCCAGAGCACTCTGGACGGCATTCTACGGGCCACAAACGTTCTCTTCGCGGGCAAGAACTTCGTTGTCTGCGGCTACGGCTGGTGCGGAAGGGGCATAGCCCTGAGAGCGCAGGGGATGGGCGCAAACGTCATAGTCACCGAGGTGAACCCCACGAGGGCTCTTGAAGCGGCTATGAACGGTCTGCGTGTGATGCCCATGGCGGAGGCCGCTGTCGTGGGCGACGTGTTCGTCACGGCGACGGGCGACACGAGCGTCATCAGGAAGGAGCACATGCTGAGGATGAAGGACGGGGTGTTGTTGGCCAACAGCGGACACTTCAACGTTGAGGTTAACCCGAAGTACCTTGAAGAGCTTGCAACGTCGAAGAGGAACATAAGGCCCAACCTGGACGAGTACACTCTCAAGGATGGCAGGAGACTGTACCTTCTGGCCGAGGGCAGGCTTGTCAACTTGGCGGCGGCGGAGGGCCATCCGTCGGAGGTCATGGACATGTCTTTCGCGAACCAGGCTCTCTGCGTGGAACACTTGGCCAAGGCGGGAAGGATGGAGCCGAAGGTCTACCCGGTGCCCAAGGAGATTGACGAGAAAGTGGCGAGGCTGAAGCTTGACGCGATGGGAATTAGGATAGACGAGTTGACCGAGGAGCAGAAGACGTATCTGACGACGTGGGAGTCGGGAACAAGTTAGCAAATATCAAGAGGTACGGTAAACTTTAAAAGGTCTTAGAGCCATAAAAAGGGCTAATATGTGGTGATATGTGAATGGTTAGCAAAGATCAAGCGATTGGCGGATTAATCTGCACGGTCTGCGTGGTAATAGGCGTGCTCTACAGTCTCGGACTGTTCTACTGGGGGTACTGGTTGGACTCCGGCGTGTGGCATATCTCGTTCACGCTCGTAGCGCTTCCAGTGTTCATAGCGTTCATCGCCATATTGGCCATAGGCGCTTGGATAGGTTGGACGATGGCCACGACACCGCCTCCGAAGCCCATCGAAGAGATTACGAGTGAGATGGAAACAGAGCAGAAAACGACGGTTGAGGAGAAGCCTGTGGCGGAAGAGAAGCCGACGATGGAAGGGAAGCCGACCGTTGAAGAGGAGCAGCCTGAGCAGCCTAAGGTGGGAGAAGAGAAGAAGCCCGAAAAGAAGCGGAAGACCTAGTAACTGCTTCTTAACCTTCTATTTTCTGGAAAGCTGTTTCCGCCCATGTCTTATTTTGGAAACTAACTGACATCCAGCTAATAGTCTGCTTGGATCTGGTTTTGGCTTTAGCAAGTGTTAAGCGCAGAGTTTTCTTATTGAGAAGGCACGCTTTGGTGTGTCGACGTGTGAGCCCTTGTGTTTGAGTACTCAACCCGTGATTTCTTTGAGCCTCAAAACATTGTTGAAGCATGTTGGTTTGAAGGTTTTTCTACTCAATTCTGCGAGGTTTTTGAGTGTCAAAAGTTTCGGCATGCTGAGTTTCTCATGTTAGAGTTGGCGTCCTTGTGTTTGAGTACTCAATCCGTGATTCTTTTGAGGCTCAATCTCGCGAGCGCTGCGACATATGTGTTCAAGGGTGATTTTCTCTGATCGTTGGCTGCACGCATCGTTATGTTTTTAACCGTTGTTTGGCACCTGTTGTTCCGGTGAGGTTTGTTGTTGGAGTTGAAGGTTGAGCGGGTGCAGCAGTATCTTTCATGCGTGTACAAGGAACCTGTGGAGGTTTCTCGTGTCGTTCCGCTACAGGGGGCGGAGGGCGCTGAGGAGTTGAAGGGTTTCGGTTATGGTGTGCCGTGCTTGATAGAGTTCAGCGTGGGAGGGGAGACTCGGAATGTGGTTTTGGAGACGTTGCGGCAGGAGGGTTTCGGGCATGATCACTTTGCTGACCGTGCGGCGGTTCTGCTGATGCAGCATTCGACGTTTAACAAGCTGCCCCGGCACGTGCGTTCCGTTGACGTCGGTTCGTTCACGGGTGACGGTGAGACGCTTAAGTCGTTGGGTGATTGCTGCGAGTTCTTCATTCTGACCGAGTTTGTTGATGGTGTGCTCTACCATGCTGACTTGGATAAGATTAGGGTGGTCTGCGACGTGAGTGGTCTGGATGAGGAGCGCTGTTTAGCTCTGTCCGACTATCTTGTTGGGATTCACTCGGTTAAGAAGAAGGATTCGCCGGGACTGTATGTTAGGCGTGTGCGCGATTTGCTGGGGCACGGCGAGGGAATCTTCGGGTTGACGGACAGCTATCCGAGCGGTCTAGAGTACGCTGATGAGAAATTCTTTGTTAATCTCGAGAAATCGTGTGTGGAGTGGCGCTGGCGGCTCAGACGCAAGGTTCACAGGCTGTCGCAGGTGCACGGAGACTTTCACCCTTGGAACGTCATGTTCAGGCAGGGCTTAGACTTCACGGTGCTGGACCGCAAAGGAGGCGAGTGGGGTGAACCCGCCGACGACGTGAGCACCATGACCATAAACTACCTGTTCTATTCCCTGCAAGCATTCGGAGAGATTATCGGAACGCCGTTCGAGAGGCTGTTTCGGCTCTTCTGGCGGAACTATCTGGACAAGACTGACGACGAAGAAATCCTAACCGTGATCCAACCCTTCTACGCCTGGCGCAGCCTCGTCCTAGCCTCACCCCTGTGGTATCCACACCTGTCAACAAAAGTGCGCAAACAGATTCTTCGGTTCGCCACCAAAGTGCTTAAGGCCAAAAAGTTTGACTTCGAAAGGCCAGAGTCCTATCTGAAGTAGCATTAGGCAAAGCTTCTTCCGAAAGTGCAGGCATGTATCGACACGCGGGTCAAAGGATAAATAGGATATGCCTAGTAAAGCTCTTTGTTGGATGGTGCCCCGGCTTGAAGGTTGAGACTCTCAATGACCTTGAAAAAAAGCTTAGAGAGACAGGCTACTCGGACAGTGCCGTTAAAGAAATTCTGAAATGGTATGAGCAGAGGCATTGATAGAAAGACATGAAAGGAATCTGTGCTCTTCTGATTTCGATGGCCAAGAACATCAGCGTAAGCGTTGGTGCTTTGGCGCGCGCGATTTTGTTTCCTTAGCATATAACACATATCCCATTCGTCACACTGGCATCCAACAATCGTGCATTTCTGATAGACGAGAATAATGCGTTGAAACTCGACAGAGAAAAAGGTGTTCGTAGGAGACGTCTCCGCTTCTGTTGTCTTTGGTACCCACAGAAATTCGTTATACAGTATACAGAAAGGATTAAGTGGTCTTTGTTCGCAATACTGTATATAACATGGCCTCCCAAGACGTTTATTTGCAGAAATACGGAATGTTCAAGCGAGACTCTGAGAACGAACAGAACTCCATCCCTACCAGAATCGAGACAATATTCGAGGCGTGTTTTCACTTGATTGAGGCATGCATGGCAAAGGAAGGGTTGCACATAAACAAGCATAGCAACGTGAGATCAATGATAAACGAACACGAAAGCGTTTTTGGAGAGAATTCTGAATTAGTGTGGCGAGCTTTCCAAGAACTTGAAAATCAAATTCGTCCTGGTCAAGCATATGGTGGCAGAATCGATGGTCCTCAGCTCCAACGGGCTCAAGATGTTATGAAAAGAATAGAAAGCGTTTGCAATACAGTATTACAAAACCCATAAATTGGACGCCCCGCAATACTGTATTAGGATGGTCCGTTTGCAGGAACAGTTTCAGGATGCTGTTTTTGAATTTGTGAAACAAATCTCAAGCATGCCAAACATATATGGCGTCTTCCTGTTTGGATCGGTTGCTAAAGGAGAAGCAGACGCAAGAAGCGACATAGACTTCCTGGTAGTTCTGGACACGGAACAGGATCCAGACCTACTGGACGAAAGAGGCAAAGTGTCCAAGATCGCTTTAGACTTGGAGAAGAGATTTGACAGGAACATCCAGCTTGTTTTCTCCAACATAAGATTCGACAAGCTTGATGGTCAATTCATCGAAGAACTCTTGAGAGAAGGCATCCTGCTCTTCGGAAGACCCATCATAATGCTGGACAACAAGCTCGGGTTCTCTCCACACGTATTGATCCACTATGAATTGACGAATCTTAGCTCGTCAGACAAAATGAAGGTTAAGAGGGCACTGTACGGATATGAAACCAGAAGATCATTCAAAGGAAAGGTGTACACCAGCAAAATGAAGGGGCTCGTTAACGAGTTGGGTGGAAAAAGAACGGGAATAGCATCAATACTGCTTCCGCACCGAAAATCGCAGTCTGTACTTGAAACCTTGAAAAGATTTGGCGCCAGGATAGGCCAAGAAATGGTCTGGCTGCCGGAAACCAGATATGAATCCCAGTTCGACGTAAAGAGATTCTCTTCCAACATCTCCATATTCAAAGATATTCAGGAAAGAGACACGAAGGAGAAAATCTTGGAAACCATACGGCATCAAACTACTTACCTGCCCTACGACGGAATGCCTGACAGTATCCGAAGCAACGTCATAGCCTTACTATCTGCTCTGGAAAATGAATGCAACAGTGAAACAATGAGAAAGCGTTGTCTCGACATTCTATCGATAGTGTCAGGGAGAAGGGACGAAGTGGTAAATGCAAAGATGAAAGAATTGTTTCTGGACAGAATCCACAGAATGTATTCTACTCTTTCAACCGAAGAAAAAAGTGACGCTTTGGGCATTATTCAGAGGCTACAAAGATACGACCCAAAGATCATGAACACGCTTGTTGTAGATGCAATCGAGACTTGGACACCAATCGAATTTCAGAACCTCTTCAATTCAATAGAGTTAAGCAGGTTGGACAAAGATGAGACAGAACGTTTAAGAAAGTGCTTATGGAGCTGGAGAGCAAGCGCGACGAGAAACAACGAGAAAGAAAGAGTAGAACGAATCGACAAAATCTTGGAGTCACATACCTTCCAGTGATGATTCAGAAGCTTTGCATAAAAAAGAAGGCAGTTGCGGGATACATCTCCCCTTAAGGTTTGGCTGAAACCAATATGTTGCAACCGTGATTAAGCGGCCGCTCATCCACGTGCGTCCAGCGTGCACACGTCTGTTTGCGCTGGCCTTTTGTTTCTTTGAGTATGTCTGTGAGTATTGAAAGTGTGTTGTTCCTTGACTCTTTTTTTCTGAGGACGTTTACTTTGGTGAACTTAAGATTGCTTTCATGTCTTCCTCGTCCTTTAGAGCCCTTTCTCGAGTAACGGTGGCCTTTGTCCTGCGCA
This sequence comes from Bathyarchaeia archaeon, assembly GCA_049516875.1. Classification (GTDB taxonomy): domain Archaea; phylum Thermoproteota; class Bathyarchaeia; order Bathyarchaeales; family Bathycorpusculaceae; genus JBEKCD01. The sequence continues at coordinate 168,135 of JBEKSS010000003.1, read as the reverse complement.
GCTTTGCCAGAATCAGTTCCTCAGGAGTCTGGTAGAACGTGGGCAAACCTAGAATGGTGCCCGAATTCTTCTCTAGCTTTTTCGTTGAAAGAGCGCGCGCTGTTCCATCAGTCGCACTGCGAACACTTCATTTTGAGCTTAGGTATAGACGACATTAGCGGTGATCGACGAACTGGATCAAAGCCCGAAGCGAATTTTCTTTAATGTCTTTGGCTGCTCCGAGCATTCTCTCTTTCACATTGCTGACGGAGGCGTGGCTAGCGCGCTTGCGGCCAACGTGCTTGCGAGATAGACACTTGAGTGTAGTCCATGGCGTTTTGGTTACAAGTATGGACGTCTTGAGCAAATTTAGATCCCAAATCATTTCGCACACAATTCTCAGAAGCTCGTAACGGAGAACCAACATTAATTCATTCGCGGCTTTGCTTTTTCGTCGTTTCCACAATTCTGTTAGCAGCCTTGCATTTTGTCCCATGAGCGAGTATGCAATATTGGTTTGCATAGTCAATTTGACGCTTCGGGTTATGAGAAGCTTGTTTAGCCGTAGTATTTACCGTTGATAAGCACGGTAACCATGTTAAGAAGCGCGCTGAAAGTCGAATATGAAAGAACAGGCACTGAGTCTCAATCAGGGATCAGCCTACCGCGCGCGCCGTCCATTTCATTGTGCAACCGACAACTCTGATATTCCGGTTTTTGATACATATCGAAAGCTGAAAGAAGTGCTTTATTGAGATTTACGATATAGAATTGTGATGGCACAGGATGTTGGGGTATGAAGAAACAGAAAAGGGTTAAACTGCTTGACGTCAAAGCTGCCGAAAGCATTAAGCTTGGCTGGAAAGTTAGAAGGCAGGTTCAACAGGAAATCCTGCAAAAGAAGCTAGTACAATGTTTCTTGAAGCCATCTGAAGGGAATGCATGCATTAGACGATATCCTGAAGCCATGCAACCAATGATTATGGATTTCATGCGAAAAGCAGATGAACAAACGAAGCTTCGCAGCACATAGCGCGCTAAGCACAAGTTCGATCTTGCGCCTGCTTTCCATACACAGAAAAAGGGAGCTGGTGCTCTCCTCAGTGATTGAACAATGCGCATATTGATTTTGGAAATCGTAGGTGCACGCGCGTTCTGGGATTTTCAATTTGCTTTCGAAGTGTTAGCATGGGCCCTTGACCAGATATTGTGTTTTAGGATTGTTGGGGTATTCGCACGCGCTGATAAGGCCTTTAAAACTTACACTCTGGTGGCTCCTGACTGTTTGACTTGACCGTGGGATCTCGGAGTCTCATGTCTACGGCGTCTTGATGTTGACGTTCAAGTTCGTCGTATCTCGTTTTGAGGCGGTCCAAATTTCCTTTTAGTTCCTTGTTTTCTTCTTGTAGCGTTGCAGCAGTATCGGAGCATCTGGGATATGCTGTTTAGCGTGTTTTTTCTGTATCTTATGCTGACATTTTGGGCAGATGATGATAACTGTTGTTGTTAATGCTTCTTGACGGTCGTGTTTGCTCGGGCTCTGTGAATCATTTGATACGTAGAGTCGGCACAGCCTACAGTGTTGATGTTATAGAACTAAGTTCCATTAGTTTTTAATACAGTATTCCTCAATATGTTGTTCTACCTTGGTTATTCAGGGTTAAGTGAGAAAGGAGGAAGGCGAAAAGAGGCTAGTTGTCAGACCATCTGCTGCTTGAATTTTTCTTATCCGTGGGGGGCCCTCCTGCTCTATCTCGTCCCGTCCAAACGCGTGAGACTGGACCTGCTGACGGCAACAGGTATCTCAAGCTTCGCGGACATCGAAAGAATACTCACAAGCTCGGGCTCGACTGCGAAAGGCGTCTATCTGCCTCCAAAGCTCCTGAAAGACTACAGGTCCAGCCTAGTGTTTGTTCCTTCAAACGCTGAAGCTGGCCTGCCAAAACGGGAAGAAGTGGACATGGAGAAACTCTACTCCAAGAAGCCAGACGGCATCTATCTCACGCCGCCCGGCTTAGCTTTATCGAGGCTGTTCGAGAAGGAACGGAACGTTTCATTCACGGAAACCGACCTGAAATATCTCCAGAAGGAACTCCCACGACTCTTCGAGAAGTTCGAAATATCTAAAGACACAATCATAGAAGCAAACGACACAACCGCAACCATCAGAATCGCCAAACACATATTCATACACCTCTGCGAAGAAACAGCCAAGCTAAGAAGGGCACATGAAACAGTAGGCTCCCCCCTGTCCAGCGCACTAGCCTGCGTCCTAGCCAAAGCAACTGGAAAACCCATAGTCATACAAAAAGAAGAAACCACGTCAGACCAGACGACAACCATCCAATACGGAATGCTGGAGGACTAGACAGCGCAGGTTCCTTTAGACTTCTGGAACTTGAGCCTCTGGCTCGCAGCAACCTCCATAATACTCCTCATAACCGCTCAGCTCGTGTCAGCATACGACGGGCCCGCAACGCTGCTGATAGACTCGAGGAAACTGAAAGCCGCAGCACTCACGATGGGAATACTCTTCCTAACAACAGTGACCATACACATATACACGATAATAGCGTCAACGTGAAGCATCAGCCGAGCTGCTTTTTTCCAGCTTATAGCCCAGTCTGAACTTGTCGACAGCTTTTCCGCCGCAAACCCAGGAGCGCGCGCCTACTTCTTCTTTCCTTTTTTCTTCTTGCTCTTTGGCATCTTGCTCAAACCTCGCTAAGAACAAATAATTATAGTTCTTTGTTTATGAATTTTGTTAAATAGAAATACTGTTTAGCGCACTGTTGTATTAGACAGAATTAACCCTTCAGAAGTGACTTTTCTAAAAAAAGAGAAGTATCTGGATTTTTGGCTAGACTTACTTTTTCTTTGCTGGTTTTTCAAATGTCTCGTAGGCTTTTGCAGCTTTGGGGTCTAGTGGTCTAAGTTCGGTTATACACCATCGCCTTATCTCGACAGTCACCGTTCCTTCCTTCACTTTACTTGCAACGTTGTCGGCAACCTTTGTTGCGTGTTCCTCTTTAGCTCCAGCTTTCTTAACAGAAGCTTTAAGTTTTGCCTTATCGAAATCCTGCGTAGCTCCCGAATGTTTCTTCACTTTAACCAAATAAAACACCACAAGTACATATTGTAGATGCCGATTTAAAATTTTCGGCGGTCCTTCAACTAATTCGTTTGTACCTTAAACCTAGCGCGCGCTAGCAACGGGCCTGCTCTTCTTGGCAACAGTCGCCATACGCATTTACGAGATAATAGTTGCAGCGTAACGAAACTCGCCGCAGGAGGAAGTGGCCACTCGCATTTATGGAATGCTAACGTCAACATAGAGGTCGCGCGAGTCGTTTCAACCGCGCGCGACAGGAACCAACGCGCCGGTACTCGTCAGTCGTTGAATCACTAACAGAAACAAAAAGAAGCTGCCCTTCTTGATTCTCAGCACCATCTCTGGTTTCCGATATTACTGCTGTTGCGCGCCCCGTATGGAACTACTGTGTTCCTGTTATGGTTATGTCGAAGCTGAACGTTGTGACTCCGCTGACGCCTGATGAGACCGTGAGGGTCAGCACTGCTTGGACGACTTGGCCGGCTGGCAGCACGTAATTCTCTTTGTTCCAAGTCAAAGTAATGTAGCTCGAAGCGGATGCGGGATTCCAGTTACGTACTGCCATGTTCAAGGTTACTGGCACAGTGCCCTCGTTCCTCACGTACATCGTGTACGTTTTTACATCGCCGGGGTTCAGGGTTGCCCAACCGATAGTGGAGAGCGCAGTTGCGCAAGCATTGTCTGAGTATACACCTACTCCTACTGCTGTAATGCTTCCGCTGTTAGAAATCGTGCGAGTTGCAACAAGTGCACCCAGGGCGCTCACCATTAAGCCCATGACCACCATTACGACGACTGATGCCATGGTTGCCTTTTGCATTGCCATAATCTTTCATCAAGTCAAGAACTGAATCGTGAATCTTAATAAACATTATTGTTCACATTAACAACACAAATACACATCGCCAAACACGTCACGGAGGTGAAACTTTCTTGAACAGAGACCAAGCACTCGGTGCGGCAATTACTGTTGTCTGCGTTCTAGTAGCCCTCTTCTACCTAGTCACACTCTTCTATCCTCAATGGCTTTCGGTGTTCGGAGTGCAAGTTCAATGGCTCTCTAACGCCCAATTCTGGGTCATAGCGATACCAGTGTTCATCGCCTTCACCGCAGTAATGGGAATAGGCGCGTGGATAGGCTGGACCATGGCCACCACACCACCACCAAAACCAATAGAAGAAATAACAAGCGCGAACGAGACAAAGGAAACAGAGAAGAGAGAGCCCGAAAAACAGTAACGCGGCCCGTTCGGCGCCGGAAAAAAAGCGGCATTTTCCCCTCTGAAAGGCACCGGGCAAGAAGGACTACTCGTTTGGGACTTATCGACAGCTTTTCTGCTGCATCACGTGCGGCGGCTGAGCGATACCCAGCGGTAGCAGAGGCATCTCGACTGTTGAACAGACATCAAAAACAGCGCGTGAAGTTGTGCTGGGCTGCTGACGCTATTCGCTCTCTTTGTTTCTTCCTTGCATCATCCTTCGCATCATTCCGCCCATTTGAGGCATGTTCTTCATGCCCTCTTTCATGATTTCCATCAAGGCCTCGTTTAACTCGATTTCGAGGGTGATTTTTGCGTGTCCCTTCTTCTCTTCAACCATCACATCACCTCCTCAACCTTCTAAATACTCGAGCCAGCGTCACCGCCAATATCCGGTTGGCCTGTTGCTGTGTCAAATCCAAATCAACCTCAATTCTATAGTGGAACTTGCCGATTCTTCGTGTTTTTGTCTTGGACCCTGCAATCAGCCCTTTTCTTTCCCATTCACTGAGTCTTCTTCGAAGCAGGAAAGAGATGAAACGAGGTGATATTGGCTCTAAGAACAAGGCGAATCTAGCAAGAACGTAAGAGATGCTCGCAGACAACTCACATCAAGGTCCAATACTAGTGACTACTTGGCAGGACCCGTTATATAGTTGTACCTGTTCAACGTCAGCCTGCGCACAAAAACCCCCAAGCCCTGTTGCTGACCGAATTCACGCCTTACCTGCGAAAGTGGTTTAAGCCTAAAATGATGGAAAAACCTGTTTCAAACAAACTCGACACTAACTCGTCATTTTCTCAGGAAATTGCCGTCCCCTACTTTCTCTCTTATTCTAAACTTCTTTTGGCGCGCATGGTTGTTCCTTAATTGGCCTAAAATGGTTTTTATTCTTCTCTTCGGGCTTGGGGGCAATTCTGTACTCCCTATATGCTCGTATTTTCTTTTAAGCAATCAGGGCTCTGGGAATTCGAAACGGAATTAAAACCATTTTTGACCATTTTCGAAACAGACATGCGCGCGTTTTTACCAACGCCTATTCCGGCGCGGTTGACAGCACAATGAGTGCACATTACAAAGAGCTGATGTCGTGGTTTGATGATGAAAGTCAGGTTCCCACCGTCGTGGAACAAGAGAGACGCCAGATAGATTTATTGGATCTAACAAAGATGGAGTCTCACTACCACGCCATTTACAAAGGAATTCTATCCTTATTTTTCCTCGAGCATGCAAGGGATTTTGCAGAGAAAAAGGAGGTTGGGCATGCAGCTTCATATCAGAAACATCACATATTCCCTAAAGGGGCCATTGCCTCAGAATCCCCATATCTATTGGACTCGGTACTGAATATCACATGGTTGACGAATAATACAAATCAAAAAATAGCCAAGGCAAAAGAGCCGTCGGTGTACTTGAAGGAATTACTGTTTGAGAAATATAATGGTGACGAAAAAGAGCTCCTTGACGTCCTCAAAACCCATTTCATCGACAGAACTGCCTACGAGTACATGTTGAAGGACGAAGAAGGATTTGAGAAATTTCTATTGCATCTTCAGGAATTAATTAAGGAGGCTATTAAGCAAAAACTGGGTATGCGAATCTTCGGCAAGGAACCTGTGCTGATCAAGCCAGGAGACCCTTACCGCGCGCGGGAGATATCTAGCGCGCGTTGTTTTATTTTTCTATGGCGAACCCTGACAGAATATTCTCGGAATTTTCTATTTTTCGCGCGCGCTAACGCATGAAAGTCAGCAAAGCTCCTGTGACTAATGGGACAGCCAGGTTGTCGTTTATTGGCAATGGCAGACTTTCAATCAACATGGCTACAGCTGCCCCTGATGCTGCCCTCAACGGGGTCACGAAGAATGCGGCCGCCGAGAAGGCAAAAGCGAAACCAATGAGTGAACCCTCTAATGTTTTTCCTTTGTTAAAAAAGAGTATTTTCTTTCCAAACATTTTTCCGAAGATTGAAGCTGTGCTGTCTCCAAGCGCGAATATCACAATGGCGGCGCTGCTTGCAGGACGTGGGAAAAGGAGTAGAGTGAGCAGTATTCCGAAAGCAAAGAATACGGGTGCGGCGCGGAATTCATAGAGTTCTTCTGGTGTGGCGGCATGGCGAGTTATTGACGAGATTACTGGCAAGCTCCTTTTCTCCATCATTGTTAACTCGGAGATAACGTAGAAGGCGGTCACGAACAAGATGAGGTAAGCAATGGTGTAGACACCCATCAGACTCGAAAGAACGGGTACTGCGAAGCCGGACGCATGAATGATCTCTCGAAGGACATCATTCTTAGTTGGCAAACTTCGGCTTTTCGGTTGACCTTCAATCATGGAAAGGATTTTGATTGGATCCCCAGTCACTACATAATCCGCTTTCATACGGACCATAAAATCAGGGTTGTAGCCTATCTTCAGCATCTTTGGAAGCATTATTGGAGCGTTATTTCGGTCGTCTACAACCACAACGCAGTCTTCTGGGGTTAATCCCTCGGTTTCCAAGATCCTCCTCAAAATCGTAAGCTTTCCTTCATGCTCAATAGTGTCTCCCCATATCTCTCCTGTCACAACAGCGTCTTTCGTTCCCAACTCAAAACCGAAAGCATAGTCAGCGCCAAGCGTTGACGCCAAATCTCGAACGACAAAAGTTGGCAACCCAGAGCTTATCAACGCGGTCTTCCAGCCTGCGCTGCTCAGTTTCCTAAAAACCTCTTTTACACCAGGCAATAATGGAATCTGCCTAAAAATCTGAAGAAGCTCATCGGCCGGGAAACCTTCGAAAAACTTGAACACATGCTTCATTGCGGATTTCAGTGAGATCAGACCCAGCTCGTAGAATACTCCATATAAAGCTATTCTTGCAAACTGCGAAAAGCCAAGTTTCCTGCCTACCTCAAAGAGTAGATAGCGCCTTTTAGGAATTAGCACACCTTCAACATCGAATACTGCAAGTCTACGTCTTTCCATCCTTGTTGTTCTCTTCCTGCGCTCTTCAGCGTTTCTCGAACACCCTTCAGCATTTATGAAGGTTTCGAAAGGATTTTCGTACAACTTGTTCGCAACATCAAGCCTAGAGCTTGCCGAAAGTTTTAGAGACTCAGGCAGAAATAGAAGCGCACATGCGTGTTCCTAAATTCGTTTGCACGGTAGCTTATGTGCTTCTAGCGGACGCGCTTCCTTGCGGCCACGACCTCCATAAACTCCATAACGATCCTCCCATCCACGAAGAAAGCATAATACAATAAGATTATTCGCCGAAAACACCATCAGGTTGTTAATCATAAGGCAGCGTTGACAGAAAGGCATGAAAGGAATCTATGTCCTCCTGGTTTCGATAGCCAAGAACATAAGCGTACGCGTTGGCGGTTTGGGCGATAAGAGTTTTCAGGAAGGGCTTTATGCATACGTCGGTTCGGCTCAGAACAACCTGGAGAAAAGAGTGGAGCGGCACCTCAGAAGAGTGAAACGAAAGTTTTGGCACATCGACTATCTGCTCAACAATCGTGAAGCAAAAGTTCTCAAGGTGTTCTACAAGGAAGCTGGAAGGCCTGAAGAGTGCAGAGTTGCTGAAAGGATGGCCGAAATAGCTAGTCCCATAATGGGGTTCGGTTCGTCAGACTGCTCTTGCAAGGGTCATCTTTTCAGGGTTGAAGCCTACGAACATTTAAGTGAAATCATGGGGGAAATAGGGTTAAAGCCCTTCCGCAGGATGGTGTTGGTGGCGAAGAATGGTTGGTGTGTCTGGGTTACCGGCCTGCCCGGAAGCGGTAAATCTACCGTTTCAGAAGCTATACTTGAGCTCCTCAAGAAGGAAGGCGTTCATGCTCAACTCTTGTCTTCAGACGCTCTCCGCAGATTTCTAACCCCCAAGCCGTCCTATTCGCTCGAAGAACGAGACACGGTCTATGCAACCCTCGTCTATATTGCCGAGCTCTTGACACAGAACGGCGTGAACGTGGTTATCGACGCCACTGGCAACCTGAGGCGTTACCGCGAGAACGCTAGAAAGAGAATCTCGGTGTTCATTGAAGTCTATCTGGAATGCTCATTAAAGGTCTGCGTGCAGCGCGAAGGCAGAAGGGCAAGAACCCATCATGCGCCGAAATCAATCTACGAGCGGGCCAAGAAGGGCAAGGCGCCGACAGTTCCGGGAGTGGGGCAACCGTACGAACCACTATCTAATCCCGAAATAACGTTGGACACGACGAAGTGTTCGCCTGTGGCGTGCGCTCAGAAAGTGCTGGAAAAGATAATGCTAGCTGAGGTCGGCAGGAAGAGCGGGACCCAATCAAGTTTTTTTGATGTAGTTTAGAACCACGCCCCCTGTTCCTTTGAAACGTACTTGCCTTGAAGAGAGAATCGACGAGTTCGGATATCCCTGCAGCGCGCGGACCAAAGCTCAAAACCTCTCCAATCAACACTAAGAGAAGTGCGGAAACCGCAGGCTTAGATGCCGCGGAAAAAACTGATGAAACATTAGAAATGACACTGCGAATCTGCTGTCTGCAAAACGTGTTATTACTAGTTCCATACAGGTCCAAACCGTTTCTTGCCGCAAAGGTTTAATTTTGCTTTGTCTAAACTTGATGTAAGGGTATGTCCAGTTGAGGGAACCTTTTGCCGAGTTTGTCAAGGCCGAGTTAGAGCCCAGAACTCTGCTGATCACATGCGGGCTTCCAGGAACATGGAAAACAGAGACCTCCGAGGAGGTCTCAAAAATCAAGGGATACCCCATTCTTCGAACCGATTTGATCCGACTCGAAGTTCTCAAGAATGAGAACATTTTTGACGAAAAAGTTGCGTCAAACATGAGCAAACGAGAGCTTGTCTATGATGAGACGTTTCGCCGAGCAGAAGACCTTGCAAAGAAGGATAAAGGCGTAATATTAGATGCTACTTTTGTAACCCAAGAATTGCGAAGACGTGCCGCCGCGATAGCTGCAAAGTACAACATGACTTTTGCCATACTTCAGACTCACTGCTCTGAAGAAGTGTCAATTGCGAGGATTCTTAGAAGAACCAAAGAGAACTATGAGTCAAACGCCTTAACTAGGGAAGCTTATCTTAACAACAAGAAGAAATTTGAACCTGTCGACTTGAACGATTTGAAACAGAGATATCCGCAACTCAAAATATTGCACTTGACTGTCGACACTGAACATGATCCTCCTGAGGATTGGTACATTATCGGGATGGAAAAAAGGTAATTGGACCTCGTTTTATCATGATAATAGATTTGCATATTCATTCAAAAAGTTGTTCAGACGGAAACTTGACCGTTGAGGAAATTGTTAAGGAAGCCAAGATCAGAAATATCGGGTTGATGTCGATTACAGACCACGACTCGATCGGCTGTCAAGAGAAAGCCATGGCTTTGGCGGGAAAAAACGGAATACGTTATGTTTCTGGGGTTGAATTGAATGTAACCTTCTCGCATCCCAGATACAACGAGGGTAAATCGATATCGTTAGATTTGTTGGGTTATCAATTTGACGTAAGAAATAAGGAGTTAAAGGACAAACTTCAAGAAATCGCGGAATATCGAGAGGAAAGAGCTGCCAAAATCTTGGATAATGTTAATGCGGAATTTGAAAAAGAGGGAATTGAAAAGTTGACGCAGAAGGATTTTAGGGAGATTCAGCGTTCCGTTGACGGCGTGGTTGGACGGCCTCACATAGCGGACTATTTAGTGCGGAAAGGGATTGTCAGAACCAAACAAGAGGCTTTTGACAAGTATCTTGTGAAATGCGACGTTCCCAAGTATCCTCTTTACATTACCGAGGCTTCGAGACTGGTGAGAAACGCTGGAGGAATAATAGTGTTAGCTCACCCCAACGATCCCCATGGAACCTCACTTGTGACGCTGACTAAATCGCTGCCTGAACAGACAAAGATAATAGAAGAATCATTTTTAGGATACATTAATGGCGTAGAGTGTTGGCACTCCAGAAACGACGCCCTAACAACGAATCATTATGTGGAGTTTGCAAAAAAACGTGGGCTAATCATGACTGGGGGAAGCGATTGCCATCAAAAGCCGATACTCATGGGAACAGTGAAAATCCCCGAATATGTAGCTGAACAAATCAACTTCAAGTGAGCACGCGTGCATTTCTTGAACTGATCAAAAAGTCTTCGCATAGGCGGAGGCCAGTTTAAAGTATGCTCTTGCTTCTTTCATCGCTGCCCTCTTTTCCTCACTACCCAAGCGGGGGTCTTTAAGTTTGAAACTAACGACTTTCCCCCTCACATAGGCCCGATAGCATTTATAGAAAGGAAGAAGCTTCGTCAACTCTTGGTCTCCAGAATATTTGACATATCTTTCGACGAAGAAGCTAGACAAATCGGCTCGGTCTTTGAAGTCTAAGTCCATGGCCAAGAAAGCAATGTCTGAGGCAACATCAGAATACCTAAACCTTTCGTTAAATTCTATCGCATCGAAAATGTAGATTCGGTCTGCAACAAAGATGTTACCAGAATGAATGTCTCCGTGGCAGTCCCTAACTCGGCTCTCCTCTATCCTCTTCTTAAAAAACGACACGTTTCTCTTCATGAAATCGCCTATTCTCCCAGAGATTAATTCGAAATCCGCCATGGATATGGTCTTGCCGACAAACTCCCGAGTCTGCTCGAAATTTTCTTTCCAATTGGTTTCTATTATCGCCAAGGAACCGAACTCGCTTATCCTTGTATTCGTTTCCGCTTTTGAATGGAATTCCGCGATGATTTTCGCTATTTCCTCAATGAGCTTACAATCCACCTTTTTCTCTTCGAGGAGATTGCTCATCATCTTTTCCTGAGGCATTCTCTTCATCTTCACAGCATATTCGACAGTTTCTCCTTCGCCCTTAATCTTGATCACGTTTGATCTGTTGATGGGAACAACCTCAAGGTACATGCCTCTGCACAGTCGTTTGTTGAGCTCTAACTCTTTTTCGCAGAAGAACCGCCTCTTTTCAAGCGTTTTGAAGTCCAGAAACCCGAGGTCCACAGCCTTCTTCACCTTGTAAACAAAGTTTTCGGTTAGAAAGACGAAGGATATGTGGGTCTGGGTCAGTTCAATCCTACCCGGTTGCTCTTCATAAGCCTCAGGTCTCATGAGAGCTTCCACAACTTGCTTCTGAACCGACATCCACTGGATCCGCTTCCTTGACAGCATTTAGCAACCTTTACGTCACTGATTGAATATGAATCAACCACATAGGGATATAAAAAGAAGCCAGTCAGCACGCGCATCAAGCGGCGCACACTATCGGGCGTGTGCGTGATTTCCCAGAGCGCGAAAGGATATTGCGTATTGAAGCTGGCGGGAAAAGCAGGATTTCATCACGGCCTTTTGATGTAGTTTAGGACGGCGTCTGCCTGTTCCTTTGAAATGTGCTTGTTGGAGAAGAGGAAATCGACGAGTTCAGATATTCTTGCGAGGGCATGAACCTTGTAGCCTGCGTTCTCAAGGTTTTCTCTGCCTCCTTGTTCTCTGTCGACGACGACCATGATGTTTTCGACTCTGGCCCCCAACTGTTCGAGAGGCTTGATTCCCTCCAGTTTGGACAATCCCTCGCTGACCACATCGTCAAAAAACAGTATATGCTCGCCTCTTGCGACGTCTGCGCCAGCTATTCTTCCAGTCGCACCATATGTCTTCTCTTCTTTCCTGACAACTGTGCACGGCAGACCTGTTCGGCAGCCGATATTTGCCAACAGCAGGGCGCCTTTCAGTTCGATCGAGGCCAGCTTGTCTACTCTTGCCGAAGCAGCAATCTCTTTGATTTCATCGGCAGCGATGTCGGCGACCGTGCAAACGGCTTTGGGGGAGGAGAGCAGGCATGCGAGGTCAATGTAATAGGGACTGGAGGCTCCGGACTTAATGCGAAAACTGCCAAACTTCAAACATCCAGAATCATACAGCGCACTTCCAACTTCAAACACAATATCCTTCATGTCAGCCCCCAGAAGACTAGAAGAGCCGAAATTTAACACTTCCCGCTCCAGTGTCGCCGGAATGTTGAAATCTGAGTCTTTGCGCGTGAGCACCTAAGTCGGGATATCTTGAGGCCCAAAGTATCAAAAGCTTGCCCCTTAGAATGCGTTGTCGATAAGGGATGTATACGTAGGAGCGGTAATATTCCCCGTTATAGGTGTGCTTTGTGTTGCAGTAGGCTTGGCAGGGTAGGAGACATTGGGTATCATAGTAAACCGAGAAAATCACGCCGTCGCTTACAAACGTGACGGTAACGTTTATAACTTATCGTTCTCATTCCTAGAAGACACGAAGCGAAAAAGCAATGGGTCACAGGAAAACACACGCTCCCAGACACGGTTCGCTTGCTTATTTGCCTAGGAAACGTGCTGAGCATTTATTGGCTAGAATGAACTTCTGGCCGACGATAGAGGCGGATGCGCCGAGACTTCTGGGTTTCATGGCTTACAAGGCCGGGATGACCCATGTGTTCGCGATAGAGGACAGAAAGCGTTCGCCCGACTTTGGCAAGGAAGTCATTGCCGCGGCTACAGTTTTGGAAACGCCCCCGGTTCTCATATGTGCCATGAGAGCTTACACTCGGAACGTTGATGGTTTGCGCACTCTTACAGAGGCTTGGACTAAGGACCCGCCTGAAGATCTCGAACGTGTGTTAACGATTCCAGAGAGCTTCAAGGCTGAGGAAGGGTTGAAGCGAATTGAACAGGACTTGGCCAAGATAGTGAAGGTCCGCGTTGTCGCGGTGACTCAGCCGAAGGAGGCTAGTCTTTCGAAGAAGAAGCCTGACATCGCTGAGATCGAGTTAGGCGGGGGAACGGTTCAGCAGCAGTTTGAGTTTGCAAAGAATCTGATAGGTAAGACTGTTACTCCTGCGGAGATCTTTAAGGAAGGCCAATACGTGGATGTAGCTTCGGTGTCGACTGGAAAGGGCTTCCAAGGTCCAGTGAAGCGTTGGGGCGTGACGATACTTCAAGCAAAGGGAAGGAAAACCAAGAGAGGCGTTGCAACGCTTGGTCCGTGGAATCCGCACCACGTGATGTACAGCGTCGCGAGAGCTGGACAGATGGGTTATCACCAGAGAACAGAGTACAACAAGCGCATCCTCAAAATAGGCAAGGATGGAAAAGAAGTGACCCCGAAGGGCGGTTTTCTCAGGTACGGCTTAGTGCGCGGATCGTACATGATACTTGCGGGAAGTATAGCTGGTACTGAAAAACGTCCGATCCGACTGCGGTATCCGGCTCGTCCACCGAGAAACGTGGCTGAAGAACCACCGCAAATCACTCACGTGTCGCTTGAATCGCCACAAGGAAGATGAACGGTGAGAACGGATGGTCAAGAAAACGGCGAAGGTTTTTAACATAGAAGGAAAAGCAGCTGGAAAAATTGAGCTTCCACCTGTTTTCGCCACGCCATTAAGACCTGACGTCATAAAAAGAGCCGTTCTGGCGATACAGTCGAACAGGCTCCAGCCGCAGGGCAGAGACCCGATGGCTGGGAAGAGAACTTCGGCAGAATCACGTGGCACGGGTATGGGCATTGCTCGCCTTCCAAGGCGCAAAGGCGGGTCGGGGAGGGCAGCTTTTGCTCCGGGAACGGTCGGCGGAAGACAGGGACATCCCCCCCTCTCGGAAAAGAACATCGTCAAGAAGATACCGAAAAAAGAAAAGCGGTTGGCTTTGTTTTCGGCAATAGCTGCGACGGCGTCGAAAGAGGTTGTAGCTTCACGGGGTCACCACGTTAAGGATGTTCCAGAGATCCCGTTGGTGGTGACCAGCGATTTTGAAGGTCTCACAAAGACCAAGGAAGCTGAGGCGGCTTTGATCCGCTTAGGCGTCCTATCCGAGATCTTCAGGGCAAAAGAGAGCGTAAAAGTGCGCGCGGGAAAAGGCAAAAGCAGAGGAAGGAAGATGAAGCGGGCTGTCGGACCTCTCGTGGTCGTGGCTGAAAACAAGGGGATAGTTGAGGCAGCAAGAAACGTGCCTGGAGTGGACGTTGTCACAGTCGCTAATCTAAACGTTGAAATGCTTGCTCCGGGCACTCATCCTGGAAGGTTAACCGTGTGGACGAATAGTGCGATTGAAAAACTGGGCGAGCTTTACGGCAGAGGAGAAAAGGAATAATGGATCCCTATGAAATTGTGCTGTATCCGCTAATGACTGAGTCGGCGAGCCTGATGGTTGAAAAAGAGAACAAGCTGACCTTCGCAGTCAATTTGAAGGCAAACAAAGCCGATATCAAGAGGGCGGTTGAGGAACTCTACGAAGTGAAAGTTGAAAGTGTCCACACTCAAGTGACCCCGAAAGGAGAGAAGAAGGCTTTCGTTAAGCTTCACCCAGACTACCGAGCGGCTGACGTGGCGATCAAGCTTGGAATACTGTAACCTTGCATGGCGGGTTAACTGATGGGAAAGAGAATTCGTGTTCAAAGACGCGGGCGCGGTGCTCCCACGTTCCGCGCTTCAACCCACAAGAGAGTTGCCCCGGCAAAATATCCTTCAAAAATCGGGCCGAAGGAAAACTTTGAAGCAGCAATCAAAGGCGTAATTGAAGAGCTTGTGCATGATCCGGGAAGGGGCGCACCTCTTGCTCTAATAAGGTTCGAGAACGGCGAAACATGTTACACCGTCGTTCCTGAAGGGGTTTACACAGGCGAGCGAATCCAGATCGGCGGAAGAGCCCCGGTTGACGTTGGTAACATCCTTCCGGTTGGAAAAGTGCCGGAGGGCACCATGATATGCAACGTGGAACTGCGTCCAGGAGACGGCGGCAAGCTCTCGCGATCCTCGGGATCATACGCAACGGTGGTGTCTCATACTCCGCAGGGAACGATGGTGAAGCTTCCGTCTGGAAGAACAAAGTACGTGGCTGACCACTGCAGGGCGACAATTGGCATAGTTTCGGCGTCTGGCAGGACAGATAAACCTTTTCTGAAGGCTGGTGCAAAATTCCATTTAATGAGGGCAAGAGGACGCAAATATCCGAGGACGAGCGGGCGAAAAATGGTTGCTGCCGTGCATCCTTACGGCAGTAGCAAGAGAAGCGCGCGGAAAGGAACCACGACCTCTCACGGTGCTCCACCAGGCCAGAAGGTCGGGCTGATTGCGGCTAGAGGAACAGGAAGGAAAGCAAAGAGTGCACGTGAAAAAGAAAAGATGAGTAGACAAACAGAAGGTTTATAGCATTAAGAACTACGGATCAGGCGAAGAAGAATGCCCAAAGAATTCATGTATCGCGGGTTGACGCTCAATCAGTTGCAGAGTATGTCGATGGACGAGTTCATCAATCTGCTCCCTTCAAGGCAGAGGAGAAGCCTGCATCGCGGCCTGCAGCCAGAACAGAGAATACTTCTTGAAAAAGTAAGAAGATCAATGGAAGAACTCAGAAAGGGAGGCATCCCAACCGTCAGGACGCACGTTCGAAACATGATAATCCTCCCTGAAATGGTGGGCATAGCGATACACGTGCACAACGGCAAGGAATTCGTTCAGATAGAAATGAAGCCGGAGATGATTGGGCACTACCTGGGGGAGTTCGCGGTCACAAATAAGCCTGTCAGGCACGGAACCCCAGGCATCGGAGCCTCGCGTTCTTCAATGTACGTGCCACTGAAATAGCCGTTTCTCTCATCCCTCTATTCTTCTGTTTGTTCAAGCGCTGTAGTCTCTGCCAGACGGTTTTTCAGCAGGTTTGGTGGTTTCAGGTATCTGTGGCAGGGGGATAGGCGGTGGAATGTTCAGCGTTCTGGATATCAACACGGATTCGATGAACGCGATATTCGACACTGACTGCACTATCAGTGGCGGGGGAGGTTTCTTTTCCTCGTACTCCTTGTAGATTTTGTCAGCTTCGCCTTTGTCGCCTATCACGTAGGCTTTTCCCTTCAGGCTTATCTGTGCCACCGAAGGGTTATAATTGATTGTTAGGATGAACGGGACTTCAAGCGAATCGTCCGGCTTCTTCTCCATACCTGTCAGGTTGAGGTTAGTGTTTATCTGTACAGGAGGCATGGGTTTTCTGAAGTCCAGATAACGCTCTGCAGAAACATTGGATATGGAAACGTTCACGCGGATCATCTAAATCATCGTCAGAGAATATTCAAACCCTCGGTTGATTTAAAGCTGTTCATTCTTTGGCAGGTTTGTACTTTGTGAATCCGCAGTGTCCGCACGTGTATCTGTTGCCGTGATCCGCCATGAAGTAGCCTGGTCCACAGCGTTCGCAAGTTGGACGCAGCCTCGTGACCTTGTCGTTTTCAACCTTGTAAAGCTTGAAAACACCCTTCTCTTCCTTCTTCTTTTTCTCGGGCTTCGGTGCCTTTTCAACCTTCGCCGGCTTTGCCTCTTCTTTCGGCGCTTCAACAGGCGCTTCTACCGCTGCCTTCTTTGTCTCCTTCTTGGGCTCTTCTCCTTTCTTTGGCGCTTCTTTCTTTTCGGCTTTCTTGGACATGGTTCACTTCTACTCCTTTGCCTCTTCTTTGGGCTTTTCAGGCGGTATGTTTCGCTTCACTATGTATTCGGGCTCAATAAGCCTTGCTTGTTCGACTGATTCGTAGAGGTTCGCGGTTCCCACAGCCGTGTGTGTGCCTGTCTTGGTTTCGAATTTCTTTATAAAAACCAAGTCTACGTTTGCTTTCAGGGCAGTGGCTACTCCTTTTCTCACTTCTAGTCTGGGTGGGGTGCTTCCCGTGTCGTGTTCTACGTTGAATTGAACTTCTTTTCTTTTCAGCAGCGGGTTTTCCTTCTGTGAGATTATCTTGATTTCCATGATGTTTCCTCGTGCGGTGTTGAGTTGATGGGATACCTTCTTATTTAGTTTTTCGAACCTTTTTCCATACCTTTGAGAATTTCTGATACCTCGGTCTTCTTGTCTGTTGTGGCTTTGACGACGACGATTCCTTCGTGCGGTTGACCGTACAGGACAAACGAGTCTTGCGGTGCCTGCATAATGGCGATGAGGGTCAGCAAGTCTTCTTCGCCTTCAACAACTATCTTGGCATGCTGACTGCTTTGCAAGGCTTCCTGTATTGCTGCGATTGCCTCTTCCGTTATTGTTCCCCGCGGGTTTTTAACGTAGAAGGTTTTTTCCGTTGCAAGCATGGTTGGCGTTATGCTTTTTCTCATGCACTTGTTGTCGATTATTGACAACGTTGGAAGAATATGGTTTTTGGCAAGGTTTCTTGAGACAGTGTCTCCGACAGAGATTATGCTGGATGGTTTCTCCTTGTTCACCATTGCACTGAATCTTTTTGTTGTTTCGGTGAACGAGCCTCGAATGAGTGTGCCTAAGGGTTGTTTGAGTTTTATGCGCAGTTCCGGCGTCAGATTGTACTTGATGGGCATTTTATCTGACCTTTATCGCGTAGCGTCCTTTCTCTTTGATGCCCATGGCTTTTGCGATTGCCGAGTTCTCCGGGTCTAAAACTATTACGAGCCCACCGTAGTCATCGCTCATGGTTGCTGTTTTGCATTTTGGGCACGTGTTTTCTCTTGTGAGGTGGTGGCAGGTGGTGCAGGCCTTTTCGCTCATTTGGACCCACCCTTTTTCGGGGGTGTTTCCTGTTTCTGTGCGGGTTTCTTCTCTGCCTCTTCCTTGATTTTCTGCAGGTCGTATTCTATCCATTCTAGTTTGCCCAGGAAGGGCTGTCTGGCTGTTACGCCTATTTTTCCGGAGCTTCCTGCTTTGCCGAGTGAAACTGCCGTGATGCGGACTCGAACTTGGTCGCCGCTCGCGAGTTTTCGCCGTGTCTCTTTGCCCATTAGGACGCCTTGTTTCTCATCATATGAAATGAAGTCGTTCATAAGCTGGGAAACGTGAAGCAGGGCGTCGATGGGTCCGATTCGGACGAAAGCACCGAAATCAGCGATTTCCACGACTTCGCCTTCCACGACTTCCTGGATTTTGGGGTAGAATGTCAATAGTGAAAAGTTGACTTTGTGAAACGTGGCGCCGTCGCCTGGAATTATCTTTCCTATGGGGCTGACCTTCACGTCGATCACAGCGAGGACGTAGCCCAGTTCTTCGCCGACGATCCCTTCGTACTTTGTCTTGACTTGTTGATGCCCAACCGCTTCAAGCGGGTTGCCGAATGTTTCAGGCGGAATCCGAATCGTGTCTTCTAACGTTACAAGTTTAAACAGGTTATAGCCTCCCGTCAATCTCTAGACGTGACTTTTGTCTCACATAAATGACTGGCACATTTATATTCCTTAGCTTCTTTCTGAGCTCTCTGTCGTTAGTGAAAACTGGGCAGTTCCATTTGCTGGCAGTTTGAAGAATTACGT
Source organism: Bathyarchaeia archaeon (assembly GCA_049516875.1). Lineage (GTDB taxonomy): Archaea > Thermoproteota > Bathyarchaeia > Bathyarchaeales > Bathycorpusculaceae > JBEKCD01. The sequence continues at coordinate 149,520 of JBEKSS010000003.1, read as the reverse complement.
CGTCCGGTGAGGTTGACTCATCTTTCACGCCGACTACCGTACACTTTTCGGCGAGTTTCAGAGCGTACGATGCCTTTTTCTGTATTTGCGGAGACCCTTCCCTTGCGAGTCTCTCCAGTTCCTGCTGAATCGGCTTGAGGAGCACAAGCTCAAAGTTTCTGTTAAGCAGCGTTTTCAGACCCTGGAAAATGTCAATCTTAAGTTGAATTGGAACGAACAGTGCGTTCGAGTCTAAAACTATTCTTACAGTTCTTCTGGGCGGTTTTGGTTTCATTGTCATGTTAACGTATCATTCCGTATGGTCTGAAAACATGTGCTTCTTCATATTCTTATGGATTTGCTTTCATTTATGAATGTTTGATTCCTTTTGTTTAGTGAAGTCTGCAGCCTTTCGGCAATCGTCGGCATAACACAAAACAGACACTCCTAAATAGCTCAAATGCAAGAGGTTTTGTTCATGGGATACCAAGCGCGGACAAGGTCACCCAGAAACTCTGGCGGAGGACGTGGAATGCCACGTCGTGAAAAGGCCAAAGCCAAGGCTAGGAGACAGAAACGTCGATCTAGTGGTAGCTACGTGTCGGAGGAGAATTATGTTCCGACCTCAAACGTTACGGACAGAACTCTCAACAGACTACGTAACCTAGGGAATCAGATATTTGCCCTTTCTCCGTTCAGTGAGCATTTCGGCCGTTGGCTAGTGGATCTAAGGGTCCTTCTATCCGAGTTTGAGTCAAGTCCCACCGTAGGCGTAGATGATCAATTCGTGAAGGAGCGTTCACAAATACTCGCGAACGTTGAGCTTGAGCTTGAGGAAAGACGGCGCAAAGAGGCTTCTGGTGAGGAAGCATTCAAGAGTCTCTCGGACAATAGAATTCTTCTTGAACGAATCGAAGAAGAAAATACCGCTAACAAGAAGGAGATTGAAGGGCGGAAGGATGCGGAAATCAAGCGTCTGTCTAGCAATGTTGATGGCCTCAGAGAAGAACTGGATCGCACATCTCGAATGAAAACGGGCATCTTCAGAGCTGTCTCAAAGAAGGCTAAGGCGCAAAAAGAGGCAGAAGCAACCCAGAGATTGAACTCAGCACAAGGGGATCTCGCATTAGCGGTGCAGACTTTTACTGCTGAGCAACAGAGACTCCGAGACAAATACGAGAGAAAGAAGCAGCCTATCATCGAGCAGATGCGAGATCAGCAGAAAGAGAGCGAGGACCAAGAGATCGATGGCTCTCTCGAAGTCAGACGAGTCGCATGCGAAGCCCTCATCAATGCAGTGAGTGGACTTCTCGCGCGCGCCAAGGCTTAACGTCCATTTGTCTGTGCATTTTGATGTTAGAATTGTTTCCTGATGCCAAGGCAATGCATTAGGGCATTTTTCCACAAAGGATATCTGTTCGTTAAACCAAGATAGGATTAGGGAAGAGGAATTTTGAAGAAAGCGGTCTCTGGAATAATCTTGGCACTGCTGTTAATGTGTCCGTTCACCTTGTTACTCAAGGTTCAGCCCAGCAGAGCAGAACTAACCACTGATCAATCGCTTTTGCCTGCTTACAGCGAGATTCATCTTCCTGTTCCGTTCTACTACCAAGAGAAAGACTACTACTGCGGTCCTGCCGCGCTCCAGATGGTCTTCAACTATTACGGTGAAAACATTTCGCAATCTGAGATAGCATGCGTGGCTAGAAGCATCGGCGATCCCTTGTATGTAACTTATACAGACGAACTGAGGAGGGCTGGACAGTTTAGCAACATCAGCACGTCAATGGGCGACGAGCTTCCTAGTAATATTACAGGGTACACTTTACGGCAATTAGGCTATGCAGCTTTTGAGGCGCAAGGTATAGACTTGACAACCCTTAGGGACTTCCTTGACCAAGGCAAACCCCTCATTTTGCTGATGTGGTACAGCAGTCATCATGTTTCAACTCATTATCGCGTTGCAACGGGCTACAATGAAACCCACGTTTTCCTGCATGACCCATGGAACCAGCCCTTATGGGGAGGAACATATGGTGGTCCCAACATAGCTTTTAACAACAGCCAATTCTTGGACCTCTGGTCGTACTATGACAATTGGACTCTTTACGTTTCTCCTTGGACGGTAAACATGTCTGCCCCAGCCTATCTCACGCCTGGAACACCGTTCCAAATGGAGTTCACGATCACGTATCCACAGCCGCTTCCAAACGCACTATTTGCCTATCCAGCTTCCTCATGCATTGCATCAATAACCTTACCTGCCAACCTAAGCCTTGATCAAGGCGAAAGCCAAGAGAAAACATTAGGTACAGGCTTTTTGCAAGCAGGGAACAGCTCCAGTTTGAGCTGGACGCTAATCGCAGGCTCCTCCGTAGCGGGCACGGTGAGCGTAACGGTTGAAGGAATGATTTCAGGATCGGTCGGAGCTAGCCAGAACTATGCCGCTTACATCTACAGTGACAGAATAGGTGCAACAGTGAACTTCACGGTCAACACGGCAAGCGGGCACGACATAGCTGTTACAAATGTTCTGCCTTCCAAGGCTGTCGTTGGTCAGGGCTGCAGCCTGAACGTGAGTGTCACAGTAGCAAACCAAGGTAGTTACACGGAAAACTTCAACATGACCGTCTTCGCTAACGCAGCTACCATCCAAACAGAGGAAATTGCCCTAGCAAGCGGGGTTTCAGCAACAATAACTCTCATATTGAATACTAGCAGCCTCGTTTATGGCAACTACGCCATAACTGCTTATGCAACACCAGTTCCAAACGAGACAAATATCGTAAACAACAACTACACATGTGACATTCCAGTTCATGTGGGTGTTCCGGGGGACGTGTCAGGCACAGTGCCAGGGGTCTACGATGGAATTGTCAACATGAAAGACATCGCCTACATTGTTACACTGCTCAACACTGAGGCGAACTCGCCGAACTGGAACCCCAACGCTGACATCAACAACGACGGCATAGTCAACATGAGCGATGTAGCAATAGCCATCACGAACTTCAACAAACACGAGAATCAAGCCCAAACCAAACTATCGGCTGACCAATACTTCATCGTGTCAAGCGCCCACGCAAACGAAGGCAAATTCCCCACGTACTCAAACGGAACAATCAGAGACAACACAACCGTGTTGTTGACACTCCTAGATCTGAACGTCACAGCAGTTGGCGGCGATGCCCACCACGTTTATGTTCGATGCCCGTCCCAGGCTTTTCCGGTCGACGATACTGTTGCCAGTTTGCCCAATGGCACGAGTGCGCACGACGGGGCTTGGCCAATCCAACTCGTTGGAGGCGACTCTGACTTCCATGGGCTTTTTCTAGATTTGAACGACAACGGCATGTTTGAAGTCGAAGTCCGGATTGCCTGCGATGAAGCTACACTTGCCACCATACCTGTCTTCATCAATCCCAAAGACATAGTAAACAGTGCCCTAGCGCCTTAAGCGATAGAGTGCGTGCGCGAGGACTGAAGAGGTGGAAGTCGTTCTGAGGCCGAAAACAAGGAGAATTCCAACTGAAACGAAAGATGCTTTACATAGATGAAGACGGCAATTGTAAGTCGCACGAACCGGAACCAGTAACCAATATAGTCGAGGAGCTTGGAATCAAAGGTTGGCTCAAAAGAGACCGGTAACCAGCAAACCAGTCTTGCGCGCTAGAAGGGCACGTATAGATTTTTGTTTACCTTATCGTTCCGTAGCCTATGAGTCTCCATCTGCCTGCGATTTTTCTGCTCAGTGCGACTCTTGAGGCGGTTTGGGCGCAGACTGGGCGGGTGAGTTTGATTAGAACGGTGTCTTTTCTTATGGAGGCTACTTTTCCAACGGTTATCGCTGCGCCTACGTGTAGGAGTAGGGTTTCGTTCATGCTCACTTCTTCTATTTTCATGAGTTCTTTTGTTCCGACGGCGCGGTCGAGGATTTGTGTTTCCAGGGTCAGTTCTGTGAGTATGGGTGGGAGCATCTCTGTTTTTCCGGCGATGTTTCCTGTCAGGCCGTCCGCTTTTGAGTATGAGGGGTCTAGGAGTGTGCCTATGCCTACGAGGCCGCCGCAGTGGGCTTCTTCGACCTTTTTTCCTCCAGCTTGCAGGCTGACGATTTCGCTGTGCAGTGGGGTGTAAGTGTTTTTTCCCTCGGCAGCAGCTATTCCGGGGCGGATTTCTAGTTCGTCTCCGACTTTGAGTTTGCCTTCGACTATCGTGCCTCCGATGACTCCACCCTCAAGTTTGTCGATGGTCGTGCCTGGTCTGTTGATGTCGAATGAACGGACAACGTACATGAAGGGAGGTTTTGTTTCGTCTCTTTTTGGTGTGGGCATGAGCTCTTCCATGGCTTGGAGCAAGATGTCTGTGTTTATTCCTCTCTGTGCTGAGATTGGGATTATAGGCGCGTCTTCAGCGACTGTTCCCTTTACGAAGTTCTTGATTTCCGCGTAGCTTTGGTGTGCCCTTTTCTCGTCGACGATGTCGATCTTGTTTTGGACGATGATGATGTTTCTTATTCCTATGACGTTGGCTGCGGCCAGGTGTTCTCTTGTTTGCGGCTGGGGACACGGCTCGTCTGCGGCTATGACAAGTATGGCTCCGTCCATGATGGCTGCTCCCGAAAGCATGGTTGCCATCAAGGCTTCGTGTCCCGGAGCATCGACGAAGCTGACCGCTCTTACGAAAACTGCTTTGCAGCCGCATGCAGGGCAGACAGGTTTTGTCGTGTAGTTTTTGGGCGGTTCACACTTTGGACATCTGTAAACTGGCATGTCAGCGTAGCCCAGCTTGATTGTTATGCCTCTCTTGAGTTCTTCGCTGTGCCTTGACGCCCAGACGCCTGTCAGAGCCTGCACTAGTGTTGTCTTGCCATGGTCAACGTGGCCCATTGTTCCGATGTTTATTTCGGGCTGACGCGCTAGGACTGTGGGTTTTTCGCTGCTCATTCTCTACTTTTCCCATAAATGTTTACGAATTATTGAAGGAATAAAATGTGCGAGTTAATAAATGTTGGCTGCTCAACAAAGGTCGTGTCATGTTTTTGATTTAATATCCCAGACGATGCCCAATATTCTCCACCAGACTTCGTTAACATTGTCTTCTTTGATAATACGCGCACTATTTTTGATCTTCGCTGTTTCCTCTTAGTCCAGCGTTTGAAACTTGTCTAAAATGTAGCTTGTGCTTACAAGCAGTTAGACGCATGTCTGTTCCTAAATTCGTTTGCGAGGCAGTTTATTTTAGTTTGCTTCGTCTATAGATGGTAAGGCACCTCTGAACATAAGAAGCATTGTTCAGAAGGTGCGACCAACTGTATCGCACTCAAGAAACTGAATTTAGGACCACACATGCCCGCTCCAAGCGTATCTTGTCCCGTGGGATTGTGTGAATAAAGATAAAACCACGAAGATGTTCCGTTCTTTCGCTCAAAAAGAGTGCTGTGCCCTGAGCGCGGTTGAAACTTAAACCGGCGAGGTTTGACGGTGGGTGTCAGGTTTTTTGAGTGGTGTCGGGTTGTTGCTGGGTGCTGGCTGTTTTTGTGGTTTGTGCTTCTTTTTGCGGTGCTGGTTTTTCTTCTTTCTTTTCCTTTGTTTTTTTGGTTTCTTTGGTTTGTTTTGGTTTTTCCGTGATTTTCATGTTTATTTGGACGATTTCCTCCGTTATCACGTTGCCGCGGACTGTTTTGCGTCTTCTTGATCCTTCGTTCAGTGGATTGAACCCAACTCCCCCGCTTAGGACGATTCTTCGGCGAACGCCGCCGTGCACGCTTGGTCTCATGGGGAACCCATCTTTGTCTGAGCCTCCCCTGATTTGGGCTTTGTGTCCTGGCAGGTCGACGATTGAGCCGTCTATCACTTCGCCTATTCTCCTGCCGATGAGCGGTGCTGCTCGTGCTTCTTCAAGCTCCACTACCTTTGAAGTCCCAGCTTCCGGATCTGAAACGATCACTTTGAACTTTGCCATTATCGATGAACTCTCCGGCAGTGTTATGAAAGTTGGGCATCTCTCTATTAAGAATTGCGTGTTTGGGTTCTGTTAACTTGGTGGGTGATGGTTGTCCTTGTTAACTGTCGGGTGATGACTACATAAGATTAACCATGTAAGCTAGAATTAGGGCTGCTATGAATAAAGTGATGTAAATGAACATTGTTACTAATAGATGAATCATCGTCAGAGTTGGACTCGTTAGTTTTGTAGTTATTTGGAGTCTGCCTTGGAATTTTTCTTGTTGTTCTATAGATCGAGCGTGATTAACAGCTATTACTAGAAGGTGATAATGAAATAAGTCAAGTACACAAACAGGCAATATGAAGCAATGGGGGGATGACTGTCAACGTGAGTGAATCCGGAAAGAGTAATTCCTTCAGGCTATGCATCAGTTGGCGCGATAGAAACTCGACGCGTTTCCGCTGTTGAGGTGGAGTCTCTCACGCCCCCAGATTGTACAGAATTCAGGAGGAAAGGACAAAAGTTTTAATCTCACTTTGAGGACGTTTTCTGGCTATGTGGCGGCTTGGGTTCTTCTTCCACGAAATGGGCTTCGGGTTACTGTCCATTTTCCTGCCGTTGTACGTGGTTTTAATAAGGGAGGCTGACGGGCTGTTCTGGGTCGGAGTGATGGCCGGTATCGCCCTGTTTGCAGCTATCCCAGCCTCATTCTTCTGGGGCTACCTGTGCGACAAAACAAGGCACTACAAACGCTACATCCTTCTCGCATTCCTCGCTTCAACCGTCATGCTCTGCCTCTTCACCTTTACTAAAGACATCGTCCTGTTGACTGTGCTCTATGCAGTGATGTCCATTTTCCACGTGGCTCACGAGGCTCCTAAGAACGTCCTGATCTCTGAACTGTATTCTCATCACGAGTGGAGAAAGAACTTTGCTTTCTATGAAGGTTTCACGGAGGTCGGATCGCTAATCGGCCTAGTGTTAGGCTTCTTCGCCTCAACTTACGGCTTTGGTACAGCTAACACGCTGTTTTTGGTCGCAGGATTGAACTTGGTAGCTTTTGTTCTCTCTGCAATATTTGTGGTAGACCCGCCTTTGGTTTTTGAAAGAAGCTTGGTTAGCATTGAGAAGACTGTTGACTTTGCGTCTCATGGCATTTTTCTGGCTTCAAAGATGATGGATGGCATGGCTCTGGATGAAAGGTTGAAAAGGGAGAACGTGACCGCCTTCTGCTGTGGACTCGTGTTTTTCTCGCTGGCCACGAGTATATTGTTCACGCCTCTTCCCGTTTTCGTTAACCATATCGCCGTAGACTTGCCAGCAGGGGTTGTCTTCGCTATCTTCGTTCTGAGTTCCGGAGGAGCCATAACGGGTTACACCTTGGTCGGCAGAAGGTCGGAAGAGTGGAATGGAAAACGCTTCGTAGGCGGGCTGGTGTTGGGTCGAGGTCTACTCGCCTTCACACTGCTCGCAGCTCTGCAGGTCTCATCTTTTAGCGTGCTGCTAACAACTGGTATTCTGATTCTGATGGGGTTTCTCTTTGCAGTTTTCATGGTGCATATTCTCTCATTGTCAATGGAGCTCATACCAGCGGGCAAGGCGGGTTTGATCAATGTTTTGATAGGCATGGGAGGAGCCTTCGGCTCCTTTGCAGGTCCTTTCATCGCCCAGGCTTTGGGTTTTCTTGACGTATTTGTCGTTGCTGGCTTAATCTTCTTCGTTGCATTCGTTTTCTTCAAACTCTTTGCATAATCTTGGAAAGGTGGGCACGTCTATTCTACGTGCACCCTGAACAGGTCGATGTCTTCTAGCATTTCGGGTGTTGCTTCTAGGAAGTCTCTCACTGCGCGTTCAATGTCTTTTGACTGGGTTATGTATCGTCCGACGATGATTATGTCTGCACCTTTTTGCAGGGCTTCTTTTGCCGTTTCCGGCACTATTCCGCCCGCTACGGCGATGAGGAATTTCTTGTCCTTGAATGTTTGGCGTATTTCGGGGATGATTTCAAGTCCGTGTGCTCTTCCCGTTTCTTGATCAATTCCTCTGTGCAAAATCACGATGTCTGGAAATTCTTTGAGAGACTTTAGCTTCTTAAGGGGGTCTTCCACGTTCAGCATGTCCACGACCGCGTACGTTGCCAGTCTTTTTGCTTCGTGGATGAATGCGTCGAGGGTTTCTGGGGGCGCGAGTCCTGCGGCAACCACGGCGTCTGCTGTTTCGTCGTAGGCAAGGTCAACCTCGACTTTTCCAACGTCCAGTGTTTTAAGATCTGCAACGAAGAACATGCTCTTGGCCGCTTCTCTGAGTTCGTTTATCACTTTTGTTCCGTATCTCTTGATAAGCGGCGTGCCCACTTCGATGATTATCCTGTCGCTTCCCGGTAGCTGAGCTATGACTTTCTTTGCACTGTCCAATTCAGGATTGTCAAGTGCGATTTGCAGGTATGGCGGTCGCCACAGACGTGGCACTTTGAATCCCATTATCGGGTGTTTGGCTCTGTCCTTGTCGTAGAACATCTTCTCCAACGACGGATACTTCGCTAGGGCCCGTTTCAAAGCCAGCTTCGTTGCTCCGTAATTGTACTGATAAATCTTTCGAAAGTCGCTTGCTGCCGGATGAACAAAGACACTGCACACGATCACCCAATCATCAATCTTGTCTTTTGGAATTATTCCGTCTTCAACGGCGTCCGCAACGGCCTTCGCCACTGCAGCCTGAGCGGGGCCGAAGATCTTGTTCACATCTTCGATATTCTTTGTAGTGACTTTGGGCACGAGAAGCGTGTACGGTTTAGGAGGAAGATTGGGACGTATTACCGCCAAAAGCGGTGTGTGTCCTGCCGAAAGATTGCACATGCCTTGAGCAAACGCGTCTCCGACCGGCCCGTTCTTGTCGCCTATTAGAAGATCGATGTGGGCAACTTCATTGCCTTCTCCGACAAGGGCTTCCCCAATCAAATAAACCCTCCCCTTTGCATCTCCATATTCCGACATAACATCTGTCGGAAGATTGTCTGATATCTCTTTGAAATCAACATTGAACTCTTTGAGCCACGCATAAAGGGTGTCTCTATGTATGTTTAATACGTCAGCCGTTCCAAGAACTGTGGGTTTTGTCGGTTTAGCTTTCGGGACACCGCGGTCTTCAGCAGCTTTCTTCGCGGCTCCCACGAGCATGTCGATAAACTCTTCTCTTGTTTCCGGCTTTTTCACGTTGTGTTCCGACATTTACAATCACACATGCTATCCGAATGCGTACCATGTATATAACACTGTCGGAAACAGACAGTGCAAAAGTCAAGTGTTGGACGATTGTGCATTGGAGTGTCGGTATGAGATGAGGGCGTCGAAGCTTTTTCGGCACGTTCGTGACGTTGTCTGCAAGTGCGCTGGAAAGCTTAAAGAGGCCTGGCTATCTGAGGTTGGTTGTGGCGTGTGTCCAAAGCGGTTTGTGCGCCGGTGTCTGTCGTTTTGGGTTCGGATTTGAGTCTATAGCAGGCGCTGTTGTCGGTTGGTGTGTTTGGGCTTGTTTGCCGAAAGGATTTTCATATACGTGTTTCTGGGAATATGCTTGCCTCAGGCGAGGTGCGTGTCTGATTAGAAACCGTAGAGTTCCGAGTACTTCTCGTTCAAGTAGCTTAAGTACGGTTTGATGTTTAGTTCTGTTCCGGCAATTTTCTTGATAAGGTCGGCGGGGTCGTAGAGGTATCCTTGGCTGTGAACGTTTTTGTTGAGCCACTGTTTCATGTCGTTGAAGTTGCCTTTCGCTAGCCGTTTTCGCCAGTCTGGCAAAGTCTTCTCCATCGCCGCGAGTATTTGTCCGCCGTAGATGTTGCCCAACGCATAGCTTGGGAAATAGCCAAACATTCCGCCGGCCCAGTGAGTGTCTTGCATTACACCTTCAGAGTCGTTTTCAACCTTTATGCCTAGATATTCTTCGTAGCCTTGGTTCCATATTTCAGGGAGTTCCCTGACAGCTATTTTGTTGGTGAAGAGGTCGCGTTCAATGTTGAACCTTATTATTATGTGTAGTCCGTACGTGACTTCGTCTGCCTCAACGCGGATTTTTGAGGGTTTGACCTGGTTTATGGCGTGAACAAACTTGTCCAGTTCCAACCCTGACAGTGTGCTGCCGGCAACTTGTTTGAGCTTTGGCAGAAAATACGTCCAGAACTCGCGTGATCGGCCCACCATGTTCTCCACCACGCGGGATTGAGACTCGTGGAAGCCGGATGAGGCGGCATTGCCGACCGGTTGGTACATCCACTCTTGCCTAAGGTTCTGTTCGTACATGGCGTGTCCTGCTTCATGCAGAACTGAAAAGATGGAGGACGCGAAGAGATTCTCATAATAGTGCGTGGTTATTCTCACGTCGTCGTAGTAGCCTGTCGTGAACGGGTGCTCAGTGGTGTCGATTCTTCCTCCTGCCTGTTTTGAAGTCACATCGTATCCCACGGCTTCTGCGAGTGCCACTGCAATCTTGCGTTGTACGTCAATTGGGACGTTGCGCTTCAGAATGCTTGGATCCGGCTGTTTAGGAGAACTCTGGCACTTTTTCAGCAGCTTAACCAGTCCTTCTCTGAGCTCATCGAAGATCTTGGTGATTGCCTTGGCGGTCATCTTGGCTTCGTAAATGTCTATCAGCGCGTCGTAGGGTGTTGCCGTTTCTTTCACCTTCATCAAAATGCCTGCGGCTTTCTTTTGCAGTTCAACAAGTTTCTCAAGTTCTGGCCTGAACATGGAATAGTCCTTGGCCGCTTTGGCCTTCTTCCATATGTCAATGGTCAAGGCCTGTTGTTTTGCAATCTCCGCCACAAGTTCTTCGGGAAGCTTCGTCTGCTCGTCGTAGCGTTTCTGTATGAGGTAGGCGTTTCTTTTTTGCACCTCGTCAAGCTTGTCATATTCTGAGTTTCGTTTGACCTCCTGCAGCAAGGCTCCAATCTCTGGGTCAGTGCTCATCTTGTGCTCAACTATGCTGAGCAAGGAGAGTTGCTGGCTGCGCAGTTTGATGGCCTTCGGCGGCATCATCGTCTCCATATCCCAGCCCATAATAGATTCCGTTGACTGCAAAACAGCAAGGTCCTTGGCTTTCTCCATCAGCCTCTTGTAGTCTGACACCAAATTCCTGGCCATTGATTTCCACCTTCCCCTTTGAAGCTTACTCGATAGTTCGCACTTGTATTTGAATGTTGAGTTTGATACATTCAGGTTCAATAGTTTCATCAGATGCCTGCTGCGAAAATGTTTAACTAACTTCGGCTGCCTGAATCAGAGTTGCTGGTTTTTCAACCACTAATCGCTATCCGAGGAGTTCGAGACTCCTGCCGTCAAGTTGAGAGAGAAGCGGAATCATGGTGAATTCTGAATGTTTTTGCCAGTAAAGTCGCGCTCCGATTTCAGCCATGCTTCCAAAGCAACTCAAACTGAGCCTTTTTGGACAAAATAGGTGCGAATTAAGGCTGAATAATGTGGTGCTCCGGCCGGGATTTGGACCCGGGTCTCCGGCTCGAAAGGCCGGAATACTTAACCGGGCTATACTACCGGAGCTCTGCCGCCCGGAAGCATCATGCTGAGTAGGTCTTCGTTCGAATAAACCTTATCCTTGCAACGCTGCTTTCAGACAGTCTTGCAGTGGCGCAAGTAGGGGTTCAGCCTTGTTCAGTGTGGGCGCGTAATAGGCTGTTTTGGCCGAGTTTGTCATTATCCTTTTTATTCCAAGTTCTTCGGTCCATGAGACGACCGTGCAGACGCCATCGAGCACGTGTCCTCCAGCCCTTTCTATCCTCTTCACGCAGTCACCGGCCATTCGTCTGACGTGACAGGAGGTGCAAACCCAAAACTCCGTTCCAGTTCTCACTCTCTTCCCTTCGACAAGTTGAGCGATTCGTTTCACCTCGTTCAGCGAACAGTGTGGGCATCCGAGAAAGACCAAGTCAGGCTTAGAGGTTGAGGCTGTGGACAGTTCTCCGATAGTATGTTTGATCTGCTGTCGGTCCACACTTATCCTCTCGGTTCCTTTGCTCTTCGGGCCTGTGTTGAGATGAAACATGTTTGCCATTCCTGTAGTACCAAGGGCGGCGCAAACCTGCTTTAAGTCGTCTTTTGAGGTTTTTGGCAGGCCTTGAATCGCTGGTATTCTGTTTCCCAGCGTTTTGCCCAAAAGGATTCCTAGTGCTCCGAGTTCTGTTTCGTTTCGCAGCACAGTCTCCACATTCACCGTGACGTTTGGCTGCCGGTTTTCCATTTTGTGAACTCCATAATCTGGTGTCTTTCCAATTATCGCTGCCGCAAGGGCGCTCGGTCCGCCCTCACGGTTTGTCCATGCGCCCAAGACTGAATTGGCGTAGACCACGGCTGAAGACTCGGCCCAAGCGTGGTGTGAGCCGCGTTTTGGCTTCTGCAAGTAGTACGGTGTGCACGTCAAAGACTGTGTTAAACCCATTTTTTCAAACTGCTTCAAAATATCTAATTGGGGCTCCCGTAGACGCTTTGGAAGTCTCTTCACAAGGTACTGGGAGTCAAGGCTTTGCGGGTTCAAAGTGGTTCTGACTTTTACTCTCGCGTCATCGTCAGCTAGGGCTTTCAGAAACTCGATTGGGGCGTCGCCCAGTGTTTTGTATGAGACTCCCGAAACATGTGCTGAGGCTATTGGTATGAGTTTATCTGCACCGAACAGCTCGCCCAAACGTACGAGTATTTCCATGCAGGTCTGGTTTGCCCAGCCGCTCTCGCCGTCGCAAACGCGCTCTTCCTCTTGCGTCAAGTACACGCGCTTCGGTTCTCCTTCTGTTTTGAGATTCTTGCGACGCCTTTGTAGCCGTCAACTTCAACGGTGTCGCCTGTTTTAATTTGTTTAATGTCGATTCGGTCTATCATCGGGATGTTAGCTATAATCGCACCGACCACAACCACGGGGTCGGCTGTTTGGTTGATGATGGCTGCGGGTGCTAAGCCTTTCTTGGCCAATGAGTACATCACGTAGCTGCCCACCGTGGAGCCGTGTCCGTGTGGGAAGACCAGAACCTTGTCTTTTATACATGCGCCACAGAGGTCGTGGTTCTTTTCAATTATTTTTCCGTCAGCCGGGTCAACTCCGCCCAAAAAGCTGATTGGTTTTGTGCTCACAAGGGCTTCTGACGTACATGTTCCTTCCACGATTTTTCGGCCCTTTAACGTTAGAAGTTGCATCTTCTGGCACGCTTTAGTAGGATATTCTTGCTGAAGAGGGGATTCTGCCTAAAATCTTTGATGCTGCAGCGTTGACTTTTTCACGGTGTTCCTCTTCAGTGTAGACGCGCAGGATGTTTATGAAGCCTCTGAGGGTTTCGAATATCTTTGAAGTCTCGCTTAGCCGCTGCGGGATTCTTTCGCCCTTCGGCGTTTTGTAGAACACGGGGATTTCCATGTTTTCCATCAGGACCGAGTGATGATTCGGGACGGATGGAACGGTGGGCACGTCTATGATAACGGCTTCTGCGTCAACCTTCGCTTCATTTGCAATGTCGGCTTGCAGCTGCTTTCTGTTGGCTTCACGGCTGAAAATGTTCGAAACCATCGCGTCTTTTTCGTAGAATGTTCTTTCATAGGCGCATTTCAGCATCTTTCGCCTTTCAAGGTCTCTTATGATTCCGCTTGATTTTTTGCAGTTCTTTAGCATCGTCCAAACGGTGTAATCGTCCATGGCCAGATATTCCTCTGGAGTTTTGAAACTCGTCAACCCAAGTTCATCGTTTGCTTTTTCCATTGCTATCGCAAGCATGATTTGTGCTGCCCTTCCGACGCGGTGGAAGTATATGCTCCTGAAGGATTCTATTCGGGCTATTATGAGGGATTCAAGGGCTGACAAGGCGCCAAGGTCAACCGCCAAATTGCCCTCCAACACGTCTAACGTGTGGATTAACCTGAAAATGTCGATGAAACCATATTCCGCGCCCGTGTGGTACGTGTCACGCACTATGAAGTCCAGTTTGTCCACATCAACCCCGCTGCTTATTATCTGATCTAGGAAAGCCTTCCCAGGCCTGTGAAGTCTGCCGACCGCCAGTTTTCCAACATCCTCCGGCCTGTAACCCGCCTTTTTCAACCTGTCTTTCAGTTCACTGTTCTTGACTATCCACAGGGTAATGTCCTCGTGTGTCTGGTTCAGCTCTTTGTCGAGCAAATATTCAAAAACGTGTGAAAAAGGCCCGTGTCCAACGTCATGAAGCAGACCGGCAATCCTGACCATTTCCGCTTCATCTTCACCAATGTACTGTGAAATGTTGGGGTTTTCAGCCACGCTGCTGGCCAAGTGCATCACGCCGATTGAGTGTTCAAAACGCGTGTGATTTGCTCCAGGATAGACATACTCCGCGCCCGCAAGCTGACGCAGCCTATGTAGCCTCTGGACAGGATAAGAATCAATAAGGGCTCTCTCCTCTTCAGTAATGTACACGTAACCGTGCACGGGATCCTTTATCTCACCCCAGTAATTCTTAGGCATTTACAACCTTCCTCAGCCTTTGGATATCCATTAGGTGCGTCTATTCTTATAATGCCTAACACTGCTTTGGGCAGAGCCTGCTGGTTGGTCTCATTCTTTTTGTGTTCCCTTAGCTGCAAATGGAGCCTGATATTTCTTGAACCATTTGAACCCTGATTCTTCCATCAGTCTGATATAGTCATCATTTCCTTGAGGCATAACATCAGCTCGGTAATGGAGTCCGAAATAGTGTTGCGCTATGTTTATGTATCCATCTGCCTTGATTCGGTCAGCGCATTTCTTGGCGAACTCCTCTCCAGCAACTGCACGACAGACTTTCATTATTGTCTCTAACCTTTCTTCGGAAATGCCAAGCTTCTCGCCACGATGCTTCTCGTCACTATACTTCTGGTTGTAGGCGTCTATTACTTCTTGATCTTTCATTTCCCGGTAGCATTCCGAATGGACAACAACTTTGGCACCTAGTTTGTTTCGCGGTTTCATTCTCTTCGTTGGGTATCCCATGCAGAGAAGCACAACTGGAAACACTCCTTTCGGCAACTTGAACATCGCCTGAATTTTGGCGGGATAATCGATTACTGTGCCAATGTACACTGAGCCCAGCCCCATCGAGTCTGCAGCCGTGCAGATGTTTTGCGCGCATATGATAGTGTCTTGGAAAGACACCCAGAAATGGCGGAAGGAACTGGTTGCCGTGTAGGGAGCAGCTTCCAGGTTTGCCCATCTCTCGTTGCGGTGCAAGTCAAGGCAAAACAGCAGAAGGATTGGAGCCTTGCCTATGAAACTCTGTTCACACATTTCGGCCAGTTTCTGCTTCGTTTCTTTGTTTTCTATTCTTATGATGGAATAGGGCTGCAGGTTTCCCGCGGTGGGAGCGTGAATCCCTGCTTCAAGAACAAGACTCAGGACATCTTCTGGAATCTTCTTGTCCAAGAAGCTTCGACAACTCGACCTCTCAAAAAGCAGTCTCATGGTTTCATTGGGGTATCTGTCGACACTATTATCCGAACCAACACGCGCCATCACATCAACTCCAAATCGAGTCCACTTGCGCTATTACCCTAAAGAGCTATATCAAGAATTTGCCGCTTTGCAGCGGCACTTTGAGAAATGCAAAATAACATTTAATATTCCTATCCTTACAATGCATAATTGTTTAGGGTCGTAGGATGGGGGAGGATGAGTTCCAAAGGAGTTTTCATTTGCGTCGAAGGGTTAGACGGATGTGGAAAGACCACGCAGGCAAAGCTGCTTGTGAGAAGGCTGAGGAGAAGCTATGATGCGGTTTACACGGCTGAACCGAGCGGTGGAAGAATAGGAATGTTCATCAAGAAACACTGTCTGCACAGTGACAAGCGCAGTTCAGGCGTGATTGAGGCGTTGCTGTTTGCTGCAGACCGTTTTGAACACGTTGAAAACACCGTTCTGCCCGCTCTGAAAAAAGGGAAAATAGTTGTTTCTGACCGTTACGTCTACTCCTCCCTAGCCTATCAAGGAGCAACCGGGCTTGACCTGGAGTGGATTGAGAAGATAAACGAGCACGCGGTACGCCCCGACCTGGCAATTTTCATCGACGTGGAACCTGAAACCGTCGTTCAAAGGCTGAAGCCTAAGAAGTCAGTTATGGAGACCCTTGAAACACAGAGAAAAGTGCGACAAGTCTACGTTAAATTCATTGAAAAGGGCGAACTGGTCAGGGTGGACGGAAACAAACCCAAGAGGGAAGTTGCGGGAGACATTGCTGCTGTCGTCCAAAGTTTTCTGAAAAAAGACTTCTAGGCAGCTTCAGAAGGCCTCAGCACTCTCTTTGAGAAAGCAGCGTTAACCTTGTTCACGACGAGTTTTACGAGATCATCAGCCGAAGTGTGCATTAGCCCTCTTTCATGGGAAATCTGAATTTCCATGAATTTATCACCGAACACCAAGCGTAGCATGTAATAATCAAACCTCATGCGCGCTTTCCTTTCTTTTCGAATCTTGTGATAGCGGACGACGCAGAGAAAATCCATTATTTGGAAGGGCTTCTTGTTTAAGGCTCCCAGCAGCCTTTCTCTTTCTTCGTTATCTACGTAATTGAAGTCGTTGCCTTCAGCCACTCCGACCTCGAAAATGACCTTGCAACCTGGAATTGAAGGCGTAGAGACTTCTTCCAGGCAGAGGGTTTCGCTGTTCAACTTGTACAGAGCCTCTACCAGCACCTGCTGCAGCTTCTTGTTCGAGATTGAGGTGGAGAAGGTTTCTGCCTTGTGAATGTTTTGCGGAAAGTTTGCGTAGAATCCGAGCATTGTCATGAGACGCCTATGTCTTCTTTGTTTTTCTTATTCTCTCGAGGTTCTCTAAGAGTCCGGAGAGCGCGGTGTTCAGTTTCTGCAGTTCTTCGGGGTTCTCTTCGTGTTCTATTCTGTTCTGTATTGTCTGAACCTTGGCCAGAAGGGTGACTTCGAGGTTTTGGAGGGCGATGGAGCCTGTTGCTTCTGTCTCTCCCTCTCCTTCCTTCACCACTATGACCTTTTTCTCACACCTTCCACACCACAGGCCACCGTTTTTCAGTCTGAACAAGGGCGAAGCACACGCGGGACAGGCTAACTCTGTCAGTGTCGAGCCTTGGCGCAGGAGATCAGCCATCCGTTTGATGTGCGGCTCTTCACGTGGTTTTCGCGACAAGCTTTAAAACCCCAAAGTAAATAGGTATCCCAGCTTATATAACAAGGCTATCACGGATTACGCGGGATGGCAGAATGGTTAGAAAGAAGAAAATGGAGGAATACGAAGAGCGGATAAAACAAGCGTTAGCCGTGCTTGGAGCTGTTTCCGAGGACAACACGACACCTAGAAACATTAGAAGAGCCGCTAAGGATTCCTTGGACGCTCTACAAACAAAGGAGTACACACCCGCGGTCAGAGCAGCGAACGCCATATCACTCATGGACGAAATCCTGCAGGATCCAAACATGCCACCTTACACCAGAGTCAAACTGTGGAACGTAATGAGCCTGCTTGAAGCAATAAAGGATTGACCTGTAAACCTAAAAAAACGTTCACGATTTTTCTTTCAAGCGCTCGCTCGAGGTACGAGAGATATCGCACCGGCGGGACATGTAGAGAAGCAGAGGCAGCAGCCGAAACATTTACATCTGTCGTACCTAAGCTCGCCGTTGTCGAGGTGACGGATCCCGAAGACGCATCGGTCAACACGCCGACCACACCCTGCACACTTTTCCTCGTCCTCCTCGGCAACGAACCTGGATGTAAGAACCTGCGCCGCTATACCGTGGCGAAGAAGTCCGCCCAGCGTGTGGCAACAGCAAGGGCAGCAGCTGCACATTACCGTGGGATGATCGTTGTCCTTCATCGTGTAAGCCATGTGGACAAGGCCGAGTTCGTGGCTCCTCCTCAGAGCGTTGAGTGTCCCCTCCAGCGTGGACTCGTGGGGGTGACATCTTGCGTTCTTGGCGATGTAATCTTCCGGCGGGTCTATGGTGATGCAGACGTCTCGCGGGGCATCGCAGTTCCCCTTGTCCTGCGGCAGCCACAGTCCTGGGGGATGATGTTCTTAGCCTGCCTCAGGAGCTTCTCCACTTCACCGAGGTCAAGTACTCTGTGATCAGCTTCAATCTCAACGTTTGCAGGGATCGTGACGGTGCTCTCGAGTTCACGGGCTTGGGCTCGAAGCTCCTCTTCGGTGTAGTCGCTTGGGTACCTCTTCCCCATCTTGGAAGGCATGGAGTGACTCGCGCTGGCGGCGAAATATAAAGCTTAGTGCGCTCTCACTCACTTTTCTTTTCGATAGGTACTAGGCACAGGAACTTCAATACGCCTTTGCCTTCATTCCTGAACTGATGCTTTTCGTTTGGAAGAACAAAAACAACGCCGCCTTGTTTGAACTTCTTAGGTCCTTTTTCGCTCATAACAGTTCCTTCGCCCTCAAGTATGAAAACTTCGTGTTCCCACGCATGATTGTGGAAAGGACTGCATCCGTCCTTACCGACTTCAAACAACCTCATCGCGAAGTTGGGGGCACCCATCTCCTTCGTGATTAGCCATCTTACCTTCACCTTTTCTGCTCCTGAATCAGCGTCCTGTGATTCAACATCTGTGTATGGAAATACCTTCATTTTGCAACCGCCTTCCAACACCCATATCAACGTCTGTCCTATATCGTTTTTTCGTTTTAGATAATGTTGCAAACGCGCGAAATTTCAATCTTTGTCTGTTGTCTGCCACGTTTGCTCTTTACCCCTAATTCTCCTGTATCCCCTCTTCACGTGGCGCAGCACGTGAGCGAGAAACCTGTCCTCCTGTTTGTAGGCTCTTTCCAGAACGGCTTCTCTGGCGATTAATGCGTTCTTGAGATCTGTCAGTTCTTTCTTCGGAGAATACCTGATGTAGATTGGAATTCCAACTAGAAGCATCAGTACGCCTATAACAATCTGGACAACTCCGCACTCAAAGATTAGGAAAAGAGAGAAAATGATTCCCAAGGCCGGAATGAGAGAGCTGGCCTCCCAGCGAGACTGGGGTGTTGGAAACTTTTTGCGCAGCCAGAAGACTGACAGGCCGGTGGCCGTGTACGCTATTGCCAACAGAAAAACAGAGGTTGCCATCAAGATTGGCAGTGTGCCGAAGATTGCAGCTATCAGCGCCGTGACGGCTTGGATTATTATTCCCAAGTAAGGCGTCTTGTATTTTGGGTGAATCTTGGCGAAGGCACGTGGGAACAGACCGTCAGCCGCCAAAGCGTATCCGAGTCTTGAAGTTCCTATCATCCCTGACTCATCAGAACCTGCAACGGACACCAACGCGCCACCACCCACGACTGCTTTGCCCACGAGAACCAGCACAGAACTAAAACTCAGGACTGCTAGGGTTGCCTCAGCAAGCGGCGCAGTGTCTGAACCTAAAAGAGTGTATGATCGAACGGCAAAAAGCACGATGTTCGTCACCAGATAGAAAACCGTCACGATTGCAATCCCAACAACGATGGCCCTAGGGATAGTTTTCTTCGCATCCTTTATCTCTTCAGCCGGGATGGTTGAAATTTCGAAGCCTGCGTAAGCCCAGAAAATCAGGACGAGAGCAAGTCCGAAATTTCCAAACCCCTTTGGTGCGAACGGGGAGAGATTGGAGGCCGCAACAGCGGGGTTAACAACCACGAACAATAAGCCAACTGCCGCAAAGAGAATCAGTGGAGCAAGTTTGACCAAAGTAAGAACGTCGTTCGTTCTTCCGGCCGCTCTGACTCCGAAAATGTTCGTAGCAATGAGAAACAGCACGAACAGCCCTTTGATAAGAGTTTGGTAAACCAGATCAAGGCCTGGAAGGAAAACACTCAGGTAATTAACAAAGGCGCCGGGAAAAACAGCCAGTGACACCCATTCGGCAAGCCAGAGCGACCAGCCGACGATAAAACCTGCAAACGGTCCCCAAGCTTCTCTTGCGTAGGCGTACGGCCCGCCTACCTTGGGAAGCAACGATGCACATTGGGCAAAGCATAGTGCAATCACGATGGCCATCAATCCTGCGATGACCCAAACAACAAGTGAAAAGGGACCCAAGTACTGCGCTCCGTACGCTGAGGCCACATAAATGTCTGCTCCTATGATTGCTCCGACCACGAGGTTTGTGACATCGAAAAGAGTGAGTTGAGATTGCAGTTTGACTTTGGACACTTTGTTCATTCACTACCGGTGCTTCGACTTCTAGCAGCTTGCAACTAGCGATCTAAATTTCTGGAAATTTAGTTTCCGACAGGAGCAGGTGCTTAGAAAAAGTCCACATTTCACTTTCTCGGGTTAGGTGGTGTGAAACTCTTCTTTGTAAAGTTGAAACGCGGCAAGTATCATTTTTTCTGCAGCTTTCGCGTCTTTCCACTCCTTGACTTTAACCCATTTCTTCGGTTCGAGCCTCTTGTAGTTAACGAAAAAGTCTGCAATCTCTGTCTTCAAATGCTTCGCAATGTCGCCCATGTCTTGAACTTCCTCGAACCTCGGGTCATCGACCGGTACTCCAAGGATCTTGTCATCCTGTCCGTTCTCGTCCTCTGTGGTCAGAACACCGATAGGACGCGCGGTGACCACGCAGCCTGTGAAGGTGGGCTTTGTTGTCAAGACCAAGATGTCGAGGGGCTCTCCGTCCAACGACCATGAACGGGGGATTATGCCATAATCACCAAGGTAGTAAAGGGCAGAATACAAGACTCTGTCAAGCTTGAAAAACCCAGCTTTACAATCATACTTGTACTTGTTGGTGCTTCCGTTTGGCACCTCGATTATTGCATAGACTTTGTGCGGAGGATCCGGACCGCACGGAATGTCTCGCCACAAATTGACCATTTCATCAACTCCCCTTTTCACCTAGTTATTTTCGGTTCGCACATTTAAGCGTAACAGAGCTTGGACCTAGCAATTCCGACAGGGAGGGCTTAGCGTGGACGCTATGGTTTCTTCGCTGAAGCGCCATTAAGTCGCTCGCTAGAAATATATGCTAGTTGCTACATGTAGTTCTGGGTTTCAGGGGATAAGCCCGTTGAAATATGACGTAGTAATCGTTGGAGCTGGGCCTGCAGGAATATTCTCGGCTTTGGAACTTGCAGAGAAAAACAACATGCGTGTTATGATGCTGGACAGAGGACAGGACATAAACCAGCGCAAATGCCCTGCGAGTCGCGGTTTCGAGTGTGTCAATTGTGACCCATGCTCGGTTCTGTCCGGTTGGGGAGGGGCAGGAGCTTTCAGCGACGGCAAACTCACGTTGTCTCCAGAAGTGGGCGGATGGCTCAACCAGTACGTGTCGCCCAAAGAGCTTGAAGAACTCGTAAGCTACGTGGACACGGTCTACCTGAAATTCGGAGCGACTGAACACACGTACGGAGCAGAGGACGAGAAAGTGGAGGAGTTTGAACGGAAAGCATCGTTGGCAGGCTTGAAACTCATCCGCCAAAAGATTCGGCACATGGGCACGGAAAGATGCGCTCAGACTCTTCGAAAAATGCGGCAAGAACTGAACGGGAAGGTTGAGTTCAAGCCGAGAAGCGACGTGAAAGGGTTGATAGTGAAGAATGGCGCCGTTGAAGGGGTCGAAACTGTAAACGGCGAGAAATACCTCGGCAAATATGTCATCGTGGCACCCGGAAGAATTGGGGCCGAATGGCTTCAAACAGAAGCTCAGGCCTTAGGCCTTAAGACGTTCAGCAACCCTGTCGACGTCGGCATAAGAGTTGAAACTCTCGCTTCCGTTATGGAGGAGCTGACGAGTGTTCTTTATGAACCCAAACTCATCTACTATTCAAAGTCTTTTGATGATCAAGTCCGCACGTTCTGCGTGGCACCGTACGGCGAGGTCATAACAGAGTCCTACGACGGAGTCCTGACGGTTAACGGCCAAAGCTACGCGGAGAGGAAGACGGAAAACACGAACTTCGCTCTCCTGGTGAGCACCTCGTTCACGGAGCCTTTCAAGGAGCCGATAGCCTACGGAAAATACGTTGCAAGGCTCGGAAACCTTCTCAGTGGGGGCGTGATCATACAGCGGTTGGGCGACTTGGAGTCTGGAAGAAGGTCAACGCTTGAAAGGATCGCCCGAAGCGTGGTGACTCCGACCTTGAAGAACGCCACGCCCGGAGATCTCAGCTTCGTCTTGCCCTATCGCTACTTGGCCGACATACGAGAGATGCTTCAAGCGTTGGACAAGATGATTCCCGGTCTGCACTCGAGGGACACGCTGCTGTACGGCATCGAAGTAAAATTCTATTCCTCAAGACTACACCTGAGTCACTGTTTGGAAACCAAGATACACAACCTTTTCACCATCGGAGACGGAGCCGGCGTCACAAGAGGGCTCATTCAGGCCTCCGCATCAGGCGTCATCGTGTCGAAAGAGATTCTGAAGAGAGAGAAGCAGAAGGCGTAGAATGTATGAGCGTCATTGATGAAATCAAATGCTCCCACTGCGGAGCGCCGATAGCGTTTCAACCCGGTGAAATAATAGCAACGTGCAAGTACTGCGGCTACACGGTTGTCGTCGAAACCGGGCAGGCATTTACGTTCGAACATTCGATGCTGCTGAACAAGTTTGACCCAACACAAATCGAAGAACCGATCAAAGAGTGGATGCGCGAAGGCTTTCTAAAACCGTCAGACCTCGCGAAAAAGTCAAAAATCGAGGAAAAGAACCTGACATACCTGCCTTTCTGGGTGGTATCCACAAAGGCAGAAAGCACTTACAAGGGGATTTTTGAGCGCATAACGCCGGCTGTCACGAAAGAGGGAAAGATAGAGAAGGAGTACGACTGGCTTGTCTTGGCGCGGAAAGCAACCGAGTTTCCGACAAGGGATTACGAGGTCCCGTTAGAGGGAAAGATACCTTTTGACTTTAGGAAAGTCGAAGCTTTTGCCAAGGTCTTAAACAGCGAAGTTAACAAGGACGACGCGGTTGAGCTTGCAAAGCAGCAGATTGAAGAAAATCATCGCTTTCTGATTCAGCAGGACGTTGATAAAATCATTGAAGTGAAAACAAAAATGGACGTGCGCCAGGTGGTCTATCTGCATGCGCCGATATGGTTTGTCAAGTATGAGTACAAGGGCAGAGGCTATCAGCTGCTGATAGACGGGGCAACGGGGACTGAAATAAAGGGCGACATCCCTTCAGGCAGGTTCTAATAGTCGGGGAATGGTAAAGAAACTTTAAAAGCAACACTCGTTCATGTATAAAAACGAAAGAAAAATTGTGAGGAATTAAACCTTGAGTGAGAAAAAGGACGTTTATGGAACAGCGAAGAAGCAGATGCGTCTCTCTGAGCGAATCCTTGCAGAACTTCCAGGGTTTCGCGGTTACAAAGAGAAAGAACTCCGCAGAGAATCTGACAAGCTTATTCGAAACCACTTGTACCAGAAGCTGGCGCAGGCGAGAACAAACTTTAAAACTGTTTTTCAGAAGATGTCTGACCGTCGCCAATTGGACGTTCTGACAGACATGGATAGACTTGTCGCCAAGTTTGACCGCGTTACGGAAAGAGTAAATCACGCTTCTTACGGGTACTCCGGCTTCTTTGACGTTGTTAAGATTCAAGAGGAAGCTCTTGATCGAATGACCGACTTCGACAACCAGCTGATTGATCAAGTGAACAGCATAGCCAGCGAAGTCGACGCGTTCAGAACCGAGGTTTCCAAGCAGAAATTCGACAAGGCAAAAGACCGCGTGCAGAACCTAACGGACACGCTGGAGACCTTCGATGAGACCCTTGATAAAAGGGAAGAGGTAATAATGGGAGTGAGTTAAAATGCCGCAAGTCATAGAATGGACAAACGCAGGGCCAGACGACATCCTGTGGAGATACCCAAGCGAAGACATAACGTGGGGTTCCCAGCTAATCGTTAACGAATACGAAGTTGCGGTGTTTTTCAGAGACGGCAAGGCCTACGACGTCTTCAACGCGGGAAGACACACTTTGACAACGTTGAATCTGCCGCTCTTAACAAGATTGCTGACACGGATCGTGGGTTTCAAGGATAAGCCGTTCAAGGCAGCGGTCATCTTCATCTCAACCAAAGTCTTCGCCGGCAAATACGGTACACAGGCTCAGACCACTGAGCTTGCGCCTCTGCAAGTGCACGGCTCATTCTACTTCAAGGTCGAAAACGCGCAACTGTTTGTCAACGAGGTTGTAGGTGGGCAACAGGCGTATTCGACTGAAGGCGTGAACAACTACCTGCGAGGATTCCTGAATGAGAAGATAATCAACGAACTCTCACACTACGACCTGCTTACCGTGTTCACAAAGCTCGACGAAACATCGGTGATAGTGAAGAACACTATCATGGACTACTTCAAACGCGTAGGCTTGGAGCTCACTGACCTGCGTTTTGAAGGAATAGACACAACCCCCGAGTACCGCGAGAGGCTTTTCTGGCTTAGGACTGGCGGAACTGGTGCCAGCGAAGTGCTGCGGATGGAAACGGTCAAGAGCGCTGCTGAATCCCTTGGAAAGTCATCTGGAGCAGGCTTAGGAGCCGGCATGGTGCTCATTCCGCAGGTTATGACGCCCACAGGCCCAGTGCAGGCCCCGGTTGCAGCTCTAGTGATATGTCCGAAGTGCGGCACGCACATTCCGGCAACCTCAAAGTTCTGTCCTGAGTGTGGAACGGTGATAACTCCTCCGTCAAGCCAGACGATGAACTGTCCAAAGTGTGGAAAGACGATTCCGGCAGGTTCGAAGTTCTGTCCGGAGTGCGGCGCGAAAATCTAGCGAGCCAAAGGAGGTTAAAACATGGCTAAAATGGCAGACAGGAATTTGCTGACAATAGGCGCTCTCTTCGTGATCATAGTTGTCTCCGTCTTACTTTATGTACCTGCGGGCCTGTTGACCGCGTGGTGGATGGTTCTGGCAACAATGATCGTGTTGTTCGGTGGCTGGTTGATGGCGTTGGCTGTGATGCAGCGTTCAAATCCGGAAAAGTACGGGCGCGGTGCGTTCAGCTATTTCGGTTGGGGTCTACTGCTCATCGCCATGGGCGGCGCGTGGTTTCTATACACGTACAACTGGGTCTACAGCTTAGCTGTGATTCTGCTTGTGCTCGGCGGCTTGGCAATAGCTGCTGCTCTCAGAAGAAAGTAAACCCACTCTTTTTCTAAACACTTTTTATTTCGATTTCACTATTGCATGCAGAGGCTAGACTTGCTATGAGCCGGAAAATAATCGGCCACGGCACGTGGTACGACAAGATGGCCGCCAAGGTGGTTGCTAGGGAGCGGAAGCTCGGCAGAGGCTTAGGCTTGATTAGGACCGAGATGGGTATAGCCGCATCCGGTTTGCCGCACATAGGTAACTTGAGCGATGCAGCACGGTCTTTCGGTGTGACCTTGGCTTTGAGAGAGCAGGATTTCAACTCTGAACTCATCGCTTTTGCTGATGATAAGGATGGGCTGAGGAAGGTTCCTGCTGGGATGCCTGAGTCTTTGGAGAAGTATTTGGGGCAGTCTGTGACGGACATTCCGGACTTTTACAAGTGTCACAAGAGCTACGGAGAGCACATGACCATGCTGCTCATGGAAGCGTTGGACAAGTGCGGGATAGAGTACAAGTTCATGTCGGGAGCAGAAGCTTACCGGACGGGATTGTTCAACGAGGAAATCAGGACTATACTCTTGAACGCCAAAAAAATCGGTGGAATAGTCAAAGAAGAGATTGGACAGGAAAAGTTTCTGGAGGCCCTACCGTACTTTGCCGTTTGCGAAAACTGCGGCCGTATCTACACGACAAAGGCTTACGACTTTGTGGCGAAAGAGAATAAGATCCTTTACAGTTGTGAAGGAATGGAAGTGAAGGGACGGTGGCTTGAGGGCTGTGGACACAAAGGCGAGGTGGATTACAGGAAAGGCTCAGGCAAGCTCAGCTGGAAGGGCGAGTTCGCCGTTCGCTGGAAGGCTTTGGACATCAGGTTTGAAGCTTTCGGAAAGGATGTTGCTGATTCGGTGCGGGTTAACGATCGCATATGCCGGGAAGTACTCTGTTGGGAGCCACCTGTTCACGCAAGATACGAGCTGTTCCTCGCCAAAAGCGGTAAGAAGCTTGCCAAGAGCGCTGGAATCGTGCTCACACCGCAAACCTGGTTTAGATATGGCTCTCCCCAGTCACTCATGTTGTTGCTGCTGAAAAGGTTCGTAGGGGCACGTGCGCTGGACGTGGTTGACATCCCAATCTACATGGACGAACTGGACAACTTGGAGGATGTCTATTTCGGAAAGAAAGGAGTCAAGGACGACAAGGAACTGGCCAAGCTTCGAGGTCTGTACGAATATTGCTACTCGATGAAGCTTCCCACGAAACCAGGCTTTCACGCGCCCTACAACCTGTTGACATACCTAGCGAAGGTTGCCCCTAAAGGCAGTGAAGAACAGTACATGACCGAAAAGCTTCGAAGCTACGGTTACTTGCAGCGAGACCAGTCACTCGATGACAACGCGAGAAAACGGATTGAATACGCGTCCAACTGGGCAGCAGATTTTCAAGCGATAAAAGAAACCTTGGTCAGGCTGAGCACGCAAGAGAGAGACGCCGTGAAAGAACTGGTTCAAGTGCTGAAGGTCGAGGACGACGCCGAGAAAATTCAAAACGCAATATTCAACACTGCGAAAAAATGCGGTTTTCAACCTGCAAAATTCTTCAAGATGATATACACGGTACTGTTGGGTGCTCCCCAAGGCCCAAGACTAGGCCCTTACATTCTTGCTATGGGAAAACAAAATGTTATAGACGCGTTGGAACGGACGTTGAAGAGCCAAGACTGAACGCGAAAGGAGGTTCCACTGGCCAGCGCCTAAAAGACTTTTATGCCCCAGTTTAGCACATATGCTGCAAAGGTTGATGCTAAATGGACGAGGAAATCGTTGATTTTGCCCTTGAGTGTGCGCGGAGCAAGAAGATCGAATATGCTGAAGTGAGGGCGCACAGTCAGGTTCAGGACGGGCTTATGCTGCGCAACGGCGTGGTGGAGGCGGTTGTTTCAGCTGTTGACAGTGGATTTTGCGTGCGAATCATAGCAGACGGGGGCATCGGCTTCGCTTCGACGAACAAGTGGACGAAAGAAGAAGCCAAAGACGTTGCAGACATGGCTTTCAAGTATGCCAACAGTGCAAATCGTAAGGAGAAGCTTGTCTTCGCTGAAGAGAAGGGCGCCAAGACCAAGTGGGCTGTCGACCAAAAAAAGAGGATAGAAGACGTTTCGCTGGAAGAGAGAATATCCACTCTTGCCGAGGTTAACAGGGCTTTAGCGTCTTCAAAAGTGAAGATCGCTGCCACAGCATCATCCTGCGCAACGAACTTGATAACGAAGTATTTTGTCAACTCAGAGGGTTCACGAATATCCTCATTTGTTCCGAGAATAGGCGCGTACGTTTTCATCACGGTAGCTGAGCAGGGAAAAACTGAGCAGGCGTACGAACAGTTTGGTTACTGCGGAGGGTGGGAAGCTTTCAGCAAGTGGAAGATTCCGGAGAAAATGGTTCACGACGCCAAGGTTCTCAAAAGCGTCATCACGGAAGCAAAAACCGTGAAACCTGAGAAAATGGATTTGGTCTGCGGGTCAGAAGTCGCTGGAATAGCGGCGCATGAATCATGCGGTCATCCGATGGAGGCTGACAGAATCTTGGGTCGGGAGATGAGCCAGGCTGGCAGATCCTTCATCTATAAAGGCGGTCAGTACTGGATTGGCACGAGAATCGGCAGCAAGGCCGTCACCGTTGTGGATGATCCGACTGTCGAGAGCAGCTACGGCTATTACATGTATGATGACGAGGGAGTTAGAGCCACACGGAGGTTCCTGTACAAGGAGGGTGTCATAAACGAGTTCCTGCACAACAGGGAATCGGCTGCGAAGCTTGACACGAACAGCAACGGTTCTTCAAGGTCTGTTAACTATGATAGAGAGGCTATAGTTCGGATGGCGAACACGTTTGTTCTTCCTGGCGAATTCACTGAGGAAGAGCTAATTGAAGACGTCAAGTACGGCGTTTACATGAAGTCTTTCACCGAATGGAACATCGATGACAAACGTTTCAACCAACGTTATGTAGGGAGAGAGGCGTATCTCATAGAAAACGGTGAACTGAAGCATCCTGTGTCAAGACCTGTTATTGAAACGACTACGTTGAAGTTCTGGACGGCCGTTGACGCGGTTTCAAGAAAGGTCGAGTTTGACGCGGCTACGTGTGGGAAAGGCGACCCTGAGCAGGGGGTTCCGGTGTACACTGGTGGCCCGTGCCTAAGACTTAGGAGAGTGTTTGTGAAATGACCTACATACTCGGCAAAACTGAAGAGATCGTGAAGAAAGCGAAAACGCTGGGGGCAGACCAGATTGTTGCGAAGACAACCTATGGCAAGTATCGACAGGTGCGTTTCAGCAACAACCAGGTTGACATCACCGTCGCGTGGAATGACTACTCAACCGATGTAGCCTTGGCATGGAAGAAACGCTTTGTCGCCACGCAGATTCACAGCTTCGATGACGCTGATGCAAGCATCAAGCAACTGTTAAAACTGGCGAAGATTTCTGAGGAGAATCCAACTTTTGGAGGCTTTGCTCAAGGCAGTTTCCACTACGCAAAGAGCAAAGCAGATAAGAAGCTTGAGAATTTGGAAAGTCCAGCGGAGTATGTTTTTGAAGCTATAGAAGCGGCTGAAAAAGAAGCCGGGTGTAGAGTTGAAAGCGGAGGCATACTCTTCACAAAGTTCGAAGACGTTTACATCGCTTCTTCCGAAGGACCTATTGGCGTTGACAGCAGATCAGCAATTGAGCTTTCAATCAGGGCTTTTTCAGAAAGGGAAGCCTCAGGCCACGGGGTGGAATGCTGTTCGAACCTGAAGGATTTCAAGCCCGCCCGTGCTGGGGCAAAGGCCGGCGAGATAGCCAAGCAGGCCAGAAGCCCAAGAATTGGGGATGAGGGCGTTTACGATGTCATTTTTGACCCTTTGATTCTTGGTTCCTTGCTTGGGGTTTGGGGCGGGATGGCTTCAGCCTATTCTGTACTCGTGCAACAGTCTATTTTCGTTAATAAGCTTGGCACAAGGGTAGCGCCTGACGTAGTGACGTTGAAAGACAATCCGGCGGCGTATTCCATGTCCAACAGGGCTTTCGATGATGAGGGTTTTCCCACAAAAGAGAACACATTCATCGATCATGGTGTCTTCAAAACGTACCTTCACAACGCTTCCACCGCCAAAATGTTCAAAACCAAGACAACGGGAAATGCGGGTTTGGTGTACCCGACACCGTGGAACATCGAAATGGATGATGGAGACGCGAGCAGGGACGAACTTTTCAAAGAGGTGAGGAGAGGGCTCTATTTGACTAACACTTGGTACACGCGTTTCCAGAATTCTGCAAAGGGTGACTTCTCAACTATTCCCCGAGACGGCATCTTCATGATTGAAAAAGGCGAAATCAAGCAGTCTTTGAAGGATTTGCGCATAAGCGACAACGTTTTGGCCATGCTTGGCAATATCGCTGCCGTTTCGAAGGAGAGGCAGCACGTGCACTGGTGGGGTTTTGAAGCGGATCTACCTTCACTGGCTCCGTACGTTCTAATCAAAAACGTGCACATAACCAAGTCCAAATAGAACTTGAGTCTTGGTTCTCAACCTTTATTAATGCAATCTGTCTTCTGCCTTTGGCTGCTTCAGAGAAGCTAGTCGTGTCGTCGGGTTGACTCCGAAGGTTGCGATTGTTAAGGGCAAGAGAGGTCATGAGCCTGTTTTCAAGGCCTTGGACTTGATGGATTATGAGGCTGCCCTGTCCGGTTGGGATACGGTGCTCATAAAAGTCAACTTCATAACGGTCAAAACATGGGACACTGGAGCGACTACGGATCCAATTGTGGTTGAAGCCATCATAGAGAGACTAAAGAATCTGCATGTTAAGATTTACGTTGTCGAATCAGACGCTACGATGACCAGCGCTGACAAGGCCTTTGAAGCGACTGGCATGAGGGAAATGTGTGAGCGCAACGGTGTTGAATGTCTCAACCTGAGGCACGTGAAGGACAGAGTCAAGATAGATGTTCCTAACTCTGAAACATTGAAAAGCATAACTGTTCCACGTATTGTCACTGAATCTGCTGTTGTGAGTGCGGCTAAACTTAAGACCCACATGTCGACGGGAGTCACGTTGGGGATGAAGAACATGTTCGGTCTTCTGCCTGACAAGTTTAAGGGAAAATACCACCTGAAGGGCATAAGCAAGGTCATAGTTGACATTAACAGCGTGCTCAAACCAGTATTGACGGTGATTGACGGCTTTGTGGGGATGGAGGGCCGTGGTCCTTCCGACGGGACACCTGTTCAGATGGACTTGATAATAACTGGAAAAGATCCGGTCGCGACAGACGCAACCGGTTGCAGGGTTATGGGGTTTGACCCTCATGAAATAAGCCACATTCGCAAGGCCTGCGAGAAAGGGCTGGGCAGCATTGATGATGTGCAAATCCTGGGCGAAAGACTGGAAGATGTGGCTCGAACGTTTCTGAGAAGCTAGCGTTCGCGCGTGTTAATGTGAGGCTATGGCTTCACTGGCTGATGTTGGGTTTCGAGCCCTTGCTTTTGAGTACTCAATCCGTGATTTTTTTGAGACTCAAACCGCTGGTGTTTTTGGTGTTAGTTGTTTGTTTGGTTTTTTACGGCTTTTAGCATGCAGTTGACTATGTCTGTGCAGGTGATGCATTCTTCGGGTATTTTTTCTTTGTTTGAACGTTCGCTTAGGTATCCGAAGTGGCGGGTGCACTGTGGTTTTGTCGGTGCCGTGCCGTCTTTTTCTTCTGCGGCTTTGTCTTCTGTGGTTTTGAGGGTTTCTGTTTCTAGGTTTGGCTTTGGTTCGGCGGTCGGCGGGCTTTCTTGGGTGGTGATCTCCCTGAGGCAGCGGGGGCATGCGAGGTATGGTTCCGGGTTTCCTAGGGCCAAGTTTATGGCTTTCAATGGTTTTACGAAGGGTTTGCGGCAAGATGGGTTTGGACACGTGTAGTTTTGGATGATGGCCGCGGTTTCTTTCTTCTTGGTGATGATGCGTCCCTCGTTGAATATGAGGGGAAACCGTGTTTATAGCGTTAGTGCATTCAGAATAAGTAGTCTAGCTATGGACTCGGCAGAATGTTGGTTACCGTGCTGACAGTTTTTTGAGGCTTTCCACACCGTCGGCGTAGCCTGAGGCGATTAGAACGTCACCTACCTCTATTCTAGAGTCGGGTTTAGGTCTAATGTATTTGTTGCCTCTTCTTATGGCCAATATCCACATTCCAGTTTCCTCAGGGATCCGTGCTTCCGCCAGAGTCTTATCCACAAGCTGGGAGTCTTTGGTAACGGGCACGTAAGCAACTGTCTCTTCGGCTTCCCTTATGCTGAGCTGTAACACGGGATGCGGTTCAATGCCTCTCAGGACAACCTCGGATATCTGAGCCGCTGCGTCTGCAATTTTTTCGGTTGCCACTCCCAACCGTATGAGTCCGAGAAAGCCCTTCGCTTCCTCCTTCTTGAATTCGCTTTTGAGGACGAGCAGTTCGAAATCTGTGTGCAGCTTGTCCACGCGTTCTTCAAGCCTCTGCACTTCTTCGGCCAGCTCTCTGTTGTTCAGAAGCAACGACGAGTAGGCCAGGTCGATCATGAGTTCAGAAGTGTCCTTAAGCTCCACTAGGCGTTCAACGATTTCCTCGAACCTTGCTTGGTCCTGCTGCGCCATTCAGTCTTCCCTCCTCCGCGGTTTCTGTTCTGCAAGCTCCTTGAATTCCCTGATGCCTGATTGAACGCCGCGGGCAATCAAAACGTCCCCGCCTCGAATCTGTTCAGTATTCTCCGGGTTTATAATCCAGTCCTTGTCCCGTCGAACGGCGATGATGTCAACGCCCATTCTCGCCGCCAGATCAAGCTCCCCTACTCGCTTACCAACAATTGATGAGCCAGCACTCACTTTTGCCTGCATCAAACGCTCCTCGACTTTCTCAAAAACTTGGCTCACTATCGGATGTACACCTATGTTCTGCGTGACTATTGCGGCTATGTCTGCTGCAGCGTCTGAGATCTTGTCTGCTGCCGAGGCTGCAGCGGACACTCCTGCTAATGCTTCCGCATCATGGGCGTCTCTTGCAGCGATCATGATAGTCATTTCCAGCAGATAATCCAGCGTATCGACACGGTTCTCAAGTTCCATGACTTCTTCGGCGAGTTCCCGATCATTGAACAAGGCTGCCGAATAAGCCAGATCTATCATTAGCTCGGACAGGTTCTTCATTTCCAAGAAGAGATCCCGGACTGGTACAGACCTGTATTTTACCTTTTCTAACGCTCGCATGTGCTCAAGGTCGCTCCAACTAGGAGACTAGAGTGCAGGAAATATTTTAATTCTATCCCCCCAAGTGGAGTAGCAGGAACAAGGCAACGAACAAAGCGGTTGTCGTTATGGTGCCCGCAAGTGAACTTTCAATAGGGATAACCAGATGATCAGGGTCCAAGCCCTTCTTGAAAGTCAATATTGCAAGTGCGTAAGATATCAGGGTCATAGCGATCATGGCGAAGGCGTTTGTCGCAAGCAACACGGAAGTCAGAAGGCAGAATGCAGGCAGCCCAAACGCCCCGGTCAGAAAGAGTGATGCAGCCGAAAGTGGAACGAACGCAACAGCCGAAGCCGCCCAAGCACCGAGAATCTGCAATGCATGGTTTTTCATGGCAGAAAAGTAGGGCTCCAGTAACCCGAGTACAAGCCTTGTTGTAGCAGTGGATCCTATGACCAGAGCGGCATCGCCTACCAGTTCAATCAGAGCGGGGTAAGCAGCAAAAAGTGCAGCGGGATGAAGAGCAGGGTTCCCGTTCCAAAGGCTTGCGACAACATTTATCTTTTGCAAAATCGTCCCCGTGACACTGGCAATCACCGCCACAAACATCAGAGCCGAGATAGAGGTCTTCATGGTTTTGGAAAATCCTTCCTCGTGGATGCTTCGGGGCAAGGAATAGAGCACCAAAACCACGGGCAGGATCGCGATTAGGAGAATGGTGTATTGTCCTGCGTAGCCGAAGTTGAAGAAGAGATTAACTGCCAAAGCATAGCAGACCGTTATGAAAACATCTGCAATCGTGGCAGAAATTGGATATGCAACACTGTCCAAGTCCACACCTTTCTTGAAGGCAGTAAACGTGACAGATAACGTGAACAAGTAAAGGGTCAACCCTAGACTCATTGTAGCAACAACAACTATCAAGACATCTGAGAAACTTGCAGGGGCCACTCCCCAGAACAGGGTTCCAAGAATGGTTGAAACGATGCTCATTACGATACTCGTCGCCAAGGTCAAGATCAGTATTCGTTGAAACATTCGACTCAGGGTTTTCATGTTTCCAGAGAATCTTGGGGAAATCGTTCCAACGTGCAAGGCAGTGTTCAAGCGTCCGCTGAACACACCGTTTATCACGGCTTTGGCAGTCAACACGGTCGGATAGACTGCAATAGTCCATGCGTGTCCTGGCACACTTCGGAAAACATCAAGCTGCCAAGCAACTATGAGACCTGCGATTATTCCTCCGACGCCGGCGAAGTGTCCAGCCAGCGTTTCCTTGAACGCTGTTAGGAACGCCCTCGGATTTGCGGAGTAAGCCATCAGATGCCGGCCTCCCCTGAAAAAAGCCCACAAAGGGCATGGAAGGTTAAAAACTCGTTGACAGACTTACGATGTGTTTCAGGAATTCCCTCTGGCCGTAAAGAATCGTTGACGGAACCATGCACGCTGCTCAGTCGTCGTTTCACGCTGTACATCTTCTTGGATTCTTTTCTTTCTGTCCATCCATAGGCACCGCTTCAACCGAGCAATCTTACGTGATCCCGGCCGGGCTCTACCTTCGTCTCTCTCCTAAACTCTAAGAGGTGGGACAGCACTGCTTAAATAAGTTTCCAAAGGGAAGCTTAACCCAGATAATTATTCAGGATTCATAACCGTTTTAATTGCCAAGAATCTAATCCTTTTTCTCGGTCAGGAAATGGTGGAAAACTTGCACGCTGTATGGATAAAGGTTGATGAAACATTGCCGTGGATTGAACTCAAAGGGACTTATGAAACTCGAAGAGACGCAAAGGAAGCAGCAAAGAACTGTCTCTACAAAACCCAGATAAAGATAGTGGCAATGCCGGAAAAAGAGAAACAACTGAAAGCAAAAGCAACAACGACGAGACGGTAAGAATAACTTCCTAACATCAAGCTTTGTGGACGTTATCCCCAAGATTAGAGTTCTCAGAGTGATCTTTCGCGGATGAAACGCGCCGTCTCGACATTTCACTGTTCCTTGCGGTGGAAAGTGCTGCAGTGAACGAGACATGGACACTGGAACCTGATAGCGCCTGCATGCCAAATCGCACAGCTGCTTGAGGAATCCATATATGCATGACACGCGACGGCTAACGTTCTAGAGCAAAGTGCATTCCATGGAAGGGGAACAAATACGATGGACGTTTTTGAAGCTATAAGAGGCCGCAGAAGCATCAGAAAATACCGGCAAGAACCAATTCCCGATGATAAGCTGGAAATGATTTTCGAGGCCGCTCGTCTGGCGCCTTCTGCCGCCAACCGCCAGCCCTGGCGCTTCATAGTGGTTCGAGATGCGAATCGAAAGAAGGCTCTCGCGGGAGCGGCGAACAATCAGGGGTTCCTTAGTGACGCTGCAGCAATCGTGGCTGCAGTGGGCGATCCTGAGGTGTCGACAAAGTGGCACGA
This sequence comes from Bathyarchaeia archaeon, assembly GCA_049516875.1. Taxonomy (GTDB): domain Archaea; phylum Thermoproteota; class Bathyarchaeia; order Bathyarchaeales; family Bathycorpusculaceae; genus JBEKCD01. Next base: position 114,879 of record JBEKSS010000003.1, on the reverse strand, counting down.
AAAAGACACGATGATAGCCCTTGAACACATGGCCTTGGCAGCCACGGCTCTAGGCTACGGCACTTGCTGGATAGGTGCCTTCGACGAGGACGCGGTGAAGCGTCTGCTCAAGATTCCTGCAAAAATGCGAGTTGTCGCATTGCTGCCTATCGGCATACCCAATGAAACACCTGCTCCCAGACCGAGGGAAGAGCTTTCAGAAATCTTCTTCAAAGAAGAGTGGCAAACCCCGTGGCTAGCGCATTGAGCTCATCAAACCTCGAGGGCTAGAACCGAAAAGCCTCATCGAATTTGTCGTTGTACACACGAATAAAATCGTGTCAATTTGTTTAGTATGTGCTCCTTGCGCAAGGGGGCGTTGTTGTTCGTGAGGACAATAAGCAAAAGAGGGAGAAAGGAGAGAAGGGAGTATACAATTGCCTCAGTCATTACCGCTCGACCCTACGTTGTCAGACAAGCATCCTACTTGCTACCATGAATCAGATGACGCCCTGCCCTCCACCGCCGCTTCCAGGCTCAGTAGACTTGGTTGTGGCTCCGCACAATTGGCAGCCGGAATCAAGGTTGAGCCTAGTCAGTATGATCTTCGGGATTCGAAGCGACTGATGTAAGGCAAGCGTCATTGGTACGAGGAAAAGGGACAGCAGCAGGATTGCAACAAGGATTATGGGTCTCATTTTTCCCCCTAATGATATTTCTGCTAACAAAGCATATAAGTCTTTAGTCAATATTGCTAGCGCGATACAGAATGGAACTTCTGTACGCAATGTTTAAGAATGGTTGCGTGCATATTTCGACAACTCGACCCTGTGGTGCGAGTTTATGAGTTATGAACGCTTGCTTCCTTCGATGACTGAATATTCCCAGAAGTTCAAGCGGCTTGACTCTTTGGACTTTAAGATTATCAGAGCCATACTTGCGCACGGTGTCTATAACGTTCGCAGGTTGGCTGAAGCAGTTGGCGCGCCCCAGCAGACGGTGAGTTATCGTATTCGAAGATTTGATAAGGATGATATTGTCCGTTTCAGAGCGCTTATCAATGAGGCCAAGCTGGGATTGAAGAGTTACTCGGTTTTGGCGTCCGCGCCAACTGGAAAAGAAGAGGCTGCCGGCCGCGCCCTTACCAGTTTCCCCCTATGGAGATATCTCGCCGTTGTAGACGGATGGAAACTCGGTAACTACGTTCGCTACGCTGTTCCTCCAGACAAGGAAAGGGATCTGAAGGCTTTTCTCAACGAGCTTGCAAAGAGAGAGCTGATTTCTGATTCTAAAATCTACGCAACCGCCAGCCCCAAGTATCCTTTGTTGGACATGGATTTCTACACCAGAAAACAGCGCGTTTCTGTGTTCGACTGGCATAGATGGGTAGAAGCCTTCGATTCATTTGTAGCAGAAAGACCTGATGAGCCTGAGAACTGCAGAAGAGCAGAGTTTGATTTGATTGACCTCATCATCCTGCGATGTTTGGAACTCAATGCACGGACGACACAAAGAAGAATCGTTGCAGAAATAGCACAAACAATTGGAGAAAAAAACGGCAAGAAATTCATCCCGATGGTTTCCCGCAGGATCAAGAATAACCTTAACCCTCAAGGACTGATCAACGGCTACAGAGTGTACCTGTTCCCCAATCAAGAACAGACGGCACTATTCTTCCTGTTTTACCTCGACTTCCCAAGCAACGCGAACCTGAGGAGATTCACTGGAGCATTGAAACATCTTCCATACAACACCAGCTACGAAAGGATACTTGAAAGAAACGCCTTGTTCGTTCGCCTTGTAGTCCCAGCGTTTGAATCCGCAGGCATGCGAAAGTCCCTCAGGCAATTGGCAGAGAGAGGGTGCATCAAAGATGCCCATATGCTCTTAGGAGACCTGCAGGGAACATGGGACAATGTGGAAATACACCAGATGTTCAAAGATGGGACGTGGAACTTCAGCTATGGAGCGGCCGTAGAAATGCTCGAAAACTTGTACACACACGACAAGAAACATGGGCGTAAAGAGCGAACCCCAGCATCTAAGGAGCCGCGATGAACCCTAGTCAGGTCTTGCCCGTAGCGCGCGCTCTCTCTCCTTATTTTCGACAGTGTTTGCTAGATTTCGACGAAATAGACAAGCATGCGTTCATGGTGGTGGAGGAGGTGGAGGAGGAACAGGAGAGATGCAGTGTGAACTTGCGTGCTTGCTTTGCTGGATTTTTTCAGCTGTAACGCCGTCAAATTCAACAGTCTTCTCCTCGCCTGTCTTCAGGTTTCTGTATAGGATTCTAAACCTTGGAGTGTAGATTACGGCTCGTTCGTCAACTTCAAAAAGCTCACTGACAAGTCGATTTATGTCCTCTGGGCGTTTGACTATTCTGGATCGGATGATGTCCAAGTCCGCGTTTCCAGCGATTTCCTGTTCGCCAAATTCTGCCAGTATTTTCTTAGGGTGTCTCTCCGAAGGAGCAGAGGGGAGTTTTTCAAGTGTAACGTCTTGTCCCGACCGATCCAAGATAAGGGAGGCTTTAACCTCGTTCCTTAACCGCTCTTCTCCCTCGAGTCTAATCACTTTGTGATCTTTTGCATAGGAATCCGTCGACTGTTCGGGCTCAAACTTGTTGTTTAAGAGAACGACTTCCAGAACTTTGCCGTCAACCTTAACCAAGTAGGCGCACTTGCGATAGTAATCAATGAAATACTTTCCATTAATCATCGAATAAGGTTCGTAGTACTTTTCGATGGAAACGAATTGAACCTCACCTGGTTTAGGCTTCAAGAACCCAAATCTAGTGAACAGCTGATCCTTGAGTTTTTCCCCAGCCACCTTTATCACGGTTGGGTCAACACGAGTTTCGTAAACGATCGTCTTCCTCTCAGCTATTCTTTCATTAGAAGGTAACGCTTCAGTTGATATGACAACCTTTTCATCGTTTACAGTTTCAGTCAACATTGAACCCTCAAAGGCTTCTTTGTTCTGAAGCTAATATGGATTATGAATTGAGAAAACGAATCACTGTTAACTGTCCTGCATGCACGCTCCATAGTGCGGTTGTCAAATCTGCCAGTCAATAACTATAATCTTTGAGGCGGTTCTGTATACGGGCAGTCGTTTGGACTCACTTGTGAAAGTGTTTATACTTCTATTGTGGTTATGCCCAGGATTTCGTTGAGCTTTCTTAACTGCTCTGTGTAGTCGCCGTAGACTATCATGTGATGATTTCCGAAAGTCTTGTGAACAAGCTCTCTTGCATTGTTGATTCTCACTTCTATTTTTGCTCTGCAATAAGTTTCGCCCTTGTGTTCTACGCTGTCCACAATTATCCCTTTTGTAATCAACATGTTTTTGAGATCGCCGCTGAGCCGCCACAACGTTATTTCTTGGCCTTTTTTCGTCTTGACGAAAGCTGTCAGGCTGCCAGTGAATTTTTCAGTGTGATAAGGTCTCAGCATGTGGGGTGCTGGTCTGGTCTTGTATCCTTGCATTTTTCGTGGACATACGCAATGGCTGATGATAAGGTTCTTGTCGGCTGGGTCGATGAACATGTTGCCCATGAAGCTTGGCTTTTCTGCAATGTAATGCATGATCGTCATTGAGAGAAGAGAGTTGATGTCTGCTTCGCAAGCTGCGGGTATTCCCTCATCTCTCAGGTTAGCGTAGGCAACGCACGGGACGGGCAACGGGTTGTCACCGTACGCCATGGTTAAGGCTTGAGCGTTTTTCTCTTCAAGCAAATCTTTCATTACTATGTACAACCTTGCAACTGAGATGGCGTCGCTTTCAGCTGTTCATAAGTCATGGATTACTCCCGGTATTTTGGGAAAAACCTGTGTCTCTCCAATGTGCTTGGCTCCAACTATCCAGCTAACGAGCCTTTCTATGCCTATTCCAGCGCCAGCTGTGGACTTCAGTCTTCCCTCTTTTGCGAGTTTTAGCAACAGCGCATAGTTTTCCTTTCTGACGCCGTCTCTCTCCATTTTTCCGCTAATCTTGGCGTATTCGAACTCTCTTCTTGCACCAGACAATACCTCTCCGTATCCTGGCAAGTACAGATCGTAGTTGTCCCATCTGCCGCTTTTGAGATCCTCAAAATCGTAGAATTCTCGGGGAATGTTGGTCACCCAGACCGGATCTTCGGTTTCAGATGGAATTTGAAGTTCCCATTCTTTTCCATACTCTTCTTCGAGTTCTACCTTATCGTGGACTTTGAAAGGGGTTCTTGGGGTTCTCAACCCATCATGTTTTCTGAGGTATAGCAGCTCATCCTTCATGTTCTTTTTCAAACTATCTATCAATCGCTGGGCAACTTTTTCAACAAAGTTTCTGATATCTCGTGATGTGGCGTTCCTAGCTTCGAAGTCGAGTTGTGTGAACTCGTAGGCGTGCATTCCAGTGGTCGCTCTTTCACTTTTTTCTATCCTTACGTTCGGAGAGAGTATGAATAGCTTGGGAACGGCTAGAGAGCAGGCAACCATCTTGTGAACTATCATGCTTGTCGTCGTTCTGACTGTTTTTCCGTAGATTTCGACCTCAACGCGCTTCTCGATTGATGCACATGAGTCTGGCCACAGGGGGTCGGTTGACTGGGAAAGAATGACTGGCAGCAACCATTCGAAGTCGTTGTCGGTAAACTCTTGAGTTAGGCATTTCAGAGTGCAAGTCATTATCTTGCTGATGCAATGTTTTCTCTGGATTTCGTCTTCAGACAATTCCTCCAATGGCCTAGGCAACTCACTAATCGTCAGACTTCTCTGCGGGCTGAAACGTTTTTCACTCATCCAATCACCTTTGAGTTCAACATGTCTTGTGAACACTTCCAGATTGACCAATGTTGGTGCATGTAGAAGTGTACGTACTGGAAAATAAACTTTTTATAACAAAAATTGGAAATTTTTCAGAAAACGTTAGCATTTTATAGCAGAAGATGTAATAATTACAGCTATGGAAGCGAAACTCGACGAGAAAGACATAGCAATCTTGGCTCTTGTGCAGAGAGAATGCAAACTCACCGCAAGGGAGATTGCCAGAAAAATTGATTCGCCAATAACAACCGTCTTCGCAAAGATAAAGCGCATGGAAGAGCTAGGTGTCATAAAAGAGTATAGAGCAGTTCTTGATCCAAAGAAACTTGGTTGCGGCACCACGGCCTTCATCCTAGCTTCCGTAACTTACGGTGTAAGGGATGGGGAGAGGCCTTTTTCGCAGAGAGAAAGAGCGGCGGAAATTGCCAAGTTTCCAGAGGTTCAAGAGGTGCACATAATAACGGGCGACTGGGACCTACTAATAAAACTCAGAGCAGAAAGCGTTCACACGATAGGGCAATTCGTTATCGATAAGCTACGGTTCGTAAGGGGAATCGAGAAGACCCTCACGTGCATGGTCTTCGAGACTTGCAAGGAAACGACTGAAATACCCCTCAAAACAAGAAAGGAGTAAATTGCAAGAATAACGTTGTTTCAGCGTCGAGGTAATTGGGGCTAATAGGGTCCATTCAAGCTTTAACACTCGGTTCCGAAGCCATACGCCTCAAGGTCTCAAGGAGCTTTCGCGGTGCCATTGGAAGAAACGGGTTTCCCATTTATGTACGTTGCAACGTATGTGATGCGTCTTCGAATAGCCTCTTCAGGGCAATCCCACAGATTACATTCTTTGATTGGTATTTCTTTGTTCACTTTTCTGATTTCGGCCTTTATCATTCTCTCATTTGTATGCATGCAGTACTGACAAGTGGATTTGAAAAATATTCTGACGCCATGTTCTTTCACGGTTCTGGGTTTTGAAGAAGGAATATCCAATTTCACATCCTTAACAGTACCAGACAAGGACAGAACAAGCCCAACATCTGCGTTGCCCTTAATTCTTCTGAAACCCTTGTGTTTGAAGAGTCCCACTTGCGTGTATCCATGGATCTTGCTGGCTGATGTGACAAGCATCCGGCAGGGGACTTGGCGAAAAAGCTTGTTCGGTTTTGACATTTCATTTATTAGTGAATCCAAGAGAGCCGAACCGACGCCCCGATGCCTGTATCTCTTTGGAACATACATGCAATGAATGTAGAGGGCATCTCTCCTCCTCGTCCTGAAGTATGGAATCGAATGAAGCGGAGTATACTCGATGGCCCCAACGGGCTTGTTCGCGAATTAGGCAATTTTGGCGCACGGACCCACTGTTCTATAGAGGTCCATCAACCACTTTTTTCTTATTTCACAACCTTTTCGGTAGCTCGATTCATTTCTTACGCTTGGAAATGCGCAGACATCCAAGGCATCATCAACATTCTTCTCATCAAGATCCACTACATTTATGCTCGCATCTCGCATGTTACGATAAGTGCCCTTTCACTCCGAAAACTGTTTTGGTTGAGACTGAGACTAGTCAGCTGATACGTAGACTGAAACACATTATGATGCCAGCTACGATTCTTACGTAGCGCACGCGAAAATCAAGGTCTTCCCGTCGAAAAAGCTCAAAATCTAGCCTCAATTGGTAAAATGGCGCCGGGGAAGGGACTCGAACCCCTGCGAGCCAAAGGCCCACTGGCTTACTTGTCCCCCGTGCTCTAGGCCCTCTGTTTTAGAGTGCGATCTCGAGGCCAGCGCGATAACCACTCCGCCACCCCGGCACTGTTTAGAGATTCTGAACAGTAGCTTTTAGCTTTATCCAGCAGAGAAACGCGATGCCAGATTTGTTTGTTGAACAGAGGTTGATTATTCAATGTTTGTGCAGTGGCCCACCTATTCATGACCTGTTCTATTTCGGTTTCAGGCTGTGGATTAGCGATGGAAACAACCACCGCTTTTCTTTCTTTCTCTTCACTGTGTCCCATTCCTTGAGTATCTTCACAGCTTCGTTCGCGATTCTTATGGCGTTTTCTTCGCCTTCGCCTGGTTTGAACTCGTTTGTACACCGGTTGGCGTAAACTGCACAGATAGAGCCCGCCCTCAACCCGCAAAGCGCTGCCAAAGTGTACAATGTTGCCGTTTCCATATCAAAACTGAGTATTCCAGCCTTTTGTAATGTTGGAAGCAGGTTCTCCATGTTGAATGAACAGCCTCTAGCACTCGGCCGAGCCTGTCCAGCATAAAAATCTGAGGTGGTCGCTGTTACGCCGACATGATAGTTGCAAACGTTCAAGCTTTCGGCGGCTTCAATCAGGGCCAACAACACCTCGTAGTTAGCTGCTGCAGGATACTCGGGTATAGCGTAACAGTTGCTTGTGCAGTCAAGGCGTACCGCAGCACTGGAAATGATGAGGTCGCCGCAAGCAATGTCTTTTTGAATTGCTCCGGTGCTTCCGACGCGGATGAAGGTGTTTACCCCTATGCTTGAAGATTCGTTGACTGCGATAGCCATGCAAGCGGGGCCGATGCCGCTTGACAGGGCTGAGATAGGCACGCCCTTGTACTTGCCCCTGTAGCTGCAGAACTCACGGTGGCTGGCCACTCTCTTGGCTGAATCCCAGAATTTCGCGATTCTTGGAACACGATCCGGGTCACCTGGCACGAGCAAGTACTCAGCCAAATCACCAGTCCCACAAGCGATGTGATATTGTTTACGACTCGAAACCGTTGAGTGCACCTTGTCTCACCGCAATTAAGATTAAATGTGCAACATTTAATAATAGTGGAACTTGGAGAAACCGCTTCTTGTCCAGCGAACAGAGGAGAACCAAGTACGACATCTACGCGGACATAGTAGAGATAGTTGCAAGAAAGGGACTCTGCTCCCTGACGAGAGTCTCCTACGGAGCCAACATGCCAGTAGACAGAACAAAGAAAGAACTGAACTTCTTGGTCGCACACGGCTTCATAAACGAAGTCAACTTCGAGAACTCGAAGAAATATAGAGCAACAAAATGGGGATTAGAATACCTCGAAACCTTCAAGCGTATGCGAAAGTTCTTCGCCGCGCTGGAAAAATAGGCGGCAAGGCACAAGTTAAAAGCACTTGCCCGGAATTTCGGGTGGAGTTCAACTGCTGATTCCGCTTTAGTCCGCTTTACTGATTGGCGTGCGCACTCCTTTTTTCGCCCGGTGCTTTTGTAATCTTGTTTGAACATCCTCTGTGTACACGGCATTCTGCTCATCTTGAACACTTCTTATGAATGCTATTGCTTCTCGGAATCCATGAGGAAGATATGCAAGTTTTATCCCCGACGCCTGTAGATTGAACCCGGTTCTTGCTTGAACCGCAAACGCTACAATGCTTATGAGGCATGGAATCGAGGCGACAAGAATCACGAGCATTTGAGCTGATCCGAGTTGAGGGACTATTGTTATGATCGAACTCGTCAATGTTTCAATGACTGAGATGAACGTCGACTTGAGAATGTATCGCCACAGAGGTTCCAACAGGAGAACGAATGCGGGCAAGAGTCCAGCCAGCAAGATTTTCCACGGGTACCTCCTTGTATGTTCAATGTACACTATGCTCTTGTAGGGGATCTCTGTGACTTTTCTCGAGATGCGTCCATGCCTGATAAACAGTCTTCTGTCCGTGGCAACTACTCCCCAACTTCCTTTTGCCCATGTTTTCAAAACGTGTTCTGGTTCGGCCAAAGTTAGGATGGTCTCAGGCGGTATGAGCATCAAGCCGCTTTCCTTTACCAGCTCTCCAGTTATTGCATCATCTAATTCTCTTATGATTTTGTAGGATGCCATGTCCCTTGCCCTTTCCTTTGCGTTTACAGACAGCCTATTCCACAGCTCAGGATCATCTGCGAGATTTCGTATCGCCTTCGCTGCGCCATCAACATCTTCTGGGCCTTCAGTGTGTATGCCTTCACGCCCGTTTCGCACCAGCCATGACTGACCCCCAACTCCAGAAGTAACGACAGGCACACCCATGTACATGAATTCTAGTTGACTCAAACCAAGCGCTTCTACTTCGCTCATGAGGATGTTGGCAAATGAAGACTTGATAAGCGAGGTCTTGTCTTTTTCGTCCAACTCGCCAACGTAGGTTACGTTGGGTAGCTGACTAGCTTTCTCTTTGAGCCTGTCAGCATAGCGTGAACCCCCTCTCCCTGCTATCACAAAGTGGATGTCAGGTCTGTCCTTGAGAATAGCAGCAATTCTTAGAACAGCCATGGGATTTTTTCTCTCTTCCAGAGTGCCGAGATAAGACACTAGCTTTGCATTTTTGGATATTTGATGTCCCTTAAGGAAATCCTCGGTGTCTGCAGCCGCAAACCGCAGAAACAATTCCTCGTTCACACCGCCGGGGAAGAGAAAGCATTTCTTCGGGTCGGCGCCCATCTTGATCTTTGTCTCCTTCTCAATGGGCGTTACAACAAGCACGAGATTCGCTGTTTTCAGAATCTGAGACAATGACAATCTGTTCCAGGCCATTCGGAAAGTTCTCTCCACAAGAGGGTAATGTTCTGCCGAGGGTTCTTGAAAGTGAGACATGTGACAAAAAACAATGGGGTCCACATAGCCTCCCAAATCCTTCATGTATCGTCTCCAAGCAACAAACTTGGCAACCTCCTCTGGCCCATTCCAGAGAGTGCTGTGGGTTATGAGCACGTTTAGCTTGAACTCGTCAACAATCCTTTCCAAGACGTGAACAAAATCTCGAAAGCTTATGCGCCGACGAGGCCATTTCACGACGTAGCTGGCTACGCGAATAACTGGAATCCCCAACTCTGGATCTGCCACGAAAATGTAGCCTTTGCCCTTTGTTAAATTCTCGGATGAGATGACTTCCTTGCCGTCGTGAAAAACGCTAGTAATCAAATAGGCTTCATGCCCCAGTGAGATAAAGTCTCGCACCATTCGCTGGGCAACGAGTTCTTGACCCTTGCTCGTGCTTGTTTGATACATCAAAACGCCTATTCTTTTATGCACTCTGCCTCATCTCTTCAAGATTAGCTCGGATCATAGGAAAACCCGAATCGAACATAAGATTATTTGCCAGAAGCCTGCTCAGAAAAAGGGAAACATCTTCAAACTTCACGACGTAATCGCAAACCAACTTTTGCAGGCAAGTCTTCGTATTGATTACTCCCACACTGACATCCGATGCTTCGAAGGCAGGGTTATCTGCCTCCGAGTCTCCGAGATAAAGAACCCCGTTTTTCAACTTCAATTCTTTCAGCATCTCTTTAAGGGCTACACCTTTGTCAATGGACACGGGATACACGTCAAAAAAAGGCTGACACCCATGCCTAATCAGCTTCAAGCCCAACGACTTGCAATGGTCCGCGACTGCGTCTGACTCCTTCATCGCTGTCACAGCGTCTTTGGCTTGACGCCAGTCTACACAGAAGGCAATTGAACGGTGATTCATGTTGCGTTTTTCTTCAATTTCAACTCCAGTGTCAGTTATGTGTGATTTCGCATATTCGATAGCCAAGGAAACATTTCTTAGCTTGTGTCCATAACCTCGTCTTTTCTGAATCGTGTCACCTATCTTTCTTTCTAGCCCGCTTACTGCTGACCATGAATAAACGAATGGCGTTCTCGCAGTAACAAATGCAAGGTCCTTCGTGGTAACAATAACTACGGGAATGAGTCTCCCTATTTTTTGAAGCATTATACGTGTTTTCTCGGGGACTCTTGATTTGCTTCTGGGAACGTCCAATGGACTTATGGTTCCATCATAGTCCGAAACCAAACAATTGACAGCCATCTTGAAGGGTTCAGCCTCACGTCTGCTTTCTAAAGGCAGTGGGAATTCGTCATGAAAATCTGAAGAGAAAGGTTGCGTTGAAACTTTCACCGTGCTTTCCCAACTCTACGCTATTTACTCAAGTTGCCAATATGTCTTTCGAATAATGTGTTCAACACATAAAAAAAGAGACCAGCCCAAACGAAATCTGCCGCATAGTTCCCCTAAGCGCGCGCCACCCAGACAGCTTGTGACTACAAAACGTGTTCTCCTCATGTGCGTCGCCTTTTAAGGGCTCCGATGGCTTACTCATCTTCAACAAAGAAACGAGGTGGTAAGAATGGCAAGACATGTTAGAAGCAGAATGGGTTGGAGCGGGAGAGATAGCAATAAAATCGCTCACGGAACTGGACTGTTGGGCATCGTCCGCAACATCCTAGGACTCAATCATCGTGTAAACGAATCTGCATCCTGCACTACGTACGGAAGTATTCACGATTCCACAGCATACCATGGATTTGCAGTGTTCAAAGAAGCAGAAGTCTCCCTCAGAAGAATGCAGATGCTTCAATGAGGAGCTACTAGTCACCAAATGTGAGTGCCCCTTTTAAAGTGGTACAGCATGTCCAATATGGAGGGTGTGAAATGACTAACAGGACATCGGTTCCTTCAAGAAGCACACTTACACTAGACAACGTGAACGGAGACCTTGAAATCGGACGACATGTAACCGTGAAAGGGTCTCCTCCACAACCCAGAGTAACGGTCTCTGGCACCGTTTATTGTGAAGGAGATGACACCTTCGAATGCAGCCTGTCCGCGGAAAACCTTGAAGCCGAAAACAGCGTGACAGTTCACGGAGACCTAGAAATAAGAGATGAGGTTGAAGTTGAAGATGGCAGTCTGGAGGTCGACGGGAACATGACCGCAAGCGACATTGACGTCGACGACACCTTGCATGTGAGCAAAAGCCTCTCTGTTGGGAAAGTTGAAGTGGGAGGGAGCTTGAAGGTTGATGGAAACGTGAAGGCTGAAGACGTAGAAATCGGTGGCGCCTTTGAAGCGAAAGGTGAAGTTACTGCAGAGAGCATCGAGGTAGGAGGAAGTCTCACAATAAGATCCAAGGCAGATGTTAAAAGCTTGGAAGTAGGAGGCACTGCGAGGGTCACGGGAGGAAGAATTCGTGAAATAGACGTAGGCGGCACTTTTGAGTCGGTTAGCCCTCTGGAATTTGAGGAAATAGACGTAGGCGGCACGGTAAGGCTCGCCGGGAAGAACAAAGGAGGCGAGATAGATGTCGGAGGTTCATTCAGGGTTGACGGGGACTTGGAGTTTGAGGAAATCGACGTGGGAGGAACTGTCGAGATAGCAGGCTTGACTCAAGGTTGCCATATGGAAGTTGGAGGCGAAGTTGACATCGACGGCTCCCTAAAGCTCTCAGGAAGGCTGGAGGTAGGAGGAAGAGTAAGTGTCAGTGATGATATCGCAACAAGAGACATCGAGATCGGTGGAACAGTCCGCGCACGCAAAATCGCAGCAGAGGAGCGCGTGGAAGTCGGTGGTTCAATCACCACGAGCGAAGGTGTGACTGCGCGCGTCGTCGAAATAGGAAGGAGAGGCGAAGTACACGGCCCCATACACGCAGACGTAGTCGTCATCGACAGGGATGCGCGTGCAGAAAATGTCTATGGAAAAGAAATCCTTCTGCGGACAGGTGCAAGCGCGAACAACATCTACGGACAGAGAATCACAATCGAATCCCACTGTGACGTGTACGGCGAAGTTCAGTATACTGATGAATTGAGGCTAGGGGAAAAAGTTTCACTTGCAAAACAGCCACAAAAAGTAGACAAGCTTCCCTCTTAGGAAGAACACCCCTAAGATTTTTTGGGAACCGCCAAGTCAGCTATGTCCACGCTGTGCTCATAGATTTGTCTCAGAAATGAGGCTGCTGATAATATTTGGGTCACAATGTCAAGTGACTGTGCTCTAGCAACTTCTTCGATTTTGGCAAACTCTTTCTCAATCTTGTCTCGCGTCCCCCGAACTTTCTCTGCCAGATCTATGGCGCCCGTTAAAAAAGCCGTTAGAGCGTCTTCATGAGCCCCGAAGCAAATCGCGTCAAAAGCTAGAAACTGTTTCCTTAGGTTTTCGTCCAGTTTCTCACCGTCTAATTCAACCGTTTTCATGGATACGCGCACGCACTCGTCGCCAATCGCTTCCACAAGGCTCGCGGCCAAGCGGTAATCCAAGCATTCAATCGGGCCGACACCCAGTTTTTCACTCAGGCGTGGGTTCTGAATTATCGTCCGAAGAATACGAACAAGAAGGAAGTAGAGTCTGTTGCCTTCGTCATCCCTTGCCATTACGCTCTTCGCCAACGGAACATCGCCATCGACGAAAGCTTTGGCAACGTCTCTGTGCATACTAGCAGCAATAGTGTATCCACGGCGCAGAATCTTTTCGGGCGGAAAACCTGAAGGTTCCAACAAACACTGTAGAACGATGCTGGCATAATCCTCCTCAACTATTTCCAGTCCGACTAGGTGGCTAACCGCACTCTTAATAATGTCACGCATCTCAAAGCTAATGCGTTCTTTTCCCTCAATGCGAATTACATCAAAACCAAGCAGGTAGGTTCCTATGATTTCACGACCTAAATAGGGTCCGGGTTTCAAGGTGACAACTCGCGGCGAAGGCTCAACACCGTGTTTAGTGTCTATAAGGAGCTTACCGTCACCGGTCTCGCTCAGAGCGAGAATTGATCCCTTCTTCAAGCCGTACTGCTCAGCCCAAGACTTTGGCAGGCACACGAAAAAAGTTCCACCTGGAGTACGTTGCACCTTGCGCATTTCACTCATGAATATCACCAACCATGAGATTCTCGATATAGGAGGATTTAGACGTCTGAACAAGAAACCGGACGTATAGATTAATGTATTGATGTTACAACTGAAGAGCCGAAGTATAATCGGCACATGTCTAACTCGAAAAACAGAAAACCCAACAGATGTGACACTCTAGAGAAACAGATACCTGAAAATCAAGCTTAACCTATCCAGATACCACCGAGACTCACAGCAATGGCGAAATTAACGATGCGCGCTGCAAAGCTAAACATGTTAATAGAAGAAAAAGGATACAGAACAATAGAAGTCATCCGCCCCGAAAAGAACGCGTTCTCTCTCATGAGAGACGACGAAACAGCCGCGTTGACGGAATATCTGCATCTGCTGAGCCGAATAGAGGCTATAACGGGGCGAGGAAGAAGGCTTCGTAGTAGTCGCCAGAAAGCAAGAATGGAGAACTCAGAGTGTGAGCGAAGCAGAAAAACTGCAAAAAGCTGTGAAATTAACCCTTGCGGCAGGATACCAGCTAAATAAAGAAGCCTTCGAATTCCTAAACATAATAATGGCGACGGAAGACCCAGCGGAAGTCATGAGCAAAGCAATCAAACAGCTAGAAGAACTCGGAGAAAGACCATTCTTCATCGAAAGGAATTTCTTAGAACAGATAATTGAAACGGAGAAACCGACAAAAGAAATCATCAGCGAACCCTCACAAAACCGCTCCCAACCACAGATAGGACAACAAACGCCACAAATAACAGAAGACAAGATGCCCTTCCACCCCTACGCAAAAGATGTTGACGCAAGCATCAACATAATTGACGACCCAAGCACTAAACTGAGCTCAAACGGAACAATCGAAGACTTCCTAGAATATTTCCAAGACAGGTTCAGACAGACGGAGAAACTGCTCAGACAGAGGATGGACGTGAAAAGCGCCGCGTCGGTCATGGATGCACTGAGGGCCCAGTCAGGGACAAGACTCAAAATAATCGGTATGATAACCGAAAAGAGAGAGTCGAAACAGAAGATAATACTCACGGTCGAGGATTTAACGGCAAGCATGGTCGTGCTTGTGCCCCAGGACGCATCATCCGACCTCCAGAAAAAGGCACGGTTCCTTATGCTCGATCAGACTGTCTGCTTGGGCGTGGTAAAAACAAGAAGCAACCTGCTCATCGCTGAAGACATCATCCTACCAGACGTAGCCCAAAAAACCCCACACAAAGCTCTGGTACCAGTCTACGCAGTCCTTACCTCAGACATGCATGTGGGCAGCACGAAATTCACGCGAGAAGCCTTTGACCGTTTCATACTGTGGCTTAACGGTAAATACGGCAACGAAAAGACAAGAGAAATTGCAAGTCACGTCAAATACGTCTTGATAGCAGGCGACATCGTTGACGGTGTGGGAGTGTATCCCAACCAGGTAAGAGAGTTGGCCATCAGGGACGTGCACAAACAGTACAGGCTCGCTTCCAAGTACCTTGAACAAATCCCAGACTACATAGAAGTAATCGTCACGCCGGGAAACCACGATGCTCCGAGAAAAGCCCTACCTCAACCAGCAATAGCAAACACCTTCCTTGAAAGTCTGCAGGAGTCAAGAAAAGTCTATTCTCTGGGCAGTCCATGCACTCTCAGCCTCCACGGTGTAGAGATCTTAGTATTCCATGGGCGCAGCTTGGACGATGTAATTTCAACGGTGCCAGATATGACCCACAGCCACCCTGAGAAAGCGATGAGACTGCTTTTGCAAAGCCGTCACTTGGCACCACTATATGGAGGGAAAACACCCTTATCGCCCGAAAACAGGGACCCGCTTGTAATCCAGCGAGTCCCGGACATTTTCCATGCTGGGCATGTGCACGCGCTAGAGTACGCTAACTACCGTGGCGTCTTGATTGTGAACTCAGGATGTTGGCAAGAACAAACAGACTACATGCGGAGAAACAACTTTACACCAACACCGGCTAAGGTTCCAGTCGTGAACCTCCAATCCATGGAAGTCACAGTCATTCCATTCGCGTGAGAGCCTAGACTTTTTCGAGCGCGGTCCCAACATTTGCTCTCGATTCGTAGCTTTTAGCTCACTTTCATGTTTCAGTTGGTATGCTTTGAGAGGCATTTTGCACTATACTCGATTAGACGCCCGAGCCTGCTGTCGCCAGCAAACACATCTTTGACAGTGCTTCGTTGAATCTCTAACCTTATCTTCTTTGTACGACCATATCTCCCCATGCTCACAACCTTCGCATTGACCAATCCCATGGCATCAAGCTCGTTCACCAATGTGCTCAACCGACGTTGTGTCAGGGGCGTGACGCCCAGTTCAGCACACAGTTCATCATATATTTCGGAGATTTCACCAGTAATCGCGCCGCTGACGTTTGCCCTGCTCAGGTGATAAACGCTCAAAACGACAAGCTTAGAGTGCAAGGTCAGATTCTGAAGCCCTTCGAACACGCGGTTATGCTCAATATGCCTCTCAGCGTCGCGCACGTGTTCCTCGACAACGACACTCGCTCCCTTTCGCTCCGCAACTTCGCCGGCCACACGCAGCAGATCCAGGGCTCGCCTTGCATCCCCATGCTCAGCGGCGGCTAATGCAGCACAGAGACCAAGAGCAGCGTCAGACAGCGCATTATCGCAAAAAGCTGTCCTCGCACGTTCCGAAAGGATGTTCCTCAGCTCGCTGGCATCGTAAGGCCTGAAAACAATCTCCTCTTCACTGAGCGAACTGAGCACTCGAGGGTCGAGAAACTCCTTGAACCGAAGGTCATTTGAAATGCCGATAAGGGTCACCTTGCTTTTGCCCAGGGTTTCATTTATCCTCGTTAACTCGTAGAGAAGACGATCACCGCGGGCCTTGACCAGCGCGTCAGCCTCGTCCAACACGATGATGAGGATGACCCTTGAAACATCAAGCCCAGCCCTGAACCTATCAAACACCTCACCGACAGACAAACCCGTGAAAGGAATAGACACACCCATGCTTTGACACAGACTCGCAAAGACGCGATAGTCAGATCCAGCCATACGACAATTGACGTAACAAAACTTAACGGGCGCGTTGAACTCCTTCGCTCTAAACTCAAGGTGACTGAGCACGTACCTTGTCACGGCCGTTTTGCCTGTGCCTGTTTTCCCATAAATGAATAGATTGGAGCCCCTCGCACCCTTAAGCACGGGAGCCACAGTTTCACCGAGACGTCTAATCTGTTCTTCTCGATGAGGAAGTCTGTCAGGAAGATAATCGTGACGCAACACTTCCCGATCCTTGAAAATCCTCGCGTTACTTACAAACCTCTCGAAAACATCATTGAGAGCATCAACATCACTCATCCTAACTCCTCCTCGGTTTTCAAAGGCAACACCCCCCTTTCCTGTGTAGAGGAATAAGCTGTGTCATACAGAAAACTAAATGCACAACACCACGATCCTAAAAGAAAAGCAACTTCACTATGGCGCTATCCTTTTCAATCATGCACACGCCCCACAATTTCTACTGGAACTCTGTCTTAATTTTCAAAATAATGTTGATTTCTTTCTCTGTAAGAAATATACTCTGAACGGTAACTACCTTGAACTTATTATAATGATCACTGTTAAAGATTTTAGATACACACTAGAAAAAATTGCACACACAAGCGGCGCCAAGAAACTCGCTAGCATTCTCCAATGGAAAGCAAGGGGTGGCTCTCACTCCAAACTCCCTGGAATGAATGTTGATGTTTTGTATACCAATATAGTCTCACGGATGTTCACTGATATATTTACAACATAACACTGGGAAAGAACGACTAATACACGCCCTAGTAACACTTGTCTCGTTCACTTTTTGTGAAGACCTTGTGAACTTGACTCAGTAATGTCTCTTTCTCAGCCTTATTACTTGATTTATTGACTGCTTTACGGCTTATTCTTGTGAATAGGCCACCCCTAGCTTTCTACTGGAGAATCGCATCTGCGCCCAGCCAGGTCAACTCTGCTCTGTTTGCAGCAGTGTGACGGCTGTGACGCCAAGGGCACTGCGCATCAGGCTCTATTTCAGTTGTCCTGCCTTTTCCTTGGTTTTTACTGTGAGAGTATTCACCGTAACACCTATAACTTGTGAACTGTAAAATTGTGAACACCATCTTAAGGTGCACACTACTCATGCCTGCGAGAAAAATACGCGTGGATCTGTTCGACACTGAGGGCAATCGCTACTCGATAAGTTTCGAGGGGCAAGTGACTAGGGACAAGGCTTTGCGCCTCTTGGACTTGGTAGAGTTGCTGGGTGGAATGCCCGGCGGTGGCAATCCTGGGGCCGGATCCATGGTCCCGGGGAGCGAGCTTTCAAAGTGCGATAAAGTTCGGGTCATCGTCCAGAGGCACTTTCCGGTTGTCTGGTTTTCCTCGCGGGAAGTCCAATCCGTCTATGAACAGGAACTCAAAGAACCCATAAGTCTTAGCACCGTGGCTACATACCTTTCTAGGATGGCGACGAAAGGAGTGGTCCTGAAAACGGGGTCTTCCACCAACCTGAGATATAAGGCAACGCAAGGTGTTCCACAAGCAACTGTAAAACAAAAGATGACCTGATTCAGTTGCCATGGAGTTTCCTGTCAGAACCCGTGGCTCCGTTAATCATATTGGCCTGCGAGACGACTGCAATCTTTATGCTCGACACCGCACACTTCGTTGAGAATCGAGCAACTCTCTTACTCCTTGCACCCGCATTGGGTTCTTCTTCCAACTAGTGAGAAGCCGACATGTCTTGTAGCCTTGCTCGTGACAAATCAGCTACCCGCCCCTTATTACACTTGCAGCACATTACTTCAAGAAAAAGTCGCGATCACGTTGCTTCGCTTTCGGTTTTCTTCAAAAGTTTCTCCATTTCTTTCTTGACGGTATACTTGAATGGAATCTTCCCAGTTTCCCTTTCCAAATATCCTTCCTCATAAAGCTTCTTCATCAGTCGGGCGGTGTGTTCCCGACTGAGCTTGACTCTTTCCTTGATTTCTGGCGCGGTCTTAGCCCCTTCAGAAACCAGCAACTCCAGAACTGATACTTCAGTGTCAGTCAGCTGGGCCATGGCCTTTTCTCTCTTTAATGGTATCACACCTTCAAAATGCGTTTCAGGGGCTAGCCTGAACTGGTTAGCCTGTTCCTCCAGACTGGCAATCTTGGACGCAATTGTCCCTTGCGATGCAACAGAATCAGACGCCTTTCTTTCAAGGTCAGCCAAGTGCATGGACATACTTCTTCTGTCCTCTGAGTCCGTGGCAATTCTACTTTCGAGGGCTCTCATCATTCCGTCAAGTTCTTCTGCTTTCCTCACAGCACCATCAGTCCTCGAAGCGGCAGCCTCAATCTTATATCCGAGAGCTTCTAGTTTGTCGGCTTCATGTTTGAACTGCCTATTGAAACTCAACACTATATCTTCAACAGCGTCTCTAGCCTTCTCATACTCTTTTTGCGCCCTGCGAAGTTGTCTATAGTACTCAACTGCCGCGATGATAGTCGTAGCAAGCAATATGCTCAAGAGGACAAGCAATACATCTGGCAACTCGCGCGCCTCTGTGATTCTCGCGTGACTGTGTGTGATTCACACATGTTGCGTCACACATCACAAGTTTACCATTGAGAATTTAAGGCTTATGGTGATCATCATCAATGCGACCCTTCATGACGTCACACATCACCGTTTGAGTGACAGATGTTGACCAATTCTGTGCCCCGTCGTGGGTTCTTGTAGAAGCCGAATTCGTGGTCCTTTTCAAGTTTGCGGCCTTGGATTGTGTCATGCCATTTTCCGGTGTCATGTGGCCTGTAGAACCATGTTTGGAGGTGTGATTTGTGACGTCACGTGACGGTTTCTGATGGACTTGAGAGCTGTTTTAGACTTGTTTCCAGCTGTTCTCGTATCATTTCTATGACTTTCAGGTGGTCACTTAGCTCCTCGCCTTTGTTCGGGATGTCTTTGTACGCTTCGAGGTACTCGTGCAGTTTGTTCGCGATTTCGAGGTAGGGGTCGAGAGTTGTGCTCTCAAAGACTCCCAAGTACCCTAAGAGTAACACTGTGTAGATGGATTTTATGACGTTTCCTTTGGCCTGTCGCAGAGTCCTGTTAAACGCTCCGCGGCTTATTTTGGCCTTGGTTAGCCTTAAGCTGGCCTTTTCATCGTATTTCAACGGTTTCCCAGCAATATTCTCAGACAAAATGTCTATGAGCAGTGTTTCGAGCTGGGTTTTGGTTAAGTGACTATTTTTGGCGATGATTCTCACAATCGGGTCGTTGATGGAGCCTGTTAGCCAGGATTGTACGCTGTCTTTTAACTTCAAGGTTTTCCCTCTAGAGACTGTGGCGAATGGATACACTTTTGTATACTGGCTGCGCTTTTAAGTATGCCGATTGCGACCGTTTCGGGTGGCCGTTTCGGCATGCAAGATTTTTATGCTGGTCAACACAATCAACAGTGAGGAATGGGAATTGGTTTCGCACGTAGAGCCCGTGGAACGCCTGAAATTGGTAAAACCCTCTGGAATACGGCGCTTTTTCGCTTTGGCTCAGGAAATGCCAACTTGTGTCAATTTGAGCGTAGGCGAACCCGACTTCTGCGTTCCTGTGCACGCGTTGGACGGAGGCTGGCGAGCGGTTAGACAAGGCAAAACACACTACGCGCCAACAAATGGGATTCCTGAGTTGCGGGAGGCGTTAACACAAAAAGCATATCACGATTATGGGCTTAACTATGACCCTGACTGTGAGATTCTGATCACCGTCGGTGGGACGCAGGCGATTTTCGTTGCTCTGATGGGGTTGTTGAATCAGGGTGATGAGGCACTGATTCCTGACCCTGGATTTGTTGTCTATGAGCCCGGTGTTTTGTTGGCGGAGGGTGTTCCTGTTCATGTTCCCTTGCTTGAAGAGAACGATTTCAGACCTTCTATCGATGATGTGATGTCACTCATCACCGAAAAGTCACGTGTGATGATATTGAATTCCCCGAATAATCCCACGGGGTCGGTCCTCTCCTATGATGAAGTTGCTGCCCTGTCGAAAATTGCTGTTGAGCGTGACTTGATTGTGATATCCGATGAAGTCTACGAAAAAATGGTGTACGACGGTGTCAAGCACTACTGCCTCGCAGCGTTTCCAGGTATGCGGGAACGCACCTTGGTTGTCGGCTCCTTTTCCAAGACTTATGCAATGACAGGGCTTCGAGTTGGATACGTGTACGGGCCAAAAGACCTTGTTTCGCCCCTTTGGCTGGTGCATCAATACACCGTTGCGTGCGTAGACACTTTTTCGCAGTACGTTGCTTTGGCCGCGTTGAAAGGGTCACAGGCCTTCGTGGAAGAAATGGTGGAGGAATTCGATAGGCGACGTCACCTTGTCTATAAGAGCCTCAATGAAATTGGGGCCTTCAGATGCCAGCTTCCGAAAGGTGCATTCTACGCTTTTCCTAACATTAGGGGTTCAGGGCTCTCTTCGGAGCAGCTTGCAGAATTACTTGTGAAGGAAACGAAAGTTTTAACGGTTCCAGGCTCTTCCTTCGGCGCTTGCGGTGAAGGTTATCTCAGATTGTCTTACGCTGCTGCGTATGAAAAGCTGGAAGAAGCATTGAATAGGATGGAAAGGACCCTTAAAAAATTCGGATAAGGCTTCGTTAGAGTTCTTCTGCGCCTCGCTTTAATTGATCAAACAACTCTGGCCTCAGGTCTCTCAGTGTGGGGACAAAAGCTTCGATGGGCCTTATGTCGGCATAGTTGACCTCGCCCATCACGAAGTCATCCTCGTCGTACTTGGCTTGAACAAGAACTCTGCCGTCAGGCCCTACCAGCCTGCTGCCTCCCCAGAACTGCAGTCCGTCTTCAATTCCAGCCAGGTTCACGAAAGCTAGGAAAGCCGTGTTTTCAATCGCCCTGGCCACCGTGAGCGCCTCAAAGAACGATCGCCTCACTCCCGGTGAAGCAGAAATGCAGACAATCAACTGGGCCCCTTTGAGACGCGTCAGTCGAGTCACTTCCGGAAAATAGATGTCGTAGCATATGATGAACCCCAGTTTTCCAAGTTCCGTGTCAAACACTGCCGTCTGATAGCCTGGACGGAAGTACCTCTTCTCTTCAAAGATGCTGTGAGTTGGAAGGTACATCTTGTGATATTTCCCAATGAGGCCTTCTGGACCGATGAGAACTGCGCTATTGTGGAGCGTAGCTTCTGTTTTGTCGCTTATTTCCGGCATGCCGAAAACAACGTGAATGTCGTTCTTCCTCGCCACGTCTTCCATGACTTTCGTTGATGGTCCGGGTATTCTCTCTGCCAACTCATAAATCTCGTCTCTGACAACATAGCCCGTCAGTGAAAGCTCCGGGAAGATGACCAGTTCTGCTCCTTGCTTCTTGGCCTTTACCACGGCTTTCTTGATTTCCTTCAGGTTCTTCGTTTTGTCTGCTTGCCTGCAGCTTATCTGGGCAAGTGCTATCTTGAATACATCCTTCATGTTTTAGCCCCTCTCACTTAAAGCGGATTCCGCTGGAGTCTAAAATCGGCTCCCACCGTCCGATATTCAAGCTTCGCCGTTAATAACATTCGCCTCTTGTGTTCCGCAGACAACCATCTGCGCTTGACCCCGTCGACCAATTGCTTTTCCACGTGCAACTGTGCTGCTATTTCCTCAGGTCTCATAAAACGTTCAAGCCCATAAAGAATGAGGTCAAGCTGCTCGTACTTTATGCCGAGCTCACTCTCTGCAAGTTGGCCTGGCCACAAAGCTGGCGAAGAAGGTTTCCTAACTATCTCTTCTGGAACTCCAATGTGCTGAGCCAGCTTTCGGACTTGCGTCTTGTACAAGTCCATTATCGGCGATATATCAGCTGCGACATCCCCCCACTTAGTGAAATAACCCATCATCGTTTCCGACTTATCTGAGCTTCCACAAACTATCAAACGTAATCTGTTGGCGTAATAGTATACGTAAATCATACGCGTTCTCGCTTTTACGTTGCCCTTACTCAGCTTGTCTGTTGGATCGAAGACAGGTGCCGAATGGTAAAGGGCTTCTAATGGGGGCGTGATGTCAACCTTTTCCGTTTTGAACCCGAACTCTTTGGCGACAAGTTCCGCATGCCTGACATCATCGCTTCTGCGTGTCTCCTTCTCAAATAGCATGAGCCCCAGAACATTGTGACCGCCCAGAGTCCGTGCCGAGAGGGCTGCTATGGTACAGCTGTCAATGCCGCCAGAGAGTCCTAAGACCACGCCTTTAGCTTTGCATCTTTCAACGTAATCTTTGATGAACCGGCAAACCCTCCTGTCCACTTCTGCCCAGTCTAGATTTAGAACCTCAGCGGTCAACTTCAAGTTGATGCACCTTCAAGGTCTATGGTTGTAGGCAAATATTTAAGTACAAACGTAAATATGGAGGTAACAACATCCGGCTGAGTAGAAGGACCTGATGATGGGAAGAAGAAGGAAAAAAGTTGTTCGCATTCCCAAGAAGCACTTGCCGAAACTCTTCTCTTGCCCCCGATGCGGGAAGGAAGCGATCAGAGTTGAGATAATTCGAGACCAGGGACGTGCAATCGTGGCTTGCGGCAGTTGTGGTCTTAAAGACGAGTTTCCAGTCAAGCCCGCGCAAGGCGAGATTGACGTTTACTGCATGTTTACTGACAAGATTTACGGAGGTTCCAGGACACCCTCTGCACCGGCGATTAAAGGTGCTTAACGAGGTCGGTTCACATGATAGGAAATGTTGAGAAATACCTCCTTGACAAAATCGAGTCCGAAGGTTCCATCCACATAACCCTCATAGATCCTGAAGAGGTAACTCCTCCTCAAGCTTCCAGGATCGTGAACAAGGCGAAACTGAGCGAAACGTCAGCAATAATGATTGGCGGTTCAACATTCGTTTCCTCAGCACATCTGGATGACGTCGTCAAGGCTGTCAAGCGCACCGTAAAGATACCAGTAATCCTATTTCCGAACAACGTGACGGGCATAAGCCGCTACGCCGATGCCATATGGTTCATGTCTCTCTTAAACTCTGTTGACCCATACTTCTTGATAGGAGCCCAAATTCTGGGCGCACCACTCGTCAAGAAATACGCTATAGAACCCATCCCTCTCGGATACCTAATCGTCGGCGAAGGCGGAACAGCAGGTGTCGTGGGCAAGGCAATTCCAATCCCGTACAATAAACCTGAGCTCGCCGCGGCACACGCCCTAGCTGGGCAGTACCTCGGAATGCGCTTCATCTACTTAGAAGCTGGATCGGGAGCAAAGAACCCTGTTCCCCCCGACATGATCCGAGCTGTCAGACACTACGTTGAAGTTCCGATGATTGTAGGCGGAGGCATCAGATCCCGAGAACAAGCGCTAGCCGCCGCCTCAGCAGGCGCAGGCATCATTGTCACGGGAAACATCATTGAAGAATCCGGCATGAGACGCCGGGTCTCAGAGATTATCGAGGGCATAAAGCGCGGCAGAGCGTGAAAACCTCTTTTGACATCTTTTGAAAACTACTTCAGTGCTTTGAAGAAGCTTTGCGATGATCCAATGTATGATATATGGCCAGATTTCGAACCGCAATACGATGAGCATGAATACGCGTGGACAACGCTACGAGGTTTAGGCGAGGTTTTGATGCTGAATTGCGGAGTGTGCGACGGTCCGTCTGATCTGAGGCATGCGCTCTGCAAAGATTGTGCCGAGAGAAGAGGCAAGCTCGCAAAAGAAGCATATCAGGAAGCCACTGGTCGTCCGAAGGATAAATGGGTCACACTGTTTTTGTGTAGAATCCACACGGAATAGAGCTCTCTAAAAGACTGCTTTTTGACTCTTTCCTGTCAGAAAACAGAAATAAACTTCTTTCAAACAAAAAGGTTTACGAGGGCGAGACTTGGACGAACGAATGAGCGAAGCCTACAAGCAGTACGTGGAATCTCTGGAAACCAAGCTTGAGCAACTGTACGCAATCAGCAAAGAAGCCAGACAAAGAGGGTTGGATCCCTCGTTGAAGACTGAGTGCATAATTGCCAAGGACTTAGCCGATCTCGTGGAGGGACTTGTGGGGCCAAAAGGCGTTGCCCAGAGCATTCGGGAACTGAGCTCCAAGCTTCCCCGAGAGGAACTCGCCTTCAAAGTTACTGAAGAGATAATTTACGGCAAATTTGGGCATTTGGAAGCCGAGGCCGCCGCTGAACAAGCAATACGAACGGCCCTAGCAATCTTCACGGAGGGACTGACCGCTGCTCCAATTCAAGGAGTAGCAAAAGTAAGTATTAAAATGAACAGCGATCGCACACGTTATCTTGCCATTTACTTCGCCGGGCCCATACGATCCGCCGGGGGAACTGACCAAGCTCTGACGCTTATCGTGGGAGACTTCGTTCGAAAGCTGCTGGGGCTCGACCGTTACAAGCCGACCGAAGAGGAGATATCCAGGTTCATTGAAGAACTGCGGGTCTACGAGCGGTCTGTAGCAGGTTTCCAATATCACATTCCTGACGATGAGCTGCGGAAGGCGCTGCAGTGGATTCCCGTGGAAGTGACCGGCACAGAATCTGACCCCATTGAGGTCTCTTCTTTCAGAAATCTTCCGCGTGTAGAGACCAACCGTGTCAGAGGCGGCGCATTAAGGGTCGTGAACGATGGTGTTGTCGGCAGGGCTCCGAAGGTCTTGAATATCGTCGGCAAACTTGGGTTTCAAGGATGGGATTGGCTCAAAGAACTCCACGTGAAATCCGAGAAGAAATCTGCCGGCTTCATGGATGATGTTATTGCGGGCCGACCAGTTTTTTCCTTTCCATCCAGACGCGGTGGTTTCCGGTTGAGGTACGGTAGGTCACGGAACACAGGACTCACCGCCGTCGGTATCCATCCAACGACGATGCTTGTGCTCCAGGGTTTTCTGGCAGCGGGAACACAGATGCGGATGGAGCTTCCTGGAAAGGGCGGTATCGCTGTACCTGTTGATGCCGTGGAGGGTCCAGTGGTTCGTCTGAGCGACGGATCTGTTTCTCGAGTCACAAGTGAGAATTTCAGCGGGATGAGAGACAAGATTGAGAAGATACTGTTCTTGGGCGATATCCTGATCAGTGTTGGAGATTTCCTATACAGTAGCAAACTGCTGGAACCATCGGGATATGTGGAAGAGTGGTGGGCTGAAGATGTCCAAAAAGCAATTGCGGAGAAACACGGTGGGAACTTGGAAGACGCCAGCGAAGCCACGAAAATCCCTTCGGAGAAGCTGAAGCTTTTCTTGGAGGACCCGTTCATCAGCAAGCCTGACGTCACAGAAGCAGTGGCCATTGCGTCCACATTGAACGTGCCTCTGCATCCGGCTTTCACCTTCTTCTGGTCGAACCTTACCTCGGTTGAAGACGTCGCGTTGCTGAGAAAGTGGCTTCTCAACTCTGAGGTTCAGACCGAAGGTGGCGTTGTCTGCGGGATAATTGGGGAAATGAACTCGGGCGTCAAAAGTGCTTTAGAATTGATATACCTGCCCCACAAAATGTCCGATGGAAAGATCATCATCACGGACGACGATGCACAAGCACTTGCGTTTTGCCTAGGCTACAAGTCTTCATGTGACTTGGATTTCCCCTCCGCCCAATCCGTTCTGCAAACGGTTTGCAGGTTGTCAGGCGTCAAAATAAGGGATAAGGCTCCAACGTTCGTGGGGGCCAGAATGGGAAGACCTGAGAAGGCGAAGAGACGGGAGATGAAACCGCTCGTTCACGTTCTCTTTCCAGTGGGTTTGGCTGGGGGTTCGCAGAGAGACATAGTTTACGCGGCAAAGCGGGAGCCAATATTCGTGGAGGTCGTCAGACGTAAGTGTCCTAACTGTAAGACTTTCACTTTCAGGATCAAGTGTCCTGCCTGCGGTTCTGAGACAATTCTTGAAAAAAGCTGTCCTAGATGTGGAAAGAGCCTGAAGGAAAGTGAGTGTCCAGCGTGCAGAGTGCCTGCCAAACAGTTTCAGAAGCAGGTTGTCAACTTCAAAGAATCGCTTGAGGGCATCTGTGATCGTTTGGGCGTTTCCATGCCGAAGATCCTCAAGGGTGTCAAGGGTTTAACAAATGAGACGAAAACACCGGAAATAATCGAGAAGGGGGTTCTGCGTGCAAAACACGGTCTATCAGTTTATAAGGACGGGACAATCAGGTTCGATGCCACCAATGCACCGTTAACGCATTTCAAACCAGGGGAAATCGGAGTCTCGGTTGAGATGCTCAGACAAATGGGCTACACTTGTGACATGCATGGCGCAAGCTTGACTGATGAAGGTCAAGTTTGCGAGTTGAAACTTCAAGACGTTGTTATTCCAGTGAAAAGTGCAGAATACTTCGTAGGAGTCGCAAGTTTTACAGACGAACTACTGACAAAGGTTTATGGGCTCTCACCTTACTACAACGTCAAACGTGAAGAGGACCTTGTGGGGCACGTCATCGTCGGCCTGGCCCCTCACACTTGCGTAGGCATCTTGGGGCGAGTTGTAGGCTTTACCAACCTGAGCGTCTGCTATGCCCATCCGGTTTGGCATTCGGCGAAACGTAGAGACTGTGACGGCGACGAAGACACTTTGATGCTCGCGCTGGATACACTGCTTAACTTTTCACGCGAGTACCTGCCTGCCCAGATAGGCGGTATAATGGACGCTCCGTTGCTATTGATTCCGGTTGTCAACACGAGAGAAGTGCAGAGACAAGCGCACGACTTTGATGTTGCCCGCGCTTACCCAATCGAGTTTTACGAGAAAACATGGGAGAGAGTTGAGGCTAGACAAGCCTGTTCTCTGGTAGACCTTGTCGGGTGTCGACTTGGCACCGAAGCGCAATTTGAGGGTTTCAACTACACAACTCCCGTCTCCAACATTAACATGGGAAACCCCAGAAGCGCGTACAAACAATTCAAAACGATGGTTGAGAAGCTGAACAGCCAACTTGAACTAGCAGACAAAATTGAGGCCGTAGACGCGAAGAAAGTGGCTTTGAAAGTCCTCACCAAGCACTTCATGCGGGACATCGCTGGAAACCTTCGGGCTTTCTCAACACAAGGCTTCAGATGCAAAACATGTAACAGGCACTTCCGACGCTTGCCTCTGCGGGGCAAATGCCCATCGTGCGGCGGACAGTTGACTCTGACCGTTTACCGCGGCGGGATCGAGAAGTACTTGGAAGCGGCACAGAGCTTGATTGAGAGATACCACCTGCCCAAGTATTACACGCAGAGAATTGCTCTCGTGAAAGAGGAGATTAACGCCCTGTTCGAAAGCAAGAAACCAAAACAGATCTGTCTAACAGACTTCGCCTAACAAGACTTTTCTACATAAAAGAGCACATTATCTCTGAGCATCCATGTTGAAGGAAGCTTATCATCCGAACGCTTACTTGGCGAACCTGAGGAACATTAGTCTCGGGCTTAGGGCTCGAACTAGGATACTGAATGTTCTGGAAAGGGGTTCGGGTGATGCGAAAACGATTACAAAGGGAGCTTCTATGCACTATGGCGTTGTCATGCACCATTTGAAGCTTCTGCAGTCAGAGGGGATTGTGCGACGTGAAGGCGGAAAACCCTTCGTTTGGGCACTTACCGGGGCGGGACAGAAACGTCTCGTGAACACGGACTAGAACTTGCACTCGCACGGTGAGTGTTCACACTTCGGGCATTTCTGATTGTATTTTGCAACAGTTGCCCTTTCAAGGTCCACCCCAGTTATGTTTGCGAGAGAAGCCAGCCATGCAACAACATCTGCAAACTCTTTCTGGAGTTCTTCTTTGTCAGCTGCATTCAACGCGTCGCCTAGCTCCTTGACTTCATCTACGAGCCAATCATACGTTCCGGCTATCCCGCGCTCTGAGTCTCTGTGGAAATATAGGCGCCTCATCATCTCCTGGAATTCACGGATGTGCAAGTGTCAACCTCCAATGCGTAAAGGGGAACGGAAAAGAGATAAAGATAATCAAACTGTATGGCGCGCGCAAAGCTGATTTGTGAAGTTTCTGGGGGGTCCTTGTGTTTGAGTACTCAATCCGTGATTTCTTTGAGTGTCAAAACGTTGTTGTGGCATGTTGATGCGATGTTGGGTTTCTAGCCCTTGTGTTTGAGTACTCAATCCGTGATTTTTTTTGAGATTCAAACCGCTGGCGCTTATGAGCTGCTGCGTTGTTGGAGTATTATGACGCCTTTTCTGGGCGGTCGGGTTTCTATGCTTGTGCGGCAGGCTGGGGCGAAGAGGTGGTCGTTTTGGCTGGCTTGGTGGATGCGGGTAAGAGCTTGCTTCTAAGCTAGTCTGAGCGAAAAGTGCAATTAGCGGCTTGCAGTAGCCTCATCGAGCTACTAGTTTCAGACGGCAGTACGATTTGTTGAAAACTTTTATCTTGTGTTTCCTGCGCCTCGGCGTTGTTTCCTTTGGCCATTCACGAGTTCTCTCGTCATGTTTTTCTCTGGAATATCTGATATACCCTGGAGGAACCACCGAGCGCGCGCTCGAAAATGTTGCGTCAACTTAACGGATTTTTATGTACTTGTAGGCTTCTGTGGCGTTCTCGAAGCAGTAATGCACCTTCTGGTAGTCTTTTCGAAAAGCGGCAACGTCCGTCTGTACTTTTTCCAAGGGTTCTTTGTCGATTATTACACGTTTGACGAACTCTGCTATTTCCGCCATCTCGCTTTCTTTCATTCCCAACCTTGTGACTTCAGAAGCACCCATTCTTGTGCCGCCAGGGTGCATGAAGTGCCTTCCTTCTTTAATGTCCCATGGCAACAGGTTTCTGTTTATGATTATGTTCGCCTTCTCCAGAGTCTCTTCAATGGTGCCGCCGTCACCGTGTTTCACTATGTCTATCAGAATCACGTGTGACTGCGTGAACCCTTTGTGCTCAGCCAAAACGTTGAAGCCTCTTTCGTAAAGCGCTTGTGCCAGCGCTTTGGCGTTCTTGACTACCTGAGCTGCGTAGTTCTTTCCGAATTCAAGCATTTCCGCACAAGCAACGGTCAGCCCTGCAACTGCGTGAAGATGATGGTTGCTCACCATGCCTGGAAACGTCGCTTTCTTTATTTTCTCGGCGTTCCTCTCCCAGGACAGAATTCCGCCATGTTGAGGTCCAAAGAATGTCTTGTGTGTGCTCAAGCTTACGACGTCTGCGCCTTCTCTCAGAGGATCTTGGAATGTGCCACCAGCAATCAACCCCGCCACATGCGCCGCGTCGTAGCCCGCTGTAGCGCCCACAGAATGAATGGTCTCAACCAGCTCCTTAACTGGATGCGGAAACGGGAAAACACTTGCACCGAACATCACGAACTTCGGCGGTTTACCTTTTGCCGCAAGCTCCTTAATCTTGTCCCTAGCCCTGTCCACATCTATGTTCAATTCCTTATAGTCCAAGGGCAGATACTCAACGACTAAGCCTTTGACGGCGCCTGCTGTACCTCCCAGTTCCTTCTTGCCTGACGTGATGTGCCCGCCGCTTGGAATGGACAAGGCCAACAGCGTGTCTCCGGGCTCAGTGAAGGCGGTGTAGACGGCCAAGTTTGCGACCACGCCTGAGATGGGCCTGACGTCTACAAATTCAGCGTCGAAAAGCTTCTTCATAAGCTCGATGCACTTGAACTCCACCTGATCAATGAAGCGGCAGCCAGCGTACACCCTTTCGCCAGGCCAGCCTTCCGCGTAGCGGTTCCCAAAATCCGTTATCATAGTTTCGCGTACAGCCGGGCTCGGGATGTTCTCGCTTGCTATTAGTGGAATGCTCTCTTGAAACCACTTGTGATGCTGTTGCAGGAGGTCAAAAACGTGATTGTACTCATCTCTAGGAGTCGACATTCCAACACCTTTTTTGCACCTCATTATTCCCTCTTCAGAAATAAAAACTCTTTGAACCGACGCAACATTAATAATGGAGAAATAACACAACTTGAATGACAAACACAAGAAGGGTTACTCGTGAGCACCAAGAAGAAAAAGGAGAAAAAATCACCGATGCCCGCTGCAAGCGCAGGGTTGCTCAGGTTCTTTGAAGAGGAAACTGAGGGAGTCAAGGTTAGACCAGAACTCCTAATCATTCTAGCAATCGCATTGATAATCGTCGCAGCTTTAGCTCACGCGTTCTTCTAGATAGGCTTCTCAGCGATGGGAAGGCGCGTGTATGACTTCTATTCGTTGCACAGAATTAAGGTGTACGAATATCTCACTTCTCTCCTCTCGGCTTGCGACCTGTGGTATAGGCTGAGCGATAGTTGCGCGCAGGATGACTGCCTCCGCGTCCGAAAGCCATATCCCAGCGGGTTCACGGGTGACGGCAGCTAGCGTGCCCTCAAAACCGTAGGATGGATCCAGTATCACGCGTATCTGGTTCCCTACGTTCTTTTCAAGCATGTGGAATATAGTTAAGGGCAAGTCTTGCTCTGGCATTGTTTTCGCAAAACCCTGTAATAGACGCTTAAACAATAAAACAGTTCCCCTATAAATATGCGCTGTTTCGGTACCATTGCCGATTGCCCTGGACCCCGCTTCCTTCTGCCAAATTCATGTCGAAGCTATCATCTAACCCGCGCAACAATCGTTTGAGCGGTGTTTCCCTTCCATGGTTTGTAAACTCGATTTCGCGACAGTTTAATATGCTTGGATTATTCTCTTACGAAGGTCTCCGTAGAGGAATTCGGTGTGGCAGCTGAAGATTCGCTGAAACAGTCCATGGATATTGCGGTTAAACGTTATTCATCATTGTTCAAGTTGCCCTCGGCGCACAAAGTGCCGCTGTTGCTTTTGCTTTTCTGTGTTGGAGGCGGTGTGCTTTCAACAATGATTCTTTTTCCCAGCCTTAATGGACTGGAGAACGGATTTCTCTTGGGTCTCGGCCTTTTCTTGACAAGCCTGGTTGCTGATTATATCATCAGCGTACTTGTCCTGAAAGGAGACGCAGTCTTTGATTTAAGAAGAACAATGGCGCTTTCGATTTTCTGTTGGGCGGTGTGGCTGTTCTTCATTTTCATAGGTGCGGCTGTGGGTGCAGCAACATCTGTTCTGAAATGGTGGATAAGGCTTAGTCTCCTAGGATTCTCGGCAACACTGATTCTTCGTTTCACAGTCTTCAACGCAGCTTCTTCAACGACTCATAAAAGACTGTTCGCAGCCTCTCTTCTTCAACCCTTTCTAAGCGTCGTTCCCTTTCTGATTTTCTGGGCAAGAATAGATTATTCTGTCTCGGTCAACATGCTTGCGTTCTTCATCTCTTCAGTCGTGATAGGTTTTGCTGCGAGTCTCAGTTTTCTATTTCTTCTAAACCAGATGGGCAAGCAAGCGGTCGGGCTTCGATCCGTAGAGCTTTTCAGAGCCTTCATGCTTAACTGGGTGTCGAACCTGAATGCACCGTTTGAAGAACTTCTTGAAAAGCTGGGTGAAGAACAGGAAGTTGAAGTTTCTTTGATGAAGTTCGGTGCTTCAGGAACAAAGGCGGTCGTGGTTGTTCCTTCCGTGCACCCTGGGCCCTTCAAGAACATTGGAAGCAGCCTCTTGCCCGCCATGCTTAAGGCTGACTTGGAAAAGGAGTTCAAGTGCGTGGTCTGCGTCCCTCACGGACTGTTTGGCCATGAATACGATTTGGCCTCTCAGCTTCAGAACAAGAAGGTCATCGCTGACGTTGAGGCATGCCTCAGAG
Organism: Bathyarchaeia archaeon; assembly: GCA_049516875.1. GTDB lineage: Archaea > Thermoproteota > Bathyarchaeia > Bathyarchaeales > Bathycorpusculaceae > JBEKCD01. The sequence goes on along the minus strand of JBEKSS010000003.1, from coordinate 82,786 downwards.
ATTTGGAAGTTCACGATGAGAATGCTTCTCCATTTGTCACGGTTAGTAACGGTTTGGCTACGGCTTGCTGCCAGGTTTTCGGAAAATCTGCATTCATATCATTCACCCTTGCGCCAAAGACGATCGAGGATTTGCCGCAGGAGTTAGGCCGATTTGTGCGCGAAGAAGCAGAGAAACGCGGTCTGCATCTCTGCGCAGTTGTGAACGCCCACAACAGTATCGACGGAACAGCGGAAATGCAGGGGTCTCTGGCTTCGCTCCAAGACGTTGCAACCAAATGTCTGGACAAAGCGCTGTCGCTCAAGCAATCACCGTTTGAAGTCGGTGTTGCCACTGTATTGCCGAAAGAGTTCAGCCTTGAAGACGGGATGGGATCTGGCGGCATCACTGTCACCGTGGTCAAAAGCGGCCAGCAGAAGGCTGCCTACGTGGTCATCGATGGCAACAACATGGTTTCTGGACTGCGTGAACGAATCCTTTCATCACTGCTTTCTATAGGCATTGACGAAGGCGAGGTCTTCACAACTGACACACATGCAGTTAGCGCCTTAATACTGACCGAGCATGGCTATCACCCTATCGGCGAGGCTATCGAAAACGAAAAATTAATCAGCTACCTCAAAGAGGCAACGGTCAACGCATTAACCAGGTCGGAAAGGGTAGGAGTTTCATGTCGTAGCATAACGGTTCCCAACGTCAAGGTTATTGGAGCCAAACAGCTTGAAGCGTTGTGCCTTTTGATAGACAAGGTGATTCAAAGAGCTAAAAGGGCGATTCTTCCTGTCTTCGGGACCAGTGGGCTGCTTCTGATGTTGCTTTTGTTGTTTGTTTGAGCTAACACTAATAAGTTCGAAGTTTTCCATTTTCAATTTCTGACTAGAAGGGTTGAAGCAGTGATTAAAGAAATAAGGATCCACGGTCGTGGTGGACAGGGAAGCGTCACTGCCGCTGAAGTTTTGGCCCATGCTGCTTTCTTTGAAGGCAAATGCGTGCAAGCTTTCCCGTATTTTGGAGCGGAGCGGCGAGGAGCCCCAGTTAAGGCCTTCGCACGGATAAGCGATGAACCGATGTTCGTTCACAGTCAAGTTTACACTCCCGATTATGTCATAGTGCTTGACCCTTACATTTACAAGGTTGTAGACGTTGCAGAAGGTTTGAAGAAGGACGGGATCATCGTCATCAACACCAAGAAAAAGCCTGAAGAAATTGGGTTGAAAGGCTGGCGTGTGGCAACAATTGATGCAACCGGAATCGCATTGGAGCTAAACCTGCTCGTGGCCGGCCTTCCTGTCGTTAACACGTCGATTCTGGGAGCCTTCGCCAAGGCCACCGGCGAGGTAAAACTTGAAAGCGTCCTGAAAGCCGTAAGGGAAACGTGGTCTGGCGGTGCTGGCGAGAAGAACTCTAGAGCAACGGAGCTGGCCTATGAACGGTTGACTAAATGGTGGGACGGTGAGGCCTGATGACTGCAGTTCCGAAGAAACGTAAAGAGCTTCCGGTCACCCCGCTGTCTTTCCCGACGGTTGGAAGCATGGGAAAAACGGGGTCTTGGAGAACTTTCCGCCCTGAGATTGACTACTCTAGATGTACACGGTGCACTCTGTGCTGGGTTTACTGCCCTGACGCAGCAATAACAAGAGAGGAAGATGATTCTCCGAAGATAGATTATGACTACTGCAAAGGCTGCGGAATATGCGCCAACGAGTGTCCGACCAAGGCAATAACGATGAAGAGGGAGGAAGAATAGATGGGGCAGACGATTATTGACACGGCAAATCACATTGCCGGCTACGCCGCAAGAGCAGCACGGGTGAAAGTCGTTGCGGCCTACCCGATTACTCCTCAGACAACCATCGTTGAAAAAATCGCCGAGTTTGTTGAAAACCGAGAGATGGATGCAGAATTCATCCGCGTGGAATCAGAGCACAGCGCGATGGTAGCCTGCATAGGTGCCGCCGCTACCGGGGTCAGAACGTTCACTGCGACATCCGCGCACGGTTTGGCCCTCATGCATGAAGCCTTGCACTGGGCGGCTGGCTCACGCTTGCCGATAGTAATGGCCGTTGTCAACCGAGCTATGGGAGCGCCCTGGAGCATATGGCCAGACCTAAGCGATTCGCTTTCCCAGCGGGACACTGGATGGATCCAGTTCTACTGCGCTGACAACCAAGAGGTTTTCGACACTATAATTCAAGCCTACAAACTCTGTGAGGATGAACGGGTTTTTCTCCCTGCGATGGTGTGCCTTGAAGGCTTCATCCTGTCACACACTTACACCCCTGCGAAGATTCCTGATCAAGAAAAAATCGATGCCTATCTGCCAGCATACAAGTCTGGTTGGACCTTAGACATTGACCGTCCTTGCTCCCACGCAAACCTGGTTTCGCCTGAATGGTACATGGAGTTTCGCTACATGATTCAGGAGGCAATGGATAACGCGAAGAGACTCATCCCACAAATCGACAAGGAGTATGGTAAACGCTTCGGCTCCGAATACGGAGGGCTCGTTGAGAAATACAAGTGCGAGGATGCAGACCTGATAATGGTCACGATGGGAACTATGGGAAGCGAAGCCAAACTTGCCGTGGACAAGCTGCGCAAGGAAGGACAAAAAGTAGGGTCAGCGAGAGTCCGCGTGTACCGTCCCTTCCCAGTTGAAGAAATAATGAAGCTTGCAGAAAACACCCACATACTCGCAACGATAGACCGCCACATTTCCTTCGGCATGGAAGGATTTCTAGCCTCAGAAACCAAAGCCTCCCTCTTCAACCAGAAAGACCGGCCCTTGATCGCAGGCTTTATCGCTGGGCTTGGAGGAAGAGACGTGACCTCTGAAACAATTGAAAAGGTAGCCAAGAAGTCGCTGAAATGCATGAAGGAGGGCAAGGTGGAAAAAGAGACCGAGTGGGTTGACCTACGAGAGTGAACAAAATGGTGACCGTGAAAGAACTTCCAAAAGAGGAATACCTACTCAAGGGGCACGCTGCCTGCGCGGGCTGCGGCCCAGCCATTTCCCTTCGGCTGCTTTTCAAAGCGTTGGGAAACAAGATAATCATGGTTGTACCCGCCTGCTGCACAACCGTGATCCAGGGGCCATACCCCTACACTTCTTCCGCTGTTCCCGTTCAAAACATACTGTTCGAGTCCACAGGCGCCGCTGCGTCAGGAATCACTGCAGCTCTCCGCCAGAGAAAACTCGCGGACATAACCGTCGTCGGCTGGGCAGGAGACGGCGGGACTGTTGACATAGGAATTCAAGCCCTATCTGGAGCGGCTGAAAGAGAAACCAACTTCATATACGTCTGCTACGACAACGAAGCCTACGGCAACACTGGAATGCAACGAAGCGGGGCAACACCGTACGGCGCGTGGACCACCACCACACCCTCTGGCAAGAGGGAACGCAAGAAAGACATGCCCTTGATAATGGCTGCACACAGAATACCCTACGTTGCCACGGCCTGCACGTCCTACCCGATGGACTTTGTAAACAAGCTGAGAAAGGCCAAGGGCATCAAGGGCACGAAGTACATTCATCTTTTGGCACCCTGTCCAACTGGATGGCGGTACGACACGAGCAAAACCGTAGAACTGGGCCGCCTTGCAGTGCAGACTGGCATGTGGGTTCTTTACGAGATTGAAGACGGAAAGTTCAGGCTCAACTCTCCAAGCGACCGCCTCGTCGACAAGTCCAAGCGCAAGCCCGTCAAGGAATACTTTGGCCTGCAGGGCAGGTTCCGCGGTTTGTCCGAAGAGGATGTTGAAAGGATCCAGAAATGGCTGGGCGAAGACTGGGAACATTACCGCAAACTTGCCGGAAACAGTGTGTCTGATCAGGCACTGTACGGAAAAATATAAGGCAGAGTTCATTACATAGACTGCCTTACGATGCGAACCACCGATAGTCAACTGAAAAAGAGGAGATTGAAATGACTGAGGAAAAGTCCAAGAAGCCTGAGCGAAAAGAGAGAGCAAAAAGAGCCCCGCGAACTGTTCAACCGAACGTCTCGCAAGTTGGTGGGAGCGTCGTGTTCGTTGGAAGCAAGCCAGTTATGAACTACGTGCTTGCCTGCATGATGCACCTCAACTCTGGCGCAAACAAGATTGTTGTCAAAGCCAGAGGGCGCGCAATCCCAAGAGCCGTGGACACTATTGAAGTGCTAAGACGCTCATTTGCAAAGGGCGTGCAACTGGAAGGCATAAGCCTGTCCACTGAGGAAGTCGACAGAGAGCAGGGGCAGAAGTCAAAGGTTTCAGCCATCGAAATATCCGTAATCAAGCAGTAGACTGCTTCTCTTTTCCGCAGACGCTAATCGGCCTGTCTGACTAGTCAGTATTGACTGTTTACCCTTAACGTTTCTTTTTCAAGGCAGGAGCATCGATAGCTATATAAAACCTCTTTTCTAATCGTTTAGCTCTCAGCTGGTGATGCGTGATGGCCGATTACCCCAAGATAGTTGTTGCTCCCCCAGGTCCGAAGGCAAGAGAGCTTGTTAGGAAAGACGAGAAGTTCATTTCGCCTTCTTACGGTCGGTTTTATCCTCTCGTCGTTGAATCTGGTAAAGGCTGCATCGTGAAGGATGTTGACGGAAACGAGTACATAGACTTCAACTCAGGCCTTGTGTGCATGGGCGTGGGCCACAATCATCCAAAAGTCGTTGCAGCCATAAAGAATCAGTGTGACCGCTTCCTGCACTATTCGAACACAGACTTTTACTACAGAGAGGTGGTTGACCTCGCGGAGAAATTGGCTCAAATTACGCCCGGGGGTTCTGAGAAAAAAGTCTATTTTGGCAACAGCGGCGCCGAGGCGGTTGAAGCGGCTGTAAAGCTTGCGAAGTGGCACAGCCGAAGACAGTTGTTCATCGGGTTCACAGGAGCCTTTCACGGGCGGACGATAGGAGCGTTATCCTTCACGGCAAGTAAGCCCACTCAGAAGCGTTACTTCTTCCCGCTCATGCCCGGCGTGACCCACGTGCCCTACGCGTACTGTTACCGTTGCCCCTTCAAGCTAACGTACCCTGACTGTCACTACTGGTGCGTAGACTTCATCGATGAGTATGTCCTGCAGAAGTACGTTCCTCCTGAAGACACCGCCGCCATACTTTTCGAGTCCATTCAAGGTGAAGGCGGATACGTCGTGCCTCCTCCAGAATACTTCCAGCGAATAAAGAAGCTCGCCGACAAGTACGGTCTGCTGCTCATTGACGATGAAGTGCAATCAGGCATGGGCAGGACCGGAAAATGGTTTGCCATTGAACACTGGGGAGTTGAACCAGACATCGTGTGCACCGCGAAAGCGTTAGCATCAGGCCTGCCCTTGGGAGCAACGATTGCCAAAGCCCAAATCATGGACTGGGTTCCAGGCTCACACGCAAGCACTTTCGGCGGTAACCCACTGTCATGCGTGGCCGCGAGTGCAGTCATAGATGTCGTGAAGGAAGAGAAGCTTCTTGAGAATGCGACCAAGCAGGGCTCGTATATCCTGAAGAGACTTGCCGAACTGAAAGAGCAAAGCGAAATCGTCGGCGATGTAAGAGGCAAGGGTTTGATGATAGGCATGGAAATCGTAGAAGACAAGGAAAGCAAGAAGCCAGCCCCTCAGAAAGTCACCGAGATAATGATGCGCTCATGGAAACGCGGCATCAATGTGATTACGTGCGGAGCCTCAACCATCAGAATCGCGCCGCCAATTATCATAACAAGAGATCTTGTAGACTCGGCACTGGACATAATTGAAGACGTCACGAAAGAAGTTGAAAAAGAAAAGTAACATCTCCGTGTTCAAATGCAAATTCGAAGATTGACAATAGACGATTACAACGGAATCATCAGTCTCTGGTCTCGAGCTGATCTGCCCTTCAAGCCTAAAGGGAGGGACAGCAGAAGGTCAGTTGCAGAGCAGATAAGGGCCAGTCCTGACTTCTTTCTAGGAGCCTTTGAAGACGGTCGCCTCGTCGGAACGGTCGTTCTAAGCAGTGACATGCGGAAAGGATGGATAAACCGCCTGGCCGTTGACCCAGACTACAGGCATCGCGGTGTGGCAAAGGCTTTGATTGATGAATCTGAAAAAACCCTTAGACACCATGGCCTCAAAATCTTCTGCAGCTTAATCGAAGGCCCTAACAAGGCGTCAAAAACATTGTTCGAGAAATGCGGGTACACTGAACACACTGACATATCCTACTTCAGCAAACGCGACAACGACGCAGTATAACCCTGTTTCTTGCCTACAAGGAGGAAGTTTTCAACAACACCGCTTCATAACGTTTTCTTCAGCCTCTCAAACGTATCTCTCAGAAGTCTGCAGGCTTTGCTATTACTTCCCTTATTTTCAGGTCGAAGAATCTTGCAGCGTTTGCAGGATGTATGCGAAGTGCAGTGTCTGCTCCTTTTCCTGTTCCGGCAATTGCGACAACGTCTTTGTCAGCTGAAATGAGCCCAGCGTCCGCGGCCATCATGGTGATTTCGATGCACACTTTCGTTCCTTCTCCCAAGCGTCTGAGAACGTTGGCCATTAGCTCCAAAGGTTGGATTGTGCCAAAATCCTTTCGCACTGCACGTTCGGCACTGCTTAGTGCGTGTACGCCTGTGAATATTTTTGCACCGTCGGCCAGTATTTTCTTCTTGTACTCTTCCTGCAATTCGGTCTTTCCGGGTTCTTGGAAACCAAAGTTGTGTGTGACCACAACAACATTTCGGCCTTTGAATGTTTTTGCTGCTTTTGCTCCTGTCTTGCCGGTCGTTGAGGCAACGATGACGTCTTTTATGTCTTCTTCTTCAATGTATTCTCTTGCGAATCTTAACAGGGCATCTGTGTTTTGTTCCCCTGCTTTGCTGAAATAGACAGCCTTCTTCTCAAATGAACTCATACGTTCTGCCCCGTGTTTGATTTGGTTAATAAGGCTCTGGCCTTTGCTTTATAGTTTTGTAGTATCTAGTGGTTCTCACCGTTCTTTTTCAATGGTTTTCTCTTCACTCTTGTTCCGCAGACTTCGCATCTGATAGACTTGTAGTTTGGCGGATATTTCTTGTGGCACGCTGGGCAGTACCGTATCCATTGCAGTCGGCGACGAATTCCAAAGGTGGACAATGGAGCAAAATCGATGTTCATTTCGCTTGCAACATTCTGTATTGAATAATCGTCTGTAGCAATCAGCGGAGAATAGCCATCTGTCTTGAGTTCCAGAGCTAATGCCAGGACTTGGAGGTCTGTCTCTGAGAGGAAAAAAGAGTTTCCAACAACGGAGGCGAATGCTTTAGCCTTCTCTACGAAGGCTTCTTCTGGGGTTTTGATTTTCACTTTTCCGTTATCTATGGCTGTTTTGAATCTAACCCAGGACATCGTATCTTCTGTTATCTCCTCTCTGACCTTGGGCGCAGTGTATTGTTCTTCGTTGATTGCGAACGGGTCAAAACCAGCAATGAGAGCAGACGTGTCTATGACTATTGCTCTTTTGCCTGTTTTTTCCCGCGGGTCTTTCACTTCATTCCCCTGAAAAGCAGCCTGCTTCTTAAACGGTGGTAGAAGTTCTCTCTAAATCTTATAAAGGATGTCTCGTTCTTGGAACGCGTGACGGTCAAACCCGGGTGTCTACAGTTTACGAGCTGACAGCTGTGTCCATCAATCAATATGTGGGTCCTCCTCGGTCTGTTGACCTCGATTGTCAGGGCTGAATCGGCTGGAAAAACAATTGGATGAAAAACACTTAATGGACAAATGGGCGTGAGGACAAAGGCATCTACGCTGGGGTCCAGGACAGGTCCTCCGGCTGAGAGAGAATAGCCAGTGGAGCCGGTCTGTGTGGCCACCATTAATCCGTCTGATTGGCAGTTTATGATTGGCTCTTTGTCCCTCAGGATGCGGGTGTAGAGCAGTTTTGCCGGTTCATCAGCTGAGATAACAACTTCATTTAGTGCCTCTGGAAACTTTGCGCCGTCTGCAGTTATCGCAAGCTTCATGCACTTTTCAATCTTGAATTCACCGGCTAGACACTTGTCCACAGCCACAATAGCTTGTTTTGGACTAACTTCTGTGAGAAAGCCTCTCACGCCCATGTTTACTGCGAGTATTGGCGGCTCTGGCTTCGGAAGTGAAATGCAAGCCCTGAGAATAGTTCCATCACCGCCAATCGTGATTATAAAATCAGTCTTCATGTTTTCTATAGGCATAATTTCTTGTTTCGTGTTCATTTTTTCAGCTAACGTGTCTTCCACATATACCTCCAATCCTCTTGCTTTCAGATGCTCGGCTAGGTCACCTGCTAGTTTCACAGAGTTCTTTCTGTCGTAGCGCGCGACCAAGCCTACGCTTTTGAACACGTCAGTCCACCCTCAACCTACTACCGACACCTTAATCTATATATGCGTGTAGCTCAAAATGGCTCTGTAAGTAATCAGTTGCAGGTTGGCTTGCACATGACCAAACCAGTTCACGTTGGCGAGTTGAGAGTCGGCGGATACATGGTAATCGACGGCGAACCATGTCATATAGTTGAGATAGACAAGTCGAAGCCAGGAAAGCACGGTTCAGCCAAAGCTAGAATAACGGCTGTAGGCGTTTGGGACGGGGTTAAGAGAAGCTTTGTGAAGCCTGTTGATCTTGGTGCAGAAGTTCCCATCATTGACAAGCGTATGGGACAGGTGTTTGCGGTCAACCCTACGGGCGTTCAAATCATGGACCTGGAGACTTACGAGTACTTTGATGCTCCTTATCCGCAAGAAGAGGAGTTGAAAGCAAAGATTGCGCCTGGCACAGAAATTGAATATTGGCGGATACTCGGAAAAATGAAGATCATGAGAACAAAATAGAGTGAAAGAGTATAGCCTGAGTTACATGCAATCGTTCTGGCTCTCTAAAGATGGCGTTTATTCCCACCATTTCCAATTAAGCGCTCTAAATCCAGCGTAGAGAGCCAATAGGATAATTCCCCAACCCAAAGCAATTCCTGCAATTCTCAACAAATCGTTCGGCGCAGAGGCGTAGATTATCCAGCCACTTATTCCACATAAGCCTATTAGCACAAGAAGGAAAATCACGACGTGAATTGCTCTTTCGCCCGTCAGATTTTGCACCCACCAAACTGTTAAGTCGTATCACGTTTTGTTGTTAAAAGACTTTCGTCAAGGTTTATCTCATCGTCCTACATTGCATACTTTGGGGCCGATGATGCATGAAGAGCCGTCTGATTTGTGACGATATTTAGGTGCTGAGGCTTCTGTATCCTTCTTGCATGGGTCACATGTTAGCGTTTGCGGGGTAACTTTATTTCTAAAATTCCCTTTTTGTTTTGAACCCTCATTTTGTCAATGTTAACTGTCACTGGAATGCGGATCCAGCCATGAAATCTCTGAATCACGCCTTTCCTGTGTGTTACGCCAAGTTCGGTGAGACGTATTTTCTTTTTCATTTCGGCGAATATCTCAAGAGAGGTGGCATTCACTACTTTAACTTGGACGGTCTCTTTCTTTGCGTATGGCAAGTCAACTGTGACTATCACCTCTGTGGGCGTGACCGTTATCTCTCGCAAAGGCTCTATTGCACAAGTCTTCAGATCCCAGCATGGTCTTTCACTCAAAGTTTCTCTGACCTGCTCAGCCCATTTTTCCATATCTTCAAAGTACTCATCTATTATGTCAGAGATTGACTGTCTCTTTCTAATCGACATCTTTCTATGCTCCTTATGAGACGTACATCGGGATGTCGTATTCTTGGCTTTTCTTCATCTTCGACATCTCTTGTTGAGTTCGCTTCATCACGTCCCTTGCTCTTAATCGGATTTCCTCGCCTTTCTCCAACAATTTTGCAACGTTCACTTTCAATCCCGTTATCTTTGCTAGCTCCTTCAGAACTTCTGCAGCCGCCTCTGGGTCTGGATAGTTGTAGAAACACTGTGCAAGCAGTGTTAGGGCAGGTGACCCCGCTTCTGCAGCGCGTTGAAGCACAACTGCTTGAGGGCCGACCATGTATCCTTCTGTTAGAATCTCTAGGCCCTTCTCTTGAGCTGTCTTCAGTGCCTCGGCGTTTGATGCGGCGGCGAACGATTTTAGTTCTGTAACATCTTGCCTGTCTTGGATGGGTATTCCGCTGAGCGAAATCATCATTTTAACGTTCTTGCTTTTTCCCCAGTTAATCAAAGCATCCATTATCGGATAGATCACGTCAGTGGGTATCGGTACTTCTGAGACCGCCAAGAGAGTGTCCTGGCCTGCGAAAATCCTTATTGAAGAGTGCGGCAGGCCTTCGTGCAGTACGATGAGCGGTGGCAGCAGATTCGAATCCAAGTAGGCTACTTCAGTCAAGCCTAGCTCGTCAATTAAATGTGAAGCAGCTATCACTCCGACTAGTCCAACATCTGGAAAAGCAAAAAGCAACGTGGCCCCTGTCGGTATCTTCTTCTTCTCGACAATCTTGACTTCTTCACTCAAATTCAACCCTCAAACCCTCTAGAAGATGTGTGAAATGTAAAAAGCTTGTGGAAGCAGGGCTTGAAGAACGGAATAGCTATTAATGGCATGAAGCGTTGTAAATCTGGAGAAAAACATGTCTCTTGATCACCTGGGTTCGTCACTTTACGAAGCATTAAGAAAGGTTTTCAGGGCTTCCGTTGTAGACGAGGCCACAGTCAAGGAGCTTGTGCATGATGTACAAAAGGCTCTGCTTCAAGCAGATGTTAACGTCAAACTTGTACTCGACATTTCCAAAAGAATAGAAGAAAGGGCGCTAAAGGAAAAAGTTCCGCCTGGCATTTCCAGACGCGAGCACGTTATAAAAGTAGTCTATGAAGAGTTGACGCGTTTCCTAGGAGACAAGCCTACACCAATAAAAATGGAGCCGGGAAAAAGAAGAATAATAATGCTTGTTGGCATCCAAGGTTCTGGAAAGACAACTGCTGCAGCCAAACTTGCAAGATATTTTCAGAAGAGAGGCTTAAAGCCCGCTGTAATCTGTGCGGACACTTTTCGACCCGGCGCTTACGCTCAGCTTCAGCAGCTAGTAAGCAGAATCAACGTGCCATTGTATGGTAACTTGAAGACAAAGGATCCCATTAAAGTCGTTACCGAAGGCTTGAACCAGTTTAGCGAGAAGGACGTGGTCATCGTCGACACTTCCGGCCGTCATAAAGAGGAACAAGAACTCATCAAAGAAATGAAGATGCTCGAAAGAAGCATCAAGCCTGATGAAGTTATGCTTGTTATCGATGGGACAATAGGCCAGCAAGCGTTGGTTCAGGCAAAAGCCTTCAATGAAGCAACACCTATAGGTTCAATACTTGTCACGAAACTCGATGGGTCTGCAAGGGGAGGCGGTGCTCTATCTGCAGTGGCGGCAACGGGTGCACCTATAAAGTTCATCGGTACCGGAGAAAAAACAGAGGATGTCGAAGCGTTCGTTCCTTCACGTTTCGTTGGCCGTCTGCTTGGAATGGGTGACTTGGAAACACTCCTTGACAAAGTGCGTGAGGCAGAAATAACAGTTCCAGAAAAGAAGGCCAAGGCTATCTTGAGCGGCAAGTTCACTTTAACAGACATGTATGAGCAGTTCGAAGCTATGAAGGGAATGGGCACCTTTAAGAAACTCATGAATCTGATTCCGGGAATGTCTTACAAAATCCCGGATGAGATGCTGAACACTGCTGAAGGGCGTCTGGAAAAGTGGCGCGTGATGATTCAGTCTATGACGCCCGCCGAGAAGGACAACCCGAAAATCTTCAACGCTTCAAGGATGAAACGTGTAGCCAGGGGTTCAGGTACCAGTGAGAAAGAAGTGAAGGAACTTCTGAAACAGTACGTAATGATGCGGCGTATGTTGAAGACGATGCGTAGACAAAAGAAACTTCCTTTCTTCGGAAAGGGGTTGCCGGTTGATCTCAAGTAGGCAAGGTCGGGCTCTGGAAGGCATGTTGAATGAGCATTCTGCAAGAAGCTCAGAGGATGCTTGAGAAATATCCCTTATGTGACCATTGTTTGGGAAGGCAATTTGCCCTTTTAGGCCACGGCGTTGAGAACGATGAAAGAGGAAAGGCAATAAAACTGGCCTTGACGTTCGAAGCTCATGCGTTGGCGCTTTCAGAAAGCAAACAAGGGTTAAAGATTCTCAGGGTCTTGGCGACCAACGGTTTTTCCAAAATCGCAACAGAGATAATTAGCAGAATGGGAGAATGCATTGAGACTAAAGATATTCTAGAAAAATGCTTCTTGTGTGAGGGCAAACTTGAAATTTGTAATGATTTGGCGGAAAAAGCTCTTGGTCTTCTAGTGGAGTATGAGTACAGCAGTTTCTTGGCGGGCATAGAGTTGTCCTTGATATTTGCTGAACGAGAAGACGAGTTTAGGGCAGAGTTTGGCGTGAGTCACGGTGAGAGCCTCCGCAAAGAGTTCGCGAGAACGGTCGGTAGAAGAATTGCAGAGCGAAGCGGGAAGGACGTAGACTTCAAGAAGCCAGAGATTGTCGTGCTCGTTGAGCCGTTCTCTGGTCTTGTGAGACTTCAAGTCAATCCTCTTTTCATAGCTGGCCGATACAAAAAACTTGTCAGAAGCATTCCGCAATCAAAATGGTTCTGTTCGGAATGCTGGGGAAAAGGTTGCATTAAATGTAACTGGACTGGAAAAATGTATCCGGAGTCGGTGCAGGAAATAGTTGAGAAGCCCTTGTTGGAAGCAACAAGTGGTGCAAGTGCCTCATTTCACGCCTCTGGAAGAGAAGATATCGACGCCCGCATGCTGGGCAATGGCAGACCTTTTGTGATTGAAATCGCGACTCCGAAAAAGCGTTTCTTAGACCTTAAGAAAGCTGAAGATGCGGTGAATGTGTACGGGGTGAACAAGGTTGAGGTTGTAGGTCTGAGATTTGCAAACAGAGATGTCGTCAGAAAACTAAAGGGAGGCGAATCCAAGCAGAAAGAATATCGTATGTTCATCGAATTTGAAAACAAGATCACGACCAAAGATATGCACTTCTTGGAAAAGAGCCTGACAAATGTCATGATTGAGCAGAAGACCCCTGTTCGCGTTTTGCACAGACGCGCTGATCTGACGCGGGAAAGGTACATATATGACGTGGACGTTAAGAAATTGTCACCTAGAAAGGCTGAAATGAGATTACGATGTCAAGGAGGGCTCTACGTTAAAGAACTGGTTACTGGGGATGAAGGAAGAACAGTTCCCAGCGTTTCAGAAATTCTCAAGAATAAAGCGAAGCCGATGGAACTTGATGTTCTGAACATAGTTATGGACGATTAGGAGAGTTATGAGAATGAGGGGATCGAAGGGTTATCGTTCTGGAGCACGTCGTCTTTTGACAAAGGAACCTAGAGAGCACGGCAAACTGAGGCTGAGCAAGTTGCTTCATGAGTATCAGCCTGGAACCAGCGTTGTTATCAAGATAGACTCGAGTGTTCACAAGGGAATGCCTCACAGGCGCTACCACGGCAGAGTCGGTACGATACTCAACAAGCGGGGACGGAGTTACGTGGTGAGTGTTTCACAGGGAGACGCTATTAGGGAGATCATCGTCAGACCTGAACATTTGGAACCTTGCAAGAGTGATTAGAATGTCGGAAAAGAGCATGACAGAAAAGAAACTGAGCCTCCCGCAGGTTAAGAACTTGCTGGAGTCTATAGGTGAAGAAAACCTTGATCAGCTACAGCGCCGTACGTTCGATTATGTCTCAAAGTTTTCGAAGACCGACGCTGAATCTGCCGAAAAACTGGTTGGAAAACTCGTGGCAGACTATGGTCTGGACGAGATAGAGGCAGTGCAAATAGTCAACTGCATGCCGAAAAGTGTTGAAGAGTTGAGAGTGTTTCTGGCTGGCGGACGCAAAATCATTGAAACATCGAAACTAGAAGCTATAGTGAACCTGCTAGATGAACATCGAAAATTGAAATAGGCTGGTCGATACTAACTATTTTAAGTAATAAGAGACTAAATAGAGGAAATAATGACAATGATGGAGAAGCGGTACGAAGAGTACGCTTATATCTTGGACTTTCTGCCGCACGGCCGCCCTGGAGTGCATGTTTCAGGACGAGCTGGCTATCGAGCGGGAGCTTTGGTTCAATTGGTAGGTGAAGGATTCTTCACACTCCTAGAAGCATTGGCCAAAGAAGGCGTGATACTCAGGCCTCATGATCGTGTTTTCGTTGGAAAAGAGGCTCGGGAAGAAATAACGTACATCATCGGTCGAATAGGCTACGACGAGCTAACTGCAGCCGCAAAGACAGAGCTTCCAACAGTGATCAACAAGATCGTGCTGAACCGTGAAAAACGGTTCGTCGAATTCTTCAACACCGCAAGGGCAGTTACACCGAGAATGCATGCATTGGAACTGGTTCCAGGAATAGGCAAGAAATACATGTGGCAAGTCATAAATGAACGAGAGAAGAAACCTTTTGCGAGTTTTGAAGACTTGCAGAAACGCACAGAATTACCTAATCCGGTTAAACTGATTACAAAGAGAGTCATGGAAGAGTTGGGCGGCGACAGCAAGTATAGATTATTTACGAGGACACAATAGCTCAATCAATCGTTTAACGGGGTAGAATGAGTCTATTGGAAGATACGAAGTCTTTGCTTCGAAGGCATCGAATTATGCCGAAGAGGAGTTTAGGCCAGAACTTCATGATTGAATCACGGTTTTTTCAAAAAATGGTTGACTATGCTTTACTGAATTGTGATGATACTGTGTTGGAGATCGGTGCTGGGCTGGGTTTTTTGACTCGTTTCTTGAGGGAAAAATGCAAGATGGTCCTTGCTGTCGAAGTTGACGCGCGGCTTGCCGACATTTTGCGTGAACAGCTTAGGGGGGCATCCAACGTGAAGATAATTGAAGGCAGCATTCTCAAGGTCGGTGTCCCCTCATTTAATAAAATTGTTTCAATTCCGCCTTATCAAATCTCCTCCCGTTTACTTGTATGGCTCTTCAAAAGGGGCTTCGACTGCGCAGTCTTGGTCTTTCAAAAGGAATTTGCGGATCGACTTGTAGCTCCTGTTGGAAGTGAAGACTACGGATGGTTGACAGTTTTCACGTACTTTCATGCACAGGTTGAGCTTTTGGACGAGATTCCTAAGTCCATGTTTTATCCGCAACCAAAAATAGATTCAATCATAACACGCTTGAAGCCAAAGAGGTCACCATCGTTTGAGTTAAGGAGTGAGGTGTCATTCCAACGCTTCCTTCAAGTTCTCTTTACGAGGCGCAATAGGACGGTTAGAAACGCAGCTCTGGCATACCTAAAGGAAGCATGGAGTGCAAAAAAAGACGCAATCCAAATTGCTGATTCCCTTCCTCTAGGTGACCGTCGAGTGAGAGAACTCACACCAGAAGACATCGGAGCATTAGCCAATGTCATCACCAAGTAAAAAGGTGTTCTTTGCTGACTGCGTGTTCAATGTCTTGGAAAACGTATACGAGCCGGCCGAGGACTCCTTTTTCTTTGCTGAAAACTTGGCAATCAGAGATGGCGGTAAGGTTATTGACGTGGGTACTGGTTGTGGGATCTTGGGCGTAATTGCGGCCAAGAAGGCAAGCAGAGTGGTTGCGATTGATGTAAATCCTTATGCTGTCATGTGCGCAAGAAAAAACGCGGAAATCAATGGTGTTGCCGATCGCGTGTTTTTTGTTCAAGGGGATCTGTTTTCCCCGCTTAGAATCAGAAAAGAATTCGATCTGATCCTTTTCAACGCTCCGTACCTTCCATCAGAAGAGAGTGAAAAAAACTCTTGGGTGGGGTGGGCTTGGGCTGGTGGTGATTCAGGAAAAGAGGTAATTGACAAGTTCATTCGTGAAGCCCCAGAATATCTGAAGCCCACTGGAGAAATCCTGCTGTTGCAATCAACGCTTTCTAATGTCGAGGAGACTTTGCAGGGCTTCGAGGAGAAAGGTTTGGGGGCAAACATCATTGCGAAGCAAGATCTTCCGTTTTTTGAGACGATAGTCCTTATCAGAGCGCGCGCTCCTACTTCAACGTCATACGCTCCACATTAGCTAGGAAGGAGTTGAGTTGGTGTCTAAATCTTGGCACGCAATGAGTCCTGAAGAAACATTGAAGGAATTGAACTCTACTGAACATGGTTTGAGTCAGGCAGAAGTGCAGAAACGGTTGGCCGAGTATGGTCTGAACGAACTGCAGAAAGAAAAAAGGGCTTCTCCCATCAAGATGTTTTTAAAACAATTTACAAATATACTGATCATCATTTTGCTGATTGCCACAGCTCTTTCGATAGCTGTTGAGGCAATCGTAGATGCCATAATCATAATTGCCATAGTTTTGGCAACCGCGATATTGGGATTTGTGGAAGAATTCCGTTCGGAGAAAGCAGTTGAAGCTTTAGAGAAGATGACGGCACCAACCGCAATAGTATTGCGCGATAAGAAAGAAGTGAAGGTTCCTGCGAGTGAAATTGTTCCAGGGGATGTAATTCTCTTGTTCACAGGGGATAGGGTTCCAGCTGACGCCCGACTTATCGAGTCTGTCAATTTGAAAGTGGATGAAGCTTCGCTAACGGGAGAATCATCTCCTGTAAACAAAAATGTTGATGCTTGTGCCGAGGCGCTTCCGCTTAATGATCGCCGGAACATGGCCTTTACTGGAACCGTTGTCGTTTACGGTCGAGGCAAGGCAGTTGCCACAACAACAGGAATGAATACAGAGTTTGGAAAAATTGCCCGAATGGTGCAGATGACCAAGAAAGAGGAAACACCACTTGAGAAGAGGACACAGTCTATCGGCAAGTTGATCGGCATATTATGTGTTACAATTTGTGTTGGGGTGGGTGCAATAGGCATCGTCCAAGGACGCAGCATAATTGACATGTTATTGTGGGGCGTCAGCTTAGCTGTGGCAGCCGTTCCTGAAGCGTTACCGGCAATAGTAACTGGCACACTTGCCGTGGGTATGTACAGAATGGCAAAGGTGAACACAATAGTTAAGAAACTGCCCGCCGTCGAAACTTTGGGCTGCACGAGCGTCATATGTTCTGACAAGACTGGAACTATGACGAAAGGCGAAATGACAGTGCAGAGAATTTATGTCGATGATGAATTCGTCAAAGTTTCAGGAGTTGGCTACGAACCCGAAGGAGAATTTTCGACTGAGGACACGAAAGTAGAGCCGAAATACGAGCTCCGCACACTCTTGATTGCTGCAACACTATGCAATGACGCCAAACTGGAAAAAGACACTGCGTCAGAGAAATGGGCTATTAAAGGAGATCCTACGGAAGGGGCGCTAATCGTCGTAGCAGCAAAAGCCGGTTTATGGAAGGAAGAACTGGAACAGGAACAACCCCGTATAGGCGAGCTCCCGTTCTCTTCAGAAACAAAGCGCATGACAACTGTGCACATCGTTTCCAGCAAAAAGAGAATGGCCTACATGAAAGGAGCCCCCGAAATAGTTCTTAATAAATGCACAAAAGTTTTAGCAAACGGCAAAATCTCCAAACTGATTGAAAGCGATCGTGCAAGGATTCTTTCAGTGAATGAAGCCATGGCGAGACAAGCTTTGAGGAACTTGGGCTTTGCCTTCAGGGAGCTGCCCGAATCAGTGAACGCCTATGACGAGAAGATTGAGAAAGATTTTATCTTCGTCGGTATTGTGGGCATGATTGATCCGCCACGTGAAGAAGTCAAAGATGCCATACAAACCTGCAAGAAAGCCGGGATAAACGTTGTAATGGTGACAGGTGATCACAGACTTACAGCTGTAGCAGTGGCCAAAGAGCTCAACTTGCTTGGTGAAAACGAAGAGCAAGGAAAAGTGTTGACAGGCGCGGAGCTGGAGAAGCTTGGTGATGAACAATTCAATGATATGGTTGAAAGAGTTGTGATATATGCGCGCGTTTCCCCTGAACATAAGGTGAGGATAATCGAGGCGTGGAAGGCCAAAGGTCATATCGTGGCTATGACTGGTGACGGTGTTAATGATTCTCCAGCGCTCAGGATGTCTGACATAGGCATTTCCATGGGCGTGACGGGTACTGAGGTGGCCAAAGAAGCTTCGGACATAGTCTTGACAGATGACAACTTTGCCTCCATTGTCAAGGCTGCTAGGGAAGGGCGAGAAATATACGACAACATCAAAAAATACCTCACGTATCTCATGCGATGCAACATAATGGAAATCTTGGTCATGTTCATAGCCGTGGTTTCTGTTCCGTACCTGGCAAAAATATATGCACCAGGCGCGCCTGCCGAAGTGATCGGTAGCGCAACGATTGCCTTGACTGCAGCACAACTGCTTTGGGTTAACCTGACCACTGATGGCTTGCCAGCAATCGCGCTTGGCATTGACCCAGGCGACCCTGACATAATGGAGAGAAAACCGCGCGATCCAAACGAAAGCATCTTCACACGCGACGTCAAACTCTATCTGTCCCTAGTGCCAATATTGATGACAGCTCTGCTTCTGTTTGGATACTTCTTCTATCGGCCGTGGGAAAGCTCGACCCAACTAACGGAAGCTCGAACTCAGCTGCTGACCGCCATGATTATCATGGAGCTCGCTAATGCCATATCCGCCCGGTCACTGAAATATCCAGTGTGGAAAGTCGGCGTGTTCAAAAATAAATTCCTGTGGTACGCTGTGCTTTCGTCGTTCTTCCTCCAGCTTATTGTGCTCTACACGCCAGGTCTAAACTCTGCCTTTAGTGTATCAGCACCTGAACCACTCGACTGGGCCTTTGCAATACTGTTCATGGCAATAACTTTCGGTTCACTGGAGACTGCAAAGTGGATAACAAGCAGAAAACACAAGAAACAAGTTTAGAAAGACTTAAATTTGAAGCAATGTGAAAAAAGCTTCTAACAATAGAAATTGAAGGGCTGAAAAGGAATGAGCGAAAAACTGGCAAATCCTGCACCACTGGGACTGTTAGCCTTCGGACTGACAACCGTTCTGTTGAATCTCAGCAACGCTGGGCTATACTCTTCTACTAGCATGATCTTGGCAATGGGTTTGGCATATGGTGGATTAGCTCAAATCATAGCAGGCGCGATGGAGTTTAAGAAGGGCAACACCTTCGGCACCGTTGCATTTTCCTCTTATGGTTTCTTCTGGTGGTCCCTCGTCGGCTTGATATTGCTGCCCAGGCTAGTTTCAGGGGTTTCGAACTCATTCATTGATTCAAATGCCATGGCTGCCTACTTCTTCATGTGGGGCTTATTCACCTTCGTAATGTTTTTTGGAACATTAAAGGCAAACAGGGTTATACAATTCGTTTTTATGAGCTTGGCAATTCTGTTCTTCCTTCTCACTGCCTCGGAATTGTCTGGAAATGCAACGCTGCTCAAAATAGCTGGTGGCGAAGGGGTCATATGCGGACTTAGCGCGGTCTACTTAGGCTTGGCTGAAGTGTTGAACGAGGCTCATGGAAAAGCTTTCCTGCCCATAGGCCCTATGAGCAAATAGAAGCCTTCGCCCTTTTTATTTTCAACCAAAAACGTTTATATTTCTGAAAGAACGTTTCTCCACAAACTCACGGAAGGCTAGAAGATGTCAGAAGCTAGTTTGCCATTCAATGACAGAGTATACCCCACAAATAGGTTGAAAGAAGAATGGGAGAAATCAATAAAGAACCCACAAGAATTTTGGGCTGAAAAAGCAGAAGCCATCGATTGGTTCAGAACATGGGACAAAGTTCTGGACGATTCCAACCGACCCTTCTACAAATGGTTTCCTGGCGGCATTCTGAACATATGCTACAACGCACTTGACAGGCACCTGAAAACGTCCAGAAAGAATATGCTAGCCTATATTTGGGAAGGGGAGGACGGAGAAGTGAGAACCTGTACGTTCTATCAACTTTACCGCGAGGTAAACAAACTCGCAAAAATCATGAAAGATCTAGGACTTAAGAAGGGCGACAGAGTGGCTGTCTATCTGCCGATGATTCCGGAGCTTCCAATCACGCTGCTTGCATGTGCACGATTAGGTGCGGTTCACACAGTAGTCTTTTCGGGCTTCAGCGCAGAGGCTCTCGCAGATAGGATCAACGACTCAGGAGCAAAGATGCTTGTAACCGCAGACGGCGCCTTCCGACGTGGAAAAACGGTGACACTAAAAGACACCGCTGACCGAGCACTGCAGAGCACGCCGAACGTTGAGAAAATGATAGTAATCAAAAGAACTGGACAGGAAGTTCCGATGAAAGAAGGACGCGATGTCTGGTACAATGAAGCGATGGACAAAGTGGAACCAAACGCCTATGTTGCACCCGAGCCGATGGAATCTACTGAACCTCTGTTCATACTGTACACTTCTGGAACTACAGGTAAACCCAAAGGGGTTCAGCATGGAACGGGCGGCTACCTAGTGTGGGCGTACTGGACACTCAAGTGGGGTTTCAACCCAGATGAAAAGGACATCTGGTGGTGCACAGCGGACATAGGCTGGATCACGGGTCACACCTACAACGTTTACGCTCCGCTGGCTCTCGGAATAACTTCATTTATTTTTGAAGGGACGCCAGACTATCCAGCCCAAGATCGCTGGTGGAACATGATTGAAAGACACGGGGTAACGATACTGTACACTACGCCGACGGCGATCAGGATGTTCATGAAGTTCGGCGAACAATGGGTAACCAGGCATGATCTGAGCACGCTCAGACTCTTGGGAACAGTCGGTGAACCAATAAATCCTGAGGCTTGGAGATGGTACTATCGCGTTGTAGGCAAAGAGAAACTGCCGGTCATAGACACTTGGTGGCAGACTGAAACAGGCGGGTTCATGATAGCTCCCCTACCAGGCATAGAGCTTGTGCCGTTGAAGCCAGGATCAGCAACAAATCCATTGCCAAGCATTCTCGCAGAAGTCTATGATGAAAAAGGACAGCCGACACCCACAGGTGTAAAGGGCTTCCTAGTGATTAGGACGCCGTGGCCCGGGATGCTGGAGACGATATGGAAAGACCCTGATAGGTACCGGCAAACATACTTCGGAAGATGGCCCAACATCTACTACACTGGCGATTATGCAGTGAAGGATCCGGATGGTTACTTCTGGTTGCTCGGAAGAGCTGATGAAGTATTGAAGGTGGCCGGACACAGAATAGGCACTGTGGAGCTTGAGAGTGCACTTGTGTCACACCCAGCTGTTTCAGAGGCTGCAGTTATGGGTAAAGAAGACGCGCTCAAGGGCGAAGTCCCCGTGGCTTTTGTCACTTTACGAAGCGGCTTCTCACCGTCAGACGAACTGCGCGCTGACCTTGTGAAACACATAAGAAACACAATAGGCCCCATCGCAACACCGGATGCAATCGTAATCGTCAACAGGCTTCCTAAGACACGCAGTGGAAAAATCATGAGAAGGCTCTTGAAGGCGGTGCTAGCCGGCGCACCCTTAGGCGACGTCTCAACTTTGGAAGACGAAGCTTCAGTAGACGAGATCAAGGCAACATACGAAGAACTGAGGAGACAGCTCGAAAAGAAGTAACATTGACCTCATCTCCCTTTCCATTTGTAGCAGTATCTCAGTGCAATAGCGAGTTTAGGCGGAAGTCAATTTGTCAACTGCGCCTGATGTGCCTTCTTACGGGTAGAATCTTCTGATTGTCCTTGGGAACGGTATGGCGTCTATTATGTTCTCCAAGTCAAGCATCCATGTGAGCAATCTTTCCAAGCCCATTCCGAAGCCGACGTGTGGAACAGTTCCGTAGCGTCGGAGATCAATGTACCAGTCATAATCTTCTTCCTTCTGTCCGAGTTCTTTAAGTCTTGCAACGAGTATTTCCTTGTCGTCTTCTCTTGCGCCGCCAGTGGATATTTCCCCTATTCTTGGAACAAGCATGTCAGTTGACATGGCTAGCTCCGGCTTGTTCCTGTAGGCTTTGCAGTAGAAGGCTTTGATCTGTTTAGGATAGTCATATATGAAAAACGGTTTGCCGAAGTCATCTGCCAGGGCCTTCTCTTCTTCGTATCCAAGATCGTCACCCCATTTTGTCTTAAAGTTCTTTGTGTGCAGCTTTTCGATTGCATCTGCATAGGTTATTTTGGAGAAGGGCGTCCTTACTGAAGCGAGTTTTGAAAGGTCTGCACCCAATTCTTCAAACTCCGGTTTGCAGGTCTCAATAGTTCGCCGGCATATGTAAGCCAAGAGCTCCTCTTCCAGACGTGTTAAGTCATTCATGTCTGCGAATGCTTGTTCGGCTTCGATATGCCAGTATTCGGTCAGATGTCTGATGGTTCGGCTTTTTTCGGCTCTGAAAGACGGAGCGATGCAATAGACTTTTTCCAACGAGTAGATTAGAATCTCAAGGTATAGCTGGGCGCTTTGGGTTAGGTACATGCTTTGGTCAAAATACTTCAGGCCAAAGAGCGTTGAGCCCCCCTCGACAGCGCTCGTTACGAACATTGGTGGAGAAACTTCGGTGAATTTCTGGTTCCTGAAGAATTCATGCGTGAACCTTTGCACCTCGCTTCGCACTTTCATCACTAGGTTCATTTTGCGGCTTCGAAGCCACAAGTGGCGAACATCACGCAAAAATTCTTCACTTTTGTCTTTTGTTATCGGGAAGAGGTCGGCGAGGCCTATTATCGATACTTTTTCTGTGACGACTTCATATCCGCCTGGAGCACGCACATCTTTCTTAACCGTCCCTTCAAGTGCCAGTGAAGATTCAATCGTGACTTTTCCGGCTTCATCCCAAGCTGGGCTTTCTTTCTTAACTGGACATTGGATGATTCCAGTTGAGTCACGTATCAGTAAGAATATTGTCTGTTTTCCCTCTCTCTTGCGGTAGATCCACCCTCTGACGGCAATTTTCTGGTCTTCAAATCCCCCGCCTAGAACCTGTTGAATCGGAACAAAGTCCATATGGGTCAACCTTTTCTTTCAATACTGTCTGCAGACCTAAATATCTATCTTGGGTTTCAAACTTCTTTGGCGCTGTTTTCAAAGATTTTCAGAAATGCAACAATTGATAGTGGAATTGCGCCAATGCCCAGCAATATGAAAGGCACTTGTGGTGAAATGTAGACATAAAGTGCAGCTGCTAAGAGTTGCATGAACGCTTGACTTAAGTACATGAAGAATTGGCTACATCCGATGACCTTACCTCTGAGTTCCCGAGGTGTTAGGTCTCCGAGAAGAGAGTTGTAGCTCGTTCCCTGCAGCATCTGGGCGAGGCCGAAAAAGAAAAAGGCAATGAGCAGTGTGAAAAAGTTTGCGTTTATGAATATCAACATGGCTGGAGTGTAAAGTACAGAACCTATGATTAGGTAGCGTCTGCGCCCCACGGCATCCATCCTGAAGCCTGCAAGTATTGCTGGGATTGAAACACTCAGTGACATGAAGGCCATGACAATCGCCCAACCGAACTTTTCTACATGAAGAACGTCTGTAGCATACACGACAAAATATGTTTGGCAGCCTGCAATCAGACTGTTTAAGCCCGCCGTCGTTAGGAAAAGGTAGAGGACAGTCTTCGGAACTTTGCTCCAGACTTCTAGGCTTTCTTTCACGGATCTCGGATATTCTCTTAGGGCAACTAAGAAACTGGGAAGGCTTTGGACTTTGTCGGATGACAAAGTCTCTTTAAGCCTGATTCTTAACGTTGCAGCAATGAAGTAGCCTATCAAAACTATAGTGTATGCTATTCGCATGCCGAAATCTAGGTTGAAAACTAAAATCAAATAGCCTGCTATAATTGCTGCAGGTAAAGACACGAGGTTGCTTATGACAGCTTGGAAAGCGAATCCGCTTCCTCGATTTTCAGGTGTTACGGAGTCAAGCATGATTGCGAACAGTGCTGGTTGGTAGAGCAGACAGAGATTCTGTATTATTAGGCCGAAAACTATGAATTGCCATGATGGTGCAAGTATAAAGAAAATAGTGGAAAGAGCGACACCATAGGTCATTGTCACGATGAGCAAGCGTCGTCCGTGTTTATCAGCCAAGTAGCCTCCTGGGAACTGGACAAGGGCCAGTGCGATTGATCCAGCAAAACCGATGACGCCTAGAAGAAAGTCGTTCGCACCTAAACCTTTGAAAAACAAGCTTGAGTAAGTTTGAGGGATTGGTCCAGTGAAGTTCATGAGAATCCATGTGATTATTAGGATTAGGAAATTTCCTCTGATGAAGGCGTAACGGCTGCCGAGCCGTGAAATTGTTTCCATTGTTCAGATGCCATGGAAAACCACGCATATAAGTTCTAAGCCGCAGGAACTGTGGAAAACCCATAATTCTTAAATCTCCAGATCTGGAATTAAAGGGCGAGTAGTGCTGGAAACATTGGAAAGTCGCTACAAGCTAAGGACGCTTAAACGCTCGGCAGTTGCGATAGCAAGCGTAGTTTTCGTGGAAATAACCATAGGCCTGGCAGTAAACAGCCTTGCAATTGTAAGCGATGGTTTGCACGCATTACTTGACGCTTCAACTACTCTCGTCCTATTTTTGGCGATGCGTGCGTCTGAAAAACCCCCGGATGAAGAGCACATGTATGGGCATGAAAAATTCGAGTCCATAGGCGGCTTCGTAGGGGGACTTGCCCTTGTAGTTGTAGCATTGCTGATAATATACGAGGCCGTGTTGAAGATACTGCGTGGACAAAGCATCAACTTGGGATTAGAATATGCGGGCTTCATAGCTATTGGCTATACGTTCTGCATAGACTTTTTCAGAGTTGGAACACTTTTGAAAGCTCGCCGCAGTGAAAGCATTACGATGAGAGCAGGTTTCTATCATGCCATTGCAGACCTGAGTTCAACTGTAATAGCACTTTTGGGATTTGGATTGGCAACTCTAGGGTTCTACTATGGAGATTCCGTTTCTTCAATGGTCCTTGGGGTGATGCTAACCTACCTTAGTGTGAGGCTTGTTTGGAGTAGTGGAATGGAGCTGACGGACACGATATCAAAAGACGTGGCAAACAAGGTAAGGCATGAAATAGTGGGAACAGCAGGAGTGTGCAAGCTTGAAGCCTTGAAAATCAGAAAGGCAGGAGAAAAAGCCTTTGTAAGAGCAACCGTTCAAGTGCCAGACTATCTGAACCTTGAAGAGTCTCATGAACTGGCCTCTAAAATAGAAACGAACATCAGGAACACGTTGGGTAACTGCGACGTTGTTATCCACACCGAGCCGTGCAAGCCGGAAATGCCGACCGAAAAACTCGTGGAGAAACTTGCGACAGATGTTCAAGGTGTAAGAGAAGTGCATGAAATCAGCACTGCACACGCGGATGGTAAGCTGTACATAACTTTGCACGCCAACGTGGATCCAAAAATCTCAGTTGAAGCCGCCCATAAGATAGCTCAGAATATCGAGACCAGAATTGAAGAAAGAATACCGGAAGTTGAAGATGTGGCTGTTCACATGGAACCTTTCAGTTCGAAGACCCGAAAGGGCTATTCGGTCAACGAGGAGGAAATCAGGAGCATAATTCACAGTATAGCCGAAAGCTATCGACAAGACTTTCATGTCAAGGGAATAGTGACCTACGTCGCAAGAAAGAAACGTTACATAAACATTGACTGCAGTTTCACCAAGCATATCTCGCTCGAAGAAGCGCACAGGTTGGCGTCGCAGATTGAGGAAAAGCTGAGGGAGCACTTCGTGGAAACGTCAATTACCGTTAACATCGAGTCAAGGTAGGGATGCGGTGCACATATCTTGAATCACTACTGTTATCCTATCTCTTCTTTGAATCTATCCTAAGCCTTGGTACAGCATTTTCCAGAAGCTAGTACGGTCTCATAGACCATATGCGTAAGGCCTCAAACCAGAAGATTGCAGAAACAATGGCTCCAAATGTGAGAATGAACAGGTTCTCACGCGTGAATCCCTGCATCAGCGCTAGTACGTATATCAAGTAGAAAGTGGTTGAGAAAAGCGCGTAGAAGAAGTACCTCGGAAACAGCAGTCTCCCCAGTTTAACAAAATGCCGAAGCACCCCAATCTTGACTTCGCTCGTCAACGAATAATTGCCTCCAATCTCATCCTTCTTGACCAGTCCCAACTGTCGCAACTGTTCAAGATGATGCTGCGCCACGCTCGGGCTGCTGAAACGTAGCGTTTTCTGAACTTCACGAACGCTCATGGAACGACCATTTTTCAAAAGAAGCCAATACACGTTCCAGTCTTTGCCGCGAAGCGCGTACTCAAAAACAGCCTCATCTTCAGCATTCAAGGAGCAACATGCCTCTCCACTTTAATACTAACTCAGGGACACTTATAATTCCAATTATTAGAACGGTAGTCCAAGAGCGTTTGCAATTTCCTTTTCGATGTCTTTCACAGATTTGTTTCCGTTTATGATTCTCCATTTGCTTGATGAAACCAATGAGAGCGCCTTTCTTCTGATTCGTTTAAAGTTCTCCAAGCTTTCGAACATCTCCAGTGTGCCACGTGTTTGTCGTATTCTTCTGTCTGCTTCTTCAAGATACACGTCGAGAAAGAACATGTAGTCCGATGTGGGCATTATGGAAGTGAAGAAGTGGTAGCCAATTCTGTGTAACGGTGACGGCAGATAGGCGGTTCCCATCAGATATCGAACAAAAATCATATAATCGTATTTTTGCCAAGAATATAGAAGAACGGAACGGACAACATCGAACATGTAAAAGATGGGAGAACCAAAATGTGCACTCCTTCCTTTAGAGAACAAAAACTGCTTAGCTTTGGCTCCGAAAAGATTATCGTTTGAAGGATGAATCCGTAGACACGCGGTTTTTCCCTGCTTTCTGAGACGCATGTAAAGACTTATCGCCTGAGTGCTCTTTCCTGAAGCGTCTAATCCATCTATGACTACAAGCACCAACCTGTTCAGAAGCCTCCACCATACATCAGAAAGACCAGAACGCTGAAGGCAGGGACGGTCAAGTTGTCGAAGCCCATGGGCGAAAAGCCTTCAACCGCCGTGGCAACAGCAGCGGCTGCTAGCGCCGCAACAAGTTTGACGGGTAACACAAACTGATAAAAGACAGAGAAGAAAACCAAGCCAAGGGCAAGGCTGATGAAGCTGAAGAGAAACATTGCTGCTGAGCCTTCTAAACTCTTCTCTGCAACAACGTTGTATTTTCTTCTGCCCCATCTTTCACCGACCATTGAAGCTGCGGCATCACCGTAAGCCATGGGCAGAATTCCCGCAGCAATGATGTAGGCTTTCGAAGCGAACAACGACGCCAAACACGTATAGGAAATCGCGTAGAAGACAAGCCCCAATTGGTGTCCCTCATCACTTATGTCCGCTAGCCCCTTCATCCTTTTGCTGAGTCTCTTAAACGGGCTGCAAGGCGATGCAAGGAGAGTTACTACGATAAATGGGGGCAGCGACAAGAGCTGGAAAAACGGTCAGAGTGAAAAACGGAATAATGAATGGAAGGTTCCCAATCATTATATGCAAGAACTTACGCGAAGCTTTCCGCGAGACATGAAGGGTCTTCTCCATCTTTCCTGAAATGACTATTATGAAAAACACGTAACCGTAGCATAGTAACATTAGAAGGACGTTTGAAAAGACTTCTTCAAAGGGCAATATTTCACCTTATCGCGCCTATCATAAACGCTAGCAGTCCAATGATAAGCCACAGAAGCACGTTTTTCTTGATCTTTCTAGCGCTTTCCCTTGAATAGTCCTTGAGCAGTATAAACGATGACACTGCAAGTCCAATGTCGGTTATGAGCACTAAGGGAATGAACCAGAAAGATACAAGGTCCATGAGCCAAGGTAGCGGGCTCAGTAAGATCGCAGAAACATAAAATGATGCAGCTGCTGTGGCCGCCTTTTTCTCTCCGTAACGCACAGCTAGAGTCTTAACGTTTGCCGTCTTGTCTCCCTTCACATCCACAATCCCCTTTGTTATCTCCCTTCCAGTGATCGAAAGAAAAGCCGTGGACGCGCAAAGCAGAACATTCAATCTAATGTCAGCCACGATTGCCATTCCATACAGGAAGGGTATTGTCACAATTATGCTAACGAGAAAGTTACCCGGCAGGCCGGTTCTCTTTCCAACAGTGGTGTAAGCAGCGGCGACCATCCAAGCAATTATAGCGGTTACGAGGCAATACGTATTTGTCAAGTACGCGGCGGCAAAACCTAGAATTGAAAGAATCGCTGCAAACATCAAGGCCTCTCTGGGTTTGATTAGACCGCTCGGGATAGGACGTTTCGGTTCATTTATGGCGTCGATCTGCCGGTCGTAGTAATCGTTTATGGTCATCGAGGCAGCGGTTAGCGTGAAACCAGTGACGAAGCCGTAGACAAGGTTTTGCCAGGAATTGTGCCCGATATTCGGGTTGGCAAGCACTACGCCAACAAGGACGGCAAGGCCCACCATCGCGCAGTTTATGAGACGCATTAAGCGCAGGTAGCCGCCAATTTTGCTCATAACCGTTCAAACCTTGACTTGGCTCTTAAGGTTTTCAGCAGAGAGTGTCATAAAATTCGCGTATGAATTAGAAAGTTTAATACGTTTCAGGTGAATAATCCATTGAAAAGCTTGTTGGTGATGATGTCTTGCGCAACAATTATGCGTTGGACAGATTGAGAGTAATAATTCCAGTCGGTGGAAAAGCAACTCGTCTGCTGCCGCTCACAGCGGAGACCAGCAAGGCGTGCTTGCGCCTGTTGAACAGGCCACTGATAGATTTCTCATTGTTACCCCTTGCACGTCAAGGCATCAAGAACTTCATCTTCGGTGTTAAAGGCTACACTAACTACAGGGACTTGCATGATTATTTTGAGTCGGGCTACGGGTTTTCTGCCAGATACGGTATAACACCGCGCGTTCACATAAAATATCAACCGAACGTGGACGATTTTGGCAGCGCAAGCTCCGCTATGATAAACATGGAGTACTACAACGTCAGGGATCCCGTTTTTGCAGTTCAAGGAGACAACATTTTTGATGTCGATGTGAAGAAACTCGTTAAGTTTCATGAAAAAAAGGGCGCCCTCATGACCATAGCGTTGAGGAGAGTCGAAAACGTCGATGGCTACGGAATAGCTGACATAAACAAGGACATGAAGATTTCCAGGTTTGTTGAAAAACCCACGCCCAAGGAGGCTCCGTCGGACCTTGCCAACACCGGTCTGTACATGTTTTCTCCCGAAATAAGGAAGATATTCAAAGAAAAAGGAGTCACGCAGCTAATCAAAGAGAGACATCGCTTGGACTTCGGCTATGACTTCATCCCCTATTTGATAAGCACTGGCAGACCAGTTTACGGCTTCGCCTTGGAGGGAAGCTGGTACGATGTGGGAACACCTCG
Organism: Bathyarchaeia archaeon; assembly: GCA_049516875.1. Classification (GTDB taxonomy): domain Archaea; phylum Thermoproteota; class Bathyarchaeia; order Bathyarchaeales; family Bathycorpusculaceae; genus JBEKCD01. Next base: position 53,578 of record JBEKSS010000003.1, on the reverse strand, counting down.
ACGTTATTTGGAAGCCATGCATGACATGCTGGACGGACGTTTTTCGTCGCTGACCGATTTCGGTGGAAGAATAGATGAGGGAAAACGGATATGGGTCCAGGGAGAAAGCACGGAGTCGATGAAGAGAAGGAGGGAAATCATCCGGAAAATCAAGCAGAAGAAAATAGAGATTGAAGGATCTGTCCTCATCGGAAGACACTGCAAGATAGCAGACGGAGTGAGAATAGTCAACTCGTGCATAGACAACTACACACAAGTTGGCAAGAACGTGGAAATAGAAAACTCCGCAGTCATGGACAGGGTTATAGTGGGCGATAATGCTGAGGTGAAAGAGAGCATCATAGGACGACACGTAACCGTCCAATCAACCTCGAAAAAACCCACAAAAATAGATTCAACCACGGTCATCGCCGACGACGTGGTAATAGCTGAAGGCTGCATGCTGGAAGGAACGAAAATCTATCCACATCAATACGTGAGAGGGCAATTCACAAACCAAACACTAATGCCCGGCTAAATCCAATCAACGTGCTAGATCAATCTTGTACGGACCGCCAACGTTTAAATCTGTTTTTCCAGATTAAGACAACATTCTCAAGGGTGAAGATCCAACATGCCTGTCAACTTGATGGAAATCATGACGAGAACGGTTTCGGCAGACGATTACATCAGCAATTTGGAAGAGCCTTTCAAGGAGAAATTCTTGACGAGGAAACAAACATATCAGCCTAATCGAGAAGCAATCAGTCAACTCAGAGCATTTGCGGGTAAATGCGTGATCATTGCTTTTTCAACAGGATGGTGCAAGGACTGCGCAGTAAACGTTCCAGTTTTGGCCTTGATAAATGAGGCCGCAGGACTGGAGGTCAGAGTCTTCGGGGGTCTAAAGAAAGATCCGCTGGGTCAAGGACACAAATGGCGAATGCCACCCTCGCCGCAAGAAGTGGAAACATTCAACGTCGACAAGATTCCGCTAATCATACTAGCCGACACAGATGGGAGAGAAATAGGCAGAATAGTTGAAAACCCCTCGCACCAACCTACTCTAGAACAAGAAATCAGCGAAATCATCAAGTCCAAACAATAGCCGTGCTCTACAACTCTTTACATTGTTGATTGCGTGTTCAGGCTTTGAACCATTTGAAGATCAGATATTCTATCTTGTCCTTCTCTAGGCCAGGTACTGCGATGATGAATCTTTTTCGGACGGTCGTTGCCAGTCTTCCAGCTTTAACGATTTCTGTGGCCGTCATCTCAGAGTCGGCCAGTTTCACGGAAACCATGTAAGGCGCGTGTTCTACGCCTGGCCCGTGTTTGTAGACCGCGAAGTCGCATCCGAACTTTATTCCAGGTGTTACGACTAGGCCGTTGTCGCGAAGGTCACGATAAACAGAGTATTTTTCTTCAAACTCTCCATACAGTTGTTTGGCCATTTGGCGGAGTTTTTTGAGACTTACCTTCTTTTTTGCGTTGCCTTCGTACACAGTTATGTTTTGTTTTTCTACGAGATACAGGCCTTCCATCAGGTCCAGAATTAGCGGAACGTTGAACTCTGGGATTTTGGGTTTGGCGATTCCAAGGGGTTTTCCGTAGAAGCCTCTTTTGTAAAGTTCTGAGCCTTCTTCTGGGTTCCAAACCACTAGAAAGTTTTCGATTAGCTCCACGCCGATCTTCTTGCGCACCGTGTTTTCCGCCTTTCACATCATAAACGAAAGAATTCGCGCGGCGTCAGAAGCGTCTTCAGCTTTGTCCGCTGAATCCTCCAACAGTTGCAGAACATCCCTTAGCAATATCAGAGCAGGAAAATCCACTTTGCTGCCGAGAAGTTTTATCTCGAGTTCGCGGTAAAGCACATCAACGTTCTGTTCGGCAACCTCCACATCTCTGGCTTTTTCCATGGTTTTGGTTGAGCCGTAGTTAAGAGCCATCACCATCTCTCTGAGCTTGAGCACGGTTTCGAAAACGGCCTCCGAGAGTTTCAGTAGATCTTTCTTTATGTCCATCGGCACGTTCCAGTTGTGCTGCATGATTTCGACAAGTCGGAAAGCTATGCCTTCAGAAAAATCTGCGATTTCGCTTGTCACGTTGGTGAATCTTAGGAAATCTTCTCTGCTGAGTAGGATTGCTCCTATTTCGGCGAGTTCCTGTGAAACCAGTCGCCTTGCCTTGTCCACTTCAGCCTCGCTGCCTGTGACTTCGTTGAAAAGCTGTGTTGCCCCGTCTTTGTCGTTCTTCATGAAGTAATCTATCATCTGAGGGACTTTTCTAGTCAGGTCTAAGACCTTCCGTAGGTGGTCTTGGCAGACGTTTAAGGCTCTTCGCTTCACGCGCTCTTCAGTTTCTGCTGGAAGCACCAAAGGTTTTCCCGCCCACAAAAAGGGCTGTTTTCCCTGCCTCTACATATGTCTGAGTGTTAAAAAAGGTAACGAAAACTTCGGCATTCAAATTGGAGTGCCTAGCTCTTCAAAGTTGATTTTCCATCGGAAATACTTGCGCAGAAGCTCAGGTAATTCTCCGATTCGGTTTCTGACTTGCTTCCAGGTGTCTCTGTCGCGGATTGTGACAGTCTCATCTTTGAGAGTATCGTAGTCAACTGTAATGCCAAGGGGAATGCCAACTTCGTCTGCACGCGCATATCGCCTGCCGATAGATCCAGCTTCATCGTACTCAGCCACGAAACCCTCGTTGAGCAGCATTTTGTGTAGTTCCAATGCTTTTCCAGGCAGTCCGTCCTTGCTTACGAGGGGGTATATGCCGACTTGTATGGGAGCAATGTCTCTCGGGAAGCTTAGAAATGTTCTGTCATCTTTGACGCGATAGGCATATTCGAAAGCTACATAGAAAAGTCGGTCGGAGCCGAAGGTCGGTTCGACGTCGTAGGGTATAAAGTGTCTTCCGCGTTCAAGGGTTTTCTCATGTTTGATGTCCACGTGTTCTGACAGAATTCTGTACTTGTCAAGCGTAAAGTAACCGTTTTCCTTCAAGATCTTTTCTACCTCTTCTGGGTTTGTCTTGGAAAGCATTTCAGCGACTTTTGCAGCTTCTTTCTTAAAGGCAGGTCCCAGCTTGGCCATGACAGGTTTAATGGTTATTTGTTCTTTCTCAATGGGTTTTTCATATTCTTTGAAGACGTGCATGTCTTGGCCGCTGAATTCCGAGTGTCGTTTCAGATCGTAGTCTGTTCGGCAGGCACACGCGTTTACTTCGAGCCAACTCCATCGTTCAACAAGAACCTCTTGGTCGAAGGTTTGTGATGAGTAGTGAGCTCTTTCCCACGGATGCTTTTCAATGAAACGCTGTTTTTCAGCTGGGACACCCAGGTCGACAAGCAACTTCTTTTCCAGTGCCATGAAGACTGCTTGCCACTCAGACCTGATGTAGTCCTTTTCCAGTGCTTCTTTCACAGTTACTTCAGTGATTTCCTCTGAGCCTTCCAGTCTCTCCTTTGCCAGAAGGAGTCGAAGTGCTTCATTTTCTACATCTTTGAGTAGGTAGCAGTTCGGCTCCTCTGGGTCGAAGAAGAATTCCAAGTCGCCGATGGTGAATTCCCTTAACCGTACTAAGCCTTGTCGCGGTGAAATCTCATTCCTCAACGCCCTACCTATCTGCATTGCGCCAAAGGGAAGCTTCTCACGCGCCATTTCATAGAGCCGCTTGAACTCTACAAATATACCTTGCGCGGCTTCCGGCCTTCCGTAACCCACCGCGTCTGAATAGGGACCTATGGTCGTTTTGAACATTGTTAGAAACAACTTGGGCTCATTGAAGGTTCCGTCACACTCTGGACAGCGAATATTCTGCTTCTCAATCGCCTCTTTCAGTTCAGCCAAGCTCAGTTTTTCAGCTTCTGACTCGCCTATTTTTGCAAAGTCACGAAGCAAGTGATCAGCACGAAATCTCTTTTTACATTTGGAACACTCAACCATAGGTTCTTTGAAATGCTCAATGTGACCTGAAGCCTCGAAAACCCTTTCAGGAGTGATTATAGGAGACTCAATCTCCATGATTCCGAGCTTGTAAACGAAGAGTTCTCTGAGCTTTCTTTCGATGTTCTGTTTCACTCTTGTCCCTAAATAACCGTAGGTTGCGAAGCCGCTTGCGCCGCCGTAGATCTCATAAGACTGCCAGAAAAAGCCTCTCCGACGAGCCAATTCATTTATAACCGTGAATTTGTCAAGGGTTTTGGTTTCATCCGTCATTTCTGTTCAGCCTGTTCTAGACTAAACGTCTCGAAGACTTTAAGCTTACTAGAACAATCCCGGAACGTGTCCCAAGCCTTCAAGTTTCGGTTCCTGAAACCTCTAATCTGCACAGTCGATAGCGTAGCATTTTTTAAGTCACCGGCTAAATAAGAACTGCAAAACAAGGTGTCACAACTTGCCGAAAATCAAGGTCGCATTGGTTGGTGTAGGAAACTGTGCATCTGCCCTCGTTCAAGGCTTGCAGTACTATGGTGCGAACAGCGAAAATGAAAGTGTCGGCCTACGGAACCCCGTGCTCGGGAGCTTTCATCCGAAGGACATTGAAGTCGTTGCGGCGTTCGACATAGACGACCGAAAAGTTGGAAAAGACTTATCTGAAGCCATCCTTGCAGAACCCAACAATGTTTCAAAACTAGCTGACGTGTCACTGTCCAATGTCGTAGTGCATAGGGGCCCTATTTTAGACGGGCTGGGCGAGTACACCAGGCACGTTGTTCAAATAAGCGATCACCCCGAAGCAAACGTTGCAATGGTTTTGAAGGAGAGCAACGCTGAGATTGTCCTCAATCTGCTTCCAAGCGGAGCAGTGAAGGCTTCGCAGTGGTATGCTGAACAAGCTCTTGTTTCAGGCTGTGCCTTCGTGAACGCGGCCCCCAGCTTCATCGCCAGCGACGCTGCGTGGGCTCAGAAATTCGAGGCAGCTGAACTGCCGGTTGTTGGAGATGACTTGATTGATCAGGTCGGCTCGACCACATTACATAAGACATTGTTGCAGCTTCTGTCGATGAACGGTGTCCATATTACTGAAACTTATCAGCTTGATGTTGGTGGGGGCACAGAGTCCTTGGATACTCTGGATCGGACGAGAGACGTTAAACGTGCCATCAAGACTAAATCTGTTGAAGCAGCGTTGCCTTACGCGGCTTCTGTTGTCGCTGGTTCCACGGATTACGTGGATTTCCTGCAGAACAAGCGTGACAGTTACTTCTGGATTAGGGGCGTGCACTTCTGCAATGTGCCGATACAAATAGATCTGAAACTTTCAACCGTTGACGCACCGAATGCCGGTTCTGTTCTGTTTGACGTGGTGAGGGCGACGAAACTGGCTCTGGAAAGAAAAATGAAAGGAGCTGTAAGGCCGATCTGCGCCTATGGCTTCAAGCATCCGCCTCAGTTAGTGGCGCTTGAGGCCGCGGAAAAAATGTTCGCTCAATTTGTCACCGAGGAAGAGTGAACAGACCCCTTATTTCACGGCAAGGCTTTGCAGTTCACGCAACACTTTTTCTTTCGCGCCACCTTGTTTTAGCTCATCTTTCAACAGGGCTATTGTCTTCACGGGCGTCGGGTCTATGCCGCGCAGGATGGCCAAATACACGCTTGTGAAATCTCCGGTGCAAATGACGGACGCCATCTTCGCTAGGCGGCTCGTTCCACGGCTGTGAACTTCAAAGAGCTTTTTAATCTGTCGGTTCATTAATTCTTTTGTTGCCTCGATTCTCTTGCGTATTTCAGCCGGTTCTTCGGCGTCGCGGACAAAGATTACAGAGAACCACTCTGCGAATTCCTTCGCTTCTTCCCAGCCTACAATCTCGTTGTGGTTGAGTTCTGGAAAGACTTCCCATTTTGCCGGGTTCTTGCTGTTCTCGTTGAACTGCGTCTTAAGCCGTTGAGCCACAGTTCGATGGAACCCGAAACCATAAACTGCCGGAACAGTTCCGTTAATGTTCTCAGCTAGCTTCTTTGAGAAGTTGCGGCTCAGTGGTTTTTCAGGAGAGTTATCCGCGCTGACTTGCTCCAATACTTTGGTGGTTTCCGAAACCTCTTCATCAACGCCTGAAACTAAACCCATTTTTTCCAGTGTGGTAATCAAGGGCATGAAAAGGTATGGAAGGGTTGCACGGGGCGCCATTCCTGAGGGGACGAGCAGGTGCGGGAAGCCTAGTTTTTCAGCAAACTCGTGCAGGTTTCCACCCGAGCTTATGCAGATAATCATGCATTTTCTTTTGATGGCGTCACGGAAGACGCTGAGGGTTTCCTCAGTTTCTCCGGAGTAACTGACGACGAACACCAGGGTGTTTTTGTGTGCGTATGCGGGTAGTGAGTATTCCTTGCACACTTCGATGGGAACGGTGATTCTGTCTCTTGTCCAGTCTTTTAGAAGTTCGCCGCCGATGCCGGAGCCTCCCATGCCTGCAACGACAATCGTGTTAGGTTTAGGGTAATTGACTGGAAGGGTTTTGGCGAGTTTTGCGGCTTGTGCGTAATGTTTGGGGGCTTCAACACAGAAGGAAAGCATGTTGCTCTTGTCGATTCTTCTAGTCTCGTTAGGATCATCAACAATTTCCAGTTTTGTCATCCTCTTCGTTCTCCTTTCTTGTTCTGAAAACAATGTGACGCTTTGAGTTTTTAAACAGATTGCCCCATAATAGTGTTGGCGAAAAACAAGGCGGAAGGCTGAGTTGGTGAGGAAGAGACTTTGCATAGCAATACCTGCCTCTGTCGTGTCTGACACGCCGCACTTGCGTGAAAAGACTTCCAAGATAGGCTTGATAGGCAGAACGGCTGCTATTTTCAAAGTTGATGAAATCGTAATCTTCCCAGACGTTCCTAACGGCAGTCAGAAGCCTGAGATGACTCTGGTTTCGACGCTGCTGAGCTATCTGGAAACACCGCAGTATCTTCGGAAGAGACTGTTCAAGTTGAACCCGGATTTGCAGTACGCTGGCATACTGCCGCCTCTGCGGACACCGCACCATCCTCTGAACCGCCAAATGAAGGAATTGAAAGTTGGCGAGTTTCGCGAAGCTGTCACATTATCCAGAACAGATAGGCAAACTTTCGTGGACATTGGTGTGGAACAGCCGGCACTGATTCGAGGCAAAGGTTTAGCCGTAGGTAAACGGGTCACTGTCAAGGTTGTCAAAGTTGGAAAGCTTGTCGAGGTCGAGCTAGTTAATCGAGATGAAGCACCCTCGTACTGGGGTTACACTGTCACTGTCGAAAAGCGTCCGTTCGCAAGTTTCCTGAAGGAGGGCGGTATTGATCTAATCGTTGCCACTTCCAGGTACGGTTTGCCTTTTGCCGATGTGGCTGGAGAGATTGTTGAAAAATGGAAAGCAGCAAACAGGGTTCTTGTGGCTTTTGGGGCACCAAGCCAAGGATTGGGCGATATAGTTGGGCGTGAGGGTCGCCAGTTGAGTGAGCTTGTGGATTTTGTGGTTAACACTGTTCCAATGCAGGGAACGGAGACTGTCAGGACCGAAGAGGCGCTTATCGCTTCTTTAGCGATCTTTAACATCATTCTTGCGTTAGAATGGTAAACTCTCTTTTCGGTAAGGAAAGGTTATTCACGGAGTGAATAGAACTAGATTGTGGTTTGTTGAAGTGAAGCGTTTTTTGTTTTTATTCCCGAACGGGAACCACGAGACAAGCTGTTGAAACGATTTCGCGGGTTCTTCGGTGCGATGTCGAAGAGATTTTTGACACGAGGAACAGAATGGGCGTTTTCGGTTACTTAAGGTCCTGAGTGGATGCCACTTTCAAGCGGCTGACGTGATAAAGAAGGCAGAGAAAGATCCTGCCATTTACGATGTCGTTGCGATCGGTACACCTGTCTGCGCTACGAAGATGTCTACTCCCGTCAGAACTATCTTTTCCAGAAAATATCGCTTCAGGAAAGTTGCTTTTTTCCTAACAGGCGACGGGACTGGGAGCGAAAAGGTGTTCGCGTACATGGCTGAAGTTCCAGGTCGCCCGCCAGTCGCTACTCTTGCTCTTACGAAAAGAGGAAGTGATGATTGGCCAGTACAGTTCAAAGGTTGGCAAATTCGTTGAAGAGATCAACAAGAGCTCGGCGTCTTCAAGTTCTCAAGAATCATGATATGTTAAGTGCGCCAAACATAACTTTCGTAGGCGAGATTTAGAAAGTTGATGATTCTCAAGTTCAGTTCTCGAAGACCGTTTTTAGGGAATGTTGGATTACGTCGCTTTCCTGCAAGACCCCTGATTGAAAGTCCAAGGTGGTGCTCTTCTAGATAAAGAGATAAATGTGCGTTGTACGTATGTGCCCGTATGCATTTAGCATCTGATGTCGACTCTAATAGAGTAGGTCTTCGTGAAATGGATGAGTGCTAGATAAATGCCGGAAGATAAGAAGCTCGCAGTTTTTGCAATAATCCTGTTGATGGCTGTCCTTTTCTTAACGGTGTCAGCCGTTAAGCCGGCCTTTGCAGTAGCTGAAACAGATGACGAAACCAACGAGATAGCCTTGGTTGTGAGGCCTTTGGTGATCATGAACTACTCGGCAGTTTCTGGCGATAAGTTTACTGTCAATGTTAATATCACCGCCTTGGGGACAATCAACCTTCACGGGTTCACAATGAGATTGGGCTACGATCCTAATTTGATCAATTGCGCAACGGTTGGAGAGGGTGATTTGTTCAAAGGCTTCGGCATTACGGACTTCGTCAAAGACAACACTGCGGGTAACGTCTATGCTTCGATAAACTTCACTTCTCCAAACGCTACAGTCGACAGCAACGGAACTTTGGTCACGTTGACGTTTCAAGTTAAGGGTACGGGTGAGACGAGTCTTCACATCGACGCTTTTCTGTACGATTCTGCGGGAACATATCTGCAGTATACGGCCTATGACGGGTATTTCAACAACAAATTTAATTTTGACCTAACCATGCCTCTGACTCTTCTTGCTGTAACATTCGCCTCTATGTTTCTAAATTTGAAGACAGAGAACAAACTCAAAGGAGTGTTTGAAGAGACAGAGTTTCGGGTTCGGGATGCCGTTTTGCTTGTTGGCTTGATGGCGGTCATGATCACACTCATAGTCATCGTTCGGCAGCTCAGCGTAATTCTGATGGTGCTCTTCCTGTTCTCTTACTCCCTGCTACTGTACACGTTTAGTTATCTGCTGTCCAACAAGCGTTGGTACGTAGGCGTCATACCGCCGGCGGTTTTCATTCTGTTATATGTATTCTTGAGGGACAGTTTTCTCTGGACTTATTACCTGTCTAACGTTTACGGTCTTGTTTTCGCTATCTTGATCACTCTTTACCTAGCAAGTTTGTTTAACTGGAAAACTACCGCAGTTTTTGGCGTCCTGATAACGGGCATGGACATAGTTCTTGTCTTAGTAACGAAAACAATGGTTCAGGCCGCAAACGCTGCTGTGAGTCTGAGTCTTCCTGTGCTGGTTTCTTTGCCGCTTGTTCCATTGATTAGGACTGGAACTGGCCTTCTAATACTGAGCTTGGGCCTGGGAGACTTTTTCTTTGCAGGTTTGCTTGCCATTCAGACATTCAAGAAATACGGGAAACGATTGGCGATAGCATCGGTTGTGGGAATGACCGTATCGTTCTCCATTTTCGAGGCCTTCATTCTGACCTTCAGTATTGGAGCTTTTCCTGGCACCTTGATGATTATCTGCGGTTGGGTACCGTTCGTACTTATCAAGACTCTGAGAAACTGGAGAAAGACCAAAGGCGCGAACTTAGAAAAGATGGTTTCCGGTTAGAAATGGCTTTTCGCCAACCGTGCTCACTAATACATTCGCAAATCCCATTTCTTGGAATCGCTCGGCTATTTTCGCTGTGGTCCTCTTGTAGGTGTTGATGAAGACTGATGGTCCAGTGTCCATCGAGTACCACGCTGGCGTTCCCTCTTCTCTCATTCGGATGATTTCCTTAATTATTCGGACCGTATCTGGTTCCCACAATACCATGTGCGATTTGCCTGTCATCGTTATCGCGTGAAGATTTAGTGTGTCCTCTTCAGCAAGCTTGCCTATCGTTGCAGTGTCTCCGTTGTTGATGGCCTCTTTCATCGTTTCAAGCAATCCACGAATGTTCCTCAGTCGTGCTTTGAAAAGGCATGAACTGAGCACTTCGGCGTGTGCTTCGTCAGTCTTCACGTCGGAGTGCACGGGCACGATTACCATTGAAAAATCCATGTTTCTTGGCGTCTCCAGCTGCTCAGCGTAGGATCTGCTGTTCCTGTTGGCATACCATACTGCGAAGCCTCCTGCCAAACTCCTTGTGGCAGAACCCGCTCCGAGTCTGACGATTCCTGAGAGCGAAACACCGTCGAGATTAAGAACAAGCGCTTCCTTTGTGGCCAAGCCCATAGCTGCAAAACCGGAGGCTGAAAATCCCAAGCCCTTGCCTGTTTCAAGACTATTTTGAGAGACGACTTTGAAGCTACCTGAGAACTCTGCCAGCTCCTTGAGCTTGTTAAGAACGGTTTCGACTCGTTTCCTTTCGGTGGTATCTGGTTGTCTCCCGTTGATTGTTATTTCGTTTTTCTTTGATTCTCGTATCGTCTCAACGGTTGTTGTGGTGGATAAGGCTTGGATGCATGCGGATATGCTGTCGTGGTACGGGATTCTTTGCTTAGAATTCTTTAATCCATGATATTTTATCAGTCCCTGTATTGGGTGCGCTACGGCTGTAGCTTTCAAGACTGATCGCCTTAGAAGATGTTGGAGTATGAGCTAGTAAACTCTTGTTATTAATGTGATCTAGAAAATTGAATGAAGAGAGGTTTTAACCGAATAATGCGCCTAAGCCTTCGAGTGCTGCTTCTTCTTTCTGTTTCTCGTCTTCCTTCTTTTCTTCTTTTGGTTTGGCTTCTACTGCTGGTGTTGCTGGGGCTGCTGCTGCTGGTGCGGCCATCATCGTTGGGGCAGACTTGATCGCTTCGTCGATTTTGACTTCAGCTAGGGAAGCTACGAGTGCTTTGACGCGTACTGTGTCGGCGTTTACGCCTGCTGCCGCAAGAACTTGTGTCAGATTTGCTTCGTTTATCTCTTTACCTGCTTTGTGAAGGAGCATTGCAGCGTAGATGTATTCCATATTTTTTCACCTCTCACCTCAACTATTTTAACTTTTTTCAGTTGGCGTAACCTTTTGCTCTAAGGTGGGCAATCTACTACTTAAACTTAACATTTCAGCATGGGCCTTTCTAACCAAGTCCTCTATCGTCTCCTTAGTGGGTATTGCCGCGTTTACTGAAAGCGCGTATGCTTCTCTGTGGGCTATTTGCAGTAGCATTGTCATGTTTTCTTTTGTTGGATAAGCGGCGCTCAGAGACAGCGCAAGAGAATCTGCGTAGGCTCTTTCAATGTCATGTTTTATTCCATCCAGGTCGAGTTTAAGCTGTTCTTGATTTATGATCAGGCCCTCTTCGAACACGTAGGTCATTGCAAGGCCAGATTCAACAGGTTTGATTCCAAGTTTTGACAACATGCTGGCGAGTCTTTCGTTGATTGCTTCACCCTTCTTGACAACCAACGTGTCCTTGTTGATCCAGACGCTTCCGGATTCGATTCTCGTCGGCAAACCCACAGCGTTCAGCTGACTGATTATAGGTCCGGGAGGTTGGCCGGTGTTCCCTGCCGGGACGACGACGTCGAAGGCTGCTGTGTCCCCTGACTTAGCCGTTGTTTTGACCTTCCCTCTTTCCAGGATTAGGGCCAGTTTGAACGGATCCTCATCCGTGAATATGTAAACATTCGCCCCCTGAAGGTGCTCTTCAAGTTTCTTCAGGTCTGGCTTCTCCTTACAGTTTTCTATCGCCAGTTTCATCAATGTATTCTTCATGACTCTCATGTAGACCTTGTCCGCCAAGTTCTTCTTGAATTCCTGCATTTGAGCTGCCCTGACCTTCTGCAGGCTGGCAATGCCTACGACCTTATATTTCTTTACCAGGTCAGTTATTTCTTCGACTTCCTTGATTTTTCCTTGAAGAGCTTGTTCGGATGGCATCCACTTTTTCCTCTTTCTACGGTTTAACCTTCACGGGCGCACCCATGGCTGTTTTGATGTAGGCGACCTTTATGTTTTTCATTCCTCTCTTGAGTTTTCCTTCTAGAACCCTCAGGACCACTAGGATGTTCTCAGTTATCTCTTCGTCTTTCATGTTCTCCATTCCGATGCGAGACTGCAGAATCGGTTGGTTGCGCAATCTTACCGTAACCGTTTTTCGGTGTTTTGCTATTAGGCTGGCTATGTCTGCTGACGGTGGCACTGGTACAGGCATTTTCCCCCTTGGACCCAAGACGGAACCCAAGGTTTTTCCGACCAAAGGCATCAATGGGGCTTCAGCGATGAAAAAATCGTACTCGTTAGCTATCTTCCGCATTTCCTGTTTCTTGCCGGCTAAGCTTTCAAGCTCAGATTTTTCAACAACGTGGTCTGCGTTTGCCTTCCTCGCTTTCATTGCGAGTTCTCCTGACGCAATGACGCAGATTTTGTTTGGTTTCTCAAGGGCGTAGGGTAGCTCGACAATTTCTTGTATTCTGGCTTCGGGCGATTTCATGTCGATGTCTTGTAGTTTCAGGATTAGCTCTACTGATTGGTTAAACTTTCTCTTTTCAGATTTCTCCCTTGCTTCTTTTACTGCGTTCAGTATCGTTTTTTGGTCTAAGGGCATTTTGGAGTCCTCGTGCCAATGAGGGAATGGAACGGGGTTATAAAAATATTCGCTTGGCTCTAACTCTTACTAAGTATCTCGTCGTACTTGCCTTCGTCAATTTCCCGCTGCACTTCACGGGGATCTTTGCCTTCAGCGGTCACTCCCATGCTAACGCAGACTCCAAGAATCTCCTTTGTTGCTGTCTTGAGGGTTCTTGCTAGAAGCTCTGCGCGTTTCATCTTTGCTATGCGCACCACTTGGTCGATTGTGAGGTTGCCGACTTTCTGTGTGCTTGGAGTACCTGAGCCTTTCTCGATTTTGAGTTCGCTGACAATTAGGGCGGAGGCAGTGGGCGTTCCAATGGTCACGTCAAACTGCTTGGTGTCGGGGTCCACAAGCACCTTCACTGGAACCTTCATTCCAGCGTAGTCTTTTGTCAATTCATTTATTCTATTCACAATCGCCATGACGTTTACGCCTAAGGGGCCGAGTGCTGGGCCCAAGGGTGGTCCTGCGTTTGCTTGTCCTCCGCTAACTAGGAGTTCCACGGTTTTCTTGTCAGCCATTTTACAATTCACCCCCGCTTGCGGCTTTGGACTTTTCAACCAGCTTTACGTAATCGGAATTCACGGTTATTGGCAGTGTGAAGGTTGCTTCTAGCAACTCGAGGGTAACCTCTGCCTTGGTTTTGTCAATTCGAGTTATTTTTGCTCGCATGCCTTTGAATGGTCCGCCCGTCACTTCGACTATGTCATTTTCATTTAACTCTTCAATGATTGGTTTTTTGACGATGTATCTTTCAATCTCTGCGAAGCTCACGATGCCCGGAATCCTTGACCGCACGTGTTTCACGCCTGTTATGGCTTCTTCCACCAGATGGGGGCCTTGAGCCTCTATGAAGACGTATCCCCTTAATGCTTCGGGCACGAGAATGGTCCTGACAGGTATCTTTTTCATTTCGACTTTTGCGGCAACGAGTCTAGCAACATTCCTCTCTTGGCCGGTTGTTGTCTTCACTGCAAAAATCTTTGTCGGGATTTCCTCGTGCCTCTCCATGAAAGCTTCTTCCTTCTAGGCTCAACCAGTGGTTGCGCCGCCAGGGTTCACAACGGCTGATATCACTTTGATTATATACCCTATCAATCCGATTGCTGCGATGCCTAGAAGGCATATCTTTATTGAGAGCCAAAGCTCGCTTCTTCCAGGTTTAACAGCAAGTCTTAATGTTCTTGCACACTGAGACAGGAAATCTCTTAAGCCCATGATTCATCGCTCTCTCAACATTCTTACCTGATATCATTGCTTGCTTGGAACCTAACCAATTACCTAGGTTGGCAAGTCTTTTTCTTCTACTGCGCTTTTTTAAGAAGACGTAGGCGAGTATTTATGTCTTTTTAAGGCGTGCTGGTGTCTATGATATGTCGCCTGTGAGTGGAGGCGAACTATGTAAGTTTATTCGTGTTTGTTGAAGTTGACGATGGCTATTGCTATGTCGCTCATGTTGCAGAGGCCGTCGTTGTTGACGTCCGCGTTTGGATCCCAGCCGGCTTTCTCTGAAAAAGTATTGAATTTCACTACCAGATAGGCTATGTCTTTCATATTGACAATTCCGTCATAAACGCCTGGTACTGTGCTGGACATGTCGCCAGGAAGGCCCACATGGACTGGAACGTCGGAAACGCAAGTGTTGTTTGTTGTGTCGTTTTCTCCTAGAACAGGCGAAGCATAAGCGCTTATGGTGTAGTTGCCATAAGCAAAGTTCGTCGTGTCCCAGGCGAAGGAGAGTGTTGTTGACGCGCCGTTTTCCAGGTTCACCGCCTGCACGTATATGGCCATCGCATTAGCATAGATCGTTGTGTTGAACGTTTCTGGGTAGTCGCCCAAGTCTGCTGCTGTAACGGTCACGTTTAGGCTGTAGCCTTGACCAACAACAGTTTTTGAACATGTAACATCCGTGATGGCGACGGCATGCACAGGTGCTCTGTAGTACGCCGTATATGTTCCGCCTGAACTAACGGTCACAGTAGTGCTTGTTTGGCCAGTATTCCATTGCGTGAATGGATGGCCATCTTGGTCGGTGTTTGGCACTGTAAAAGTATGTGTCCCCGTCAACGCAGCAAATGTGCACGGAGTAAAGCCGGACGATACACCGTCGATCGATAAGCTCACATTAACATAGTTGTTCTCTTGGCTGCAGTAAGCATTAACTGTGGCATTGTATGTGGACGGTGTTTGAGAAGAACGATTCATGTAGTAGAAATTCGGTGAAAGTGAAGAAACCTCGTTTACGCTGGTTACAGTGTTCCAGTCACTACTGAATTGGACTTCGTATACTCCGTCGGAAGGAAAGTTTGCCGACGTGATTTGCGAGCCGAACTGAAACTTCAATGTTCCAGCCCACACTGGAATCCTTATTCTGTGATTGTTCGAGTCATAGTTGAAGTTGGAGGCTGGCGTGAAAGACAATGTGTCCTCGTACCTTTCTTCCGAAATCGGCATTGCAAGGCTTCCGGTATCAGGGATTATTCCTTCCAAGAACAGCATCATCAATCCAACAGCACTTGCTTCGTCTGAACCAGCTTGACCAGAGAGCATTGCAAATTTGGTTCCGTCAAAGAGTTGACTGTTCAACGCGCCCTGCCATGCCGAGGGATAGGTTGTACCATTCAGCATGTTGACAAACTCGGTTTGCCAAGGCGCAATTTTGTAGTACAGTTGCATGGCGGCTATGGCAATGAATGTATTCTGCAATCTTAATTGAGGGTTACTAGTAGCGTGCTGAACGATGCCAGGCTGCCCCCACGCTGGGCTGCTCCATCCGTTCGCCAAAAACTTTGTTCTCAAGTCGGTTGCGATCCTGTCGAAATAGGGAATGTCGTTGCCGTGGGTAGCACGATAGTACGCGATGATAAACGCAAATGGTCCAGCCTCACACTCGTACATAGAGCTCCCAGCCGTGTAACCGTATAGTTGTGCGGAACTGCTCCAATGTTTGTCGTTTATAGCCTGCCAGAGACCTTGATCTGATCCGTTGAGCTTGTTGAAAATGTCTAGACTTTCGGCATACTCATCGTAGTATCTAGACGAGAACGCCCAGCCTGGATAGCCGAGCAGTGGTGAGCCGTGGCTCTGGTAGGCAACCAAGACTTCATTGAAACATGCCTGCGTGTCCCATCTTGATACGCCCCAACTCTGCGCCCAGTCAAAAGCTTCGCAGATAAACCTGTGGTAGTCCAACCAACATGCCTGCGGGTCGTAAGTTATGGGAATGTGGCCTATCATGGCCATGTTTTGCAGAGCATTTTTTGCATTTGCGTCTAAGGTTGCAGAGGTGTAACCGTCAACTTGCGCCATCCTCTCGATCCACAATGCTGAGTCAAAGGAGTTGTCAGTTCCGTCCGTGCTAGTAGTTGAATCGTAAGCATTCAGAGGAAGTTTGTTGAAAATGACTCCATAATGTGTGGTTGTCAAGGATCCTGTGTTGAAGTTTACGTTGTTAAGTATCGATGCGATGTTATCTGCTAGAGTTGCGGTTTCTTTGGCTGGTTTGACGTCAAGAGTCACTAGAAACACGTTGGTTAAGAGCAATGCCAATATTATTCCAGGAACTACTCTACTCATCGCGTCCCCTTTCTCTATGGACTATATGCCACGCGTTAAATTAAGAGTTTGTCTAACTAAGTACTAGAAGAGGCTTCTGTCTTCTTTCGCTGAGTGGCGCGTGCGACGCGCCTTGTAAATGCAATCTTGGCATTCGAGTCTGTCAAATCGTCTACATTTGTTCATAAGCAGCTCTCTTCATGCTCTTCTGAGCTGCCTTCATCGTCAAGTCTTGAATTGCTTCTTTATCCTGTCAAGATGAGGCCTGTTGGCGACTGTTTGCAGCCTGCGCCTCTTGAGAAACGGACAGAAGAAATGACCTGTAACGGAGGCAAGCTAAGCATCGCGTTTTCTGCGAAACCTTTTCACAATGCTCTTTTTTGAGGATAACACGCCAAGCGCAATGACAATTATGATGATGATCCAGAGGACGATCCAGAGCCACCATGGTACTTCCGGGCTCCACATGTTTGTGTCGCTCACGAGGACATCTGTAAATCCGGTACCGAGAACCATCGTTCCCTCTGTCAAGACACCAGTCTGTTTGTCCCAGTAAAAGGTGTAGTTGTTACCTTGCTTTGTTGTGAAGTTTGCGTAGATGACTCTTCTGTCTGCGCCTGCGTAAGATCCCGTTGTTTCGCCCACGATGGTTGTATTGCCAAACGGTTCGCCTAGGTAAATGGAATCATTTATGTCCAATCCTCCAGGAATGAAATACACACGTGCATTGAACCATGGTGCCATTGAAAAATCATCTTGGGATGTCAAATCAACGGTCTGTGTTTTGTTCATTGGCAAGCTCCCCATGTAAAATGTCGCCCGAACCGTCACCGTTGTCCCTGTAACGTTCAGAAACTCTATTGTCTCCGATTGCTCACCTGCCAAACTGAATGTTTCTTGCAACTCGTATTTTATCCAGTCTCCACTTTTTCCACCAAAACTGAAGCTTGTCACGGCTGAAACGCTGACAATTGAAGCTGCAAATAACAGTAATAGAATCAACGCGCTTGCTTCAATGGTTTTCATCTAATTCTTCTCGTACAAAGGGAAAGTTGTTAAAGGACAAGGTTAAACTTTTTGGATCTGAAGGCCTGTCTCGTTGAGCATTTCGATCAGTCTCGGTTTGTCGTCTCCCCTTATTCCTTTCCAGTCCAGGACAACGTATTCTACTTTTTCTAACGTTTTTCTGATGCATTGCTGAAGTATTTCTGAGCTTATCTGCGGTACGGAATGCTTAGCGATCATGTGTCCGAACGCAACTTGCTTCTCTAAGGCCTTCCTAGTAAACTTGCTGTTGTAGTGCGGTCCACCTATGCCCAGAACTGTTTCGGCTGGAAAACTGCCGAATTTTGAGACCGCCTCCATTGTCGCATGTGCAACGGCTTCAGCAGCTGCTGCATCGCTCCATTGTTCAGGTGAGCTTCCAAGTTCGGCAAACATGGTTGGGGCATTCAATGATGGTCCGTGATGAGTGCTTTCATATGAAACTTGATACTTGAGCTGTATTTCTTCTTTCATTTTCGCCATGACCTTCAAAGCGTCTCGCATTGCATTAGCTGGAGAAACCGAAACATCCCTCGGGTTACCGCCAAGCTCTGCTTCGCCCAAATTGCCGGGTGTGTGAACCGAAAGAGTCGGTGTACCGCTCATGCTGCTGTGTCTTGAAATGAACACTACAAGTTCTGGTTCTGTGAAGAACGTGGTCAAATCCTGCGCGTGTATGGATTCTTGGTTTAGGGTTATGAGCTTGACATCTTTGCTGTTGACTTGGCTGGCATAGGTCGTGTTTTCTTGGAATCTTTCTGTTGTTTCGTTGAAACGGTAATGGGTCAGAATCTGCTTTTTGATGTTCAGGCTTGCTGGATCCTTGTTTGAGGCCACAACCAGAATCATCGTCCACTCTTCCATATGTGAGGTATGGTCTTCTGAGAAAAAGGTTTGCACAAAGCTTATAATTGTTGAAATTGGTTGAAGCGTTTAAAGCTCAGCTAAAGGTGGAAGACATGCATCTGATTAATTTTAAGGAATTGAGTGGACAGCAACTTGCAGAAATGGTTGATAAGGGTATCCAAATCAAGCGTGACCCCGGAAAGTATCGAAAGGCATTGGAGGGCAAGTCTCTAGCTCTTATTTTTCAAAAAACTTCCACCAGAACACGGGTCTCTTTTGAGGTAGCCATGACTCAACTCGGTGGCCACGGCCTCTTCATCGACTGGAGGACGACGAACTTTGCCCTTGCAAACATAGGTGATGAGACTCAATATCTCTCTCGCAATGTTGACTGCATAATGGCGAGGCTGCTGAAAAACACTGATCTGGAAGCTATGGCCAAGAATTCACGCGTCCCTGTTATCAACGGCTGCGACGAAAAGTATCATCCCAGCCAGGCAATCGCTGACTTGATTACTCTCAAAGAGAAGAAGGGGAAGTTGAAGGGTGCGAAACTCGTCTACATAGGTATCCATAACAACGTTTGCAACTCGCTCGTGGAGGGATGCACCAAGACGGGCGTCAGAATAACCACTGTGACGCCGGTATTCAATGAGCCTGCGCGTGACGATGAACTTCTGGAAGATGCCCGGGGAACTGGGCTTTGGGAGACAACACTTGACGTGGAAGCGGCTGTTAGGGATGCGGACTTCGTTTACACTGACACTTGGGTGGATATGGAGTTCTTCACTGACCCGAAATTCGCGGTGGAAAAGGAGAAACGAGTCAAGCTGATGATGCCTTATCAGTTAAGCATGGAATTGTTGAAGAACAGCAGCGCCTATGTGATGCATGACATGCCGATCCACAGGGGATACGAAATAACCGCAGAAGTCATTGAAAGTCCAAAATCATTGATATATGAACAGAGCGAGAACCGGCTGTACTCCGCAAAAACAATTCTGCTGAAACTGCTTGAAAAGTACTAGACTATTCGGCTACAGCGTCCGCGTGCTGTGTTCATTTGAGGATCATTTGGACGAATCTTTCTGGGTTGAACTCTTCTAAATCGTCGTATCTTTGCCCTGTTCCGATGAACAAGATTGGTTTCTGGGTGACGTGCGTCACGCTCAAGGCTGAGCCGCCCTTGACGTCAGCGTCAACCTTCGTCAATATCGTGGCGTCTATTCCCACGCATTTGTTGAACTCTTCTGCCTGCATGACGGCGTCGTTTCCAATGAGGGAATCCAAGGTTAAAATCGTCAGGTCTGGGTTTACGACTCGTTTGATTTTTGCCAGTTCGTTCATCAAGTTTTTGTTTGTCTGCATTCGTCCCGCAGTGTCTATTAGGACAACGTTTATTCCGTGTGCTTTGGCGTGGCTTATCGTGTCATAGGCAACTGCCGCAGGGTCAGCCCCGTAAGCGTGTTTGATCATCTTTGTTCCCAGTCTTTTGGCATGTTCTTCCAATTGTTCAATGGAACCGGCTCGGTAGGTGTCGCTGCAGGCAATGACAGCGGAGTATCCTTTCTTGTTTAAGAAGCGGCAGACTTTGGCAATGGTCGTGGTTTTTCCAGTGCCGTTTATTCCAACAAAGACAATGACGTATGGTTCGCCTTTCTTTCGTTTCTCTTGAATAGCCTTTAGTAGATCTATCCTGCTGTTCGTCTGCATCGTTTCCATAAGAACTTCCCGGAGGTTCTTCTCCACGATTTTTTTACGGTCTTCGAGTCGCTTAACCTGGACTTTGTCCAAACGTTTCTCCATTTCGTCGCAAACCCGTTCTGCAACTGGGAACGCAACGTCGTTCTCGACGAGATTCATCTTGAACTCGGAGAGCAGTGGATGCAGGTTTTCGGGTTTGAGTTCGGTTGTGGTGACCTTGTTTACAAGTCCTTTTAACCCTGATTTCAGCTTCTCGAACATTTTAGGAAGTTTTCTCTCCTCTTACCGTGGCAACTAGCGCCTCGAATTTCTCTCTATCTTCGCTGATTTTCTCTGCGACTTGGGCGAATTGTTGTTGCGTTGCTGTTCTTGCCTTCCCCAAGTCTTCCATACGCTTTTTGATGACCTCCTTTGCTTCTTGACGCGTCTTTTCAACCGAGACTCCTGCGCCTATTCCAACGATTATCTTGTCTGGGTTGTACAGTTTTGCCCTGATGTATGAGGTGCCGCCGATTGGGACGAGAAGCTCGGAGTTCTCCTTTTCTTTTTCCAGGCTCTCTAATGTCATGTTTGCGTAGGTCAAGTCCGTGGTAACAGCATTTAACATGTTGAGTCTAGACTGTAACGCCTCTGCCGTTTGCTCGAGAAATCGCAGTTCAACGCTGATTTTTCGAATCTCTTCCTCGTTTTTGCTAGCCAACCTCTTCCTCACCGGTGACAATTTTCTTCAGCAACGGGTTTTCTATCTGGTCGGGAGGGATCTCTTCGACACTTGTTATCTTTATGTGGTAACGCTTAACACGGTGTTTGCTTCCTAACTCGGCGTAAACCTTTTCCACAGCATGCTCAGCTTTCTCTGCCACTATCTCCTTTCTGAAAGAAGTCTTCAGATTCGGTTTCAGGATTTCACCTATTACTTTGAAAACTTTCAATCTCTTCATCCTCTTTTACAACATCCAAAGCACTCCCAATTATAAACATCTCGGGTCCTGTCGTAAACAAACCAGCAACGGCGGCATGGCTGTTGGCGATCAGACCAGTTCCGACGTAGGGTATTCCACAGTTTATTGTACCAACATCGACTGGAACTTTCAACACATCTTCCAAGGTTTTCCTTTCCGAGTCCTTCAACAAAGGATGTGCTAAAACGCCTTTGTTTGTGGCCACCGATAGGGAGCCGACGTACGGTAGTCCGGCAATTTCGCTTGGAACGGTCTCAACACACAGAGTCTCAGATATGCTCTGCAGCTCCGAACTCTTCAATCGTGGGTCAACAATTGCGCCGTGATCGTTTGCCAGAACCAAGTTTCCGTACGCAGTTTTCTTGGTTTCCATTATCGTTATGTTTCCTTTGAAACTGCACCTTATGCTTTCAAGCTCCTCTTCTCGAACGAAGCTGGGAAGGAGGATTCCGTTTGAATTCGCACACGCAAGTGCACCTGCAAGTGCGGTTCCGCCGATTGCCGTCTGTACCAGGTTGACTTTCAACCATCGGCTGAGTCTTTCAGCCTTTTTGGCCGGTACAGATTTTGGAACTATAAGCATTCTGTCTGTTGCAAGTGAATAGACACCTATGCTTGCGCTTCCCATAAGACTTGAAATGTAGATGGCCAAGGATTAATCTCCTTCAGCCAGATAAACCGTAATATTGCCTTCTTTGTCTTTTGCAGCTCTTATCCGAATTTTTCTAGGAGGTTTCTCTACGCCCCTTTCCCACACCTTCTCATTCACTTCGTTACTAATAACCAGTTTTCTAGGCTCTTCTTCCTCTTCTTCCTCTTTTTTGGCTTCCAGCTTCATATGCTTGATTACGAAGGCTCTAATCATCCGCATCGCTCTTGGCGTTCTCTTTCTCGGCGGCATAATCCAGGCCTTGCCTAGAGGAACTGTGTAAATTCTTTCTTCAACTATCTCTTCTTCCTCAGTCTTCTTTTTCCGCAAGGACGGCTTGACTTCTTCCTTCTCGGAAGGTGCCTGCTTCTCTTCCTCCTTGGGTTCGGCCTCTTCTGGAGTAACGCCTTCTTCTGCCTCCTTTTCCGGTGTCTCTTCGACGGTTTCAGTTATTTCTTCTTGTGCTTCCTCAGTTTTCTGCTCTTCTTCCTTGTTCTCTTGTTCCGTCAAGCCTTTCCCTCCTAGGCCCTTATCTTCCTTGTTCGCCATTGCCTTCTCTTGGGAGTCGATCTGAATTTGCCCGCTGTCTTGGCTATAACCCATGTTGGGACTGGCCTCTTCTGTTTTCCAGCTTTTGCCAGCCTGCGTTTCTTTGCCGTTGGCTTGTTTCGCGTCATGCTCATTTCCTTCTTATTGTTGTTTCGCGTTTACGAGATTGAAGCTGGACCAGTATCTTCTTGAGCTGCTCATCCGCTAGTGGGATTGGTATTTTTCCCTGCTGTGCCAACTGGATAAGCTGCAACTCTAATTGATCTGTAAATTCAGGTTTGACCATTTTCAGGTTTGTCAATCTCTGCCTAGCTTCGGGCGTCAGTATATTTCTCAGTAGTGCCTGTTTCTGCTGCTCCAGTTGTTGTTCCATTTGGGCGCTTCTCTGCTCATCGGATACTTGCCTTTGAAGCGCTGAAAGCTTTTTCCTGCGGAGTTCTTCCAGTTCTTCATCTGACATTTCACTCACCTTTCTGGTACTTCTCCAGTTCTGGAAGCTCCTTCACCAACTCCCTGCCAAGCTCTTCAGTCAATTCCCGCAGAAGCTTTCTTCCCTCGCGGGTCAGTCTCCTTCCGCGAGGTTTGAATGTTTCAATGTAACCTGCGGTTTCCAGCTGCTGAAGTGCCTTTCTCACAATTGAGCCGCCTGCTTTGGCTACGTGGCTGGGTTTGACTCCGTAGTTCTTTCTTCCGCCGTAATAAGCTCTTAGCTTCTCGATGCCTATTGGGCCATGGACATAGATTTTTCTTAACAGAGAAGCCGACCGGACGTACCACCAGTCTGGGTTTTGCGGCTGTTTTTCGACATGTGTGCCGGTCTTTGCCATGCTGGCCCACGTGGGCGGAGTTACAGCATCCACGTTTTCTTTCAGGTACTTGGCTAGTTTTTCTATGAGTTTGGATGCTGGAACATCGTTGGGAGTTATCAAGACTCTTTGCCCTCTTGGCGTTTCTTCCAGTAAAATCATGAAGCCTCATATAAAGGCTTTCACTTTTTGTCAGATTTGTGAAGCATGAACGTGTAGCCTCTGACTTCAACCAATGATGCTTCTGTTTGTTTAGTAATCCTCGAGCAATCTGTTTTGCCTCATCATGGGCGAGGGCGCTTTTCAAGATCCTAACTTTAACCATCTGTTCTTTCTTTAATTGTTTCTCGATTTCCTTCAATAGTTCTTGCGAAGCGCCGCTTTTACCCATAAACACCGTAGGCTTTCCCTGCGCAAGCGTGCGCTTAACGTACCGTTTCTTTCCAGCAGTCATTCTGCTCATGATTTCAGTCTTCCTTCTTTTTTTGATAGGGGTATTCGCGTTTGTTTCCCGCAGTTAAGGCACGTAATTACGACATGCGGTTCTCTCAACTGTTTTATCCGTACGCGACAGTTGACACCTGGCAAGACGAAGCTTTTGCAGTGCCTGCAGATTTGGCGCCTGTATTCTCTTGGCAAACGAATCTTTGCCGACATGGCTATTTTTCTAGCGGTGTCCACATATTGTTGTGCCATCGCTGGGTCTTTGTCAAAGTTGTTTTTTGCCAAACTGAAGAGCGTTTGAACACGTTGCCTCGCTATGCGTCTAGTGTTGTCGTCCACTGCTACATTCTCCATGAAGTCGTTACAATCACACTTAACGTATCTGCCCTTTCAAATGTAAACCTTTCTTGAAGCACTGTTTCTACATGACTGGGTTGCTGCATTTCCCCTCTTTCGAGGAAAGCTGCCTTCTCAAACCAGTATTCTCAAAAGCTAAAATGGACTTTTTCGAATGATATCAGTCAGCTGGAGCTTCTTTGTTCTTGTTCTGCATGCATCGTGCGGGGGATTTCCTTCAGTTGGGTTCTATTTTGCTATCATCACTTCAGTTGCTTTCACGATTGCTTCCACTTGGTCTCCAACTTTTATGCCCAAGTCTTCAACCGCTTCCTTTGAAATCATGGCTGTCACAGTGGCTGGCACTGTTATCTCAACTTTGACTTTTGCCATCAAGCCGTCCTTCTCAACACGAGTGACCTTTCCCTTCAATCGGTTTCTTGCGCTGATCTTCAATCTTTTCACCTCCAGACTACTTTCCCCACCCAGAACCTCGCCCAAATGGGCTTCCAGGCGCTTGTACTCACCCAGCAGGCTCTTCCCTAACCCGGTCAGTTGGGCCCCACCGCCTCCTGACTTTCCACCCCTGAAAGTTTCCACAACAGGTTCATCGGCTGTCTTTTCAATCTTCTGCAAGTAGTTCCAAACGTAACGGTAGGACATGCCTAGTTTTTTGGCAGCCTTTGAAATTGATTTCTCCTTTCCTATTTGTTCAAGAATCTCGGCTCCGCCCTTGCCTAGTATGGGCTTTCCTCTGTCTTCTATCCAGATTTTGTAGGAGAACTTGTGTTCTTTTTGGGCAAGCATTCTGGTTTTCTATTATTGCATCACGTTTATAAGTTCTGCTTTGAAGAAATCTCACTTAAACTGGCGACAATAACTCTGCTTCAAAGCATGACCAGGCTTCTTCGAACTGGAAAGCGTCGAGTATGAGGATGATGTCGTCCAGGCTTACTCTGAAGGGACTGGTGACATCACGAGTATGGTCAGTATCATGAAGCCGTTTTTGAAATTGTTGTTAGTTTGTTTGTTTCGCTTGGAACTGCGCGCGACCAAGTGTGATTAATGTCGCATGCAGACATCGCGCGCCCGCGCGGAACGGTAGAAGCGTAAAGCGCTTGCGCGCACTAGAGGCGATACTGCGCGAAAAACCTGATATGGCTGTGGCCGAACTGGCGACTAGGTGAATATGTCTTTCGGGAGGCATCAGTCATCTTGTATGAGTTGTCAGAGAAAAGAAAAAGCCCAATCTAGATCGCCTGAACGCTTGACGCTTTAAAGACGATGAAGACTTCAACGTTCAGGTTAAGCGCCATCTCACTGAAAGAACGTTTGGTTATCTGGACCATGAAGGGTTTTCCAACGTCAACCGTGAGCTTGACGAGCAAGCCTAAATCTGCGATTTGGATGATTTTGCCTTTGAACACGTTTCTGGCGCTTGATTTCAGTGGGTTTTTAGACAGGATTATGTCTTGGGGGCTTATGAAGATGGAGGTTTCACCTTGTTTTTGAAGTGTTGCTTCGATTTGCACGCCATTGCCGACGTCTACAATTGTCGTGCCTGCTTCCGTGATTTTTGCAGTTCCAGCGAAAGTGTTGTCGACTGCGGCGAAACTGGCCAGACTCTTTGAGAGCTTGCCAAAAATTTCTGCTGTCGTTCCAACTTCGGATATCCTTCCATCGTTTATTAGTGCGACGCGATGGGGCAAAGTCTTGGCTTGGAACATGTTATGCGTAGCCATCACAATTGTGGTTTTTAGTTCATGGTTGACCGTGGCTATTACTTCCTCGAGTATTGAAGCGTTCTTCGGGTCCAAGTTTGCGGTAGGCTCGTCCAAGAGGAGAAGCTTAGTTTTTAGAACCAAGGCTCTGGCTAACGCTACTCTTTGCTCTTCTCCGCCGGAAAGTTTCTTAGCGGAACGTTTCTCGAAACCTTCTAATTTCACGAGTTTCAAGGCTTTCTTGACCTCTTCTTCGATGATTTTCTTCGGCATTTTCCGCATTTTCAGCCCGTACGCAACGTTGTTATAGACCGTGGTGCTGAAGAGGAGAGTTCTTTGAAACACCATTGCGCTCTGCAGTCGCATCCGTTCCGCATTCTTTCCTGTGACTATCTCGCCTTGGAATTTGTTTTCCCCGCCTGTGGGTTTTTCTAGGAAAGCCAGAACTTTCAGCAAAGTAGTTTTTCCTGACCCGTTAGGTCCCAGCAACGCTAGGATTTCGCCTTCTTGGATCTGCAAAGTTACGCCGTCCAACGCTTTTCTGTTGCCGAAACATTTAGTCAAGTTCTTCAATTCTACAAGTGTTGTCGTCTTTTGGTCACCTGAACGATGATTTCTAGGATTTACTGCGGCATTCTGCCCAAAGTAAGCAGTATTTTCACCTTTCGAGCGCTGACTATTATTAGATTTATCCCAAAGACTATTACAAGCAGTATTATGGCGAGTGCTATGGCATAACTGAAGTCACCCCGTTGAGTGTACTTCGAAATATCTGTGGTCAGCACGTCGGTCAAGCCCGCAATGTTGCCTCCTACCAGCAGGGCTACGCCGAGCTCAGCTGTTGCTCGATTGAAACTGGCGATATCCGATAAAATGACTCCGTTCATCGCTTCCTTTAAAACTACTATCGACGCTTGCGATTCTGATGCGCCCAGCGTTTTGGCCAGGTTCATCATTTCAGGGTCAACGGCTTCAATAGCTGCCGTAGTGATACTGACAACTAAAGGTGTCACAAGCACGGCTTCGCCTAAGATTATGGCTGCCGGCGTGTATAGTATTCCTAGAAATCCTAATGGCCCATCCTTTGAAAGAATGAGGAGAAGGATTAAGCCTAAGGCTACTGTAGGCATGCCGATTAAAGCGTTAAAGAGCCCTTTGAGTATTGATTTTCCATGGAAGTCTCTGAGACCCAGCAGCATCGCTATGGGGGTTCCCCACAGTACGGCGATAATCGTAGCTATCCCTGAAAAAAGGAGGGAGCGGTAGACGATGCCATAGACCGTTGGGTCGCCTGAAAAAATCAGCTGTAGCGCTTTCACTATGCCGTCAAGGATTTGGTTCAATTCCGTTTGCCTCTAAGGGTAGAGTTCTGGATGGTCATCTCTGTACTGCTGTGGGCATTCTGTGGCGTTGAAGAAGGCGTAGCTCTGTATCCACTGGACTATCTGCTGAGGATTGTTGTCCTTGAGGGGTTGAACTGCGGCGTAAAAGAGACTCTGCGAGTAATTGGCTTTGCCGTAGTTTTCTATTACCTGTTGACCTGTGTCTGAAACAAGCCATTTTATGAAGTCTACGGCGTCGTTGAAGCTGACATTAGAGACTTTCGTCGGATTCACTGCCATCACGCTGTAGACGTTTAGCAGGGATTTCCCTCCCGATATGAGCGACTTCAAGGATATCGTGCCGTCCTGTGATAGTTTGAGGTAGGTGCCAAGGTCTGAAAGAGTGTACGCCGATTTCTGGTTGGCCACGTTCAACGTATCAGCCATTCCCGAGCCCGTGGTTGCGTACCACGAAATCTCTGTGGATATTTGGGTCTGGTTGTAGCCTGCTGCTGTCCAGAGGCTTTGCTCTTTTGAAAACGTGCCAGAGTTGTCTCCTCGCGAAACCCATGCGATCGTTTGATGGTTTCTTCCATAGGCCACTACACTTTTCAAAGCGTCGGTGGCGTTTTTTCCTGTGGTTCCCGCTGGGTCAGTGGTTGGACCTACTATCGTGAAGAAGTTATAAGCGATTATTTTTCTGCAGACCCCATAGCCATTTTCGAGGAAAGTCTGTTCTTGGGATGGAGAGTGGACTAGCACGACGTCTGCGTCTCCGGATTGTGCTTGTTGGAGAGCTATGCCTGTTCCAGCTGATATGATGTTAAGGTCAACGCTGTGAGTTGTTTCGTATTGTTTCTCTATTTCGTCCAGTAATCCAGTGTCGTAGAGACTTGTAGTCGTTGAGATTCTTAGGCGCCTTCGGGCGAAGTAATCAAAGTAGGCAAGGGTTCCTCCGATCACAACGATTGTGGCTAGAGTGGCTACCATTAACATTATTTTCCATGCTTTCATTCTTTCTCACCGTTATGCTTCTGGATTCATATCGACACAGCTAATAAGTGTTATGCATAATACGATGAATGGATGCTCCCTCGCGCGCGCGGGCAAAGGGGGAAGCGAAAATTCTAAGAGCAGCACAGAAGGGAAACGCACGCTAGCTGTCATATGACTGTAGAACGGTTATCTCGTTGACTACAATCATTCAATATGCGATGCTGTTGAAAGGGAGGTAGGTAGAAATGATGTCTGAAATGATTGCTTATTGTGGACTGGACTGCAACGAGTATAAGGCGTTTAAAGCGACTCAATTGAAAGACGTTGAATGGAAGAAGCAGATAGCCAGACACTGGTCTGATCAAGGCGAGATCAAGTTCAAACCAGAAGACGTTGATTGTCACGGATGCAAATCCAATCTGGTTTCTGGTTTTTGCCGAAAACTCTGCGATATACGACCGTGCGCAAGAGAAAAGAAAGTCAAGACCTGTGCCAACTGTGACGATTATCCCTGCGCGAAGCTGAAAGAGTATTTGTCGGGCGACCCCGTTGCCACAAAAAACCTCGAAAAGATTCGGAAGACACTCCAGAGCCAGTAGGAAGTGCTTAATCGTGACGTTGGCCCAGAACATGAAGAAAGAAGCAAGGAAAGTCGGTTTCGCAGCTGTGGGCATTTCAAATCCTGGCAGGCTCCGCGACTTGCCCTATGGAAAGATCGACTACGTCGGTGTTCTCAAAACGCCTGAGCAAGAGCTGCCAAGAGTCAGGTCTGTCATATTGATGGCTATCCATGCCTGGGACACGTCCTTCAACATCGTCGTCGCGCGCGCTATTCGCAAGCAGGTGTAGAGAATCTAAAGATGCTTCTTCTTACAGAATTCGCAGGAGTTCCGCAGTTGGTTTGACCTTTAGGAACACGTCTCTTGCAAGTCTTATTACCGCATCATGATTTTCTTTGGTGGTTCCTGTGCACGCATCCTCAACCAAGAGAACGTCGTACCCTATGTCTCCGCCGTAGATTACAGTTGCGAGGACGCATTGATCGGTTAGGAATCCCGTTACGATGATGCTCTCGATATCCATGTTCCTTAGGACGAAGTCTAGATTGGTCCCCGTGAATGCTCCCCCGTTTGTCTTTGGGAAAATTAATTCTCCTTTCACCGGCTTCACCTCATCGAGGAACCTGCCTTTTTCCGCGTCCATCGGCACAATGAAGTTAGCTTTTCTGTTTACCTTCGCCGTATGCCTGGGATTGCTGGTCTGCGCCCCTAACTTGATATGCACTATGTCGTAACCTTTCTTTCTGCAGGCCTGCAGTATCCTCCGTGCGTTTTTCACCGCTCTCTTGACCCTTTGATCATATTCTCGCAAGGCCTCTCTCACTTCTCTTTCAGGCAACCCTGCATCCAGTGCCTCTTGAAGCAGTGGTTTTGAGCTCACAAGGTTTTGAAAGTCAACCAGAAGCAAGGCTGTCTTCCCCGGCTTCATTTCGAATTCAGGGAGCGGCTTTGCCAAGGCCTTAAAGACATCTTCCATACTCAATTTTCCCATCAGATAACCTCCAGACCTGATTCTTGGCTCTCTCACTAGACGACCATTGCAATTGTGTGCCACACATATTTATGATTTAAAGGTCCAACCTGCCTGGCGCGCGCCAAGCGGGTGACCATTCTGTTGATCACTTTTTGCACAGAACCCCTAACTGGAATGGCCAGTCCCTTTACTCTTTGAAGCGAAAAAGCCGGAGAGAATCAACGACCGCGTCATGCGGTAGTCACAGTTTGTGATTGCTTGTTGAGAGTCGGGTTTAAGAGAACGGTCAAGCTTGATTGAAAGAGGATGTGAGCGAGTTGGACCCTAGCGCTGTCAAATCTGTAGCTTTGTGCAAGATCTACGACGGCAAGCGCGCTATAGTGTTATGAGTGAGGCTGAGGACCTTGGCAGAAAGGAAGACAACGTTTTTGATCAGAGATTTTCGCAAGTCTGACTTGAACAATTTGCTGTGCCTTTTGCCCGAGTGTTTTGCCGAGGAGTTCGAGGTTTCGGGCTTTGATCCAGTTCATACAAGAGACATGGTCAACCGCGCGTTCGGAAGAACTGGTAGGCTTTTCCTTGGGCTGTTGCGGCTCTGTGGAAGAGAACCAATGAAGTTCTTGGTTGCAGAAGCTGACGGCAAAGTTGTTGGCACAACAATCATTGATGATAGGGGAAAAGCCGGCTCCATATCGGCAGTTATGGTCCATCCAGGCCACAGAAGAAAAGGAATTGCCACAAGACTGATGACAAGTGCTCTTGGCTACATCCGAGAAAGGAAGAAGGCCAGAGCCGTCTTGAATGTAGCGTCAACGAATACTCCCGCAATAGACATGTACGTCAAACTGGGGTTCAGGGCGTTTGAACATGCGGTGTATTTTGTGCAGGAAACAGATTGCCTGTGCGCACCGCAGGACACTTGTGGAGTCCAGATCAGACCTTTTCAGAAGGACGACTTGGACGCAGTCTACAGGCTGATAAGGGCCTCAGAAGACCCTACTCGCTTGAGAATCTTTGACTTCGGTAAGAAAAACCTGAGAACGCCATTCCTGCAGCGCTTGTTCCGTTTCTCGACTGAGAAGAAGATAGTTGCGGTTTTCGATGGCAGAATAGTCGGGTATGCCGAGGCATCGTACACCACGCCAAAAGAAGTGGGCAGGATCGGTTTCATCCACGTGAGCCCTGAAGGTAAGTCGCTCGGTGTCGAGAAAATGCTTATAAACGCAGCAAGCAACGAAATTGAGAAAGCGGGAGTGAGAAAAATCCGCATAATTGTTCCCACAACAAGACAAGAACTCACAGAAACGGTGAAGAATCTAGGATTCAGAGAGACTCTTATGATAGATGGAATGGTGGCAGAGTTTCCATGATGATTGCGCTTCTGACCACGATCGCCATGCTTTTGTTCAGAGTGTCCCAAGCCCTCAGGAGAAGTGTGTAACTATGGGTGAGAGCAAGGAGCCCGACTTGCAGAGAATCCTTGACAAAGCCATTGCCCTCCATGCGTCGTACGCGGACGCTCGCTATCAATGTTTTGACGATGAACTGATCACCGTGGAAAATAAGGAGCTGAAGAATTACTCCTCAAGAAGACTCAGCGGAATAGGGATAAGAGTTGTCATAGAAGGAGCGATCGGCTATGCTTCCACGAGCGATCTGAGTCAAAACAGCCTTGAAAGAACTCTCCAAAACGCCATCAGAACTGCAAAGTCCATTAAAGGCCAGAAACACGTCTTTGCTGAGACCAAAATCAACAAGACCAACGTCAAGTCGCCAGCAAAAATTGATCCCGCCAACGTTCCACCGGAAGACAAAGTCTCTATAGTTCTGGACGCAAACAAAGCTGGATGGATTGACAAGGACGTGAAGAACGCTATGACAATGCTTGGGCTAGTCAAGGATTCCAGGCTGTTCATGTCAACCCAGGGAGCATGCATAGAAGTTGAAACAGCATTGGTGGGTCTTGCGCATGCAAGCGTTGCAAAAATCAACGGAACGATGGAAAGCGTTACCGACATGGGAGAATCCCGATGCGCAGGATTTGAGTTCATCAAGTCAAGAGATTGGAGTTCATTCACGGCGGGCGTGTCCAAACTCGCCATTGAAGCTGCAAACTCTGGAACCCCGCCTCCTGGCACGTACACGGTAGTGGTTGACCCCCATGTTCTCGGACTCGTTCTCCACGAGGCCTTTGGACATGCATCCGAAGGCGATGTCGTGTCCTCAGGCGAATCTGTGCTTCGCGGCAAGCTCGGGGATAAACTAGCAAGTGACAGGGTAACCATAATTGATGAGGGGACGATTGAGGGAGGATACTTCTATCCATTTGACGATGAGGGAACGAAAAAGGAGAAAACGGTCGTAGTTGAAAACGGGGTTCTGAAGAATTTCCTTCACAGCAGAAACACCGCGCACGAACTGGAAGCTAAACCAACCGGTAATGCTAGGGCACAAGACTTCGATAACTTACCCATAGTGAGACAAACCAACTACTACTTACAGCCAAGGGATGCAGAGTTTGAGGAGATGATCGAGGACATCGAGTTTGGAATTTATGTAAGAGGAAAGGGTGCCGGTGGAGGGGAGGTCGACCCAGGCGTGGGAACATTCACTTTTGGTGTTGGGCCTTCAAAGGTCATAAGAAAGGGTGAACTCGCCGAGACGGTTAAGGGCGTGGTTATCAGTGGTTCCATTCTTGACACGCTTAAGACGATCGATGCTGCTGGGAAAGATTTGAAGGTCATAACGAGCGTTTTCGGCGGCTGTGGAAAAGATTCACAGAGAGCCACGGTTGGTTTTGGAGGTCCGCACGTTAGAGTTCGCAAGATGACCGTGGGAGGAAGGTGAAATAATGGAACTAGCTGATCTTGCAGTTGAGAAAGCTCTCAAGGCAGGGGCAACTGAAGCAGAAGCCTACGCGCAAAGAACAAACACCCTATTCGTCACGTTCACAGACAAAGTTGAGAACTTAAAAACAGTCGAATCAACGGGAATAGGTTTGAGGGTAGCCGTCGGAAAGAAAACGGCAATCTGTTCTACTTCCATTCTAGGCAAGACAGAAATCGACGAGCTGTCGGTGAGGGCAGTCAAAATAGCTAAAGTAGCCTCTGAAGATTCGTTCTGGAAGCATCTGAACAAGAAATTTGCCACGACACCCGTTGAAGGATGCTATGACAAAAAGCTGGAAAACCCTGACTACAAAGAAATCATTGAGACGTTGATGGCAGCGGTAGATCGCATGAAGGAATACGACAGGAGAGTTAAACCTACACGCGGTTTCTTCTCCGTTGCGCTGGAGCATGTTTCAGTGGCAAACAACTACAGGGAAAGCATCGAAAGAAAGGGGACAGAGATAGGTGTTTTTCTGTCAGCCAAGGTTGAAGAAGCCGGGTTGAACAGCACTGGAGCAGAAATACAACAAGCGAGAAGCTGGAAAGAAATCAAATTCGAAGATTTAGCCAGCAAGGCAGCAGAAAAGGCCGTGAAGTATTTGAAGGCAAAGCCCATCCCGAGCGGAAAGATGCCGGTGATTATCAGAAACCAGATCTTTGCAAATATGCTTGGAATCTTTCTGAGCGGCCCCATAAATGCTGATTGGGTACAGAAAGGAAGATCGCCGTTGTCAGGCAAACTCGGGAAGCATATCGCTTCGGAGAACATTGACCTCGTTGATGATGGAACATTGCCAGGAGGTTTACGGACCGAACCCTTTGACGACGAGGGGCACCCAACTCAAAGAACCCCGATCATCGAGAAAGGCGTACTCAAGAACTACCTCTACGACACTTACACTGCGCTGCAGGACAACGTGGAATCAACCGGCAACGCCCGCAAACCCTTTGGCTACTGGACGAAATTGCAACCATTGCCTAGCAACCTGATTCTGAAACCTGAGAAGGCAAAACTCGAAGAGATGATTCAGGAAACAAAGAAAGGATTGTACGTTGAACAGACGATTGGAGAATGGCTCTCGAACCCTGTAAGTGGCAACCTCAATGCTACGGTGACTCACGGGGTCCTCATAGAAAACGGCAAAGAAGCTCAACTTGTCAATGGGGTAGTAATCGCAGGAAACTTCCAGGAACTGTTCAGGGACGGAGTGGAAATGATTAGCAACGATCTCAGGAACAGCGTCGGAATGGGAAACGTGAGCGTCTCCTCACCAACAGTCAAACTTGCAGAACTCACCATAGCGGGAAAATAGACACGCGTGAAACTTCAACCGCGCCAAAACCTTCAGGAAAAGCAAACATGAGCCTCTGGATAAACCCCCGCTATTTTTACCACACGTGGTGCGGGAGATTCGAACCCTATGGTCAGTGGCGATGTCTCCCGAATTCCGTCGTCACACGACCGTTTTCTTCTAAAGAATAGACGGGTCAAACTGACCTAAAAAGACTGATAGAAGTGTCTTCTAGCCAAAAACTCATCTTACTTAAATATCGTCTAGCTTGACAATACCGCTATTGCTTTCAGTAATGTTGATGAGAGAAATATGGCACTAGATTTGCTTCCACTATTATCGACGTTCGCTATTGTTGCATTAGCCGAATTCGGTGACAAGACACAGATTGCAGTCGTTAGTCTGAGTGCTAAACACAGACCAAGGTCGGTTTTCATTGGTGCTCTTCTGGCTTTTGCTCTAGTTGATGGTGTTAGTGCAATAGTGGGCGGAGCCATCGCCCCCTTTGTTCCAGCATTTTGGATAGGTTTGGGAGCTGGCATTTCATTCCTCATTTTCGGAGTATTCACACTATTTTCGAAAGAAGATGTGATAGTCAAAATCAAAGAGCACTCAAAAACCGTTGCAACATCGTTCTTTCTGATAGCCATAATGGAGCTTGGTGATAAGACACAGCTTGCAGTTATTGCCTTATCCGCAGAATACGGTGCACCTATTCAAGTATTTCTCGGAGTTATGCTTGCGTTTGCCTTGTTAACGGCTCTTGGTGCAGTTCTCGGAAAAATCATTTCTCGATACATCTCTGCACGCTACGTTAAGATTGGAGCATCTTTGATTTTTGTTGTGTTTGGGGTCCTTTTCCTATTTGAAGCCCTTAGTGGCGTGAAACTACTTTGAGAAGCAATTCTCTTGTGAAATTCGTATTGAAGACTAACACTGTGTGATTACCAAGGGTGAGTTGACTTTATTAGGGTCAAATCGAATTTTCAAAAAGGTTTCGTCATGAACATAAAGACTCGTGTGTCACAAACTGGAGGCCCCTGTATTTCTATGAAATTGGCTGAGCGAATTGAGAGGGTCGAGAACGGGTTTCACCCGATATTGCTGGATAAAAATGAATTACCTTTCGAACTGACCCTTCAGAAATTGATGCAAATGTACAGGGTTCCAGGCTTAAGCGTCGCTGTCATCGATAACTTCAAGATCGTATGGGCCAAAGGTTATGGTGTAGCAGAAGCAGGTACGACGACGCCTGTCACGACAAATACACTCTTTCAGGCAGGCTCAGTTAGCAAACCTGTC
The DNA here is from genome assembly GCA_049516875.1 of Bathyarchaeia archaeon. Taxonomy (GTDB): domain Archaea; phylum Thermoproteota; class Bathyarchaeia; order Bathyarchaeales; family Bathycorpusculaceae; genus JBEKCD01. Next base: position 18,952 of record JBEKSS010000003.1, on the reverse strand, counting down.
GCCGCAGCTGGAGCATTGTATCTCGTAGAACGACGAAAGCTTTCGCTTGATGAGGACGTGAACAAGAGACTTGTCAGCTGGAAAGTGCCTGAAAATAGATTTACTAAAGATGAGAAGGTCACACTGCGCCGCATCCTTTGTCACAGTGCTGGACTAACAGTGCATGGCTTCAACGGTTATGACATAGATGAATCGATCCCTTCTCTACTCCAAGTCCTGAACGGGGAGCCTCCTGCGAGCAATTTGCCAATTCGTATAGATTCTGTTCCAGGTACAAGATGGCGTTACTCAGGTGGAGGAACGATGATTGCTCAACAACTAATGATAGATGTAACTGGCAGACCGTTTCCTCGACTCATGCATGACATGGTACTCAGCAAGATCGGAATGGAGCACAGTACTTTTGAACAACCGCTTCCAGAATCGCGGATTGCTGAGGCGGCAAGCGGAACCCTCGCTGACGGCAAAGTTGTCCATGGAAAATGGCATGTTTACCCCGAGATGGCTGCAGGAGGATTATGGACTACGCCTTCTGACCTAGCCAGATTCGCAATTGAGATTGCTTTGTCAAGGCTGGGCAAATCAAATCTGCTACTATCTGAGATTATGACTCGAGAGATGCTGAAACCACAGGTAGAGCGTGTAGAAGAACTTGCCTTAGGCAATGATGAACACCCAGACAGAATGGGACTAGGCTTCTTTCTAGGTGACGAAACAAGACCGGACTTGTTCGGGCACATCGGAGACGATGCTGGCTTCCAGGCAATGCTTGTCTTGTATGGTAACACAGGAAAAGGTGCAGCTTTAATGACCAATTCTCAGGTTGGAATGCTTGTCGAAGAATACTTGGTTCAGAATATAGCAAGAGAGTATGAATGGAATTATGTTCCACCAAAACGTGTCCATCCTGAAGCCTTGACCACACTATTCCTATTAACGCAGCGAAAAGGAGTCGCAGCTGCGATAGAAAAACATCGAGAAATAAGCAGAACAGGCTCTGGTCTAAGCGTAGCAGGCGAGAACACTCTAATCTTCTTGGCCTACTTACTTGTCTTCGACCAAAAACTCCACGATGCAATCAAAATAATGAAGCATGCTATCAACGAATACCCGAAGTACTGGAACGCATATGATACTCTAGGAGAAATGTACTTGCATTCAGGAGATAAAGTGCATGCTATCGAAAACTATGAGAAATCACTCGAGCTGAACCCAGATAACCAAAATGGGAACGCAATGCTGAAAAAACTGAAACAGCAAGATTGACGCAAAACCAAAAACTGGCTCAAACAGACTGATAGAAGGCGCGCGCTAACTCTCACCACGATTACTGGTTCTTTCGGTTCAGCTATAACTTTTCCGCAAAGCTCGTTCTTTTTGTTTGTCTGTGTCTGTCTGTGTCTTTGTCTGTCTGTAATTGTAACTGTATGTAACAGAGAGATAATAGGGGTAGAGTATATAGGAGTAGTAGTCGTACGTTTTGGGGTTTGGGGGCAAAGTTTTATCTCGTGTGTCAAACCAAAATCAAATCTGAGCGCGCGCGCAACTGCCCTTCGCAACCGATTTTTGGTCTTTTGACTTTCTGAAAAATATTATTCGTTCCCAGCGAGCGCTACAGATATTAGCGGCGTTGCGCACAAGCCAATCTATTCTGAGGGATCTTGATGGAGAAGATCATAGCCTATTGTGGAATTACGTGTTCTGATTGCCCGACCTTCGTAGCAACGAAGACGAATGATGATGCGGAAAGGATTAGAGTGGCGGAGCTATGGACAAAAGAGTACGGTCACCCGTTCAAGCCAGAAGACATCAACTGCGACGGCTGCCAAACCAAAGGAACACGCGTCTTTAACTACACTAAAATATGCGAGATCAGAAAATGCGGACAAGAGAGAAACATCGAGAATTGTGCCTACTGCGAGGACTACAAATGTGAAAAGATTTCCAAACTCCACGAACAAGCGCCAAAGCCAAAAGAAACGCTTGACCAACTAAGAAAAAGCCTAGGTAAGGACACCAAACGCTAACACAGGTACGCCGCGCGCGCTATGTCTCTTCTGCTGCGGTAATTAGTACTTTTGAATATTAAGAATTGCGGCAGGCACGCGCGCTAGTTGGGTATTTTCGATAGTCTTTCTGTGATTTCAGATGCCTCAAGAAGTTTAAATCTCCAGCGGGACCATTGTAAACTATGGAAAAGAAGCCGATTAGATGCTGGGACACGGATAACCCGCTTTACGTTAAGTATCATGATGAGGAGTGGGGAACTCCGGTTCATGATGATAGGACGCTGTTTGAGTTTCTAACGCTCGAAGGGTTCCAGGCAGGGTTAACGTGGGAGCTCATACTCAAGAGAAGAGTGGCTCTGAGAAAAGCCTTCGACAATTTCAACCCGGAGAAGATAGCCCGATACATGGATGAAGACGTGGAGCGCTTGATGAACGATCCAGGCGTGATTCGGAACAGGGCGAAGATTCTGGCGGCCATCAACAATGCAGGCCGGTTCAGAGAAGTTAGGAAAGAATTCGGTTCCTTCGACGCGTTCATTTGGAAGTTCGTTCAGGGAAGAACGATCAACCATGCTCTTAGAGATTTCTCAAATCTGCCGGCAGAATCCGAGGAGTCGAGGGCGATGAGCAGGGAGCTGAAAAAGAGGGGGTTCAAGTTCGTCGGACCCACGATCTGTTATGCCTTTATGCAGGCCGTGGGCATGGTGAATGATCATCTCGTCCACTGCTTCCGGCATGACCAAATCAAACGGCTGGCATCTTGAAGCATAGGCGCGCTTATTTCTCGGCTCGCGCGCTAGATAATTAACTAGACGCACTAGAAGGATCGTAATTTTTGTGAAAATTGTGACGCCGCGCGCGCTGCAGACACTCGGCCACAAAAGCATCAAGAACACGCTTATGTATGTCCAACTTGCCGAAGGACTTTTCAAAGATCAACAAGAATACGTTTCCAAAGTTGCCAAAACTGAAACCGACGTGTGTGCGCTAATAGACGCAGGGTTCGATTATGTCTGCGACTATGAAGGCCACAAAGTCTTCAGGAAACGGAAATACTGAAACTAGGCTTCTGGACAAACCCCCCGTCGTTTTCACCATAGGTGGTGCGGGGGGTGGGATTCGAACCCACGGAGGCCTTCGCCAGAGGATCTTAAGTCCTCCCCCTTGTCTTAGGCTTTTTCTGGCCCGCCTATTTAGACCTGGCTCGGGTACCCCCGCTTTAGCCACTTAGGTTGATGTTCCTTCGTAGTTAAAGTTTTTCGGGAGCGTGACATTAAGTTAAAATCCACAAGCGTCTAATGTTTTGAGCGTGCGTGGGCGAGTAGTCAGTACCTTCTGACCATAGTCTTAAGTAGCTAAAAATATTCTTGAAATTGACAACAGTATGCGATGCATATTCACCGAAGGAAAACAAAGAGAATTGATACTCTTTGCAAGAGATCTGTACGGAACGTCTTGGAAAAACATGGCGTCCAAACTTGGCATTGGGTCCAGTACTGTGCGAGACTGGCGCGACGAGAAATATTTGATGCATTACAGGGTTTTCCAGAAGCTTGTCGCGACTTTCTCAGAGTGCGGGAAGTTCAGAACCTCTCTGACTGGGCTCAGAAAGGACAATTGGGGCCGACGCTTAGGCGGTTTCAACACCAAAAAGAGTGGGCACGGTTTCTTCGATCCAAAATACGCGCAGCAACAGCACTCTTGGAAGTGCAGAGGAGGGAGAGTTGGATCACGGAACTGGCACACTCAGATGAAGATCAACAAGCCGTATGAATATCATCAGATGCAACAAGCGAAAATCAAACATTCTCTGAAATACAAGTACAAATATCACAACCAAAAATACCGCAATCCTTTGGAATTAGATGTAGCAAAGATACTCACGGAGAATAGCGTCAGATTTGAATACGAGCAACTCGTAAACTGTGAAAATAGGTTCTATCTTCCTGACTTCACAATAGACCGCGTAATACTGGAGGCCACGTATTGGCATGATGTAGAACAAAGGGCAAGAGAGTTGAATCAGAAAATCAGGGATTACCAAAAATCGGGGTTCAACGAAACTGTTATCGTAACCATTCAGAAATATAAATCTCAATACTCAAGATTACTCCATGGCCCAAATGTTGCAGTAATAACGCTGGAAAACTTGGGAAATAGTGGGCGGGAAAATATGGGCGGGTAGAGGGAGTCTAATTAGCTCTCTACCGAAGCTCAGCACGGATAGAGCACCAGCCTCCTAAGTTGGTGGTCGTGGGTTCAAATCCCACCCCGCCCGCTACGGACGAACCCAGCCCGGTCTTACGAAATCTCTTAGCGCGTGCGCTATTGAACCACAGTAACGACGCGAGGATCGTTCTTTTTGACTCTTCGATCCAAAACATCTACGGCATCTACGTGGATGCTTTCTCCAACATGTGGGTTGTCTGGGAGTTGCCCCTGTTTGGACAAGTGAAAATCCCATGCGTTTGGGCCCCCTACGTAATTCCAGTACTCGTGACTTCTGTGATAATAGTCTTCCTTATAGTGGAATTAGCTCTGTTTCTCAATGCCCGGCGAAGACGAAGAAGGAAAGATGAGAACGGTGCACTGCAACGTTCACAAACATCTTTCGGATCTGAATGAACTATTTTAGCTCCGCAAAAACCCTTTCGTGGATATTCGAGCAGATTAATGTTTTTGTGATTCCAGCATGAAGCACGCTCGATGTTAAGCATATGAAAATGAGTGTAATGTTTGTGAGGCGCGCGTGTGCTTGATTATTGCGTTCCTCGTCAAGTTTGACTTTTAAACGCGGGCGTAGTTATAGTTGCCTTGATGAGCTTATGAAGGAAAGCAGAAAGACCATACTAATTCTTGTACTGCTTTTGGGTTGCGTATTTCTTCCATCTTTTGCTGCTGTGCCTTTCTCTCCGCAAGACAGCTCACTTGTGATTAAAGACGTCCTGATACAAACCTCTGCTGCGTACCTGTGGCTCAGTCCAATAATTCACGTTATCACTATTGTACTTCTCATAGCCTTGTATCTATACGGATCGAGAATAGGCAGAGTTACCGACGCCTTTTTCGGAATCCTGTTCTTCTTCTTTGCTTTCAGTAATCACATCGCTGTGACTGAACACTATGGGCTTGCCGTGATAACAGGTAATTTGGTCCCTATTTTTGTCGTGGGTCTGTTCTGGATGTGGGAAGTCTACAGACCTCATAACGAGTATACTTTTGAGAGGCTCCCCGCTTGGAGATACTGGGTTTTGCCCTTTGTTTTCCTGGCTTTTTGGTCTCCGATAAACGCTAGCCTGAATCCAGACTTCAATCCTTTGTTGGTACTCACATCTTCCTTCGGAGTGATGTACTGTCCCACCACGCCCCTCATAATAGCCATCCTAACCCTAATCTATCCAAAGGTAAACATGTTTGTTCTAAGAACCACAAGTTTCGTTGGTCTGGTAATCGGTGTGTTTAACGCCATGTCATTTTTTATGATGCCAGGCTATACCTTATGGAATTTGATCCTTCACACGCCACTCATATTCATCTCAGCGTACGGCTTACTCATTCCGATCCTAGTGAAAAAGAATATTCCGGCGGAAACAGTGCGCGCTATTCTGGACAAAGTTTGATCTTCTTAGGCATTCAGATATCATCTTTAGTCTTCATACGATGGCGTTTATCCGCTTCTGTTCCCCGCAACCAAAAGAGGGGTGTGCCTATTAGAAATATCGCCACTGAAAGCCCTATGCCGAATAAGAAATCCGACAATTGCATTAGTTGAATTCTTAATGGATAGTAAAACAAAGAAACTGCAATGACCATTACTATGAATTGAAACGCACATAATGCTGAAAGCCACTTCCACATATTCATGCCTGCCGTTCATCTCCGCAAACATATGAATCGTATTTGTTGGTGCGGCTTAATATGTGCGCGCGCTTGCCCTCGGCACCAATTCATCGTTTTGGATAAGCAGTGCGAATACACTATAAGCCGCGAAGCACCTATTATCGGAAATGCAACCTAATCAGCAGAGGAGCCAAATCAATCCTGGTATCCGCGTAAGAATCGTCTTGAAGCAGGACCAACGCAACGGCAAATTAACTGAGGGCATCGTCAAGAATATCCTCACCAACAGCTCAACTCACCCCCACGGAATCAAGGTACGACTGACAGACGGCAAAGTCGGCAGAGTACAATCAATAATGAAATAGTAGCGCGCCTTGACTTGTTAGATATGTATATAATCTATCTTCCTTTCTTCTTTCTATGGCTGATGGTATGGTACGGGTTAGTGTGGAAGGAATTAAGAACGGCCTTTACGCCAACACGGTGGCCCAGACAAAAACGTTCGACATGAACACAGAAGCCGCCATGTTTCCAGACGAATTCTACAGCTTCGTCAAAGAGTTGCAGGAACAACTAGCAGAAGGAAAAATAGACAGGATACTCATACAAAGACGGCCCTAATCCTCTTTGGCGCGCTTGAGCTTAATGCTTTTTCAGTACCACTAATAGCGCGCGCGCTGGGATCTCCTATTATTTTCTTTAATCTCAATTACAGAGTGACATCGTGGACAGTGTCCAGGTACTCCCTCACTCTTGAATTCTAGACTACATGATGGACATCTGTAGTTTTTACTTCTGTTGTATCTTCTCTCGCTCATCTTTTCTCACCTTCTTATTCTACAAACTTAATGGTTGATTTTCCAAAATGACTTTGAGTTCCCTTAAATCCTTCAACTAGACCGAACTTATTCAACCTCTGTAATAGAAGTATCGCTTGAAGCCTAGTCAAATGGTCATCATGATATCCATAAATTAATCCATCTTCTAGCGCGCATGCGTGGAGTCCATGAGATGTTATTGATAACAGCAAACTTCTTGTAAGCAGCAATGACCTGTACCTTAGTAGCATTACTCGATTTCTGAGATGCAATGACAGCCTTAATGGAATCTGGATCGAAGATATCAGCGCCTCTCTTCACCAACATTTCCAATGACAGCGAATAATTCCTAATGGTCGTATCGCTTAACCCATCTTTCTTAAGTTGCCATGCAAAATCTATGATGGTACCCTGTGATGTTTTGGGTATTGTGTTTGTAGCTTTCAGATGCCCCTTACTAGTATTTGCAAACCCCGTTTTTATACGGATATGGAATACAAGTCAACAGCAAATGTATGGGCTTTAAATGAGTGACCTATTTGATGTGTAGAAGGTAGGTGCTTTAGGCCCTCTTTTGTTAGACGTTATGGATACATTCTTCTGAGTCTGATGTAAAACGTCGCACGCGCTTTGAGTCGTGCTAGAGCCTTCTGTACTGCATGGCTTAAACTGAAAAAAGAGAACGGGTTTAGTAGTAGTATATTATTGATACGGTTTCACCTGACCCACCAAACGTATATGTGTTGCCGATTCTGATTTCAATGTTTGAAGAGGGCAAGACTGGAAAAACTGCTGTTCCGCGACCACTGACAGTTATCTGGGAATCATATTGATAATTATAAAATGTGCCATAGTCGAATAGCGTACCATCCACGATACCAACGGGGACAGAAGCATTGTAGATTACTCGGACGTATACGTTACCAAGGGTTACCAAGGAGACTAGAACGTAACCCGAAACGTTGATGGAGAATGTCCAATCAGTGTAATTACTCGGCAGTTGATAATAGTTTTTCTCCATCACCCAAACCTCAGTTTTTCCTAGATTAAGAGTATTGGTAAGGTCAGCCACTCGTGAACTCGAATAGAAAGCCTCACTCATCGCCACACCTAATGCAGCTATCAATATGACGCAGATTATTCCAAGTGCAACAGCGACATTTCTTCTAACCATTTTCTTTTCACTCATTTTTGGACCCCTAGTTTGTCTTCTGTTTCTGTGCAGACTTAAGATTTCTGTGTTTTGCATTTCCCATGAAGCATAACCTTTGATTCTTATCTGTCATTCATAAACTATAAGTTGAATCAACTGGTACTTTATCCGTGAGAACATGACAGTCTCACTCTCTGTTAAGAAAAAAAGTTAAATCTGACATTGACAGACCCTAGAGCCATAGAAATTGTTGAGGGGGTTCCAGCCACTCGAAGAGATGAGATTATTGAAAAATATATCATTCTTGGAGAGATGGTTGTCTCTCACGCATCAATAGGAACACGAAAGGAGACAATAGAGGATTTCTTTGCACCACTGAAGTCAGACATTGAGATGATAAGGGAGCAATTGAAGTTAATTATCCCAACCATAGCAACACCAGCAAAGAAAGGAGAGATTACAGTAGAAACAATCTTCCGAAGTCTTCAAGAACACTTCATGGACGACTCGTTTGAGGATGTTTCAGGAATAGGGAAGTATACTGATATTCTAGCTACCACTTCTGATACTAAGATACCCGTTATGATTGAACTTAAGGATTACAAAGGAACAGTTCCTTCTCAAGAGATTGATAAATTCTGGAGAGATATGGAGAGACGTGGAACACGTTATGGCATCTTTGTCTCTATGCGTTCTGGGATAACAAAGTGCTCAGGCTGTATTAACCTCAAGACTGAAATGAATAGAACAGCAGTCTTTGTTGTCAACAGTGAACTGAATTGGTCTGGGCATCTTTTCGCCTTCTATGTGATTAAGAAAGTAGCTGAATTAGACTCAATGAAGAAGAAAGAACTGAAAGGAGAAGAACTCGGTAAAGTCATTACTAAAATAAACAATCATTGCTTGGAACTTCAGAAAAACATAGAATCCATAGATGCAATCTCGAGAATTGCAGATAGTCTCAGAACAACCTGCAAAAACAGACTTGATGAACTGATTGCCCTAGTAAATACCTACAAGAGAACACTTAGCGGTAAGATTGACGAAATATTTGAAGAGATAAAGAAAGTAGAAACATGACCAATACTTTCTGTCCATTCCTAAGAGAGACTTGTAAGGGAAATGAATGCATGATGTTCAGAGCTGAGGAATGCCTCTGATACAAGAGGGCATAGAGAGAGGTGGATTGATTTTTCACAGAGAGGAAGCAGAAGTTCCAGACTGGATAGAGAAGAGAACATCTGAGGAGCTTGCTGTGGAAATCTTTGAGTTCACAAAGAAGGAACAAACAGAAGTAGGACTTGACTATGATTCTGCTTCTCGCCATTTCTGGGAAAGCAAGGGGGTTCAAGAATTCCTAATGCCTTTCGAAGTTCAGTCAAAGATGCAAAGAGCAGATTTCCTTGCTCAAAGGCGAGCACTACAAGAGGAAAAAGATGAGCTTCCTTCGCTGGTTGGTAAATGTGTGGATTGGGCTAGAATCAATAATCTGAAAAAAGTTGCACTTGCAGACGTGGATGCTTTCCTAATGGAGAAAGACCTTCACCTTTTGCGTGAGACAAAGAGAGCCTTGTATTCAATGGCTAATCTCAAACTGAAAACTGGAAAATAGGATTCATTGCGTTTTTCTGTTCTGCACTTTCGACATAATGTTGATAGCTAGTTAGACAATGACTAGCTTTTTCTTCCCTCTCTTTTTTCTCTTAACTAGCACACTTCAGTACATCACTTACATCTAACGGTGAAAGTTGATGCCCTAGATGCCACATTAATTCATCAAACTGCCATTGTCTGATCGGATTAATCTGTCGACTTCATTTGTGCAGCGTCATATCGTACGATAGATTAACATGAAAATGTGCAAGCTTTATTGAAGCAACTTTATCTAAAGTCTCGTCTTCTTATTGTTCTTCTTGTATGGATGACTGATGAATTGAGGTTGAACATGATCTGGCTGCGTATTTAATGACAATCCTATAATCGCTGCTTGCTCAACATGCGTTAGTCTCCATTCATGTTCATCAGCAAGATCTTGAGCTAATTCCAAAGCATCGCTAAAATGTTCGCAAAGTCTTTTGGTCGTTATCAACATCCCATCTTTTTGCAAATAATGAAAGTTGTAGAGTTTAAGCATTATGAACCCAATACATCTGAGACTTGAGTGTTAATATACGTTTTCCGATGTACAACAACGTCAAGCAACATACACTCGAACAAGCAACAGAGAGCGGATAGGAAGAATGAAGATTATTATGATGCTAATGGAGACAATACATCACATGCTAATGAGTTCCAATAGTCTAACTCTGCTTCTGAATAGGATGAGAATGGATATGATGCTGGCTCTTCTCGCGCGCGCTTCACACCCATCAAAATCACCTCAACAGTCCGAAGTCATTGCTACGATAATAAAGTTGTGAAAGCTGCTAAGGAAAGCGCGCTAAAAAAGAGGGGTTTCAAAGAGAACGTAGGTCGACAAGATTTCCTTGGCAGTCTTGATAGGTCTTCAGGTTAGTGGCAAGGTATGTGCGACAGGAAGCTTTTGGAGCTTTGTATCGCGTTTGCTCTTTCGGTGTAGGACGGTAGAAGTCTGAACCTCTTTGGGTTCTAACCTGCGTGCTATTTGTTGCTGCTGCGGCAAGTCTTGCAAACGCCATAAATATCCAAGCGTTGCCCCGTCCGCGTGAATTCTGCTTTGGCTGCCACTCTCTCAACCATTTCTCGAGCAGCACTATCATCGAAATCTTGAATGTTGCCACACCGCATGCAGATCAGGTTAATGTGAGGCTCCACATAAGAATCGAATCTTGCCTGACTTTCTGGCAAATCCAGTTCTTGGACTAGGCCGTGTTTCGTCAGAATCTGAAGTGTCTTGTAGACTGTTGCAAGACTGACAGTTGGATGAACTCTCCTTACTTCATCGTAGACTCTTTGCGCGCTCGGATGGTCTCGGCTATGGAGGGCAAATCGACAAATAGCTATTCTTTGCGTAGTGGCTTTGTATCCTTTCTTTCGGAGAGTTTCGATTATCAATGCGTCTGATTTCTGAAAGCGACTCATACCTTTTATTAGATAATAACAAATCTTAAATAAGCCTTTAGTCTTTGACAGCGTAAGACGTTACAAAACAACAGAAAAGGGATGTGAAAGTTATGAAAGAGAAACATCTCACGACGAATCAGGGTGTTCCTGTCTCTGACAACCAGAATTCGCTCTCCGCAGGCGAGCGCGGTCCTGTTTTGCTGCAGGATGTGCATTTGATTGAGAAGCTTGCACACTTTGACCGTGAGCGTATTCCCGAGCGTGTGGTGCACGCGAAAGGTGCCGGCGCACACGGATATTTCCAAGTGTACAAGAGCATGGCAAAATACACGTGTGCAAAATTCCTTCAAGACCCAAAGAAGAAAACACCTGTCTTCGTCCGTTTCTCCACAGTTGTGGGCTCAAGAGGATCTGCAGATACGGCTCGCGATCCAAGGGGCTTTGCTGTGAAGTTTTACACTGAAGACGGAAACTATGACTTGGTAGGCAACAACTTGCCAGTCTTTTTCATCCGAGACGCCATCAAGTTTCCTGATATGGTGCACGCCTTCAAGCCTGCCCCTGACACTGGTTACCCCACAAGCTCGTCGGCAAACAGTCGCTTTTGGGACTTCATCTCGCTGGCTCCTGAATCGACTCACATGATCACTTGGCTCTTCTCAGACCGAGGGACAGTAAGGAGCTACAGAAAAATGGAAGGATTTGGCGTCAATACGTACAAGTGGGTAAACGCCAAGGGCAAAGCAGTCTACGTCAAGTATCATTGGAAGCCAAAAGCGGGAATAGAAACAATAGACCGTCACGAAGCCACTCGCCTAGCTGGTGAGGACCCTGACGTTGCTACTCGCGACTTGTACGAAACCATTGCTTCAGGAAAGACAGTTGAGTACGAATTGTGCGTTCAAATCATGGAAATCGCGGATGAGTTGAAGCAGGACTTCGACCCGCTTGACGCCACAAAGACCTGGCCAGAAGACAAGTTCCCCCTCACATCCGTGGGCAAGATGGTGTTGAACCACAACCCCGAGAACTTCTTCGCCGAAACAGAGCAAGCAGCTTTCTGCCCAGCCTCTGTTGTTCCAGGCATCGACTTCTCCGCTGACAAGCTCCTGCAGGGTAGAATCTTCTCCTACGCAGATACCCAAAGGCACAGATTGGGTGCTAATTATCTGCAACTCCCAATCAATCGGCCACAGGCACCTGTCAATAACAATCAACGCGACGGCGCCATGCAGTATGCGCCCTACGGTGGAGGAACAGTCAACTACGAACCCAACACGCTAGCAGATGGAATGCCGCATGAAGCTCCGGCCACTGGCACGACCCACGAGCATCTTGACGCAGACATCGTGCGTCAGAAAATCAGTTTGACAAACGACTTCAAGCAAGCAGGCGAACGCTACCGCTCACTAGGCAAAATGGATCAAGACCACCTGGTTGATAACATTGTGGATTCGCTGAGTCACGCAGAGAAAGCTATTCAGAAACGGATGGTCGAGAACCTTACTGAAGCTGATCCAGAGTTTGGCAAACGAGTGGCAAAAGGCCTCAAACTCTAGAGCGCGCGCTACCAGCAGGAAAGCGGTCGTATAAGGAAACTCTGAAACCACTGCGCGCGAGGGTCAAAATCCCACAACGCAAACGCTAGTCCGCAAAGCGCGTACTAATCGACTTTGAGAAAAGGGGAGAGTATAACAGATAGTTGATTCAGGGATCCATCTTGTCATAAAAACATGATTGGCTAACAAACGTTATTAGAAAGCAAAACATTACGCTTTTTCTGGAGATATATTTGAACATCAAGGATCTGTTTGGATATAATTGGTATTCGCGCCGCAAATTCCTGAAAAGCATGGCAGAAATCCCCTGGAAAACGGTTGTAGAAAGCTGCGGAGCCAGCTTTGACTCTATCCGAGACATATTCGTTCACAGTCTGCAGGCCGAGCATCTCTGGATGAGACGTTTGAGCGGAAAAAGCATAGAAGGAATCTACAACGCTCCATTCACTAAATATGCAGATGTCAATTCCATTCAAGAATATGCTGATAAAGTTGAGGTTGAGACAAGTGAATATTTGGAGAAACTCACGGATGAGAAGCTCCAGAGCGTGTTCGAATTCAAAGGAAGAGACGGGAACATCAATCGGAACAAAACCGAAGATATTCTAATGCATGTGATTGAAGAGGAGATACATCACCGCGGAGAAATACTATGCATCTACTGGCAACACGATATTCCGCCGCCATACACCAGTTACACGACATACAAAGGTCAAGCCTGACCCTTTCCACAACTGAGGTGTTGAAGTTGCCAAGAGTTGTTCATTTTGAAATAGACGCCAAAAAGCCTGAGAACGCCATAACCTTCTATGAAAAGGTGTTTGGCTGGAAGATTGAGAAGTGGAAGGGGCCCGTAGACTATTGGTTGATAATGACTGGAAAAGAAAAGGAACAGGGCATAGATGGGGGACTGTCGAAAAGAACGGAAGCTCAGCCGTCAACAGTCAACACCATCGACGTGCCTTCAGTCGATGAATACACAAAGAAAGTCAAAGCAAACGGAGGAAAGATCATCAGGCCGAAACTAGCCGTTCCCGGAGTCGGGTGGATGGCCTACTTCAAAGATCCTGAAGGAAACGTCTGGGGCATGATGCAAACCGACAAATCTGCCCGTTGAATGTCCGTTGAAACTGGCATAATCGCAAACAGAAGACGCAGACACGCCTTCCTTCAAGTGGAATAGCAAAGGGGCTCTGCATGGTGAACGCGCGGCCAGACTCGTAAGAAAAGGTTCTCCCGCGTCCCTGCTGGAAAACAAACAGGAATCACGCGTGTCCTCGCAGAAAAGGAACTCGGGGACAAGATATTGCTCCAAGGTTGCCAGTGCGAATCTTGCTTCCATGCATCGGAGCAGATTCGACCACTCTGTCTTGTGAGTGGCCTTTGAAGATGACTGTCAGGGTGATTTAGCCTTGTATCTGCTGTTTTCGGAGAAGAAATCTATCACTCTGGACTTGGCCAAGAATCTCGCGTAATGCTCTGCGTGGGCAGGGATGACGTATTCATCTCCTTTCTCACAGGTTCTTGTTTTGCCGTTAATAGTGAGCTCCACTTTTCCATCTACTACAATTCCCCATTGAGCATAATCGTGACGATGCTCTGGCACCCGTGCAGAAGGTTCCATTTCAAAGAAAATCAATTGATGTTTCTCGCTCTGCAATATCCAAGCCCTTACGCCTTTGAACTGAATATTCGCTTCCGGCAATCGTGTTATGACTTCAGGATAATATCCTGCATGCTGGCCTTTTAGACCATCCAAACGTTTCATCCTCTAAGGTCTGAAAAATTCGGCGACAATTTAAGCTTTGCCGTTTTCACTGACTCCAGCAGCACTTTTTCCATATGGTCACGGAATCAGCGCCCGCGCTCGCACGGTGTCTGTTGACAAGAACAGGTAGTCCATCATGATTTGTGGTGCTTCCGTCCATAACCTTTCCCCATTTCTTTTGTCCGCGCGTTCTGTCGCCAGGCTATCGTCTATACGCATCTTCTTTCCTGCTTCTAAGAATCTTGGACGTGAGGACGAAGACCGCGTTTGGGACTATCAAACTCAAGCCTGACAACATGAACAGATTCTTCCAGTCATCTCGAGGCTGTGGGGAATAGAACCATTCTATCGCGAAAGCTTGGTCTGGTCTTCCCCCTGAAAGGGTGACATTTCGATCTCCGATGTCAGACGCTACTCTGATGAGGACCTGTGCATTTGTTGGTCTGAATTCTCCGATAACTTTTCCCGGTGACGGATGAACATGTCCAAAGTCTTCCTGCGTGATTATCTGAGCCGAATCTTCAGATGCGAGAAACGTGACTGCGAATCTTTCATGTTGAGGTTGGTTTACGGAGGTAGGACGAGAGAATTCGTACCAAGATTGATTCCACAAGTCAGTAGTCTCTGAACCTGTTTTCGGTGTACAAATTCTCACCAGCAATGGAAAAGCCTGGAAAGAATCATTTATCTGAAGGTCAATCTGTATGCCGTAAAGTCCGGGTCCTAGGTAATAGCAACCGGAAAAGCTCGTCAAGTTATATGGAAAACCCAACTTAGTCGGCGAGTTTTCCGGCTGAAACACCCAGTAGTCAGCATCCATACCTGATTGAATTCGAGTCTGTCTGTAGTCAACTGCAGGCAAGGCAAGAGCGCCGTTCACGAGCAGCAGAATACCGATTACTATCAGAGCTACCGAGAAGATGCGAACTGTTTGAAGCCGACGTGGCGTCTTGAGGACAGATGGAGTAACCAATCTTTCGGGTTCCTCAACTCTGGTCATCAGAGATGCTGCCGCGTAACCAAGATCTGACAGCTCATATTTCCCATTATTCTTTTTAATCAGATCCCCTAGGCTTTCAAGGTGATAGCTTAAGTGTGCACTCTCAATGTTGATCTGCTGAAGTATTTCTGTGAAAGTGTACGACTTTGCCACCAAGATTCTCAGAATCTTCCTTCTGACTGCATGCTTCAAGGATGAAAACATGACTGAGTATGTTTCCTCTTCCTTCTCAGACAAGATTTACCCCTCTAAGAATGTGTGCCAAGGTTCTAAAAGCCCTTTTTCTAAAGAAACCTTTAGTAAAAAAACACTTACCAGTTCTTTTGAAGCTCCTGACCCTGTGTGACGATTCGTTGGAAGGCAAGCACTCCTAAACACGAAGGGAATGGGAGTTGCGGAGATTTCGTCACCTGGTCTGAGGTGCAAATCCAACCCCGCCCGCTACAGACGAACCCAGCCCGGTCTTATGAGATTTCTTTTAAGGGTTCACTTCCGTTTTCGGAAGACTTTGTTGCCTTCATAGTCACAGACGAATTCGAAGCCTGCTTCTATGAGTTGGCAAACTTCTTGTTCTGAAAGAGAAAACAAAGCCGAAAGAAGACTCTATCTTTGGATATCAAGGAATTTTTCAAGTTTCTGAATACAAAGTTTCGAAGTGTCAAGTATCTGCCCTGCGATATTCATAGTTGTAACGAGAGTCCCAGGATCCGACAGAACCGTAGAGTTCTCTTTGCTCAACTGGTCTATAAGTTTCAGATTGAGGAAGTCCTCAGTTTTGTATGATGTATTTAGCAATTCCCATGCTAGTGAGTTGTCAATCTTGAGTATCCGATTGAAGAATCCCTTCTCTCTCAAATTGAGGAAAATCTGATTATAGTCTTGGCATTGTTGGTTAAGTTCGGTCACAGAAGATATGAACCTGTTTTCAACTTCACCTTTGGGCTTTCCTTCTGGGACTGAAATTCCCCTATTCTTGTATTCCTGACGTAGGGCTCGGTCCAACGCGTCATTCGCAGAATGCTTTGCTATTGGTGAAGACTCAACCATTTTTCTGAGCTTCTCAGCAGTTATGTCCAAGTCTGAGATCATGTGTTGGGTTCTGCCTGAGCGTTTTTGTAGGCTTAGTCCCGAGTACTTTACAAGCACACTAATGATCGTTACACCCAGACTAACCAAACTAATTATGATGGCTAAATCTGCCTGTGTCAGCATATGTCAAGTATGTGTGAATGATCGACAAAAATAGTTTTTGACCGCACGCAGAGGGTACAAAGCCAAAGTGCTCTACAGATATGTTAGCCAAAGTCTGGCGCGCGTTAATCCATTATTTCGAAGATGACGTCATCCATTGAAGTCTCTAGGTGAAGAAAGAAATCTGCTTCTATAGAAGGAAAGTTCTCGGAACATACTATATAGGTTATGACGTAATCTCCAGGCCCATCGACGAAAGTCATGAATTCCGTGGAATCCGAGAATGTGTTAAATCGTGCACGTGTAGGTCGATTGTGATCCACGATGACTCCGTCAAGAAACCTATGAGACGAGGGTAAGATAAGAGCATTGGGAAGAACATATCCCGCCCATTTCAATTCGACACTTTTCCCCGAAAGTTCGAGCACAGCGTGAGTTCCAAGGTTCTCTATAGCTTTTACATAAGCGTAGCAGCTACTTGCCTGCCTGTAAGGGTTTTGATTTCGCACCTTTATGTGAAAGAACCGAGCATCAATTCCCACCGGGTATTGGCGCGCATCGGTAAACTGACCCATCTCTCTCTCAAGTACTAGAGTGTTCTTCCAGTTAGGATTCCAATCTCGCACCCTGACAGTATCTGCAACAACATCTGGAAGGGTAAGCTTGTCAGCAAACATTATACTGTTACTCTGGAGGAAACCCAGAAGACCGTCTTCTCTTTTCACACCATTTTCTTGAAAGGCTATCAGAGGCATATCAAGAAACGACGCAATCGCCAATTCCTGATGACAAAAAAGTGAACCTCGTTTTAATTCAGATGTCTCTAGCTTTTCTCTCTTAAAATCGATAAAAAGAAAATACTCAGAAGAAGCAAGCTGAGCCAATATGTTCTCCTTAAGGCCTTTCAATGTCTGCTCTTCAACAGCGATATATGGTTCATATCCATCCTGTTGAAGCCGTTCGGCTATTCTGCGCGCAATCTCGACTTCGTCAGTGTCTCTTCGTTGACCACAGCTTATGAAAACTTTAGCTCTAACCGTAAGTCATTCCCCCTGACATATTATTGTAACCCTGAATATTCAGATATCGTCTGTAAGGCATTCCTCTTTGTAAACCTATGACTTGGCCATTTAATGGAAAAAGAGGGGATTTGCGGGATTTCGCCACTGAGTGTGAGTTCAGCCTGTACGCACATGGAGCAAGGAATTGTGGTTCCATCTGAAAAGAGTGGGCTTCGCAATAGTATACAAAGCGGAAATCAGCTGTGTGGAATATCACTTATCTTAGGCTTATGCAATCTCGATTCATCTGAAGTAGTTTTGGCAATCACCCATTCCCTAAGGAAAATATCTGGTATCGAATAATCTCCGTTTGCCCTCTCAATTATCCCCTCAGTCATTAGTTGATTGACAGATCTTAACACATGAGAAGACGAGATCAATCCGTATCTTTCTATAAACGAAGTTGAATATATCGCAGATATTTGGCGCTCTTCGCTTATCGCAACCAAGAGTTTTCTTTGAGGAATAGTCATCTTATCCCACATTCTCACAAATAGATCATTTTGCATCCTCAGAATATCGGTTTTGGCCCTCTCAATATCGTCTTTTTCTACATGCCCTTTATCACAAGACAAGTTCCATATTTCGTGACAAAGCTCTTGGGTAAAGTAGGGATGTCCTTCCGTAAACTTCAGAATCGAGTCGACAATTGATGAATGTATGCTGATCTTTGTCTTTTCGAACTTTGCTCTTATAAAACTACTAAATTCCTTCACTGGAATCTTGCCTAAAGGAAATGGCTTTGCAAACTTGTAGAATGGTCTATTGGCATCATTGAACATTTGCTCCAATAAATGACGTTTGCTCCCCATAAACACGTATGTGACGAGTTTGTGATGCTGGAATACGGTTCGCATTAGATGCTCGACCCGCGCGCCATCGAGATTTACTATTTCTTGAAATTCATCGAATACTACTACTAGACGTTTGTTCTTTGTCTTGGCCAGTTTCTCGGAGGCATCCAAAACCTCTGACAAGTCTTTCTCGGCTATTTGCGACGCTTCCTTTCTGTAACTCAGTTTTACGCTTCCATCGGGGTTCACAGTTACCTCTGGCGCAAAACCAGAAAGGGCAGATTTGAGAAAAATCATCATACTGTCTACTGTGCTATAAGCAGGGACAACAGTCTTCTCTACGAGCTTACCTATGAAATCTGAGAGAGAAAGGCAACCATATAAGTCAACGAGCGCAGTGATGATATTCTGTTTCTGAAGTTCTTTGAGCACCATCATCATTAATGAACTCTTTCCGTATCGCCGAGGTGAATACAAAAGTATGTTCTGCCCACTTGTTAGTTCTCTAGTTAGCAGCTGCAGCTCTTCTTTTCTATCCGCAAAGTCCTCACCTGTTACTATTGTGCCATATTTGAAGGGATTTGGCATTTGTATCATCTTTTCATTGTTGTTGTCTCACTGGACGAAATACTTATAATGATCTTATACATTACTGTATTATACATTACTGTATTATACATTACTGTATTATACATTACTGTATTATACATTACTGTA
>JBEKSS010000002.1:0-263335 GCA_049516875.1 Bathyarchaeia archaeon | reverse complement strand
GACACTTGTTTCAGCGCCAGAGTTGTTCCGTTCCAGACGGCCAACTGAGCAACATCACGCGTACCATCATAATAGTACCCGCCAGTCACGATCTCAACCGACCCGTCACCGTTAACATCTCCCTCCACGACGGAGGTGATTGTCGTGTCGCTTACCCAGTACCAGCCGCTTACTCTCTTAAGCTGCAAGTGTGGCAGAATTGGCGCGATGGTGAAGTTCCATGTTATGGTGGCTCGGTTTTGTGCCAGATCTGCTACAGTGACGTTGATTATGTAAAAGCCCGAGGTTAGTGTTCCGGTTTGGTAGACTAATAGTCCAGTCGGTGGGCTGTAAGCTGGAGTTTTTGCCGTTGTGTTCAGCGTTAGGATTATGGTTGTTGTGTTTATGGCCAAGTTGTCGTTTAGGGTTGCGTTTATCCATACGGGGGATGTTATTGTGGCTCCGGATGTTGGCGATATGGGGGTTATGACTGGGGCCAGCGTGTCTATGACTGTTAGGTTCAGCGGTAATACTTCGTAGTATTGAAGAGTTAGTCTGGTTATGTTTACGTTTTGGACCCATATGTCAAATGCTGTACCGTCCGGTGGTCCAGTCACCGCCAATGCGTATGAACCGTCTGAGGCGGTTGTTGTGTTAGAGATTTGTGTTGTATTAGGAAGTTCGGCATATACGTAGAGCCCCCCTGGGGCTGTTGCGGTTCCTCCTGGTTTCTGGATAAAAGCGGTCCCGTAAACTGTCATGGGCAAAGGTGGTGGCGGAGAGCACACAGCTAGTGGCGTTAGATCTATCACCAGTATTGCTAAGACCAGTACTAAGAGACTTCTTTTCACTGTCATGTCACCTCAAAAAAAGAAAAAGGGGTGTTTAGGGTATCGGCGGTATCAGAGTCTGGTTGCTGTACATCCAGATCCAGAAGCCCTGTCCAGGGGATAGCGTGTCCGAGGAGCCTGTTTTCATTTGCCAAGTTTGGCCGATGGCGTCCCAGACGTAGATGTAAGCGAAGTAGGTTGTAGGCGTAGTTGGTAGACTTGACAGGTAGCTGAGGGGGCTGTGTGTGGTTATGGACTTGTAGCCCGCGAGATTCCATCCTGTGACTAGATCGTAGTTTGGTGGCAGGGCTGGTGGTGTCGGAGATACGCGGCCGCTGACTATCATGACATCGTATGCATTCATGTAAATCCAGTAGCCTTTTCCGTCTACCACCGTGGCTGGGTTAAGTGTGAAGCTGTTCGTGGTGCTGTCGTAGCCGTAAACGATTACCCCGGATGCGCCCTGCTTGAGAATCAAAGATAACACTGCCGCACTGGCATTGTTTGCGGGTATGAGAGGAAGCCCTATCAGGTTCCAACCCGGCTGTAGCTCTATCGGAGACCATCGGTCCAAGGGGATCGATATGTACTGTGGTGTGCCTCCAGGTCCTTCGTTGCCGGCGTAGTCCAAGGCCGTTATGGTTATGTTGGCAACTTTGCCGCCGCTTGTTGTTAGGTTTAGTACAAGCACGTTGTTGAATGCGGTCCAATTAGCCGAAGATACGAGGGCTGTGGTAGTATTTAGTTGATCTATGGTAACATCAGAAGTACACCTTGTGCCGTTCACGTATACTCTGTATGAATATATTCCGACGATGTCAGTGGCGTTAAGACTTCTTATGATGGCTCCACCGCAGATGGCTGATGCTGTGAACGTTGTGGCTGATGGAGACACCTTGTCTCTGACTATATTCCATGTCTGTGTGAATCTGTTGACCGGCGAGCAAGTATCAGTCAAGGTTATATTGAGGATCACTAGGTCTACGCCACGAACATCGTAACCGGTGGTAGTCCACGTATAGTTATGAAAAGACTCAAACAGTGTCCCATTAAAGTACAAGGACCCAGACAGGTCACAGCCAAGTGGGCTGTAGAAGGTGGCGTTCACATCTATAGTTGCTGAGGTTGTTGACATCCAGTAGACCCCTGCGATGCTTGGCAAGTCGGCCGGATCTCTAACCCTGAGCGATAACAGACTCGGACCATTGTTATCCACGGTGTAGGACGAATCTCCATGGCCCAAGTGCCCAGCTGCGTCTGTAGCCGTGACATTAACGTACAGAGGCCCATCCGGAATGGCGCTGGTGTTGGCGAAGTAGTACGTGTAAATGAGGGAGGTAGTCATAGCAGAGCTGGCTAATCCGAACCTTGTGTCGTTGCTAGCAACGGTCAGCCCATACTTTGTTATGTTGAGGTCCTCGGTCACCGTGGCGTTAACCCAGATGTGGTTTCCAGAACCCACGCCATAGAAGGAAGATGATGTGTCAATATGGACGATAGGCAAGTCTTTATCAACGGCTACTGGCAGATCGCATGTTCCTAGCCATGTTTCTCCGCCGTTCCATGCGGTTGAGTTCCAGTGGCTTGGGTCCTGGGTTGTGCTTCCTGACGTCATGTTGACCTGAACCCATGCAGATGCTCCTATCGCCAGGTTTGGCCCTGTGAGGGCCAAAATATGCTTAGTCACATCTTGACTTGTTCTCCATGTTGCTGGGCTGTAGGTTAGCAGGGCGTTGAATGTCCAGCCTGATGGGTAGGTTATGTTTATTTCGCTTATTCCTATGCCAGCTCCTGTGTTTGTGGTCGTTATGTAGAACAGGTAGGCAGTGCTGCTCTTAACGACGGGACTTGGTGTTATCGTGGCGCTGAACTGGGGGGTAAAGGTGACGTTCACCAGTTGTGGGTTGCTTGAGCTTTGCGTCGTTAAGCCTGGGCTGGGTGAGATCGTAGTAAGGGAACAGTTAACACTGAACACAGCTTGTCCAGGCGGTACTGATAGCCACTGCATAGTTATGTTGAACCATAGATGGTGTAAATAATCATCAGAGGGGCAACTTGCTTCTCCTATGGCACATGATACATTGCCTGTGAAGTCGAGAGAATTATCAGCAAGGTTATACGTGTAGTACCATCCACTTGTCGCGTTTACGGGGGCAATGACCCCCGTGTAGTTGACATTAGAGGGAAGCACTATTCTGGTTCTGTTTATCACGTTATCACCTGTCTTGTTTACCTCGAAGTTAAGTTGAGTTACTGGAAGAGTCGTCGTGGTCGGAGTCACTCTGGCCGTGTGCAGTGTCGTCGATGAAAAGGCTTTTGGAAGGTATGCAAATGCAACTATCGAAACCATCAAGAACGCTATGCTTACTAAACAAACCGATTTCTTCTTAGTCATTTCTTTCACTCCTTCTAGGATTGCAGGCGCGTGTCATACTTAAAATTTAGTGAGAAGTCGAATTCCGAACCTGAATTTGAAGCAAGCCTGGAATCTTGTCCGGGTCTGCGCGCTAGAACAAATAGCGAGTCAATACTGCAGTCACAAGAATATGCTGCAACAGGTGCTGCAAGCGCAAAAGAAACACTATGAAAAGCAAGAACGCAATCGCAAGCGACGCTTGTCAAATTTCAATTCCAAATCCGAATATGGCGAACAAGGTTCTATAGTTCTTCTCCACAAAACAGATTAGATAGACCTGCTTATGGGTCTAGCTCTGGTGAGAGGGTGACCAAGAAGGCAACTATTATCATTTCGCTCGTAGACGAGAGCTGCGAAAAAACAAATGAACAGATCCAAAAGGAAATATTCCAAGAACTTACGAAAAGCTGGGCAAGGATTCCCTGGTGCAAAAAGGTCGAAAAAGTCACAGTCACTTGACCACACGTTCTGCGCGCACTTGTGAACGATTCGCAAATCCATGATTTCATACATTAGAAATGCATTTCGCCCTTTTGTGCACAGCCGTGGATGTTGTCAAGCCTTCTAGTAGACAAATCATCAATTATCGTGACTTCAAGTCCTGTGTTAACAAGCTCTTCATAAGGAACGACCAATGAAACCTGCACCGCCAGTTGCTAGAAACCTTTCATAGCCACGCATAGATATTCGCATTAAGAATCCGCCTTAAGATTTGAGATGAAGCCGGTCTTGCTAGTCTTCAACCACTTCTTCGGTCTGCGTAGCAGAATGAGCAAAGCAGCGTACAAAGCGATAAACGCCTGCAGGCACCAGTAACCATAAACAAATGGTAACCATAAGAGGTTACGTAACCGTCGAGGCTTGGAGAGCCAGATAAGAGTTAGCCCGCACAAAACCACTAGCAGCGTGGTAGTGACCGCTGAAGACTGCATTACAAACTGTAGTGGTGAACCAAGCGGGACAGGGACAAGAAAAGCAAGGAAAGCGAATATGTAAGATGCCAATGATGCTATCATGATGAAGGGTCCCAGGAGCGTTGCCTCAGCGTCAACGCTGACCCTGCTTGGCTTAGCCATCAGGCGGCCATATCTGAGAGCAATCTCCATCCACCCTCGGTACCATCTTGTCCGCTGCGTAAGCAACTGCTTCAATTGCGACGGACATTCCTGCCATGCCCTCACATTTGAGGCATATCTGATTTGATACCGATGGTTTGCCATTCTGGCAGAAAGCTCCATGTCTTCAGCTAGAAATCTCTCATCAAAACCTCCGATTGCCTCCAAGACATCATGTCTTATGAACTGACAACTTCCCCTCAGGTTGATAAACAGTTTCAAAACATCTTTGCCTCGTAGGTATGCTTCGCACCAAGCAGCCTCTTCATATGAGATGAACCTAGTTAACATGTTGTGCTCGAAGTTGATGGATAAGGTTCTGCCCTGAACAGCTGCCACTTTTCGGTCTTCAAAATACTTGGACACATTGAGCAGAATGTCACGGGCAGGCAAGTTGTCAGCATCAAGTATTCCGATGATTTCGCCTGTGGCATGTTTGATTCCATAGTTCAATGCTGAAGGTTTACCGTTAGAGAATTCCTTGTGGAGTATCTTCAGGTTCAAACTATGTTCTTTCGCAAACTCATTGCAGATATTGAGAGTGTCGTCAGTTGAACCGTCTTCCACGACGATTACCTCTAGCTTGTCTGAGGGATAATCTGTGGCGGTCAATGAGTTCAGCAGTCGCCCTATGACTTTCTCTTCGTCTTTCACAGGTACAATAATCGAAATTGATGGAAGGTTCCTTTTCTTTGTGGGCTTACACTCAAGTTCACACTTGGATGCCCGCAATGCCTTTACACCGGCGACTAGAATTGGCAAATTATAGAGTGACCACCCCGTGACGGCGAAGATCGAGCAGGCTAGAACAGTGTAGAGTGTTGTGATTATTGTGAACAACTCGATCAATTCTGCTAGTCGTTTGCGCTTTGTGAAAGACTTGAGAGAGTATTACCTACTACTACTGGCACGTCAACTCCCCCATAGAACGCGAATTATTGATGATTTTGTTTTGTGCAAGGTCTATGTTGGCTTCCTCAGTTAGAATTGGTTTTGACGCTAGGCTGGAGTGTATTCTATCCAAGACAGTCTTCCAGAACGACAGCTAGGGCAACAAAGCAAGTCAACTTCAACGCACACAGCACGCACTGTTGTCAGAATTAGAAGCTCTAGTGCTCTGTCCATGTTCAAATTCTCATTTTCCTTGAACTAACTCTTCCTTCCTGTGCTTGTCCAGCTTTTCAAGACTGGCCTCGCGAACAAAGGCAGTCTTCGTCGGCCAGTATCCAAGCTCATCAATGACTTCCTCAATCTTTTTGATCAGAGGCGTCGGTAGCGAGACGGATGAGAAACCTCTCCTTCCCTTCTTTCGGGTCCGGTTGACGCGCTGCGTAGGGTTACTTGACGAAGTATTCTCACTGCTTATCAGATTGACGACCTACGACTTCAAACACTGGACAAGCGCCACTTGCATAGGAATGCTGGATCGTGCCAAGCCAAAACTTGTAGCCCACAGTGTTGAGCCATGTTTCAAGTCTAGGCGCCCATTCGAACACTCCACGCGTTCTGTATTGGACTTGCATTTCTAAAGCCTTAACCTCTCCGTCCAAGAGAATACTCAGCCGTCCTTTGGCGACTCGGAGTTCTCTGAAAGCTACACACAGTCTGCTGATAACCCTTTTATCGACGATTCTGAATCCGTTCTTCGCAAAACCCACGCAAGCCTCCAACAGTTTCCTGTGGATCCAACCATCGCCCGCGTAGTGCCGTCGTCTCGTACGTTTGCTGACCTCGCGAAGAACACCTTTCAGCTCATCATAACCCAGACTGAAACCGTTGTACACCACACTTAACGCACTCCTACACCACACGTCTGCTAACAGAAACTCGTTGAAGTGAAGTGAATACATAAGGTTTCATCACCAGTCAAATCTCGATTCCGAATCTGACTATCTCCAAAAGCCTATAGTTCCCCTTGATTTAGAGTCCGAAACCGGCAGGCAGATTAATCTAAGAATCCTAGAATGTTCATCTTCTGCGTGGCGCACCTGAACCTTCATGCAAAAATCTAGGCAGTCCGAAGGGGTGAGGTTCAGAGTGCGCACCTGTGCCAACCTGAGATGTGTTGACCACTCAAGCTGTGAACCTTGGCCGCGAGATTTCCCATCCTAAATCTGTACATGCGGAGGAACCTTCTGTAATCCTCTTCCAAAAAGCAAATTAGACAGAACCGCTCATCACTGAAGCTTCGGTGATAGAATGGGCAACAAGGCCACGATTGTTATTTCACTCGTAGACGAGAGTCGCGAAAGTTCAAACGAGGAGATCCAGAAAGAGATATTTCAGGAACTTTCAAAAGGAACAGCAAGGATTCCCTGGTGCAAAAAGATTGAAGAAGTCAAAGTCACATAGGTCGATTGGGGACGGGCTCACCTTCTTTCAGGAGACGTGTCAAGAAACCCTCGAGAACTTCGCCTGATTCGCGGATAGCCTTGATTGTCGCTTCGCCCTTGGAGGTCAGTGCATAGACTCTTTTTCTGTCAACACCCCGAGCTTTGATCAACCCATTCCTTTCCATGGAATACAGCACAGAGTAGACCGTGCCTGGACTAACCAGAAAATCAAACTTCTCATGAAAATAGGTGAGTATATCGTAGCCACTGGTTTCTCCTTGTCTCATCTTCACCATAATCAATATATCCATGAACTCTTTCAGAAACCGCTCATATACTGTGTTAACGACTTCTCTTTCCAAATCTATAACCAGCTCTCGATGTTGTCTACAGGCAGTATCAAAAATAGTTTAGTGTAAATTCAGATTCGGAATACCGACAACAAAATAGCCCACGCATCAGAGAAAGAACGGGTCCCACAGAGATATAGCGCGCATGCGTGTTCCTAAAATGGTTAAAAATGGTTTTAATTCCGTTTCTGCACGCTTCTGCAGGTTCGAGAAGGCAGATCAGTATGAAGAATTCAAGAGCAGATGCTAAGCCCAAAGCTGTCCCAAAATCACAAAAGACGAACAAAAACCATTTAAAACCAATTTAGGAACAAGCATGCGCGCTAACACATGAGCCGAGCTTCGACACGAGAAAGTTCAAATTCCAAATCCGAATCTACAACGCTGACAATCCAAATCCACCTTTCACAAACGATATACGTTGTCTAGGAAAACATGTGACATATTCCTTCATCTCTGGAGACTGACTCGACATGATTTTCCAAGAATTCGATGAGGCCTTGCTCGGGGCAGTCGATTTTGCGTTTTGTTCTCTTGGCAAATCATGTCGTATGGCCCTATATTTTCATTTGGAAAAGACTTTCCGCTTGCCCAGACGGCAGATTCCCGGAAGACTTGAAGAGTTTGATGAAGCTTTAAGAGCAATCTTCAAGGGTGGTGCAACATTTCTGGAGGAACTAATCTTGAAAAAACTGTGCGAAATGTTGGAAGTAAAGGTTGTCGAGGATGATGCTCTCGATTTTGTTAAGTCAGTTTGCAGGATAAGAAGCATTTCTTCATCCAGCGTGACTTTGGTTCCAAGCTCCAGTGAAATCACTTCAACAGTGAAGAAAACAAGGAGGTGAAGACTTGAAGCAAAGACCTAGCGTGCTCGTTGTAGACGACGATGCCATGATAAGGAAAACCGTTTCACAAATTCTGAAAGCAAAAGGTTACATAGCTGAGACAGTGGAGACTGGCAAGCAGGCAGTTGCAGCCTCGAAGAGGCGGTTTTTCAACGTGACCTTGATTGACGTGCAATTACGAGATATGGAAGGAACTGCCCTGATAGACAGGTTGAAGGAAACGGAGCCAAGAATGATTAGAATACTCGTCACAGGGCATCCATCAATTGACAGTGCCATCGAACCGTGAACAGAAGCGCCGATGGTTACATTTTGAAGCCAATTAATGTTCAAGAGTTACTGACGTTAATTGAGAAACAACTGAAGAAGCGGCGCGAAGATCTTGAGTATGGTGAGAAGAAAGTTGCGCAATACATTGAGACGCGAGTCAAGTATCTTGAGCTTGAAATAGGCAGGAAGCGCTGGAGTCATGCAACCCTAAGCGCCGGAAAAGATTGACGAAAAAACGGTATGGCTGCGTTCGTGAGTCATGCAAATCCTTTGCAAGAATTCTTCGCCCTGCCCCGTTAGTTTGTAAACTCTTCTCCTTCCATCAGGATTCCCTTCTATGAAGCCTTGTCTTTCCAGAGAGTACAGAATCGAGTATACTGTACCTGAGCTCACCAGTACGTGGAATCGTTGATGGAAATATTTGATGAAGTCGTATCCACTTGTAAGATGATTGTTCTTAAGTACTCTGAGGATTATTATGTCCATGAAGTTCTGAATCAGCCTGGCATCAAGATCGGTTACTACGTCTGACTTCAAAGCTGACTCTCCTACGAAAGTGGTATATAGCTAAACTCTTAATATGATTCACCTCATAATGCTTGTGTGACTGTAACAACACAGTTACATAATCATCGTGAAGTCGCCAAAAAAGATTGACCGAAATGGAAATACTAGAACTAATAGGATGCGATCCGTGATGAACCGAGCTTCGCCCGCTATACTGATAGTGGATGATGAAATAGGCACACGCGACTCTCTCTCGGCCATGCTGCGATCGGAAGGGTATATGACGGAAAGCGTGGGAAGCGCAAAGGAAGCTGTGGAAAAGGCAAAGACTAGGTTTTTTGACCTATTGTTGCTTGACATTAGACTGCCCGATATAGAAGGGACACAGCTGCTTTTGCATTTTCAGAAATTCGCTCCAGAAACAATAAAGATCATGATTACTGGTTACCCTTCAATTGAGAACGTTGCCCAAGCGCTCAACGCTGGCGCTGATTCATACCTGACGAAGCCACTTGATCCGGATAGTCTGCTGAAAACAATAAAAGGCAAACTGCAGGAACGCGAACAAAGAGAAAAGATTACAACGAGAAGGCTAGCAGATTGGGTTAAGCTACGTGTGCGCAAGGCCCAGTCATCTGACTTCCAAGAATTCTTGGAGAAAACCGCAAAAGAGTTTGCTCTTTTTGGGGTGACAAAAACACAGGCAAAAATCTACATTGGACTGAATGCTTTGGGCGCGGCTTCAGCCTCAGAAATTGCTTCCCTGTCAAAAATCCGCAGGGAGGAAGTCTACAGAATGATACCAGAACTTGAGAAACTTGGCTTAGTAACAAGAAAGCTAGGGACACCGACAAGGTTCTCAGTAATCGAGGTGAAGACGGCCCTTGGAACCTTGACCAATGCCAAGTTCAAAGCCATGAAAGAAGAGATCAGCAGCCTTAGACAGAAAAAGGATGAGTTGATCGCCCAACTGAGAACAACTGCGTTGAAAATGAAAGAAAGAGATAATTCAATTGAAGTTTTGTGTCAACAAGACAATATAGCGAGAAAACTCGTTCAGATGACAAAGAAAGCTAAACAGCGGATCATGTTGGTGAGCTCACCCGACCTGCTAGAAACGATATTCCTGAGAAACATGAAGAAGACCATGAACGCGGGCAAAAGTCAGATCAACGCACGGATAATAGTCGGTGAATCCGGGCTAAATGAAACGCACGTGTTGAAGCTTGTGCGGTCGAGGATAGCTGACAACCGTATTGAGCTAAGACACGTAGAAATGTTGTCCTTCAGTCTGCTAATAGTTGATGAAGAAGCAATCTGGGGAGAGTTTCAACTCAGAAATGCAAGCCCAAAGGCCTTTTGGACGAATGACCAAACGCAAATTGATTTGTTGGAAATGGTCTTCGAGAATTTGTGGCAGCAGTCGCATAGAGTCGACAAGAACTTGAATTTGTTCATGGGTGAAAATAAGACAAGCGTCGCTTCGGAAAGTGAATGCAATGCCCGTGCTTGAATCCTTGACATGTCCTGGCAAAACAAGTTGGGCGATAGCATGCGAACCTTTGCATTCTGAATCTGAATTTCAAAGCCCACCGATTCGTACATCTGCTTCAGAAGACTTAACTTTCAAGCATAGAATCAGAAACAAGTGTCCAGCATCCAGGTAGAGTGAATATTCAGGCATAGTATGGGAGTTTATCTATATGAAAGAACCCCTTTCAGAATCTTCAACCGCAGTTCTTTCAGACTTGATTGTAAAAAAACCCATAAGGATTTTGCACGTTGACGATGACCTGAGCTGTCTGAAAGTTGCCCAGCAGTGTCTGGGAACGCAGGGCGAATTCCAAATTGAGGCAGCATCGTCTGTCGGAAAAGCCATCAAAAGAATGAAAAAAGAAGACTTTGATGTCATTGTCTCAGACTTCAAGATGCCTGGGAAAGATGGGTTAGAGTTTCTGAAGGAGCTAAGAGAAAGAGGAAACGACGTTCCTTTCATCATTTTCACCGGAAAGGGAAGGGAAGAAGTAGCCATTAAAGCGCTCAACTTGGGCGCTGACGGATACTTCAGCAAATCTGGTGCACCAGAAACTGTCTATGGTGAACTAGCACACGGCATACGCCAAGTCGCAGAAAGAAAAAGGGCTGAGGAAGCATTAAAAGAATCTGAGACAAAATACAAAAGCTTGATTCAAAACATCCCTGACTTGGTTTACCGAGCGCGCGCTGACTGGTCAACAGAGATAGTCGCCAATAGCAAAAGCGTGTGTGGATATACGATTCAAGAATTTGACTCTAGAAGAGTAAACTGGTTAGACATAATTCATCCAGATGACAAAGCGAGAGTTGTAAAAGAAGGAGGCATAATTCTAGAAGGACCAGCGAGCATCACACAAGAGTATAGAATTGTCGACAAAGAAAGTGGAGTTCGCTGGGTGGAAGATCATAAGACGTCATTCTTTTCTAAGAATGGCGTTTTTGAGGGCATTGACGGAATTGTGTTTGATGTAACCAGTCGCAAGAAAATGGAGCAAGCATTGCATGCGAGTCTGGATCGTTATCGGTCCTTCATTGAAGTAACGGGGGAGTTGGGATGGACCACGTATCGTCTGCGTAGGCATGATGGGGTCTATCGCTATTTCATAGCCCGTAGCGTCCCTGTGCTTAATGAAGACGGAAGCATTAGGGAATGGGTTGGTACTTGCATCGACATCACCGAACGCAGGATAGCAGAACGAACGTTAAAAGAATCTGAGGAAAAATATAGAAGTCTGGTTGAGCTGGCTCCCGATGGCATATTAGCTGTGAATGCGGAAGGCATAGTCACATCGGCCAACCGTAGTTTCCTGACGTTAGTAGGCCATGACTCTGAAGAAATCGTTGGCAAACCATTCACGGAGTTGAAGACTATGCGGATGGAGGACATTCCAAAATTTCAGGAGATGTTCAAGTCTCTGATAAAGGGAGAATCACCAGCACCAGTTGAATTCTTTTATGTTCGGAGAGATGGAACGAGTCGATGGGCAGAAGTGCATCCTGGTTTATTAACTAAAGAGGGCAATCCAGTGGGAGTTCAAGTACTCATGAGAGATGTCTCTGAACGAAAGGACGCAGAAAAGCTAATTCTTGAGAACCAGCAGAGATTTGCAGCGTTGTTCATAGGCAATCCAGAAGCCACGGTGTACACAGACCCCAGTTTCCACATTATTGACGCCAATCCTCGCTTTGCAAGCCTGTTCAGATACCTGCCAAGTGAAGTGAAAGGTAAACACCTCACTGATGTAGTAGTGCCAGAGAGATTAATCGCAGAGTCGAAGATGCTGGAAAGGAAGGCCGCGAAGGGATATGCTACCCATGACACTGTCAGAAAGAGGAAAGACGGATCGTTAATTCCTGTCTCAGTCTCTTCCGCACCAATTTTCATCCGAGACAAGCTAACAGGCTACATCAGTGTCTACAAAGACATCTCAGAACAGACAAATGCCCAGAAAAAGCTGACCATGATGAATGAAAAGCTGCAGGTTGTCGGTGGCTTAACCAGGCATGATGTCCGAAACAAACTGTCCGCAATCGTGGGAAACGCATATCTGGCAAGGAAGCGAACCGCTGACAACATCAGAGTCCAGGAATATCTAAGAGAAATAGAGAAAGCCGTCCAACAATCAGTGGCAATTTTCGATTTCGCGAAGACTTACGAGATGCTGGGTATTGAAGAGTTGACTCACACCGACGTTGAGAAGACTATCAAAGAGGCCGCTTCACTTTTTTCTGACTTGAAAGGCGCAAAGGTGATCAATGATTGCCATGGCTTGAACCTATTGGCAGATTCACTGCTTCAACAGCTTTTCTACAACCTAATCGACAACTCACTCAAGTATGGCCAAGAGATAACAAGAATAAGGATACACTACGAAAAAAGCGGCAAAAATGATGTAACCCTTGTTTATGAAGATGACGGTATCGGCATACGCGACGCCGAAAAACCGAAGCTTTTCAAGGAAGGCTACAGCACGGGCGCAAGCACTGGCCATGGATTGTACCTGATCAAGAAGATTACGGAAGTGTATGGCTGGACAATAGAGGAGACAGGTAAGTTCGGCGGAGGAGCTCAATTCGTCATGACGATACCTAAAACGAATTCGAATGGAAAAGAGAACTATAGGATTCTGACGCAATGAAGCTCTTTGCATTCAAGCACGCACAACAACGGATGAACGATGAGCGCGGACACGCTAGAATCTTGGCATATGGTGAATCGTCCACGGATTCACATTGGTTGAATCAGAGTTTGGCGTGCTTCTTCCAAAGGCAACGGACGAGGAACTGTGCTCACTGGGTGATTCCACAATGCACACGGTTTGCTTTCATCTCGAGAGGTTTTCACATCAGAAGAGACGAGATACCTCATAGACTCAGGACATTCGCTCAAGCTATCGAGAACATTTTCGGACTGGAGCGATCCATCATGCGTCGCGCGCAACCAAAAATAAAAAAAGGAGGCTCTTTAAAGATGACGAAGGGTTTGCTGCGCTTCTACCATGGCCGATGCTCGGTTACACTCAAATTCGCTCCTCACACTTCTGTATATCCTGAACGCCTCATATGGAAGCTCATTTGCGAACATTCCGCGGGGAAGAGCACTATGCAGGGAAATCGCTGTCACTCTATGATAGATAGCTCCAAGACCCATCACCATTCCTTGCTGAATCTTTCGTTCTGACGATACTTTTACTGATGCTTTCATTCAAATCACCTTTATTGCGCATACGTTAACTTTTCCTCACAGCTTTTTGCTGTTGCTTTGTTGTACAGATGTACAATATGTCTATATTCAGACATATCTATTATCGATATAGTCTATCTTACGATATAAGTATTACCCACGATTCCGAGTCCGAATAGAGACGGGCCGAATCAGCGCGCCTAGCATGGATGTGCTATGTTTACTATTCCATGCTATCCTTCAAAACACTCTCAAAACTCATCGAACCAGCACGCACCCTGGCCGGTTGGAAGCTTATTATCAAACGAGCATAGAACGCCCACTGACATGACCTCCCAAAAAGGAAAGTGTGAACCCATTCGGCCAACAGGCAATCCCGCTGAGCTGGTGAAGATGCATCAGCATTAGCTTCATGAACTGCTAAAGGCTACGATTCGAATCTGGAATCTGAATCTCTTTCGTATAACGCGCGCAGATAGCTAGGTCAAATGTTTCTCTGTTCGTTTTGACCTGGCTTCGCGTGACTCAATACACGCGTCGTGTAAGGCCAGAAAATGAGCCTTGATTTGCTCCTTCGAATACGTATCCCACTTAAGATAGTCAGTAATAACCGAGGGCAAGGTCACATCTTGCCGGACTAACCACGCAAGGAATTCGAATGTCTCATTCGAAAGTCTGATGGTTCTCATTTTGTCACAGGCCCAACGAAGACCTGTATTATATCTTAATATATTAGTCTGTTATTCTTTGTGCTGATATAATTTATGTTCATAATCTGAATCAGAACCCATCAGCGGCCAAATCTCGCCCTCAGGCTGCCTTGGCAGGATGAACAGGCGCGCGTCAAGGTTGAAAATGCTCATACGCTCTTTGGTGCATTTAGCCTTGCGACAAGAGTCCATTCAGCAGACGTTTTGAGGTAAGCCAATTGTCCGTCGACGCCTCAACGCGTAGGCACGGATTTCTCGCGACAACGCGCTACGTCCAAAAAAACGCACAGAGAATCTATGTGACAGGTCAACAGAGAGAGTTCTCTTCAACATCAAAAATCAAAAACAAATGCTCTTAATCTCTGGCAACCAATCGCAAGACTCTTTGTGACTGGGCACGCAGTTTCGGATTCTGTCTCCGAGTAAACTTGATAAGTAACTCGCATTCGTGCTTCATAAGAGACTTATCTCGCCCATGTCAAAATGTAGCGTCTGCGGTCGCAACGGATGAGAAAGCTGAAGTGCAGTGATTGAATGAAAACATCTTGGTTGTTGACGACGAAACTGAGGCGAGAAAGACCCTTTCTTCAATCCTATCCGAGGAGGGATACTCGGTTGAAACTGTAGAAAACGGCAAGCAGGCGATCAGAGCTTCCGAAAAATCGCATTTTGACGTAGCCCTGATCGACATTAAGTTGCCTGATATGGAGGGAACTGAGCTCCTCCACAGGCTCGAGGAAAAGCAGCCCCATATGGTCAAGATAATCATCACGGGCTTTCCGACCCTGGAGAATGCTATGAAGACTGTTAACGAGGGTGCCGATGGATATGTTTTGAAACCTTTCGACGTACAGAAGTTACTGGAGACAATCAGAAAGCATCTGAACAAGAAGACTGCTGAACATGTCAGCAATTGGATGGAATTTGATCATGATAACACACAGAAACCTCTCTTTGGACGAGATAACAATACTAAACGGAAACCTCTCTTTGGACGACAGTAAGCCGAAAAAACCAAAAAACTTGTTAAAATGCGTCATCGCCCGCGCTAAACAGATCCGCCATCAATAGCAAAACATGCCCTGACCGTGCACCTTTAGATCCACCACTTCTATCGTTGCTATGCCCCCGTTTCTTTAGTCCTTCGTTTTCAGAGGGTGCATGACCGCTATGTACCCATCGCAGGTGAGCGCTCACGGTTGCTTCGGCAGAAGTTTCTTTTCAATCTTTACTGTTTTAACGGAGGTAACATAGGGAGGGTTGCCTTGAAGAACAAGATGACGTCTTACGAACTGCTTCTCCCAACTATGATCCAATATCGCCGTTGAGATTAGCGCGCTCTTTTTCTGCTTCATTCTATCGTTCCTCACTGTCCCGCGCGCTTCTACATCTCTTTTATGCGCGAATACCGCAACCCCTGATCCCTCAGTTGCTCATCTACTTCTGATAAGCGCACAGTATTCGAAGCCTTTGGCAGTAAAGAATTGGCACACGTGTAGATCCTCTGGGTTATCAAACGTCTCTGAAGAAACACGTGACCGCACGCGCACTTGAACCCGACCAGTTCGCTGTTCTTGATGAGTAGCTCATTGATGATTGGTGCGCCGCACCCACTCTCTCGTCTGTGCAGTTTCCACATTAAAGCAAGCTCGTCTGAGCCCAGTGGCTGGATCGTTCCAGCCTTGAAAATGAACCAGAACACGTACCCTCCAAAAACAAACCAGAAACCCCACACCATGAATTCTAACATTCGCACGCCACCTTTTTTGTTCAACAGTTCTTCTGTTGCACCTCAATACCATACGTCTCTTGAGAGACATATGTCCAACCTGAGAATATTACGTCGCACGATATAACAATTATCACGCATTCCGAATCTGAGCACTCGAGAACCTGATCATCCTCCTCGAGCTCCATCCAGTCCTCGTCAACATTGCCTGCAAGAAACGAAAGCCAACCATCGACGCGCACTCCAAATCAAGAAAC
The DNA here is from genome assembly GCA_049516875.1 of Bathyarchaeia archaeon. Lineage (GTDB taxonomy): Archaea > Thermoproteota > Bathyarchaeia > Bathyarchaeales > Bathycorpusculaceae > JBEKCD01. The sequence continues at coordinate 247,274 of JBEKSS010000002.1, read as the reverse complement.
AGACAGTACTTCCGTCCTCCGACTGTAGAGACTGTTCTGAATCTGAGGTTGAAACATCACCGTTTCATAAACGATATAGCCTGCTATATCCAACCAGCTCATGCTCTTGAAGGGAACGCATAATCAAAAAGAGGCTATCACACCTGCGGCCATTCTCGGTCGCCACGCTCCCCGAAAGAGCATCAATTATGGAGGGCGCGTGCCATTCCCCCGCGCGCCGACTATCAGCAAATGGAGAGACAGTACGAATGAGTTCGGATATTAGAGAACTAAACCGGATAATATGCAATCGCTGCGACCAAACAGAATACGAAAAACGCAAAGCTTGCAGGATCTATCTGCTCGTAAACAGAATAATTGCGAGACAGGCGCGCGTATCCGTTTGACTTCTTTGCTGTGCGCGCTTTTTCCCAATGACAGCCATAGCGCGTGCTCCACGGCTTTTTGCCCCTACACAGCTTTTCGCATTAGGTCAATAATAGCCAACGTAGAACTATTTGACTACCCCGTGCATGAACTCTTTGAACACGGCGCTCTCGAACGGTCAGCTTCTCTGATCATGATCTTTCAGCAACAAAACTGCAAACCAAACCAGTCTTGGCGTTAAGCGTCCCATAGACAATCACGACTCGCACAGGGTCAACTGAGCGCGTGCTCGAGGACATGTTTGTTTCTGCAAGAACCTAGTGAACCAGAGTCTCGCCGCATGGTAACACTGGACCGAATCGTTCCAGTGATAGCCTGCCCACTCATGACAATAAACATCTAAAAAATGAACGCGGAGGCCAACTCTTCACTGAAAACCACGGATAGTTAGCAGCAGTACCCTTTCATGATATCACAGAACCGCAAAAGCGCGCTCCGCGACTTTGAACTCACGTGCCAGACTAAACCAAGCGGAAACTCACTCTCTGTTTTACACGATGTTCTCGGGATGGCATTTCATCAAACGTGAACCCTCGCCTTTCCAAATCAGCAACCCGACAACGTTCCCCTCCTTCGACTGTAAAGACTATTCTGAATCCGAGTTCGAAATATCTGCATTTCATAAAGAGTATAACTCGGAAAACTCAATTGCATTCTGCTCTCTCAGGAGCGTAAAACCATCCTCCCTACGCTGCCAGACTCCAAGCGGCATTCTTCTTCATAACGCTCCCGAAGAGAGCAACATCATCGTAGTCCGAAAAACATGAACTAAAACAGCAACACCCTGAATTTTCCCCCAACAGCGAACAGCCACTTATCTAAACGTCCTCCGCCCGCAACCACTTACAGACACAAACGACACAAGAACGAATCAAAAGCGAGTAAAACGACGAATCCACCGTCCATTGATGGCCGCAACACAGAATCAAACGACAACACCAAAAATCAGCCATGGTATTGAGGCTCAAAGAAATCGCGGATTGAGTACTCAAACACAAGGCCTCCGACTCTAACATGAGAAACTCAGCATGCCGAAACTTTTGACGCTTAAAAGCCTCGCAGAATTGAGTAAAAAAAGCTTCAAACCAACATGCTTCAACAACGTTTTGACACTCAAAGAAATCACGAATTGAGTACTCAAACACAAGACCTCAAAGCTCAACATGAAAACTGCCTGCTCACCGCACCTGCAAGCTTCCCAGAAACCATTTTCCAGCTCAAACCCACACACTTCCACCCTTCACAATCGCAAATAAGGATAAGTGCCAGAAGGGAAGATACGCTACTGGAGTGGATGAGATGTCTGGAACTGAAACCCTGCTTCCTTACCTCAAAGAAAAAAAGGACACTGAACAACAGCAGCCAACCATCATCGTGGACAGCCGCGAAGCCAACACGGCTGCAAAAATCGTCAAAGGACTAAGAGAACGCGGAGCAAACATCAAAACAGAAACCCTGGAAAAAGGAGACTACGTCCTGTCAGACCAATGCGCCGTTGAAAGAAAAACCGTCCACGACTTCGTCTACACCCTCACCCGTCGCTTCCTCTTCGAGCAGCTGTTCAAACTGAAGGAGGTCTACCCAAAATCCCTCATCCTCCTAGAAGGATACCTGCCCATAATCTACAAGTACAGCCGAATCCAACCCTCATCAGTCTGGGGAGCAATGTTCAACCTAGCAAGAAACGGAATCGCAATAATAAACACCGCATCCTACAAAGAAACCATCGACTTCCTCTACGTGGCCGCACGCCAAGAACAGATAATCGAAAAACGAGCACCAACAGTTCACCCCTTCAAAAGAGTCGACACAACCGCCGACGCCCAAATCTACCTCATCGCCAGCCTACCCAACGTCGGCAGAGAAAAAGCCCTAGCCATACTCAAATCCTACCAAACGCCGCTCAACGCCCTGATAAACGTCGACGACTGGCCCGACACCGTCCATGGACTCGGACCGAAAATAAGCGGCAAAGTTAAAGGCGTCCTCAACACACCCTTCACACAGTGAACAAGCATGGACGTCCAAGTAACCCCAACAAACAAAACCACCGTCCTAGGCCTAGACAACCGCTCAGTCGACAACATCACCTGGTGCGCAGCAACCTACGGCGTCAGCAGACTCTACTGGATAAACGGCTACATGCTCTGCTTGGAAGTGTACGAGAAATCCTTCGAGCACGAACTGAAAAACAAAGAGTTTCCCATAAGCCAAGTCTGCTACGTCAAATTCCCAAAATACGAGAAACTCTACGAAATCGACAAAAGCTTCCAGATACCAGTCGTGAACGTCTCCGACATGAAACTCTTCCAAGGCATACTCAAAGCCATCCTAGACTGCGAAGAGGCAGACCAGACACACCAAAAAGCCAAGGACAGCTAAACCCGGTTCCCTTCCTTTCTCGCACTCTCGCGTCCAAGCTCGAACGCCTTAACGTTCACCTCCACATGCTTCTTCGGAACGAGCTCCCGCAAAGCCTCAACCAGACTGTCAGCCTTCACCGGAAACTCTTCAACAGCAGCCAAAGCCCCCAAGAGAACGCTGTTCTGCGCCAACCTGCTTCCAGCCTTCATCGCCAGTTCAGCCGCCTCCACGACGACCACCTTCCTCGTGAAGAGATGAATCTTCGCCAGAACCTCCTCAAGGCTCGGATACTTCACGTTGTTGGCCGCGAGTTCTGTCGGAGGGATTCGGTCAGCATTCATTATGACAAGCGTTTTTTCCGAGGCACTCCTCAAGTTCCGCAGGGTTTCCAAGGGCTCAAACCCCAGAAGCACGTTCGCTTGACCGTCGAGCACGGTGGACGCGAGGACACCCTCACCTATCCTCACGTTTGAAACCACGACTCCGCCGCGCTGAGCCATACCGTGAATTTCGCTCACGCGAACATTCAACCCGTCCTTGACTGCAGCCGCCCCTATAACCTCCGCGGCCAACAGCGTACCCTGCCCGCCAACACCGGCCAGAACGATGTTGAACTCCTCCTTCATTCCGCACAACTCCCCTCTATCACGTCATAAGGACAGACAGAGATGCAGAGTCCGCAGGCAGCGCAAGAGTTCTCATCGATCCTCACCTTTCCCCCCTCAGCCACAATGGCTGGACAGCCTAACAGGCTGATGCAGGCCATACAGTTTGTACACTTCTCTGTGATTCTCGTCGGTACGACCTCGATCCCCCTGCGTCTCTTCTCACGGGCGTCCACTAACGTGCACGGAGCACGGAAAACCACAACCGAAGGACCCGACTGCTGCAACGCCTCCTTCAACACCGCCGCGGCCTCCCTCGTCCTGAAAGGGTTCACGACTCTGACGTACTTGACGCCACATCCCTCCGCTATCTTTTCAATAAGAATTCTCTCCGCCGGACTATGCATGCCGGTCACGCCTGTCCCAGGATGCGGCTGATGCCCAGTCATAGCCGTGGCAAGATTGTCCAACACGGCCACAACAATCCTGCTGTTGTTGTAAACAGCGTTCACCAGTCCAGGAATCCCCGCGTGAAAAAACGTTGAATCACCGATCGTAGCAACCGTGTCTCTGCCCGTCACTTTACTGATTCCTTGGGCAGCGCCGACGCTTGCTCCCATGCAAATCATGATGTCTCCAATGCCGAAGGGCGGAGCGATTCCCAGAGCGTAGCAGCCTATGTCATCTGCATATACCGCCTTGTCTCCTGCGACCTTCTTTATGACGAAGAAGGATGCTCTGTGCGGGCAACCAGCGCAGAGTATCGGAGGTCTCGACGGCAAATCCGCGGCGACGGTCGCGTATTTTTCCTCGATTTTCTTGAAATCTATCCGGAGCTTTTTGCCAGTTATCTTGGACAGGCCATGTGCAACTAGCCGTGTTGTGAGCTCTCCTTCCATCGGGAAGAATTGCCCGTTCGTCTTTCCGTACATTTCAGTGTTCGGGGCGTGGTCTTTGGCTATCGCTTTGATCTGCATCTCCAGATAGGGTTCAAGCTCTTCCACGACAACTGTTCTCTTGTAAGTTTTCAGGAACTCTGCAATCTTCTTTTCTGGAAGAGGATGGGTCATGCCGAGCTTGAGAATGCCCGCGTCCAGGTCGAGCAGAGTGGTCGCTTCAACTGCAGAGTTGTAGGCTGAGCCTGAGGAGATTATGCCGATTTCTCCGCCTTTTCGCAAGACTTTGTTGTAGGGCGACTTTTCACTGATTTCCTTGGCTTTTGCCGCCTGTCTCAGAAGAACTTCGTGCTTGGGTCTGGAGTTGGCTGGTACCATGACCAAGCGTTTCACGTCTCTAACAAAATTGCCCTTCAGGTTTGGTTTCGTCAGGTTTCCGTATGCAACGGGTCCGCGAGTGTGGCTCACGCGAGTTGTGGTTCTCAACAGTACTGGCAACTCGAGCTTCTCCGACATCTCGACCGCATAGACCGTCATTTCCTTCGCTTCTTCTGGATCGGAAGGCTCCAGACACGGCAGGTTCGAGAGCAGAGCATAGAAGCGGTTGTCCTGCTCGTTCTGTGAGCTGTAACATTCCGGGTCGTCTGCTGTGACGATTACGTAGCCTCCCCTCACACCCGTGTAAGCCAAGGTCATGACTAAGTCGGCGGCCACGTTGAGTCCAACATGCTTCATAGCCGTGAGAGCTCTTACTCCACAGTTCGCGGCGCCGGCCGCAACCTCAACGGCGACCATCTCGTTGACCGAGTACTCCATGTACAAACCGGCTGCAGGAGCAATCTCTGACACGGAGTCGCCTATCTCAGACGCGGGCGTGCCCGGATAGGTCGTGACCACACTCACTCCAGCTTCAAGAATCCCTCGCGCAATCGCTTCGTTGCCGAGCAACAGCACCCGTTTTCCCGGAGCGTCTTGCAGCAACACTTTCAAATCGGGCAAAGAATTTCTCTCCAAGTCTGTTGAAGATTGTCACAGTCCTAGGCTTTAACATATAGGTTTTGGTTGGAAAACCGCTAAGGCAGATGGGGAATACAAGACCGAAAGGATTATAAAACGTGCATAAGATATGAGCAACCTTGCGAGGTTTGTGTTATGTCTATAAAACTGTCCACGGGTGAAGAAATTCCGATAGAGATGCACAAGGCAAGAATGGTGCAGAAGATCCAGCTGGTCCCAGTTGACGAGCGGCTTAGAGCCATAGAGGAAGCGGGTTACAACACTTTTCTGCTCAAGACGAAGGACATATTCCTCGACATGCTCACCGACAGCGGCGTGAACGCGATGAGCGACAACCAGTTCGCCGGCATGATGAGGGTGGATGATGCTTACGCTGGAAGCATGACGTTCTACGAGTTCGCGAAGGCGGTGGAGGACGTGTTGGGGTACAAGTACGTCATGAACGCTCACCAGGGCAGGGCGGCTGAGCACCTTCTGGCAAAAGTCTTCGCTAAGCCGGGCGGAGTTGTTCCGACGAACTATCATTTCACCACGACGAAGGCTCACATTGAGCTTCAGGGCATGCAGGTTTTGGAGATTTATTATGATGATGCTTTGAAGACTGAGAGCACGAACCAGTTTAAGGGCAACATGGATCCGAATAAGCTGAAGAACGTGATCAAGAAGTACGGCAAGGACAAGATAGGCTTCGTGCGGATGGAAGCGACGACCAACCTCATCGGTGGACAACCCTTCTCGATGAAAAACCTGAACGAGATAAAGCAGATCTGCACGGAGAACGGACTTCTCCTGGTCATAGATGGAAGCTTGATTTCTGAGAACGCTTACCTCATAAGACAACGGGAGAAAGGGTACGAGAACAAGACGGTCGCGGAGATAGTTAAGGAGATGTGTGGCAAGGCGGACATCTACTACATGAGTGGGAGAAAGAACACGTGCGTGAGAGGCGGCTGCATAGCGACTAACAATTTGAAGCTGTTCGAGCTGATACAACCGTGGTTGCCGGTGTACGAGGGATTCTTCACTTACGGCGGCATGTCGATGAGGGAAATAGGTGCGATGTCCGTGGGAATGAGGGAGATGGTGGACCCGGACGTTGCAGGCTGCTCAGTGGAGCAGATCAAGTACTTCGTGAACAAGCTTGTCAAAGCCGGGATCCCAGTGGTCACTCCGCCAGGCGGATTAGCGTGTCATCTTGATGCGATGCGGTTTCTGCCGAGCATTCCGCAGTCTCAGTATCCGGCTGGCGCGCTCGCGGCGGCGCTTTACATCTCGTCTGGAATAAGGAGCATGGAGAGAGGCACGATATCGATGGACAGGGACAAGGAGGGGAAAGAGGTTTTCGCCGACATTGAATTGACGAGGATAGCCTTGCCCCGGAGGGTCTACACGGTGTCGCACATCGAGTACGCGATTGACAGGATAAGGTGGCTGTACAAGCACAGAGATCTCGTGAAAGGGTTGAGGTTTGTGTCCGAACCGCCGGTTCTCAGGTTCTTCCTTGGAAAACTGAAGGCATTAGACGACTGGGGATTAAACCTAAAGGAAGCGTTCAAGAAAGAGATAGGCAACTGCTAGGTTTCTTTCTTTTTCAGAAGCAGCCTCCTTCGAGGACGCTGCTCAGCCAGGTCTTCGAAGAGCTTGCAGCTGCAATGAACGGATGGGCTTCATGTTGGCTTCTGAGCCCTTGTGTTTGAGTACTCGATGCGTGATTTTTTTGAGACTCAATTTTGATGGCTGATTTTTGGTGTTGTCGTCCGATTCCTACGTTGAGGCCTCTAGGCAAGCTTCGATTGTTTGAGTTGCTTTAGGATGCTTTCGACTGCCACTTCGGGCGGCATGTCGAGCCTGTCGCATTTGAACTCGACGGACGGAGTCTTTTTCTCTTTGTAGTATTTGAGAATGGGTTGGGTTTGTCTCTCGTAGACTTCTATGCGGTCTTTGATGACTTCTGGTTTGTCGTCGGAACGCTGGTAGAGTTGTCCGCCGCACTTGTCGCATATGCCTTCGACTTTGGGCTTTAGGAAGCGCAGGTTGTAGACTTCTCCGCAGTTCTTGCATATTCTGCGGCTGGAGAGCCGTTCGATGATTATTCGGTCGGGCACGGTTAGCAGGATTACAGCGTCTATTCTGACGAGTTTTTCCAGTGCCTTGGCCTGGTCGATGGTGCGTGGAAAGCCGTCCAGGATGAAGCCCTTCTTGCCCGCGGATTTCTCCAACCGCTGCTTCAAAACCTCTGTTACAACTTCGTCTGGACCCAGCAGGCCTTTCTCGACGAATCCCTTAACCTTTCTGCCCAGTGGAGTGTCTTCCTTCATGATCTCGCGCAGGAGGTCTCCTGTGGCGATTACGTCTAAACCCAGTTTCACTTGTAAGCGAGAGGCGTACGTGCCCTTGCCTGAGCCTGGCGGGCCGAAGATTATGAACTTCATCCAGTGTTTCACACTCTTTGCTCTCTTGTTGCATTCAGATTGACAGAGGCCCTTTGATTTGCCTGCATATATCACTTTTGAGGAAAAACTGAAGAATTCAGTTTGATGGTTTGGAGACGGCTGTAGTTGTGGAGAAGCTGCGGAGATTGTGGAAGGCTGCTATTTGCCTTTGAAAGTTGGTTTTCTCTTCTCTGTGAAGGCTGAGACGCCCTCCTTTAGGTCTTCTGTGGATGCGACGACGCCGAAGCCTTCCCGTTCCAGCGCCAGTGCTGAGTCTAAGGCTATGTCTGCGCCCTTGTTGATTAGGGCCTTTGCGACTCTGATGGCTACGGGAGCTTTGGACGCGAGTTCTAGGGCGAACTGTCTGACTGTTTCCTTGAACTTGTCTGATGCGACTACCATGTTTACTATGCCCAGCTGTTCTGCAGTTTTTGCATCGATCATCTTCCCTGTGAAGACTAGTTCTTTCGCCTTTGTTCGGCCAATCAAGCGTGTGAGCCTCTGGGTTCCGCCCCAGCCTGGGATTAAGCCAAAGTTGATTTCTGTTTGTCCCATTCGGGCGTTCTCGGAGGCTATGCGGAGGTCGCATGACATGGCAACTTCCAATCCTCCGCCCAGAGCGTAACCGTTCAGGGCCGCGATAACTGGCTTTTCCAAGTTTTCCAGTGCGAGGCACAGTTTTTCTCCCATGAGTGAGATTTCCCGGGCTTTGAGGACGGTCATTCCAATCATTGCTTTTATGTCCATGCCTGCTGAGAACGCTTTTTCGCCGGCTCCGGTTAGTATGACGACGCGGACGTTTTCGTCGTTCTTGACGTCTTCGAGGGCGTGCATGATTTCTTCCACGACTTCTTTGCTGAAGGCGTTTAACGCTTCGGGACGGTTCAGGATGATTGTGGCTATTCCTTCACTTTTCTCGTAGATTATGTACTTGAACTCCATCGTCGTTTGCCTCTCATGTTTTCTGTGTCCAATCGTAGAAGCCTTTGCCGGTTTTTCTGCCTAGGAGCTGGGCTTTTGCCATTTGTTTCAGTCCTGTGGTTGGGTGGAACTTTGGATCAAGTTCGCGGGTGAGAACTTCTGCTATGGCCAGTGTTGTGTCCGAGCCTATGTAGTCGAGCAGCATCAGCGGGCCCATAGGCCAGTTTAGTCCGAGCTTTATGGCTTTGTCTATGTCGTCTCTGTCGGCGATTCCTTCCCAGAATATTGCCACGGCTTCGTTCAGTGCTGGAATGAGTATGCGGTTCACTATGAACCCGGGACAGTCTTTCTTCACGAGGACGGTTTCTTTCTCCATCTTGTGGGCGACGTCTAGGACTGTTTTTACGGTTTCGTCTGAGGTTCTTGCTCCCCTGATGACCTCTATGAGTTTCATGAGTTGTGGCGGGTTGAAGAAGTGCATTCCGCACACTTTTTCTGGTCGTTTGGTGGCTGAGGCTATTTCGGTTATGCTTACGGAAGAAGTGTTAGAGGCGATTATGGCGTGGACGGGAGCGCAACCGTCGACTTCGCGGAACATTGCCTTTTTCAGCTCAACGTTTTCAGGCACAGCCTCGATTATCAAGTCAGCGTCACAAACGGCTTGTTCCAAGTCCAGCATGGGATGAATTCTTGCGAGTATGGCGCTCATGTCTGACTCGGTGAGCTGTCCTTTATTGACAAACCGCTGAAGACTCTCCCGAACCATGCCCATGCCGCCGTCGATGAACCGTTGCTCGATATCTCTGAGGTTCACCTCGTACTTGCCAGTCTGGGCGGCCACCTGGGCGATGCCGTGCCCCATCAAGCCCGCACCCAAAACTGCGACTTTCTTGATTTCGGTCAAAACATTCCCCTCTTCTCGAATTGGAGAGATAGTTTGACCGTTGTTCCGTTAAAAGGTTTTCCAGATCAGCAATACGCTTAGCATGCTAAAGGTTGGGTTCAATGTGATTATCGAAACGCCGGCTGGCAATAGCATGCTGTGCAGGTGTATCCTATTCACGTTCCATGTGAAATTCGAACCCTTGCTCCAGAGCACCTGAACCATGATTTTCTTGAACTTCGATTTGAACGAGCTCAAGTCCTCTTTCAGGTTTTGATGCCAGATAAATAGAGACTATCAAGTGTTGGAGCGCGCTCTCGTGTTCTGTTGGGTTTCAATTATACAGTTTGTCTTTTTTTACGGGCTATGGTTCCACAATTCATGAGATCCTGAGAAACTTGTCTAATGCCAAGTGGGAATTAACCCCGAAAGCGCATGCAAACGGCGTGCACGCGTGCTTCGCCAAAATGCCATCCTCTGATTGCTCTTCTAATTGGTGGAGTCCAAGCCACCATAGGCTCATCGAGTATGAGAATAGAACAAGTCTTTCATGTAGGTTTATTTTGCCTTTCCTGGTCCTTTGAGCCAACCAGATATTCCCATTTCGCTGACAGTCACTGTTGTTGCTTCTGGTTCATGAGTTCTGTATTTGCCGTTTTCGTCGAGATACAATACTCTTGGCTTCAACTCGAATACTCCTTTGGCTTTTGGCTTTAGAACAAGCTTCACCTCTTCTGTCTTCAAGGAGTCGAGTCTTCTACCTTTCATGTTGAGATAGCTGCCCTCTACACGACAGCTTTCGGGTTTTTCCTTCAGCTCAAAGCTTTCAGGAATGAGATCCGTAATCTTGGTCAAAAGGGCAGTACCCTTTCCAGCGTTCACAAGTTCTATTTCTACTTCGAAGTCTTCGCCGACCTTTAGCTCCTTTCGGCTGGTTATGACGCTGGCCTGTATGTCGGCGTGTTCGAATCTTTCTAAGCCTGTTGCGTTTTCTTGATTTGGAGTAGGAGTGACGAAGGCCACTGTTGTTGAAACTGCCGAAGGTGCGTGCAACATCTCGTTAAGAGAGGTAGCTAGTTCCCGTTCCTTCTTCACCTTCTCCAGCAGTCTCTGCACTTGCTCCATTTTTTCTGGGTGCTCAGCCTTCATGAATGAACCGGCTGACGATTGTAAGACCTTTTCAGCCATTGCGTAGATTTTGGCCTTTTTCTCAGGGTCTTTTTCTTTCTTGGCGTCGTCCATGTATACGTAGGCGTCAAAAAGATGCCCCATTGCTTCCGAATATTCTGAAGCGTTCTGAAAACCAGCTTTCACGTAGTACTCGGCGGCGATTTCTAATTGCTGTTCTGCAACTGCGTGGAACGTTGCGTCTCTCGTGTCGGCGAATCTTGTTCCAGCCTCAAGTGCTCTGCAGAAGCGACTGTGTCCCAGTGCTAACATCCTTGCTCTCTCGTTTGGGCTGAACTCCTTGGCTTGCTCGAAGAGCTGAGAAGCTTCCATGTACATTGAAGGTGATGCTTCAGCCTCGGCTTGTGTCATCTTCTGCCAAGCTCGAGACAGGATGCTGACAAGCTTGAGTTCCTTTCGGTCTCGTTCCGATTCCGAGACGTGGCTTATTTTCTCGAAGGTTTCAGCTGCTGAACCGTATTTTTCGGAGCTCAAGTAGTGATCGCCTTTCCTGTCGAGAATTTTCGCTTCCTCGAGGGCGATTCTGGCCATGCAGTACTCGCGCCTTATGTCGGTTGCCTTGAGCACGCTTGTTGCCATCTGCTTTTCGTCTGGTCCTTCAATTTTGACGAGTTCAGTCTGTATGGTTTTCTTGGTTTCTTCGAATAGGTCAGCGGCCTCTCGGAATGCTTGGAGTGCTTCTTCACTTCGTTCGCTCCTGCTCAGATCCTCTGCCCCTTCAACTTGCGTCCAGGCAAAATAGTTTGGAGCTAGGTAACTCCATTGTTTTAACGAATTATGTAGGCTGGCTGCTTTTCCGAAGTGTTCCTTAGCCAACCCGTATTCTTGTCTCGCATGATGGTGTTTTGCCTTCTCGATTTCGCTCCAAGCCTGCATGTAAAGGGCATAATGTTGATAGACGTCTTTCAGCTGTGGGATTTTTTCAGCGGCTTTCACGTAGCTTTTTGAAGCATGTTCAAAATTCTGGGCAGCATCCGAGTGTTCTCCCAGAACGTCTTGTGCCTTGGCGATTTTCCATTCAGATTCTGCCACACGACTCATCAGGTCAAGCTTGTTGGCTGATTCGACTGCCTTCTGTGAGATTTCTATCGCTTTTCTTAGGTATTCTGATTGGCTCGTAAGATTGCAGAGACGCGACAGTATCGCGGCACAGGCGTCTTGGCTGTCTCGAAGTTCTGCAAAGAACCAAGTTTCGCCTTGTCTCTCCCCCATCGGCACGATTTTGCCGCATGACTTGAGACCCTCTTCTATGTTCAAACTTGCTTCTTCAAGAAGTTTCCTTTCGTTGTCTGGATCTGTCTGAAGGTAAGCCAGTTCCGACTTAATCCCCGCAAGAGAGATTTTGTCACTTCCCAGATTCCAATAGTCAAAAGGTGTCAATTGTTCACGGATTTGAATTTCTTTTTCCCTGTATTTCAAAGCACTTGCTAAGAGACCTCTTTTTTCTGTGAGGTCCTGTTCTGACGACGCGTGCTTTGCAAGAGTTTTGCTGATTACGTGAAGAACGTCTACGATAACAAGTGGGATGTCAGAATCCTCGGCCAGCTTCAGAGCCTCCATTCCAACCTCTTCAGATCTTAGCAGCAGGTCGCGTCTTTTTTTGGCGTCGGTTTCCCATCGGGCTAGGTAATAGTAATGCTCGGCATGACCAGCTGGTGGAGGTATCACCCCTCCCCTGGGGTTTATGAAGGATATTATAGAGAAATGATGCTGGCCTTTCTCGTACAGCTGTATAGCTCTTTCAGCCACTTCTATTCTTTTTTCAGGATCTTCCGTTGCCAATGCTTTCCAAAAATTGCCGTATGCCAAGTTATCGAGGCCTTCTGCAATTAGGAAGTTGTCCCGCGTCAGTTTGCCACATTCTAATACTTTTTCGAAATGTCTTATCGATTCTTCTCCTGCTGTATTCCTTCCCCACCAAAAATGTGAGAACCCCAAGAGGTGCGCATCACCGACCTTTTCGGAAAAACCAACAGCTGCGTTGAGGTATTCCACGCTTCTTAGGCGAGTCTTATCGGACTCTTCCAGTTCCGCAACCAACCAATCCGCATAAAGGGTCAAACAGGCAGTCAAACCAGCATGGGCTCTGGTAGACTCATATTCATCGGCAAGTTTTGAAAATGCTGCAACTGCCTTCTCTCCCCATTGCATTCCCCTTTCCACAATCTCTTTCAACTTTTCTCTATCCCATTCAAGATACGCTCTGTCGAAAAAGACCAGCGATAATTCATTGTATGTCCTGCCGTATTCTAGCATCTCTCCTGACTGGGAGAAATCTGCCAAAGCTTTGCCTTCCAACTCTAAGCATTCATCGAGAACTTTCCTCTTTTCAGAAGGACATGTGGTGAGCCAGTAAGAGAGATATTTAGCTATGGCTGAACAGCGAGGCATTCGCCCAGCGTTCTGATGATCCACAAGCTTTTCATATAACCCTTCTGCCTTCTCGTAGGCTTTAATTGCCAGTTCCGTTCTTTTCTTGAACTCTTCTTGGTTTTCAGCCTGCATAGCGGCCCGACGCAGAGCGTACCCAATTTTCTCTTGAGCCTGCCCCATTCTCAAAGAATCATCTTCAGGCATCAACCTCAATGCTTTCTCATAAAACTGAACCGCGCCCAACCAATCATAACCTACTTCACACTCCGTTGCCAGATTCAGAATTGACTCTACGTTGGGCGCATCTGACATAACTGCAAACCACTGTAAGATAATCATTGGAGTTTGAAAAGGTTTTTGATTGGTCTTTTCTCGGGCTGAGAAGAGAGGCGCGCGCGACGCCTGCCCAGTCGGAGAGCCCTAAGTCTTATATCTCTATGGTTTAGAATATTCTCGAAATAGTGTTTCGCGGGGAATTGTGGAAGTTATGTTGAAGCATTTTGCGGCATTTGTCTTGGCATTAATAGTTGTTGTAAGTGTTAACAACGTTGCCTCTTGTGTTTCTGTTTTTCAGAATTCAAGTTTGGCTGAACCAAAGGGGCATAGTGGTCTTGCCTTATTCAATGGTGATCCGTGTCGAGTTGTTATAGGTGTGAACCAGACACGTCCGCGGGCCTGTGACGATTTGACAAATCTTGTCTTGAGAACAGGAGGAAAAAGTGTCAGCAAGGTCCCAGCCAAAGGTCAGACCATCGCGATGGTTGTCGACGTGCCATCAGCTAATTTGTCAATTCTCCTGAACGAGGCTGAAGGGGCGGGTTTAGCAAGATACGTGGAACCCAACATGGTGTTTAAGGCACAGTTTGTTCCAAATGATCCATACTACAGCAATCAATGGGCACTGCCGAAGATTCAGGCTGACTGGGCGTGGAACACGACTAAAGGAAATTCGTCTATAATCGTGGCTGTCATTGATACAGGCATTGATTACAACCATCCTGATCTCAAGAACAACTATGTTGCTCTTGGCTATGACTGGGTTAACAACGACAACAATCCTCTCGACGATAATGGACATGGGACGCATCTCGCTGGAATAATAGGAGCCGTGCTGAGCAATGCAGTGGGCATCGCAGGGGTTGGGCAGGTTAGCATCATGGCCGAGAAGGCGTTGAACAGCACCGGTTACGGTTTTGAGATAGACTTGGCATACGCAATTATAGACGCGGTGGATCAAGGCGCGCGCATCCTGAGCATGAGTTGGGGCAGTGATTATGACAGCTTTCTCATACATGATGCAGTTCAGTACGCATACGGACATGGCGTCTTGGTTGTCGCTGCCGCGGGAAACTCGAATACTAATTCGAAGTTTTACCCCGCAGCCTACGACGAGGTTGTCGCCGTGGCGGCTACAGATCAGTTTGACACAAAGGCAGCATTTTCAAACTGGGGAAGCTGGATTGCGGTCTCAGCACCGGGGGTTCACGTGTATTCAACAATGCCTACGTACCACGTTGCCCTCAACGATGAAGGTTACAACATGGATTATGATTACTTGAGTGGCACGTCGATGGCTTGTCCACACGCCGTTGGTGTAGCTGCTTTGATCTGGAGCAGGTTTCCCAACGCGACGGCAAACTGGGTTAGAGGCCAATTGAGCTTCACGGCTGACGATTTGGGAGGCCCTGGTTTTGACGTAGTTTATGGTGCTGGAAGAGTTAATGCGCGGAAAGCCGTTGAACAGGAACCGTTACAGCAGGATCTGTTCCTGTTCAGGTATGATTTGCCGGCGCTTGTTCAGCCTGGAGATATGGTTTTCCTTGGAGTCAACGTACTTAATTTTGGATCAAGCAGCGAAAGTAACGTTAATGTGAGGCTTTTGGTGGATGGGAGCGTCGCTGATTCGGCGGTCGTTGGTTATGTGGCAAGTGGCTCGTTCGCCAATGTCATGCTCTTGTGGAATCCTCTCGAGAGTCGCACGTACAACGTGACCATGTATGTTTTGCCTGTTGCTGGCGAGACTATTGTCAGTGACAATGTGATATCAGTGACGGTTAACGTGCATTTCTTGGTCACTTTGAATCCGTCGAGAGGTCCTGTGGGAACCGGCGTGACAGTGACAGGCGTCGAGTTTACTCCCAACGGTCTGGTGAGCGTCACGTTTAATGACATGTTCGTCGGTTATGCTGCTACAGATGATTTTGGCGATTTCACGTTTACTTTCAACGTGCCATTCTCGACGGCTGAAACATGGCTTGTCAAGGCTTATGATTCCAACGTTTTTGCTGAGGCCAACTTCACGGTCGTCGATGTCACCCCCCTGAATGTTCAGGTAGATGTAGGCGCGATTCAGTTCAGAGACGAGATTGTCACGTTTCAAGTCTACACCGCCTTCAACGGATCCGCAGCTAACGCCACAGTCACAAGTGCCTTGCTGTATAAGCCTGACGGCTCGAACGAAACTTTGCCGGTTCAATCGGTTGCACAAGGGCTTTACAAAGCTTCCTACACGTTGCCCAGCAATGCTTCGACAGGCTCTTACGCATTGGTTGTTACTGCAGAATACTCAGCAAGCACTGTTCAATCAAAAGGAACAGCATTCAAGTCGTTCCTGGTGAGCCCAACCCTTTCGGGCTGGAACGCTCGGCTGATCGGCGTCGACGAGGGTGTCGGAGTAATACAGACAGATTTGGGCTTAGTGAACGTGCGCCTTGACGCGCTCAACGCGACGTTAACGCGTGTTGAAGGAGAGTCTGTAACGCTCAACTCATCTTTGGGAACCATTCAGTCTGACCTCGGCGCGATAGGCTTTAACGTCATAGCAATAAGCGGGACGACGGCGACTATTGAGACTGTTTTGGGCATAATTAATGGCACAGTGACTGAGATTAAGGATGAGAAGGCGACAATTCTGATTCAGGGAGTCGGGCAGGTTGAGAGCGACGTCTCCAATGTTGAACGTGACGTTTCTACTTTGAAGGCTGAGCGTGGAAACTGGACCGTGCCACAGTACGCTATTCTAGCATCGACGTTGGTTGCAGCGGTGGCTGCGCTGCTGTCGGTTGTGATGTTGAGACGCAAGAAATCAGTTGTCCGCGTAGAAGGAGAACCCAGGGGTCACGAGGCTCCACCCGAAAATGTGGGCGGGATTTGAGCCATTGCAGCCCGTGATAGGCTGTTGCCCACTTGAATTGTTCTGATTCATCACAGGGTGTCTTAGCGCAGTCTGACCTAGGGCTTAGTTACGCTGGAAAGTTTTTCCTATCAATGATAATGCCGAAGGGGTCTTCAAAATACAGTGCTTTGTCTTCAGGCCATTCTTTGTTCACTCTACAACCATTCTTTGTAAGATATTGTTTTGCTTTCTTGTAGTCGCCAACTTCGAGGGCTGGAATGAATGGGACAACCTTGTCGTCCATTATGATGTAGAGGGTGATTTTGCCAGTATCATAAACAAGCCGCTCATTTGTTCTTTCCAAGAGTCTAAACCCCAAAACCTCACTGTAGAAATCTTCTGCTTTTCCCAAATCTGTCACGTGTATCGCAAGGTCGCCGTCTGTGGCAAAAGTGATCACTCGGCCAGGCATTCTGTTTGATTTTTTCATTTCCAAAGCTCCTTAAGACAGTTCTTGTTTTGCTAATAGATTTTGCTTTGCTTTGCCTCGAGCTTTCAGCGCGCACTGGGAATCTCTGGGAAGAGAGGATAAATATCGGCGAGTCATTCCGAAAGGCTGGCGAGTTGGTTGAAAAGTTGGTCAGAGGTGGAGACATCTGCCGCAAAACCCCATTTTTCTATTTCTTCAAATAAGGGTTAAGTTTCTTCCAGAACGCGCTTGAACTGAAGACTTCTAAACTAAGCGCAACCTTCATTAAAGCGCTCGCGCACATCAGTTTTTATGTTTCACGTGTTTCATGGGAAACGTGTTACTTTAACTGGATAGATTATGTGTTGAAATATGTTTGATTGCTGGTTTGATGGGAAAGTTCATGGGATCTGAAGCTACTAATATTCGGTTTTTCAACAGTTTGACGCGTGAGAAGGAGAGGTTCGTTCCAGTTGAAAAGGGAAAGGTTAGGATGTACACGTGTGGGCTTACGGTTTATGACTTTGGCCACATAGGGAATTTTCGGGCGTTTGTTTTCGAGGATCTGCTGAGGAGGTGGCTTGAGTACCGTGGTTTTAGGGTCACTCAGGTCATGAACCTGACGGATGTGGATGACAGAACGATTAAGGCTTCTAGGAAGAATGGCGTACCGCTCAACGAATACACGGAACCTTACATAAAGGCTTTCTTTGAAGATGTTGCGACGTTGAACATTGAAAAAGCAGAGTATTATCCGAAGGCGACGGAGCACGTTCCTGAGATGTTGGCGTTGATCACGAGGTTGATGGAGAAAGGCTACGCCTACCGAGGCGAAGACGGCTCAATATACTATGGCATCTCGAAGTTTAAGGACTATGGGAAGCTGGCGAACATCAAGGTTGAAAATCTTAAGCCGGGTGCAAGAGTGAAAGTTGACGAGTACGCTAAGGAAGAGGCGCAGGATTTCGCGTTGTGGAAGGCGTGGAGCGAAGAGGATGGAGATGTCTTTTGGGAGGCGCCGTTTGGAAAGGGGAGGCCTGGATGGCACATCGAGTGCTCGGCGATGTCGATGAAGTATCTGGGTGAAACATTGGACATTCACTGCGGCGGCGTGGACAACTTGTTCCCACATCATGAAAACGAGATTGCACAAAGCGAGGCAGCCACTGACAAGAAATTCGTGAACTACTGGCTCCATTGTGAGCATTTGCTTGTCGAAGGCAGAAAAATGGCGAAGAGGCTGGGCAACTACTACACCGTGCGAGACTTAACAACCAAAGGCTACGACCCAAAGGCAATTCGATATCTGCTGCTGGCGACGCATTACAGGCAACAGGTCAACTTCACGTTCGAAGGTTTGGAAGCTGCAAAAAACACTCTTGACAGACTGACAAACTTTGTCCACCGCCTGTTGGACGCTGAGGGCAAAGGTAGCGGAGAACAGATTAAGCTGCTGATTGGTCGGGTGCAAAAGGGTTTTGGAGAGGCTATGGACGATGATTTGAACATAAGCGTGGCCTTGGCTGCACTTTTCGATTTCGTCAGAGACGTTAATAATCTTCTTGACGGAAAAATGCTGAGCAAAGAGGAGGCGCAAGAAGTTTATAGCCTAATGCTTAAGTTTGACAAGGTTCTTGGCGTCATAGGCGAAGTCAAGAAGGAGGGAAAATTGTCAAGAGAGGCTGAAGAGCTTATTCTGCAAAGAGAAGGAGCAAGAAAAACTAAAGACTGGAAGACTGCTGACGAAATTAGGCAACGGCTCAAAGCCATGGGCATTTCGATTGAGGACACACCTCAAGGCGTCAAATGG
This sequence comes from Bathyarchaeia archaeon, assembly GCA_049516875.1. GTDB lineage: Archaea > Thermoproteota > Bathyarchaeia > Bathyarchaeales > Bathycorpusculaceae > JBEKCD01. The sequence continues at coordinate 228,775 of JBEKSS010000002.1, read as the reverse complement.
AGAATCGAGAAACGCTGAATTGAAACTTGGTGTAACGAAGAAACTTGGACCAGCTGAAGAAACGCGGGGTTGGCAACGTTGGATTGGCGTGAACTCTTGATGTTTAGAATACTGCGACTGGCTCGAAGATTGCACATCAACAGAATCATTCTCGTCAGTGGATCGCCGCACTCGTTCGCGGAATACTTCAGGGGCTTCGAGAAGGTCGAGGCAGTCAAGAGAATATTCGGCGAGGAAACTGGAGAAGTGCTTCGCAACCTGAAGGTAGAGTTCACCTGGGCAGGCTACATGGGGGTCAACCCGTCAAACGGACATATTATGGTTAATTCCAACTACTTAAACAATGGTAATGCAGTCGACGTGTATCTCGACGTGATTCACGAGCTTGTTCACGTGAAGCAGTGCATGGAAGGAAAGGAGCTGTTCGACAGCCGTTATGCGTACACGGAAAGACCCACCGAAGTTGAAGCCTACCGCAATGCGGTTGAAGAAGCAAGAAGATTGGGGTTGAAAGATGAGAGGATATGCCTATATCTCAAGACTGAGTGGATGAGCGACAGTGACTTAAGACGGCTGGCAAAGACTCTAGGTGTCAAGTGTGGAGAATAAACCTCCCCGGACAACTCGATCATGTCTGCACTGTCTCTCTTGTTTTGGGGACACTAGTGAAGGGCACGAACGAGTGCCGCTGATGTTGGATTGCGATCATTTTTTGATGCGTTGATGCATGCCTGGAAAAAATCAGAAGTGTCAGGCGCGTGTATGTACGTCTTGAACACTAAGGAGACACAAGAGACTGGACAGAGAGCTTGAGTCAAGGCGAATTTTGAAGTGACTCAACTGCTAGGGTGGTATCGCAATCGCCGTGAGTCGAGTTCTTAATTCAGTAGCCTTGTCTTCGATTTCTTTCCTCAGTAGGGCGATGTCAGAGGTGAGTGTTTTCTTCACTTCTGCTGTTAAGTCTGATTTTGCGATTTCTTCTTCCAACTTTGTCATGTCTTTTTCGGCTGAACGCCTTATTTCTTCAGTCTTCTTTAATGCTTCTGTTTTGACCTTCTCGATCTTCACAAAATGATCTCTTACATCATTCACCCTTTTGTTCGTGTCCTCCCTTATTCTATTCAGCTTTTTCCTGTGCTCATATTCTGAAGCTTGGCCCATTCCTGCACCCTCACCGTACCTCGGTATGTTGCAAAGTCTAATAAGCCTTCTTAGACTTCAAACAAGCCTTTGCATATAGGGCGCAACCGTAACAATCGCGGAACAAGAGGCTATCATTTCGTCACATGGACAGCATCAATGGTACGCTTAGTCGCTGCTTCTACCCCGAAGATTCCAATCATCAGTAACGTATTTTTGTCTGCAAAGTGCTTCTGCAAGCTCACGTTCATGGGATGTCAGTTCCCCGCTAACTAGTTTTATGCCCAAAGCCTTCTGAAAACCTTCGATCAAGGCTTGATTCATCTCTTCTGCTGAAACGTTTTTCCCGAGTTCATTACGCAGCGAAGTGATTTTTTGTCTTGCGACGGCTACGACCTGCACGCAGTTTTTGGCCCAAGGAACGCGGAGGCATGCGAACATTTTTTCCAAGTTGACGTCGGCAAGAATTGTTCCATGCTGGAGGACGACCCCGCGCTTGTGGCACTGAGCGCTTCCAGAAATTTTCCTGCCATTAACCGTCAGGTTCGGGCATGCCTTCGCGCTGCCTTCATTGAAGTCTGCAGCTACACCCAGAACACCCAGCGCTTCAGTTAGGCCAGAGTAGATTCTTGCATAAACCTCGGCTATGTCGTTCGCTTTCAAGCTCTCTTTGCTTGCTACCACGCTGTAGGTGATCTCGTCTTCAGCGTCGTGGTACACCGTGCCTCCTCCCGTAATCCGCCTTACGACGTCGATGCCTCGCTCCGTGCAGTTTTCCAGCTGCACTTCCTCCTCGACCCTCTGGAATTTTCCTATGGAAACAGCGGAGGGTTTCCAACGGTAGAACCTCAAAGTATCCGTGATGAGACCTTCAATTCTGGCGTTCAGAATGGCCTCATCGATAGCCATGTTCATGAACGCGTCGTATGTTTCGAGTTTTAACAACCGCCAATCATCCAATGCGAAAACTGTCCAGAGAGAAAAAAACAGATTACACTTAATTGGGTTTTGATCCCAACACACTTTGACGCGCCCGAGCCATTAACAGGAAAGAATAGCACAGAAAAACGATTGCACGCCATATTGCGTATTATTTTAGCAGTCGTCGTCAGGGGAACTGGACGACTAATTGGATTGAAACATTATGGGGGTCAAGGTATCGTTATGATTATCCAATAGGCCAAAAGAATGTAGCACTCGTTCAATGATTGCGACATTTTTCACCTGAAATAGCGTTTTGAAAAACCTAATAGACAAGAAGAAGGTACTTTGAGTGGGGATGTTAATTGTCGAAATGTCCAAAGTGTGGAGGAGAAATCGGAGAGGGAGACAGCTTCTGCAAACACTGCGGAACGAAGCTAATCGGATTGCCTGAAAACCAGACTGGGGCTGGGTCGTCCATGGAGGATGAAGTCAAGAACGTCGTAGTCAAGAGACTTGACGGGATAAAGAACAGAGATGAAGGTGCAGTTAGAGCACTAATTGATGAACGTTATAACAAATTTGACGACTGGCCTCCTTTTGCGAGACAGGAGGCTTCGCAAGCTTTGGAAAATGAGTTCGGGGCATTCAAGGTTCTCTCCAACTATAGCTACGAGTTGAAGGATTTTGCAGCAAACGTTCTTGGAGACACAGCCGTTGCCACTTTTACTACACATTATCAGGGAGTAATCAGAAACAGGCCATTTGACGTAACTTCACGTGTTACATCTGTCCTGACGAAGCAAGATTCAGGATGGAAAGTGGTTCACGAGCACTTCTCCAGGTTCCAAGAAGAGACAAGGCAACAACAATTCATGTCGCCTCGCCGTACAATGCAACCCTGACGCAAACGCAACCTCACCTCGCGCACTGATGCCGCATTGATGCATCATCATTAAACAGCGAGCGCGCGCTGAGCCACATAAGTACTTAATTGAAACAGAATGAGCGTGATCTTGCGAGTGATCAAGGGAAAGAAGCTTCCGTCAAAAAAGGCGCGGACCAAGCTTCTCTTCTTGCAAGCAAGACACAGTCCCAAGTTTTTCGCTTCAAAGGGTTGCCAGGACAAAAGATTATGCGTGAAAGTGTATGGACCTACAGCCGCGACCGTGAATAGGAAGTATTCCGCTCCTGGACATATAGCCTCGCTGTCATCATTCTAAACATCGAAATCTGGCTTTTAAACTCTGAGGAGAATGTTTTACTTGATCTGCAATGTTTGAAGAGCTGTTCCAAGACTCTACGCGCACAATGATCTTGCTTTTTTGGTTCATGCTAGCTATGACCATAATACTGGGTGCCCTGTGGACGCGCATGAGTCGAAGAAATTGAGGAAAGGAGAAGGCCCTAATACACAAAGAAGGCCAAGAAAAATGACTTTGCAAAGAAAGCTAACTCAATTTGACGATGAACTTAGAGAATACTGCGAACGGGTGGAGGCTGAGCCGTTCGACCGCAGGAACCGTCTTGCAATGCCAGAAAAGCAAGAATACAACCCCGCCCCCGACTCAATTTTTGGGGCAATCTTTTAAGAGCTGAAACACAGGGCAAAACACGAAAAACACAAGATTATATGAGAGTATTATTAGCGTGCAAGTCGAAATGCTACGATCGATGAATTTCAGCGCGGGTACTTGAAACTGAAGCCTTTCCGAACTTTTCTGACGCTGGCTGTCAAGAGCCTGATGGCGTTGACGACATCATTGACATCCAAGACTTCGTATGAGTGGGCATATCTCGTTGGAATGGATATCACACCACTGGGAACACCCTCCCTGGTCAAATGAATCGTGGCGGCGTCAGTAGAACCCCGTGGCAGGACTTCCATTTGATACGGAATTTTCTCCTCCTCCGCGGTTGAAACCAGAAGCTCTCTCACCTTTAGATGAGAGATTAAACCCAAAGCGCCCCCAGCGACATCCATAACTTTGATTGCCGGACCTCCGCCAAGCCTTGTGATTTGATCTTTCTCGGCGATGCCTGGAATGTCTAATGCAGGTGTTATGTCGACGGCTATGGCCATGTTGGGAGCGATCTTGAAGGCTGCAACTTGCGCTCCACGGCAGCCAACTTCCTCTTGGACATCCGCCACACCGTACACGTTCGCTTCAAGTTTCTCTTTTGCAATGTTTTTCATAGTCTGTACTATCACGCAGACGCCAACACGATCGTCAAATGCCTTACTGGCAAGAATGTTTCTCCCTCCGAGAACTTTGAATGGGCGTTCAAAAGTGACTGAATCTCCTATTCGGACACCTAGCTTCTCAGCCTCGGCCCTGCTCTTGACCCCTATGTCAATGAAAAACGTCCTTACCTCAGGCATCTTGTTGGCTTCTTCGGGTGTTTCAGGAGGCTTGCAGTATGTTAAGCCACTCACAGGACCTTTCTTACAATGGATGGTCACAGGCTGAGAAAATAAGGACAGTGGAAAGACTCCGCCAATTCTTTCGAAGTGTAGAAAGCCCTTTTCATCAATGTGTTTAACGAGAAGCCCAATCTCATCCATGTGCCCTGCAAGCATGATCTTTGGGCCGTCCTTCACACTGGCCTTTTTCAGCGATATCACGTTGCCGAAATTATCTGTTTCAATCGAATCGACATGTCCTTCAAGCTCATGATAAATTATCTTTCCAACATCCATCTCGTATCCAGAGACACCAGGCGCTTCAGTCAGACGTTTCAAAAGACCCTTTATTTCGTTCTCCAAAGCAATCCAGCCCCAATATTGAGAACACTGCACTATGCCGTTCCATCAATAAAAGATTTTTCCAGCCTGCGCTTTTCTTTTGGAAAAAAAAGGAATTCCAAGATTGTTACGGTAAATTGTTACAAAATGATGGGAAAAAACCGTGTCTTTCATCTTGTGCGCGCTTCGAAAAGCACTTAAGCGTGGGAGAACTTCAAAGGGTCTGTGCCAAAATACGCTGCCATTTCTATCAGTCAGGAACTACTGCAAACAGTTTTCGAAGGCGCCAAAAGCGTCTATCCTAGGGAAACCATTCTGCTGCTCAGAGGCGAGAAGAAGAAGGATCTGATTGCAGTCAACGAACTCGTTGTTCCTCCGCTTGCAAACTATGGACGAGGCTTTGCCAACATTAGGCTACACATGTTGCCGATGGACTTCTCCATCGTCGGAACAGCACATTCTCATCCATCTGGAAACATAACGCCCTCCAACACTGATCTGAACCACTTTTTTGGACCTGTACTCATGATTGTGGGCTTCCCATTTACGAACGAAAAAAACGTTGGAGTCTACAATCGCAACGGAGAAAGACTATTGCTACATGTAACAAGACCGTAATCCCAAGCAAGTCTTGTCTCTTCATAGCCTCGAAAAAGGCGCACGTTGGGGTAAAGTTTTATCTTTTTCTTCTTTCTATTACTCTTCTTCTATCTCTTTCTCTCTTACTTCATACTCTGACACACACAGAGAGAGAGTCTGAGAGAGTCTGTCTCTGTGAGAGAGTGACTGACTCACACACACAAGCAGACAGACAAAGACAGACACACAGACAGAAACAAACAGACACCGCGTACACTGGTTTAGAAGACAACATAGAAAGAATTATATTTAGTTGCCAGTTTTCATAATAGTATCTTTGAGGAGGTTTCAAGCATGCCGTACAAAAAAGTCTTCGAAAGAGGTAGAAAGGAAACTGGACCGTTTAGACAATTTCGTAGCGATGCTCAGATAGGAGAAGTTGCACCAGACATACAAAAGCATTTTGGCTATCACTACGATAAAACAGTTGGAGCAGTCCTTGAGGAGAACCATGTTACGTCGATTACTAAGCTGAGGGAAAAAATAGCAAGCTCTTAGCGCGCGCTAAGGAGGCTATCTGAAGGGCTGAAAAGAAATCTTCTGAATGATGTAATCGGCTTTTCTCGTCATCCAAATAGGTGTACTCCAAGGAAGCTCATTACTATGATGATTGTTTCTATAACGTCAAAAATAAAGAGAACGGCTGTTGCGGCAGTCGCCAATTTTAGTGGCCTCTTGCTTCGGACAAATGACATTTCTGTTGAATATATGATATCATTCAAGTTGCTCAAGGTATGGTCTTCTTTGGTATCGTGTAATATCTCGATAAATCGCCTGCTCTCTTTCGTTCTTAACGCCTTGATAAGATTGGCAATGGTATCAGAGACCTCTTGCTTTTCGGAATCGTTTCCGCATATTCTTGCCAGGTATAGCAACTCAAAAGGTTTTTTCAAATCTAAGTCTACAAATCGCAAGTCTTCTGCCAATTCTTGCTTGCTGTAGTCAATGACTCTCGGAAGAAAAACAGAATCGTTCATTTTCTTTTTGTCTGGTTCGAAATCCTTGAACCATTCTAGTAGTTGTATCGTTACATCCTTATTCGATTTGTCGAGTTTGAGCATTCCGCCTATCACGAAACAACATATGCTAAGACATAATACTAGACTCATTGTGTAAATTAGGAAGGTGTTGAGCACTTGTGGCAAAGCAATCTTTGTGTTGAAGGCTAGGAGAATAAGCGAATAAGAAGAAAGCGCGAAGAGGGGTATGCCAATGTTCACTAATCTCAAACCTGTTTCAACAAGATATTGTACTGCAATTAGCCCCAAGTTCCTATCTCTTTTTGATTGCCTCCAGACCTTTTCATTGAAGTATAGGTTGAAAAACAAGCCAACGTACACAAAAGCAACAGCAAAGCTTGAAATCAACACAGCAAGCCTCTTGGCATCCTCAGGCGAGAGCGTCTCATATCCAAAAACCACGTTTATAACAGTAGCAAATGAAACTACGATGAAAAAGCCAACGAATAAAACGGCGAACCCATAAAGAGTTCCATAGTCCTTTGTCTCTAGTTCTGGGTTCTCCAGATAGCATTGAACACTATGAGGAGTGAGCTTGTGCACTAGCCTAGTAACTGCCTTCGGGCGAATCAGATAGGCAACCAGTGGTAGGGACAAAACTGCTGGAATCAGAAATCCAATTTCCCACATTTGTGTCACTTAAGTCTTGACAGATGCTTATAGTTTTCGTTTATGCATAGAACTGATATAAAGTTGTGCATATCTTTGACAGTGTGGCAATAAGCCTAAGGAAGCGACGCAGAGGAAGCGCGCGCTTCAAAATTTTCTACACATTCTCCAAAAAATCAAATAGTTCTTAATCTCGTTACTCTGTTCTCCAAACTCGAAAACAGTTCTAGGAACAGGCTTCTCCTTTTTCTTTCCAATTCTCAGACAGCTTGATTCTTTGATAGCCTGCATAACCACATATCTTGTTAAAGGCCTTAGTTGTTTTCCTTCAACCATAAGCACAGCCCAATTCATAATATGCAGGTTTTCAGTCCATGAGACTGAACGATTGAAAACAACATGATAATTATTAGGGCTTGACTTCAGAATGCGGAATCCTTGAAGTTTGAAAAACATGCAGATTCTTTTTGCCCAATACTTCACTACTCTATACTTCTTACCGTCAAAATCAAGTTTAACCGTTGACGTGTCAGAATATCCTAGAATCGGTTTAGCTTTCGACTTCAATGTCAAGCCATTCTCCACGTTCAACATCATCTTCGGAAAGGTCTTCAGCATTCATGACCGTGTACGGTTCTCTGGGAATAAAACCACTATGAAACTTTCTTATAGCATCACACTTTGCTTTGCCTGAACCGTAAAGCTCAATTATGTTTTTCCGTCTTACCCCTTTTTTGTTCACCCGTCACTTGTCTGCTTTGTCCCGAGAGCAGAGCCACTCTTCACAAACGTCAAGGCGCACCAGATTCTGACGCAGAAAAAGAGGGTTTTGCGGGAGAAGTCTCCATTTCTTTTACATTAAGTTTAATCGGCTAATCCAGCAGTGAATAGGTTGCGCGAGCTGGGGATGAGGTTGTTTCCTTCTGACCAGCAGAAGACGTAAATGTTCAGCGGCAATTCTCATTTACGGGTCAGCAGCCTTTGCAATTAAGGGTAGTCATGCTCGTGGATTTGGACTATTTCTTTGCCCAATGCGAGGAGCTGAGGACTCCCTCCATAAAAGATAGGCCTGTCGTAGTCTGCGTGTATTCGGGACGAACCGAAGACAGCGGAGCTGTGAGCACCGCTAACTATATCGCTAGAGAATATGGCGTGAAATCAGGAATACCCATTTTCTTGGCCAAGAAGAAATTGGAGAATACCAATGCAGTGTTCTTGCCAGTGGACTACCTTTTCTACGAGGAAATCTCCCGGAAAGTAATGGACACCCTGAAGGGTTTCGCCGACCGTTTTGAACAGGTCGGAATAGATGAAGCCTATCTCGAGGTTACCCAGCGAACAATCGGAAGTTTTGAAGAGGTCCGAAAGCTGGCCGAGAACGTGAAGAATGAAATACTGCGCCAACAGAAACTCACGTGCTCAATCGGCGTTGGACCCAACAAGCTAGTGGCAAAAATCGCAGCTGACACCAAAAAACCCGACGGCCTAACCATCGTCACACCAGAGCAGGTCACAGCGTTTCTTGCACCGCTACCCGTGAGTCGACTCATCGGCGTCGGAACAAAAACCAGAGCGAAAATGCAAAGGCTAGGGATTAACACAATCTTTGACCTATCAGACTATGACATGCAAAAACTAATCGCCGTTTTCGGGAAGACTCTGGCGACCTATTTTCACAACGCTTCCCTCGGAATAGACGATGAGCCCGTTCAAGAAAAAGGCGAAGCCACATCAATCAGCAGAATCTCAACCTTAAAACACGACTCCCGAGAGCTGAGCTTCATTCTGGAAAAAACGGATCAACTGTGCAATGAAATCCATGCCACAATCACAAAGGACGGTTTAGCATACAAAACTGTCGGAATAATTGTAATCACAACCGACATGAGCATTCACTCGAGATCAAAAACCCTTGAAAGCCCCACAAACAGCCGTGAAGCCATGAAAGGAAGCGTCAGGGAACTTCTAGAGAAGTTTCTTGACCAAAACGAGTCTGAGGCACGCAGAATAGGTGTCAAAATCTCAAACTTTGCTAGAGAACAAAAGAGTCAAAGGCAGCTCACGAGCTTCATGGAAAAGACCAGAGATTGACTCTTCCGTTCAACCAAGGAGACTCCAGCAAACCTTTATTTTCAATGCCAGCCCATTTCCCCTTTGAACAAGCATGACTTCAGACAATCAAGAAAAGCAACGTGACAGGTTGCCGCCGGGCCAAACCCCTATCAAAAGACTTCTAAGATGGGGAATAGATCACCCTGGCATCACACGATCTAACCCCAAAATCGACTTGAAAACCTACATCCTGATAATAGAGGGTGAAGTTGAAAAACCGTTGAAATTTGGTTGGAACGAAATTTTAAAACTCCCGAAAGTCCAGTCTGTGAGTGATTTTCACTGTGTTGAAGGGTGGAGCGTTCTTAATTGCAGGTGGGAAGGCATTCGTTTCGGAGAGATAGTCAAGCTGGTCAGGCCTAAGGAAACGGCCAGGTTTGTCACATTTGAGTGCGCAGATGGTTACGCGACTTCACTCTCATTGTCAGAGCTTTCAGGCGATGGCGCACTCTTGGCTTACAGACTTGACGGAAAACCGCTGGAAGAAGGCTATGGGTTCCCGTTGCGACTTGTTGTTCCCAGCAAATACGGGTACAAGAGCGCTTTATGGGTGACACGGATAAGATTCACTGCAACAAAAGAAGCGGGCTTCTGGGAAAAAAGAGGCTACAACGACACTGCAGACGTCTGGAAGAACGACCGCTTTGCAAGATAAAGAATATTCTGTTCTTAAGGCACCAGGATAATCGGGTCTAGCCTCCCGTTTCGACTGACTTGCTGTACACTTCCAACGTGTTTTCAGCGGCTTTTTTCCATGTGAAATAGTCCAGAACCCTTTTGCGTCCGTTTTCGCCCCAGACCTTTGCTTTCTTCGGGTCCCTGAGGGTTTCTTTTATTCCCCATGCTATGTCTGCAGGGTCTTCTCCGTTGACGTGTACTCCGTTTTGATCGGGGCCTGAGCCGATGACTTGTTCGCGGAAGCCGACCACTCCTCGAGCGCCTACGACAACCGGTTTTTCCATGGACATTGCTTCCAAGCTTACTATGCCGAATGGTTCGTAGACTGACGGGAAGATACACACGTCTGACGCGGCATAGTGCAGTATCCTCTCAGCTTCCGGGACAAACTCAAACCGATAAACAACCTTATCTTTGATTCCAAGCCTGTTCGACATTTCAATGATGTCACTCTGCTCTTCACCCTTGCCCAGAATCACAAGTTTTGTCTTTGGAAACTCCTCGAAGACCAAGGGCATCGCCTGGACCAGGTTCTTGACGCTTTTCACCCATGTCAGCCTTCCAAGAAAAAGAATCATGTTCCAGTCCTTGGGGATTCCATACTCCTCTCTTATCTGCTGCACATCATCATTTCTGCATTTTTTTGGATCATACTGGTCTGGGTCTACGCCGTTCCACACTACGCTTATTTTTGACTGAGGCCAACCGTGTCTTGTCAAATCGTCCTGCATTGCGTTGCTTACCGTTATTATTCTGTCCGCATTTTGAGCCGTGGCCTCTTCAAGATGCGAGACAACCTCGGAGCCATGCCCTCCACTCCTGCCCCACTCGGTGCTGTGAACGTGGAAGACCACAGGTATCTTGGTCTCGTTTTTTGTTATGAGCCCTGAAATGCAGCTCAGCCAGTCGTGGACGCACACTACATCGAAATGATAGCCTCTTTTCTTGATCAACTCGTTCAGGAACTTCGTTGAACTCAGAATGTTGTAGATGAATATGTCGTTGAAGAATCTGATGTTTGTTCCCCATCTTTTCAAATCATCGACCACGAACATCGGAAAAACGTTGCTCGCGTCTGCAATCAATGGCCGCTGGACATCCACTCCTTCCAGAATCTCGGTTGTCTTCAAGTCGCCCTGATTAAGCGTAAAGACTGAAACATCATGACCCAACTGAACATATTCACGCGTCATATATTGGGCATATGTGCCCAAGCCCCCCACGAGCTTGGGTGGATACTCATAAACAAAGAAACCTATTCTCAAATTGCATTCACCTTGGAGTATCCATACAATACTTTTGCAAAAGAAGTTATGTCTTTCTGTTAACGAAAGCCGACTAGAACTGGAGTTTGTCGCGTTAGGAAGGTATTGTCACCGAAAGTTTATAGTGCATTCAGTAGGTAAGATTGTGATTTGCTTAGGTGAAGGCATTGCAGGACCCAGTTTGGATTGCGGCTGAGAAGATAAGAAAGCTTGAAGTTCAGGGTGCAAGAAACGTTGCCATAGCTGCGATAACCGCGACGGAGACATTGGCAAGCCAGACAAAAGCTAGGACTAAAAAGGAATTCTTGAAAGAACTTCTGAAGGCCAGGGAAACTCTTTTCGCTTCAAGAGAGACAGAACCGCTGATGAGGAATGCCATCAGATTAATCATAAATCAAGTGGAAAAGAGCACAGAGAAAAACGTAAGAAAACTGACTGAAAAAGTGTCGCTGGCTTCTCAGCAATTCTTGAAAGATCTCGAAGATTCAAAGGAAAGAATTGCCGAGATAGGAGCCAGAAGGATTAGAAACAACTCTACGATCCTGACTCACTGCCACTCTTCCACGGTTACTCACCTCCTGAAGAAAGCCAGACAGGACGGGAAGGTTTTCGAAGTCATCTGCACCGAAACCAGACCTGTTTTTCAAGGAAAGATCACTGCGAGAGAAATGCTGGACCTAGACGTTAAAACGACGTTTATCGTTGACTCAGCCACGAGGTTCTTCATGAACCAGGTTGACCTGGCAATCGTGGGAGCAGACGCGATAACTTCTGAAGGAAACGTGATAAACAAGGTTGGAACAAGCATGGTTGCGCTTGTGGCTCAAGAAGCGCGGACACCCCTCTACGTGGTTTCAGAACTTCTGAAATTTGACCCAGCAACCATGTACGGAGACTACGAGAAGATAGAAGAAAGAGACCCGAGTGAAATCTGGAAAGATGCACCGAAGAACCTAACCATTAGAAACCCAGCCTTCGATGTTACCAGAAGAGACTTCATTCACGGCATAATATGTGAAGAGGGAATAATCTCGCCGCACTCGATAACCGAGGTAATGCACAGGAAATACCCATGGGTTTTCAAGTAAAGGGCCGCTAAGCGGTTTGTCCCCAAGTTTCCAAGGCTGCCTCTAGCTCCTCGTGTCTCTTGGCGTACGCGTCCAATGATACATTATGCATCGTCGCATCGACCGCTTGCCGCATAGCCCTTGCCCCTGCAGTAGTTCCGTCGGGGTGGCCATGGATGCCTCCACCGGCTTGGATCACAAAATCCTTTCCAAAAAACTTGACCAGCGCGGGAACGAGTCCTGGGTGAAGCCCTCCAGAGGCAACGGGCAACACCGGTTTCAGCCCGCCCATTTCCATCGTTAACGCATCACGGTTCTCTGCCACTTCCTCCGCAGTTTCAGACATTTTTCCAACAACGGTTCCAACATGAAGCTGATCCACACCCAAAATCCTTGCGACCTTGGCTATTACACGCATCGAAATCCCGTGTTTGGGATTTTTGGTGAACGCCGCGTGGCCGGCCCTATGCGCGTGAATGATGAGGTCGAAGTCTCGATCCCGAAACGTTTGCAAGGCAGCAAAACCGCATGTTAAAATGTCAATCATCACGTATTCTCCGCCGTGGCTCACGACAGCTTCTGCTCTTTTCAACATTTCATTCGTCTCAGCCGTGATGTTGACCACGTAGACTTTCTTTTCCCCAGTTTCTTCTTCAGCTCGATCTCGGCTTTCCAAGGTTTTTGCAAGGCGATCTTCAAACGGATTAAACGTTTGACTGCCGAGATTCTCGTCATCCTTAACGATGTCGCATCCTCCAACCCAAGCATCATAGGCGACCTTCGCATGATCTATTGTTCTCAGTCCAAGCTTAGGCTTGATAATCGTGCCTACCAACGGTCGATCATTAACCTTCAAGAGCTTCCGTATTCCCTTAACACCGTATTTCGGCCCCTTGAAGCTTCGGATAAGTTCTCGCGGAAAAAGAATATCGTTGAGTCTCAGGTTTTTCAAGGCTCTCAACCCGAAAACGTTCCCCGCGACACTGCTCAGTATGTTCGGCATGCTTCCTGACTCGAAAAGCTGCAAAGGATAAGCTATCTTGACAGAGTTGCCTTCCATGCTGAACACGTGAGCCGCGAGTTTGAGAACATAAGGTTTCACTGTCGAAATCTCTGTCCACGTCCCCACTGAACTTTCAGCGGCGACGCCTCCGGCCGCTTCATCAATATCAACGCCTGCAGGCTCCACATAAAAATCGCAAACAACCTCTGCTTCTTTCGGCTCGTATTTCAAATCAACAAAATCTCTGTATCTCAACTTGCCAGACCTTCCTTGTTCTGTGAATGCCATTCAGTTCCTTAAAACCTTTGAGAACCTGCAGCAAAACGTCGTCACGACCAAGTTGCGATCCGTCCTATCCTAGCGTGCGACAGAGCTACCGAGCAATAGATAGTAACTGAACAGGGTCTTTGCTCGTGTGCTCAGTTCGTTCAGTTATTCTGGTTCACGTTTGGTTCGAGTTATCGCTTACGACCATGAAAAGGCTTTTCAGAGACCTGTTGGTAACTTCGTATTGGTTCACTTATCATGTCGGGCTCGTCAAGCGTTGTGGCAATCCTAAGCCGAGCAAGGAATCAGGAAAAAGAGTGGGATTGGAAAGATAAGCAACAACCACATCCTACAGAACTAGGGAAATGCCCACACTCGTTGTTCCGGCAACTACGTGTGATGTTAGGTTCTCCAGCTGTTTTTCACAAAAGCTTAATGCCTTAACAAACCAATATCTCAACTTGTAAACAAGTTAGGAGAACGCTGACCCATGGAAGACTTTGAAGAGAAATTCATAAAACCCATCATAAACGCTTCTTACCCCGGAACCCTGGCGGCGCTGAGTCTGGCAGTCCTGCAGGTCACTGGCCTTTCTAACGAAAACACCCCATATGTGCTGAAGTTCACGTTGCTGTTAGGAGCGACCGCATTCCTCGTGTCAGCTTTTTCTATTTTCTTCTACAGCATATATCCCACGCGCAAAAAACTATGGACAACCACCGCGGTGATGTTCCTCTTAGGACTGTTCTGTCTAATCACCTCGGTGCTACTACTGTTCATAATATAAAGACAGCGGGCGCTATGGTTACCGCATGAGTTGGAGGGTAGATGGTGAAAGTATGAAATCCAAGGTGGAATTAACGGATGAAGAACTCGCCCAGATCGCGGAACTCGTATCCGAGAACTTTGAAGTGTATGGTTATGACCCCGATTCCCACACGGACAGGGTATTGCAGAGCATTTTCAAGAAAATCACAGGCTCAGAATGGAATAAACGAAGCTGAAGCCTATGCGACTAACCTGTCCGGACCAAGCCTAGCCCAGGAAACTGCAAACGGCGTTCTGACAATGTTGAGGGTCCAGGTGAGCCATTGGAGAAAGCACGGGGCACTTGAAACGAACGAAGAAAAAGGAGTGGGATTGTGCGAGAAGACGTCTCCAACCTCCGTAGCTCAGTTTAAATATCAGGATTGCGATTAGACGTAGCGAGAGGAAAACTGATCCATGGGTTCCAAGTCTCCAAGAGGCGAATTCGCTGCAAGAGCGCTTGTTGAGAAACGCAAGAAGTTCCGCTGGAGCAGCATGTACTACAACCGCAGAATCTTGAGACTGGACGTCAAGGCAGATCCGCTTCAAGGGTCTCCCATGGGACGCGGCATAGTTCTTGAAAAAGTCGGCGTGGAAAGCAAACAGCCCAACAGCGCCATAAGAAAGTGCGTCAGAACACAACTGATCAAGAACGGCAGACTTATCACGGCCTTCTTGCCCGGAGACGGCGCACTGAACGTCGTAGACGAGCACGATGAAGTCCTAGTCGAAGGAATAGGCGGCTCACGCGGAAGAAGCATGGGCGACATTCC
The DNA here is from genome assembly GCA_049516875.1 of Bathyarchaeia archaeon. GTDB lineage: Archaea > Thermoproteota > Bathyarchaeia > Bathyarchaeales > Bathycorpusculaceae > JBEKCD01. The sequence continues at coordinate 213,729 of JBEKSS010000002.1, read as the reverse complement.
CGGAGTACGCTGGAAGGTCATAACGGTCAACGGCGTATCTCTGAACGAACTTGTGTACGGAAGGAAGCAGAAGCCAGCCCGGTGAGAGTTTTGAGTCAGAAGCAGGAAGAAAAACAGGAAAGAGAAGTAAAGCTTTTTGGAAAATGGAGTTTCAAGAACATCGAAGTCAAAGACTTAGGATTGCAGAGATACGTTTCACTGAAACCCGTTGTTATTCCTCACAGCATGGGAAGACACGAGCACAAGCGCTTCCGGAAGGCAAGCATAAGCATAGTCGAAAGACTTGCAAACAACCTAATGCGTCCTGGAAAGAACGCTGGAAAAAAAGCCAAGGTAATGAACATGGTGGACCACGCGTTCGAAATAGTTAACCTGCGCACAGGCAAAAACCCTGTAGAAGTCTTGATCAAGGCCGTGGAGAACTCTGCTCCCTGCGAAGACACGACACGCATCAGCATGGGCGGCATCGTCTACCACCAATCAGTGGACATCGCTCCCCAGAGAAGAGTCGACCTAGCGATACGACACCTCGCAGACGGAGCAAGACAAGCAGCAGTAAACAATCCACGCTCTATAGAAGAATGCCTCGCCGAAGAGCTAATACTGGCTGGCAACCATGACATGAAGAGCTTCGCCGTTGCAAAACGACACGAACTCGAAAGAGTAGCCCAAGCTTCAAGATAAAAGAAGATGCCTCTGGTTCAACACTGGCTTATTTTCATCCTTCGCTTTTTTTGCAGTCCCGAAATAAACTTCGCCTGAAAGACTTCAGGTTCGTCCCAGCGTGGTTTATTTGCACGCTCCACACCTAGTTGACTGTGGTTGCTTCAACGTGAATTCAAACAAGCCTCTGAGAGAAATCATTGAAACCCTAATGAGTAGCCCTTCACCTAGTTATCACGATTTGAGTTGTCTCAAAAACCAGGTTGCCATCAAATATCACCTGCAAAGAGTACCGTCAAACTCCGAAATGATACGCTTACTAAGAACTGAAGAGAAACGCAAACTATTGGCACTTCTGAGAAGGAAGGCCACACGCACAATCTCCGGTGTCACAGTAGTAGCGGCAATGACAAAGCCGTATCCTTGTCCACAAGCCGAGCCCTGTGCGTACTGTCCAGGAGGACCTGCGATGGGCGTCCCGCAGAGCTATACCGGTTTTGAACCCGCAGCCATGCGCGGACTGCAGAACGACTTTAACCCGTTCCTGCAGGTCAAATCCCGCATCGAACAATTACAAGCCATAGGGCACAACGTTGACAAGATAGAACTCATCATAATGGGTGGAACTTTTCCCGCCACGCCTCTGGACTACCAAACATGGTTTGTACAACGTTGCCTCGACGCCATCACTGGAAAAGAAGCAAGAAGTCTTGAAGAAGCAAAAAAGAACGCGGAAAGAAGCAAGAAGCGCAACGTCGGCATAACCGTGGAAACGCGGCCAGACTGGGCTATGGAAATCCACGTAGACCATATGCTGAGCATGGGCGTAACCCGTGTGGAAATGGGTGTTCAAAATCCCAACGACAAGATATACCGCTTAGTCGGCAGAACACACACGGTTCGAGACGTTGTTGAATCCACACGAATAATGAAAGACGCCGGACTGAAAATAGTCTACCACTTGATGCCGGGGCTTCCCGGCTCAAACCGAAAAAGAGACTTGCAAGCATTCAAGAGAATCTTTACGGATCCCCGTTTCAAGCCTGACATGATAAAGATTTACCCGTGCTTAGTCTTGAAAAACACAAGGGCCTACAAATGGTACCTCGAGGATGTGTTCAGGCCTTATACAAACGAGGAGGCAGTAGACCTTATTACAGAAATCAAGAAGAACGTTCCGAGATGGGTGCGCATCATGCGTGTCCAGCGAGACATTCCTGCGCCATTAATCGTTGCGGGAGTGAACAGAAGCAACCTGAGACAACTAGTGCAACGGAAGCTGACAGAGGAAGGCACAAAATGCGAATGCATACGCTGCAGAGAAGTAGGCCACCGAACAGGAAGCAAGGTGAAACTCGACCCACATGAAGTGGACATTCTCACGACGCACTACGAGGCTTCTGAAGGCGAGGAGATCTTCATTTCGGCGGAAGATTTGAAGAATGATGTTTTGATAGGGTACCTGAGGTTAAGAATCCCTTCGGAAAAGGCTCACAGACAGGAAGTGAAAGCGAAACCATGTTCCATAGTGCGGGAACTCCACGTATACGGATCCCTAGTCCCGGTTGGCAAACACTTTGACAACGCGTGGCAACACAAAGGCTACGGCAGCATCCTACTGGCCAAAGCAGAAAGCATAACTAGAGAGGACTATGATCTAAAAAAGATTCTAGTTATAAGTGCCCTCGGCACAAAACAGTACTATAAGCGACTTGGCTACAAGTACGATGGAGTTTACATGTCAAAAACGTTGGAGAATCAAGAATGAGTGAAAAGGGATTTTCAGGCTACAAAGGAGAAGCATTGGCAAGCATAATGAAAGTCGCAGCCGAAGTGGGTGACATTATACGTGTGACGAGAAAAAGTGAGGTCTACGAAGGAATCTTGATTCCGCGCTCGGAGTACGGCGATGAAACTCACATTGTCGTAAAACTGAAAAACGGCTACAACATCGGCATAAAAATAACAACAGACACTACGATAGAGAAAATAGGGAAAGGAACAAAACCCACCTTTGCAGCTCCGCCCCAACCCAAACAGAATCCACAATTGCCAAGAGTCACCATAATAAGCACAGGCGGAACCATAGCCAGCCGAGTGGATTACAGAACAGGCGGCGTGCGACCCGCCCTGACGGCGAGCGACCTCTACAGTGTCGTGCCGGAACTGGCAGGCATAGCCCGAATAGACACTCAGATATTGTTCAGTCTTTTCAGCGAAAACATAACCCCACAACATTGGAAAGAACTCGCCAAAGTCGTGGCCAACCAAGTTGCAGAAGGCGTGGACGGCGTTGTCATAGCTCATGGAACAGACACCATGGGCTACACGGCGGCAGCCCTCAGCTTTGCATTGCAAAACCTTCCCGTTCCAGTGGTAATTGTGGGTTCGCAACGCTCAGCAGATCGGCCGAGTTCGGATGCAGCAACAAATGTCATAGGAGCGGTTACAGCGGCGGCAAAAGGACCCTTCGCAGAAGTTACGGTTGCGATGCATGAAACAACGTCAGACGACTCCATAGTGTTTCACAGGGGGACAAAAGTGAGGAAATGCCACACAAGCAGAAGAGACGCGTTCAAATCTGTGAACGCAACGCCCATTGCAAGAATAAAAAACCGAGAAATAACCATGCTGACAGGGGATTACAGAAAGCGTTGTTCCTCAGATAAACTTGCGTTGAAGCCAGAATTCAACGAAAAAGTTGCCCTGATCAAGTTTTACCCAAGCATGAACCCTGCAGTGATAGACTGGTTTGTGGATGAAGGCTATAAAGGAATGATTCTTGAAGGAACAGGTCTAGGCCATATTAGCACGAAGAGTCTCGAAGCTGTGCGAAAAGCCGTCGAGAAAAACGTTGTTGTTGCAATGACATCTCAGTGCATTTGGGGAAGGGTTAACATGAACGTTTATGACGCAGGCCGCGACTTGCAGGCGCAGGGCGTGATTCCCTTAGAGGACATGCTTCCTGAGACAGCTCTTGTTAAGCTCATGTGGGTTTTAGGGCAAACACAAGACGTAGAGGAGGCCAAGAGACTTTTGAAGACAAGCGTTGCGGGCGAGATTTCACCGCGCACTGTTCCAGAATGAGTGGACGTTGAATGGAAGGGGCTGAGTGACATTGGAAATAGACTATGAGAAGGTCGGTTTGAAAGTCGGCTTGGAAATCCACCAGCAGCTGAATACTTCTGCAAAATTGTTCTGCAACTGCAAACCGGCACTTTTCAAGGAAGAACCAGAAATAACTTTTCTCCGGGGACTCAGACCTACCCAAAGCGAGCTTGGCCAAGTGGATCCCGCGGCTTATTTCGAGTTTCAGAAAGGGGTGAGAATCCTTTACGAGGCGAACAGGACAACCTCGTGCCTCGTTGAAATGGATGAGGAGCCGCCTCACCCGTTAAACCCAGAAGCCGTTGAAACAATCCTGACCGTGGCCTTGATGATGAAGGCCAAACCTGTTGATGAAATTCATGTAATGCGCAAGACGGTGATAGACGGTTCCAACACAACGGGTTTCCAGAGAACATGTGTAATAGCTTTAAACGGCGAGATAAAGGTAGGAGAAAAAACCGTTCCCATTCAACATGCTGGCTTAGAAGAGGACGCAGCGAGGAAAACTGGAGAGGAAGAAAGCAACATAACTCGTTATCGCATAGACCGTCTGGGCATACCACTGATAGAGATTGCAACCGCACCAGTCATAAAATCGCCGAAAGAAGCAGAAGAAGTCGCTTTTGCGATTGGAAGAATCTTGAGAGCTACAGGAAGAGTGATACGCGGCTTGGGCACGATACGCCAAGACATAAACATATCAATTCCAAACGGCGCACTCATGGAGATCAAGGGCCTTCAAGAGCTTGAACTCGTTCCTCTGGTCGTGGAGTACGAGGTTCAACGTCAACTGAGCCTCATAAGAATCACTGAGGAGCTGAACAAGGCAGGAGTGAAACAAGAGAATCTGAAAGAGGAATTCTTCGACGTTAGCCATGTTTTCAAGCGGACAAAGTGCAAGGTAGTCCGGAAAGCCTTGGATGGAAACCGGCAAGTCTTAGCGGTGAAACTGCTGAAATTCAAAGGTTTCTTGAAGCGAGAACTGATGCCGGGGTTTCGCCTCGGAACAGAAATTGCTGACAGAGCCAGATTCTGGGGGAGAGTCGGCGGCATATTCCACACAGATGAAATGCCAGCGTACGGGATCACGACAGAAGAGGTTGAAGAACTGAGAAAAATGGTCAAAGCACAAGATGAAGACGCAGTGGTGTTCGTTGCGGACAAGGCTGAAAACGCCAAGGACGCATTGAAAGCCGTCGTGGAAAGAGCCCGAGAAGCCTTAAAGGGCGTACCAGCGGAGACTCGTGCACCAAACCCTGATGGAACGACCAAGTACATGAGGCCTCGCCCAGGAGCAGCAAGAATGTATCCCGAAACGGACATCCCACCTATACAGATAACCGAAGACTTCGTGAGAAAAGTTGGCCTTCGCCTGCCAGAACTCCCAGAACAGAAACTCGAACGGCTCATCAAAGTGCACAGGCTGAATCAGAAATTGGCCAAACAAGTACTTGATTCCGAAAATGGCGAGTTGTTCGAAACCATCGTAAAAGAGAGCAATGTCTCGCCAACAACCGTTGCAGCCTTCATGACAGAAACGGCAAAAGCACTGAAACGTGACGGCGTCTGCGTCGAAAAGATCTCTGAGAACACGATAAGGGAAATTTTCAAGGCCGTGGGTTCAGGAGGATTGACGAAAGAGGCCATCCCTGAAATCGTCAATTGGCTTTCATTGCATGAGGACAAGACCGTGGAGGAAGCAGTCGATAACATCGGGTTAAAGATGCTCTCGAGGGAAGAGCTTGAGAAAATCATTGATTCCATAATTGAGCGCAACAGAAGCTTGATTGAACAGCGGGGAGTAAACGCCTTTGGACCGCTGATAGGTGTTGTAATGAAAGAAGTTCGAGGCAAAGCCAACGCAACACTTGTGAGTGAATTAGTCAAAAAGAGACTTGAACAAGCGAACAAACAGTGAGAATAGAGGTACGCTCCAGAACGTTGACGTCAAGGGAGAGCTGATTGAAGCCGAGAGTGACCGGCTTACCTGTATGCTCTTGCTGCTACGATTTCATTTGGTAGCCTCATGCTTTCGCCGCAGAATGGGCAGAGCTTGAAATCTGGCGACAGTGGTTTCCCACATGTTGCGCATAGAAGTGGGAGCTTTCCTTTTTCTTCGATTCTCTTGACTTCTTTCTTCAAATTGCCTAGCTCTGTTTTGATATTCTCCACAGTCAGTGTCAACGGTTGGATGCCTTTGACTTCTGTCCTTACGTTACACACTATGTCCACAACGTGTGATAGAGTTTCGTTGCTTGCCTCGACTGTTTCGTACATTGCATCAAGCACTTCTGTTTTGTCAGCCACCATCTGTGCCTCCACAGCGCTTTGTTTTTTGGCGTCTGAGAGTATTCTGTTCAAGAACTGTTCAACCGGACTGTCAAAGGCTACTGCACAGGTTATTCCCCAGAAGACTAGGGTTGAAGCCGCACTGGCTAGGAAGTATGTTGTTGGCGATATGGACTGAAGTTTCTCGCCGATGAACGGGTAGAGTTGGAGTAGATGCGTCTGGCTGTTGAAGAAGAGAACTGATATTGCTTCTGTCAAGTGAACCAGTGATATGAATGTTAGGGAGCTGAAGAGCCACACGCAAAGCCCTTTCTTAGCCAAGTACATCCCCTATTTTCCAGAAGTTTGCGTGAATAGTAAATATGATATCGTGACATTTAATACGATATTCCCAAATTCGATATATATCGAAACACGTAAATGCTAAAAGGGGTTAGCTCTTTGTTATCTGTGGGATTAGTTTGGGAGCGAAAAAGGGGGGAGGAGTGGACAGGAGTTTCGTTTTTCGGGTGAGGCTGGGCGAGTACGAGGTTGAAGTCGGTGGTACTCGGGATGAGGTTTTGAAGACGATTGAGGATTTGTCCAGCTTGATTGGTAATGTTCACAGGGCCTTTGACGGTGTGAGGCCTAAGAGGGTGGCGACGCTTACGGTTAAGACGGAATCGGCGAGGGATGAGAGGGCTGCTTCCGAGAAATATCCCAGGATTTCGCCTTGTCAAACTTGTGATGAGGCGGTTTTGAGGCTTCTTGAGACTGATTGGGGGAAGTGGCGTCCACGCACTCTCGAGGAGTTGAGGGGTGCGTTGAAGGCTAACGGGTTGGAGTATCCGGCGCGGATGCTTGCCCCAGTTCTACTGGATCTGGTTAAGCAAGAGAAGATTAGGCGGTGGAACACCGATGCCGGCTACGTTTACATTTTAGCCGAGAAAGAAGCTTTTGGCCTGAGGAGAGACGCAAATGAGTAGGGTTGAAGTGCGTGTTAAGACGCCTTTTGGCGAAATCGTGGTTGAGGCTGAGAACCCTCAGGAAGTCTTGAAGATTCTCGAGGCTTTCCCGGAGGGTTTTGTGGAGAAGGTTGGAGGTTTCGTTTCGGACCGTCTGATGCCTTCGGGGGTTCAGCTCAAAGGCATCGTTGAGTCCACGACCGAAGGCCCTGTTATCATTGCGCGTGAGAACCTGACTCATTATGAAGCGATAGGGTTGACGTTGTACGCTTCAGAGGAGAGGAAGAGTACGGCGGCGCAGATTACGAAGCTTCTGGAGTCAAGCGGGATAAAGTGTATGGTTCCCGCAAGACTGAACGAGATGACCAAGAGGGGTCAAGTGTTCAAGCCGGATCCCAACAGGCCGGAGTTCAGGCTCACCATGCAGGGCGAAAGATGGGTTGAAGGCAACGTTCTAGCCAAGTGTAGAGGAAAAATGGGTCAGTGAAAAGCTTTAGCAAGCGTGCATGTTGGCGTTTGAGCCCTTGTGTTTGAGTACTCAATCCGTGATTTTTTTGAGACTCAATTTTGATGGGCTTGAGCCCTTTTGCGGGCCTTGGAGCGTGCGGTTGCCGGGGCGGTAGTCTGGTTTTGCTTGTGTTTCATGTGGGTTTGATTTGAATCGTCTTGTCCGGGACGTTTGGTAATGTTTTTTAAGCATTGTCGTTAAACAGAGTTGGCAGGGTGGAATGGGTGTTGGATGGAGAGTGTGCTGCGTCTGCAGGTGGGACTTCTGAGAGTCGGAGGGGTGGAGATGAGGAGGGGTTGACTGTGCAGGTTAGGTATAAGGGTGTTGAGAAGACGTTTTCTGGAAGCGTGGAGTCGGTTTGGTTGAGCTTGAACGGGTTTTTCAGTGAGTTCTTGCCGTCTTTTGAAGTGGCACAAAGGTTGATGTTGAATGTTGACTTACAAAAGCTGGCCAAGGACTGTGAAGGCATTATCGCTTTTGCGAAGGAAGGGCCATGCTTGCTTGTTCCGAGGAGTAAGCTGACGGATAACGAGACACTAAGCCTGCTGCTCTTGGCGGGTTATGTTGGTCATCAGTTGGGCAATGTTGAAACGGAAGCGGTTTCGAAGGAGGAGCTGCAGGGCAGGCTTGGCAAAGACGCGAAGATTGCGAGCACCCGGCTGGGGGAACTTGTCAAGAACGAGATAGCAGCGAAAACCGTTGACGAAAAATACAGGATTACAACCTTCGGTCTCATGCAGATGCAGAAGGACCTTATTCCAAAGATCAGAGCGAAAATGGGCAATTAGGTTTCATTTTTGACGCATTTCAAGCGTTCTTGAACTGTTTACCCCGGCGAAGCCCTCTCCAGTCCTTCTATTGCCTTCATGAGCATGGAAAGAGAGGATATTTCCACGTCTGGAACTATTTTGCAGCCTTCCAGTTTGTCGAGTTTTCGCGAGTGTGAAACAAGCGAGTTAGGGTCAGATTCGGCTATTTTGTCTCGTCCTTCCAAGCTTGAGAAGTGTATAGCTTTCAGCCCTGCGTTTTTGGCCCCCAAAACATCGGCTTTCAGGTTGTCGCCTACATGAACGATTTCGCATGGTTGCACGCCTAATCTCTGTGCAGCCAGGTGGAATATCCTAGGGTCGGGTTTGCGGATGCCTATTTCCTCCGAAAAGATCATCAAGTCGAAATATCTACTCACACTTTCATTAGCCAAAAACTTGCGCAACCCAATTCCAGGAGTCAATCCAGTGTTGCATATTAGCCCGATGAGCTTGTTGCGCTTCTTTAAGCCTTTCAGGGCTTTTCGAGCTTCTGGGTTCAGGTAAGGTGGGACCTCTAGGACGTTTGAGGTGTAGGCTGGAATTAGTTCGTTTGTCCATTCCTGCTTTAGTTCCAGTGAGTGTCTTGTCGCTTTTTTGATGATGAGTCGAATCTGGTCGATGTAGGCAACATCTCTGTTGTTGCCCCAGATGGTTATCAACGATGAGACCGTTTCGCTGACGGCGGCAGACATTTCTTCAAGGGATACTTGAACGCCAAGACTGTTCAGTGCTTGTGCAAGGTTCCTGCATCGGGCATCTGCTCTTCGTGCGCTGGCACCGTCGCTTTCGAAAAGCAAGGTTTCCCAAAGATCAAAGGTCACTGCCCTTATGGCGCGTTCGCCTGCGTCCATGATTACCACTTGTGGAATCTGTTCTTAACAATGAAGATTATGGACCACGCCTCTGAAAAACTTCACGGATGGAGCAAGTTATGGAGGCGGCCTTTTCTGGGCGTATTGATACCTGCGTGGTTTTCCTTCCCTTGTCAGTATTCCATCTTTCACTAGGTCTATAAGAGCATGGGCGACGGCGGTCCGGTCATAGTGGAATCCGCGTCTTGCCAGTTCGCTGTGAACTTCGCTTAGGCCTTTTGCGGTGGAGAACCAGCCTTCTTCCCACAGCTTCTGTATTATGCCCTTGCAGGTTTCTGTTCTCCGTGGTTGTGCAGTTCTTTCCATCATCAGGGGTGTTTCTTTTAGTTTTTCTGTTACTGTGGACAAGATTTTGTCGACTGTCGACTGCAGTTGGTCTTCTTGACATTCGATCTCGAATTCGACTGCTCCTATCTTCATTTTTACTCGTATCGGCGGCTTTGTTTCCTTCTCTGCCAATTTGTCACCTTGTTGTTTATTGTATTGTGCATCTTGTTCATGCACAACACTTAAATATACCTTCCTCAAACAATTGGCTATTGGTGAATCTTGGTGATTGAACAATACCCTATTGCAACAACACCAAAATATAACTTTCCACAATCTGGCATGGACACAACGTTACCCCGCCAATTCATCGAACTAAGCCTGCACTCGCTCAAAAATGCGCCCGTTCAGGCTTTTCAACTAAATCAACAAATCGTTCAACAATTTGGCAGTATGGATGTACATGAACAAGCACTAAGGCTTAGACTTGAACCGTTGCTTCTGAGACCATTACGCGAGGAAAAGATCGTCGTGGCAGTAGACACCTCAACTATAAAGATTGGTGAAACGAGCACAGGCATCGTGATAGCCGTCAGAGGCGCAAACGTTTGGAAACAAAACAGACGCTACAGGTACATGCGGTTCGGACCATTCATATTTCACGTCACCGAGGAAAACAAAAAGCAAGTCTACGAAACGTTGGAAAGAACGTATTTCAGTTCTCTGCACGAGCACAGCCACCAAGGTGCGCCAAGCCTTCTTCAGATGCCCACACGAATAGCAAGCATTCTCGAACGTTGGCTTCAAACGATGGCGGCGAAAACCATGAACAACGGACTAATACTCTTCGACGGGTCGTTGACCGCAGGAACCGCTGAAACCCCCACGCATCGCATGAAAGAAATTCTTGAGACAGCAAGAAAACGAGACAGCGTCGTTCTGGCTTTCTCAAAAATGACAAACCTAAGGGTTAACGGACACCTCATAACAGACTTGCTGCCGGAGCATAAGCCTCCCTACCTGCTTGAGACAGAAGGCTTGAAGCTCAAACCCCCCATGGTTCTGCTCGGCGACGTCTACGTAGCCAGACTAACCAAGGGAAACCTTGCCTTCAGACTGGACATTGACAAGGAGGTTCCACCTGAAACAAGGATTGAGGCCGTTGAAAAACTCTTGGGAAACGACCTGTTCGCGGAAAGCTATCCTGAAACCTTGCGCCTAGCTCACATTCTGTGCACGTTCACAGCCAACGAAGTGCTGGCGATGCAGCATTTTGTCACGCGGCGATTCGGGCTTCAAATCATCAACAGGCCAGACATGCATAGGCTTCTGTTCGGACTGTTCGGCAAGGGAGAGAGCTACTCATGAAACTCTACAGAAAAGAGGGCAACATCCTTCAGATCTTAAGCTTCCCCGGTGAGACAGCTGAGAAGGGCGACTATCTGCTCGTCGAAGACGCCGATGCTGCAAGAGCTCTCATCGTCCAAGTTATTGATGTGCAGTTTGCCAGCATTCCCGGCGTGCTTGAAGAGCTGCTTCGAAGCCTCCCAGACGGGGGAGAACTAATCAAGGGCGAAGACGTTGACCCCTTGGAAATTGCTCCACACATCGCGTACATTCAGGACGCAAGTCTACTCATCTGCAAAATCCGTGCAACAGCCGAAAATGACGGCTTAAACCCAAGCAGCTCCTGGCTTCCTTCACGTTCCCAGTCGACAATAAAAAAGCTTCCGCTTCCAACTCTGCTGAAACTCGCCAAAATCGACGGCAAACTCCCAATCGTGATAGGCGGAACAAAAGACTCGTCGCTACTAACGATAGACGCCACGTCGCTTGACGGTAGACTGAACATAATAACTGGAAAGAAGGAAACAGGCAAGTCTCACCTGTCCAAGCTTCTAATGGTAAACCTAGTCGGGTACAAGGCCACCGTCGTGGTTTTCGACCTCAACGGGGAATACCTGAGCCTGGGACTTACAAGTGACGGAAAAAGAAACGCAAACTACGACAAGATTCATGTTTTGACGCCTTCTCAAAACTTCAAACTAGCCCTCAAACAGTTGAACCTGCACGTGATGTTAGGAATTCTCATACACGCCCTCCACTTGCCAGGAACGTCCGCCCGCGAGTTCAGACGAATATGGCAAGCACTCAAAGAGAGAGACAGCCTCACACTACACGAGCTTGGCGAAACAATCCGCAACTGGAACTGCAACCAACACGTCCGCGACGCCCTGTTCTCGCGCTACCACTCCCTAGTCAACTCAGGAGTTTTCACAGACAACATCGTCGAAGCCACATCACTGGAAGAGTACCTGCTTAAAACTGGAGAGCACGGCGGCGCCATAATAATGAACCTTCGAAACACCTCATCCATCGACAGACAAATAGTCGTAGAGTACATTCTCGGCAAACTCGTTGAATCCTTGAGCAGCTCGAAGCTTAAGGCCATATTCCTCTTCGCCGAAGAAGCACACCTCTACCTGCGCGAAACCTACTGGGACGACATCGTAACCCGCATGCGTCACTTCGGAATCTTCACCACATTCATAACCAACCAGCCCGACACCATACGCGAAAACATCTACCGACAAGCCGACAACATCTTCCTCTTCAACTTCACAAACGAACACGACCTAGACGTGGTTTCACGAGCCGCCCGTGTGGACGCCGAAACAGTAAGATCGATCGCCCGCGACCTCCCCCCGCATCATTGTCTCGTGTTGGGCAAAGTTGTAAGAGACTTTCCAATAGTGGCCAAAATCAAAGCCTTAGATGTGAAGACGATGGGTGAAACGAGGCTCTTCTTCACATCCATCACGAATCAATAAACGGATGAATTCAATCCTTTCTCTAATTTCTGAATGCGCAGGCACATAAGCAGAAGGACGCGCGTCTAGTTCTTGTCACTTGTTTGGCGCTTGCACGAGTCGAGTTTCTTCAGTTTTTCGTAGTTTCTCAGGAAAAACTCTCGAAAAGTCCCGGTCAACGTGTAGCTTTCCACTTCGTCCAGTCTGACCCATCTTAATTCTGCTGCGTCACTCGCAGCCTCCAGTGTTCCGCCTCTGAGTTTCATGAAGTAGTCGATTATGACGAAGTGGTACCTCACTTTTCCTTTCGCGTCTAGGTCTACGTTGTCGACAACGTCCATGAGCTCGGGCTTCTCAACTGCGAGGCCCGTTTCCTCCAAGACCTCTCTAGCCGCCGTCTGCTCTGCCTTCTCGCCCAGTTCTATCAAGCCTCCTGGGACACTCCATTTCCCTTTTCCAGGCTCATTCTTTCTTTTTTCGAGTAGAATCTTGCCAGAGCAGACTAGGATGGCTCCGACGCCGGCAAGTGGCTGTTTTGGATAGAGTCTCCTCATAGCGGAGCCCCTCAGCCTTAGGTTTGGTCTACTCATATCTTAGGGCTTCTACTGGTTTGAGTTTAGACGCTCGCCAAGCTGGGTAGAGCGCGAAGACCATGCTGACCCCTACGCCGAAGACCAGGGCGAGTATCATCACAGTTGGAGTTAAGAGAGGAGTTATCGTCATTCTACCAGTCGCGGCTGCGCCTTGGTTTCCTGTTAACAAGCTTCCTCCGCGGAAGACTATTGCAACCACGTTTGCGAGGATCCAGCCTGAGGCTATGCCGATTACCGCGCCGATCAGGCCGATTATCAATGACTCACACAGGAAGACTAGGAGCACGGTTCGACCTCTCATACCCAACGCTTTGAGTATGCCTATTTCTCTTGTGCGCTCCATCAACGAGACGATCATGATGTTCATTATGCCTATGCCGGCAACCAGCAACGAGATGGCAGCAATTCCGGTCAGGAAAAGCTGTACGACCGAGAAAACGTTTGACAGAAGGTTGAGCACCGCTGTCGCTGATGTGACTGAAACCTGGTTACTGAAAGCGTCCTTCAACGCTGCGGTAGCGTTGTCAACCGTGGTTTTATCATCGTTTGCGAGTTTTACGATTATCGTATTGCACACGTCGGTTCCAAAGAAGCTTTCAGCCTTGGATATCGGGACGTAAACATCATAATCCGACGGTCCAACAGCGCCGAAGCCTCCGATTTCTTTAAGAACAGCGGCAACATGGCCAGTGTAGGTCTCATTTCTGGGCGGAAGCGCGGTTGCGTTAGTCCATCTGACGGTGACTGCGTCGCCCGCACTGCAGAACAAAGTCCCATTGCTCCAGGGGTCACTGACCAGTTTCCCGACTACTAGCGCATCACTTTGCGGGTTCAACGGTATCGTTCCGCTGTCGGCCACGAAGGTGCTGCTGTAAATGCTCGCGTATTCAGCGAAATCCACGCCCACAATCGTAACGTTTCGACTTTGACCGTTGAAATCGACTGCGCCTACCCTTTCTATTATGGGCATCGAGGTCTCGACGTTCGTTATATTATCGATAGTCTGCGTGTAGTTGATGTACAGTTGAAAGCCGGAATTGGCAGTTCCTGCTCCGCCCAAAGCGCCTGCACCTAAGCCTCCTCCTAATCCTCCGCCCGTGGAAACGATTAGCGTGTTAGTTGCAAATCCTGTTTGAAGCTGATGGGTGATAGTGGCCTGCAAACCCTGAGTGATTGAAAGCAACGCGACGATGGCGGCAATGCCTATCACGACGCCCAGCGTTGTCAAGCCCGCACGAAGTTTTCTTAGCCTTATCGCACTGAAAGAGTAGGACAGCACATCGCGGGGGTTCAAGTCAGTTCACGACCTCTTGGACTATCGAGCCGTCGAACATCTGCACAATCCTCTTTGATTGGCCTGCCAACCGCTGGTCGTGCGTCACCATTATCACCGTCACGCCCTTCTCTTCGTTGAGTGTTCTGATGAGACTGATTATCTCGTTCGCTGCTTTGGAGTCTATGTTTCCCGTGGGTTCATCCATCAGCAAAAACTTTGGGTTGTTGGCCAAGGCCCTGGCAATGGCCACGCGCTGCTGCTCGCCGCCGCTCAACTCCGCGGGCTTGTGATCTATCCTTTCTTGAAGACCCACTGTCCCCAGAATATCCTCGGCGCGCTTTCTTCTTTCTGAGCTGGTCAAGCCTGCTATAGCCATTGACAATTCAACGTTTTCCCTTGCCGTAAACCGTGGGATGAGGTTGAAGAACTGAAAGACAAATCCTATTCTGCGTCTTAGATCTGCCAGTTGATCATCATTCAGCGTTGAAACGTCAACGCCTTCTATCAGCATCTTTCCATCTGTTGGTTTGTCCAATGCTCCGATGAGATTCAGCAACGTTGACTTGCCACTTCCAGATGGGCCAAGAACGGCGAGAAAATCGCCGCTCTCAACCCTCAAGTCTACGCCACGCAACGCGTTGACTGTGACTCTTCCAAGCAGATACGTTTTCTTTAGGTTGACCGCTTCAACTATTGTTGTCACAGTTGTCATCTGCCATTTCTAGTTTTTCTTCGCTCACTTGTTCAGGAATCGCCATGAGAGCAATATGCCTATTGTTGCAACTATCACAGCAAATATGCCCACGTACAAGAAGTCTATCCCAACCTTCCCCCAATCAGTGGCGAATACCAAGAGCTGTCTGCATGCATCTGTAGCGTATGTCATCGGGTTGACCTTAGATACCGTCTGCAGCCAACCAGGCATAAATGCGGTCGGGAAGAATGCGTTGCTAGCAAACATCAGCGGCAGAGTTATCAGGTTCATGACAGCCATCGGAGTCTCTATCCTTGTTGATCTTATGGTTATTGCGATGAAGAGCGAAGACAATCCCACGCACAACAGGAACATCATAGCGAATACACCAAGTATGAAAAGTGGATTGAAACCTATCCCAAACTGGAGACCAAATCCAATAGCGATGACTATTATGAGACCCGCTTGGAACATTGATCGCAGCGTCGCGGAAAGGACTTTGGAGAATATTATCACTCCTCTCGACACGGGCGTGCTAAGGGCCTTGTTCAGAAAGCCCAATCGTCTGTCCCAAACTACTGACATGCCGCTGAACATTGTTGTAAACAGGGCGGAAAACGCAATAATGCCCACAGCCATGAACGAGAAGTAATCAGCTGAGCCAAACACGTTTTTAGTGAAACCTGCAAAGTATTGAAATAGCTGTGCTTCCTGCCCAGTGGGTCCAGTAGTCAATGGTGGATTAAGTTTCAGAGGCGGAAATGACGGGCTTGTTGGATCAAACAGTGCGCCTATGTTCAGTGCTTTTCCGAGCAGACCCATCCAAAGAATTGGCTGAATTATAGAGAGTATGAATATCACAGGGGCTTTGTACCATTTCTTAAGCTCCCTGTTTGTCAGGGCCCAGAGGCCGTGTAGTTTGTTTTTGGAATTGCCGTCTATTTCGCTCATTGCCGTGCCCTCCTCATCGTCATCCTTTGCGCGGCAAAAGCCTCTCTGGACTCTTCCGCATCACGCATAGACTTACCTGTGTATTCCAGGTAGACCTCGTTCAACGTGGGTTCTGTGAGCGAGAGTTTCGCCACGGTATACCCTTTCTTCCTTAGGGTTTCAATAATGGAGGGAGCAGTCACTTCTCCATACTCAGCTTTGATTCGATATGAGCCATTTTCCTTCTTGACCTCTTTAACATTCTCAACCTTGCTGATTAGATCGCTCACGTCAACATCTTCCTTTATGCCTATGGTTATGATGTCCCCACCCAAGCTACGCTTGAGCTCCTCGGGCGGGCCGACCACGACTATTTTTCCATGATCAATTATGGCAATGCGGTCGCAGAGTGAATCAGCTTCTTCGAGATAGTGTGTAGTCATGAAAAGCGTCATGCCGTACTCTTTCTTGAGGGTTCTGATGTAGTTCCAAGTTGCAGTCCTCGTTTGAACATCCAAGCCGAGGGTGGGCTCATCCAGAAAGAGTATCTTTGGCCTGTTGATTAGCCCACATGCAAGCTCTAGTCTGCGCCGCATTCCGCCAGAAAAGGTTTCAACCCTCTTATCCTTGAATTCGGTCAGCTCGACAAGCTTCAGCAGATCTTCCGCACGCTCTTTTGCAATGCGCCGCGGAATTCCGTACATGTCGGCACACAAGAGAATATTCTCTAAACCAGTCAGGTCTTCATCAGCAGTGTATTCCTGCGGCACGACGCCGATGACATTTCTGACTTCATTGTTCTGCTTTGCGATGTCGAAGCCCAAAACCGACGCTTTGCCTTCCGTGGGCTTCAATATTGTTATCAACATGTTGATCGTCGTTGTTTTTCCTGCGCCGTTGGGTCCTAAGAACCCGAAAATCTCACCATGTTTAACGCTGAAGTTGACGTGATCAACTGCATTCAGGTGATGATTGAAAACCTTGGTTAGTCCCACAGTCGTTATCACTTCTTCACTCATCTTGTTCGCCTCTCGATTTTTTATCAGCCTCATCGTGCTTTAGGACTGTGTCATATAAGGGTTTCAGGCCTTTATCGATGATTGGTTCGGAATGAAGCTCTTCCCGGTTATATTCAGGAAAAAACGCCTGCAAAAATCCTCTATTCATTCTCCCTACTTCCCAACCTTTCGTTTATTTTTTCAAGTTTCTCAGCAGTCTCATCCAAAACTCTACGCACATCCTCAAAGACCTGTTCTGAGAAGTGCTTCTCCAGATTCTCTCCAAGTTTGAAAGAGGTCCTCATCAGCTTCCTCATTGACTCTCGCAGTTCCTCTGTCTTCTCCGGCGGAAGATGGAACCACGGTGCTCTCATGAACGGTGGCCCGAAAAATCTTCCCTCTTTTCTGAATTTCATGTAGTTTCTCCTCTGCTCATCGATCATCTTCTCCTGTTCCTCCATGATCTTTCTTTGTTGTTCTAACACAGCTTTCCCGCTATCTGTGAGTTCGTAGCGTTTCATTCCACTCTGGTTTGATGGCAACTCTCGGATGTGTCCGTTGTCCTGTAGCCAAGATAGGAGTGGGTAGACTGAGCCGGGGCTTGGTTTCCAACGACCATTCGTTCTCGTCTCAACTTCGTTAATGATTTCTGAACCGGACATGGGCTTCTTGCTTAGGGATTCTAGAACTTGGAAGCGTATGAATCCCTTCGGAACCATGGCTGTGTGTCTCATCCAATGTTTCCTATGCTCAACCATATTTCATCACCATCGATATCGTAATTGATATCGCCACTGATATCAACAGTGATATTTAAACCTAGTGCTTCCAATTCACAGAGATTCAAGTCAGTCTACCAAGGTTCCAACGGGTTTGCCCTTAACCGCCATTAGAACATTTTCAGGTTTGAACCCGTTTACCACGACGACCTTGACCTTTGTGCGTTTCAGGATTTTGATGGCTTCGGGATCTATGATTTGATGAATACCAGCCTTGTGTCTGTCTTCCACGCAGACACGAGTCAGATCCTCAAACCTCAGGTGATCAAGCTTCACGGCGTCTGTATGCTTCTTGGGGTCTTTGTCAAAAATGCCTTCTTGGTCAGTGGCTTTCACCAACAATTTAGCTTCCACTGCTTCCGCAACCAGGGCTGCCACTGCATCTGTCGTCATTCCCGGCCTCAAACCGCCCATAACCGCGATCTTACCATTGCCTACACATCTCACAGCCTCTTCGACGTTCAGCGAAACGTTCTCGCAACCCGCATTTCTGATCCTTTTCAGAAACAACAGAGCGAAAATCCTCGAAGCCGATATCGCAATCTCGTCTTGAGCCTTCTGTTTGAGCCCCAAGCTCCTAGCAACACCGATGAATTCCCTTGCTAAAGCTCCACCACCAACCACGACGACAACCTGGTGACCACACGCCTTCAAAGCCTTCATCATATCTGCATATTCACTAATTAGCTCGGCATTAACTGGTGACGCTACGACAGAACCGCCTATTCTTAGCACAATTCGCACTGGTTGCAACTCCTTTAACGTTCACTATACGAGCCTTCACATTTAAAAATCCTCCATGAAAGACTATAGACCCTCAAGGTCTCCTTCCCTGCGCTCTTATTGCAGTTGTCTTTCGATAGGCCATCATATCGTTTACACTGACAATGCCGAGTTCTAGCACTGACATTCCTGTTAAAACGATGAAAATGCTTTTAACATCGCTGTAGGAAAGGCTAGAGAAAAGCCAAAGAGGAAAGATTTTGCTCACAATCGCGAAAATGACGGTCAGACCTCTCTCACCTTTCGATTTTGAACTAAGTGCCACGATCTTTTCAGATGGCGACCGGCAAATTCGAAAATACGAAAAGCGAAGATTCTGGCAAGTAGTGAGAGTCGACAGCAAGCTGTTCCTTGCGATCATAACGACTGCCGGAACAGTTGACGAGCCGAAACTTTCAGTTGAGCTGGAATCTAATGGGAAAATCTCTAGGAGTGACAGAGTAAAAGCTGAAGAAATTGTCTGTGCCCTCTTCAATCTGAACTTTGATCTCGAACTCTTCTACGAAGAAGCAAGAAAAGACAGTGTGATGGCACCGCTGACTCATAAACTGAAAGGTCTGAAGAGCCCGACAACTCCCACTGTTTTTGAGGCATTAATCGACTCGATTGTTGAACAACAAATCTCGTTAAACATAGCAAACAAAATGGAAGAAAGGTTGATCAAAGCTTTCGGTGAGGTGCTCGGCTTGGACAAAGAATTCTATTACGCTTTTCCAACGCCGCAGAAGCTGGCTTCTGCAAGCGTTCGCGAACTCCGCAATTGTGGGCTCAGTCAGAGAAAAATAGAGTACATCAAGGACATCTCGAAGATGATAACTGATGGTAAGCTAAAGCTTGAAGAGCTTAAAGATTACAAAGACGCAAACGATATCGTCAAAGAACTTGACAAAATAAGGGGCATCGGCATTTGGACAGCCGAGCTAACGATGGTTAGAGGGATGCAGAGGCTAGAGGCGTTCCCTGCTGATGACTTGGGGCTAAAAAGAGTGATTTCGCACTACTACTGCAACGACCGAAAAATCTCCGGTGAAGAAGCACGCAAAATCGCCGAGAAATGGGGAACGTGGAAGGGATTGGCAGGTTTCTATTTGATAATGGCCTCAGCAATGGACGTAGATATCCTTTAGAAACAACACTGTAGCGCACGGTTTCAAAAAACGCTGACTGATCTTCAACTGTTGTTCTGGCGGATTGCTCTATCAGACGTAGGGTTTTAATAATGGCCCGAAAATGTTAAGCAATCAAATGAAAAAAAGGAAAGCTCTTGCACTTCTGTCAGGCGGTTTGGACAGCACCTTAGCGGTGAAGTTGCTACTGGAGCAGGGCATGGACGTTGAAGCCATAAACTTCGTGTCTCCCTTCTGTCTTTGCGGCAAGGGTGGATGCGGAGCTTCAGGAGTGGCGGAGAGATTTGGTGTACCTTTGAAAGTCGTCAGTGTCGGCGAAGACTACCTGAAAGTCGTCAGAAAGCCGAAGCATGGCTACGGAAAAAACATGAATCCCTGCATCGATTGCAGAATCTTCATGCTGAAAAAAGCCAAGAAATACGCGCAAGAAACTGGTGCCTCGTTCATATTCACGGGTGAAGTGCTGGACGAGAGGCCGATGAGCCAGCACCTTAAGGCCTTGAAAATGATAGAAGAGGAAGCCGGACTGAAAAACAGGATACTGAGACCCCTGTCTGCGAAGATGCTTCCGGAAACGTCTATTGAAAAAGGAGGACTCGTAGACCGCCACAAGCTCCTGGATATTCATGGCCGGTCAAGAAAGAGGCAGATTGAACTTGCCAAAGAATACAGCATAGCAGATTACCCTTGCCCAGCGGGCGGTTGTCTACTCACCTACAAAGAATTTGCAGACAAGGTGAGAGATCTCTTCAAACACAAGAAACGAGTCTCCATGAAGGACGTGGCCCTGCTGAAACTGGGCAGACACTTGCGGTTCGAGAAAAACAAGATAGTCGTAGGCAGAAACGAATCTGAAAACAAAGCTCTTCTTAAAATGAAATCGCCGAGCGACTACTACTTTGAAGTCCCGAACTGCGGCAGCCCAACCACAATTCTTCAAGGAACAAAAACGAAAGCAGCGATTGAAAAAGCCGCAGCCTTAACAGCCTACTACTCAGACGAAAAAGATGCTCAAGTGCTCGTGCGGTTTGGAAAAAACAGCTTAGACAGAACGATGAAGGTGTCCAGACCGAGCAAGGAAGAAGTAGAAAAACTGAGAATCACGTAAGAAAACGATTGTACGTACGTAACAACATTCTGGTTTTAATATGGAACATGCTATCTTTAGAGTGTATGTCGTCAGCCGATGTTGCGGTCAGAGTGTTTCGCGAACTGGAAAACGAGGACTTCAGAGTACTCCAAGTTATAGAAACGGCCATGAGCAAACATGAATTCGTCCCGAAAGAACAGATAGCAAAATTCACTAAGCTGGATCTGGCGCGGGACACAGACTTTCGGATAAACCGTCTCAGCAAACTGGGCCTAATCTACCAAATGCGCGGAGCCTACACGGGTTACACTCTGAACTATGCTGGTTATGATTGTCTCGCGATTAACGGTCTAGTGAAGGCCAACGTGCTTGAGGCTTTCGGCAAACCCTTAGGCGTGGGCAAAGAAGCTGACGTTTACGACGCGCTAGACCCTAAAAGCGAACGCATAGCCGTGAAATTCCATCGCCTAGGCAGAATCAGCTTTCGCCAAATAATCAGAAAAAGAAGCTATTCAACCCAACGCAGTGCAAGTTGGCTTTACCAATCTCGACTTGCAGCAGAAAGAGAATACGAAGCCCTGAAACTCCTGTTCCCGCATCACATAGCCGTTCCAGAACCAATAAGCCAAAATCGCCACGTTATAGCCATGGGCATGATTGAAGGCGGAGAACTTGCAGAGTACAAGGAAATAAGCAAACCAAAGACGATTATGAAGGAAATCCTGCGCAATATCCGAAAAGCATACCTGAAAGCAAACATCATCCACGGTGACCTGAGCGAATACAACGTCATCTTAAAACCAGACAGGCACATCTTGATAATTGACTGGCCACAATACATCACAAGGGAACACCCAAACGCCGAAGAACTGCTAACCCGCGATGTTCAGAATATTCTACATTACTTCAAGCGCAAGCACAAACTCAACGCTGACCTCAAAGAAGCTGTAGAATACGTGACTGGAAATAGAAAAATCGCTACCTTGTAGGCACATCCAGCATGATATAGAGGACGTTGTTTCCCCGCAACAAAACATTGCCATAGTTCGTTATCAACTGTTCATCCTTAGACTCTGTCGCTCCTTCCAAAAGAATGTTCATGTGACCATCGCACTTTATCATCTTCCCCCTGTATTCACCGCCGTTCTTCAGCACAACGGCAATTCCCGCGTTCAGCTGCTTGACAAGAACGTTCAACGGCTTCTTGCTAGGCTCCATTAAAGCACCTTAATCCAAACTTAATTACACAATACCACAAGTCAACACATATAAAAGTCTTATGAAAATGAATCTTCAAATTCAAAAGCATCTTCTTCAAAAACACAAGATTCTTGGAGACTCAAAAAAGAGAGATTGTTCTGCATCATCCGGCCTGAATATCCTCAGCTTTGAGCACTTGTATAAAGGATGAACGAAGTTCTGGCACAAGTTATAAGCAGAGTTAATGCAATGTAGAAAGTGGAGGGCTTCAGTTGAGATGTGACATAAGGTACAAGCCGTCCTATTCAATGCTTGTCGTGAACTTGGAACAAGGCGAAACAATAACAGCCGAGGCCGGAGCGATGACCTACATGGATCCAAACATAGAAGTGCACACGCGCAAGAGAGAGAAGAGTCTTCTTGGCAGCTTAGGCCTGGCAATCATCGGAAGACAGTCTTTCTGGGTTAACGACTACACATCGGCGCAGGGAGCTGGCGAGGTAGGACTCGTTTCTGCCCCTGTGGGCGACATTGAAATGCTTGAAATAAGACCTGACCAAGGCTACGTAATACAGAAAGCCGCCTACGTAGCCTCAACGCAAGACGTGGACTTGGATGCCCAATGGGAAGGTTTCACGAAAGGACTGTTCGGCCAAGGTCTCTTCATGATAAGAGTAACAGGCAATGGAAACCTCTTCATAAACACTTTCGGGGCCGTGGACAAGCACACGCTCAGACCTGGACAATCAATGATAGTTGACAACTTCCATTTGGTAGCCTTCAGCAGCACCTGCAGCTACAAAGTCACGAAATTCGGCGGACTGAAAGAAACCTTGCTAGGTGGAGAAGGACTCGTGACAAACATCACGGGACCAGGTGACATCTACATACAGACAAAAAACCTGAAGGAATTCGTCGATTGGCTCTGGACACTGATTGAACCAAGAGTGCAGTCAAGAGCTCGCTAAAACTCATCCATCCTTGTTTTTCCTCAGAAGGCTAGATGATGAAGCGGTGAAGAAATTCCGAAAAATGCAGATGTGAAGCCCCTCAACAAATTGGAGTCCCTTCATTAACATAAAATTTAAGTAAACGCCTACATGCTAGAAAATGATGCAAAATGAATATCGTTGTCGTGGACCACATCTATCTCGAAGAAGAGCACATCAGAAAACTGCAATCGCTTGGTAATCTGAAGATTTTCAAAGAGCCACCCGAAACACCTGATGATTTGAAACTAAGAATAGAGGCAGCCGACATCGTGATAGTTGGCTGGAGCAAATTGACTAAAGATGTCATCAACTCTGCTAAGAAGCTTAAAATGATTTCAATATGGGCAACAAGCTGCCACTACGCAGATGTTCAGGCGGCTAAAGAGAGAGAAATCGTGGTAACGCACGTTCCAAGCTATGCCACGGAAGCCGTTGCTGAACACGCCTTCGCTTTGCTGTTGGCAGCGGCCAGAAGACTGCTGTCAGCCGACAAACACGTGAGAAAAGGCGGTTTCGATTGGAGACCTTTTGGAGGCATCGAATTACGTGGGAAGACTCTCGGCGTCATCGGCACAGGCTCAATCGGTTGCCGAGTTGCAGAGATAGCCAAAGCTTTTGAGATGCAAATTCTAGGCTATGACAAGTATCCCAACATGAAGAGAGCCAAAGAGCTCGGAATGAAGTACGTGGACCTCCACACGCTGCTTAAGGAGAGTGACTTCATCTCATTGCATGTTGCCTTGACATCCGAAACGGAGAGGCTTATCGGAAAAAAAGAATTCGAAATAATGAAAAGCGGTGCCGTCATAGTCAACACATCGCAGGGAAAAGTAATTGATGAAGAAGCTTTGATAAAGGCTTTGAAATCGGGCAGAGTCTCTTGCGCAGGATTGGATGTTTTTGAAGATGAGCCTCCTCCCAAAGACAATCCATTATTCGAATTGAGTAACGCAATACTCACGCCTCATGTAGGTTTCCACACTGTTGAAGCGGTGAAGAGATGCAGCGACATCTGTATCGATAATGTTGTTAAGTTCCTGGAGGGGAGTCCGCAAAACCTTTGCTAACGGCCTGCGGACAGGTATCTGTGCGAAAGGGTGAGCTTAGATGAACTTGACTAGGGAAGAAGAAAAAATGCTCAGTGGCGAACTCGGGCAAGGAATGCAAAAGGCGATTGAACTGCTTGTCGCTATAGGAGATGCGTACGACGCTGAAAAAATGATTCCGATCACTCGTGCGCATGCCGCTTCAAGCGGCCAAGAAGGAGACCTGTACTTCGTCGAACTCTTGGCAAATGGAGGAGCCAAGTGCAGAGTCCCGACCAGCACAAATCCCGTGTACGACATCGAGTTCTTCCATCGATTGTTCGAAGTTCCGAGCGATGAGGCTGAAGTAGCTCGAAGAGTGATGGAAGCCTACAAGACAGTGGGCGCCATTCTCAGCTGGAGTTGCGTACCATATCTTACAGAGAACATTCCACTGTTCGGTGAAACCGTGGCCTTTTCGGAATCAAGCGCCACGCCCTACGTGAACTCCGTCATTGGCGCCACAACAAATCGCGAAGCCGCTCAAAGTGCTCTCGCAGCAGGAGTTGTCGGCAAAACTCCCAAGTATGGGCTGCACATAAAGCAAAACCGAAAAGGCACAGTTCTAATCAAGGTTGAAGCGGCCTTGAAGGACAGCTTTGACTACACCCTTTTGGGGCAGTTCGTTGGCAAACAGATAGGTTACGGAATCCCAGTGTTCACTGGCATAACGAGGTGTCCCAGCACGGAAGAACTCATAAACTTCTGCGCGATGTCAAACACTTCCGGAGCAGTGTCGATGTTCTATATACCTGGTTTCACAGTGGAAGCCCGGACTGTTGAAGAGGCCTTTCAAGGGGACATCCCAAAGGACAAGATTAACGTGACTGATGCTGAACTCAAGCAGACATGGGAAGAGCTTCAGACAGCAAGTGGGAAAATAGACTTTGTAATGCTCGGATGCCCGCATTACACTCTCAAACAGGTGGCAGAAACCGCAAAGCTGTTAGAAGGAAAGAGAATTCACGGCGGAGTATCGTTCTGGATTTGCACGTCGGCCACGACCAAAACGCTCGCTAGAAGAATGGGCTACGTAGACACGATAGAAAAGGCTGGCGGGTGTGTTGTGGTGGACACGTGCATTGACGAACCATGTTGGACCGTGTACAAGGACAAGGTGGGCATGACCGACTCGCCTAAATGCGCTTACTACCGGAGGTTCAGAGACGTTGTTGTGGCGGGGCTGAAGGACTGCGTGGAAGCAGCGGTTAAGGGGAAATGTGAATGAAAAGAGAGGAAATCAGACTGAAATGTCACAAGATCGTGGGCGGTTACGGGGAAGGCGAGGCTTTGGTCTCTCATGAGCCAATCTGCTTCTATCTCACAGACCCGAAAACGGGCATAGTCAGGGAGAAAACCCACGAACTTGCGGGAAAAAACCTCGCAAACAAGGTGCTCGTGTTTCCGTCAGGAAAGGCCAGCTCAGTCGTGCAGATAGACGGCCTCTTCAAATTGGCTTCACACAATCTGGCTCCCAAAGCGATGATAGTCAAAGACGTCGAAACCGTGCTCATAGTCAGCGCAGTCTTGGCAAAGGTTCCTCTGGTGGACAGGTTGGAAAGGGATCCGTTTGAAGCCATTCACACAGGTGACTTGGTGAAGGTGGACGCAGAGAAAGGAACGGTCACAGTAAAAAGGGAGGTCTCCTAGCACGGGCCATGGGGCAGTCTACGGTTTGCGAGCAAGATGGGTTCTGATGCGCTCCATGCCTTCTTTGACTTGTTCGTAGGAGACGGAGTACGAAATTCGCAGGTGCCCTTCACCGGCTGTTCCGAAACCAGACCCGGGCACGGTAACAACTCCAGCTTCCCTTAGCAGACGCAGAGCAAGAGCTTCATCCGATTTTTCGAATGTGGAGAAGTCCGGAAAAACGTAGAACGCTCCTTTTGGCACCGTGTAACGTAAAGACTTGATGAGGTTAAGCTCGTCGATTACGAGTTTTCTTCTTCTACTGTATTCTCTCAGCATTTCTTGAACGCAGTCTTGCGGCCCTGCCAGTGCGGCGACAGCTGCCTTCTGGGATAATGCGTTTGGACATAATGCTGCGTAGTAATGCAGTTTGCGCAAGGTCGCTGAGAGGTTCTTCTCGGCCACTACGTAACCAATTCTCCACCCGGTCATTGCATACGCTTTTGAGAAACCGTTCACAGTAATTGTTCTGTCCTCCATGCCGGGCAGAGAACCAATGCTCAGGTGTTTGGCACCGTCGTAGACTAGTTTTTCATATATTTCATCCGCAAAAACAATCAAGTCGTGTTCTTGCGCAACCTCAGCAATGTTTTCTAGATCCTGTTTTGAGAACACATTACCGGTCGGATTACACGGGTTACACATCCAAATCATCTTCGTCTTTTCCGTTATTCTCTCTTCCAAGGCTTCCATCTGTACACTATAATTCCTGCCCTGATCGAGCGGAACTGTTACAGGCTTCGCTTCAGCTATCAACGTGTCTTCAGAATACGCTGGATAGTACGGGTCAAGAATCAGAGCTTCGTCGCCCCGGTTTAGAAATCCCAAGGCAGTTATGAGCATAGCTTCCTGAGAGCCGGAAGTAATGGTCACTTCCGTCTTCGAGTCAACATCAACACCGTTTTCGTTCCTGAGCTTCTCAGCAACGGCTTCACGCAGTTCCAAGGTGCCGTCAACCTCAGTGTAATGCGTAAAACCGTCTCTGGCAGCCCTGACGGCCACCTCAACAATGTGTTTCGGCGTCGCGAAGTCCGGCTCTCCCTGCTCCAAGTGAACGAGGTTTTCCATTCCAGCCGAACATTCGAGCATTCTTCTAATCGCCGAAGGTCTTATCAAGCCGACTCTGTCAGAAGACCGAAACAGCATTTTCCACCACAACCCTGCGATCCGCACATTCAAAGGCATTAATGCAACTGAATTAATATAAAATTTGACCAAACAAAAACCGAATTATTGAATAGCGCTCATAAAAGACGGTTATGGCCGTGCTGAGAGGCAAGAGGCTTGCTGAGGCCTTGGGCAGTAATCAAGTACTTCAGTATTGAGCGAATCACCTTTATCCGAAGCTTCATGCCGCCTCTCCAAAAAGAGACAGGGATACCCTGTTAACTGTGCTGTTCGACCAGACTCATTTCCGAATTAGACAAGACGAACAATCCTGGACATATTACTGAGGCGAAATAAAGCATTATTTGTCAAGGCACGACATTATTGACATTGAAATGATAGGTTGAGATTAATGTTTAACGTAGCAAAGACTTGTCAACGAAGCTCTGGGTTCAAACAGAAGGATATCAGAGGAACGACAGAAAAGATGTCAATCATGCTGCTGGCTCAGCGGGTATGTTCTGGAAGATTTCTCCACAAGGATTATTATTGGGTAAACCCCTTAGTATATTGATGCAGACGAGGGAGAAGACTTGAGGGCTATTTCCAACTCAGTTGCGTTACTTTTGTGCACTAGTGCGCTATTTCTGGCAATTGTCCCTAAGTCTAATGCGATAGGCTCCAGAACATGTCTTTTCATAACTCCATCAATGTACGTTGCACAAAAGGAAGGAGAGCTTTTCAATATTGCAATCGACGTGAACAACGTCGAAAACTTGCGGAGTTATCAGTTCACTGTCGCCTACGACGCTTCTCTTCTGAATGTTGCCCAAGTTTCTCAAGGATCATTCTTTGCAACCCCACCGAAGTCGTGCTTCAAGTTTGACAACAACACATCTCTAGGTCTAGTCGAAGTCAACTGTTCACTTTCTAGCTCAGTGAACCCAGTGAGCGGGAACGGATCGCTGGCACTAATAACCTTTGAAGTAGTAAATGGTTCAAGCTCGCGTCTGGATAGTCCCCTAGAACTTGGGCAGACGTTGCTCTTGGATTCAGGACTCGTTCCTATCGCTCACGATAGTGTTGGCGCCGTCTACTTCTGGAAATCGATGGAACCTGACCCTCCTTCAGAGGGACTATTAGACGTCTACACGCAAAGAGGTGGAAAAGGCCCAGGTCAGCCAGGTGGAAGCTTCACGGTTGGAGAAGAAGTAGACTTGATTTCCAATGTGACATACAACGGTAATCCAGTGCAGAAAAAACTCGTGGCTTTTCAGGTTGAAAACCCAGTTGGCGAAATTATCGTTGTAAGAACGACCACAACGAATCAAAATGGCTTGGCGACGACAAGTTTCATAATACCCACCGATGCAGCCACCGTTGGAACGTGGAGTGGTATTTCGACTGTTGACATTGCTGGAGTAACTGCATGGGACACTATAACTTTTCAGGTGACGTTCTCTGTTCCTGTGGGAGGCTTCTCAATCTCAATGAAAGGAAATGCAAAAGTAGATCTGCTAGCACCTTACCACCTGGCAGTTCTTACAGCGATTCTTGCCTTTGTAGCAATCAAACGTAAAGCAAGACACGTCTGAACCGCCTCTCTTGCAAATCATGCGCTGACTTGATCCGCGCGCTTGCCATGTTCTGCGTGCATTACAGTTGATGGTCGGGCGGGCAGGACTTTCATGAAGCGAAACCTTCATTTTGAATTCGCCGGGCTGAAGGACAAACTCCAACCCTCCTGCGACACTCCGGTTTCTGCATGTTAGCCTGGTAGGCTGGGTGATGCCCACCATGGGTAGGCATCTACAGCATCTCCGTCAGCCAATCTTACTTTGTGCTGGCTCGGAAGCTCTACCAAGCTGAGCTACCGCCCGGCCGAGTTTTTAGAATGGGAAAACTGAATTTATGTGTTTCTCTTTCTTGTTGGTTATTTCTCTCTGTTTTCGTCAGCCAATTCCTTAAGGAGTTCATCTGCTGTCTTGATGGTAACTTTCTTGTTTCTGAGCCTAGTAGATTTTTCTATTTCTTTCAGATGCCAAGACCTTTGCCTGTCATAGTGAACAACGAGCACGAAACTGGCTGAAAGGATCAAGAAGCCCGTTATGGTCAGGACAAGCCCTAGAACCGCAGACTGAGTTAGGGGTTGTTGTGTAACGTAGAAAAGCAGGTTTGGCCCGCCAGCTGTGATGACGGTCAGGATGAGGCCTCCCATTAAAAGATTCATGCCCAGAATCATCATTAAAAAGGCTAGGATTTCGCTGTGAGCGTTCTGCTCAGCCTTTCGGTAAAGCCATTCTTGGAAAGACAATTGTTACCACACGATGTTCCAGCAGATTGCATAAACGGTGGTGCCCAACAAAAGTAAACCTTGCGATACCCGAATAAAGATTCGAAATACAGCTTGGGCGTTGCATTCTCAACATTTCACTATGACCAAGCTACTTTTTGCCCAACCCATCAGGACGTAACAATCCTCAATGAGGAAAGAAGCAAAAGCATAAGAATCTCCATCCAAAACGAATGTGCGTTTCTGATGTGCTTCTGCCGCTTCGTGTCATTTTCCCATTGTTTCTGAGCCCTGGCTGTCATCTCATCTTCTTGCCGTAATGTGCCCAAATCGCACCGCTAACCGCGACCAAAGCCAGTACACTCCATAGAATTGTCAAAAGCGTTCGTACAGCGCCAGAGAAGATTTCCTCAAACATCTTTGGTCATTAGTGACTTTCGTTCGGAGGCTTAAAAGCATGATTACAACAGCTGAAATAGAATTGAAAAGGCGTATACAATGAAAAGCGATATATACCGACCAAGGCAACAACGTTTTATAAAGTTAGTGTACACTACTGTCTTGGCGAAGGCGAGAGAAGAGGAGAAGGCTTCCGTTACAACCGCCCCATTCTTCTTCATCGTTTATGATAACCATCCAAGCGACATCTGTCTTACTCAGATTCACAACAAGCACACAGACTTCGAAAGACCTTGGCCTAGCCATCATACCCTTCGGAACGAGATAACCCACTAGCCCCAAGATCAGAACCCGCGCGCTTGCATTAGTTCTGAATGAGATATTGGTAATGGGTTCCCTGATACTTTGTGATGATTGGCTAGCTCATACGATGCAGTTATGTCCTCAGTTTTCCAAGGAATCTCTTGGAATCCTTGGAAGCCTTCGAGTGCTGAAGTATCTCACAGACTTCCAAAATGGCTGCACAATGCTTGCACTGAAAATAGGTTTTATCACTTTTTGCAACAAGCCAGAAACCTTCAGTCGAACTGCACTCTGGGCAACTCTTCAACGAACTGCGGAAACTCTCAATTTCATCTAGGTCCAACCTCAATCCCAACTCCTGTAACTCCAACGTTTCATTTATGTGTTGTGAAGCACTATTCCAGTTCAAGTATGTTGGAACGATTCCAGTCGTAGCGTCGTCGTCCAAAACGAAACACACAAAAAAGTCAAATTTCGATAGGATGAAGAAAAATAGGCCAAAGATGAAAACAGTTCCCACAACACCAGTAAAGAACCGTAATATTCGAAGATACAACAGGTCGAAAACTTCGCGCGCCGACGTTTAAGAAATTTCGGGTTTTTCAACACTACGGTATCAAAATGCGTTTAATCAAGCATGATCCGAATCAAAAGGTTGAAACGAAAACTGGTCAACGGAAACTGTTCTAACACGAAAATAGAACTGTTGGGTTTAACAACGTGCACTGTCATGGGATTGCGTTGTTTTGGAAGAAGGATACGAGCAAGGCTATGTCTTTCATGTTGACGACACCGTCTTTGTTGACGTCTGCGTCCGGGTTCCAGTTTGGAGAATTTGGCGTGGTGTTGAAGAACTGGACGCACATTGCAATGTCTTTCATGTTTATGACGTAGTCTTTGTTGATGTCGCCCAGCAATATGACCGTGAACTGTTTAATGTCGGTTGCCGTTTGGACCGCGTTGAAGTTTGTGACCGCGTGAACGGTATAGTTTCCGAGCTTCACATTTTTCCTCGGCAGGCTGAACGTCATGTTGTTGTAGTCGGGCTGCTGAGGCATTGCAGGTGTCGATGCTCGGATTGAAAAGTTCGCGGCTTGTTCCGGACAGTACGGGTACCCGAGGTTCGCGGGATAATCGGTGAATAGGCTAGCGAAAACCATAGCCTGACCTGATGGAGCATTGCCCGGTAATGTAAATTGCACGAGAAATGGTTGTGGTACTCCAGGGATTATGGTGAATCCTTCGGGGTAATACGCGTACGTTGGCGTGTTATCAGAGCACTGTGCATACAACCCAACTCTTACGTTGTGCTGGACTACATCTATGTTTTTTATTGTAATGTTGACGTAGACAGTGCTGCCAGGGTTGAAAAGGGTCATGGGATTTCCAAGCTGATCGCACGTATACAGGTCCACGAATTGCACGCGGAAATACATTCTTGAAACGTTTCCGGTCTTGATCGTCCTAATGAGGTAAGGGTTGCCGTAGGGAGAATCTAGCTCGATTGCCGCCAGATTGGCCGCTGAGCTTCCGTCCAACGTAATGTTTGCACAAACACTTATCCCTTCCCCAACACTGTAAACCTGGTTCCCGAGGAAGCCAAGAGTGCTGGAGGAGCGACCCACGGTTATCTTGATTTGCAGGATAGGAGCTGCGAACGCCACGCAACTTGACAGGCTCAGAGATAATAGTGATGTTAAAAAGAGAACAATAACCAATGGGTTTGGCAAACGCATATAAGTGATACCCTTCAGAGTTTTATTGTTTTTTGATTAATTTAAGGATTCTGGAATATCCTTCTATTTTTCGAGAAGGTCCCCAAAAAAAGGAGGAAATCGTTTTTCTGCGCCTTCAAGGCTTCAATGTGAAGATATCTACTTCCCTCATTGTTAGGCAGGTAAGGATTCTTGGTTGAAGTGTCCACTTACCAAGCAGTTAGTAAGACATTGTTTAATTAAAGCATTTGTTTCTTCGTTTTCGACAGCAGCGTGTTTCTTGTAGTACAACATATCGCTAACAAGAATATAGAAGAAACCTCCATACCGCCTAAATAGTCGGAATTGTCGTTTATTCAAGGGGATAAGGAGAAAGCTGGCTACATTCAAGAATGATAGTAAGCCGCTAAACATCAACGAGTAAAGCATAAAGTTGAACCTTGTCTTGCCGTGAGGAAAAAACATGCCGGAAAACTGCAAGAAAGGAGAAAGAGCATGTCTAGTAATTCTTATGCTTCTGGTCTTCTTAGCTAGCTCAACAACCTTATGCACGAGAACTGTTGCTGCGAGCACGGGGTCTGGCAAGGTTTTGGATTTGTTCACGCAAAAAGCGCCATTCGACGGAAGGGGACCAAACCAGCCAAGCGATGCCTTTCAACCGCAGGAGCTTGTCATTCTATACGGGAATGTGACCTACAACGGCGCGCCCGTGGCAAACAAGTTAGTGGCCTTTCAGGTCAGAGGGCCAGCAAACGCATTCAGCAACATAACTTTTACAGGCTCATCGTCAAGCAACGAAAGCGGAATGGCAACATTTTCCTTCAGGGTGCCTTGGTATAGTGAACATGCAGAAGAGATAGTCTTCGATGAATGGTTTGCAGTGGCTACCGTCGACATTGCACAAGAGGTGGCTACGGATACGCTGACCTTCCAAGTTGGATGGATACTCAGAATCACTAACATAACAACTTTGAATTCCGAGCTGGTGCCTCAGAACACGTTCTTCAGGCAGGATATCGTTAACTTTGCGGTAACCGTGGAAAGCATAGCGATGGTTGAAAAGACGGGAGCGATAACGATCGACGTGAAAGATGCAGCGGGATACCCGATAATCCACATAGAAATGGAGAATCTGTCTTTTCAGCCAGGTGAGAACTATGTAAATGCTTCTTCACATATACCGGATACAGCAGCACTTGGAAACGCGAATGTTACCGCAGCGATATACGACAAGTTGCCCGAAAATGGCGGCGTCCTATACAGCCCAGCAATCTCCACAACGTTCGAAATCGTTGAAAAAAGAGTTATCACCATAGATGTTGCTGTAGTTGCGGTCATATCTTCCAAAACGGTTGTGCAAAGCGGTGAGACAGTTCAAATCATGGTAGTGGTGAGAAACAATGGTGAAGAAGCCGAATCGTTCAACGTGACGCTCTATTACGATGATACGGTGATTGATAAGAAACTTGTTACAGAACTTCCCCCTTCAGCAGAACAACAAATGTTTCTCGAGTGGAATACAACAGGTGTCCCTCTTGGAAGTTACGTGATCAAGGCAGTAGCTGACGCAGTTAAGGGAGAAACAAATGTGGATAACAACATATTTGTGGATGGAACAGTAACCATCTTGAAGACAGTGCCGCAGCAATTTCCATTTCTCAACATAGTATTCCTCATCTTCATATTCATAATAGGAATAATAGCAGGCTCAATCTTGCTTCTGATCCTAGGTTTCCTAACAATACGCAGAAAAAAGAGAGTTCCCCGCCGGTATGCCATTATCGTGCACCCCCACATCTAGCAAAGCATATCCATAATCCAGAGCAGAAACCATAGGGCGTGACAAGATATTTTTAAGCGTGCGCTTTTCTCATTCTATCCCACGTAAAAGATGAGAGGAAAACGAAACTCGCTGGCAAAGCAATGCTTGTAAAACTACGAAAAATGAAAAACAGAGGCCACCGTTAAACGACCGTTTTAAACGAGCATTGGAATTGCGTTCGGCGCAGTTGCTCGCCGCTCAGCCTCTAAGCATGTCGATCTATCACCAATGCCTCGACCATGCCCGTTTGGCTACTCACTTTCGTGTCTAGACGCTATGCTCCAAACGGCAATGAGCAGATAAACCGGAAGAGTGATTACCAGCAAGACTCCGAAGAATACCGCTATAATCATCCACCACGGCACACCGGAATAGTACGTACCCCCAAAGTATGTCGAATATGGAAAGCCCATTCCCAGTGCAATAATCAGAGACACCACGATGGCAATCAAAGTCCATACGATGGCAATCGCCTGCTTTGTGTTTATTGTAATCTCCAATATCCTCACCTCCTCCACGTTAAGGTAACTTCCTGTTCTCCTCGTCACATGCTCTACACGTTCTTTCTAAATAAATACTTATGGAACTAACTTCTATGCCTGGGTTACATAATCATACAATTGCACATCTAGTTTCTTAGAATCGGTGACACCCAATTTGCTTGAATGCAGTGAAGGACCAAAAAAAGGGAACTCAAAGCGTCTCGCGCGCGCTACTGATGCCCCGCCTTTTTTACCTTGTCATCATTCTTCTGAAAACGGGCACGGCTATTGCCGTCATGATCACTCCGAACACTATCATTATTGTAAGCTCAGTGGTTATGTCCGGTATTCCTGCGCCTAGAACCATGACTTTCCTGAGGGCTTGCGATGCGTAGGTAAGGGGAAGCACTTTTGAGACGTCCTGCATGTACCAGGGCATTTGCTGTATCGGGAAGAACACTCCGCTGAGAAACATCATGGGAAACATCAGCGTCATCATCATCATCTG
The DNA here is from genome assembly GCA_049516875.1 of Bathyarchaeia archaeon. Taxonomy (GTDB): domain Archaea; phylum Thermoproteota; class Bathyarchaeia; order Bathyarchaeales; family Bathycorpusculaceae; genus JBEKCD01. Next base: position 179,594 of record JBEKSS010000002.1, on the reverse strand, counting down.
AGCTGTCTCTTGGTCTTTGGCGAAGGACGTTATTACGATGCCGAGGCCGACGAAGCTGAACACGCCTAGCAATAGCAGCGCGAAGACAAGCAAGATGCTTCCTTGAATTGCGACGTGGAACAAAACCGCAGCCAGCACTAGTATAATGACTCCTTGCAGCAGGCCTCTTGCAGTCTGACCTAGGGTTTTTCCGAGTATTATGGACAGCCTGTTGATTGGTGCAACCATCATTCCGTCCAAAGTGCCGATTTCCTTCTCTTGGGATATGGCCACAGGGAGCCCTGTCATGACGCTCATCATAACAGTCATAGCCATTATTCCTGGCGCAATGAAGTCGAAGTAACTGGGGGTTCCGGACACAACTCCTTCTGTCTGAACATTGTAAGGCTTCACGATTGCTAGAGAACTTGCGTTTAGCCTCTGAAGAGCTAACATTGTTCCCATCTGATCAAATACCGCCGACAAAGCTACCTGAATGGTTGCCGATACTTGAGGATTAGACTGGTCGGTTATAATGATTAGAGTACCTTGTTGGCCTGTCGAAATGCTCTGAGTGAAATTGCTTGGGATGATTATCCCTCCTTCGATATCGCCTTTCTGAACCATGCTTTTGATGTCGTTAGCACTTGATGCATTGGTGAGAGCCATCATGCTTGTATTGCCGTTAATCTGCTGCAAAAAAGTGATGAAACTTTGGCTCGCACCAGTGGAAAAATTGCCATAGCTCGTGTCTTCGTTCACGAGTGCAACTGGCAGATTGGTTGGTGAGCTGTTGCCAGAGGGGTATATGAAGCCAACCATGACCATCATGAACAGTGGCATCAGGATAAGTAAGACAAGCCCTAATCGGTTCCTGAAAAGTTCTGTCAGATCTTTCCAGGCAATCCTAAAACTGTGTGAAAGCAGAGTTTTTGCGCCCATACTGCCTCACCTTACCCTTCCTTGCGGGGGCGCCCCGAAGCGTCGACGACCCATCGCCATCGGTATCTTCTGGTCTGCACTATCTCTAACCTGGTGACCAGTGATGTGCAAGAACACATCCTCAAGCGTAGGCTGAAGATTCTCTATAGAATTTACCTTTCCGTCTTTCGCCCTCACAGCGTCAATTACTGAGTCGAACGCCTCATCGCCGTGGGCGATTATTCTCAAATGGGTAGAATTCTCTTGAGAAACGGCATCCGTGCACTTGCACGCCCGGATTGCCTCAATAATATCGGGTGATAAATTTCCAATCTCCAGTTTCATTATTGTTGTGTTCACTCCAGAAATCAATTTTTTCAAATTCGTTGATGTATCAAGCGCAACAATCTTCGCATGGTCCATAATGCCTATGCGGTCGCATAGCAAATCAGCATCAACCATCATATGCGTCGTTATGATAATTGTGGTCTTATTTTCTCTATTGAGTTTCTTTATAAAGTCCCTGATCTCAACAGACGACTGAGGATCCAAACCTAGAGTTGGCTCATCCAGAAAAAGCACTTGGGGCATGTTAAGCAGCGCTCGTATCACGTTCATCCTCTGTCGCATGCCACTAGAAAATGTACCCACTTGAGCGTTCTTCCATTGGGTAAGTTGAACCAGCTCCAGCAGATCGTCAATTCTCTTCTTTAAGACGTCTTTAGGGATGTTGAAGAGATTTCCGAAGAAAATTAGGTTCTCCCTGGCCGTCAACCGGTTGTACATTATCATCTTTTCAGAAACGATGCCTATCAGTTTACGCACATCAGTACCATTCTTCACTATGTCGTAACCACCAATCGTGGCAGTCCCCTTTGTTGGCCTGGCTAACGTGGAGAGCATTCTCAAGGTTGTGCTTTTGCCCGCTCCGTTGGGACCGAGTAGACCAAAAACCTCGCCTTTCTTGACATCGAACGAGATGCTGTCAACAGCTACGAAATCGCCGAATGTTTTGGTAAGGTTCTTTACTGCGATTATTGACTCAGTTTCCAACTGTAAATCACCTTCATGTGAAATATTATCCGTTGCAATACATCTAAGTAAAATATAAATATTCCTATAAACAATAGTAACTTCGAAACGCAGATGCACACAGAATGTGAAGAAGAGACAACTGCGAACTGGCTGAAGGAAGCGCAAAAAGGCTACATCCGTGTTGGGGTACTCATTCTCCTCAACAGGAAGCCGGCTCACGGCTACGAAATCATGAAAGAAATCAAAGACAAAACCAAAGGCTTCTGGAAACCAACAGCCGGCGGTGTTTACCCCATTCTTCGAGACCTAGAAGAATCAGGATACATTGAAGGAGAATGGTCCAGCCAAAAGAACCGAAAAATAAAGGTCTATAAGATTACCGAAACAGGCAGGATCATTCTCAAACGCGCAATTGTCAAACAAAGCGAAATCGCTAACAGCATGAACGCCCTGTTTCAAGAATTTGCGAAAGACGTTTTGAACATGGAAACAAAAACGTTACCACTGCCAGTTATACCCAGCCTTTTCTCACCCTTCCTTAAGGAGAAAAATCAAGAACAGCAAGATAGCATAAAAAACTTGGAACAAAAACGCGCCTATCTGAAAAGGACAATCCGGATGTTGCAGAAGGAGCTTCAGACCACAAATAAAAAATTAGCCAAGAAAAACCCAGAAAAGAACTAAGGAAAAGATATCACCATAGTCGTTGGTATAGGTAACACGAGGGATGTCGGCTAATTGAGAACCACGATCTTTGGAGCTACAGGTGGAACTGGCAAACAACTTGTTGAACAAGCGCTCGCATAAGGAAATGAGGTTGTCGCGTTCGCTCGTAACCCTTCAAAAGTCAACATAACGGATAAAAACTTGACCATTGTGCAAGGCGAATTAGCGCGCGTGTAAAAAAAACAAGCTAGTACACGTGTACGAAAGGACCACTATAAGAAAACCGTAAGCATAACCCTACCTCAAAACCTGCTGGAAAAAGCCAGAAACCACAGCCTAAACATCTCGAAAATCACGGAACAAGCCTTATCAAGCATTCTGGACTACCTAGAAACCCAAAACACAGAAACAAGCTCAGAATTTCTTAGCCCAAGTTCTTTTCAAAAGAAAGTGGAAACGGGCCCGCCGGGAATTGAACCCGGGACCCCCGGGTCTCCACGCGAAGCTCTTCGCTTAAAAGCCCGGTGCTCTGTCCTTACTGAGCTACGGGCCCCTCTGGGCCTTATGTTTCGGCTTTAAAGATGAGAAAAAGGTGTTTTTTAGTGTTTCGATTCGATTGACCGGCAAGACTAGCCTAAAGGAAAAATTGAACCCTAAAGGGCCAACAAACAGATTTCGGGCATCATTTTTCAAGCCAAACACGCGCTTAGGTCAAGAAGATCCCTTTGCAACCGCGCGCGAACCCATTTGAGGTTCCAACTGTCGCTTGAAGTTTTTGCACTTTTCAACGCATTGAAACGTAACTGGGTGTGCTAATTTTTAAAGCTCAGTCTTCCCTAGCAGAGGCAGAAACTGGCCAATATAACAGTCGGCGATATACCGGCATGTTAACAAAGATTATCTGTTTCTAACATGGAAACAGTTGCACGGTGCAAAAATTGATATCGTGGAAGCATTCCTTTAGCAGATTGAACGAAGAATATGAGTTGGCGAAGAAAAAGAAGCAAGCTTTGGGCAATTTACTGGACACTGGCAAGATTTCACAGTCAACGCACAGCCTTTTCACCAGAGAGATAAACGAAGCTGTGGCGGAAATCGAAGGCCAACGCAAAGCTTTGGTAGGAAAAATGGCCTCGAAAGCGATGGAACTTGAAGAGCAGATTAGGACGTTGGAGATTCTCCTCGCGAATTTTGAAATTCAACACGTGACCGATGAAGTGGACGATGACACGTATCATCGCGAAACCGATCTCCTCTACACCGGACTTGAAACAGCAAAGAAAGAGCTGAACGCCGTCCAAGACGCGGTGAATCAGCTTTCAAACGACGACATCATGACACAACAAGAATTTGAACCGCCGCAAACCCAGACCCCAGAGCCGGAAGTCAAGTTCTCGGAGGAACCTCCCCAAGCCGGGGAAAAAGAACAAGCCAGACCCGAGGAAGCTGTGGTCGAAACAATCCAGTGCAACGAAGAAGCGCGACATTCTGAAACAGAGGCCAAAGCCGAAGAAAAACAGCAAACATAACAATCTAACAACACCCCCCTTTTCCCTTTTTCAGATTCAAGCCTCTTGCATGATTTTATATTTCGCCAAACTCACCTTGCTTCTGAGAGCGCGTTTGATTGGTTCAGCAGACAGTAATCAGTTTCAACGAAAAGTTTAAACAGTACGATTTAGGCGAAGGCCATCCCTTCAGAGGCGACCGCTTCGTGAACGCCATGAAATTCTTCGAAGAACAAGGCTTCTTCCGCACACCTGAGGTTGCTCTCATTCAACCGGAACCAGCCGCGAAAGAAGACTTGCTGAGGGTTCACGACGAAGATTACGTTAACCTAATCTTCAGCTTGGCCAAAAAGGGCATGCCATACGATATTGAAACGCCCGTTTCTCCAGAGATTCTTGAAGGAGCATTGCTCATCTCTGGCAGCGCAATCGAATGTGGCAAGACTGTCATTGAAAACAGAGCAAAGCTTGCAGTCTCCCTCGGAGGCGGCCACCACCACGCAGGAAGAAACTACGGCGGCGGATTCTGCCTGTTCAACGACGTCGCCGTCTTGGTCGAGTACCTGAGAGCAAAACACGACGTTGAGCGCTTCCTAATATTGGACCATGACGTCCACTTTGGAAACGGCACAAGCGATATCTACTACCGAGACCCCACCGTGCTCTACATCTCTCTGCACCAAGACCCACATACGATTTATCCCGGAACCGGGTTTGAGTGGCAAATCGGAGAGGACAAAGGAGAAGGCTACAACGTCAACGTCCCCCTGCCACCCGGCACAAGCGACAGCACCTTCATTTACGCCTTGAACGAAACCTTCGTCCCCCTGGCCGAAGAGTTCAAGCCTCAGATCATAATCGCGAACGGCGGAAGCGACCCACACTTCGCAGACACTCTCGGAAACCTAGCGTTAACGGTCAAAGGCTTCTTTGAACTATCGCAGATTGTCAGGGATACAGCTGACAGAGTCTGCGATGGAAAACTCGTACTGATGCCTGGAAGCGGGTATAATCCTGAAATCCTGCCCCTCTGCTGGTACGCACTCGTGGCGGGCGCAGCCGGCCTCACCCAAATAAACGTGAAAGAACCCTATCCGCCACCTGAAGAACCTTCCCACTGCCGCAGAACGGTCGAAAAAACAATTGACGAATTGAAGAGGTTATTGAGGAAAAATTGGACGTGCTTCGGCGGCTCCACAATATCCGGCGTCCAATAGAACAGCAAAACCACAAGCAACCAAGACAAACTTGCTAAGAGCCGAATCCAAGCCTCAACAGCAATCGCTATTAGTGAAGCATTAATAACATGACACTGGAGAGAAGATAACACATGGACGACGCCGAGAAGATACGCGAACAGTTTCCCGTGACCAAGAACAAAGTGTTTCTGAACCATGCTGCAGAGTCTCCGCTTCCGAAGCCCGTGGCGGAAGCCGTAAAAAAATACGCGAACGAATTCTCAAACTCTGGCAAGACCTCCATCGACTGTGAAAACGGCGGCAAACCCTACTTCGCAAAACTGGTCGGCGCAAAAGCCGGCGAAATAGCCCTGGTCGAAAACACCTCCGTGGGAATAAACATAGCCGCAAACGTCCTCAATTACCCGCCAGGCTCAAAAATCGTCACAACAGACTTGGAATATCCTTCAGTTGTCTATCCTTGGCTACGCAAAAGTCTAGGCGTCAGAGTCCAATACGTGAAGAACGTTGACGGAAAAATACTGTTGGACGACATGGAGAAGGCCGTGGACGACAAGACCGTCGCGGTCGCGATAAGCCACGTTGAATACGTGAACGGCTTCCGCCACGACCTGCGAGTCCTAAGCGAAATAGTCCATGAACACGGAGCCTACCTAATCGTTGACGCAATACAATCAGTCGGCACAATGCAGCTGGACGCTAAACGAGACGACGTTGACTTCCTAATGGCCGCCTGCTACAAGTGGCTCCTAAGCCCCCACGGAGCAGCGTATCTCTACGTCAAAGACGAGCTCATAGAAAAGTTTGAACCACCATTCGTAGGCTGGGCAAGCGTCAAACAAGAAACGTTCGACACCGCAGACTTCTATGACATCTGGAACCTGAACCTTTCAAAAACCGCAAGCCGCTTCGAAGTAGGCACACCCTGCACAATAAGCTTCGTAGGCGCAGCAGAAGCAATGAAAATGCTGCTCCACTACGGAATTGAAAACGTTCGAAAAAGAATTTCGAAACTAACAGACCATCTGATAGAAGCTGTCGAAGACTTGGGACTCATACTTCAGACACCGAAAGAAAAGCAGTACCGCTCAGGAATAGTCAACTTCAAAATACACAGACCCCAAAAGTTCGTTGAAAAACTAGAAAAGAAGGAAATAGTTGTCTCCGCCCGAGCAAACGGAATACGGGTCTCACCGCACTTTTACAACACTGAAGAAGAAATCGACACGCTGATGAAAGAAACTGGACGATGGTCAAAGTCCAATGGTTAATATTGAAGAGATCAACGAAAAAAACAAGTCATTGGTCCTTGCATCCCTCAGGTCCGATATCACCCGGCACGTCTTCGCCGTTTACGATATCCAAAACGACCCACAACACACAACAACGTACGCAGCTTTCGTGAACGGAAGTCTCAAAGGGTACATTCTTATCTACGCGGCCACGGACGTTCCAAGCGTGGTTCTTGAGTGCGAAGACAACGTCGCTGAAAAGCTAGTTGAGCACGCCCCAACCAGCAACTTTATCGCGCACGCACCGCCGAACCTTCTTCCAGCCTTAAAGAAAAGGTTTCCAGACGCAAAGCATTACGGTGAAGACTGGATGCTGGTCAAGAAGAACGCAGCAAGGTTTTTCAAGTCAGACCTAGTTAGGCGACTGCACACCGATGAAGACTCTTTGAAACTCGCCAACCTCCTCTTGAGCCGAAAAGACCGCCCGACCAACATGCAAAAGAAGTACGCGGACTGGATAAGCAAGATGCCCGTTTACGGAGTTTTCAGAGATGGCCAACTGGTTTCTTACGCGGGCTCATTCATTCAACTGCCACAAGTATGGCTTATCGGAGGAGTCTACACCCATCCGGAGCACAGAAACAGAGGGTATGCAACGCTGGCCACGTCGACCATCACAGAAGAGGCGTTGAAAACCTCAGAGGCAGCCGCTCTGTTCGCAAGATCAGACAATTACCCTGCCATAAAAGCTTATGAAAAAATCGGCTACAGGAAAATAGGCGAAAAAGTCTGGGTCGATGTAGGAACAGGCCTGAAACCCTAGACGTGCCTTTCGAGAATGTCTTTCAGCAACCTTATTGCAGACCATGCTGCTATAGCACTTGTCTTGGGATTCTCGGGGTGCGGGTCGTTCTCAAACCTCAGAAACATGTCGCCGTGTTTCCATTTAACCGTTATCTCGTGTGTGTTTCGGCTTGCCTTAGGATCTGAAATGACTCTGACCAGCAGTTTTTCACTTTGAACCGTCAGCGCCAGAGTGGCAGCAACGTTCATTTCTCTTGGAAAACGCCTAACCGCCTCGTACGCCGTTCCCTCGTACACCAGTTTCTCCTGTTCATTGTCCAGGTCCAGAGTCTTAGGGTTCTTTCTGGTAGTCAAAACGACTTCATCAATCCCGGCCAGCGCAGCGCTTGAAATTGCATCTAAGCCCCCGATGGCGCCTGAGGGCGTGTGAATCTTGCTGCTTTTCAGTTTTGAACCTAGAAGGGCACCAACACTCATTACTATTACTTCGATGTTCCTTTCCACGATTGCGCCGATGTATTCGCGAGCAGCTTGTTGTGACGCCGCCTCTACGATGACTGCGGGACGCAGTTCCAGCATTTCGTCGACGTTCGCGACAACTATACTGGCGGTACGCAACGACTCTTGAAGGCGTTCTGCCCTCTCTGCGTTGCAGTCGAATAGAATCAACTCGTCACATTCAACAATCCGTTCTTCAACCGCCTCAGCAATCAGTGAGCCGATTGCACCGCAGCCTATTATTCCGACTTTTTTCACTTTCTACCGCTTCCAGAAGTTTGGGTCAGTATTCAGCAATAAAGTGGACGCCGTATGGTTTGACTTCCCGCCCCTTGCCTTCCTCCGTGGAGGCTTGGATGTCAGCGACTTTGCATGTGCCAGCTATGTCCCCTTTGCCCTTTGTTATCGTCTCTGCAGTGGCTTTATCAATGGCGTATATCGTCAGTTTGGCAATCTTTGCGTTGAGCGGCAAGTGTTTTTCGGCTTTTTCTCTGCGGACTTCGGTTATGATTGCCATAACCAAGTCTCCCTCCTTCTCAACCTTTTCATCCATACGTTTCTCGTCGGCCGTCGGCCAAGACGATACGTGTATGCTCTTGGGGCTCACCTCGTCGACGTACATGGTTTGAAATATCTCTTCGGTAACGTGTGGCATTATTGGAGCAAGGAGTTTCAAGACTCTTTCCAGAACCAAGTAAAGCGTGTACTGGGCCGCCTTTCTTTTTTCTTGTCCGTAGACCTCTGGATTGTACAGTCTGTCTTTCACGGCCTCCAAGTAACAGTCACAGAAGACGCGCCAAGTAAAGTTGCGGATTTCCTCCACGGCGATGTTGAATTGACATTTTTCGAAAGCTTCAGTTACCCTCTGTGTGAGTTTCTCACATTTGCTCAACACCCATTTGTCCAACGGCTGAAGGGCATGTTCTGCGTCTTTTCTCGGTTCATAGTCTTTCAATAAAATGCTTACGAATCTTGAAGCGTTCCACAGCTTGATCAGGAAGCGCCATCCGTATTCAACGTCTGGCCAACGGAACGGAATGTCCGAACCCGTAGTGCCTCCGCCAGCAGCCCACTGTCTCGCTGCATCAGCCCCGTACTTGTCCAAGACTTCGGGAGTGGCAACATAGTTTTTGAGTGACTTACTCATTTTCCTGCCGTCAGCACCCAACACCATGCCGTTGATCAAACAGCTCTTGTACGGAGCCTCGTCAAACAGTGCCAAGTGCCTGACCATCAAATAGTACGCCCAAGTCCTTATGATGTCAATGCCTGAAGGATGAACATCTGCTGGAAAAAGCCTTTTCCAGTCCTTGCTGTCCGGCCAACCAGCGTGAACCGCACAGGATATTGAAGAATCCATCCACGTGTCGAAAACATCCATTTCGGGAACAAACTCTGAAGAGCCACATCTTGGACACTGTTTGATTCTTGGTCTTTCCGTCTTAGGATCAATCGGAACCCAGTCTTCTTCTGCCAGAATTGTTTCTTTGCATTTCTTGCAGTACCAGACGGGTATGGGTGTAGCGAAGACTCTCTGTCGACTTATCACCCAGTCCCAGTCTAAGGAGCGAGCCCAATCAATCAGGCGCACTTTCATGTAGTCAGGGTACCACAAAACCCGGTTCGTAGCTTCTTCGACTTTGTCTGCCAACTCGCGTGTTTTCATGAACCACTGCCGAAGCTCAAGGATTTCTACGGGCGTGTCACACCTGTCGCACAAACCAATCTCCCGTGTAATCTTCTCAGTCTTCTCTAACAGTCCTTCTCTAGTCAAGTCTGCAACTATCGCCTTCCTTGCCTCGAGTGATGTTAGACCCGCGTATTTTCCGCCATTCTGGTTTATCCTGCCACCTTCGGTCAGAATGATTATGACTGGAAGTTTGTGACGAATGACAGTTTTCACATCCGCCTTGTCGCCATAAGTGCATATCATCACGGCGCCCGTGCCAAAAGAGGGATCAACCGCTTCGTCAAGAATCACTTGTACAGTGCGGCTTGTTTCAGGAACTCTCAACCTCATATTCTTATATTTGGCGAAACGCGCGTCTCCAGGATGCACTGCAACAGCTACGCATGCCGGTATTAGCTCGGGCCGTGTTGTCGCTATTCGCACGTATTCGTTACTGTTCTCAACAGGGAATCTTAGGTAGTGCAAAGTGCCGTCGTGTTGCTCATAATTCACTTCAGCGTCAGCGATGGCCGTCTCGCAGCGGGGACACCAATTCACCGGGTGAGTGCCCTGATACATGAAGCCCTTCTTGTACAACAGTATGAAGCTTAGCTGAGTTCTTCTCCAGTAGTCAGGGTCCATAGTGCGATATTCTGTTGTCCAATCGCTGCTGCATCCGAGCCTCATAATGCCTTCTTTCATTATCGTGACGTATGTTTCAACGAGTTTCTCGCACAGCTTCCGAAACTTGTCAGGCGGCATCTCGCGCTTCCTGATTCTGTTCTCTCTTTCCACCTGCACTTCGATGCCCAGCCCGTGGCAGTCCCAGCCTTGAGGAAAATGAACGTTGAAACCGTTCATTCGCTTGAACCGTGCAACCATGTCAAAATAAGTCCAGTTAAGAAGGTTGCCCATGTGAAAATCGCCTGAAGGATAGGGTGGAGGCGTGTCAATACTGAAAACCGGTCTCTTTTTGTCTTTCCAATCAAAGTGATAGATTCCCTTCTCTTCCCAAGCCTTTTGCCACTTCTTCTCTGTAGCCAACGCGTCGAATTCTCTGGGGAGTTCCTTCATGCTTTATGACAACATCCTAACGTGACTTCTGGACTGTGTCTAGGAAAGTTAAATATACCGATAAATAACAATTGTCCTCTAGGTTTAGGGGAGCTGGGCACGTGACCCGGCTGAGAGGACGGTTGAGCACCGTCGACCCATAGAACCTGACCCAGATAATGCTGGCGGAGGGAAAGAATATGGAAAAAATTGCGAAGAGAACAGCTGATACCAAAATTCTGGCTGAAGCCATTGTCTTCATTGCACTTGCAAACGCGCTTTATATCATAAGCAAATTCTATCTTCCCTTCTTTCACCTGCCTGAAGGCGGGAGCATAACTATCGGAAGCATGGTTCCGCTCATATGGTTTGCACTGAGAAGAGGGCCTCGATGGGGAGTTGAAGCCGGAGTGGTTTACGGACTGGTTCACATGGTTATTTCTGGCGATATATACTATCCAACACAGGTAATCCTCGACTATCCACTGGCTTTCGGAGCCTTAGGTCTTGCCGGAGCATTCCAGAGCCGTCCCGTATTCGGAGTAGGAGTTGGAGTTCTCGGCCGATTCCTCTGTCATTTTGTGTCAGGTGTCATTTTCTTTGGACAATACGCATGGGCAGGCTGGAACGTGTTTGCCTATTCAGCAGCATACAATGCAACCTATCTTGTCCCTGAATTCATCATCAGCGTAGCCGTGATCTTCACATTGCTCAAAAGAAACATACTCTACATTTACATGTAGAGTCTCATCAGTTCCCTTTCTTTTTTCAGCAACAAGCATTACAAAAGAATCACAGACAGACACGTTCGGCACAATTATAAATGTTCATACGTTTCCCTCGTACAAACCCAACCAATGTTAAACATGTGTCTTTGGCAACTGTAATACCAGAGTCTATGGCAGCAGCCAAAGAAACTATTATTGGCAAACCCGTTCTTGCAGCTTTAAGAGCAATATCGCCGGTTAGTCGCCCACTAAGGGCAAGGAAGCAATTGCATAAATCAGTTCCCTTCAAGGTGCATGAACCGATTACCTTGTCGACAGCGTTGTGGCGTCCAACGTCCTCAGCGAACGTTACAAGCGTTCCGTCGCTGCTATAAATTGCAGCAACGTGCACACCGCCCGTCTTTCTAAAAGTCTCTGCAACAAAGTTAAGGCGGTTGACACAGTTCAAGATTATTTCAGCTTTGACCTTCAAGTCCGACTGGATCTTGGCAAGTCCCAAGGTTGGCTGATACGGTGTTGTGCTGCCACAAGCTGAGAAGATTACGCGCGAGAAATGCTTCGAGAGCTTCAGCCTTTTCTCAAGCTTGACATCAGGTTTCAGGTTGATCCTGCAAACCCCTTCCTCTTCTTTCAAGTCTATTCCTTCTACCTCCTCTATCGACTTCACTATTCCCTCAGAAATAGCGTGTCCAACCGCCAGTTCCTTCAGCTTTGAAGGTGAGCAGAAAATGGTGACATACCGAGTTCGGTTCAGGAATATGTGCAGGGGCTTTTCTTCAGCCACATAGTCCGTCGTCTTCTGAGCATTTCCAGCTGAAACATCAACTTTTACAATGTCAACCTTCAACATAGTGGTCACTTCTTCAATTCTGAGAGCACGAAATCCAGAATCTCGTCAGCAATCTTGACATGCGTGACCGATTGCAAACCCTTCCATCCGGGTTGACTGTTCACTTCAACAACGACTGGTCCTTTTGGGCTTTCGAGTATGTCTACGCCTGCTATCTTGCATTCGACGAGTTGAGCCGACTTGATGGCAATTTCTTCCAGCGTTTTGTCGAGACTTATTGCAACTGGACGGGCTCCCCGGCTGTAGTTGGTTTTCCAATCTTGTGCAACACGTCTCATCGCGGCCACGACACGGTTGCCGACGACGAAGGCTCGTATGTCGGAAAAGCCATGATGCACGAATTCCTGGAGATAAATCACCCCGTGAGAGAACCTTATCGCCCTAAAAACCGTCGAAGCGACTTCACGATCATTGATTCTAGTCGATCCAACACCTCTAGAGCCGAATACGGGCTTGACGACGACATCCCCGCCGAGCTCATCGAAAGCCTTTAGCGCTTCATCAGTGTTTTCAGTCACCGCTGTCCGTGGGACGGGCAGACCCTTTTCCTCCATAATGGCAAGAATGTCGTACTTATCAACACAGTGTTCAATGGCTTCTGGCGGGTTTATCACGTACAACCCTAAACGTCGAAGTCTGTACAGAACGTCCATCCGGAACACCAACTCCTCGAGCGACCCCTTTCCAATCGGACGGATAATCAAGCAGTCCAGCTCCTCGCTGAGTTTAAGGTTTCCAGTTTCCACGGAGGGCTTGTACCCAACGCGAGCCAAGATTTGTGGAAAGCTGAAACACACGCATGGAATAACGCGTTTGCCCAGGGCTTCTTGGAGTTGGGCAGAGCTGTAGGAGTTTGGGTTCCTTGTCGCGATTCCAACTTTCAAAAGCGATCCTTCCGTAGGCTGCGTCTTTGAAAGATGCTACTTGGTTGTCTTCTTAAAGTTTCCGTGAACGAGTGTGCTCCTAGAATCTGTGAATGTACGGGAGCAGCTCATCAGCGTCTTCAAACTCTTTGTCGAGCTTCACGTCCAGGTAGGCTCCGTAAGCATTGAAGTATGGGGGCCCTTTTCGCGAAAACAGGGTCAAAACTCTGCCGTTGTGGCTAATCTTGAAGCCATCCTCGCACGGTTCGTGTCCTCTTATGAGAATCTTCACGTTCAACTTCGCCAGCGTCCTTTTCGTTACGTTCTTGCCGAATAGATTTCCTGCGCCTCTGGGCGATGCGCTTGCTTCTTCAACTGCCTCGTCCGGGTCGCTCCAGAGAATCTCCTCTAACAGGGGACGTTTGGGGTGCAAGGTGTGTGCATAAGCCAAGTCTTCAACCGTGTTCAATTCTTTCGGTAGTCCTCCATGGACCATTAGGTACCGTCTGTGAACGAGCAGCGCAGTGTAAAGGTGTTCAAACAGTCCGCGAGTCTCAACGTATGCCTCAGTCCATTTCTCCCCAAACCTTGCCTGAAACTGCGATGGCAGGTCGTGCGGGGACGGCATGAGATCTTCGGGCCCCTCATGGTTTCCACGCATCAGGACAACCTGCTCGGGATGGAGCAGCTTCAACTGTAAAACCGTGTAATAGGTTTCCGCAGGATATGCTCCACGGTCACCGTAGTCTCCTAAAAAGATAAGGATTGAGTCGGAAGACTTCTCCATTCTATCCAGAATGTTGCTCTGCTGCAGGATTTCGATCAGACTCTCAAGATCTCCGTGCAAGTCACCGACGACCAAAGCCTCGCCTGCCGGCTCAATCTCTACGAGTCTACCTTTGATATGGAGATTCCCGACTCTTCCGTCTTCTTTTTTGAGTAGCGCAGTAACTTGTTCGACTGTCTTGGCGAATTCTGCGGTGTGAATTTCCAGGGATTCTTTGACGATTCGTGAAAGGACAGTCGGCAGAATCAATCTCAGCCTATTCAATTCTGACGGTTTTGTTCAAGAAGCTGAAAATGTTCTTCTCTATTTCGGCCTTGTGACTATGGATCTTCTCCGACGTCTCCTCTCGTGCTCTTTTGATGGAGGCTTCCTCTGTCTCGACCACTCCTCTTTTTCTTGTCAGATCCCCGACGTGGGCTTGGATTTTTGACAGATTCTCCTGCATCACTGTCACTTCTTCCGACGTTGAAAGCTGAGTTTTGCGAGCCATTGCGTCCCTGCTCTTTTGATGGAGATCTGCTAGAGAGTTTCTGTTGACGATACTGTCTATGGTCTGTTCCGCTTTTCGTATTTTCTCCGGTTTCAGCTTCAGTTTCCCCTCAGAGATGGAACGATCCAGCTTCAGAAGTATCTGTCTCAGCAGCGGATGCCCAGGAGCCTCTGTGGAAAAGGCCTCGAACGGATTTTCCAGATACTGGTAGAGTTTGCCGAGTTCTTCCGGTGTCAAACCACTTCCTCCCCCGTGCGTTGCGAGTGATTGAAGCTTTATGAAGGGTTTTTGAAGGTGTTGTAAGCTGTGCTTCACATCCATGCTCAAAGAATCTATCTCTGTCCCAGTCTGATGTAGCTGGCCGATGCCTCCACGGCTTCTCAATTCAGCCATTTTCTGCTGTGCCTCAGCTATTTCTTTTTCGACTGAAGCCTTATCGCTTCCAGTCTTTGCCATCCGATCGTCAAGATTTTTGAGCTGCTGTTCAAGATCAAGCAGTTTGTCGATGAGCTGGAATGTCTCTTCCAGAGTCTTCGTTTTAACGTATTCTTTTGCCAGGAAATTCTGAAGGTCCTTCAGCGACTCTTTTGCTTTCTCAAAAATGGTTTGAAATCTTCGCCTGTCAAGAATGAAGAACGGCGAGATTCTTGGGAACCAGTTCCTAATGTCAACGTCGGTTACAGTAAACGCTTTTTGTAATTCCTGGAGGAATTCGCTGAAACTGTCATACGAAACCTTGTCCGGAACCTTGAGTTGGCGCATCCGTTCGCAAAACAGTCGAGCCAACCTGTTCAGCGCTCTGGCTCTGCGATAGATCTTCATGTTTCTTTTTTCAATCTCTTTGGCACTGTTATCCATGAGCATCTTAGAAACCTCGGAGAGACTGTCCAACGTTCGACGCATTTCATCGATTAGCTTTTGAGCTTTCGTGTGAACGGGAACGAAGACGGACCCAGTTTCACGTTCAAGCCAGCCTTTGATGTCCTTTGAAGAGAATTTCAATGTTTCAGACAAAGACTTTCCCATTACAAAATATACATAGGGCATATTAATCTTTCAAATTTGCTTTTGGGTTCTGTAAAAGTCTTCGGTGAAAAAGAGCCCATACGGATTTTGCGACCCAAAGAAACAGAAGAGAAACGTCCTTTTTGATATCCAACCTAGAAGCTTTGACTCCGGTAGATAACTAAGCGCAAAATAAGATTTTTCGATAGAAGAGTGAAGCAAGAGTCTTCCGCTCTATGAGTGCCAGCGTTTTCTTCTCCAGCCTTCCTCACGCACCATGAATTTGATATTAGAACCCTTGTACGCCTTGTTCCATTCTCTAGCTTCTTTCTCAGCCTTCTTCTTTGTCCTGAAACGTTCTCCAGCAACAACACGGATAATGCTGTTGCCTTTTCTTCTCACGACAAGCCACTTCTAAGGAGAAGGTCGCTTTCGATAACTCAATATGGGCTCACAACAGAAAAATTGCCTATGGGCTCTTTTTGGCACGTTCGTACTTCGTGGCAATACAAACTTTGAATCCAGCATGTTAATATACTCCGCTTCCCACTCTGCCAGAAGCAAAAAGTTTTTGCCCAGTAAGACCGAGAAATTCGGGTTCTCCGCTTTTACTTTTTGGCAAACAGTTAGGAAGTGAAAAACATGCGATATAAGCAAAACAAGAAAGAAATGCAAGAACGAAAGAGAAAAAATGAAATGAATCGCACTATCATGCAGAAGACGCAAGGCCACTAAGATTCCCATCCTTTTTCTATCTGTAGACCGAACAACCTTCTAGAATCATGCTTATACTTTGGACTCAGCAACTTCCTGAGCAATTCAGAAGCGAGTCTCATCATCGATGCCAGAATCTAGCAGAACATATCCCACGATAGTTAACACGAATGCCCATCCCATGAGAAGTTAACAGAACCCAAAGTCACAAAAGAAAAATGCGTGGAATTTTCACATGGACTCAAATCCGACGAAGACTACGCAGAACCCAAGCCAGCAGACGAAAAGTAACAGGAAGATCAAACCGACACGGAGGTAACAGAACCTTCGCGGCATCTGTACTCCTTTTTGAGTAGCTACTCTTAAGTAGTTATCTCAAAGTATCATCACCGCAGTCCCGAGATGGAGAACATGGACGCAAAACGAACCGCATTCATCGCAATGCTGAGTGCTCTGGGCATAGTCCTATCAGCAATCTCGCTCAACATTGCGCCAATTCTTAGCACTGTGGGGCAAGGAGGAGCCGCACTAGATCTTTCTCACATTGCAACGTTCATAGCCGCGATTTTCGGGGGGCCGATTGTAGGGGCTATTGTAGGGCTTTTTGGCGGTCTCTATTCCGGCTACTATTTTGGTTTTGTTTTTGGCCAAGGATTGTTTGCGGTCATAGGAGTGCCAATAGGAAAGGCAATGACCGGGTTCACGGCGGGCCTGCTGTACAAGAAACTGAAAATAGGAAACGGTTCGCAGCATTCATTCTACGCCATTCCGGCAACACTTCTATCCTATGTCCCGGAATGCATCTACACTGTCTTATACTTTCTATACATCATGACCTTTGTCAACGGCCAAGGAATGGCATATCTCATTCCCCTCGTTATTCCAAAGGCATGGGTAGAGATAATCGTGATGAGCGTTCTAATGGGTGCGCTTGCCGGAAATACCGGTTTCAGAGAATTCGTCAACAGATTTCTTTATGTTCAGAAACCACAGAAATCGACTGGGGCGGCAGGTAAAATTCAGCCCTGACCGGTTTGTCATTTTTTCTTCAGATCGAATGATTTCGCCAAGGCTTCAGCGTTTATTTTCCCACTTCGAAACGTGTTTCCAGTCTTTGCGTTGTTTATGATGAGCACTGCCGGTGCAAAGAGGTTTGGGTCAATCTTGTAGAAGTCGTATTTTGCTTCCTTGAAGATTTCTATGAAAGGCCTTCCATAGGCCTCGGACGCCATGGATGGAGCCTTGTTCACCATCTCCTCCAGTTTTTCATCATTGTCATGCTCAACGACATAGTAGGCAGTTCCGCCATAGAGGATGGCGTCGTTTGTCCTTGCCATAGCCCTCGCGAACTTCGGATGGATAGGGGAAATTGGCGCATATCCAGAAGCGTAGATGATCACATTAGCATCTAGTCCGAGTCTTCTGAGCTTGTGGATCCCTGTTTCGACTATTCTGCCTGACACTTGCGTTGCTCCGGTTAGGCTGGCTGTCGGAGTCAACACTATTGCCAGATTTTGAGGTGATATCTTACAGTCTTTTGCAAAGCGCTCCACGATATTCGCGGGCGGACACTTGTCAGTCTCAAGAACTACGACTCCTCTGTTGAAATCGTCCTTGTACCCGATTTCTCCGTAGATGTCCTTCGGCTTCTGCGCCAATGCTCTTGCCGGCCCTGAGCCTATTGCGAAGTAGCCTTCTTCGTTTATTTGCCACCCAGCATACTGTGAGCCTAAAGTTGCGATGACCGGATGGTCTGAGTAGATTTGTATTGACGGAAGGTCTAGGTCTCCATACCCTCGGCAGGCTATTTCGGCTTTTCCGCATCCTCCCATGCATATTTCGGTGACAATCTTTCCTGCCTGAAAACCTCCCCTCGCATTCACTCCTGCGTCGATTATGGTGGTTCCCGATTCCGTTTCTTCGACCTTGACTCCGTAGAGATCTGCGTTTTCAACGAGTTCATCCAGCAGTTTCCACGCTAGGCGATTTACGCTCAAGGGTTTTTTCATCAAGGCTTTCTCCTCAGAGGAATTTTTCGTAAGAGTTTAGATGTGGATTCTTCTCTTTGGAGACATAAAGTTTGCCGTTTCCGTTTTCCACAAGGTCTCCGAGAAAAACGTACAAGGGCCCTTCGGCCACTTCGTTTTCTTCAATCTTGACCTTCGCTCTGATGCCGTCTATAGTGAATGAGGGGAGAACAGATTCCAGGTGCCCTCCAACTACGATTTTGCCGTCTACCATGCATGCTCCTGCTCTTCCTTCACAGTCTCCTTGAACGTAGATTGTCCCGTCATGCATACGGAAGCCTACGAATTGACCCGCACTGCCATAGATTTTGATTATGCCCTTCTTCATGTTGGCTCCTGCTTCGGTTCCAACATTTCCATGGACAATCATTCTTCCTCCGTGCATGCCCTCGGTGCTTCCCCGGTACGGAGCGCCTAGGTAGTCGCCGGCGCTTCCGAAAATCTCTATTGTGCCTGCTTTCATCATCGACCCCGTCCATCCTGCAGTGTTTCCGTGAACGGTGATGTTGCCGCCCTTCATCTCTTCGCCCAAATGCATTCCGGCGTCGCCGTTGATTGTTATCTCTCCGCCCTTCATTCCTAACCCGATTCTTCGAACCTTGCTAACGTCGCCGTAGACCGTTACAGCCGGATTGTCAGGTTGGTTTTCCGTTTTGACTTCGTCAATCTTAAAGAGTTCACCGAGTTTTTTCTGTTTGTTCCCTTCCCAAACCTGCAAAGTCTCTATTTCATTCAGTGTCTTTCCTTGAAAACCATCGGGGTTTATGCACCCGGCCAGGACTGGAAACCTGAAATCCTTTAGAGGGCGCAGGCTTATCATTTAGACACGAGCCTTCACGGTTATTGGGTCCAACCCTCTGAGGTGATCTTCGTTTACGGGATAGTTTTCATACTCAACTGTCCAGTACTCTTTGAACCTTCTCTTCATGTCGCCTGTTATTTTTGCCGGTTCAGAGACTCTTACGTCAAGCCACATCGTACCGCCGTCAACATGTTTGAGAATCGCGCCGTCCTTGACAACCAGTTCTCCACCCTTAACAGTGTAGGCGGCCCTTCTGAACGCTTTTCTGACGGTTCTGTACTTCCTTGAAATATCGGTTGTTTCAGGGTTCACATTGTAAACCGCTATGTCAGCGTCCGCTCCGACGCCCAAGTGCCCCTTGTTCTTCAGACCCAATGCTCTGGCCTGCCCGGCCCTGGTCACCGTTGCAATCTCGTAGAGGCTCAGCTCACGATTTATTGACGGTAGAAGGCTTCGGCTGCGCGCTCGCGCGTTGATTCTCTTCAAGCTTGCCTCTCTCGCTTTTTTGCTGATGAGCCAAGCGATAATCTTTGGATAAGCCGTGAAAGGCCCCCCGTTAGGATGGTCTGTCGTCATGAAGATTTTCCAGGGGTCTTTGATGAGTAAAGCCAGCTCCAGGCCGATGGACCATTGGACCGCGTGAACGTAGCTCTTGCGATGATAGCGGAAAGGCACGATGCCCCCGCTTGTCTCGGTTTCCACATCATGGTTTACCCATTTGTTCCCCGTGAGTCCGTACAGCGCGTATTGGAACGGGCCGTCAGCAGTCATCGTTGTCGTGTCCGTGAATATTACTTGACCCATGTCCATGGTCGCGTGAGAGTGACCGTTCATGTAGTTTGCAATCTCTTCTGCTCCTGACTCCAATGTTCTCCAGTCGTCGCCCTTGAATGCACTGAATTGGCAGTGTGTTAAGTGAATAACTGGCTTGTCTTCAGTTGCCAGGTTCTCGACGCACTTCAAAGTTTCTAGGGCGGTTGTGTAGTTTCCCGGCTTTCCGAGGTTGTTTGCATGGACATGAATCGTGTGAGGCAGGTTCAGAAGCTTGTTCGCCTTGCACAGCCCACGGATGATTTCTCGTGGTGTCGTACAGAAATAGGGAACCTGATCGTCCAGACCCTTGACGTTGTGGCCGAAGCCCCAAGCTTCCAATCCGCCGGGGTTGACGATTTTTATGGCGTATCCTTTCGTTGAACTCATAATCCATGCGATGTGTCTTGCGCATTCCTTGATTTTTCCTTGAGCCAGGTATTCGAGCACGAACCACCAGTCGCCAAGAAGCGGGTAAGAGGCCTTGTCAAGCATTGGAGTGTCGTTCAACTCTTCATGCGTGTGCTTCGCTTCCAAAGGAGGCATCGAAGGATTCATTGTCGTAGTGTACCCCATTCTGGAGTAGCGGTAGCCGGTGGTGAAAGTCGAAGGAATCGAACGGCCGACGCCAGCCCTCGTCACTGATGTTTTGCATTCAAAATCCTTGAAGTGATCTTCAGGCCTCAAAAGCCTCCCAGTGTTGACTTCTGAGCCGGCAATGTGGGTGTGGATGTCCACACCGCCAGGCATCACAGTCATTCCAGAAGCATTAATCTTCTTTGCCTTTCGCTCATTGACGCTCTCAACGATTCTGCCATCTTTGACAGCGATGTCCATCTTTTCGCCATTAACACCGTTAAGAGGGTCGTAGACGAAGCCGTTTTTCACCAGAAGCTCCATTCACTTTCCACCTTGGTTCAGTTTTCTTCTCTTCTTTACTTTCCTGACCTCTAGGAGCATTCTTCTCAGGATTTCTTCGTCCGAAAGTACTCTTTTGGGAGGTTCAACGACTTTTTTGAGTGGAAGGGGCACGTGATCCATGCGGTAGGCTGTTCCGCTTGCTTCTATTCCCACGAAGGCCGAGGGAAAAACGATGTCAGCCATCTGGCTTGTTGCGTTCATGTGGGGATCTATGGCTATCAGTGGGTTGTTAACTAAATGTTCGGCAGCCTTTCTTGGGAAGTTCGAAACTGGGTCTGAAGCGATTACCAGAGCTGCGTCTGATTCTTTACGTAGGAGAACATCGATGACAGAGGTTTCTCCAGGGTTGTATCTTGGATAGCCTGAAGAAAAGTCGACGGCGTAGGGATAACCTGTCTGCCACAGGAAAACCGTGTCTGCCCCTGAAACGTTGAAGTGGCCCCGCATAGGCATTATGACGAATTTGGTGCGAGCGTTCAAGTCGCGAGTCAAGGAGAGAGCTGCGTCGACATTCCGCGACTTACCCTTGCTCATTGTTAGCCCAAGCCCGAAGAAGATTACTCCAAAATTGCAGTTGATCATCGCCTCAGCGACATCTTCCAAATACTCTACTGGCACTCCAGCAACTTTGTCAGTTTCTATTTCTTGATCTCGAACCAGAGCTCTGAAGGCTTGGAGAAGTTCATAGTCCTTGTTGGGTTCAACCTGAATAAAATAGTCCGCGATTTCTGCCGTTCTAGTTTTTCTAACATCTATTACTATCAGTTTTCTGCCAGCTTTCAGAATTGCAGGACAGGGTCCGCGTTCAACGGCGGTCAATGGGATGTAAGGCTTCTTCTTTGGCGACACTTGTCGCAGAGCACTATCAACCTTTTTCCTCGCTGTCGCGGCCTTGGTTTTTGTGACGTAAGATTTCCATTCGCTTCTCTCAAACTTACCTTCTGACAATGTTGTGTACCTTTCTATGTGTCGTGGATGAGCACTCCACGGGTTGCTTCCCCAATAGATGACGAGATCCGCCCTGTGCCTTATCTGCCCCAACGTGCACGATGAAATGCCAACGTCTTGAATGCCTAAGACTGAAGGGCCATGGCACACGGTTGAAGTGTTGTCAATTACCCCTCCAACCTCTTCGGCCAGTTCGATACCCACGCGTGTGGCTTCGCAGCTTGTGGAACTCCAACCGTAAAGGACTGGATAGTTTGCTTCAGCGAGAACTTCAGCGGCATTGGCAAGGGCTTCCTTGAAAGGCGCTTCAACGAGTATTCCGTTCTTTCGGATAAGTGGCTTCAAAAGCCTGTGTCCACTGTAACCCAAGAATTTCGATTCGCACATTGAACAGCCGTTTTTGACCTGGACAATCCTTCTGTTCTTGATTCTCAGCTCTATGTCGTCGCAGAGACTTCCACAGACCGGACAAGTTACAGCCTTTGCAATCGGCATGTTACTCCTTCCCAAACTGCTCCCTAAGAAGCTCACTTAAGCTGAGAACAACCTTATCAGTTGCGGGTGTGATTTCCGCCGGGATCCCCTTTAGAGAAGGCATTCCTATGCTGTCCGTCTCCGGACTGACCACCGCGTTTGCCCATAGACCGTAAGGAATGAAAGCGACGCCTGGATGTGGCCCTCTTGGCGACTTCAAGGCTTTAAGAATCACAGAGCCATAATCTGTTGAAACACGAACATTGGTTCCTTCTCTCATCCCAAGTCTCTTCAGATCCTCAGGGTCAATATAACAAACCGCAACACTCTCAAAATAATCTTCCGAAGCTTTCCCACGCTCTTTGCTCACACCCTGCTCTATCGTTCGCCCCGTCAGCAAAGTAACCTTCAGCTTCGAACTTACATCCATCCCTCGACCACAGCTTAACCATTCTACACTAAAGCTTGGAAGCTCCTTTAAAGTCAATCCTAATTATTCAATGCAACTGGTTAACGCCTTCAATTGGAGATTCTAATGCTACACGTTCCAACAAATTAAACTTGCCGCCAGATCGCGAGAGGAATAATCTTGAAGTTGATGACCATGGATAGCGCTATGTAAAAGTTGCAA
Organism: Bathyarchaeia archaeon; assembly: GCA_049516875.1. Lineage (GTDB taxonomy): Archaea > Thermoproteota > Bathyarchaeia > Bathyarchaeales > Bathycorpusculaceae > JBEKCD01. The sequence continues at coordinate 156,980 of JBEKSS010000002.1, read as the reverse complement.
ACATCAATGGCGTTCTGTTTATAATGAAGTCGATAACACTGTTGGATTATGGCGGAATAAGTGAATGAAGGCTCGAGAAGGCGATCTGATAGAAACTGATGAGAACCTGATTTTCGACGTCAAAGGCCTAGTTCACCCTGCCAGTCGCGTCGTGGCTTTTATTCGCTATTTCCCAGACGAGAAAGGCATGAGAACAAGAGAAGGAAAGTCTTTTGACAAGGTGTATTCTCTTTCAAAAAGATATGCGCTGTTGAAAGATAAGTTTCCGACTTACCTTGTTTATGACCCTGTTTTTGACGAGACGTTGTGCGAAGTTCCGGTTGATAAGGTAAAAAAGCACTACAAACCTGATGAGAAGCTTCAGGAAATGCGCAGTTCTAACGATTTGGATCCGCTTCAGAGTAAGGCGCTGCAGCTTGCGGAGCTCTTGAAGGAAACTGCGGGCATCCCCTGGAGTACGCTGGGGATTTCGGGCTCCATCATGGTTGAGCTTCACAAGCTAGAGTCAGATATTGATCCTGTAGTTTATGGTTCGAAAAACTGCACGAGAGTCTATTCTGTGCTGAGAAGCATGTTCAACAACAAGCACGGATCCGTCAAGCCTTACACACAGCAGGATCTGAGAGTGTTGTTCGATTTCCGTTCGAAGGATACTGCAGCAGGCTTCGAAGACTTCCTACGAACTGAATCGAGGAAAGTGATGCAAGGCAAATTCATCGGAACCGATTATTTTGTCCGCTTCGTGAAAAACTGGAATGAAATTGACGAGAATTACGGTGATGTACAATACGAGAACATCGGCAACGCGAAAATTGAAGCCACAGTCATCGACGATTCGGAATCAACGTTTACCCCATGCACCTACAAGATCGAAAACGCAAAGTCACACGAAGGCTTGAGAATTGAACGCATCGAGGAAATCACCTCTTTTAGAGGAAGATTCTGTGAACAAGCCAGAAAAGGCGAGACTGTCGTGGCACGGGGAAAAGTCGAACGTGTGACAGACCGAAGGCAAAACGAGGAGCACTTTAGACTACTAATCGGAGGAAATCACTCAGACTACATGGTCTTGAAGCACCAATTCATTTTGAAGTAATGAATCTTTCTTCGACTGTAATTCAGAGGCGCACGCTTGCAAAGAAGACTCAACAATAGCTTTGACTTTCTCAAAAGCATATTTGGATCATATAGTAGACCGGGGGTAGGGCATCCGAGCACACACATAGAGAAACGCTTCAGATCCCTGCTATTTTGAGAACCTGCTCATAATATCTTGGGCAATAGGTCAACGCTATTTGGAAGAAGTCGTCCTTGTTACCGATGACCTCTTCAAGGTTTCCTTCGACGTAGATGGTCTCGTCTCTGAAAGCTTGCATTCGGAATTCTTCCATGTAAGAAATGATTCGCTTGACCTGTTGAGCCTGCCTTCCGCCCTCAAGAATTTTCAAAGGTTCGATGTGATAAACCGACGGAATAAACGGTGCGTCATTGTCATCGCTCACCCGCGCTAACATCCTAACCCAGCTTCGCTGCAAAATCCTAGTCTGAGGGCTGTACTCGTTGCATATCTCTTTCCAACCTTTTACCGGTTCAAACTCTGTTTTTATCGTCCTTCCACTTTCCTTGCTGTCGAACAGCGAATAGACGAGTTTCCTTCGCTGATGCCACAAGAATTCCTCTGGAGTGAAGTTACGAAATCTCCACACCTTACCCTTTATGGACTCGTCAGTTTCAAACTCGTTCCGAAGGAGAGAAGACTTGGCTTCGTACAATTCCTGCAGTGTTTTGCGCAGCCGCGCAACGTTTCCCTTACCATATACGATGAGATCAATGTCCGAAAACTCAGGGTGATAGAAACCATGAAGCAGCGACCCGAACACGCCAAAGTTCTCAACCGACAGACCGCACTGATTCACTGCAATGTCCAAGACGTTCCGCATCGCTGCAAGAAGACTATCCCTAGGTTCGGTTTGAATCAGTTTCTTAAGCTCTCTTTCAGGCTTTCGAACTTCGCTGATGGCACGATGATTGACGCCGATGACTTTCTTCTGAAGCATTTCGTGCAGAATCATGTACTGCGGAAAACTGTTTTCAACAAGTTTCCAGCCTTCATCCTCATAAAACTTGTAGAAAACATTCAGCCCTTGGTTTCTGAACGCCTTAGGATTACCAGATCTAAAGACTACTGCGGGTGCATATTCAGCGTCGCAAAAACAGGCGTCGAACGGGTGTGAATAGCCGAACACCCTAAAAACTAGGCCTTCCTCAGTGACGATTGCATCGCGATCTCTCAGCTTCAAAGCGGCCAAACATGCTCTTCCTCGCTGATGCCTGTTCCCACTACGACCTGATGGAAGACTTGCCCTGTTTCAACGTTTTCCGCACGCTCCAGCATCCCTGAAACCCTGATAGTGTCGCCTCGCCTGGCAACGTTGCGGTAACAGCCAATCATTGAAACAACAGTCTCTGGAACCTTGTTTTCGCACAGTGCCGAACGTGCGTCCCCTGGGTCGCAGTCCCTGATTTTGTAGATAGCTGGCCTAAACATCGCTTCGCTGTCGTCTTCAACCTTGCACGTAAAGCTGACAGGGGCTACGGTGGTATACTGTAGCTGTCCGTATTTCTGTTTTTTTTCTTCAGGTTTGCGAATTGCGTTGTACATGAAAATCTTGTTCACGTATCTTCCTTTGTATCGCCGAGCCGCATCCAAGCGGTTGCTGAACTTGTAGCTCAACCTGCCGGCGCCAACGAGTCTGTTTATGGTTGCTTCTAACACACGAAAGTTCTGCTCTCCATAGACCACTAGGTCTATGTCTGACTTTGACGTGTGCATGTTCAAGGCCACAGAGCCGTGGACTCCAAAATCTTCTAAGCCAATGCCTGATTCGGTTGACAGCAAATCAACAAGACCTAACGTCGTCCTTTGTAAATCGTCTTTGGTTTCAAGTTGGGTCAGCTGATGCAAACAGTCTCTGGGAACAAAGATGTTTTTGACGGAGTCCAATGGCGCGCTGATGACCTCTTTTCTTCTGAAGGGACAATAGTACACATAGTCTGGGAAGCTCTTCCGAAAAGTTCCTAAGAAAGTCTGATAGTTCTGTGCGGTGTAGAGTTTCTCGGCTCGAAAGAGTTTTTGCCTTTCAAGGTTCCAAGTGTTCTCCAAGTATTCGATGTCGAAGAGATTTTTCATCGCAGCTGGGATGTATTTCAGAAATGCGAAAACCCGGTTGGCAGGATGTTCATATCCGAAAACGTTGAATATGAACCCCTCTTTGGTTGTGAAAGTATCTCCGTCCGTGGGAATCCAACTTTTCAGGTTCGTTCAGAGCACCTCGATATGATGAGACTAGAGTGCCACAAAAACCTATTGCACAAGGCAATAACGTTTAAAGCAAGAGCAAACTACAGCAATCTGATGTGAGCAGAATTGAGCGAGAACTTACATCCCTATGTAGTTTTTCTTCCATCCGAACACAAGATCAAAGTTCTGAGCGCCATCTTCGGTTCAAAAGCGGCTGTTGATATACTGAAATTCTCACTCAGACAGGGCATTTCGAACAAGATTTACCAAAGAGACCTTGTGAAGACGCTGACTTACTCAAACAAAACCGTCATCGAAAATCTGAAGTCACTGACTAAGCTTAGGATATTGAGCGAGAAAATGGAGAAAACTGAGAGAAGCGGACGTATTACTTGGGTCAAAGCCTATCAGCTTTCGAGCGCTGGAAAGTGGTTTGCATTGCTACTTGCCGAAGAAAAAGAGTTGTCTGACAAAGAAAAGGCGGAGATATTTCAAAGCCTCTTCAGAGCCTACCTACGATGGTCAAGAGATCTCTCGCAGAAGCTGAAAATAGACAAGAACGTGCTGAAAAGAGTTTTCATGGAAGAAATGGGGCAAACAGAGGTGCGCAGCACTTGAGGGCAACAGTTGTCGGGGTTGTAGGTGGAAAGAAATCTGGAAAAACCACCACGATAGAGATCTTGATAAGAGAGCTTTCCAAGAGAGGTTACAGGATTGCGGTAGCTAAACACGTCTCAGAGTCAAATTTCACGATTGACACGGAAGGAAAAGACACGTGGCGTTACGCTCAATCAGGGGCCAAGATGGTCGTTGCAGCATCGGCCGGTGAGATCGCTACTATAGAGAAAACTCGTACACACCTCTCCATGAAAGAGATTTTGCAGAGATGTAAAGGCAGCGACATAGTTTTCCTAGAAGGATTCAAAAAACTCGTGGCAGAAGATAAGAGTGTACACAAGATTGTGGTTGCAGAATCCGCGAAAGACATTGAAGAAGCAGTTGAAGTCTTCAGGCCAATATTGGCCTTCACAGGACCATACTCACCTGGAAAAGCGAACATGAAGATTCCGTACATAGACGTACTCAAGCATGGCAAAGAAATCGCTGATATAGTTGAAAAAGCAGTTAGAAAAAAGTTGTAACACGAGTCATGTTGCATCTAGGTTTGTGGGGTTTGGAGATATTATCTGAGGGGGAGATGGGAGAAAGGAGATACTCCAAAAACTTAAGGTAATTCTCCGAACCTTTCCACCCTGTGTTTCAACATGCTCCTGTTACGTACTCTGTCATCATCTCCTGCTAAAGCGCCTTGAAGGCCTCAAACCATCTGTTATACAGCGCCAGCATGTCGAGGGAGACACTGGGTTTTCTCTCTTCCAGTGTCTGTCTGAAGTCATCCATCGTCAGAGCCCGTGGTTTGGCCTGTTTGTCGTTCGCTTTTCCAGACTCGAAGAATTCACCTATGAGTGATAGTTGTGCCGATTGGTTGACATCTCTGATGTCGCTTCCCGAGAAGCCTTCCGAAAGCCGGGCCAACTCATGTAGGTCAACATCAGGTGCCAGTTGCAGATTGGTCGTGTAGAGTTTGAACATCATTAATCGCGTGTGGTGGTCTGGAAGAGGCACCAGAATCCTTTTCTGGAACCTTCTGATGAAGGCCCAGTCTAAATCCCACGGCTTGTTAGTCGCTCCGATGACGTAAACGTGCAGGTTCTTGCCTTTGTCCATGATTCCGTCCATTTCTTTCAGAAACTGGTTCCTGACCCTGATTTCGCCACCGACCTCGCTCGAGTGTTTGCCCATCATAGAGTCCAGTTCGTCGATGAACACTATGGCCGCCTTGCCTTCCAACGCGGATTTCCTGACCGAACCGAAAAGTTTGGCCACGTTCTGTTCAGCCTCTCCCAGCCACTTGGACATTATTGAGGCCGCATCTATCGAGACGAAGTTTGCCTCAATTTCCGTGGCAACCGCAGCGGCCAGCAGGGTTTTGCCGCAGCCTGGCGGCCCGAACAACAAAATACCTCTTGGCCAACCTAACGGGAACAGGTCTGGTCGCTGAACTGGGTAGACTATGGCTTCTTTTACAGCCTTCTTAGCGGGATCAAGCCCGACGACTCCTTCCCATTTTACGTTTGGTTTCTCCGTTACTATAAGTTCTTCATAGCTTGATTTTCCGCCTTCAGTCTTGGTTTCTCCTTCAACGCCGTTGCATCTGGCTTCGGGCCGCGGTTCTGAATATGTTACGGCGCCTTGTATTGCTTTGATTCGTTCTTGATAGGCGATTGCTCTTTGTATGTAAACCTTGTTCAAGCTGTATTCGGGGTAGAGTTGGACGAGTTGCAAAAGGCTTTCTATGGCCTTTTGATACGTAGTTATTGCCATGCCCTTTGCTCCTTGCTTATCTAGGCGCACTGCTTCCAAGGCAAAGTTGGTTGCAGATTTCTCAAGCTCTTGGGATGCACTCATAATTTTCATTCTCCTGCTTTCAATTCAATTTTTATTTTTCCCTTCGACCCTAAACTTTCGAGGGCTTTCTCAATATCCTCGTTTGAGGTTTCCAAGTCAACCGAGCAACGTTCAAGGTCGATTTGTCCGTTGCTCCTTCTTACGTAATCGAGAAGAACATCCTCCAACTGAGGATTTTCAACTTTCAAAGAGATTTCCTTGATCTCGGATTTCTTATAAGAAATGAGGGTTTGAGAAGAATCTCTTCCAGACTCTTCAGAGACTTTGCAAGTCTTCGTTTCCGAGCAATTGGTTGCTGCTAACGCAAGCATCTCTTCCAACGTAGCTCGTTCATTATCTGGGACTTTGTGAGCAGCAGGCGGCTCAGGAAGATCTCTGGATATTCTTTGTTCAAGAAAGCTTGAGACTTCGCTTAGTACTTCTTCGCCTCCAGGCGTCTTGCGGTTTACCGGAATCACCGATTCGTCGGCTGTTATCTTAGTTGAGTAGAGCGTCTCGCTTATCGTGTCGTTGACTTTGCCTAGTTCAGACGAGACATCTGGCAAGAATTGGAACAGTTCTTGTGAGACGTTTTGAAGAAGCTTCAACGCGGGTTTGAGGTCGATGACTATTTCGCTCAGCTCTTTTATAGTTTCTAGTCTAAGGATTACCCGTTCAATTGCTAGTTCTACATTGAAAAGGAAGTTTATGAGCTTCCGGACTTCTGCAATTTCGTTGGCGCAGATTGCTGCGCGGTCTTTGTTCTTCGCTTTGAGAGCTCCGACGCACGTTTGAAAAAGGATTTTGTCTCTCTCTTTAAGCCTGTAACTTGCCTGTTCAAGCTTGTTGTGTTCGACTCTCAGCACATGAATTGACCTGACGGCTGTTTCGCGGAGAGGTGGAGGGCTCAAATGGATAAATCCTTTGATGGTTCTTCCCTCCGCCAGCTACTCTCTTTTCCCAGTCTATATCCCGGTTTTTCCGATTTCCTTCACATAAACGAATACAGGCGGTTCTGGAAGCCCTGAAGCAAGCCCTTTCAGCGTTTCGGTTACCTTGCCTTTGGTCTGTTCAGCAGGTTTGGAAGCGTCACCTAACAGTATGCTGGAAAGCTTGCTGGTCGTTAGTTCTAGATCGGTTTTCTCCATGTGTACTCGTTTGATGTTTTCTTGAATCATCGAGAAGGCGGTTTCATAGCCTTGGTTGTCGACTTTTCCTATTTCGTGCTCGATTTCGAGGTTGACCAAGGCATAGTTTAGAGCCTTTATTTCTTCGCTGCATTTTGCGATTTCGTCTTCTATTTCCTCTTTCAAAGTCTGAGCTTCGCTTTTCAGCTGAGTTAGAACTCCGTCGAAGTTGTTGTGCAGCTCTGTGTAGAGTTCTTTTGATATTTTCTTCTTCTCAGAGAGGTCCTTGAGAGCTTGATCTTTGCGCCAAATCAGGGGGATCTGGTCGCTCAGTATGCCTGCTTGTGCTTTTATGTTGGAGATGAGGGTTATTTCAGAACCGTCAAACTTTAGGTTATCCACGCATCGCTTTAGAAATCTACCATCGCCCAGTTCAACGAAGACGCCGTCAAATTTTCCACTCGGGGTCACAGCAAAAGAGGTTATCTTTCCTATCACACGTCCGTACTCGTCGTTGATTTTTTTTCCTACGGAAAGAAAAAGGTTGGGGTTTTGTGACATTTTTTTCGTCCCCTATGTTTACGAAGTTTCCGTCGAGGATTTTTCGCCTAGTGGTGTTGCTGGTAATCCTGGCATTCCTGGTGGCAGGTCTGGGAACTTCTCTTTGACTCTTTGTTCTGCGACTGTCGCTGCCTCTGTGAGAATTTTAGTTGCATCTTCGTTCACGTTGTCAAAGTTCAACGTCATTCCTGAGCCTGTTCCTGCTTCCATCATTATTCCGCTGAGCATGTTGCCGATTTCGCCGAGTTCGCTCTCTGCTTCGGGGAAAACGCTTACCAGTCCAGCTCTGACAGATCTCAAGACGCCGACTGCTGGGCCTAGTGTTGACACTACATCTCCAAGTTCTGATACGGTGCGTAATCTTAACACTATCTGTTCGAGTGCAAGTCTTGCGTTTATGATGAGCTTCTCCATCTTGCGTATCTCTGACAGCTCGTTGGCAAAAACGTTTGCTCGCGAGGTGTCATGCTTGGTGTATGCGTCTACTATCCTTGCGAAGATTGTCTTGTCCCTTTGGCCGAATCTATCTGTGGCTTGGTCCAGTTTCTGAACTTGCAGTTCTATGCGTCGAACAGCGAAGTCTAAGCGTGGTTTCAGTGGGCCTGGTGGCTTAACTGCCTCTTTTACACGGTTTGTGAAGGGTTGCTCTTCTCTTCTTGTTTCCCATTTTTTGCTAAACCTTTCTGACAAGTTAATTACCTCCAGAGACCAAAGGTCGCGTGGAAGAATCTTATACATTGTTAACATGGTGAAAACATGCAGGTATATATGTGGAGCTATATGTCCTGGCGGAAACAGTTTTGGGCTTTAATTTTCCAACTAAAAGGGTATGTTCGCGGTTTTCCGAGAATAGACATAAAAGTGTAAGTTAGACTAAAAAGAGACTTGAATTAATTCCTATTCAAAAAGGTGAATCAAATGGGTGAAAGGTTAAAAATTTTCGTCTTTGTGGCAATCTTGGGATTCTTTGCCGGAATGATTGCAGATTTGACCGCGACATACGCGATTCCTGCACTCGCAACTATCTTGCCAGCGTTTATCAGCTCAAGGTACCTGCTGTCGGGATTCGCTGGAGCCTTGCTAACAGTTGCACTCGTAAGCGTCTGGGCCTACATCACCGGACCGACAGAACGTTAACCTCCTCCTCTCTCCCCTTTCTTTATTTACACAACACAGAGGTCTCGACACTCTGTCTACTCTTGAGAGCGTTTCAAGCTAACAACGATTGTCTTCCATTTTTGGACTCAGCAGCGGAAAAAGCGATCATTCGCCAACAGCGTCTCCGTACCTCGATGACCTCATCGTCCAAACAATGTTACTCACGAGACGATTTCAAGGTTTTGGTCTGATTGGTCCTTTCTTCCGATTTCAGCCGGGTGCCTTAGGCTGAAAGCGGGCTGAAAAATGCGTGCTAATCGTGTTCAACACGGGCTGCGATTGGAAATCGAAGAAAGGTGTTCACCGAAAGGTTTAGTTTTGACTGACTGAGAAGAGTCCTTTGAGAGAGACAAAGAATTGGGTGGAGGAATTGCAGGATGTGCGGCATATTCGGATTTGCTCTGAAGAAGCCCTTGCCCATTATCAGGGTCTGCAAAGTTCTTCAGGAACTAGAGGTTCATCAGTACCCTCAGGAACCGCGACCTGTTGGAGGCTTCGGGGCGGGCGTGGCTTTGCTCTTGGAGGACGGCAACGTTTTGGTTGAAAAGGTTGGAAAGGTCAGGGATTCTCCTGCCAAGAGATTAGCAGAGACGGTGAAGGTTGACGAGGCTTCTGTGTTGATTGGCCATGTGCGGATGCCCAGCCCAGAATTCATGAAGACGGCGAAGTACAAAGAGACAGCACAACCGTACGTTGTTGAAAGGGAGCCAGAGTTAACCGTTGTCTCAGTCCACAACGGCAAGGTTGAGAACTACAAGGAGATCAGAAAGACGTTGGGCAACGCGCACGTTTTTAAATCAGAAAAGTTTGAACTCATCGATTCAGAAGTCATCCCCCACTTTTTCGAAGAGATACTAAGCGAGAAAGAAGATGTGACGGAAGCATTGTACTCCTTCTTCTGTGCCCTTCAGGGTTCAAGCGCCATAGCCATGCTGCAGCTGGGCGAAGAAGACTCATTCCTTCACTTGCTCCACAAGGGGAAAACGAGAGGGTTGACCGTGTGGACAAACGGTATGAACGAGGTCATCTTCTGTTCCAGAAAAGAGGTCTTAGCAGAAGAGCTCGGCAACCTGCTTTCCAGAGGCAAGTTCAAGGAAAAAGTTTCTATCCCATATCGGGAAGAAGCAGGGCTTGTACTTTCGTATCCGCTCTCACCAAGATTAAGAAGGACGTTTAACAAAAGGTCTTGTGGCTTGTAAGAAATGCGTGAAAAACCCTCGAATTCCGAGGTTTTCAGCCTATTCGCAAAACCTGTTCGTTCAGCATTAAGCGAGATTGGCTTCTCAGAAGCAACTCTGCCGCAGAAGATGGCGGCTTCGCCCATCCTTGCCGGGGATAACGTGCTATTGCTTGCGCCCACTGGAAGCGGAAAAACCGAGGCTGTTCTTCTTCCCATTTTCTCCAAACTGGTTCAGCAGGTGTCAAGAAAGGGAATAGCTGTACTTTATGTTACACCTTTAAGGGCTTTGAACCGTGACCTTTTGAAGCGCCTATCATTCTGGGCTTCCAAACTCGGTGTCTCAATCGAGGTCAGGCATGGAGACACTGATCTGAAGCTTCGAAGAAGACAAGCAGTCTTTCCCCCTGACATGCTTGTCACAACGCCTGAGACTCTTCAAGCGATTCTTCCGGGTTCGCGCATGAAGCAGCACTTGCGCGGCGTCCAGTATGTTGTTGTGGACGAGGTGCATGAACTCGCCTCCAGCAAACGTGGGGTTCAACTTGCAGTCGCTTTAGAAAGACTACGGGAGGTTGTCGGGAGGGAGTTTCAAAGAATCGGCTTGTCAGCCACAGTAGGTAATCCGGATGAAGTTGCGCAGCTTCTTGCCGGAACTGAGAGAAGCATCAGAATCGTAGAAGCCGTGTTGCCCAAGGGTTACCGCTACTACGTTGAGAATCCTGTCCCTGTTGAAGCAGACTATGATTTGGCTCGAACGCTCAACACGTCGCCTGAAGCGGCTGCAAGGATCAGACGGGTGAGAGAGCTCGTCGACAGCCACGAGTCAACGTTGATTTTTGTTAACAGCAGAACCGTCGCCGAGATGCTGGGCTACAGATTCAATCAGCTTGGACGCAGAGACATTGCCGTGCATCACGGTTCTCTGTCGAAAGAGGAACGCGCACAGATTGAGGATCAGTTCAAAACAGGCGACCTGAAGGCGATTGTCTGCACGAGCACTTTGGAGCTTGGAATCGACATCGGCAGGGTTGACCTCGTTATTCAGTACCTCTCGCCTAGACAGGTTAGCAGCCTAATCCAGAGAGTGGGACGCAGCGGTCATCGTTTGGACATGCTCTCCGAAGGCGTCATCATCACGGCCTTTCCAGATGACACGCTTGAATCTGTTGCAGCGATAAAAAGTGCTCAAGCGGGCAGGCTTGAACATGTTTTGATCCATGAAAGCGCCTTGGACGTTCTAGCGCACCAGATTGTTGGAACAGTAATGGACGAAGCGACGGTGAGTTTGAAGGGGCTTTTGGCTCTGCTACGGCGGGCCTATCCCTATCGGAAGCTTTCACAAAAGCTTCTTTGGGACGTAGTATGCTTTTTAGAACGTCTTGGGGAAATAAGGATTGACCAAGAAGGCAAGGGTTTGAGAAAAGGCCGTAACAGTCGAAAGTACTACTACGAAAATCTGTCGATGATTCCTGACGAAAGACGTTACCCGATAGTCAACGTGATTTCAGACAGGAAAATCGCCACCTTGGGCGACGAGTTCATGGCGTTGAAAGCCCGCGTCGGATTGAACTTCATCGTCAAAGGGCACGTTTGGCGGATTGTTCAGATTGAAGGGGAAACAGGGACGGTTTACGTCGTGCCTTCAGAAGATCCTTTGGCGGCAGTTCCAGGCTGGGACGGCGAGATGCTGCCTGTTCCGTTCGAGCTTGCCCAGGAAACTGGACAACTGCGAGGAAGAATCGTAAAAACACTGAAGGAAACCGGAAAAGCTGAGACTGCAGCAGAGAGACTGGCAGGGGAATTTTCAACAGACAAGTCTACATTGTTGAGCACGGTTCAAGAAGTTGAAGAGCACTTGAAACAAGGAGCACCGTTGCCAACCGACAAGCACATTGTCGTTGAAGGTTTTGACAAGTTCCTGATAATCCACGCATGCTTTGGTGAGATGGTCAATCGTACCTTGGGTTGCATCTTCGACTCTGTCTTGTCTGACAGGGAAGTCATCGTCGGCTGGTGGAACGACGGTTACCACATGCTGATTGAGACGCCTAGGAAGCTGACGCGACAGGAAGTTGAAAATATGTGTGCACGTCTGTTCAGCCTTACAGTTCAAGAGACAGAACAGGCTTTTGCAGCATACTTGGAGTCGAAGTTTCCGTTTTCCTACAAAATGAAGTTCGTGGCTGAACGATTTGGAGCCTTGCCACGCGGAAAGACCATGAGTTACGAACGGTTAAGTCAGCTGCCCAAACGGTTTGGAAACACGCCGATTCTGGATGAGACATTACGCGAAGCTATGATTGAAAAAGTGGACATTAAGAAAGCCAAGGAGATCATGCGCGGCGTAAGCAACGGAAGAATCAAGGTCAGCACAGTGTTCAGCCAAGAAAAGCCCACACCATTAGCCTATCACGTGCTTGCAAAGTTCTCTGACATGTCAGAGCTGATGGCTCCCGAAAAAGTGTTATTGAACAACATAGACAGAATGAAAAAAGCAATAGAGGCAAGAACAGCGTCGCTGCTGTGCATGTCGTGTGGCCAATGGGCTGACGAAGAGAGAATAAGAAACCTGCCAGACCAACCCGCGTGCCGAAAATGCGGTTCAAAACTCTTGGCACTTCTGAACCCGAACCAAGACGCAGAACACGTGTATGAAGTCTTGAAGAGAAGACGCGAAGGCAAAGAAGTGTCCGAGGAAGAACTCAGGGAACTGGCTCAGGCAAGACGTACAGCCGACTTGGCATTAAGCTACGGGAAAAAAGCAGTAATGGCATTGGAAGTCAAGGGTGTAGGCCCGGAAACAGCCTCCAGAATTCTTGGAAAAATGCATCCCAAAGAGGACGAGTTTTTCATGGATCTCCTGAAAGCCAAAATCCAGTACCTGCGAACAAGAGAATTCTGGAAGGACAGAGAATAGCAAAGAACGAGCTAAGTCGATGCAGGCATCCTAGAGTGACCAGAGACTATTTTTGTTCCTTCCTTTTCAGCATGTTCTCCAAGAATGGCCGCATCTTGGCGTTTTCTGCCTCTATCTTCTCCTTGCCCAGCGTTTGCATCTGCGCCGTTATTTCCTTTACAACTTCTGCGAATTTGATGCCTTCGGCCGCAGAGACATATTCCACACGCAATCTTTCCGGACTCATGCCGAGTTTCTGCAGCATCGGCGCAAGTGCGTCCATTCTAGCCTTCATCTTGTAGTTTCCACTGATGTAGTGGCAGTCGTACGGAAGATGGCAGGCACCGACCATTACCATGCCTGCGCCAAGCCTGAAAGCTTCGAGAATGAAGTCACGGTCAACTCTTCCCGAACACATGACCCTGATAGGCCTTATCACAGGAGGATATTCAAATCGACTTGTACCCGCGAGGTCCGCGCCAGCGTAGCTACACCAATTGCACAGGAACGCCAGTATCTTGCCCTCTGGGTTTGTTTCCAGTGCGGCTCTTATTTGGGACACTATCTGTGCGTCCGTGAAGTGTTTTTGAGTTATTGCGTCTGCTGGGCATTCGGCGACGCATGTACCGCAGCCGTGACACATTGCGCTCATCGTCTGTGCAACTTGGCCTTCGGGTGCTCTGATAGCGCCGTAGGGGCAGGCCTTAGCGCAGAGGCCGCATTTCACTTTAGTGTTGCGGCATTTTGCCGGGTCGACCAATGCGACGATAGGCTGGATTTTGTAAGTTGGTTTGGAAAGGATTGTTGCTGCTCTTGCGGCTGTTCCCATGCCTTGAGAAACGCTGTAAGGAACATCTTTTGGTCCTTGGCATCCTCCTGCGACGAAGACACCGTCTGATGGTGTGTCTATTGGCTTCAGCTTTGGATGACTTTCCATGAAGAACCCGTCACTGCCGCGGCTGATGTTGAAGACTCTTGCAACTTCTTCCGAGCCTTGACTTGGTACTGCGGCTGTTGCCAACACGACCATATCGCTTTCGACTTCGACGGGTGCACCGTCTTCTTGTTCAGCATGAACTAGGAGTTTCTTCGTTTCTGGATTTTCACTCACATTCCTGTTTGTCAGTTTGACGCGAACGAAGTTGATGCCTAACTGCTGAGCTTTCCTGAACAGTTCCTCGTACCCTTTGCTGTTGGCACGCATGTCCGTGTATAACACGTTGATTTTCAGTTTGTCGCCGTATTTTTCTTTGAGGAAGACGGCGCTTTTAAGTGTGAGCATGCAACAGAAGCCTGAGCAATACTCGAACTTGTTCACGTCTCTGGAACCGACGCATTGTATGTATGTCATGCTCTCAGGCATTCTGCCGTCTGAAGGTTTCTGAAGCTCTCCAATAATCTGGGTGTTCGTGTCTATGATTCTTTCAAGCTGCAGGGCTGTTACAACGTCCTTGTGTTTGCCGAAGGCATAGTTTGGCAGATCGTATGGCTCATAGATGTCATATCCTGTTGCCACCACCATGCAGCCAACTTCAAGCTTCTCTTCTGAGGGTTCTTGCTTAAAATCCACAGCCTCTACTGGACAGATTTCCTGACATTTCTTGCAGCTCCCGTCCTTAAAGTACAGGCATGTGTCTTTGTCAATCGTGTAAGTGTTGGGTGTAGCATACGGGAATGGCAAGTAGATGGCTTTGCGTTTCCTCATTCCGGCGTCAAACTTGTTCAGCGCGTCAACCGGACAGACCTCAGAACACTTTCCGCAGCTTATGCACTTGTTTTCGTCAACGAACCGCGGCCTCCTCGCAATCGTCACTTTGTAGCTTCCTATGACGCCTTCGACGTGTTTCACATCCGTGTACGCAAGCAGTTTGATTCTTGGATGAACAGCTACGGCCCCAATTCTTGTGGCAACGCATGAGAACCTTGGACAGTGAATCTGCTGCGGACAATTTGAACATTCGAAGACTGGAAAGCTCCTGCCGAGCTGAGCCATGTGACCGCCCATTATTTCAGCTCGGTCAACTAGGTAGACTTGATAACCCATTTCTGCAAGGTCAAGAGCAGCACTTGCGCCGGCAACGCCTGCACCTGCGACTAGCGCCCTGTTGGTTACTGGAACCTCGATGACGTCCAGCGGTTCAAGAAGCTTCACTTTCGCGACAGCCATCTTCACGAGTTCTTTAGCTTTCTCGGTTGCCTCTTTTGGCGTACTCTGATGGCACCAGGAAGAAAACTCGCGGATGTTGGCCATTTCATAGACGAAAGGGTTTAGTCCGGCTTCTGACACGGTCCTGCGGAAGGTGGGTTCATGCATCCTAGGTGAGCATGCGGCAACCACGACACGGTTCAGCTTGTGATCTCTTATGCCCTTTCTGATTTCTTCCTGACCTGGATCGGCACAGGTGTAACGGTTTGTCTTAACGTAGACCACATTTGGCAGTTTGCGCGCGTACTCGGCCACTTCCTCGACATCCACGGTGCCAGCAATGTTGAGACCACAGTAACACACGAAGACGCCTACGCGTGGTTCCTCTGCTTTTGCCGGGGGAGTTGGACCAGACTGCTCACTCATGTCTTCTTCAACTTCCTTTCCATGACAGCCTGAATTTGGGCCACAATCTGGATATCCGAATAGTTCGGCATCGTCACAGCGTCCATTGGACAAGCAGAACTGCAGATTCCACAGCCCCGGCACAAGCCTTCAACAACTTTGGCTACGGACTTGTCCCCGACTTTTTCAACATTAATCGCGTGATAGCCACAAGCTGATTCACATACCCTGCAGCCGCTGCACAGCTCCTCATTCACCTTCGCAACCAGTGGCTCAACCGTCCACGAGTCCTTGCTCAGAACACAGGCGGCTTGAGCCGCAGCAGCGCTTCCTTGAGCAACACTGTAAGGAATGTCCTTCAGGCCTTGACATGCACCTGCCAAGAAAATCCCGGGTACTTCAGTGTCGGTTGGTCTGATCTTGGGCTGACATTCAACGAAGAATCCGTCCTTGCCCAAGGGTATGTTGAGGATTTTTGCCAGTTCAGAAGCTGCCTGTGATGGAATGGCTGCATTTGCAAGGACAACCATTTCTGCCTCTGCAGAGACCGGCTTGCCGTCTTCGTTTTCACCGAAAACTGTGAGATTTTTGGTCTGCGGGTCCTCAGTTATCCTTCGGTTTTCAAGCTTGACTCTGACGAATTTGACTCCGGATTTCTGGGCCCTGTTGAAGAACTCCTCGTAGCCCTTGAAGTTGCTTCTCATATCGTTGTAGAACACGTAAACCTCGATGGCTTCCCTGTACTTCTCTTTAAGCATGACTGCATGCTTCAGAGTGTACATGCAGCAGAAGCTTGAGCAGTACTCGAACTTGTTGATGTCACGGGAGCCTACGCATTGGATGAACGCTACGGAATGAGGCTTCTGCCCGTCTGAAGCCCGAATTACTTTCCCTCCAGTTGGACCTGCTGCAAGTATGAGCCTCTCGAACTCAAGTGCTGTGAAAACATTGGAGAACCTGCCGTAGCCAGTCCACGCCAAATCCTTAGGATCATACATGCCGTAGCCAATCGTGACGACTATTGCCCCTACGTTAACCTCAATCTCTTCAGGCTTCTGGTCAAAGTTTATTGCCTCACGAGCCCCGCAGGCGTCAACACACTTGTAGCATTCAATGCAGTAGTCGCGGTTAATCGTGTGGGTGAGCGGAACAGCCTGATCGAACGGAATCGATATCGCCTTTCTCACGCCAAGATACATGTCTGCGTAGTTCGGATATTCTATAGGGCACGCGTCTCTACACTCACCGCAGCCAGTGCAGCTTGCAGCTATGACGTAGCGGGGGTTTTTCCGGATTTTCACCTTGAAGTTGCCAACGTACCCGTCGACCTTCAAAACATCGGCATAGGAGATTATTTCAATGTTGGGATGCCTGCCTACGTCAACCATTTTTGGACCTTCGATGCATATGCTGCAGTCAAGCGTTGGAAACGTCTTGTCCAGCAGTGCCATGTAGCCGCCTATTGTTTCGGTCTTTTCAACCATGTAGACTTTGAAACCCATGTCAGCCAAGTCTAGGGCAGCGTTGATTCCCGCGATTCCTCCGCCGATAACCATAACCTTCTTCGTCACAGGCAATTCTATCGGCTTTAGTGCTTGGAGAAGCCTTGCTTTGGCAACAGCCATCCTGACTGTGTCTTTTGCTTTTTCGGTTGCCTCTTCCGGCGTGGTTTGGTGGCAGTAGGATGCGAATTCTCGGATGTTTGCCATCTCAAAAAGCCATGGATTAAGCTCTGCTCTAGACACGCAGCTTTGAAAAGTCGGTTCGTAAAGCCTCGGTGAACAGCCAGCGACAACCACACGATCTAGCTTGTTTTTCTTTATAGCGACTATTATCTCGTCCTGACCTTGACGGCTACAAGGATAATTCATGTTCTCTGCATACACCACATTGGGCAAAGTCTGGGCATACTTTGTTAAAGCATCAACGTCTACTATCGAAGCTATGTTTGAACCGCACTGACAGACAAAGACTCCGATTCTAGGCCCTTCAGCCTTGGGTCCAGCTTTCTTCTGTCCAGGTTTTCTTTCTTTCCGAGGGGTACCAACGTTCTTCCTAGTTCCTCTAGGCATGCTTTTCACCCTTCAAACCCATCCTCTTCTTCACGGATTCTCTTGTCTTCAGAGAGCCTTTGGCTTTCAGTTCCTTGGTCAAGTCAGTTGGCGAGGTCAGCCGTTCAAGAGCCTTGTTCCACGCTCCTGAACGGACAGGTGTATGGTTAACGCGAGTTCGCTTGAAATCAAGGGCTTCATCAACTGGACAAACGACCTTGCATGCTCCGCAGTAGACGCAGAACATTTCGTTTGCATGCACTTTCTTGTCATCGTCGGAAAGGTAGAGCACGCCATTAATTGGACAAACATCCAGACAGTCTGTACATTCCGGTGGACATTTTTCAGATTTGATGGCAAGCTTTCCTGAAAGCAGCTTTCGCACGTGCATTGCGCCTTGTGGAAGCTTTGCTTCGCATATCCCGCAGCATGGACAGTGCTCTTTGTCAACTTCAACGTCAACCTTGAGCGCACGCCGTTCAGACTCGTTTAGAGAACCAGGATCTTCCACTGGTTTTCCGTCGGCTGTCGAAAAGTGCACTTTAATCAGTTCCATCGGGCAAACATCTTCGCTCCTGTCGTGATCCATGGGAAACTTGCTCGCGGCAGCTTTGATGTCTCGGACCATTTGAGGGAAGCTTTCCTTGTCCAGAACCGAGAGGAGATGTTTCCCGTCTACAGTAACGCTGATCGCCCCGTAGGGGCACAGTATGTCACATATACCGCAAAAGTTGCACTTTGATAGGTCAATATCCACTTTGGCTTTTTGGGCTTTTTCTCCATGAGCTTTGGATTGTTTTTCGATTCTGATTGCTTCTTTTGGGCAGGCTAGACTGCAGATTTGGCAACCCGCGCACCTATTCTTGTCAAGGTTAAGCTTATAATTCTTAATATGCAGAACCCACTCCAATGAAAGTTCCTGCGCCGTGTCTTTTTTCAAGGTTTGCAACGGCATCAGTCAACACGCCCTCCAATCTCCATGAACACGGAAATCCTGCGGAATATCATAGATCCAGAGTCGGTGGGCATCATTAACGAGTAATCCTTCCTTCTGGAATAGGCTTGTGAGGTCGAGTTCTTAATATAAACATTACTTGCCATTTGCAAAGGATCTTACATACGCGTCGCAGAATCCCACGGATGAAATTCTACGTGTAAAAAAGGAAAAAAACCAAGATTTGACTGAAATGAAAACTCACAGTCAGAAAATCAAGCACGCCGTGCTTTGGAGCAAACTGCCACGTAACACTTTAGGCCTTCGTCCTCCATTGCTACGTTGTTTAAGCCCGCATTCTTTAGCAACTGTCGAAAAACGCTTCTAGCGAAGATCTTCTTCAAGCCTGTGACAACGATTAGAGCGTTGTCCGCCGCTACACGTCTGATTTCGTTCAACGTTTCAGCCGGGACGGGGGTGTTCTGGATGAGAGTCATTGCAAAGACCCTGTCGAAAACCCTGTCCTTCAGAGGCATGTTGTCGACATCAGCACAAACCAAATCCACACTTGCATGATTCTTCGACTGTTCTTTTGCCTTAAGTAGAGTTTTCTTGGAAACATCCAATCCGAGTGTCATCTGTGCCATGTCGGCAACGTAGTTGAACAGGATGCCAGTTCCACAGCCCGCATCCAAGATCATGCAAGCCTTGACTTTCACGTGTTTCAGAGCTGCCTCAATCTTTACAGTTTGTTCCTCGGCGTATCGCATGTCGTAGATTTGCGCGGTTACGTCATAACGCCGCATTACATCGCGCTTTTTGTCCCAAACGCTCATTACAGGCCTTCAGAAATCTTATGTACAGACAAGTCTTCTAAAACTATTGGCGAAATGGCATTGTCGAGTCTTAGACCTCTAACCGTGGTGATCGAGCCGAACAGTTCAGAAGCTGAAAACGTAGCAAGAGAGGCCATTTCTCATCACAGAACACTGCTTGTCATAGGCAAATGCTCCGTCGACTACGCGGGCAGAGCAAAGTCTAAACTCGAGTCTGGCGAACGCATCCTATTAGTGAAGGCTGATGGTTCCTTCCTCGTTCACCGTTCAATGGGCTACGAACCAGTCAACTGGATGCCTGGAGGCAACGTCATCTTCCACGTTCAAAGCAAAGAACACGTATTAGACATCCGTGCCCAAAGGCAAAAACCGTCAGAGTCCGTCAAAGTTTCCTTCGACAAAATCCAGCTTATCATGGCGCTAAGTCTTGAGGACGAGGCAGAATTCTCGCTCTACGCAAGCGAAGAAGATATGCAGAAAGCCATCTTGTTTAAACCTGATCTCTTGGAGGAAGGACTAAAACTCATAAGCTGGGAAAAAAAGGTCGAACCAGGCTTCATTGACGTGTATGGTACTGACAAAGACGGAAAACTTGTTGTCGTAGAGATCAAACGGAAAACGGCAGGAAAAGACGCTGTGCTTCAACTTGCCAAATATATTGAAGCTATCAAGAGCAAAGCTGATCGTGACGTGAGAGGTATACTCGCGTCCCCGAACATTGCAAAAGAAGTTCAAAGACTGCTAGTAACGCTTGGTTTGGAATACAAACACTTGGACCCCAGAAAATGTGCAGAAATACTTCACCGAACGGAAACCAAAAAATTGGCGGAGTATTTTAAAGTGAGCTCAAGCTAGTGGCTGAGTCTTTCGCATTTCCTCTTTTTTCTTTCTTCATTTCTAGGGTTTAGTAACGAAAAGACCGCAGCGTGATGAATGTGATGTATCATGGTTTCTGCATGAATTTGCGGGATCTCAAGCACATTGTTTATAAGTGTGAGCGTCAAGGGTAGATGCAGCGTGTAAGAAACAGTTTTCTGCACAGCCAATATAAGGAGTTGAGAGAGTTAATGTATGAGAAAGAGACGCACAAGGCAGTCTGCGCTGATTGCGGAAAGGAATGCGAAGTTCCCTTCAAACCCGACGGAAGCAGGCCAGTATACTGCCGAGAATGTTATTCGAAGCGAAGACCCCCGAGAAGATATTAAGCTTACAAGCTAACGTCTTTACGTAGGTTCAAAAACCTTCTTTTTTTTTACCACTATTCATAATAGGCAGAATAAACATTCTACCCACTTGAGGTTAAGAAAAGTAAAATGCCCAAAGATCCTGTTTGCGGCGCAATTATGGATGACAAGACGGCCAAGTTCAAGATCACCCATGATGGAGAAACCTATCACTTTTGCAGCTTAGCCTGCAAAAAGAGATTCAAAAGACACCCAGCAAAGTTCGTCAAGTAGAAGAACAGACGCTTATGCGCAAAGATCGTCAGAAACACCATGACATCGTCTGTTTCAAGAAAACTAGATACAAACCATGGCCTTGAGGAAATATAAATTAGCCAGTTCAGCTTTTGCCTCTGGTTGTTGATGTGCATGAATCTTTGGAAGGATATTCCTGTGGGCGACAAGCCGCCCGTGTTGTTAAACATGGTCATTGAAATCAAGAGCGGTTCAAGGGACAAGTACGAATATCGCTCCGAATGGGAAGCGTTCGTCCTAGACCGTGTGATACCATCATCGGTTGTTTTTCCTGTTGAGTATGGTTTTGTCCCGCAAACATGGGCCGCAGATGACGACCCGCTGGACCTAATGGTTCTGAGTTACCAACCGCTTGAAGTGGGTTGCATAGTCAAGGTCAGGATGATAGGAGCGTTGGTGGTTGAAGACGAAAAAGGCGAAGATGTCAAAGTGCTCTCAGTGCCAGTGAGTGACGCGAGATATGACGGTTACCACGACATCACCGATGTACATCCACACATGCTCAGGGAGATCCAGGAGTTTTTCGAGACCTACAAAAGGTTGGAACCGCACAAGTGGGTGAAGTTCAAAGAATGGAAAAACGCCAAAGAGACAGCAGGAACCATAACTCAGACCATGGAAACGTACAAAAGAACGGTGAAACTCTGCAAGTAGCAACTGCCAATCTTTAAGACCATTAACTGCACTGAAGTTTTGATTCTGGGAAAATCGACCCTCACTTTTCAGTTCTTTCAATCCGTTCAGTGGGTGAGCACAAGCTTTAATTCATGATGCAGCCTAGTCTAAAACTGGGATAATGAATGGGTGAAACGTCTGATAAGGTTAGCATTAAACATCCTATCGATCCTGACAGTATGAGCATCCAGAAGGATCCCTTCTATCCTAGCGCGTACATTATAGCTTTGCCCTTGGACTCTGAACCTTCTTACATTTGGTACAGGCTGTTTGAGCAGGAATTGTGGTCTAGCCTAGACTTCTGGGATAGGAAAGTGGTCATCGTTGGAAGAGAGTTGAGGCTTGTAACCACTCGAGACCGAGTGGGAGAAAAGCTCGGCTGGCTTGAAGAGCTTGTCACGGGCACAAACAAGCGAGTTGAGGAGTACAAAAAGAAAGCCAAGGTTGAAAGAGAATCAAAAGAAGTCGGACGTGTGGATGAGGACGCCATTAGAACAGAATTGTCCTCTTGGCTACTTAGAAGAGCAGGGCGCACACAATAGGGAAATTTAGTAAAGTTTTCTAGAGTTTGTTGATTCAGAGACAGGTGGGTCTAAAAGAAAGTGGAGAGTTTTTCTCCTAGTTCTACCGCAGAAAGGATTCAACTTGGTCTTTCGACTTCTTGCCCTCAACTCTTTTTCGAGAACTAGCTACGGGAGTTGGAAAGGTTCTTATGTTTTCAACCCCTTTTCGGTGTTCCCTTCGAACGATATTCTTCTTCATAACATCGGCTATTTCGCCCGTAAAACCAAGTCTTCCTGCTACATCTTTTGACGATTTCAACAAAATCCTTTTGGTCTTCCGGGAGAACAAACTCAGGTACTTTCTGGACATCATACGTTGAACGGTAATCGGTAGTCTGGTAACTGCCTGGTCTTATGCTTGGCCGCTAAGTGCTCAGTGAGGATATCGCCTCTTCCACTCATCCGCTTCGGTCCCTGCTATGCGTTTTCGGTTTTAAAAGTTCACTTTGCAGGCCTTCATTGATATTCCTTTTAAGACTTTCAGCTTTTCACGCCTGAAAAGCTAGCGAGCCCGCTGCCTTGATGGCCAAATCCCATTGTATTCGCATTGACTCTAGCACACGTGTACCGGTTCATTGAGCAATTCTATGCCTTCATTAAGAGGCTAAAAGATTAGTTTCTGTGTCAGTTCACTTCATGAGCATGAAATCAGTGATTCTTTTCTGAAACAGTGAATTGCGTATTAGGTGACTTTCTCTTATCCAGCTCTGAAGTGGAATGCTGAACTGATTTGCGATTCTTTCCAATGCTTCGCTTAGCGTGTTGTAAATTAGGGGTTTTTGCCGCATAGCATTCCTAACATTCTCTCTTACTTGCCAGACGCCTACTGGCATGATGTAGCCGGGATGAGCCTCGCGCAGAACGATTACTGTGGCCTGCCTTCTTTCCTTGACCAGTTGTTCGCAAACGGCTAAGCGCGCAGCGTAGTAGCATCCACCGATTTGAGCGTAGGTCGTTCGTCTCTCGTGACCTTCCCAGTCTGAAAACAGGACAACTTGTTTGCCATCTGGGTTCCAAACGGTTCCAGGGTACCAGGCTTCTATGGCTTCGTAGCTCCACTCCCTCGGCAACATGAAGACTTCGAAGACGTTGTCCAAGTACTTGGATTCGTAGATGCGGTATTCGTTTATTTCTGGGAACTGTCTGACTTGATCCATGAGGCTTTTGGAGATTATGTCGTCTACGGCTGTGATGCTCCATCGAGTTGGCACCAAGCGCCGGTTCTCTTCCAAGCCGAAGGCGCCGACGCTGAAGGCCTTCTGAATTCTTGTTCCAAGCACGCCTTTGCTGTAGAGTTCGAGCACAGCAGGGACAGCCTTCAAATCAGTGTCGCTGTAAGCCTTTTCAATCTGATGATCCCAGCTTGTGTTGCCTACTCTTAGGTCGCGAATTGGCGCAGACGGCCCGAACGGCTGGATGTCGTCGCTCAGGAATATGGAACCGTGAGGCTTCTTGGTCAGCATAAGCTCGACGTCAACGGGTTTATCAGCTAGGGCCAGTTCCCGGGTTTTTTCAATTACTTTTCCAGCCGCTTCAAATTCTCTCACGTGAACTCGACGTTTGCCGCGGATGAGCATTAAACGGAAAGCCACGATTTCGTCTATCGATTTTCCAAACCAGAATTCAGGCAAGTCATAAAGGCTCGTATCTGCATCCACAGGAGGAACAAGCGGTCCAGCGTAAACATTCGGGTATCCCATTCTGCCAATGAACACGCTTGGAGGTGAGGCTCCAGATACGTCTTCGCTGCTCATTAAAGGAACGCTCTTCAAGTAATAGTTGACTTTCACTATGATTGGGCAACGGGTTTTGCCGCAGAGAAGTCTTGAACCCTTGCAGACCACGCACAGGCCGCTCTTGGAGGCTCTGGCAGTTACGGTTGGGCCCTCATCCAGATTGACGCCTGTATTCCGTAGGATTTCATGTAACCAGGTGTCCGAGTAAGCATGGTGGGGCGAGGATGAGGCCAATTTTCATCCTGTAGAATGATGATTGAAAGGGATTCTTATGCTTTCTGCAATCAGTTTGAGGCCATCGCCATGTTCTATCTGGCGCGTGTTTTATATCCACTGCCACACGAACATATTGATGGGATCGATCTTGAGCGGGGAAATCCGATACTACAAGGGGAAGCACAAGGTTAAAGTCCAAACCAAAAGCCGAGGAAACTGGATTGTGGAGGCCTTGGAAGCTTTCGAAGATGTTGTCGATGGTCAGAAAATCAAGGTTAGAAGGGGAGAAAGACGCATTGTGGCTCCAAATCTGCTTTTTGAGAGAGAAGAGTTGCCTCCACCTGCGAAAGAGCACGTTTATGAACTAAAGATGGAAAGAAAACTGAAACGTCTTGTCCAAGAAAAAGAAGAGAAGGACAAGACTACCTAATCAAAGATATGGCGCCCTGGCCGGGATTTGGACCCGGCTCATGTCACAGAGTGTTTTTCTCAGTGATGTCCTGCGGGCGACAGCCGCATATACTAGACCGGACTATACTACCAGGGCTGTCAAATGGCCTAGGCGCCGTGCTGAGTAAAGAAGAATTTTGATTAATTAAGCTTTCTTGGCGGATCGCTCGGTGCGTTTCTGCTTTTTCATCCAGAACCAACTGGAAAACACTGTGACCGGATAAAGAATCGTCACAACGAGTGCAGCGAGTCCTTGGTAGAAAAGTGGTCTTTGAAAAGACGTATACTTCAGATGTAAGCTCATGTTGGCCGAAAGCAAATCTGCTTTCTGGTTTTGAATTTCAATCCGGTAGGTGCCAAGTGCAGTGAATGTGGCGACGCTCCCCGTGCCGAAGTTGTAGCCAGGTTCAAGGTCTTCAGAGCCCGCCAAAGGCCCAATGTGGCTCAAGACTTTTCCAGACGGATCGTAGAGGGCGATGAACATGTAATAGCTGGTGTTGAAATGGAAATCAAACCGAAAGAAATACTCCGTCCATGCCGCAAAAGAGTCTAGAGGACGAAGAATCTCGACGGAAAACCCACGCGATTCCGTAGTGCTGGATTGGTAGGTCAGACTTACGGGATAACTGAAGTTCTGGTTTGCACCTAGCACTATTGGAATGGCGTTTACTGAGGCGAGTTCACCATCTGTCTGCGTCGTTAGGTTCACGGCATAAAGGCTCATTGATAACAGGGCAACTGCAAGCACAAGCGAGAAAATCTTGAAGACCACATCAACTCTGCTTCTGGACTTGGAGACTCCTGGCGGATGATGCTCCTCGACCCCGCTCATCAGTTTAACAGCAGCCAAACCAAAGCTGGACAATCTGTACTTTCCCTCTGGAGAACGAGTGACCAAGTCTCCCAAACCCTCAAGGTGATAGCTCAGATGCCCACTGTCCATCGAAAGCGTCTCAAGAATCTGAGAGAAGGCCAATTCATTATCCTGCAACATCCTCAAAATTCTTCTTCGAATAGGATGGTTCAAAGACTTGAAAATCAGCGAATAAGTCTCCTCGTCACTCAAGCTAACGAACCTCCATAAAAATCAACATCCCTTCCCGGTTAAAGATTTTCTTATGAAGAATTCTTCACCACCCGATTCCCAAGGCCATGGTCAACAAGTAAAATCCCCTTCACATCGTGCTAAGACAAGAACATGCACTATTTGCCAAGATGGCGCGCTGAAGATTCAAACCCCTTGCTGGAGACCTCCACCCACAAAAATCCAAAAGCACAAACACAGTCTCGGTAGGTTGGAAGGCCCTTTTCGAACAGGGGTTTAGAGAAGCAGTCACTCTAGATTATCTTCTTTCTCCCCTCAGCTTCTCCAAGCCCGAGCAAACATTCGACCAAAACCATGCCCAAAAAAATAAAGCGCGCTAAGTCACTTGTTACATTTCATGGACTTTCCAACATTGCCATAAGGAGCTTCAGGTTACACTTTGTTACAAAAACATGGTCGTCAAAAACAAAAACAAGTCTGTCCTTAGAGCCTTCATTGCTGCCATTGAACTTCTGTCTCTCTCTGATTCTGAAAGCTTTTTGTTACAGATCGTAGCACGCGCGCGGACGGAGAAGTCTCAGGTTGAGGTTGTTCAGGTTGGGGCTGTGCAGGTTGTGGTTGTGACGCAGACTCTGCCTGAAGTTCCGGCGCTTTTCGCATCATAAAGCCTGCCAGTATCCTAATTATTGCAGCTACAAGGAAGAGGTAGGCCCCAATTCCCAAACCCCAAGATACAGTTGTCACTCCAACAACTGGGAAAACTTGACTATTTGTGCCGTAGATCGGGTTCGAAGCTACAGTACGCACCATGGTGCCGACTTCCGACGGCACTTCTTGGCCTGGCAAGATCGCTGAGGCCCAAGGCAGGAACATTGGCAAAATCATTATGAAGACGAGTATCAGGATGAAGGGAAACAGAGATGTGATCGCTCCCCAGATGAATTTGTTTCCAAGCTTTCTGCCGCTCTTGACACCTATCACATCTAACGATAGCAGAAGGAGACCTGCGAGGAATATCAGAGCAAACGGAAATTGTGTCGAGAACAGACTTCTGAAGCCAGATGTTGATTCGCCGCCACCAAGAAACATGTTAACTTGCAGTCCGCTAATTCCATTAATAGTCATAACAGTCACACCACCCTGCTTAGCCAGAGGACCGGCTTCAGAGGACGCGCTTATCGTGTACCATGGTAAGAAAAGCGCTATTAGCGTTATCACGATCGCAGCGATGCCAAGCATTAAAGATGGACCACCGCGGCTTCTGAGAAACTTCTTCACCATCAAGCCGCTCTTTTTCCTCAGTTTTACTATGCCATAGATTTTCCAACCGCCTCTGACTGCAACGTAAATGATGAAAAACAACAGGAAATTGGCGAGCAACCAAGCAAGCATGAAGTAGTTTCCTCCTACGGAGAAGGTTTTGCCAAGATAGTTTTCAGGCTGCGCCCAGCGGATGCCATCTTGATTGAAAACAGGCCCCAGAGGCCCTGCCATTCCCGCGGCAACTTCTTCTGCCGTTCCCCAATATCCCCATCGTCCTGCAAAGTTCAGCCAGCCTTGGCTTTCCAGCATGACTAGACTGGACTGATTAAATCTCACAGTTATGCCGTCGCTTCCAACATTATCATTCTCAAGCCCTATCTTGCCCTGGAAAGACCGGAAATAGTTGGCATGCGACCCTTGGGCAACATAAACCACAGGATGCGTGCCTTCTTTCTCAACATCGCCCCAAGCCGCATTTTCTCCGGCAAAATGCTGCGAACACAATAGAGTCCGTGGTGTTCCAGAAAGGTCTATGAACACTTCGACAACCTCAATGTCACCCTGATGGTCATTCAAAGGACCGTTGTTGTATGCGTAGAACAGCCAATACTGAATTACTGTTGATGAACCCGTGTTGACCACATGAGCGTAGGCATAATATCCATTAGCCTTAGCTTCCAAAGCGTAATCCGCAACTATTGCGTCCACTGTTCCCAGCGTATTGTTCAGGAACAGGTCTGAAGAGGTGTACAAACCTAGCATAGCAGGAGTAAGCGAGTTGACGAGAACAGCAACGTCTGAATGCCGGACTAGCGTCGACCTTGAAATGATGTAGTCCACGCTCGTAGGATAGAACTTTTCGCCCCCTGTGAAATAGAGAACCGGAGAATACATTACTGCCAGCTCCTGAGGAGTCTGTGCGTTAACGTGGGGTTTGAATGAGAAAACCAAGATCAAAGAAACAATCAATAACGAAGTAAGAAGTAAAACACGACTGGAACGCAGAACAACCGGTCGATTATCAAAGACATTCTTTTCCTTCCCCACGGAAACCACGTCAAAACATAACAGACTACATTACATATAAAATTTGCACTGTGTTTGAGCGCGCGTACTCGTACTAGAACAGTGCGCCGGTGAACAAGGCTCTTGCGGAACAACTGACTTCAGAGCCAAAAGTCAAGGCCTGCGTTGTCATGAACGAGCCGCTGCAAGTTGTGAAATGCAAGAGTGCACAGAGTTGTAGAAAAGAAAAAGAGTTATGTAAAACCAAGTTTTACTAGGTGTTCATGATTTCGATTGTAGGTGCTGGAAAGGTCGGAAGTGCTGCAGCCTTCAGCATTCTGGGATTCAGGATTAGCGATGTTGTTCTAGTTGATATTGCCGAGAATCTGGCCCAAGGTGAAGCCCTGGACATGATGCAGGCCGCGCCCGCTATCGAATTTGACGGGAACATTAGGGGGACGAGTGACTACAGTGAAATGGAAGGTTCGGAGCTCGTCATCGTCACTGCTGGCCAGGCGAGACAGCCTGGAATGAGCCGGTTTGACCTTGCAGGCAAGAACGCGAAGATTGTCAAGTCTGTGGTGAAGGAAGTTGTGAAGTATTGTCCAGACTGCAAACTAATGATGGTGTCTAATCCTGTTGACGTCATGACGTACGTTGCCTACAAGGAGTCTGGCTTTCAGAGGAACCGGGTTTTCGGGATGGGAAACATTCTGGACACTCTGCGTTTCAGGTCGTACATCGCGCTGGAGCTTGGGGTTTCAAGAGAAGATATTCGCGGTCTAGTAATCGGGGAGCACGGAGATTCCATGGTGCCTCTCGTGAAGTATGCCTCTGTTTCAGGTATACCGATAACAGAATTGCTGGACAAGCAGCAGATTGAGAAGATAGTGAGTTTGACAAGAAGTTCAGGTTCAGACGTGATAAAACTCAAGGGAGCCACGACCTATGCTCCAAGTGCAGTCATCGCCATCATGGCGGATGCTGTTTTAAGGGGGAGAAACAGGGTCATGGGCGTCTCCACCTATCTGCAGGGTGAATACGGTTTTTCCGACATTTCAATTGGTGTGCCATGTGTTCTTGGAGAGAATGGCGTCGAAAGGATTTTGGAGCTCAAACTCGACACCGAGACGAAGAGAGAATTCGAAAAATCAGTAGCCTCAATAAACGATGTGATTAAGAAAACGAGTGAAACAGCATGAACAGAACCACAAGTTTCAAGCCCAAAGCACGAATGATGCACATTAGCCTGCTTGTGTCACCCCTGTTTTTCTAGGAAGCCGTGTGCCTTTGCCAGGACCTTTTTGGCGTTCGCGAAGGTGAGCTTTGCCATCGCTTTTTCATAGTTGAGCCATTCATACCCCACGTGTTCGTAGGACAATTTTACATTGCTGTCTTTGGTTTCGATTAGAAAAAAGATGACCTCCTTGTGCACCGTTCTACCCCTCCTTCTGTAAAAATAGCTTATTTCTTCTCTGAAACCCTCGATAAAACGTGCATTGGTGATGCCTGTTTCCTCTTTGAGTTCCCGGGTAACCGTGTCCTTTTCGCTCTCATCCTGTTCAACCTGCCCTTTCACGTAGTCCCAGTGGCCCGCCTCGTAGTGTAAGAGAAGGTATTCGACTTCTCCATTTCGTTTGAAGACGACGGCTCCGCAAGATTTTTCATGAAACGACATGAACCTTCCCCAAGTCACTCTGGTCAAGTGCGATGGCGCCAGGGGTGGGATTTGAACCCACGCGGCCCCGAGAGGCCACAAGCTGTTAGGCGCTTCATCTGGAAACGTCTCCAGGCTTGCTCCCTACCTGGCTAGGATACCCCGGCGCAAATGCAACAACTCATATTCAAGCACAGTAGTTTATTATAGGTTTTCCAGCACCAGCCTGTACATTAGATGAGTTAGCACTTCGAACTATTGTCTCCTAGACATTAGCACGCGATAGCCGCTTTCTCTCGCCAAAACCTCAACATTTCCGAAAGCTTCCTCGAAAATAGCGCGCAACCTCTTGCCTCCAACCTTGGATTTTACAACCATTTGGAAAACGCCTCTGCAGGTCATATGTCTGGGCGCTTCAACTATAATCGCTTTGACGGTTTCAAGACCCGCGCTTACCGGCGGATTTGAGAGCACACAATCGAAAATCAAGTCCTCTACGGGTGCATAGAGGCAACCGCGCCTGACTTCTGCGTTGTTGACGAGGTTCTTCTCAACATTCTGTCTTGCAAGCCAAACCGCACGCGCGTTCACGTCAACCAAAATCACGTACAGACGGGGGTTAAATGCTGCCACTGCAATTCCAACGACGCCATACCCGCAACCCATATCCAAGGCGCAACCTTTCTTAGGCAACAGCATGGATTCAATCAGCAGTCGAGTGCCCAAATCGACCCGCTGTTTTGAAAACACCCCTGAGGCTGTCAGAAACTCGAAAGGCCTTCCTCGAAGGTAAGCACGGATCAGGCCGTATCGTGGCCTTGATTTTGGATGCGCGGCAAAGTAGTGTTCCATGTTTTTGGCTTCTTTAGCCATTCTTTTCGCCGCTGCTCTTCCAGCCCTTAGGGTATGTGCCCCGGGGCATGAGCACTCGCATTGTCTTGGCGACGACTCCGTGTTCCATGTTAAGAGTTTCTTCTGAATTGGCCATGGCTTTGGCCAAGGCAACCGCCTCGCCTTTTAGGGATAAAACGGCAATCATTAAGTCGCTGCGTATTCCTGTTTCAAGGGATAGAACGCCAGGTGCCGTGAGACTGGCGCCGTGGCAAACAGCGTCCACTGCAGAGTCTCTTATGTAGATTTTCGGAACGAGAGCAAGAGCATTTTCCATTGGCTGAACGAATTGTTTCAGCAATTTCTCGTCTTTCTTCTCCTGCCACTTCATGAACCAGTATGCTGCATCATGCAAGATCACGCTGTTATCTTCAACAAAAGGCCCAGCTCTCGTTCTTCGCAGTTCTTGCATGTGCGCTCCGCACCCCAGAACCTCCCCAACGTCGAAACACAGTTTCCGAATGTAAGTTCCCCCTTCACATCCGACCTTGAAAAGAACGTTCCGACCTTCCATTTCAAGAAAATCCAAGTAGTAAATCCGTCGCGTCCGCAGTTGGCGCTTGACCGACGCTCGCAGAGGCGGACGCTGATAAATCATATCTTCAAATTCGCCAAGAACCTTTTTGACTTGTTCGGATCCCACTTCTCCGTGAAGCTTCATCACGCACACGTATTCTTTCCCGCTGTGAAGCAGTGCCTGAACGACTCTGGTAGCCTCCTCTAGCGTGACTGGCAGAACGCCGGTTACTTTGGGATTTCTCTGGCTATTTCCTAAGCCTCTAGAGTCCCGCCGTGACCAACCTGTTGAAGCTTGAGAATACGTTTGACCCAAGCGGCTACTTCGTGACTCGACGGTCCTGAAGGTTTGTCCAGATTGATTACTCCGTACTTCAAGTAATCCTCAGCCGATCTGTCCTCAGGTTTGCATCCAAAGCTTGGATCCGTCTTGTCTTCAGCCTTCACCAACAGTCTGCGTTCAGTTTCCCACGGAGCAGCAGTTCTAGGCATGACAACACATCACTTCCCATAGAGTAGAAAGTATCAAGTATAAGAGTTTAAACACTCATTCTTGCGTTTATGTCACAGAACCTTTTGGGTTTTCTGAACAGCATTATGCCATCTTTCGCTTGTGCCAAGAAAACCTGCTTCAGAGTATACCTAATTCTCCAGCGTCTATGCATTACAGAGAGATACAATAACGCAGGAAACATGACAAAGTGAAGGAAACATACGACAAACAAGCGTCTCCACGCGCCTTCGTAACATATTTCCAGTTTTGGAATAATGCCTTTAATCGCTTCCGTGAGTTTTTCGTTAGAGGGTTTGGTGTGGTCAACTGTCCTGAATGTGGAAAACCCTTGCGGAAGGAACGAGAAGGCGAAAGCAAGTATTTTTGCGAGAACGAGCGTTGCAATGTTACGTTCGTGCTGCACCCTTGTGAACAAAGTGAAACCAGGATCGCTTACACAGGATTTGCGCGGTACAAGACAGCAGGAATGCCGGAGAATGAATCATATAGACACTCCATAAGACAGAAGCTTAAGCTTTTCTGATTACCTGGCACAGGGCTACACTCATGAATGAGAGACTCTGAGCCCCGGTCAAACACGCAACAGAAAGGTAGATGAACCATTTCTGCAACGGTTGTGCTACTTGCGTTGCAGTCTTAGTCCAGGGCTGGTTTGACCGCTTGAGCCATCGCTTCCAGTTTGCCGGCAGATTTGAGTGCCTCTGTTACTTCCTCGTCAGATGCTCCGCGCTTAATTTCTATGCTGTCTTGCAAAGGTTCAATGTGATTGATGTTCGCCCTGCGCCTCCTCACACCTGTCACTTCCTTCGGACCGGTGATTAACACAAAACTCTTGTCCGCCACATCGACTACAACACATTTTCTTCCAGCTTCACGACCTAACAGTTTCACACAGATTCTTCCAACCTCAGCCGCGGGCAAACCAAAACCTCCATCAGAATGATCAATAGAACAATCATCCAAGAGATATTTATAACTTCACTTGCAAGTGCAGTTAATACGGCTGTTTCGAACGGTAAGCCGTTTAAAGGCGTTCCAAAGCAATCAGAGAAGTCTCATGTCCCCTGAATCTATGCTTGCGATGACTGTTCAGTCAAAACTCTTATTCTAGGATGACGTTAAGGATTTTTACAAAGGATGCTCCGAAATGACCAGCCAAGAAACACAGGCATTCGCCAAGCTGTACGAAAGCTCAGCAAAAACCGTTGGCTTAATCTCTGACACGCATGTTCCTAATCGCGCCAAGAAAATCCCTGAAAGAGTTTTCAAGGTTTTTGACAACGTGGATTTCATCGTGCACGCAGGCGACTTGGTGCAGTTGTCCGTCATAGAGGAGCTGGAACAGCTTGCCCCTGTTTTGGTTGTCCAGGGAAACATGGACGGACCTGAAATCCGAGGCAAACTGCCGAAACTGGACTCCTTCAAAGTTTTCGATTGGAAAATCGGCGTGACTCATAACCCAGGAACCTTGTTTGGCATTGGAAAAATGCGTGAAATCGCTAAGACAAACTGTTTCGACGTGCTCGTTTATGGACACACGCACAGTTCGAACATAAAATGGGAACGAAATATCTTGTTCATAAATCCTGGAAGCCCAACAGCTCCTGCGCCGCCATTCTTAGCCAAACCCACCGTAGCTTTGTTAAGAGTGACCAAAGAAAGAATAACCCCTGAAATAGTGCAAATCTGATGAAAAAAGCATGTCTGGTTCCTAATCCTCGCCTGCTTTCAAAAAGCAAAGACTGTCAAGATATGATTGATGTCAGCAACTCAAGCAGACGGAAGAACTCGCGCGGTGCGCAAAATACCCTATTCCCTCCTTCCTGGGAACCTTATGCGAGAGCCCAGTCCAGCCTCGGGGAAAATGAAAAGTGTCCGTTTCCACACTCGCTTTCCTGTTTAGACTCGTGTCGCTAAATCGGTACGTAGAGCAGGATGTAGACAATGATGCCGAGTGCCAACTCTAACAACCACAAGATCATCGTGGGCTTCATGAATTTCTTGTTTCCGAGGCAGACTTTGACTTCCTGGTGATGTGACACCCATGCTACGACGAGGTATAGCCCGAGCAATTCCACCAGACTTCCGAGGACTGCGTGTGAAAAGATCACCAACTCAGCAAGCAGGTTTTCGAAAGAGCCCGTCAGCGCCAATAATGAGGGCACCATAATGGCAAAGATGGTGAACGTGTGCAATGCAACAGCAATCCCCATCGTTGCGCCATGCTTCAGATAAACGCCCCTGCGCTTGAACGAGAAGCCCAGAACAAGGAGAACGAGAATTGCCAATTGAAGTAGCAGGTTGACGTCTGAAAGAAAGACAGCGTTCGGATTAAACAGACCCATACACTAATCAGCCCCTCCAAGTCGCATGCGCTAACCACCATGCTTTCACCGCGAAATGCATAAAAGACTTTCACTTTAACTCGTCTCTCTCCGCCCTAGGCTAGTGTCGTTCGAAGGCGAAGCTTAAAAGCAAAAACGACACGTCACTGAATGTTGATGGGGTGCTCTCATGGAAAGCTGCAAGAACCCTTGGCACGCAGAATGTAAGAACCATGACATTGAAGTCTACATCCAGTTCAGAGGAGAGAAGCTGCCAATCTGCAGGCGATGCTGGAGCAGACTCGCCGAAAAGGATGTGGAGTGGTGAAAACATGGAAAGTTTCGGCATGAATTCTGCACGATCCTTCCTCGGAAAGAACGTCAACCTTCACCTAAAAGATGGCTCCGTAATCGTAAACGTCCAGTTAGGAGAGATTCAGAAAGACGAGTTCAAAAGACAAAGGTTCGTCACCTGCGTCCCTTGCGGAAACAGAAACACGTTAAAGGTACCCTTGAAAACCATTGCATGGGCAGAACTGCTGAACCTAAACCTGATTAAAGGCGGATAACCAAGCCCAGAAACCAGAAAAAGAAGAATAATCCCAGACACCGCCAAACCACAAAAACCAGCCACGGTAGCCGACACAACAAGAACGATTGCACAAAAAAAGAGAGAGCACCAGTTAACAGATTGACACTCAAAAAAATCACGGATTGAGCACTCAAACACAAGAACGCCAACTCCAACATGAGAAACCCAACACCCAAAACTTTTGACACTCAAAAACCCCGCAGAATTGAGTAAAAAAAGCACTGAACCAACATGCTTCAACAATGTTTTGACACTCAAAGAAATCACGGATTGAGCACTCAAACACAAGGGCTCACACGCCAACATGAACGCCCAACTCTTCTCGATCAACGTGCGCCACCGAAAAGCCAAATTAGAAAGGTTTGCATCTGCATGTGCTCATGCGCTGCTCACACTGTGGCATATGCTGCGAGAAAACTGAGATGCTGCTCTCGAAGGCTGACATTAGGCTCTTAGAAAAGGCAGGATACAACAGAGAAAAGTTCGTCCGCTTCAACAGGCAAGGCTTTGCTCAATTACGGAACAGCCGAGGATACTGCGTTTTCTACCAAACCGCGAAACATCGTTGCAGGGCTTACAATCGTAGGCCGCTGGGATGTCGGATCTACCCCATCATCTACAGTGAAGAAGAAGGAGTAATCGTGGATGACCTCTGTCCGCTAGCTGGAACTGTTTCTAAAAAAGAAATCGAATCCAAAGCAGAAAAGCTCACAAGACTCCTGCAAAAAATAGACAGCGAGACACGAAAACTGAACGCACGCGTCTGAGTCGCCCGCATGCCTTTGACATTAAACCGGCAAACACTCTTAAATAAAACCAAGCAAATTCTCTGATCGGTGAAAACAATGCCATGCACAGTTGTAGCCGGAGGATTTTGGGGGGACGAGGGCAAGGGGAAGATAATCTCGTACCTTGCCCTCAACGACAAACCGGATTTCTGCGTGAGAACAGGCTCGGTAAATGCTGCTCACACGATTTGGTTTGAAGGCAAGCGTTACGCATTGCACATGGTTCCCGGCTGCTTCGTAAGCAGAAAGTGCCGTCTGCTCATCGCTGCCGGCGCTAACGTTCACGTTGCACAGTTCCTTAAGGAAGTCGAGGAAACAGATGTTAAGAACCGTATACGCGTAGACAGCCAGGCTTCAATAATCGAAGAAAAACATTCAGCTCAAGACAAGGCTAGCGAACATCTCAAAGGACTGGGCACCACAGGCTGGGGCGTAGGCCCAGCAATCGAAGAGCGCGTGCGCAGAACCGCGAAACTCGCCAAAGACATCCCAGAACTCAAACCTTATCTTACGGACGTTGCGATGGAGACAAATCAAGCTTTAGATACCGGCAAAAAAGTGTTGCTGGAGGGAACTCAGGGCCTGTTACTTTCGCTCTATCATGGAACCTACCCCTACGTGACCGGCAGGGATACAAGCGCGGCGGCGATATGCTCTGAAGCGGGTGTAGGGCCCACCAGAATCGATCAGGTCACGCTGGTCTTCAAATCCTTCATCACGCGTGTAGGTACAGGTCCTTTGCCTGGAGAGATACCGAAAGACGAAGCTATTAACCGCGGATGGTTCGAAACTGCCGCTGGAACAGGCCGAGACAGACGTTCTGCTCCGTTCAACTTTGAGCTCGCCAGAAAGGCCGCAGTGATCAACGGTGCAACGCAGCTTGCAGTGACAAAACTTGACTGTGTATTCCCTGAATGCAGAGGCGTAAGAACCTACAAGCAGCTACCGAAAGAAGCAAAAGAGTTCCTGGAAAAAGTTGAAGCACGCACACAGGTTCCAGTCGGCCTCATAGGTACTGGACCGGAAGCACTGGATCTGATTGACCGAAGAAAATAGCTTTACAGCTTGAAAAATCCACGCGTGTTAGCAAAATCTGGATACGCCGGAAACTCTTAAGAGACACACCTAATCATTTTACGAAGAAGGCAAGCAGGATGGTTGAACACCAAAGAGAGCATTCTTCCTCAATCTTAATCCTGATGTTCGTGGCCGGGTTGATTCTTGGAGGAATTGTAACTGCTTACGTGTTCTATAAGCAGATTGGCACGCTTAATGATGACATTTCCAACCTTGAAGGCAAGGTTTCAGGCATTTCAGGAAACCAAAACATCTACATTCAAAACGGCACAGTGTACCAGAACGGTACGACAGCCTTTACGGAAATATTCGACAAGGTGAAGGATTCAGTCGTCCTGATAAGCGGAAAAACGAGCAACGGAACCGTTCAAGGGTCAGGCTTCATCTATAACTTCACGGGATCGTTGATCGTGGTAACGAACAACCATGTTGTCCACGGGGCGACAGGAGTGAGCGTGACTTTTTCAGATGGAAACGGGTACGCTGCAACGGTGAAAGGAACAGACCCGTACTCAGACCTGGCCGTTCTCTCCGTGACTGGTGCTTCTGAGAGCGAGTTCAAACCGCTTGAAATCGTCGACTCGTCATCGTTGAAGGTCGGCAACCCTGTTGTAGCCATAGGCAACCCTTACGGCTTGACCGGTTCAATGACCACGGGAATAGTTAGTGCGTTAGGAAGGACGATCACTGAAGATCTTGCTGGAGGGTTCGCTATAGCGAACATAATACAGACAAGCACACCCATAAACCCGGGGAACTCTGGCGGCCCATTACTGAACTGGAATGGCAGCGTCGTGGGAATAACCACGGCGATAGTTGAAAACTCACAGGGCTTGGGCTTTGCCGTGCCCTCAAACACTATACAGAAAGAGATATACGATCTGGTTGAATTCAGCAGCTATAACGCGCACTCGTACTTGGGCGTCCAAGGAACAGACATGGATTACGACACGGCTCAGAATTTGCACACCAGCGTGACGTACGGCTGGCTAATCGGCGCTGTGGTACAGAATGGCCCAGCTGCTAGCGCAACTGCCGCCAACGGAACGCCCATGCCCGTGCAGGTCAACGATGTAATCATCGGCATCAACGGGACACGTACCATAAGCGGAGATGAGATGAAAAGCTGGGTTGAAGCGAACACAGTGCCAAAAGAAACCGTGATACTGACTATAGCCAGGGGGAATCAAACGCTGCTGCTGTCACTGGTTTTGGGGACGAGGCCTGCGCCTCCTGGCTAGTCAATTCCTTCTTTTGATGCGCTGCGAGCCGCGGGTTTTAGGGTTCGGGAGATTACGAAGAGCAGCTCGATGAGTATGGCTGCTGCGAAGATGATTAGGTAGAATATGTGTGGGGGTATCAGCATGGGTGGTACGTCCATGGGGGTGCTGAGGAGTGTTGGCAGCAGTACTGTGAGGGTTGGGATGATGAGGAGTAGGTTTGAGGTTTGGGGTTTGAAGAACGGTTTGTAGTCTTTCATTTTGAGCATGAGTACTGTTGCGGCCAGGAACATCGTCCATTCTAGGGTTTGGTTTGTGAGGCTCATAATGTTTAGGCTTGTGCCGAAGTACATGTTTGTGATGGGCCACAAGAGTTGAACGCGGCCTCCTGCGATGTAGTCGCCTACGAGGCCGTGTTGGACTAGGGCGATGAAGTAGGGTATTGCCTGTTTGCGGTAGATGAGGAAGAAGGGCGCGAAAACGATGAGGGCGGTGATGATTGAGTGTGTTGGGCCTCGGTGCTGAAGGGACGGGAAGATTTCGCGGGCTAGGATGTCGCTGTCGGGAAGGATTGACAGGGTTAGCACTATGGGAATGTTGAGTTTTGTTTTGAGCGTGCTTGATGAAGCCTTGCTTGAGAGGTAGCCAAAGGCCATGTGCCCAACGGCGAACATCTTGTTATCCTCCGTTTTCCGCTAAAATACCAGACGTAATGAGGCTGTGCCTTCATTTAGGTTTCGGACGGCGCGCCTCGTATGCTGGGTTTTGAGCCCTTGTGTTTGAGTGCTCAATCCGTGATTCTTCTGAGTGTCAAAACGCTGTGCGGGGTTGTGGGTTTGGTTGTTTCTTGGTGTTTGGCCTGTTTGCGTGGGTTTGTTGAGGTGTGGTGTTTTCTTGGATTAGGGCTTTTGCGGCCAGTTTTACGGCTTGTTTGCTTGTGTAGTTTGGTTTCCATCCGGTTTTGGCTAGTTTGTCTATGGATAGTTGCATGGTTTTGACGTCGCCTTTCCATCCTCTTCCGCCGTCGACTCCGCCGGTGAACTTGTATTCTATGTTGGGTGTGTTCATCAGTTGTGCGAGGGTTTTTGCGATTTGTGTGACGGTTATCTTGTCGTTGGAGCCCAGGTTGAAGATGTCGGTTTTTTGGGTGCTTTTGGAGAAGGTTTCGGTCAGGTGGATGATTGCGCTTGTGCAGTCTGTTATGTACATGTAGGATTTTTTTTGGTTTCCGTCGCCGAGTATCGTGAGTTCTGTGGGGTTGGCCTTGATTTTTTTGATGAAGTCGACTATGATTCCGTGGTTTGATCTTGGGCCGATGATGTTGGCGAGGCGCAGGATGAGGGCTCGATGGTTGAACGTGTGGGCGTAGCTTGTGATGAGGGCTTCGCAGGCGAGTTTTGAGGCGCCGTAGGTTGAGATGGGTATGAGCGGAGCGTAGTCTTCTCTTGTTGGAACCTGTGTGGCTTCTCCGTACACGGTGGATGTTGAGGTGAAGACGAGGGTTTTTGGTTTTCCACTTTTTCTCATGGTCTCGAGCAGGTTGAAGGTTGCGAGGATGTTTTCTTCAAAATGCGTTTTAGGGTCGGTTTCGCCCAATTTTACCTCGGGGTTTGCGGCCAGATGGAAGATTGTGTCCGAGGCGTTTATGATTTGCCTCAGTTTCTTCGGTCTTTTTAGGTCTTCTTTGACTATGGCTAGGGAAGGGTTGCCCAGCGAGTGTTGAATGTTCTTCATTTTTCCGTTTGAGAAGTTGTCGAGTATGGTTACTTTGTGTCCCTGGTTTAGCAGCTCTTGGGTCAAATGGCTGCCTATGAAGCCGGCTCCACCCGTGACAAGTATTATGCGTTCAATCACTTTGTTGCATCTCGCATTCTGGCTGATACGGTGGTGTTCTGAGAAGGTTTGTGAGTGAGGATAGTATTTAGGATTTGTCCAGGAGGCGTGTTCCGCTGATCTGGTTGGGTCGTTTAAAGCGTCTCTGCAGTCATAGTTGTGGAAGGCGGGTTGTTGGAAGAATCGGGAAAAACGTTTCATACTGTCCCTTGGCTGTCGGCGGCCGCCCTTTTTCAAATGTTCGGGCTGAAAGGCTGACGATAGGATGGACTGGTTCGCTAAGGCTATGAGCTAGGCTTCGCGTTGTTCTGGTTCTTCCGGCGTCCTGTGGCGTGCTCTGGTCTGTGCGGCTTTCTCTGCTGCTTTTAGTGGGATGTTGATTATTTTTGAGACGATGCCCAGGCTTGAGAACATGTGTCGTAGGGCGTCGATGTCGGATTGGTATATTGCGCCGATGAGGGGGGCTCCGAGTACGTAGATGATTAGGAAGACGGCGAGGCCGATGATGAGCTGTATCCATGCGGCTGTGTGCAGAAGTGTAGTGGTCAGGAAGGATGCGATGGCGGCGAGGGCTGAGGCTGTGGAGATTTTTGCGGATGAGCGGAGTTCGGCTTTGGCTTGGTAGTGTTTCCACACCCAGTAGAGGCCCCATATCATGCTTGGAATTCCCGCTATAGAGCTTCCGATTATGTTCCCCAGTATTCCGAACGGCGGGATGAGCAGGAATGCTAGGGGCAGGCCGATGAGCAGCGTGAGGACGGCTTGTTTCATCAGCACTTTTGTTTCGCCGAGGCCTGTCAGGAAGCTGCTCAGGGTGAGGCTGCCCACGGCTGCGAACAGGGTGGTGATGACTATCAGGGTTAGGAAGAAGGGTGCGTAGGCGTATGCTTCGCCGAACAGCGTGTTGACTATCGGGGTTGAAAGGGCCATCACGGCCATCGTTGCGGGTATGAGGAGTATCGCGGTGTATTTGACGGAGGATGCGAAGACTGTCTTGAGTAGTTCATGCTCGTTCTGCGAGTCGAGCTTCGCAAAAGCGGGAAACAGGACGGTTCCGATTGGGAGGGTGAAGAACGTTAGAAGCACGGTGAAGTTAACCGCAACGCCGTAGTTGCCTATCAATCCGTTTCCTGCGGCTGTGTTGGGGATGTAGATGCCCATCAACAGAGTGTAGAGCTGGCCTAGCAGGCCTAGCAGGATGCCGGATATGTTGAGCGGTACGCCGTATCTTAGCATTGGTTTCAGGGTTTCGACAATGCTGCGCTTGGCTTTTCTGCGTTTGCTGAGGGGCCTGTAAAGGATGAGGTAGAGTGTGGCGACTCCGATTACTCCTGCCGCGACGAAGGACAGAGTTAAGCCGAGCGTGGCGCCGAGGATTCCGTATCCGAGGAGAACCAAGACGGGGCCAACAGCGGTTTTGACGATGGCTTGACAGATTACTGTGAAGCTGTTTAGGTTCATTCTTTCGTAGCCGATGAAGCAGGATTGCGCGGCCGCTAGCAGTGAACCTGAGAGTATCGTGAGGGACATGATTGATATGAACGGGTAAATCTCGGGTCTCTTGAGGATTGATGCGAAGAATCCTGCCAGAACGAAGGACAGGAAGGACAGGGCCACGCCGGTAGCAACTTCGAAGGCCATCCCGGCGGCGACCACGTCGCAGGTTTCCAGTTCCTTGTTTTCGGCTCGAAGCCTGGCCACGTACTTGGTCATGGCGCTGTTGACTCCCCAGTCTCGAAAAAGGTTTATCGTGACGCTGGGAGCCATAGCCAAAACGTACAAGCCGTAATTGCCGTTCCCCAAGAGCCTCGTCAGGATTATTGTTCCGACGGCCATTATTATGGTGGATGAGGCTACGCCTATGAGCAGCTGGAAGCTTCCAGTGGCTGAGGTCTTGCCCATCTCCAGCGCTTTTTCCATGGTCTTTCCATCCTTTCAGGCTTTGCTCAAGAGGGTTAGAACATATTTAACGGTTTTTGTGATTTAGCTGTTTGTGTGATCGATCGAACGCGCGCCGGTTAGGCTTCGCATTGTTCTTGTTCTTCAGATATCATAGGTATTATGGTTATGGACTCGTTTTCTGCGGCGGTTTCGGCTTGGGTTTGTTGAGTTTTTTGCTCTTTGCGGGTGCCTGCCCAGAGCATGGTCCATCCGATTATCCAGAGGAGTATTGCGATTGGCAGGAACAGTAGCCTGATTGTTCTGTTGCGCATAGAGTTGACCACGTACGGCCTTTTTTTGGAGGTCGGACGGTTGACTCGTGTTATGCTTAGTTAAAGCTTTTATGAAGTTGGGATAAGTAGTTGGGATGTGTTTTGTGGTGTGTTGTACATTATTGTGGTTTTTGGGGTTGTTTTTGCATGTTTTTGGTTGTGTGTATGTTTTGTGATGTGTATTTGTGTTGTTTGTGTGGACAATAATGTTTATTAAGACTTCAGATTACCCTGTTTGTCTTAGTGAAAGATTATGGCTATGCAAAAAGCAACCATGGGAACGGTCCTAGTATTAGCGGTTATGGCCCTAGTCACTAGCGCGGTGGGCTCATTAGTTGCGACTCGCACAGTCTCGAACACGGGCAACATCGCAGTCGTCACGCCGCCATCGGTGCAGCTGGGCGTGTACTCAGACAGCGGATGTACATCCGCGCTATCGAGCGTCAGTTGGGGAACATTGAATGCCGGCGGGACGTCAACGGCGACGATTTACCTGAAGAACGAGGGCAACGTGCCAGTCACGTTAAGCATAAGTGCGGGCAACTGGAACCCAAGTTCGGCTTCAAGCTACTTCACGCTGACTTGGAACAGGGCTGGTTACGTGCTTGCAGTGGGCGCATCTGTCCAGGCCGTGCTGAGCCTTACGGTTTCATCAAGCATCACCGGCATCACAACCTTCAGCTTCGACATAACCATCACAGCAACACAATAGTTCTACAGGGCACCAGCGATACCCGTGCGATCGGAAACCAGTCGACCCTGACTGTTTTGGGATTATGCTGTCAAAAGGGATGGCATCTGTCCTTTTTTTATTTCTTGTCGATGGTTTCGTGTTGTCGAGTTTTGACGGAGTTTGCTCGACCTTGACTGTTTTGGTTTCAGTAGCGCGCGCCTATTTGGGCTTGCGTTTTTGGGGGGCTCTGGTTTGATGTTCCCTTATGATTCCGGCTGTGGCGAAGATTGTGGTCAACGCGAGCAGGCTTAGGACTATGGGTGTTAAACGAATGCCCCACGGTGTGTAGTTTAGGAGCAAGCCGACGATGGGGACGAGTGCAATGCTCATGCCCACGCTCAGGGCTATGCGTTCAATGGCGTCCAACTCTTTTTCAGACGTGTCGGATGAGCGTGCTAGGGCTTTGGCGAATGGAAGGTTTTGTGGGAAGAGGGCTTTTGTGAAGGCGTAGCCTGGCAGCCACAGGACGAACGCTGTGCCTAGGACGTATCTTAGGTACACTAGTGGGAAGGCGTCTTCGGGGACAGTGAACACGACTATGGCTGTGGCTATCGTGAGTGCCATGGTGATCCAGTACCAGAGGGCTTGGTTTGAGCGCAGGTAGCTGGTGAGCTTTTCCGGGGTTGCTGTTTGGGCTGGTTTGAGGTGGATTCTTTCTGTTTGCTGTAGTTGCAGTATTCGGTCCAATATTTCCTGTTTGGGTTTTGATGACAGTGCCTGTACTTGGTCGATTAGATGTTGGATGGTTTCTGGTTTTTCCGTTTCAACGGTGCGGATTATCTGTTGGTCCAGTTCGTCTTCGGCGGGTTTTTTGGGCAAATGTGTTGGCTCCTTGGCTGTTGGCTTGTTAGGTTTATTGTAGGTTTTAGGGTTTATGCTTCTATGTTAACGTTGTTTCGTTGTTGTAAGAAACAGCGTTTCCACCGGAGGCACGTGCGGCCGCAGAATTCTGTGTCTGCATGGAATCCAGACGTGCCTTCATGTTTGTCGCTGTATAGAATGTGGGTTGCAAGCGCGTTGGTCTTCGTGTTTCTTTCCGCGTTACGGGCTGATTATGATGGTGACTATTCTTACAGCCACTGTTGCGAGGAAGAGTGTTGAGACGGCTAGTGCTACATTTCGTAGTCTGTTTTCGTTGATGGGGGGGTTTGTTTTTCCGTAGTACGATGAGATGAGTTCTGATGTTACGAGTAGGATTATGGCTGTGATGGCTAGCCACAGGCTCATGTCCCAGAATGACATGGGAAAATCCATTGCGCTATTCCTCCACGATTTCGAAGCTGGCCTCTATAACATTGCCGTCCTCGGAGCTCATAGTGTCTGTTATTCTTACTGGTTTGCCTGTTGCCTTGGTTATGGCTATGGCGATGGCGCTGCAGAGCGGGAAGAAGATTGAGCTGGTTATCTGCGAGGTTTGTTCAGCCTCTTCGAGTTTGTTTCTAATGATCGGTTTGGTTATTGTTGCGTGGACCGTGGTGTTCCTCACCTGAGTGACATATGCAGTTACGCCTTCTTTTTTGTTGAAAGTGTCTGCTTGCAGTTCCAGGTTTTCGGCGATTTCCAAGTCTTCGATGAAGATTTTTGGGAGGCTCTGCTGGAGGCTTTCGAGGTCTGTTTTGATGAAGCTCTTTCCGAGTGACTTTTCCAGCAGTTTTGACAGCTCAAACCCGGGCGGTGTGAGCAGCAGGCCTTGCGCGGTTTGGGCTAAGGGTTGGTCCTCGTATGGTTGGATTTGTTCTGGCGTTGGAAGGCTTGTATACTTGTATTTTGACACGCACATCCGGGTGGTCTCTGGATCTGTGAAGTATTTTGGGGGGAGGTATGTGGCGTCTCCTTTGTAGCCGAGTTCCAGGATCATCTGGTTTAATGTTGTGAGAGAAGGTGACAATGCGGCTTCCAAGAGGGTTTTTTTCGCGTATCGTTCGGGTTTGATGTAGAGGAGAACTGCTCCCCAGAAGACTAGGCCTAGGCCTATGAAAGCAAGTATGGATGAATTATAGCCTATTGAAGCTACTAGGGATATCGTGCCCAGCAGAAGCATTGTCACACTTGCTGAGCTTACTAGGTTTATTCCTACGCGCACTTTGGACTCCTCTTTTCTACTTTGAGCTACGGGTTATTATCTGCTTCCACACGCTCAGACGCTTGTGTTCTCGACTTTTGCCGGTCATCCTGGTTTTCCAAACGTGGCGCGCGTCGGTGAAGATTATTCTCAGGTCTTGAAAGTATAGTGCTATCATTGCGACTGTCATGGTTAAGGCTTTCAGGGCGAGGGCTAGGTTGCCTGGGTTTTTCAGGGCGCGCGCTCGTTTAGCGCGCACGTTCAGAATTTTCTCGGAATAAGATTCCAAGGTAGGATTCTAGACTGTGTTTCCGAATTCTCTAACTACTATGGCTATGTCCCTGATGTTTATTATTCCATTGTTGTCCAAGTCTGCTGCAGAATTCCATCTTGTATCTGTGGGCTTCGAACCAAAAGCTGCGACTACCATGCTCACGTCCAGCATGTTGACCTGTCCATCATTGTTCACATCGCCACGTAAGCGAGAAGGATTCAAAGCTAGCATTATGTAATGAGTGCTGTGCGTGTATGTAAAGGATACCACCCATGAATCCCCTGTTTCGGTGACTGAATACTGCCACGGTTTTTCGTCCAAGAACACTTTGAGATTTGTGACATTTGCCACGAAAGTTTTTGCGATTGTCACTCTTGTGAGTCCTGTCGTGCCTGAGGGGCCAGCCACGGTGAAGCCTAGCTCCAAGCTTGTCGAATTGAATGACAGATCAGAAACGGTTGAGTTGGATGCTACAGAAAAGATGTCCGCTACCATGACTTCTGCTGTCACCAGTTCGGATGCCGACCCATTTAGGCCTTCAGTGTTGGTCACTGTTAGCGCAACGTTGTAAGTTCCGCCCAAGGTATATACGTGAGACGTTATGGTGCTGGCCGCTGATGTAATATTGCCATCACCGAAGTCCCAC
Organism: Bathyarchaeia archaeon; assembly: GCA_049516875.1. Taxonomy (GTDB): domain Archaea; phylum Thermoproteota; class Bathyarchaeia; order Bathyarchaeales; family Bathycorpusculaceae; genus JBEKCD01. Next base: position 112,166 of record JBEKSS010000002.1, on the reverse strand, counting down.
AGGCAATTTGTGATGGTTCCGCCATCCGGTGTGGATGATGATGCATTAAACAGAACGGGTTGATTGATGTAAGGGTTTGATGGGTAGTAAGTGAAGCTGGCTATTGGTGGTCCGAATATTGTTACTGTGCCGCCGACGTATGTGTTGTCCGCTGTGTCTACCTCTTCGGGAACCGTGCTTGCTATTGCCTTGATCGTATAGTCACCAAATGGCACAGCATTAGTATTCCAGCCAAAGGTGATGGTTCTGTTTGCTCCGGAAGCCAAGTCGGTGACAGTTTGAGTGCCAATCTCGTTGTTATCATAATACGTGGTAATGTTGAAAGTCTCCGTCATTGCCCCTTCATTTCTCGCAGTGACGTTTATGTCGATGATTGTTCCGGGGACGGCTTGTACAGCGGAGGGCACTACACTAGTTATGTCGACATCACGCGAACCCATGTCTAGGGCCTGGTTCACAGTCAATACTTCCACACCATTGGCTTCCAAGTAGTCCAAGAATTGGCTAAAAACTTGCGTGCTTGTCTGCCAGTCACCAGCACTCGGAACGACATCGTGGAACACTATTATTGCCCATCCTTTAGATGCTATCACATTGTTAACGTATCCTTGAAGCTCTGTAATATAGGTCTGTATGTTTCCAGCTGTTGCCAACAATCTGAACTGTGTTGTCGGAAGTTGCATGATGTAAGGGTAATCATAGGCTGATCTTGCCGACCTGTAGTATTGGCTGACTATGGAGTCGGTGTGTGTGTTGCAGTCACCATATGGATAGGCAAAATTGTTGATTGTCAAGCCATACGATTGTAAGACTTGCTTTGAAACCGAACATTCTTGTTGAATCTGTGCGTCTGAAATTCCCGTGAAACCTGGATGGGTTTTGCTGTGGCTACCTATTTCATTTCCGTTGCTTTGCAAATCCTGCAGTTCTGAAACAGTCAAGTAACCACTTTTACCAACACGATCCGAGATAACATAGAATGTCGCGTGCATTCCTTTCGCTTTTAGCAGAGGCAAAGCATAGTCGTACTGGCTTTGTAAGCTATCGTCAAAAGCTATGCTCACCATCCCGTTTTGTGGGAACGAAGACGTTGAAGAATTAGATAGGCTGATTTTTTGCGAAAAACCATACACATTCGATCCATATGCTGTAGTCAGCATAGCACAAAAAATAATCGCTATGGCAAGACCTCGAATAATTTTCTTCACAGTTCCACCCTGCTACTTTGTATAAGGATCTTTGCGGTATCGTCTTTATAAATCAGACTGGATGACCCTTCTATAGAATTCCTCTAGTCTGATTTGCGCGCGCGCTGGAAGCAGTGCGCGCTGATTTGGTGTCTGAATTCGAGCGATTAAGCAATGTGGCAAAAACTATTTAGCTTCAGTAACGTCGATCAATCTCAAGGAATTAATCGATTGACACCTTGAGGAAAATGAATGAGCAAGAAAACTGAGTTGCCTCGATGCAGATTCTGTGGATCAGAACTGCAACATACGTTTGTCGACCTGGGAATGCAACCTCTCTGTGAAAGCTATTTGGGCCCAGATCAATTGAACCAGATGGAGCCCTTCTATCCGCTGCATGCCCATGTTTGCAAGAACTGTTTCTTGGTTCAACTGGAAGAGTACGTGTCTCCTGAAAGAATCTTCACCGAATATGCATACTTCTCGTCATACTCTGAAACATGGCTGAACCATGCCAAGAACTATGCTGAAATGATTATTGACAGACTTGGGTTAGATAGAAAAAGTCAAGTAGTGGAAATAGGCAGCAACGATGGCTATCTTCTTCAATACTTCGCTCGAAAAGGCATACCAGTCCTGGGTGTAGAGCCAGCGGCTAATGTTGCGGCGGCAGCTATCAGAAACGGAATACCAACTACTGTCAAATTCTTCGGCTTGAAGACTGCTAATGAACTAGCGGCGAAGAAAAAACATGCCAATCTATTAATTGGAAACAATGTATTGGCTCAGGTACCCGACCTCAACGGATTCGTGAAAAGCATGAAGATCCTACTCAAACCGAAGGGCACCATCACCATGGAGTTCCCACATCTGATGAAATTAATGGATGGAAACCAATTTGACACAATCTATCATGAGCATTTCTCATATTTCTCCTTCCTCACCGCTGAAAGAGTGTTTGCCGCACACGGCTTAACTATTTTTGACGTCGACGAACTGCCTACTCATGGTGGCTCTCTAAGGATCTATGCTCGACACAGCGAGGACAGATCCAAGCGTGTAACTCGCCATGTGGATGAGTTGAGAGCTAGAGAAAACACGGAGGGTTTCACGGACCTTGAAAAATACTTCTCGTTCACCGAAAAGGTCAAAGAAACAAAGAGAGATCTCTTAGGCTCGTTAATCAGTCTCAAGCGAAAAAAGAAATCAATCGTCGGATACGGTGCTCCAGGCAAGGGTAATACTCTTCTCAATTACTGTGGCGTCCGATCGGACTTCCTCGACTACACTGTTGATAGAAACCATTACAAGCAAGGAAAGTTTCTGCCAGGAACTCACATCCCTATCTTCCATCCTGATAGGATAAAAGAAACCAAGCCTGATTACGTGCTGATTCTACCTTGGAACCTGAAAGATGAAATAATGAAACAGATGTCATATATAGGTCAGTGGGGTGGCAGATTCATTGTACCGATACCAGAGGTGAAGATTTACGATGCGAACTGCAGCGAAACTTGCAATGTTACCTAGAACAAAGAGAGGGAAATGAATGAAAGTTGTCTTGGTTTGCGGCGGCTTGGGATTGAGACTCTATCCCAGCACTGAGAACGTTCCGAAACCCATGGTCACCATCGGAGAAAAACCCGTCTTATGGCATCTCATGAAATATTATGCCCACTTTGGACATAAGGACTTCGTCCTCTGCCTTGGCTACAAAGGGGAACAGATCAAGAGATTCTTCTTGAACTACGACGAATGCCTCTCGAACGATTTCATTCTCTCGAACGGAGGCAAAGAACGGCAACTGCTCAAGAGTGACATTGAAGATTGGAGAATCACCTTCGTTGAGACAGGCTTGCACTCAAATGTTGGACAGAGATTGAAGGCAGTTCAGAAATACTTAGAAGGGGAAGAAGCGTTTTTGGCCAATTACAGTGACGCTGTCACTGATTTGTACCTTCCTAAGTTGATTGATTTCTTTATCAAACGCAGAAAGATAGGCTGTTTTCTTGCTGTGAAAACCTTCGGCACGTTCCATGTTGTTTCAACAGGCACTGACGGTCGTGTCAAAAGTATTCGCCACGCAAGTCAATCCGGCATGATAATTAACGGAGGATTCTTCGTTTTCAAGAACGAGATATTTGATTACATTAATGAGGGGGAAGATCTGGTAGACGAGCCTTTTCAACGATTAATCAAGAGAAGTGAACTAGTTGCATACGAGTATGATGGATTCTGGGCAAACCTAGATACATACAAGGATAAGCAGCGGCTGGATGAACTGGCCTCCGGACGTAAAGCGCCTTGGGAGGTGTGGAAAAATACGAACAGTTAGAAATTACCGTGGGGCAATCTGGAATGCTTAAACTCAAATTCCCTGAGAAATCTCCAAGATTAAACGTCTTATGTTTGGGCTCGCATCCAGACGACATAGAAATCGGGTGTGGAGGCACCATCCTGAGACTAGTAGAGCGGGGCGACGTTCAGTTCTACTGGTCTGTACTCAGTGGGAACGCAAGACGAGGCAAAGAGGCATGGGAAGGCGCAAACGCTTTTCTGAAAGACGTCAAGTTGAAGAAGATAGACATCCAACAGTTCAGAGAATCCTATTTCCCATTTGTTGGCGCGCACATCAAGGACTACTTTGAGAAGCTAAAGAAGGAATTCTCTCCCGATATGGTATTAACTCACTACAGCAACGATGCTCATCAAGATCATCGCTTGATCTCCGATCTGACTTGGAACACGTTTAGGGACCATTTCATCCTCGAGTATGAAGTCCCAAAATACGACGGAGACCTGGGAATCCCAAACTTCTACGTTCACCTCGACGAGCCACTCGTTCAAATGAAAATAAGCCTCATCTCTAGCATCTTCAAGACCCAGAAGAAAAAACACTGGTTCACTGAAGAGACCTTTAGATCGATACTGAGAATTCGAGGCGTAGAATCCAATTCACCAAGCAAGTACGCTGAAGCCTTTCACTGTCGCAAAATCGTCTTCTAACAGACATCTATGATAAGTCGTTCATTGACTTGCCATCCTCACACTAGACAAGAATATGGTGAGACGCGTGTCCCTGACCAAAACGCAAGGCAGATATTTGTCCAATGGACTACATATCACAAAAAGCATACGGTAACTGCGTTTGATAGCAATGCTCGCTCAACTCTCGCTCGCAGCTCTGGGTTGCGCGTTCTAAGTTGCCAAACCATTGCAGACTTCTGAATCGATCGATCTCCGGGGTTCTCTTCCCCCACACCCGTAAATAGAACGCGCGATTGCCGATATAGAGAAAATCGAAGAAGTCAAAAGACTGGTCAAAGCTTTCTATTCCCGATAAGCGCGGTAGTTCTAGGAGGTCATAGCATGCACTGCGGTAACGGAAAGCCCAAGCATACAACCTGGTTCTACGCGCTTGCTACCAGTACTGCCGTTCTTGATGAGAATTGGTTGATCATTTCATAGTGCGTGTTTTTCGAGTTTTATGGAAGATTTAAGAAAGCGTTTCTTGGACTTAATAGACTTCTGTAAAAGATCGATCGATCGCAGTTTTTCTAAGTCGGTTTCTTCGGGCCCGGGTAGGGGGTCGCCTGCCTTCCGTGGGATGAAAACCAGGCCAGACTCGTAGTCTTTGAGGCGTTTTGGCGGTAGGTAGATGCCTTTGCTAGATGTTTCATTGCTAGAGAGGACTCTATGTTTTCAAGGTTTGAAGACGCGGTCGCGTTCAACAGTTCGAGGTTCATGTACTTGGTAGGAGTGAGCTAGAGGAGCAGGATCGATCGACGGATTTGCAAACGGAAAGCCTGACGGGAGAGGCGCTTGCCATTCGTCCCCTTCAACGCCGTCTTTTTTGTCTTGGTTGCACGTAACATCGATCGATCACGTTCGGCATCGGCTTCCCCTTAAGCATCGTTTTCATCTCCAGATTCGGTATCCTCGGCTTAATTGTCACCACGCTTACAGCCGGCATCCCTAGCCTCATAGTCGCACTACGCTGGCTAAAAAGACAATACGACGTAACCGTAGACTGGGAGTCCTCCGCCAAAATACTCCTATCGCGCGATCGATCGATCAGGTCGCACAGCCTCGGCAATCACCTATGCTCTCATCACCCAACTAGCCTTCAGCAACTTGATCGCACTCGTCGCTGGCGCAATCGTGTTCCTCTTCCTCTTCCTCATCGCTATCATCCTCACAGGAGCGATCACCCGAAGCGACGTCGACACCATACGAGAAACCATGACCCTCCTCGGCCCACTTCGATGCTTGACGAACTTCGTACTAGACATCATCGAAAAACTAATGACCGCCCTTAGACCCTAACGAAACAAAAGCGCGCGCTTCCCTTATCGAAACAAAACCGAACGATCGATCGCCTACGTCACCGTTCTACGTCGCAGATAATATGATCGATCCATTCCCAAACTCTCTTATACGTAATTCGCCGCATAATAGGTCTGCATAAGCTCGCGCGAGTCTATGGTGGAAATTATGAAAGTGGTGTCTTGATGAATGTAGGTCTTATAGGTTGTGGTGGAGTAGCGCAGAATCACTTGCGGGTTTACCAGAATATAAAAGATGCAAAAGTAGTTGCCGTTGCGGACATAAATCTGACCAAGGCCAAAGCCGCTGCAGGGAGATTTGGAGTGAACAGATTCTTCTCGGAATATGTGGATCTTCTGGAGATTAAGGACCTTGATCTGGTTGATATTTGTACACCTACATCAACCCATGCGTCGATAGTGGTTGATGCGGCTAAGTCTGGGCACAATATATTGGTTGAAAAACCTATGGCACTCAGCGTCGAGGAATGTGACAGAATGATACTTGTAACAAAAAGGCAGGGAGTCAAGCTTTGTGTTTGCCACAACCAGATTTTCTTCCCAGCTATTCGACAAGCCAGGTCCATCATTGATTCTGGAGGTCGTCACATCGTCTATTGTCGAACTTCGCTCAAGGAGAACCCCACCCTAGTAACAGCACCCAAGTGGAATTTATCGCCTGAAGAAAAGGGTGTTCTTTGGGAGGCAGGCGTTCATATGGCATATTTACAGTTGCACTTCTTGAAAGGCATATCTGAAGTCTACGCAGTTGGAAGCAAAGTGAATACTCAAGTCTACAATAATTTTGCCGTGCTTTTGAAAAGCTCTAATCAAGCCTATGGCCTGATAGAAGTGTCATTTATTGCTAAGCATGCTGAAGCAATCTTCGAAGCCGAAACTTCAGGCGGAAAAAGGTATCTCATAGATGGAGATAGCAATCCTTCTCTTGAAGAAATGGCGAGAGCCTCTCTCTATTCTGATGTCAAAAGGATTCTGCATCACTTGCCGTCGCGACCTATCGCACTAAGAAGCGCTGGCGGTAAGCTTGGCTATTTTGCTGGGCATTACTATCTGATTAGCGAATATTTGAGAAGCATGAAGAAAGATGTTCCTCCGCCTGTGCGGCCTGAAGATGGGAGAAAGGCAATCAATCTCCTAGAGAGCATTGAAAAGTCACTCGACACGCATCAAGTTGTCAAATCATTTTCCTCTCCGATCTAAGAGCATACGTGTTTTTCGGTATGAAAAAAGAGCGATCGATCGATTACAAAGCGTGTACTAGGTTTGCAGAGTTTCTAGAAGCAAAGAATGAGTTATTGGTAACTGCAGAAAAAGAGGAAGGTAGCGAACAAAAAGGAGAAAGACCTGTCAAGAAAGCTATTGTCACTCAAGACAGTCGAGAAGGGGTATTGCTGGCCTTTTGTGGACGTTTCCCGGACAAGATCTCCCTTTTGTGCGTTTGGGTTGATGCTTCTGTTCGAGAATCTTTGCCGATTATATGTGTCAAGTATTTCCCTAGATGTTTAGTTGCTAGCGCGCGCACAAGCACATGCTCATATCATTGATCTCGCCCCTACAATCTGCGCTTTGTTAGAGGTTCCCAAACCCGCCAAAATGCGAGGCGCCCGCGCCGCAGATAATGCATAAATGCTTGCAAGTGTAAAATATGAAGGATGAAGAGATAAACGGGAAAAATCTGGTGACTGAAACAGGTGAAAGCCCTTCTCATTAGTCCGCCCCCACCCCCATCAAGAAGGATTGCCCTTGGCGCGCAGGACCGGGCAATGCCACCGCTGGGCTTGGGATTTGTTGCATCTGCTTTGGAGAACGCTGGTCATGAAGTCAAGATCTTTGACAACAATCTTTTTCGGATTCAACTAGAAGAGCTGGTCGGTAAGGTAGGAAGATTCTCTCCTGAGGTTATTGGCATAGGTTGCACATCTGCGGTCTATTCTGAAGCCAAGAAAATGGCAAGCGTCTTGAAGGAAGTCTTCCAAGTTCCAATAATAATGGGCGGTCCTCACCCGACATTAAGACCTTATGAAACCTTGTCTGGGACGAAGGCGGACATAGTTGTGCAAGGAGAAGGAGAGCATTCTATAGTCGAACTGATCAAGTGTCTTGAGAAGAATGGAAACCTGAATGAAGTCCAAGGAATCTGCTACAAGAAAAACGCTGGTATCACTTGTAATCCTCCACGAGCTTTGATAAGGAACATGGACGACATACCCCCTCCGGCATGGCACCTTCTTCCTATGGAAAAATATCCGAGGAAAGATCATCTTGTGGACATTTATCCGCTCGACGCCGTTAACACCTCCAGAGGATGCCCATTTCACTGCAGGTTCTGCAGCAATCAAGCAGTTTGGGGAAGAACCTACAGGTCTTTTAGTCCTGAGAGGATAGTTTCAGATATGAGCTTTCTGATTGATAATTACAAAACAAGGGGAGTCTACTTTAGAGAGGACAATTTCACAGTAAACAGGAAAAGAGTGCTGAATCTTTGTCGTTTGATGAGAGAAGAAAGAATGGATCTGTCCTGGATTTGCGAGGCAAGAGTCGATCTGGTGGACTATGAATTATTGACTGCAATGAAGAAGGCTGGTTGCGAACGTGTCTGGTTTGGCGTTGAAAGTGCGTGTAACAGAGTTCTTGCTCTGATAGACAAGGGCATAACAATTAGCCAATCTATGGAGGCTTTCAAGCTTTGCAAACAAGTTGGTATCCACACGGGAGCTTCTTTGATGATTGGGATACCGGGAGAAACCATAGAAGAGATGAAAAGAACATTGGAGTTGCGAGCTAAACTAGTTGATGCCTTCGATGCAACGGTGTGGATAAACATATACGTTGGTTACCCAACAAGTCCCTTGTACGAACAAATCATTCGAAAAGGTTGGTATAAAAATATGGACGAAGGAGGCATATGCGAAGTTGCCACACCATATTTCGACAGGAAAAGACTCGAGAAGATTCTGCGCCAATCAAACATGCGACAGCGCTTGCGCGCGCTAAAGAGAGGTGACCTCACAGAGCTTTTCGCGGAGTTTGTTTCACTGGCTTCAACGGCGTGCGCGCGGATCTCCGATTTCTTCTGACTTCGTCCCTCCACCAACAATGCATGATGCGTAGTACGAGAGGAAGTGTTCAGCCACATACTGTTCCTGTAGTGCTTATACATAGGCTAATTCAAAAGTGTCCAAGGATTAGGAGAAGAGCGATCGATTGCTTCACCTTTCCTGCAAGTCTCCGAGGATCGATCAATAGCTCAGCTTGTTATGATAACCGACATACAGGCTTGGTCGCCAATCCATGGCGCTGTTGACCCATTGGACGATCTTGGTTCACATCAACTTGATCTGTTGAGCTTCATTTATAATCGCGAAATCGTTGCCATTAGTGCCGTTTGGATCGACGCTCAAGCCATACAGATGGATGGATCGGCTGCATGCAACGTCATGGAATAAGACTAGATCTTACCGAAATCTTCAAAAAGGTCCGTAGGGCTTTGATTCTGTCAACCGGAGACGGAAGAGGAGAAGAACGGAGCTGACCGCGCAAAGTCATTTGAATGTCCGATTAAAGGATGCATCTGCAAGTCCAAGAGGTTGGACGTGTATATAGATATATATAGATGAATAGAAACCATTGAGTAAACCAAGTTTGACGGCACGTCCGGCGGCTATTGGAGCTTCGCTGATGAACCCACATGTCAGTGTCGTAATGTGCGCAAGAAATACCGAAAAGTACATTGGAAACTGCCTTGGTTCACTATTGAATCAGACATTCCAGAACTTTGAGATCGTCTTGGTCGACGACATGAGCAGTGACAACACCGCAAACATAATCATGAAATTCAACGACAAACGAATAAGATACATTAGAAACAAAGAATGGCTCAAAATCGCCAAAAGCAGAAACAAGGGCCTAGAATATGCGAAAGGAAAATACATTTTCTTCACTGACGCCGACTGCACCGTATCCCCGAACTGGATAGAAGAAGGTCTCAGATATTTGGAACACAAAGACTGCATCGGGGTGGAAGGAAAAATCACGTACGTGTCCGAGGATTATGAGCCAACCTTCTCGGACCACGTCATGGAAAACAGATCCGGAGGACAATTCATGACTGGCAACGAGGCCTTCACAAAGAACGTGGTCTTAGCTGTTGGAGGTTTCGACGAAAGGATGGGTCCTCTCGCGGACAGAGACCTCGGTTTGAGAGTCATGGAACACGGCAAAATAGGTTTCAACACAAATATGGTCGTTTACCATCCCCGAGTTACTATAACGCCGGCAATGCTCATCAAATCAGCCCCAAATATCGCGAAGAGAGTCTTACTCTTCAAGAAGCATGGAGAAAGGAAATTTATGCTGTGGCGGATACTTTTCCCCTCAAGCCTAGCAAAAGCGGTTTTTCCCCCTTTGACCTTCGCTAACCTATTCCTCAAAAGATTCAGGACTGCAGACGATTTCCGATTATTACCCTACACCTATGTTCATGTCGTTCTCGAACGCCTGCAATTGTGGAAAACCAGTGCAATGGAAAGGGTTTTCCTAATCTAGGAAAAGACGGATCGAACTAGGAAAAGTGCGTTGCATTACAAGCGCTCAAGAAAGCGGGTGTCTTTCATGTTTGAAAGTCTTCTTCCTTGAACTTGTAAATATTGTCGAATTCTTGGAGGTGCTTTGAATACCAGTCTATGGTTCTCTTGAGACCATCCTCTAACCTTATCTTGGGGAGGAAACCAATTAATCGCTCAATATTGCCGTTAGAATGGACATCCTTGGCGTCGGCCTCCCCTCTCCGCATGGGAATATAGAGCAACTTGGATTTGCTATTCGAAAGGTCGATTGTCTTTTCTGCCAAATACTTCACTTTTACTGGTTTGCCATTGCCTATCTCAACGACTTCTTTAGGACGTACTATGGAACAGCGGACCAAAGCTTCAATCGCATCATCAACATAAATAGCATCCATAGTTTGTTCGCCATTGCCGAAAATTTCGATAGTCTCATTTTTCAAGGCGGCTGTGACGAAGTAAGGTATTGCCTTTCTGTATTCGCTTAGATACTCTTCTGGTCCGTAAACGTTGAATGGTCTTGCTAAGACCGCGTTGAACCCGTAGACATTTCTGTACATCGTCAGATAACGTTCACACGTTTCCTTTGTAATTGTGTACACGTTGTCCTTCCAGAAATTCGGTTTTGAAGTAAATACAATAGTGTCAACATCTTTTTTTCGCATGGCTTCAAGCAAATTCAGTGTTCCAATAACGTTTACCCTTTCTGCTTCAATGATTTTGTGAAATAGCTCAGCAGTGCCTAGAAGACTGGCAAGGTGAAACACTACATCAACATCCTCTAGAATATTGCTGAAGTCAAATGAGGCCACATCTCCTTGAACGGACTGGGTACCTAAGCTACAGCTCCTTCTGTCAAATGCGATTACTTCATGCCTGTCGACCATTAACCTCCGTACCAAGTGTTTGCCAATGAAACCAGCTGCACCAGTAACTAGAATCCTCAATCATTCACACCCTTCCACACTGATTGCCTGTCAAGCTTAGTATTAAGCCTGTTTTTCATGATGTTCACTCTGAACGGTTCTCCAAGTTGCCAGACTATTCCAGACTTCTTAACATTAATAAAGATTCCCACAAATGTGAGTGCTAATCCATAGTAGGCTACGTCAACCTTGATCCATACAGCGCACACTTTATTCACCATTCGTAAATGATATAAGCAGCTAGACTTGTCAATAACGAGCGCACGCCAATGTTAAAACGGTTATGAATATCGAATAATGATTGCAGCCAATCTACTGGCTTCGGAACTTGGCGCGCCAGCTAAACTATTAGAATCTATTTTTTGTCTGAATTTAGAATAATGGCGTAAAGCGCACGCTTCTCCCTCTGCCGTGTATTACTTCTTCATAAACTTCTTCAATTTCCTTTGCATTCTGTTCTACGGATTTGACAAAGGGAACACTTCTTGCAAGTTGACGCAACAAAATAGGATTCTCAACAACCATACGCATTTTTCTGGCTAAATCATCCGAGTTACCTACCTCAAACAGCAATCCATTTTTCATATGCTCAACAGATTCATTCAGGGCCCCTATGTCGGAAGCAATTACAGGAGTCTTTGCCGCAAAAGCCTCTTGAACGACTGATCCATATCCTTCGTAAGTCACAGAAGGGACAACCAAAACGTCAACGTTAGAATATGGGTCTTTAACGTCATAGAATGGACCCATGAATTTTATTTTTGGGTTATTCTTGCTTTTTTTGATCAGGCATCCATGATATCTACCGGATGGATCAAGTATGTTGCTACCATATATCTTCAATTCAGCGCTTACGTCTCCTAATTTATTGAAAGCCTCAATCAAAACATGCAACCCTTTGCGTTCCCCAAAAGTACCGACATAACCAAATCTCGTGTTGTCCGAGGGGTTTTTTCTCACTTCGCTCAGACTATGAGTATCTACTCCATGATGTATGAGAGCAACTTTGCCGTCCTTGAGATCGCTGTTGTTAATAAATCCGTTCTCGGTGAATTTCCTAATTATGGTTTCTGACACTACAAGTAGTTTGTCAGCGCACTTTACAGATTGTTTTAGGCAAGTTGTCCTATTTGCGATTAGCGCGCGCGCTATGTTGACTCCATATGATTCATATGTCTTCTTCAGGATGCGATGATTAATTAAGCGTCGCGCGCTAACAAGATTGCACCAAATTGTGGAGAGGCATTTCCCGCAATTCTTCGGGGACGGGTTGTTGCAAATCTCTCCGTCAGAATTGAGAAAATGTGTTGTTGGACATATCGGCCAGTAATCGGCTAAGCTTAGAACTACTCTGCAGTGTTTTTTAGCCACAAGCGGAAGATCAATTGATAAGCCTTTTAAGTGCTGAAAATGGACGATATCTGGTTGGATCTCTTCCAGACATTCTTCAAACTTCTTTCGAATTCTGTTGTTTTTATGCGACAGGTCAATCAGATCAAATCTGAGCAATCTTTTTGCATAATCCCAGATGTTTTCTTCAATTGTTAGCTCGTGAATTTCGATTTTCTCTTCTTTATCTTTGAATGAATTGATGTAACACTTACTTGCGCCCTTCAGATATATCGGGTATAGTACATGGATCTCATGCCTTTTGGCCAGTTCCTTAGACAGATTGTGTGTCAGGACCTCTACTCCTGCTACATTTCGTGGAGGAAAGCCATGAACAACTTCAAGAATTTTCAGATTCCACACTTCCTCATAGTTTGATTTGGGATGGTCGAACGATCGATGGCACCCATCCCTTGATTGTGTCCTTGGGCTATTCCGACGCGTAAGTCGAAGCGCGCTGCCTTGTCCCGAAATTGGTGTAAAATGGTCAATATTCCTGTTTTCGGGTTTAGGGGCAATTTTGAGGCATATATGTGTTTTTAGTCCTCCTGTGTGCCTTGACTTTCCAGACGGGCTAAATGTAGCCTCAACGGCTTATGGGAAAACTCTGCTTCCATCCGGCTTTGATGGAACCCCGTGATTTGTTATCTTTCAACGCGGTCAAGATTACCCGTCAAACAAGCCCAAATTAAGCTCCAATAGGCAAAAGAAGAATAAACACCATTTTTAACCATTTTAGGGACAAGCCAGCGCGCATATTAATAGCAGAAATGCCCAAATGTTAGTTCCAATATCCAACGATTTCTATACTGAATTTGCTGTGTCTGTAAAGAGCGCGAGCTCCGCGCTTGACGTTTAAGAAAAATAACAGGTCTCATAAAATGGCGTGAGCAGCATCTATCTGAAAAGACCATTTGCGCTAATTCCGCAGGTGTTTTCTGTAGTAATTATCAGTTATTCGATTCGCTATCTTGTTGAAGTCTTTGGCGGCTCGGCCACCCACAAGCTTATCAAGACACAGCGTTATTCTGAGTACAACAAGAGAGGAATTTAAGAAAGACTTAAGCACTGTATCGTCGCTGACTTTTCTGATTCGCGTTTGAACCAACATCCGCTGTTCCCAATTATGTCTAAAATTCCTTATTGCCCAAACCAAAAATCGTCTTGGAGTTGCGGCATCACCCTGATTAATTAGGCCCGACCACTCCATTCCAAAGATTAAAGACATAAGAGTCAAAAATTTTGGAAAATTCTTTAATTCCAAATTTTTTACAAGTAGACCAAAACGACAACAAAAGGCAAAAAGACGCTCTTGTCCCTTTTTGAAAGTAGCTGAACTGGTAGCTTGACCTTTATGGTAGACAATTGAAGAGGGAACCGATACAATCTTAAATCCAGCTAGCCTAGCTCGCCAGCTTAAGTCCGCATCGTCATGATAAAAGAAGTAGCTCGAGTCAAACAGGCCAATTTCGTCAATCAAAGATCGTCGTATCATTAGCGCTGCTCCACTGGCAAAAGTTATTTCGCATACTCTGTCGTACTGTCCTTTGTCTTCCTCATTGTGACCGATTATGTAGGCTGACAAGGACATGTCTAGTAGATTACCTGCCGATTGGATATGAGTTTGATCAAAAAAGAAAATCTTGCTTTGTGCAATTCCAATTGATGCGTCACTTTCCAACATTTTTACCAACTCGAGTATCCAGTTCTTGTCTACTTCAGCGTCATTGTTTAACAAAGCAAAGTATTTGCCATGCGCATGTCCTACCGCCAAGTTATTGCCTAGGGCATAACCATCATTCTTGGGATTCACGATAATTTTCAATCTAGAGTTATCTCGAAATTTTTTTCTAACGAACTCGACACTGCCATCGGTAGATCCATTGTCAAAAAAAAGAACTTCAAAAGTGGGATAGTTACTGCAGAGCACTGAAGATATGAAGCGAGACAGCAATTGTTCGCCCAAAATTCCTCTGCCATTATAGTTCAGAATAACTACAGAAACTGATGGAAACATCTCAAATTGTCCTTCCTTACACTATTCATATTCATAGTCACTTACTCATGGTAATAGGTTCTTACGGTAGTACGGTAGCACGGTAAGCGCGCCATACTGTTGTATAGCGCACGCCCATTCTGCTTTGAGTGTGAAGTCCCCTGTTGATGGTGGGATCCACTGAGAATAGTAGTCACCTTGAAAGTCTGTCGTCGTGAAAATGAAGGGGATCCATTCCGAGATGTCTGGCAAGCTGTATGAAACGACGATGTCCGCGTTAGATATTCCTTCCCCCTCAAAGTCGGTGAGGGATCCGTTGATCTCAACTTCAAACCCGACGAGGCTAGAGGAGGAATAGGTGAAAATTGAAATCTCCGTTTGCACAGGTGCGCTTATTCTTATACTGTTCCATGCTGATGCGTTAGCGCGCGCTATTAGCGCGAGGCAAGAACCCTGTAGCAGAACTAAATATAGGCCAAAGTAAAAATATAATGAGACAGGTAACGCTAAGAGTGGTGTGAAGATGGATTTGATAAGTATAGTTGGTTTGGTGGCAGGGGCAATTACAGTTGTTGCTTTTTTTCCTCAGTTGATGAAGACTTGGAAGACGAAATCCACGAA
Organism: Bathyarchaeia archaeon; assembly: GCA_049516875.1. Classification (GTDB taxonomy): domain Archaea; phylum Thermoproteota; class Bathyarchaeia; order Bathyarchaeales; family Bathycorpusculaceae; genus JBEKCD01. The sequence goes on along the minus strand of JBEKSS010000002.1, from coordinate 97,139 downwards.
AGACATTTCTTTAGGAATGTTTTCGATTTTTTGTGTTGCTGTTTTTCTGTGGTTTGTTTACGGGATTTTGATCAAGGACTTACCTGTTACAATCACGAATTTTCTGGTTTTTGTTCAGGCGTTCAGTATCCTGATGTTCAAGGTGAAGTACAGATGAAACAATCACAGTTTCAGATTATGTCAGAGAGCGATCGATCGAAAAGCAACACCTGTTCTCTGGGGTGAAAAAGGAGACCCTCTTGGCACCAATAACGAGCAACTGATAATAGCAGAAACTGCCCATTTTGGTGTCAGAGACTTTGCCAAAGACTCAAAGCTCAGGACAAAGTTGAAGACTTATATCGAACTCACTTCTCGATCGATCGCCTATCTTGAACACCGTCAGAGTAAAAGGTTCTCAAGGCTATGTTATATTAACCTTCGATGACAGCGACGTGCAACGTTCAAATGAGCGCGCGCTTTCTATTATGGACAGCTACGGCTACAAAGGCGTGGCTTTCGCCACTATAATCTGGACAGATCCGCGCGCGCGCAACTAACGGCGTTAAGCCCAATTTCGAACACCTGTCGCTGTGAATCGTTTCCCTGCCTTTTTCCAAACGGTGGATCGGAAGCCGACTCTATTCAATAGCCATTTGATTTCTCTCTCCGAATAAAAACGTAAGTCACCACTATCGCTGAACGCCCGCAAAAAGATATTTGCACGCAAGCGACGCCAGAAAATCGGCTCGTATATGTCGCACAGTATGACACTGCCACCCTTTTTGAGCACGCGATGCATCTCCTTCACAACGATTTCAGGCCGCTCGAAATGATGAAAAGCGAGAATGCAAGTTACCATATCAAATGAACCGTTGGCATAAGGTAGCATCTCTGAGTCGCCGACAACCAAATCGGCGCTGTCGCCAAGTTTTTGTTTAGCCATATATATCATCTTAGGAGAGATGTCAAGTCCAGTCTTTTTAACATTGGCTGAAATCCTAGACAATATGGTTCCAGTGCCGCAGCTCACATCCAAAACGGAGCTGAATGACATTTTTTCAAGTTCAGCTAGGACAATGGGATGTGTATCCTTTGTGTACTGTTCATACTTTGAGTCGTAGTCGACTGCAACGGCGCTGAAAGAGCGCAATGAGTCGGCTTTTCTGACTCCTGCTCTTCTGACTCCTGCTCTTCTGGCTTTTGTACACAAGAATACTGCTTCTTCAAATGTGGCGACCAGAATTGCTTTCAGTGATGTGGCGACCAGAATTGCTTTCAGTGATTCAATCTTTCGTCTTACCATCTTCTTCACTAAAACAGCGCGCGCTTCTTACCAGGTTCTTTGCTAGTTTCCATTTCTGTCTGAGGTATCATCTTCGGTTTCTTGTTGCAATATAGATCGTCACTATTATGAGAACGACTGACAGACCTACGAGGACATACACAAGGTTCAGGAGATTGTTGACTTGATTGCTCAGTGAGTTGTATTTCTCTTGTAATCCATTGATGGATGCTTGTATTGTTGAGTTCAGGCCGTTCAATTGTCCTTGTAGGTCTGTAAGTGACTGACTCAAACCGACGCATGTACTGTTCAGTGAGTTGATATGCCCCTGGAGATTGGCACGTGTCAGGTCACAGGTTATTGTTAAATTGCTAATCGATTCTTGGAGGCTTCTGCAAGTTGAGTTCAAAGCCACAAGTTCTGAATACATCTCATCATATCGGTCTAAAAGATCTCTGAACGCTACTTCGTATTTCTGCATTTCCAGAGCAAAAGGATGCATCAACGGATATCTGTCGGTGTTGTTCTGATTTATGATGTAAGGCGAATCGCCAATCCAGTCAGAACCTGTTTCATTCTGATAGACACCATTGTGCAAGTCTATTCCAGCATAGTCACTCCAGTAGTTGCCGCCAGAAGAATAACCATCATCCCAAACATTCATAGACAGACTGCTGTAGACTTGAAGTGTGTTATTAACAAAGTCGTTATGGTAAACGCTGTCGTTTGAAGAAGAATCGAAAGCGATGCCAATGCTGTTTTCTGTTATGTTGTTCCCACTTATGCTGTTGTTTGAAGAAGAATTGAACCAGATGCCAACGTCGTTGCTTGTTATGTTGTTCCCGCTTACGCTGTTGATTGAAGAAGAATCGAACCTGATGCCAACGTTGCTGTTGCCTGTTATGTCGTTTCCAACTATTGTCGTGTAGCTCGTTCTCCACAGTTGTACGCCCATGGTTGCTTTGGACAGGTTGAGGTTTTCCACTTTTATGTGGTTGCAGTTCACGAGTATAACTTGTCCAGCGTCGCCAACAGCGTAGTCTGAAACACCCTCAAGATACACGAGGGTTCTACCATTCACCAAATTATCCTCCACAACATTATCATGAGAATCCCAAACAACCAAACCGTCATTGAAAAACATGTTTCCGCTTACGCTGTTGTTTGAAGAAGAATTGAACCAGATGCCAACGTCGTTGCTTGTTATGTTGTTCCCGCTTACGCTGTTGATTGAAGAAGAATTGAACCAGATGCCAACGTCGTTGCTTGTTATGTTGTTCCCGCTTACGCTGTTGATTGAAGAAGAATCGAACCAGATGCCAAAGATGTTGCTTGTTATGTTGTTTCCAGCTATACTGTTGTTGTTAGAAGACTTATCGAGATAGATGCCAGAGTAGAGTCCTTGGATGGTTGTGTTTTTAATTGTCACGTTGTTCCTACCCGAAACGTCTATCCCAATGCCGCCTCCACTTGCCTGAAGCGTGTATCCTGCTCCATCAATCACCAGGTTGTCTCTCTCCACCACAACAGAATCATTGATGTTGCCAGTGAATGTATAAGTGACGTTGTCAAGCGTCGAGATTCGTGCAGTTGGTGGGTCTATGTATCCGTCAGCCCGTATGTAAATAGTATCACTCGCCCCCACCGGTTGAATGATAAACGTCAACGCTAGGACGCTGGTTAACAATAACGTGAGCGTTATCCCAGAAACGGTTCTTCTGACCAAGTCCGTTCTCCTAAGCCCAATTGGTTGCATTCCGAAGATAATACTTGTGGAAAGCTCCTCTAGGGCACTATCGTCAACGAAATAGAGAAAAAGGAAAGAAAGAAATGAGCATGAGAAATAGGGTCTTGCTATACAAAAAATCTGGAGACAAACATTTCTTGATTTGGAGAATTCTTTTTCCGCTAAATCTTATAACGATGTTTTTTCCACCTTTGACATTCGGAAGCTTTTTTCGCAATAGATACAAAACGAAAGCGAACTTTGCTCTGTTTCCATTCATTTACATACGAACAGTATACGAACATCTGAACATTTGGAACACGCGCGCGCTCAGACCTTTTGATACCAAACATCGTTGGACTTTTCACTAGCAATGCTGATTTGGTTAACCAATTGGAAGCGCGTGTGAATTGACTATTTTAATCGTCTGATGCCCTTATAACCACGTACAGCGAATTTTTCAGCTTGAAGTATGAGCTTGTATTTTGGTAGGAGAATCTTGTCAAATTTTTGGATTCTTATTAGGCTCCCGTTCCACTCTCTTTTCCATCTCCAAATCCCCCAAGCACAAGATTCTTCGGTTGGAGGAGGTTCATCAACCAATCCCATATGATACTTTGAATAACCATTTTCGTAGGCCCATTCCATGACCTTCCAGTGCATTATATCGTTAGGTCTAACTTCCCATCCTTTGGTGAGTGAGCCAGCACCCAATGCGTAAACGGTTTTTCCCCGGACTACGATGAAGACTCCTGAAACGCTTTTCCCTTTCCAGTATGCTAAAAAGACCTTTGATAACTCAGGCTTGTATATTTTCCATATTGCCTCAAACCATGAGCGAGGGTATGGTGAGTACCCTCTCCTTTCTACCGAGGCTTCGACCATTGAGTAGAAGGCTTTTAGATCTTCGTGGCTGCGTGATTGAACGATTTCCACTCCTTCTTTCACGGCCTTTTTTATGTTTCTCCTCTTATTATGGTCAATGCTTTTCCAAAGCTTTTGCATTCCTTCTTGAAGGTTCACAACGTACTCATTAGTTTCATCAGCTGACGTGTAGCTCATTTTGCGGAATACTTCCTGGAGTTGCCAAGAGTCAGGAACCGATATTTGTGCGTGTATTATCCGTCTTCTCTTGCTATAGTCTTCGAGTTCTTTCAGAAGACTCCCAACTAGCCGAAAATTCTCCTTTGTTCCTGTGTTTACGATTGGACCCCGCATTACTCTCAATGTCATACCGAAGCCGAAATAGCTCGAATATGTTCCTTGAACTATTCCGACCGGTTCTCCGTTGTACGTGATGGATAGTCTAGCAACTTTTGTTCGTGGATATGCCATTTTTGATATTTCGCCATACTCAAAACACTGTTCAAAATTCATTTCAGGAAACATCTTCAAGAAGGAATTCCATAATTCAGCCGACGGGTTTTCAACAACAGCGTATCCAGACAAAAAATTCGCCTCTTCTCGAGCCTAAAGCAATTTGAGTTTTGTTCCAAACATCTTTTTGATTCCCAAACTCGCTGAAACTGGTCAGTTCATTCACTTTAAGCATCCTTAATCACCTTAGCGCATCAGGGAGTATATCTTTTTCTCAAAACGTCAGATCGATGATCGATCGATCTCGATCATAACATGGCCTGAGCGCCCACCACCTTTAACACTTCCCATACCATCGTGCTAGCTTGGCGTGTGAAGTTCGTATGGCACGATGTTATCGTTCGCGGAGAGAAACCCCTTCAAGTATCCGAAATGTCCCGAAAGGTAGAGTAACGATATTCTTGGATCTGATGTGGCAATCGATATTTTCGAAAAGTATAGAGTGGTTTTGAGGAAGTTCAGTAGAAGGGGGGCAATTGCTCGACTGCATGAAGAGGAATGCATGCGAACGAATCTATCATTAGCTCCATTCCACTTTTCCTTCAGAAAATTCTTGTGAAGATCGCCCAAGAAACCTCTGTCAGAACCTCTGTAGTGGGTTGCTTGAACCTGATTCATCTCGAACCACTTGTACCCTTTTTTGATAACGTGTTGTACCATTAGGAAATCTCCCCGCGAATGAGTTATCTGCCTAGGATTGAAATCTTTCACCGCTTCTGCCATGAGAACAGCGTCGTGCGTCCACGCACCATCTGTGATTTCCTTGACTTGTCCTTTTCGACGACCAAGATCAAGCAGGCGTGGCTTGTCCATGTAGCTTGGATAATACCTCGTGAAACCTTGCACAGCCGCGACTTGTTTTCCGCCTTTGATGAAGGAAATCATCTTTCTGAACCACCCCACAGAAACCTCTATGTCGTCGTCGATGAGAACAAGATATGTTGTATCGGCGTATTTTATGCCAATCCTTTGTGCCGTAGCTAGGTTGGCAGTGGTTTGAAAAACCTTTGCATCTGGAAACACGCTTCGTACGACTCTTAAGGTTCCGTCCGATGAATATCTGTCGATGACGATAAAGTGGTGAACGTCAACCTCTCTTTTAATAGACAGTAGGCATTTTCGGAAATGCAGCTTATTGCTATTCCAAGTGCACATGATAACGTCAATTGGTTCAGGATCCATCATAGGATCACCTGGCATGCGCCAGTTCAGACTTAAACGCGCTAAATGAATGATTTGAACCACACTCCAGTGGAGACATCACCGGTGATTCCCTTTTTTTCTGTTTTGTGCTACTTGCATCGATAGATGCGCACACTCCTCTAGCTTTCTCATGTCTTCAATGCCAAGGCTCCAGCCTACTGAGCCGACGTTCTCGATTACTCGCTCCGGTCTGGAAGCCCTCGGGATCGGAAAGATCACGTTGCTCTTGGTCATCAACCAGTTGAGGGCTATCTGCGCCGGAGTTTTGCCGCCGTGTTTCTGCGAAATCTCGTCCATAACTGCCTTGAGTCTCTCGTTGGGATTGGCTAGGGTACCTTGGGCGATTGGCCTGTAGGGCAAGATAACGATACCCTTCTGCTCACAATAGGGGAGGAGATCCTTCTCTATTCCTCTAACCATTAAATTGTATTCAACTTGGTTGGAGGCAAGCTTGTTCTTCGAGAGGGCTTCCTCGGCCCTCCTCATCTGTTCTAAGGAGAAGTTGCTCACGCCTAGGTATCTGACCTTCCCATCGTCCACGAGCTTCTCCATCGCCTTCATAGTCTCCTCAATAGGAACTCTCGAGTTCGGCCAATGAATCTGATAGAGATCGATGTAAGAGCACTCAAGCCTATTCAGACTATTTTCAGCAGCCTTCAAAACATCGTCATATCTGAGATTATTCCCAGGAACCTTCGTCGCAATGAATAAATCACCCCTCTCGTGGCCTTTGATCGCCTCTGCGACTATATCCTCTGTTTGATAAATTTCTGCAGTGTCTATGAGGTTTATCCCAAGCTCCAAACCCTTCTTCAAAGCCTCTATCTTCTCACTCATACTTCCTTGCTGACGGAGGAGAGTCAAAGCCTTGTTCAAAGCGGCTATCTTCTTATGCCACCCTCCTTGCTGACGGAGGAGACTCAAACCCTCCTTTAAAGCGGCTATCTTTTTATCCCACCCTCCTTGGAGACGGAAGAGTGGCGCCATGATTTCGTACGAGTGGCCATAATACGTCCCCATGCCGATATCGGAGACCTTGACTCCTGTCCACCCAAATTCACGACGATCGATCGATCGATCGACCCACTGTGACTCACTCAGACTTGAGTATCGATTCAAAACAGTGTCTCCGCGTCAACTAGGTTTGAGGTTTGGACAAGAATTTAACCATTTGCGTTGAAATCGGTCAAGGGCGTCTGGGTCGACAGTTCGGTAATTCGGATTCTTTCGGATGACTAACGCTAATTGCAGTCGCTTTTTTCGTCTCTTCTTAGGAATAGCAATTAGTTAATCCTGAATGTTGGATCTGAATGAATTCGGTCTTTATTTCAAGATTGCTTATGATATGCCTGATCTCATTTTCATACGCTGCATTTGCTAAAATTATGTAGTCTGGCTGGTGCGTGAGCAAGAATTTCGGTTCCACAATTTTTTGTCCTGTTCCTGGCACATACTTACCTTGCTTGCGGGGATTTATGTCTACAGCATATTCTATCCGTGGATCCTTGAGGATATTCAATAAAGTAACGCCTCTTGAACCGGCTCCCCATATGACTACTCGTTTTCCTTTGTTAAGTAACTGCTTGAGTCTGCTGCTGTATTTTTCGATCGTGTTGGTCGACTTGGCAGCAAATGAGGTGATGCCGTCTTTGATTTCGCCTGCTTCCGGTTTTAAATGCGGCTTGAAGCTTGACTTCATTCGGGTCTTGGGGGTGGCATCAATGTAAATTGAGTCGAAGACTCCATTTTTGGACTCCGTAACCTCGGAGATGTTAAATCCGCAGGAAGAAAAAAGATGAAACAAGGAGGGGATGGTGAAATATGAAACATGCTCGTAGATAATGTTCGTGAAATCTCCTTCCTCAAAGGCCTTCAGTGCATTTGGTACTGCAAAGAAAACATGAGTCTTTGAACTGCAACCGAATATTTTTCGCAAATTACTCAGGAAGTTTTTGGGATAATTCATGTGCTCAAGTTCGCAGTAGGAGAAAACAAAATCGGCTTTGTTACTCCTATCTAGCTGTGGATAGAAGCTTGGAATTGATTCGACTGACTCTCGACTTTTGTCTTCAACCTTCATTAAGAAAGGATCAAACCTTAGTCCATGGTTGTTCCCCAATTCGATCAGCAAGGAGAGAAAGTCAACCTTCCCGCCTCCTATTTCAATAATGCTCTTGTTATGCAGATCGTAACGTTGGATCAGGTTGATCGCCAGTTTTCTCGCGAAATCTTGAAAGTGAGGGGAGTAAAACAGGGAGTCGTCATAGCGATGACCGTATTGGTTTTTCTCTGGCTCCACTGCAATGTTTGTCACAAAGGTACAAAACGGACAGAACGCTAGTTTGATGTTCCCTTTGGGACAGTTGATGGCTTCATCCTTGCTTCTCCATAGGAGATTGCAGCTCGCAGGAACATCCGTCACTTCATAGAAAACCCACAATCCCGACGAACCACATAATGAACAATGAATACCTGATTGTTCATTTCCCATTGCCTCAGTCATATTAGAATGCTCCGCCAGTTTGCGCGCCCTCAGAGAATAGATTTTCTACAATGGAACGCTTGGCCTGCGCTATTTATATCTTGACATTTCTTCTACGCAGCGTTTTGTCCAAACGGTCCGTCTTAATGCCTTCCTCAATATGCGAAATGCGTCTATACCTAGGTCCTTCAAACTCCTCCAAAGTGAAACCAACCTTCTTGTAGACCTCGTAAAGCTGCTTGGCTCCTCGACGCGCGTTCCATTGAGGCTTGAACTCGGGCAGTGTCTGGGAAATCTTGTTAAAGTTGACCCGATAAGAACGTTTGTCTGGTTCAGCATCCTTTGCATACTCAATCCGTGAATCGGGAACCGTGTCTTTCACAATCTCAGCAAGTTCCCGCACCCGATAGTTCTCCTCGTTGATGCCCACATTGAAAATCTCGTTGTGAATCAAGTCGTGAGATGCATCTAGGACAGCCACAAAAGCTCGCGATATGTCCTCAATGTGTACGATTGGACGCCACGCCATGCCGTCACTCTTTAACAATACAGTTCCAGTAGTGTGAGCCCAAGCAACCAGATTGTTGAGAACCAGATCGAACCGAAGTAGAGGAGATACGCCATAGGCTGTTGCAGAGCGTAAGAAGGTTGGACTGAAACTCGAGTCCGCCAGCTTGGAGATATCTTTTTCCGAACGTATCTTTGAAACGGCATACGGTGTGATGGGTCGCGGTTTGGATTCCTCATTCACAGTGTCAGCTGTGGAGGCACCGTAGACACTGCACGTCGATGAGAAGATATAGCGTCGGACTCCGGCCTTCTTAGCCAGCTTGGCCAACTTAACCGAAGCCTTATGATTGATTTCATCCGTTATTTGCGGGTTGAAATAGCCAAGTGGGTCGTTTGACAGCGCAGCCAGATGGACGACAGCATCACAGTTTTGTAAGTCTGATCGTTCAATGTCACGGATATCTTTTTTCACGTATGGAATGGCAGGGATGTCTCCAGCAATCGACGGATCACCAAATATGCACCCGTCGAAAAGGTCATTATCAAGCCCCACAACTTCGTACCCGGCCCCTTCAAGCATAGGCACCATAATCGAACCTATGTATCCTCTATGACCCGTAACTAAAACACGCATACCCTTTACCTTCCTTTCGTATTCCGTCTTATTGTGATGTAGTTAGATGAGGCGGCTCCTATTTTTCCTTGTGGTTTGCCAATAGTTAGAGCGCGATCGATCAGGTGCTCAAAGCTTCAGCGAGAATGGTACTTCCATTTTACCGTCTGAATTTTTTGATGATTGGAATAACTGTGTGCCTCAGGTTCAACTTGACGAATGGAATCAACTTGCGTCCAAGGCGTGAACGGCGCAATAATAGATTTTCTATGTCGCCCCCCATAAAAAACCAGCCTTCCTTGATAAACCATCTGAATATTTGGTTGTAGCATGCCAGTCGCTCAGACCACTTAAGTGGGACACGGTTTACAGACCTGAAAAATTCAGCGCAGTCCTTCCAGTTGGGGAAGTTAGTCCAATCGTCTTTTGACCACCAAGCCAATTGTTCGGCGTAATTATCTACACTTATTGCGAACTTGTTTTCGCAAAACTTTCTAGTATAAGCTTCGGGGTGATCTCGTCTGAAAAACAGGTGTTCTGGAATTTCAATTATTCGACCCATAAGACCAATTTCTGCCAACAGATTTCTGTCTGCTCCAATGTAACTTCCATGAAGCGGCGTCTTTTTAAATGAACTCGCACGTACCACCCCGAAAACCGCCCAACATGGATTGCGTATGCTGATCAAGTCGCCAAAACGTTCATGCGGCTTCCACGAACTAATTCTCCTCAGCGTCCTGTGATCGTAGTTTCCTACCAAGGTGCCATTTTCATCGATGCGGCTGGTCTTAGAGTGACACAAGACGGCGGATGGGTCCTTGTCAAGTACAGCTACACACTTCTGTAAAAACTCCGGAGCGTATACATCATCATATGCGATCCATTTGAAATATTCACCCGAGGACAACTCAAAGACGCGGTTAAAATTCTTAGGAGCCCCAATATTCTTTTCGTTATGATAATAGCAGATTCGTCTGTCTTTGGCCGCGTACTCTCGGCAAATCTGTTCAGTTCGGTCAGTGGATGCATTATCAGAGATCACTAACTCGAAATCTGAATATGTCTGAGCCAGAATAGAGTCCAATGCTTCTTTGAGGTATTTCTCACCGTTGAACACTGGCAAACCGATACTCACGCGAGGTTTGCCACTCATGACGTTCCCAGTGTTCTTCATGAAGCCCGCTCTCTCCGCAATCATGATTGTTCAACGATTTTTTCGTTATAAGGGCTTTTTTGTACTTTTTGTCAACAGAAACCGAGCCTCCAAACAGCCTGATATTTCTTGAAAAATCTATCAAATAGGTGCGTCTTTAGACAGCGATGACCAAGACCACTATCTTTCGTTTCAAGTATTTTGGTGTTCCACCTGGTATTGCATGCTTTTCGCGGTTCAGTAACTTCAACTCGATGTTCATTACGCATCATCAGCGCGCGTACACTGTGTTTCATTCAATGCTAGACTAGCTTCTTGGTACCACTTCGTACAATTCAAAAAAGGGAGAAGTCAGAATTCTGCTCATATCGAAGGCATTCTTCAGCTTTGCCAATGCTTTGTCCTCTCCCTTGAATATCAAGACATGTTTGACCCCATACTTGTACGCTGTTTCCTGATCGGTCCCTGGCCGAGGCCGCACAAGATGGACAACCTGCAACTTCGCTAAATAGTTGACTTCTAGAGTTCGAATACGAGGAAAAACGAGCACGTTGCCTGATTCGTGGTTTCCCAAACAGCTGTACGCCGAAGTATCGCTAGGATTGACTAGAAGTCTTGACTCGTGAAGACGTCTCTTATATATGTACAATTCCAGAAAAGTCATAAAGAAACACGCAAAAAAAGCGAGCCAGATGTAAAGATTCGAACTTTCGAATAGAAGTGAACTCACAATTCCAACTGGAACTACACCGTATTGAACATACCTGTATCCTTCTCCCAGAAATGACAACGCAGGAGTGGACATAATTAGGGCTGTAATGACAGGCATGAAAGCCCAAAAAGATGCTTTTGCAGTCAAATCGTTGCTGAATAGACTTCCATTTTTTGAGATGGAATAAACCGCCATTAATACTACGATCAATAGATACCATAAATTTCTGCTCAGCACTGCACCCAACTTATGGATGGATCTGTTAGGTATGCCACGCGCGCGCGCGCCACGAAAAACGCCAATATAGAAGTAGAGCCAGTTGTAGTGCTCTCTTAGAATTTTGAGATAGAACCCTTTGCTCACCAGTATAGATAATAAGAACCCTAGAGCGATTGAGAGAAATAAGTCGAACCTACTAAAAATGAAGACATAGGGCAGAAGACCAAAGATCATCGCTTGAGTTGCGAATTTGTGAGAGAGGTTTACCAACATGACTAGAATCGTGATCGCGAGAGTTGAAAGGAGACCTGACGGAAAAAGAAGCGTAACGTACACAAGAAGGGAGTAAAAGAGCAGTCCAAGGGGTCTGGGTGTAAACATGACAGTGTTCTCAAAGGTTGACAGGTTGAAAGTCGTGATAAAAGCTGAAACTACTGCAAGAGGAAAACTTGACGTGATGGTATACACAAAAATAGAAGCCAGACTACTCACAAATGAAAGTATGACGAGATTGAGCATCTTAGCCGCCGCGATGTGGAATCTTCTAGGAAGAAGCGCGACGATATAGTGAAGAAGGGGGGGATATGCTAGGTAATTGTAGGGTTTAATATCCAAGTCAAAAACGACATTCTCTAGCGATGAAGGATATTTCCATCGGTGCTTTCTTATGGACTCGATTATGAGCAAATGGAAAAAAGTATCCCCCGTACACAATTTGCCTTTTGCTAGGTACCTCATGATCAAGAATAGGACAATGAATGAAAATACAAAAGAGATTGTAGCAACAATGAGAATCATATAATCTACGCTCTTTTTTGTTCAGGACATCCTATCTAGCGCGCGCTACCATAGCTTTAATTCTTCGAAGAATATACTTATAGAATATTCGAAAATCATTCGTAAAGAGCTGTATGGGCAACGTCCCCGCGCGATGCATCATCGGTATTATCTTATTGTCCGATATTTTTCTAAGCTGTTGAACGTCATGTCGCCTGACTAGGATTGAGGGTAAGCTTTCTAAGAAAGAAATCAGCCCCGTGACACCCCAAACCCCTGCATCCAAAAAAGTCACCAACGGATAAAGTAATGAAAATGGTAGCACTTGTTTCACCAGCGTCCCTGCCTGCAAATCCTTAGTCCAAATAATGAGCATGTTTTTGTATCCGTGGAACTTAAAAATCGGGGCAATATCTTTGCGACGTCTAAGGTGTCCACCATCATGGTAGACTATTCCTTCAGAGCTACATATTACCTCATAACCACTCAGCCAAAGCCTGATTCCCAAATCTACATCATCATTTCCTACAAAAAGGGCAGCGTCAAAACCTTTCACAAGATCCCATACATCTCGCCTAATTATGAAAGCCACACCGTTTGGAAATAGGATTCGACGAGAAGAATTGAGCATTTCTTCGGGCATAGTCTTCCAGTCGATCCCCCTCGACCTCTCTTCCCCAAATGTAATCTTGTGTAAATGCTTCCAGCTCAAGATCTCGCACTGAACTGCCCCGATCTCTTTGTGCGTCTCAAGAAGGAAACATGGCTCCTGCAACCATTCCGGGTCAACTATGGTATCGGCATCAGTGAAGGCAAGGTAATCACTGCTTGTTTTAGCAGCTGCCAGATTTCTTGCCTTGGCTAAACCAATATTTCGGTTTAAGCGGATAATCTTTAAACGTACATCAGCAATGTATTCCTCTATCAGATCCATACTTTTGTCAGTAGAAGCATTATCGACTAATAGTAATTCTCCAACTGCTTCGGAAAGGAGAATGCTTTTGATGCAATCTTTCAGCGTATTATGGCAATTGTAGTTGACCACAATAACGGAAACATCAAATCGAGACAACTTCAACACCTCATTTAGAACTCAATCTGAAATGAATTGTATCCAGCTCTTCACACTTCTCATTATTACAGGAATCTTCTCCCGACATATACACTTAAAAGGAGACTAGCAGAACTTCAATTGGGCACATCTTACTTCGATCGATCTGTATAAAATTCGTTAATTAACTTGAACAAAACGAGCAAAACGTCATTTTTGTAACTATTATGTAATCACTTGGTGACAAAAAGAGGATTGCTGGGACGGGGAAAGCAGCCCACAATCGCGGGGTTTTTCATCTAAGACCTGGTGTGGTCTAACGAAGTTGTAATACATTTGCGGCCCATGAATCATTGTGGCAAAACTTGCAATCATGGGGTCACCGATGCAAAGTGCGAACCTTTTATTGCTATCTGGGAGAAACCATTATTGTACACAACATTTAGCTTCTCTTCGTAAGCAATCCCTTCTGTTGTGTAATTATACCCTAAGAAGTTGTTGCCAAGACCCACCGTGTAAAGTATGCAGTCATATTCTTTTAGCCTAGGAAAAAGGTGCGAAAACTCGTCTTCAAATGCTGCTTTAATCTGTTTTGCGTCCAAACTTGATAGCAAATATACTCCTACAGGAGAGTGGGCAAGTATTAGGCTTGGGTTCGTCCAGTCATAGTGATCCATAAGGAAGTGTTCAGCGTTAGAAGCTTCTTTCGTTTGGAAAGGGACAAAACTACCAGAAAAGGAATTGTACGAGTTGTGAATGGGCACAAAAACAAAAAGGATCAATAAAACCAAAAATAGACCTTTTAAATACGATCTGAATCTGGTTTCGAATAAACACGCAGCTCCCAAAGAGACAGGAATGAAAAGCACTTGGATAGCCCTTAAGCCCAGAGTGTGGAAAACAGCACCGAAAGCCAAATAAGCTAAGCTAGAAAGAAAAATGGCCCAATCAATGGCCCTCAACTTTCGCCTTTTCAACATAAAAGCGCAACCAATGATGCACACCAAAACAACCGCAATTGTCACGGTCCTCGATACTGTCTGGGCTATTACGTCAATCGGCATTGAAACCGGAGTATTCAACGTTGCTTGAGAGATTGATCCATACTCTGGAGACAAAGTTAACAACTCTCCAATGGTAAGTTGTATCCAGTTCCATGAAGCAAGCGTGGTTTGAGTCACTAGGTAAACGGTTAATGCCAGCAAGGAGAGCGTTGCGTATTGTTTGCTTCTGTTTATGAGACTCCGGAAAATTAGATAAAGAACAAAAAATATAGCGACAAAATAGTGGGTCAATGAAACGCAGAAAAATATTGCAAGCATCGACACAATCAAAGGGGCACTCTTTTTTCGTGTTTCCAACATAAACAAGACGAAAGTGAGCGCAAGAGCAAATGAAAAAGGACAGCTTTGAAAATTCAAGAAATAATACATTGAAATAAAAAAAGAAATTACCCCCAACAAAGCTCCATCTTTGAAGAGTCTTGAAGCATAAACATACAATGTTGCAGTCAGCAAAACGCCAATTATTGCATAAAACAAAAATTCGAAATAAATCAGTTCTAACCCGCTTACAGAGGTTACAATGTCAGCTAAAAAGAAATAAGATGGCCATTGAAAATAGAAGTGACCAGGTTGAGAAGCGTCCAAGTTACCCGTTTTTATGAAATACTCCGTTAGTCCCCTAAAAAACTGTGAATCGACGGTAGGCATTGAGTAGTAGAAGAAGGATAATGAATAAATGGCTACAATGATTGCCACGGATACAGCACATTTCAAAGAACGACTTTTCGAAAATACGCCTAATACGTAAAGAGAACCTAATACCAATGGAAGACTGAGCCAATAAAAAATTGACATATGATTGAAAACAAAATCGCCAGGGAATTCAATCGATAGTGGATAGCTTGTGTACCATGAGTAAGATAAAAGTGCTAAGCCAACGAAAAATGGCAAAAGTGCTAGTTTACTCCTTTCCAAGTTTTTCACCTTATCAGATATAGTCTTAATAAAAAATCGATAACTCCCCAAAGAACTCCTGATTTTTCCCACAGCATATTCTTGTAGGTGACAGAGAGCGCTTCCATTTTGCATGTTACTTAAACAGGATTAATATACAACTCAGCGTCAGCAAACCATACATTGCTGGCAGTAGGGTTGATAATCCAGGGTGCTCCTTGTACCCACAGAACCATCGTATCAGGTACACACGGACGATTTAGAGTGTCGCCTACAGTTGCAGGAACGACAATGTCTATTATCCTCTGTTGCCAAGCGCCGCCATTAGAATCCTGCACGTAGCCTTTACTGAAATCACCACCATAATAGTCACTCCAGAATTGGGCTGCATCTAAAATGACGTATTTGCCGTCACCGTCATAACCGTCGAAATCTATTCCGATTCGCGCTCCGCAGTAAGGATAACCATAGGTTGATGGTCCAGTTAAGACTCTCATCCAGCATTTAGCAACAATGTGGTCTCCTGGCTTAATGGAAAACCATGCGCCATCGCATTCTCGTGCAGAATTCGGACAACCGTTGAAATTTGGCTCAAGGCGTATACTTGGTTTGCCAGCCGTTCGAACAATATTGTTGTCTAGGAAACAAAGCTGTGGTTTTCCACTCATCCAGACTATGTTCCCTTTATAGTCACCCCAACCGTTGTCATATGGCAAGCTCGGGTCATAAGGAATCACAGCCAAGTTTACATTTGAAGGCGTGTAATTGATGCTTCCTTGAGAGGATATATTGAAATGTGATGAACTCTGTGCCCTCACGATATTTTGGAAAAGAGAATAACATAGTATCAGGCAAAAAAGAAACGCAAGACATTCTTTCTTTCCCACTAGTTACACATCCGCACGCAATGCAATTTTCTGAAGTTCTTTCTGTTTCAGATATCGGAACTCTTGATATAAATGATTCTGTCGAAGTGTTCAACATAAACACAGTATCGACTCCTATTTGAAATAATGGACTTTGCATCAGTTCAATCTCGATAACCACGTTACAAGACTCAACAATTTCATTTTTCTAACGCGCCTTGCTTTCATTGAAGATCATTTGTTTGATGATTCTGGAAAACGAAGTCGTAACCCCTTGTGATAAGAACTGCTTCTATTTCTTCCTCAGTTCGCTAATCGATAGAAGATAATTTTCCAGACTGTATGCGATCGATCGATCGCGCTACCATTTGGGATATAGATTGGTGCCACCCAATAGTCTCGCCGATAATAGAAATCCATAGTCTTTGAATCTACAATTATATAATCAGCTATTTTCTTTATCAATTTCTCAAAAGAGCGAGCGATAGCGCGCCTATGTGAGGTAGTTATTTATCCTTTTCTCTTGGAATCTGCTCCTTCGTCTGACCGATCGATCTCTGAGTAGGATGACAGCATCGCAAACATTCACCACGTCATCACAATTAAGGTCGGCTGCGCGCGCTGGGATCCCCAGGGTGGGAATTCCAACTGCGTGCCAAAATGGTTAAATCGATCGATCATAGTTATCAACTCTTTTTTGAGACAGGTATCCAAACCTTGCGCCAAATAGCCTTAACCAAATTCTTTTCTCCAGTTTTCGGGACACACTCTCTGCTATCAGAAGCACAGGATCGAATATTTTCGGTGGAATTTTACTCATGATCCTTGGCAAATTGCTTTCTTTCAAAACCCCGCGCGCGCTGGTTGGGTATTTTGAATCCAGAGCTAGTGGCGTAAGCCCCGACATAACCATCATTTTCTGCATTTCTTGCGGAGTGAATCTTTGCTCAAAGTAAGCATCAGAGTCGAGAAGCTGTTTCAATCTCATGAATACAGTTCCTATGAGAAAAAGTCTATTCGGAACTGTGACAACGACGTACTTGAAATCCCTAACCACTCTTGAAAACTCATTTACTGCCAAACAGGCATCCTCTTTACTTGGGAGATGATCCAGAACAGAAAAACAAGTAACCAGATCAAGTGAAGAATCTTTGAAGGGTAAATGAGTCGCGCTAGCTACGACGAACTCCAGCTTGTTCATGAAAACTTTTTTCTTGGACAGAGTTTTCCCTGCTTTGACATGACCCTTGTTAATGTCTACGCAAATGCACAGAGACCCGAGCCTTGCCAGGGGCAAAGCATCAATTCCTATACTTCCGCCAACGTCACACGTTATCGAAGAAGAGGTGACAAGGAAATACGAAAGTCTTCGATCAACCTCTTTTACCTCATAATAATCTTCTAATTCGCGTCTTGTAGGTAAGTAAGTATCGTCATCCATATTATTCTCCACCAATCCATGAAGATCGATCGTTATTCGCTAAGCGCGCGCGCTAATACATGGACCAGCGAAAGGTTGACTTAGACCACCATTTGGATAGCCAAAGACAGGATGAAACGAAACCGTCTACGTATGAACTTTTCGGTTACTTATACCTACACCTCATGTTGGATTAATGTACAGTTCAGCGTCGGCGAACCAAACTGAAGTGGAGGTTGAATCTACAATCCAAGGCGCACCTTGCAGCCACAAAACAAATTGAGTGGGCACTTGAGGATTGCCAGCAGAGTCGCCTACAGTTGCAGGAACGACAATGTCGATCATCCTCTGTTGCCAAGCACCTCCATTAGAATCCTGCACATATCCTTTACTGAAATCACCACCATAATAGTCACTCCAGAATTGGGCTGCGTCTAAAAGTCGGTATGGTGAACCTCCATAGAAGTCTATTCCGATTCGCGCTCCGCAATAGGGATAACCATAGGTTGAAGGCCCTGTTAAGACTCTCATCCAGCATTTAGCAACAACGTGATCGCCAGGCTTAATGTCATACCATTTGCCATCAACCTCTCGGGCGCTATTCGTGTCATTCGCGGTATGAGGTTCAAGGCGGATGCTTGGATCTCCTGGCGTACGTACAACGTCATAGTCTAAATGGATGTTTGGATATTGCGTATAATACCAATCGTCCGGAATAACGGCCAAATTTGCATTCGATCGATCGATTGTCCCGATGGCAGTCACATAGTCGACGATCACATGTGAATCCCAGATGCTTATCCCAACAGAGCCTGATACAAAAGTCGAATCATTCACCGACAATTCCAAGGAGCCGTCCAAGTACAGCATAATCGCACCACCAGAAACTTTTACCGCTAAAACGTACCAAACATCTTTCTCAACGTCTGCTACGTCACCGCTGAACGCCAACTCCCGCCAGACACCACCTACCCTAGTTGAAATCGAGACTCTATGACCCCAGCAGCCGAGTCCCGCATAATAGAAATTGTTCGGGTCACGCGCGCGCGCTAAAAACGCAACAGCGGCCTCCGTATACTCGCTGTCCCCTGCAAACTTCAGCCTCGCAGTGAACGCGGAATCTTTCCACGCAGCGTCCCCAACGTAAATCAAACCGTCATAGCTGCTGGATCCCTCAAGAGTACCATTCTGTACACTCCAGTTTCCACCACTCACAATCCAGTCCGACATATCGTTAAAGTCATACGTTCTGCACTTCTTCGCAAAATCTTTTACTATGGCGGCAACATCGTCCATATTCACCACGCCATCATAATTAAGGTCAGCTGCACTGTTCCAATTAGGATCCCCCGCCTGGGAACCACAAGCGCGTATAGCTATAGCTATATCACGCATATCAACAACGCCATCACCGTTAAGGTCAGGAAGACGTGGACCAGAACCTACTTCGGCTGCAAAAGCCACAGAAACCTTGAACCCTACCTCAAGCAGAGAAAGAAGCAAGAGAACTAGAAAAACACGGGACAAGCACGCTGTGTGAATCCGCATATAGCCTAACCTTCTCCCAATCCATAAGAAATCGAGAAGAATATTTAAACATGCCCATTGTTAACTGGGAGAGAATATTTAACCATGCCCATGGGGCGCATGGCTGTTCCGAAAAGGGTAAAAAATGGTCAAGAATGGTTTCAATTCCGTTTCTTGAATTCTGGACAAACTGGTTGACACAAAGATCGATCGATTTAGCAATAAGCCGGTGCGCGCCAATTGTTCACTTGAACCCATTATGAAAATATATCGCGATACATCGCGATATATTTTTGGGTTACCTTGTCCATGTTGTAGAGATTCCTAGCAAATATTCGAATTTTGTTACTTAATTGGCTCAGGGAATGAGTATTCTCCAGTGTTATTAGCCGATCTGTCAGACTTTTTACTCCGTCGCCAAGTATTCCATATTTTCCGTCCTCAGTAAGTTCGGAGGAGAACGGGAGTTTTAGCATTAGAGGAATCTTCCCCAAACACATACTCTCAAGAAGTATCATTGGACACGCTTCATACATGCTTGGAATTGCGACAAATGCGCATTGTTTCATGCTATTCATGAGTTGTGGCTTTGTGGCAAAGCCCTTAAGGTCTATATTTCTCAACCCTAGTGAACTTATGTATTCCCGCATTTTATTGAAAAGCGGGCCGGTTCCGTGGACAATTATCTTGAATTTTGTCTTGTTCTTTTGCAGTAAGTAAGCCATTTCAATAATGCTCAACGCGCCTTTTAGCCAGAATAGACGACCCGCAAAGAGTATTGTTTTTTCAGATTCTGTGGCCCCTGTTTCAGCCTCTTCATATTCTTTGTCAAGAGATTGAAGGTCAACACCATTGTGTATGTACTGTATTTTGTCCGCATATTTTTCGCCCATTTCTGCTAAAATCTCAGATTTTAGAGCTCTTGAAACAGTAACTGCTGCATCTGAGCCTTGAAGCTCTTTGAGAAATGCAAAATGATATGCGTGATAACCGACCAAATTTGTCCAGAAATCCCTAAAGCTTCCTCCACGAAAAATCGATTGCGTACTCGCTATTTTCTGCATCATCGGACTCGTATGAAAAGTGACAAGGACTGGTGCCTCTCTTCTTAGAAGAGGTAGTGCTGGATAAGTGGCGCTGCATTGACCATGGATGACGTCTACATCAAGATCTCGGATGACTTTCAGTATTTTCTTTATGTTCCACACTTGAAAAACCGTGTGTCTAGGAGGAATATTCGGATAGGAGAATCTCAGAACGTCTATATCATCTTCTGTACTTCGCTGGAACCCAAAACTGCCCATTGAACTAATGTCTTCATTATATCCAGTTATCACATGAACCTTTACACCATTGCGCGAAAGACCCTTTGCCAGTTCATGCACAAAAGTCCCAACTCCGCCGAAAATAAACGGAGGATAGTCATGATTTAATAGTACTACTTCCATAACATACATCTTGGTGCTTTTTTGAAAATCATCAAGGATTATGATAGGGAACAAGGCGTAAGTCCCGATAAGTGCCGCTTGATTTAGCGTAGGTAACTCTTTTTGATGGTCGAACTAGGACTTACATCTAAGCTTAAGCTGGAAGAAGGAAAGAAATGAAAAGATGGAAAAAGGAAAACTCAGCAGAACTTCAATTGAACGCAAGCTTATTTCCAACACGAATTTATGTATTCTTTGAGAGCGTCTTCCCAATTCCTCATCGTATCCTTGCCGAGCAGTTCAAGCTTATAGTTTCTGGACATTTCTGATCTTGCCCGTGCTGCAGGCAAAGGAAAATGCGCAGAACCAACAGGCTCAACGGTCACACCAGATCTTCCCAAGAAATCGACAATTTTTTGGGCGACATCAAATCTTGAACCATAACCTTTGTTAGTACAGTGATAAAGGCCATAATATCCGGTTTCAACAAGATCGGCCAAGCAGCTGGAAAAGTCAACAGTATATGTGGGGCTTCCTATTTTATCATTGACAGCCTTCAGTACAGTTGTTTCATTCATTCGTTTCATAATTTTACCGATAAATTTCTTATCCTTTTCAGGACCGCCACCAACCATCCAACCCGCTCGAACTATGTAGTACCTTTCCAATAGACTCTGAACAATCTTCTCGCCTTCAAGCTTACTTCGACCATAAACATTAATCGGATTGGGGTTATCAAACTCCGTGTAGGGTTCAGGCTTATCCCCATAAAAGACACCTATAGTACTAATGTAAACCATCACAATGCCCCGTTTTTGACACACTAGAGCTACATTCTGAGTGCCTATAGTATTTGTCAGAAATGCATGATCAGGTTCAAGTTCACACTTATCCACATCTGTCTCAGCTGCTAGATGCATAACCATATCGGGCTTAACCTTCCTGACGGACGTTTCTATTTGCTTATAATCTCTAACGTCCAAGTATTCAATTCCTTCATCTGGGGCTAAATCCGTCGAGAACACAGTGTGTCCTCTTCGCGTTAGCGTGGGACATAGAGCACTGCCGAGCATTCCTGCTGCTCCTGTTACAAGTATCTTCATTTTTTGTCTCCGCCTAGGTTACATCATCTTCCATAAACACAGTATTAACTTCTTTAGCGAAAGTTGGAAGCCAATGGACAATACTTGTGAGCCAGACTCTTTGCTTCTGCGATATTTTCAATTACATCAATAAATTTACCCACCGTGTTGTCCAATGAATACTTCTTTTGGTAAAGAAGATACGCAGTCTCATTAACTTGAACGCAGGACTGGGTTTCTTCCAAAGCTTCAATTTTCTCTTTTAAATCTTCAGCATCCTTTTTGAAGTATATTGCTGAAGTTTCGGCAACTTCCCTATTGCTGTAAGTATCCAAAGCCAGAATAGTATTGCTGCAACTCATTGCTTCAACCAACGAGACACTTGTACCGCCCATTTGGTGACCATGTATATAAGCGTAGCAGTTGTAACGTAGCGTTCTTTGGAGTCTGGGCTCATATATGCCTCCAAGAAAAACTACCCTTTCGTCTCTGTTTGCCAATAATCTTTTGACGAAACTGTTTTTTACAAGGGGGCCAACAACGATTAATTTCTTTCGTGAATTAGTCCTCTTGAATGCATCAATTATCAAGTCAATACTATTATCAGGCGTGAGTCTTGCAATAAACAAATAATACTTCCTTTTTTCAAGGCCATAAGCTTTCAATATCGTAGAATCAAGAGGTTTAATAGTGAGTGTGCATCCACCACCATTTGGGATATAAATAGGTGCCACTCCATAGTTTCGCCGATAATAAAAACCCATAGTCTTGGAATCTACAATTATATGCCCGGCTATCTTCGTCACGAATTTCTCAAAAGAGCGATAAAAGAACCGTAGCAATGGATTAAATTTTGGTCTTGCAGCCTCCAAGCCATCAACATTAACCAGCACTACCCTCCCCAAAAGCTTTGGGAAAATTAAAGTTAGAACACTGGAATAGCCTAACATGTATATGATATCGACCCGTAGCGTTGTCCACAAAACCGACAATGAATCATATACGAACACTTCTGAAAGACTTCGCAAACTGTTGACTACCGGGAAATAAACAAGCCTTACACCCTGATAATTCCCGTAAGGCTTGATCTTGAACCCTTTTGATTCGCAGCTTACATATACCTCAAATCCTTTCTTGACTAATCCCGAACTTAGCTCTTGAGCTATGGTCTCAAACCCGCCGTAAGTTGCTGGAATCCCACGCGAACCAATGACCGCAATTCTAGGTTTTCTAGTTTTCCTAACATCTCCAGTCAAATATACCACCCTAAGAACACTAATCGATTGACGGAATGACCCAAGATGATATAATCACATATATACTGCCACCTTTGAGGCTATCCTAGCGCGCGCAGTAGCTCGCCTTACTTTCGTTGAGGCCATTTGTTTCATGATTCTGAGCGCGCGCGATCGTAAGCCTTTGTGGCAGAAATTGCTTCTATTAGGGCGCGCAGTTCTTAAATCGATAGAAGATAATTTTCCAGATTCTCTGCCACTTTTTCCCACGTATATTCTCTTTTGACGATTTCCCGACCGATTTTTCCCCATTCCTTAAGAGAATCCTTGTTGAGGTAAGCACATTCTATTGCTTTTGCTATTTCCATCTGGTTGACTGACGAGATATAGACACCGCATTTTGCTTCACCTATTACGGCCCGATGAGCTGGAATGTCTGTCAAAATAACAACTTTTTCCATGGCCAAGTATTCTAAAAGTTTTAGTGGGCTCTGAAACCTCCAATAAGGATGATCAGGCAATGGAACGATTCCTACGTCACACATGCCGATAAACTTCGGAACTTCCGAGTGATCCACTGGATTGGCGATAATAACCTTTCCTTGAAGACCCTCCTTCTGAATCAAGGCGCTCAGCGTAGAAGCTGAAGGCCCAGCTCCCAGAAGAAAGAACACAATGTCAGGATATTTGGGTATTAATATTTTAATGGCGTCAATGGTTTCTGTCAATCCACGGGTAGGAGTAAAAACTCCATGATAGAAAACAACAAATTTCCCGGTCAATCCCAGCCTTCTTTTCAATTCTGCGTTCTCTGGAATGGAATTTTTAGGGTTGAATAGACTATCGGAAACTCCAGATGTCCATACTCCTACGTTGTCTGGATTTAAGTCGAAGTCATTGCAGATTTTTTTCTTCATTGAGGGAGTAATAATTGTTATGCCGTCAAACAATTTCTTAGCTACAAGAATGGACACAGAGAACCAGAATTTTTGCAGAAAACCTCGAAATCCCACAGTCTCAACTGGTACGGTTCTAATATCCAAAACAGCCTTTACCTTTCTAAACTTGGAAACAAAAAGACCCGGAAAACAGGCAAGAATATGAATTTCAGGCTCAAAAATGATGAAGTCTGGCCTTGAAACGACAATAAAGAGAGGTAAAAATAAGACCAGCATGATAGTAAACATAACCCGCGAAACAAGCGGCACATATCTTAAGGGAACAGAGATTATGCGCACTGGTGGATCTTCATTTCGATACGCATTCCTTGATCGAACCGCTATGAGACAAGGTTTATGTCCGAATTCTGCAAACTTTCTCAAGATGTCTAAAAGAGCTGTTTTATGAAGGAAAACATCCAAAATTGTAAAGCTCACCCAAAGAGGTGATATCTTTTGGGAATTCTTTCTTTTTTGAACGGTCATTACTTCGCCCACAACGCGCTTCTTCTACGGCCTAACGCGATTGTCTGATTCCTTCTGGAGGAGTCGGAATGTTTCACATGCATGCCGTTCCTTTGACACACCTACAACAATTCCCTTTAGGTTCGGTAAACCTTCTATATACTCTATTGCTTCAGGAAGATTGAGGTACCCAGCTGCTAATATGCTCATAGCTATTACATCGGATTCTGGAACTTGTGCTAGCACTTTCTCGCATTCACTTCTAGAAGGATTCATTTGAAACCCGACTTTGTTGAAAGGTGTAGCAATCATAACATCGTGCAAATCAATACCCAATTCTTTCAATCTGCTCACAAAATAAGAAAAGTTTCTGGTTTCAAAGCCCGGTTTTATGCCGAGCTTCAGCATGAAATCCACGTACGATTCAAAAAGATGATTCAGATTGAGACCTAATGCCAAGTCGGTTATTATTTCATGCAGCAACACTGATTCCAGTTTTCCAGATTTGCCTGCTGCCGACCTTATTCTAGAAACTTCATAAGACACGTAGGCTTTCAAAAGAGCCACAGAATCTGCCCCTATGACTCCTTTCAAACCCATTGCGACTGCTTTCAAGTTCGCGGAAAGCACTAGCTGCCCAGCAAGCTTCTTGGCGAGACCAGAAATTCCTCCAACCTGAGTAGCCAGCCTAACGTATTCATACGCGTAGGGAACAAGAGCATAAAGGCTCAGAGGCTCATTTCCTCGTTGACGGATTATTCTCAGTATTGAAAGCGTTGTATCACTGACTGAGAACATGAAGCCGTTCGCTCCATTCTCCACTGAAGTCATAACTAGTCCAGCAGCATAGTCTGGAGAAGTAGCGGCGTCACCTCTGACTCTGACACGCTCTTGTGAAAGATGACTGATGCCATGAAACGGGTTGTCGCCAACGAGGAATATCATCTTTGTCCGTCCTGGTCAGCTTTGGTTTTCACCTGAGTGATAATGCAATCAACTCTTGAAGCCGTGCTGAAACTGGGCTCCGCCATTTTGCCATTTGAAACCGATTTAATGAAATATTCATCTTCACGGAAATATTCCGACCCTCCTAGCAGGAAACCCACACTGTCATCAAGATCATGCTTATGCCATCTGATTGGCTTGCCATGAGCAGGTATCAACTCTACTTTATCATCATCCATTTTAATGATCCCCTCCGAACCTATCACAAGTATCCCAGACTCAGGCATGCGATAACCCTCCTTGCACCACGATATGTCAAAGCTACCCTTTAGATCCTTGGAATTCCTCACCGTGAAGGATACAGAATCCTCAAGACCTGCTTTCTTTGTTGGTTCTAGCCTCGCTGTATCAACCTCTAGGTCGCCGAAAAACCAGAGAGCCAAATCGATCACATGAGAGCCTAGATCTGCAAGAACCCCTCCTCGAGATCCAGAGGTCCCTGAATCTCTTTCAACACCCAGAAAATCCGATGAGTAACCATATGCATCAAAAGAAGTTACATCTCCTAGATCCCCATGATCCAGCAACTCCTTAGCCTTCCTAAAGGTAACCGCAAATCTTTTCATGTAACCAACCATGTTAACACCTCCAGAGTCTTGAGCCAAGCGACACATGCCCTTAGCTTCGTCATAACTTGACGCAAGCGTCTTTTCCACAAACACATTCCGTGCTATTCGCCTTGAATAAATGCTCCTCGTAACAGGGAAATGAGAAGGTATAGGCGTGGTCACATAAACTACGTCAAGGCCCAAGTCAGATAGCTTCTCCAAATCACCTACAATTTTAACTTCGCCAAGTAGCTTCCTAAGAAATCTCCGAATCAAACCACTCTTGTCACACACCGCAGCAAGTTTGACACCTTCCAAAGTGTTCAGAATACCGGCATGAAGCAGCCCCATCTTGCCCAATCCAACAACGGCAACCTTCAAGCCTTCGTCATCCAATCATTCGCGCCTCCAATCAATCTGTTGCCAACGCACGCGCACTGTGGTTAAGAATTACAGAACAAAAACTACAATTCCTGCCTTCAAGGCTGAAAAGCAGTTTCCCGCAGGTATCAATCAGATAACCGCATAGAATACTTTGCATCGCGATGCCCACGGACTAGCTTCAATAAGCCGCCATCAATCTTGACTTTCGGATGGAAACCGAGAAGGCGTTCAGCCTTAGTGATGTCTGCCCAACAATGTTTAATATCGCCTGGCCGTGGCTCAGCATAAACAGGTTTCAAGCATTCCTTTTCTGTGATTCTTTGCATAACTTTTGCCAAATCACTAATGGTAGTTGCCCTGCCGCTCGCAATGTTAAAAACCTCGCCAACAGCATTCTTACTCTTTAATGCAAGCATATTTGCAGCTACAACGTCATCCACATTCACGAAGTCTCTAGTCTGCCTCCCGTCCCCATGAATAACAGGTGCTTGACTGTTCAGCAAGCGACTTAAAAAGGCGGTTATCACGCCACTATAGCTAGAGCCAACACCCTGTCTGGGACCATAAACATTAAAGTATCTTAAGCATACAGTCTCCAAACCACACAGTTCGCTGAAGACTCGAACATAATTCTCAGATGCCAATTTTGTGACTCCATATGGCGAAATCGGCCTTGGAAGCATACCCTCCCTTTTCTTCGCAGGCCCAGAAATGCCATACACAGCAGCCGAAGATGCGAAAACAAAACGCTTAATGCCCGAATCTGCACAGACCCTCAGAAGATTAAGAGTACCAACAACATTAACGTCGTTGAACAAAAACGGCTCCTCAACCGACAACGCCACATCCACCAATGCAGCCTCATGAAAAATCGAATCAACATCTTCAACAACGTTCTTGACTAATCCTGTATCTCTAACGTCGCCGTGAACAACATGCAACTCTTTCGCGTTCTTGTGATGAGAAATATTCTGCATTTTGCCACTCGAGAAATCATCCAGAACCGTAACTTCAAACCCTTCAGCGAGCAGCCTATCCACAAGATGGCTGCCTATGAAGCCAGCCCCACCTGTCACAAGAACCTTGTGAGAAGAATTCCCCATTTCCCCTTTTTCAGCTCCATTAGCGGCCGTTGCAGAACTGTGAGGCGAACTAGTAGAGAGTCTCAAGCAAGATTCTTTTCAGAATCGTGGCACCATGCTGTAGCTTGAGTTTTTTTTCTCCAAGCCTAGGCCTATACGGTATCGGAATCTCCACTATGCCGTAACCTTGTCTCTCAACATGATGGTTCAACTCAACCTCAACGTCGAAACCCTTAGACTTCGGCGTCCAGTTCTTCAGTATTTTCCATCGCACCACTCTCAGGCCGGTAAGCGGGTCGCGCATGGCCACGCCGTTCAGCATGTTATGGGTGAATGCCAAAAGTCTGTTTCCAAAATAGAACATGTTGTGCATTTCTTTCAAGTCAAAATGTGAGTTGAACCTGTTTCCGCAAACCATTCCCAGCTTTGGATTCTCTTCCAAAATCCTAATCATTCTTGGAACATACTCAGCTGGGTATGTGTAGTCTGCATCCGTGAAAGCAACATAATCAACATCAGCATTAGCCTGTCTGATCGCGCATGCTATCGCGTCGCCCTTGCCCTTGCCCTCCTGAAAAATCACGTCCACATCAAGATTCTTCGCAATCTCAACCGTTCTGTCACTGCTCTTGCCGTCTACTACGAGAACCCAGGGCTTCTCCAAATACTGCCGGAGCTCCGCTATCGTCAGCCCAACTCCCTCCTCCTCGTTGAGAGCGGCAATAATAGCTAGCACACTGTTCCGATAGCCTTCTCCCATCATTCAGAGCACCACCAAAGCCGCTAATCTGCGACGGTATGATTTACCTTCGTCCTCCATACATTTAAGTGATAGAGGAAGAAAGTTCTATAAGTATCTTACAGTCGCCCTTAAAAACTTGACTTAAGAGGCCGTCACGTTCAACCATAGGCCCACGAAACGGTTGTGAAACTGAAATGCATCAGAGGCAACGTTGTAAATCCACAACTCCATAAACACCTCATAAAAATACCCACCGTTCCCGTCGTCCCACACCTCAGGCTTCTCCACGCTAAGCGTGACACCATTCACCCGCAAACCACCAACCACCGACCGATTTTGCGCAGCTGACACCTGGGAAAACGAAAAAGTCAACGGCTGCTCCCAACTCTGTCCATCCTGTAGAAACACACGGTACTCGTACAGCCCCGGCAACGAACTGGGCACGCCGGCCGTTGTATCAGGCAAAGACTCAGATTGATTCGCAAACTTCACGATGACTTCATAATAAGCCGAACTGCTCAAATGATTGTCAACCCCCAGATAAACCAGGTAACTCTCATTCTCTCTAACGTTAAACGGATAGTCTTCAGCCATATGCCCTGAGCCTAAAACATAAAGCTCCGAAAACTTCTCTCCACTTGGAAGATGCACTACTAAACCCAAAGCTGGAGTAGCGAAAAGCAAAACGCCAACCAAGCCCACAGCGGCAAAAACTTGCTTGTAGTCCTCAAGCTTCATTATGCGCCACCTCAGGCTTCATACTCAACGTCTTCTCAACATGGTCGCGCTTGAACCGTCGCCAAACGAGCGCCAAAACAGCAACAAACACAGCAATGCCGACCACCGAAAAAGTGAGATACATCCAAAAAACCGTCTGTGCCCCATCCAAGGCCGACGTCTTCAAAGCATCAGCCTCGCTTCTGACACTTTCAGCAATTCCAACACACTGGCCAGCCTTGCTAGCAGCCTCGCTTGAATTCCCGTCTCCAAGCGCAACTTCAGCCTCCACCAAAACAGCCCCAGCTTCATTCAGCCTCACAATCAAACCGGAAACGTTCGCCCCAGCCCTCTCAGCATCCAAAGCAGCGTTAAAAGCCTGACGAACCGCAGCATCCGCGTTTCCAACACTCCCCGAAGCATCGTCAGCTCCCTTGGCACACGGCGACCCGTACGAGAGCAAGCCCGCAACAATCAGAACCAACAACAGCCAAGCAAGACTCTTAGCCCGCTGCCTGAGCAGACCCTTCACCTTCGACGTTTCCTCCCACACACCGCCTTAAGCTTGCCATTCCTCAAAGGCTGACTCATCCTCTTCAAAATCTCCTTCTCATACAGGACGCTCTGAAGCTCGGTGTCCAACTTCGAGTATCTACCAGATAAATCATGGTATTTTTCGAGAAAATCCTGACCTTTCTCTGTGACTTCGTAGCCCTCATCGTTCAACCGCAAGAAACCAACCTGAACCGTCCTCCCCAAGTACTTCTCGAAAAGCCTGTAACTCAAGTTTGCAACACCCATAATCCGAGTCTTCTTCGAACCGCTGCCGGCAGCATGCAGAATATCCGCTATGATCCTAAGCCCATCCCTGTACTTACCCATTGAAAACACAACCAAACACAAACAGAACAGCGGAAAACAGATTATCTAAGACAAGACACACGCGCTACTTATGAAACATTACTTGTGAAGCCAGCCCCTGCCGCCCTTCTTCCGATGCTGCCCATCTTTCTCACGCGTGGACTGCCCGTTAACGAAGGCTCTGGCCCTCAAGTGAGCAACCCTGCCCACGTACGTCCGGGCAAACTTGCCCCACCCCCCAACGTCAGGATCAGGAGAATAAACCAGACCCTGAGACGCGTGAACCGCCATTATCTGCGAAAAACTCAGAGCCTTCGCGTTCCTGGTCGCAAAAATAACGTGTCCGCGACTCGCAAAAACTAACGGATAATCCCGAACAGAAACCCCTTCAGCCCTAACCCTGTCATCAAACCGCTCCGCCCACAATAGCCCCCACTCCTCCTTAACCCTACCCCGAAACACATCCCGCTCAACCCGGCTCCTAGACTCCACTAAACCAATCCCTCCCTGACAGGAGCGGAACCGAACACATTTTCACCCATGTTCACACATTCGTCCGCGATCTCTTTCTCCTAAACCCTTCAAATTGAAAACCTACTATTTAAACGATATTCTATGTAACATCTATGCAAATGTTCTAGAACAATGTCCCATATCTTCCACGACGAAAAATATCATTCACACCCAAACGCAACACCAAAAGCATCATAACGAAACAACCGGAAAACTTCAACCCAGAGAATTGCAACAAACGCTTCAATTCCAGCCCCCGCCAAACGCTGCAAATGCTTTGCTTCCGACCTAAACTCCATCCTGCCAAACCGAACCAGACCCACCATAACATGCAAAGATACACCTACATGTCAAAAACACTTATTTCCACATCCCGCAAAGTTCCATTCAGGCATAATCTTGAAACTGCCTAGAAACATACGCGTACGCAACAGAGCAGTTATACTGATACTTCTTCCCGTCACAACCCTCCTCTGGCTAATCGGATGGACCCTCTATTGGACAGGCTCCAGAACCAAACCCCAAAAACCCAAACCTACCCCACAAACAAACACAACAATCACCACAACCATACTCCTAGAAAACGAAGAATACAACACCTGACCCACGCCTGCCACCAGAACTTCGCAGGGACGCATCAGAACCGCCGATTCATGTACTCCAGAACATCAAACACACCTTTATTACAAAAACCAGAAGCCCAAGCCACCAAACAACGCACGCGCGCTACACACACGCACAACAAAAACCTCAACAAACCACCCGTTTTGAGCCCAAAAAAAACACGAATTGAGTACTCAAAAGCAAGGGCTTTCTCACCACAATGCCATCACATCACAAACCACTCCGCGCGCAGATAGTCGTGTTTAAATACGAATTGCATCAATCTTTCCCATAACAGGAAAGCCTAGGAAGCACGGTGAGAATGAAAGGTGTTATTCTTCACGGCGGTTTCGGAAGCAAACTCAGGCCATTAACCCACACGGGCCCAAAACAGCTGATTCCAATCGCAAACAAACCCAACTCACAGTACGTGCTTGAAGACCTGAAAGCCTCTGGCATAACCCAAATTGCAATAGTCCTTGGAAACGTATTCCCAGAAAAAGTCAAAGAATACTACGGCAACGGGAAAAGATTCGGCGTAGATATTCAGTACATCCAACAGGACGAACCGAAGGGAATAGCCCAGGCCGTAAGCCTCTGCAAAGACTACATTAAAGACCAACCCTTCATCGTCTACCTCGGAGACAACCTACTGAAAGGCGGAATCACCAGTTTCGTCAGCAAGTTCAAAGGCTCAAACTACGACGCGATGATACTCTTATGCCAAGTAAAGAATCCCCAACGGTTTGGAGTTGCCAAAATCGATGAAAAAGGAAGACTGGCAAAGCTGATAGAAAAACCCAAGAAACCACCAAGCAACTACGCTCTGACCGGCATCTACTTCTTCAAACCCGCAATCTTCAAGATGATAAACAGACTCAAACCATCAGCGAGAGGAGAACTCGAAATAACAGACGCCATCCAACTACTACTCGAAACCAGCCACAACGTGGGCTACCAAATCGTCCAAGGCTGGTGGAAAGACACCGGCACGCCCGAAGACATCCTCGAAGCCAACCGCCTAGTCCTCGACGAACTCAAACCAGAAACCCAAGGCAAAATCGAAAACGACGCCTCCGTCCAAGGCCGAGTCGCCACAGCCAATGGCTCAACCATAAAAGAAGGCGCCCTCGTCAGAGGCCCAGTCGTGATAGGGCAAAACACCGTTATCGAACCGAACGTATACATCGGCCCCTACACAAGCATAGGAAACAACTGCACCATCAAAAAAGGCGAAATAGAAAACAGCATAATAATGGACAACTGCACAATAGACATGAAAGAAAGAATGACAGACAGCATAATCGGTCCCTACTCAGAACTGACCACCAACAAATCCAAACCGCATGGAAAGAAATTCATCCTCGGAGAAAGAACATGCATAGAACTGTGAAGTGAAAGACATGCTCAAAGGAATAACACCTAAACCCCTAAAACGCGCCTGCGACGAAAGAGGGTGTTTCACCGAAATCATGCGACAAGACTGGAAAGAACTCCTAGGTCAGGATCAACCTGTCCAAACAAACTTCTCCACAACCTACCCGGGCATAATTCGCGCCTGGCACCGACATAAGCGTGGGCAAGTCGACTACTTCATAGTCCTCAAGGGAGCCCTGAAAATATGCGCGTACGATGAAGAGACAAAAGAACTCGACGAACTAATCTCAACAGGACTGGATCTGCAAGTGCTTAGGATGCCAGGCCACTACTGGCACGGATACAAAGCCGTGGGAAACGAAAACGCCCTTCTCGTCTACTTCACCACCAAGCTCTATGACTACGCAAGCCCGGACGAAGAAAGGAGACCCTGGAACGACCCGAAAATAGTCCCGAAAATCATAAACGGCAAGAAAGACGACCCGAGAACGGGCAAACCGTGGGACTGGAACCTCCCACCCTACAAGTGAAACACCATGAAAATTCTTGTCACAGGCGGACTCGGTTTCATAGGAAGCAACTTCTGCCGCTCAACAATTAGATCGCATCCAGACGCAGAAGTCACAAACGTAGACAAAATAGGCCTAAGCGCCAACCCAACGAGCCTTAAAGACATCGACAAAGAAAAACGATACAGGTTCGTAAAGGGCGACATCCGAAACCCAAAACTCATGAAACGCCTAGTAGTAGAAGCAGAGGCCATCGTAAACTTCGCAGCTGAAACCCACGTGGACAGAAGCATAACCGACCCAAGCGAGTTTCTGCACAACAACACACTTGGAACCTTCACCCTTCTAGAGGCTGTAAGAGAACACAACAGAAGGGCAAGATTCGTACAAGTTTCGACAGACGAAGTCTACGGGGAAACGGCCGAAGACCCATTCACGGAAGACGATCCTCCCAGACCCTCAAACCCCTACTCCGCATCAAAAGCAGCCGCCGACATGCTAGTCAACGCATACTTCAAAACCTACAAGCTCAATGCGGCCATAACAAGGTGCACAAACAACTACGGCCCCTACCAGTTTCCTGAGAAACTGATACCCAAAACAATAATCAGAGCCCTCAAAAACCTCAAGATCCCATTGTACGGAACTGGCAAGAACATCAGAGACTGGATTTACGTGCTCGACCACTGCGAAGCCGTACACCTCGTCCTAACCAAGGGACAGGCAGGCCGAATCTACAACATCGCAGCAGGCAACGAAACGTCCAACATTGAAATTGTTAAGAAAATCCTCAAACAACTGGGCAAACATCAGGATCTAATAGCCTTCGTGGAAGACAGACCGGGACACGATGCAAGATACAGCCTAGACTCTTCACGAATACGCTCAGAGTTAGGCTGGAAACCCAAACATTCTTTCGAAAAGGCTCTGAAGGACACCGTTGACTGGTACATCCACAACGAGTCATGGTGGAAACAGCTAGCGACAGAACAGGTCTTGAGTCCGACACCCTGGAAGAAAAGTGAGCCCCTGTGAAGCTCTTAATCACTGGTGCAAGCGGCTTACTGGGCACGAAACTGTGCGAGACGGCCCTGAGAAACAAGCACGAAGTCTACTCTGCCTACAGCCAACACAAGCCAGCGTACGGAAACCTCGTCGAACTCAACATCCTCAACCTCAAAGGCCAGCAGCGTGCCCTTGAAAAAATAAAACCAGAAGCCGTGATACACTCCGCCGCACTGACCGACGTAGACAAATGCGAACTGGAAAAAGAACTCGCTTGGAGAACAAACTTTCAAGCAACAGCCCACCTCGCACAACTCTGCAAAGAACACGATGTCTTTCTCACATACGTGTCCACAGACTACGTTTTTGACGGAGAAAAGGGAATGTACGAAGAAACAGACAAACCCGCGCCGGTCAACCATTACGGCCTCACAAAACTGAAAGGTGAAGAAGCCGTCCAAGCCCTGGACAACTACTGCATCGCCCGAGGCAGCGTCATCTACGGCTCAACACCCGCAACAGAAAAAACCAACTTCGCATTATGGCTACTTGACAAACTCCAGAAGAGAGAAGACGTCAAAATAGCAACCGACCAGTGGAATTCACCAACACTTAACGTCAACATGGCTGAGATGATAATAGAAGCATTAGAAAGAAGAGTCAAGGGAATCCTACACACGGCCGGAGCAACCCGCCTCAGCAGGCACGAATTCGCCGAACACATCGCCAAAACCTTCAACCTCGACACAAAATACATAACACCCGCACAAGCGAAAAACATCAAATGGTTGGCAAAAAGACCCAAAGACTCCTCACTAAACGTAGAAAAAGCAGAACAAACACTCACAAACAAACCACTAAGAATACGTGAAGCACTCGAAAAAATGAAAAAAGAAACCGAATAGAGAAACACCGTCCCCGCGCGCGCGAATACAACATTTTCCCCTAACTGGCGCGCGCTAATATCTAATGCGCGGGCTGGGGAAAAGGGAGTCGAAGAGACCAAAAAAGCCGCAGAAAAGACAAAAGAAAAAATAAAGTAATGAATCAGCCCGCCTTATTCACGTCCTGCAAATCCTCTTTTTCTTTCAGATTGACGCTAGCGCATGCTCTAAGTGAACGTTGTAAGTTGCAACTCATGGGTTAATGTATAATTCTGCATCGGCAAACCATACATTGCTGGCAGTAGGGTTGATAATCCAGGGTGCTCCTTGCATCCACAGAACCATTGTATCAGGTACACACGGACGATTTAGAGTGTCGCCTACAGTTGCAGGAACGATAATATCTATTGTCCTCTGCTGCCACGCGCCGCCATTGCTATCCCGAACATAGCTCCGAGAGAAATCTCCCTGGTAGTACGCCTTCCAGAATTGGGCTGCATCTAAAATGACGTATTTGCCGTCACCGTCATAACCGTCGAAATCTATTCCGATTCGCGCTCCGCAATAAGGGTAACCATAGGTTGATGGTCCAGTTAAGACTCTCATCCAGCACTTAGCAACAATGTGATCGCCAGGCTTAATGGGATACCATATGCCGTCGACTTCTCTGGCACGATTCATGTCATTCGCGGTATGAGGTTCAAGGCGGATGCTTGGTTTTCCCGATGTTCGCACGACAGTGGAGTCTAAGAAGATGATTTGTTTGCCATTGCCATAAGTCAAATACCAATCGTTAGGAATAGCAGCCAAATTGGTTTTAACATATGGTGGAGTGGTTTGATTGGTTGATGGTGGCGAAGTTACTGACGGAGTACTCGCTGGAGGAATAGCTCCTATGTACGTGTTGGCAACAACTATATCGTCAACATAAATCGTGTGTGGAGAACCAGCGTTGCCAACGTAGAGGTTATACTGGACTTGCTGGATAGAATGGCCATTGCCGAAGCCGCTGTCTCCCAGCACATGATTGTTGTCGATGTAAAGGTCAACTGCTCCGTTTGTCACGTCCTCTTTTAGATGAAGTTCGATGCAGTACATTCTGTTCGCTCCAACAGGACCATAAGTGAGCCAGGCAAGAGCACCATTCTTGAGGTATCCTACCCCGAACTCCACTTGATTTGCACTGCTGCGACTCGGACCGTAAAGCCTTATGCCCACGTCCGGGATCCAATCAGGACGAAGCATGCTGATTATATTCCAGAAATCATATCCCGTTGGCAGACCTAGGAACTTCATGTAACATCTTGCGTACACGTCAGTATAGCTGGAACCTAGGTTTGCCAATGCTTTGGTTTCTGCTGCTACCGTTCCATCCGTCGAAAGCTTCAGTCCATAACTTCCATGTAAAGCAGCTTCAGCCACGACTGTACCTGTGCCATGTGATTGTTTGGGTATCCACATGCTAGTTGAACCAGAATCAAAGTTCTCTTTGAATAATATGTTTGAGGAAGTCAAGGCTAGGCTTTTTGGGCTTAACCCGAAGAACACCACCGTAACACCACAGAACAACACTATGATTTGAAGTTTACTCAATTTCATGTTTCATTCACCTCTTTTTTTGCTTTCATTTTCCATTTTGACAACACAGAGGGCGATTTTAAGACTTTTTAAGAAGCGCACTTCCGCAAATAGTCAACATTGCTTGGAAAGAATGCGAATGCGACTTCGCACATTTTTCAAAGAGGAGCTGACAAATAGGACGGAAGACTCAGGGTTTCAAGTCTATTACAGTTGTGCCAGCGAACTTGTCGAAGTACCTGATAAACCTCTCGTCCTCTAATCTCAGGCCAATGAGCAGGTCAAACGGTAGTAGAAAAGCTTTGCCAAAATTCCTCACAGCTGCAGCGTCGTAGAACAGTTTTTTGCCGTCGATTTTCACAACTTTCAGGCCCATAATACGTTTTCCTAAACTCTGACCAGCAAATCCCTCCAAAAGGGTCGAATATCCCCACAGAAGAACGAGAAAAACAACGAGGGTTGTATCCAAAGCGAATGCGCCTCCCGCCAGCAGAGAAACAGCATTCGGCAGCGTTATCAGAATTGATATTGCAAGGGTCAGAGAAAAGTCTATGAGAAAAGCGAGAGTTCTTTTCTTGAAGGTGGCAATTGGCAGACTGGATGTTTTTCTTGCAACCTCTGCTTCTGCTGCCCACCCTTCTAAGTCTTTGACCAGTCTTACCGCATTTTCGCCTACTTTGCTTAATCTGTATTTCCCAGTTGGTGTCCGTTCCAGAAAAACATCGAGACTTCGAATGTGAAAACTAAGTTTTCCTGTGTCCACATTGAGATCATTCATCAATTCTGTGAAGGAGCATTCATTCTTTTCACTGAGGTTTAGGAGAATCTCTCTTCTCAGGCTATGAGATATTACGGACAGAATTTTTGACACGTTTTCTTGGTCGACTGCCATCCTTCAAACCCGAATCGTTTTACAAATAACCTAGTTTTTCCCAGTTTTCAAAGATCTAGCGCGCTTAATAATCTTCCTCCGACTTCAAGGACCAATAACGATCGATGGATAGCGCGCGCTCCGAAGCATGGTAGCCAAGAACAACCCTCCGATACATCAAAACGGAAGATAGGTTGCAGCTCAACCTCCACGAGAATAACGAGCTTCTCCCGACAAGGCGCGACAAAACCGCCTGACAATCAAGCAAAGGCTACTCTACTTGGCAAAAGCAAGGTCACATGAGACTTAGGATGGTCGAACATGAACCGAAAACAAAATAGAACCCTTAACTATAACATGAGTTCATACGCTTAGAATACGGAGCCAAGGACCATGAACAAACCTTACAAGACATTGATGGCAATTTTCGTTCTCATATCTCTGATAGGCTTAACGGCGATGCAAGTGAGAGCCCAGGGCAGCCCGATAGAGGCAGAAATACTTCCTTCACAAGGGACAGCCACCACGATCATCCTCCTCAGATTCACCACGACAAACGCAAGCGTGGGCAACGTCCAGACAGCCGACATCTTCTGGGACGACACCACCGTAGCCCTCAACCAGCAGGGCGCGCTAGGAGCAGACGGCTCCTACAACTACAACCTGACAGTCCCTACCGAGCCTCCGCTGTCCAACGTGGGAAACCACACCATCCGAGTAGACTCATCCATCTTCAACTACGGCCCAGTAAGCTTCAACTTCACCTTCACAATAACAGAATTCGTCCCATCCCCAGAATACACGACCCTGAACGCCACCTACAACTCCCTGCTCACCGACTACACCAACCTACTCGCCAACTACACCCAGCTACTCACCAACTTCAACGAAACCTCAACAGCCTACGCCAACCTTCTCAGCCAGACCAACCAACTCAACCTGAGCTACAACACACTACTCGCCAACTACAACAGCCTAACCGCAAACTACAATTCACTAGCAGCCAACTACAACTCACAAGAAACAAACTACAACAGCCTCCACACAACATTCAACGCACTACTGGCAAACTACACCAGCCTACAAAACAGCCTCCAATCCCTCAACTCCAACTACAACAACCTAACACAATACTACAACGCACTAAACTCAAGCTACACAAGCCTCACAGCAAACTACGACGCCGCTCGCGGCCAACAAGCCCTCAGCACAAACATCAACTACACCCTCATAACATCAACCATCATCCTAGCAGCCACAACCATCTACCTCGCCATAAAAAAATCCAAACCACCCGCAAAAACAAGATAACCCACACCCAAAACACCAACAAACAGAAAACCACCCGCCTTTAACACCCAAAGAAACCACGAATTGAACCTCAAAGCCAGAAGCCTAAAACCCAACATGCAACACGCACGAGCAAACATCGAAACCCACTTTTGACACCCAAAAAAATCACGCATCGAGTACTCAAACGCAAGGCCTCCGACTCTAACATGAGAAACTCAGCATGCCGAAACTTTTGACACTCAAAAACCAGGCAGAATTGAGTAAAAAAAGCTTCAAACCAACATGCTTCAACAATGTTTTGAGTCTCAAAGAAATCACGGATTGAGCACTCAAACAAAAGGGCTCACAAGCCAACATACCAGCAGAAGGTTACAATGCAGAACACTACTATCTAGGTTTGGTCGGATCTGTCGTAGTACGTGAGTGTGCTCACGGCGTTGCATTGGGGGCACTTGTGTGCCTGGCCGGGCCAAGTTTTTTTGCAGTTTGTGCAGTAGGTTGTTTTGCGGTTGTAGGTGAAGAATTCCATGTTGCGGTTTTCTACGAGTTGCCTAGTTACCGAAAGAAGCTGTTCTGGTTCGTGTTGTGTCTCGTCGAGTTCGATCAGCGTTAGGTTTCCGCCCGTGCGTGTTTGGCTTGTTCTGCTCCTCGTCGTTTGGGGTTGTTGGGGGATGTTGCCGTTCTTGAGTGTGACTGTGTCTGTTGTGGAGTAGTAGGGTTTGTCTCTTGTGCCTGAGAAGTGGACTCTTGCGATTCCGTATCTTTCGATGTCCAGTTGTGCCAGTCTTGCTGAGGCTTCGGGGTTTGGCATCGTTGCTGCGTACAGGTGTTTTCCGCGTTTTCTTCCGATTTTGTTTATGAACGTTGTGATGTTCTGTGCGGTTTCTTGGACGAAGGCTACGGTTTTCTCGTCTTCGATGCTCTTGCCCGTGAAGGCTTCTGCGGCTTCTGTCAGTCCTGCCAGGTTTATCGTGTGTATGCTTTTTTCGAGTCTGAAGTACTGGTCGCCGTCGGTGTTCTGCATGAGGAATGGGAGCAGGTTCTTGCCGTGTTGTCTTAGGGCTTGGTGTTTGATTTCCAGGGCGCGGTTTGCCATTTCAAGTCTTTCCTTGAGCGTTTCGAGGAACTTTGTCTTGTCGTTTCCAGATTCGTAGGCTACACGTGGCACGTTTACTGTTACAGTGCCCAGGAGTCCGGTGCGGAGAGTGTCGATTTCCCAGTCGTCGTCTGCTTCGGCGTCCAGTTTGAACCCTGAAGGGGTGTGGACTGTTTGTTTATGCTCTGTTAAGCTGGCGAAGTATGGTGTGCCGTTGTGTGCTACAAGTGCGTGGGCTTTGAGGAGTGTGGCTTTTGCTGTTTCGTCTTTGAGTGTTTCTGGGCGTATTTTGATGATGAGTTTGGGGTTGACCAACGGTTTTTGAGCGCTTTCTTCGGTGAATGTGTCCAGGAGCAGTGATGCTAGCTGCTGGGTTTCTTCCGTGTAGTCCGCGTACTTGCCGGCTTGTTTGCCGTCTGGTGCGATGGCGGTTTTTTCGGCTAAAAAGCCTGGTGTCGTGAGTTCTAGGCTTATGGCGGTGTCTGTGTGTTGGCTTAGGTTTGTTATGAACTGGTGCAGTGCTTCTTTTGTTTTTGCTGGTTCCTGGTTTTTTGTGTATGGGCCGAGGAGGGTGTTGAAGTATTCGAGTGTTTGGGTTGTTTCTGTTTCTTTTTGTGAGTGGAGGAGGACGTTGAAGAGTGTTGTTAGGGCTGTGTCCAGGTTGTGGGGTGGGGGTTGGTTGGTTTGGGTGGGGTTGATTGTTTCTAGGTTTAGGCCGTTTTGTAGGAAGAATCTGATGTCGTGTACGGTTTCTGTGGGTTTGAGTATCCATGTGCTGAGGTTGTTGATGTGTAGGGCGCCTGAGAGGTGGGCGTCTGCGATGTCTCTTGGCAACGTGTTCAGGAGTGTGTATTCTTTGAAGACTGTTTGTCCTGCTGCTTCCAGCGGGCTTGTTGGTTGTTGCTGTGTGTGTAGGAGGTTGGTGACGTCGTGGACGGGTATTCCGAGGCGTGTGAGTTTGTTTCGGTATTCTTCGAGGCCTTTTTCGATGAGGATGGCGTTTACGAGTTCTCTCACGAGTGGGGTGGTTAGGTATTTGGTTTTGGATTTGAGGAGTTGGGTTTCGGCTTCTTTGGCTATTTTTTGTGCTTGTTCGGGGGGCATTTTGGCTTCTTTTATTAGTGCGTTTGCGATTTTGTTGGCGTCGAATTCTTCTATGGCTGATCTACTGGCGCGGATGAGTGTGTTTTTTGTTTTGTAGGCTTTTTTGTCTATTCTGTCGGCGACGTCGATGACCATTTTGCCGAGGTCGGTTAGGCCGTATTTTTTTTGGTCGACGATGGCTTCGATGAGGTCTGCTTTGAGGAGGAATTTGAGGTGGTAGGCGAATCTTCCTGCGTCTCTGCTTGGGTTCATTTTCAAGTTGCTCATGAGTTCCGTGTAGCTGAGGGAGCCTTTGTCGAAAAGGAGGTTCAGGATTTGCAGTCTTAGGGGTGAGCCTATGGCTTTGAGGATTTTGATTCCGTGGGTGCGGTGGCTGGCGGACAAGGTTTGGCCTCTGTGGTGGTGGGGGTGTACTATTTTGGGTGTGTGGGGTTTAAAGGTGTTGGGATAGGCTTATTTTGTGGTTTTGGAAATAGGAATGGGTGAAGGGTTTGGGGCTGTCGGCTAGTTTGGTCTAGGCTATGAGCCTCGGGCGTTCGTGACCCCGGTTCAAATCCGGGCAGCCCCACCATTCTGCTGTTTGTGCGATGTTGTTTTTTGGTTGTGGGTATGTTGTGTTTTGAGTCCTTGTGTTTGAGTACTCAATCCGTGATTTCTTTGAGTCTCAAAACGTGAACGGCCTTCTGCGCTTGAGGCGCGAGCAGGATTGTTGCTGATTGGCTTTGATGTTGATGTGAAGCGTGGACTGCTCTTGCGCTGCTACGGGTGTTTTGCTTTGGGTTGAAGGTATATATCTGCGGTTTTCAATAGAACGCTGTCGGCTGCGCAAGACCGGAAACTTGAACTTGAGTTGTGAGAGCCTTGAGTCGTGAGTGCGTGACATCGCGGGGGAGAGCGGGTTTTAGCTATCCCAGAGATGTGTGTTTTCAATGCACGAGGTGTGCGCTTTGTTGTGGAGACACGAAGAGTCGAAG
Organism: Bathyarchaeia archaeon; assembly: GCA_049516875.1. GTDB lineage: Archaea > Thermoproteota > Bathyarchaeia > Bathyarchaeales > Bathycorpusculaceae > JBEKCD01. The sequence continues at coordinate 55,988 of JBEKSS010000002.1, read as the reverse complement.
GAGGCATGTTCTGCTCTTGTGGGGAGAGGCTCAGGCAATCTCGAAGGCCGTTCTGAAGCCGGTTGAGACGTTTGCGGTGGAGATCGAGGGCCAAGAGCCTTACGTTTACGAGATGAGAAAAACTGGTGAAGAGGGAAAATGTTTTTTTCTTGAGGGAAGAAACTGCAGTGTTTACGAGCTTAGGCCTTTGGTGTGCGTTTTCTACCCGTTCGAGCTGAGAGGAATGAAGGACGGAAAACACGGATTCTTCTGCACACAGGAATGCCCCGGAATAGGTGAGGGCAAGAAGCTGGAAAAAGACTACTTTGAAGGACTGTTTAGGCGAGCCTGCCGGCAACTCGGTGCCTAGATGGCAAGGGGAGTTACGGCGAGTCACCGTTGCCGAACCGGCCGTGTTCCATAGACGTCGCAGCGGCTGTTTCGTAGCTGAAGTTAGAACAAAGCCTGGTTTTTGGTCATTAAGCGCGCTGCTCTCGCTGTGTCATCATGGTTGCCCGTTCTTGCTCGGGTGAAGGCTTATGCTGATTTGTGTGAGGTGTGTAGCCTGTCGAAAGCGGAGATTTCGGGGGTGTTCAGAGTGGCAGGCGCGTGAGTAATTAGCGGCTTTTTCTGCACGTGTCTGTATCCGCATTCGCACTGGAAACCCACGGTTTGGTTTCCGTTCTTCACCCGCCGCCACTTCTTGCCTTCACAGTGCGCAGTCTGTTTGTGAATGGTCCATAGCTGTCTTGCTTCTGCCGGGGTTACTGGGGAAAAACGTTTTGCCCTCGTGAAGTACCATCCTAGGTACATTGTGAAACACACCCACGTCGTGGGCGTGAGGATCCACAGATTGGAGGTAAACAGTTCATACATGTTTTCACCATCTGTATTTGTGTTCTCCACGGATACAATATGTCTGTTTCCAGACCTATCCACTTATACAATATGCTATCTTACGATATAAACGTTTCGTCGAGTTGGATTCTCGTTGGAGGCTAGAACTGTTGGAGTAAATCCTTTTTCTCGATGATGTTGCCGCAGTAATGACACTTCAGCAACAGGGGATCCTCGGATTCAACGTAGAATTTGGGTTTAACAGGCTCGTTGCTGTTGCTTATGCAAGCGGGGTTCGCGCACTTGATGATGTTCTCTATGGTCTTCGGCAGCTTGACTTCTTGTTTTTTTATCACCTTGTAGTTGCGGACGATGTTGATGGTCGCGTGTGGCGCTATGAGGGCGATTTTGTGCACTTCCTGAGGGTTGAGTTCTCTGCCCTCGATTTTGAGGATGTCCTTTGTTCTGAACCGTTTGCTTGGAACGTTGATGGCTATGGTTATGGGTCCTTTCTCGCGGCCCGTTATTCCCAGGATTTTGGCAACGTCTAGGGCGTGGCCGCCGGTGATGTGATCGATTACCGTGCCGTCTCTGATTTTGGAAACCCGCAGCTCTGTTTCGCTCAAGCCAGATTTCCCTCTGAGAGAAGGCTTATGATCGGAACACGAATAAAAGACTTTAACCCTTGCCCTGGCCGCGCGGTTTTGCGTTGTTGACAAGGGTTATCTAGTAGTTTTGTAGAGTGGTTGTGGGTGGGAGTTTGGAGTTTAAGGGCAGAGACATTATTTCGATTAAGGACTTCTCCCGTGAAGAGATCAATTACATTTTCAAGACCGCAAAAACCATGGAGCCGTTGGCTTTGAAGGGTTCGCAGATGTTGAGGGGAAAGATTCTTGCGACTTTGTTCTACGAGGCGAGTACGCGCACTCGGCTGAGTTTCGAGTCTGCGATGCAGAGGCTGGGCGGTTCAACAATCGGTTTTGCGGAGGCGGAGATTGCTTCGGTGAGGAAGGGTGAGAACCTTGCTGACACGGTGAGGACGGTGGAGAATTATGCCGATGTGATAGCTTTGCGGCATCCTTTGGAGGGGGCGGCGAGGCTTGCTGCAGAGTTTTCCAAGGTGCCTATCCTTAACGGTGGTAGCGGGGCGGAGGAGCATCCTACGCAGGCGCTTCTGGATTTGTACACGATGGTTAAGGAGAGGGGTAAGGTTGACGGGTTGAAGATTGCGTTTGCGGGTGACTTGCGGTACGGGAGGACGGTGCATTCGCTTGCCTACGCGCTTTCCTTGTACGATGTGGAGTTGTTCTTGGTTTCGCCGGAGACTTTGAGGATGCGGCGGGAGGTGTTGCAGACGATTAAGGAGCGGATTCCCGTCACTGAGAAGACGAGTCTAGAAAAGATTGTTCCTTTGGTGGATGTTTTGTACGTGACGAGGATTCAGAAGGAGCGTTTTCCTGATCCTGCGGAGTACGCGAAGGTTAAGGGTTCTTACAGGGTGGACTTGCAGAGTCTGAGCGAGGCTAAGAAGGATTTGATTATTCTTCATCCGCTTCCGAGGGTTGATGAGATTGCGACTGAGGTTGATGACACGCCTTATGCTCGTTATTTCCAGCAGGTCAGGAACGGCATAGTCGTGCGGATGGCGCTTCTGGCGCTGATTCTGGGTGCGGTTGATTAGCCCATGATTATGGCGCGTCAACATACTTCTCGTGGGGTTTAATGTTGGGTTTCGAGCCCTTGTGTTTGAGTACTCAATCCGTGATTTCTTTGAGTGTCAAAACCATCAACACTTTGCCGTATGGCATGATGCACACAGAGTTGGTTGCTAATCGGCTTTCATGTTGACCTAGAGCGCGTGTTTGAACGAGGGCTAGCACTGACCGTGGATGGTCATTAGGAACAGACGGGAGACTTTGTAGATGCGCGTGTTATGTCGTGGAGGCAATCCTGTTGGCCCCCGTGCAAGTTCGCTCGCGCGGAGCTGGTGTGTGCTAAATGTCCTTCTGGAACACCAAAGAACAGAGGCGTGGCGCCGCCGATAGGACTTGAACTCAAGAAAAGTGGTGAAGTCTCCTGCATATCCTCTTTTTTCTATTTGTTGTCGGCAAAGCGTTTCCTTATGACAGGTTCATCTGTCGTGCGTTCACTTTGCTAATACTTCTATCTTCACTCGCCCATCTTTAATGGGTATGTTTGCGAAGGATTTGTCCATGGTGAAAAACAGTTTGCATCCGAGCCGCTCTGATATCAATAGGTGAACTAGATCTGGAGCATTTGCTTCCTTATAGACAATCTCGCTATCAACTCTGCAGGAAGAGCATTTCAGATAGCTGTTGCATTTCTGGCAGCGAAACCTGTATACGCGAAAAGATCCTTTGGTTGCCAACAGCAAGGGGAGACCTGCCGCAAATGTTTCGTTTGGGTATGTTAAGCCGTCTGGTTCGAAACTGAAGTGTTGTGTGTCTTTCGTTATCTTGTCGATGATCGTGCTGAAGGCCTTCATGCTCTCTTTGTGTACAGTTTCTTCGAAAGGTTTTGAGTTTGCGATTTGTATCAAATCGCCTTGAGATGGGCTGTTGTCAAGTTCTTGATATTTCATTTTCGTGACTATTGTCCGAAGCGCATGCAGAGTCTCCATTAGGGTGAAATTGGAGACCACCATCATGTATTTGTTATTCTGGACTTCTTCGAACAGCTTTTCAGCAAGTTCAAAGTTCTCATCTGAATCCCCTAATGAATACGAGACAAGAATGTTGGTATCCGGATAGATTCTCACTGGTGCAGAATCGGTCATTAGCTATCCCGGATTTCTCGGATAAGTTCAGTTACATCGATCTTGCCTTTTGAGACCCAAGATAAGCAACCTTTGAGGTCTGTCACGCTTACAGGGTTTTCGTTAATGGTCCTAGGAATCGCGGGAAGACCTGCAAGAGATCTGAGGCATAGTCTCTGATAGTGATCTTCTGGTCCTATGATGGTTTTCAGCGTTGTTTGTTTGAGAATCATATCTGTTTCCAGAACAACATTCTGTTCGAACTTTGTGGAAATGTACTGTGCCGCCTTTTCTATCGGGTGCAACAAATCAGACGGGAAAAACATCGAGATTAGTCCTTCTCTGATTGATGACCATAACCCTGAAAACAGTTGTTGTGGTTCTAGGCTCATTTCTTACTCTCCTCTTCAACTTTTTTCAAGAGGATTTCTAGATCTTTGACGAGCTCGTTTATCTGCTTCCCAAGTTCGAGTTTTTCTTCAGCCGGCAGTTCCATGGCTCTACTAGTCTTTGGCCCCATAGCCGCCGCCCTGAGCATTATTTTCAGGAACAGGCCTGCAATCTCAGGTGGTGCTTTTTCCACAAAAGCATCAAGTCTCTCCGGAGAGAACTCTTTCATCATCTTGAATTCGTTCGGAAATCTCTTCTCTATTTCTCCCATCTTCGTAATCAACTTACCGTTCTCGCTAAGCATGGAAATGAATATCTTTATGAGGTTGAGGAATTCGGTATATTCTTCCTTTCCTTCTTGGTCCATATTGACCCTCTTTCCCTTTTCCAAACGGCTGAGATTTAAAGTGTTTGTTCCAGTTGATAATAAGGTATACTAACCACGAATCGACATCTATGATATTTACTTGTCGTTCAGTGCTGTGCTATGTCTACGTAGCGTTAGGCAGACCGATATTCTCGTGTAGTCCCATTATGAAACAATATCGTAGACTAGAATGAATGAGGACGATTGAAGCGCGCGCCCAGCGGTCTCCACAGTTCAATAGGTTGATGTTTAGCAACCTATGCACAGACCATTCCTTTCTGGGTGGAAAAAGGGGGTTGGGGTGACATCACCTTTCGTCGTAGGCACAAACCCGACGCGCGGCATAGTCTAAGGGTTCTGATACCACAAACTATGATACGTCGGAGGCTTCATGCAAGCAAAAAACTAGGGGGTCTAGGCGAAAACGGGGCAGAGTCGTATGATGTTTTGTTTAGTTGGAACCTCAAATAAACCTCTCTGCAGAGCTAGAAAAAGATAGGAAAAAGTTGGGTTGGAAGGCGAAAAGGTCGGTAGTCCTCGGTTTGTGTGTGGCGCCGCCGATAGGACTTGAACCTATGACCGACTGGTTAACAGCCAGCCGCTCTACCTAGCTGAGCTACGGCGGCTCTTTTCAGACTTACAAGCTTTGAATTTTGTGGCTGTATTTAAGTTTAGTCATTTACAGCTTTACGTTGATGCCGGCCTGTCTCAATTTGTACTTGGTTATGCTCACGAAGAGCCTGTAGAAGGGGCTTATGACGCGTTCTCTCCAGTTGCTGGAAAAGCCCATGCTTATCAAATTGCCCATCCAGTAGAGGTCGTGTTCCACACACTTTGTCAGCAGCTCATAATGTAGCCTCGTCATATGTGTGTCTCTGAACCAGTCCTCGTCCTTGAGCCTGCCCATCGGAACGAAAAACAGAGGAACTATTAGGCTTCTGAAGGCTTTCAAGTCATCCATTAGTTCTATCGTTTTTATTAAGTCGTTCTCCGTTTCTTCTGGAACTCCTACAATGAGCGTTAAGGCTGGAACGAGCATGTTATCGTGCATCAGTCCCATGCCGGTCCGCACGACTTCAGGCCAGTCTTCTGGTTTGAACGGGTGAGCTTTTGCCGGCATGATTTTTTTGGCAAGTTCTGGGGAACCTGTTTCCAGTCCTATTTCGGCGCCCCACCAAGGCTGTTTCTGGCGGACTAGCTCAGCCACTTTCGCGAAGAGTTTCGGTTTTGAGGCTACAGCTGCTATTGAACAGTGACTCCACGATATGCTGTTGCATTTCTTCAGGACTGTTTCGTTGAGTTTGAAGAGTTTCTCGTCGTCTGGTAGAGTGTTCTTTGAGCCGTAGAGCATGACGTCGTCAGTGTGAAGGATTACTCCTCCAACGTTGGCTGTGAGGTTCACTTCTATCTCCTTGAGTATTTTCTCAATCGGAAACCATCGAAGCGGCCTCAGAGTCACGCTGCAGAAGCTGCATCCTCGGCAACATCCACGCCCGATTTCTACCAAACCGTTAACAGAAGGCCCGACGATTTCAGGTATCTCGTCTAAGCTTGGCGTCTCTTGAACGCTTGTCTCATAACTAGCAGGAAGGTCTGCACCGTTGATTGCTGCTTTGAAGATTTTTCCAACGACGTTTTCAGCTTCTCCCTCAATTATACAGTCTATCCCATAATTCTTGACGAAGTTTGGCCTGTAGTGCATCTGCCAAACACCAGGACCGCCCACGATGATTTTCAAGCCCCGCTTCTTTGCCTCCCTGATTTCTGAAGAACCCAGCAGCTCGCGAAAGTGTCTGGCCAAGAACGGTTCTTTCTTCATGATGGCTGCTAACGTGCTTGATGCAGGACCTAAACCGAAAGGGTCCATCACGTGAATGCCAAGCACCTTCGCCTCTTTTACGCATGATTTAAGATGGTCTGGCGCCACCGTCGAAACGTTGAAACCTTCTCTCACGAGCTGAGCCTCTATTTTTCTCAGCCCGTAAGGCGCTTCAACTGGTGCACCACTTTTTGTTTTAATTGCTGGAAAGAAGAGTTGTTCATACAGGAAGTCCGGGATGAAATTTGATGGAGCGCATGTTCCGAAACCCAGAAACTCGTTATGATGATAATCACTCATCAGGGTACTGTCGGCAGTTAGGATTATCTTGTCTTCCAAACACACCGACTCTCCGAATGATTAGTAACGATGTTTTTAATTAAAGATTTGCTTTTGACCAACCTTTCTCTCGTCATATTTGCCTAGAAAAGTGTATTTCCAACGAAAGTGGCGACATCTCCCGTAACTCCCCCTTTTTCTGTTTCTTCTCAACATGAGCGCACGCTCTTTTCTACGTGTCACCTTCATTCCGAGCTGATGCATCTAGCTGACCTAAAGTCTTTTTCAACCGCGCCATCGTGTTGTTCCCAAAGAGAAAATGAGAAATATCCTAGAAAAAGCAAAAAAAACCTAGTAAAGTGTATATCTTGGGTTCTGCAATTATGGTGAAAGACCTTTGGAGAGAAACATGTTGAAGAAAATCTTGGAGGTAAGGTGGCACGGCAGAGGCGGCCAGGGAGCATGGACCGCGAGCGAGCTTCTGGCAAGAGCCGCCATCGCCGAAGGAAAGTACATCCAGTCTTTTCCGGAGTTCGGCCCGGAAAGGATGGGGGCGCCGGTCACAGCCTTCACGAGAATAAGCACTGAGCCGATCAGGACACATTGTGCTGTTTACAGCCCCGATGTCGTAGCTGTTCTAGACCCAACATTGCTTAAGGCGGTTAATGTGGCCGACGGTTTGGACGAGGAACGGGGAAACATCATAGTCAACACCAAGGAGAATCCGGTGGAGGTTAGGAAAAAGCTGAAATCAAACGCTGGCAAGGTGTGGACTGTGGAGGCTTCTGACATCTCATTGAAGATATTGGGAATGTCGATAACGAACACAGCCATGCTGGGTGCTGTGGCGCGTGTAACAGGAATTGTCAGTTTGGAAACTATCGAAAAAATGATAAGTGAACGTTTCAAAGCAGACGTGGCGACGAAGAACTTCGCTGTAGTGAAAGAGGCTTATCAAGGAGTGAAATCTGAATGACGAAAGAAAAAGGCTGGAAAGAAGCCTCACCCGCGGGCGTCTGCTGGAAATCCAGCGCCACGTATTTGACAGGCGACTGGAAAACCTTCAGACCCGAGAGAGACGTTGCAAAGTGCACGAAGTGTTTGATATGCACCATCTATTGTCCAGATGGTGCGATACACTGGAAACCTGAGAAGGGAGACATCGAGTTCGATATGGACTTTTGCAAGGGATGCGGTATTTGCGCGAATGAATGCCCTGCAAAAGCGATTATAATGAAGATGTGAGAGGAGGCTGTTGAGAGTGAACAGTGTTGCTAAGCAGGAAATTCAGGGTTTGAACGGAGACGAGGCTGTTGCTTTAGCTGTGAAGCAATGTGACGTTGACGTGGTTGCGGCGTACCCGATAACTCCGCAGACGATAATCGTTGAGAAGCTCAGCGAGTATGTGGCTAACGGTGAAGTTGAAACGGAGTATGTTTGCACAGAGTCCGAGCACAGTGCCATGGCTGCTTGCCTGGCAGCTTCAGCCACGGGAGCACGAGTATTCACTGCTTCGGCTTCTGCAGGCTTGGCGTTGATGCATGAAATGCTTTTCGTCACTTCTGGCTGTAGGGCGCCCGTAGTGATGGCGATCGCAAACCGGGCGTTGTCGGCACCATTGAACATTCACGGTGACCATTCTGACGCCATGGCTGAACGGGATAGTGGCTGGATACAGATTTACTGTGAAAACGCTCAGGAAGTCTATGATTCAGTTATTCAAGCTTTCAGGATTGCTGAGCACTTGGATGTTCAATTGCCGGTGATAGTGGGTTTAGACGGGTTCACGTTAAGCCATACGCTTGAGAATGTACAAGTTCTTTCAGATGATGCTGTCAAAAGGTTTGTCAAAACAAGACAGTTTCCAGTGGTTCTTACACACGAAGGCAAAACGGTGCCTTACAAGCTTGATCCTGAGAATCCAATGACGATGGGCCCCGTGGCGATGCCTAACTATTATTTCGAGTTCAAGCGGCAACAGGAAGAAGCCATGCGAAACGCGCTTGCAGTAATTCCTCAAGTACACGATGAATATGCCGAGATGAGCGGCAGACGCTACGGAGACGGTTTGCTTGAACAGTATGCGCTGGAAGATGCCGAAGTCGCCATCGTATGCTTGGGTTCGACTGCCGGAACCGTGAAGACGGTTGTCGACGAGTTGAGGACAAAAGGCGTTAAGGCCGGACTGCTCAGGATCAGGACCTACAGACCGTTCCCAGCTGAAGCAATAATCAAGGCGCTCAGCAAGGTGAACGCCGTGGCCGTGATGGAGAGAAGCATGAGTTTCGGTGGCAGAGGCGGGGCAGTATTCCATGAAGTTCGCCACGCGCTCTACGACGCAGCAGCACGTCCTTTCATCGTGAACTATATTCACGGTCTGGGCGGAAGAGACACGAGCCCGAGCCAGATACGGAGGGTCTATGACGATTTGCAGAAGATAATTCATGCTAAACGGGTTGATGGTCTTGTACGATTCGTTGGGTTGAGGGAGTGAAAAAGATGAGTACTATTTCGGAAGGAAAATTCACTGCGAAGGACATAGCTGAGAAACCTGAACTGTTCTTGTCTGGACACAGAGCCTGCGCAGGCTGCGCCCCGGCTACTGTGCTGAGGCTCATAATGAAGGCCACAAGAGGACCGACGATAGTCACTGAAGCCACAGGCTGCATGGAAGTGGCCTCAACGATCTATCCTTACACGTCCTGGGCAACACCGTGGCTGCACACAGCCTTCGAAACTGCGGGAGCTAACGCGTCTGGAATCGAGGCGGCCTTGAAGATTCTGAAGAAGAAGGGCAGGATAAAGAATGAGCAGGTTGACGTGGTGGCTTTTGCTGGAGACGGTGGCACGTACGATATTGGCATTCAGGCCCTTTCCGGGGCGGTTGAGAGGGGACATGATTTCCTGTTCGTGCTTTACGATAATGAGGCGTACATGAACACGGGCATTCAGAGGAGCGGCGGCACGCCCTACGGTGCCTCAACGACTACTTCGCAGGCTGGCAAGGTTGTTCCTGGCAAGTTGGAGCAGAAGAAGCCTATTGCTGACATTATGGTGGCTCATGACATGCCCCACGTTGCAACAGCGTCGCCGTACTATTGGAAGGATTTGATAACGAAGGCTAGGAAGGGCATAGAGGTGAACGGGCCGGCGTTCCTGCACGTGTTTGCTCCTTGCCCCAGAGGTTGGCGCAGTGATCCTAGCAAGTCGATTGAGCTTTCGCGTTTGGCTGTTGAAACGTGCGTTTTTCCCTTGTGGGAAGCCGTGAACGGTGAGTATCAGCTCTCAACACCGAGCAAGGTAATGGCTTTGGCTCCTCAGAAGAAGAAGCCTGTGCGAGAGTACCTGCAGGTTCAGGGACGGTTTAGGCATTTGTTCACGCCGCAGAACGAGAAGATGATTGACGAGATTCAAAGGCGCACCGACGAGAAGTGGCAGCGGCTACTCAAAAAATGCGGGTTAACGCAGGCGAAGACAGCAGCGTAAAAACCTTAAATCTTTTTTTTCCCTCTGCTTCTTACAGTGTCACAGATTTGAAGTGGCTGCTATGCGGGTTGTTTCGGTCGAGGATGGTTTTGAGCGGGTTTTCTGGGACGTTGTCAACAAGGATCCTTTGAATTACTATTTCTTCATTTTCGACTGGACCCGTCGAAGAGAGCAGACCAGGGTTCTGCTGGCGATGGAAGATGGAAGAGTTGTGGGTGCGATGCTGATATATACGGCGCAGGGACGCGACGACGTTGTTCAGTTGAGGGGAAGTCGTAAAGCGGTTGAACAGCTGCTTGAGTCTGTTGATTTTGAGAGAGTGGAGTTGCAGGCGCCTGTTGATTGTGAAGAAATTGTGCTTAGAAGGTACAGGCCTTGGTTTAGGCACGTGCTGGTTCTCATGTGTCTGAAGAAGGGTGAAGAGAACCTTCAGGTAAAGCACGCGCTAGTGAAACTGGGCGTCGAAGATGTTGGCGAGGTTGTTGACGTGATGCGGGGGGTTGATCCTGAGGTTTGGGGGGATCTTGATGTTGAACGGCAGAAGTTGGCTTGGAAAGACGCTTACATGCTGGGTATAAGACAGGATAACAAGTTGGTTTCGGTCGGGTTAACTCGGTTTGTGGACATCGGCAGCAACGTTGGAGCCATAGCGACAGACAAAGCGTACAGGAACAGGGGTTTTGCAACGTCCATAGTTTCAGCTTTGGCAGAGGAGATTCTCAAGAGGTCTCCGCCGGCATTGATTCATGTGCTCAGCGACAACGCCCCGGCTGTGCAAGTGTACAGCAAAGTGGGGTTCAAACCCTGCAAGCAGTATATCCTCGTCCGAGCAAAAAGGATTATAGATTAGATGATCTGCTTGTATTGGCTATAGATGGTAAATAAGTCAGCTCGCGCAGCCTGCTATGTCTTCAGGTACTTTTCTATTTCGTTTTCAGCGTTGTCTGCCTTTATGAATATTGGAACGTTTTCCATGCCCGTGGCTATGTAGCTTGAGAGGAGCCATTCGCCTGGAGCGAATTCCAGGGTTTTTTCCAGTATCCCTTTGTCTATCATGAATGTGTCGCTGACAAGCTGCCTGTCGTATGGACGGGGCAAAGTGCCCACGAAGTAAGTGTGGATCTGTTGGAGCGCGTTAGTGTTCAGGTAGGCGATGCGCTGTGTCGCTATGCACACGCCGAGGCCGTATTTTCTGCCCTGTCTGAGCAGGGTTTCAACGTGAGCTGAGCATTTGGCTTCCATGCCTGCAGCGTTACTGGGGATGAATTCCTGCGCTTCATCAAAGACTAATAGGATGTAGGGTTTCACCGTGAATCGACGTTTTCGACGGACAAGCAGGTCCTGCGTTAGGTTTATGGCAAGTTCCTTTATGGTGTAGGGGTCCGAAATTGAAATGCAGACAAGGTTAGTTTTCTTGTCTTCAAGTACTTCGCGGATCTTTTCAACGGTTAGTCCACTTGTGCTTTCCGTTTCCTTTTCTTGGCTTTTGTCTATTATGTCGATTATCGATTTTCTTGTTGTTGCCCAAGCGTACAAACCGCTCTTGTCGTGGACTTTGAACTGTTCGACGGTTTCACTTGCAATCTGGTCTACGTAATGGACAAAGTCCTCGGTGACATGCTGGTTTTCGCTTAGACCCTGCTCTTCGACATATTCACGAATAGCATCGTATATTCTGTCTAAGGCGTTGATGTAATGCGGTTTGTCCAGCGATCCTCCTCTTTGGTCATCAAGCTCTTCCATGAATTGGCTGTAAGTTGGAATCTGCTGTCGCGGCTTCGTGTAATAAGCAAGTTTGCCCTGGTCAATTATGCGTTGCAGTCCCTTTTTCGTGCGCTCATCTGTCTCGTATTCTCTAGGCTTAACAACGGAGTTGAAGAACTGTTCCAAGGAGTCTATCTTGTGTTCAAGAATTACTTTTGAGTTGATTCTGGGGTCTGCAAGCATGTCAAGTAGCAGAAACATGTATTCGCAGCTTATGTCAAAGATGACCACTTTTGTATTGTCCGTGTGAAGAAGAAGTCTGCGAAGGATGTTTGACATCAAGTTGCTTTTGCCGCCGCCTGTGAAGGCGAAGACGCCAAAGTGGTAGCGAACGAGTTTTTCAAAGTCAACGTATATTGGGATGGCAGTCTTGCTTGCCTCAAACATTTTGATTAGGCCCAGTCTTTGGTCGATTCCAGCATCTTCCACAGTCTTAGATGTGTCTATTCCATACTCTTCAGCAATTTTCTGGTTGTACATGCGATTTATCATTTTACCGTTCAAGACAAAGCATGAGCTTCCTGCCACCGGATAGGAAAAGCCTTTAACGAACTTGAATTCGCAGTTCTTGTTCAGAATCAAGTCATAGTTCACTGGAACAGCATCTATCTGAATCATCATAGTAGAAGTGTCATCCGTCTGCCAGTCACCTTCCGACTGTTCTATGATTTCAAACTGCATAGGATAGTAGCTGTGGTCGGACAAGCCGCGCAGACCGAAATGTTCAGGCCAAACGCGACTGACCTCCATTAGCGTGTACCTTTCAGAGCCAAGCTCAACGTGTTTGAAATTTTTTACAGCCAGCAACATGCCCTCTTCTAAAAGTCCCATCAGATCCTTTTGATATTCAACCTTGACGCGGCACTGATAGCGTGCACTTGTGCCTGCGACCTTCGTTTCTTCACCGCCGCCGACGAAGAATCTTGGAATAACGGCAGCAAGCCTCGCGTTGAATTTCCCGTCAAAGTCGGTGAAGCACGAGGTGTTAAACGCTTTCTCTTCTTGTGGACTCAATTGAAGCCCTCCTTTCCCTGAAAGTGCTCATATAGAATATGAACTTTCTCAATTTATGGTTGTTCAGCATCCAGCTTGCCGTTGTGTCCACCACACATTTGAACTGGCTGTAATTCCATTTCGCAATCTTGTCAGCGATGAACAGCGGTTTGTTGTGACCGAAGGCTTCAGGGATGCTGGAAGGAGCCATGGCAACCAGCACGTTCATGACAAGATTTTGAAGCTTGTTGACCACGTTCTTGTCTTTAAAAATCATGATCTCCACGGGTTCTGTCGCGCCGCCGAATTCGTTCCAGAGTTTTACAACGTTTTCATGCTTGTAGTCATGTTCTGGATAGACAAGGCGGTCGATGAGAAGCACGTTGCTGCGCAGCATAGGGTCCGTCCTAGCCTGGCTTAGCTGTACGTATGTCTTGAGGAACGTTTTTTCAAGGGTTATTCTATTCTTTATGGCGCCTGAAACGTAGGCCGGACTTTTTTGCCTGTCTGGAACCATGGTTCTAACTGCAGAGTCGTACTCGATGAGACTCCAAGGAGGCTTGATTTTCTCCGGGTTGAAAATGCTCGTTGACTGAAGTATCATTCTATCCGTGTTAGGCAGAGCAGCAAAAGCTTCCTGGGAAACCGCAGTTTTCAACAATCCCTCGTTGTGCAGCAGTGGGATCAACTGGCGCTTGAAGTCTCTTGCCGCCGTGTCCTTCGTCATACCTATCAGCAAGATGTGCTTTTTCCAGCACTCTTCCATCAGCAAGTGCAACGTGAAAAGGGTGAGAAAAGCGACATCAAGGGTTGTCAACCAATGTTCTTCACCGCCCTTCACAATCTTCATCGCCTTGTCTGATCCTGCAAAAAAGAACTGGTCGCCCAAGCTTGTCACAAGCTTTCTAACGCGTTCCCAGGTTGTGGCGTATTTGGGGTTAAGAACATAACTCTCGTTCTTTTCCTCTTTCAGCATTCCTCTTTTAACCGAGCTGTTCAGACTTCGTTTGGCTCTTTTCGCTCTCCTCTCGTCGTCTACGCCCAATTCACTGAGGATCTGCTTCAGGGTTAATGGTCCCTTTCGTTGAATCAAGTTGATTATCGCGTGAAGGAGGTAGTCCGCTCTTGCCGGCGGCAAGCCCAAAACTTGGTTGCACACGTGTTGCCTGGCTAAGGTCAAATCGTTTTCGTCGATGGGTTCTCCGTCAATTTCGTATCCTCTTATGTTGCTTTTGGTCTTCCAGAATTCGTGTTTTGACGTGTCGTAGAGAAGGCTTGCGCGTTCGATTGAGAGACTTCTGTCCATAAGGAGTATACGCATGTTTTTGCTTTCATCTGAGGCAAGTTTGTAGGCAAGGTAATATTCTGAGAAAGTCATTATCCAGTTTGCAATTGTTGCATTGTCTATTATCGATTCATCCGTGAAAGGTCTGTTCGGGTTGACTTCCTCCGAAGGTTGATCCCCGTAGAAAGCCTGATCCAGGTCAACTACTTCGTTGATGTAGATTGGGACAACGCTCGATATGCCGGCTCTTTGCAGCATCGTCTTTTCGTCATACTTGACAATTGGCTCATCGTTTTCTCTGAAAGTCACAGTACCCGTTGAGGCATAAGCGCCTCCGAAGAATATCACCATATCAAAAAGCGGCCTGGAATACATTGTGCCGTCTATGCCTGCAAAACGAACCGTGGAACCGTTAAAAAATTCTCTTGCAGTCGCATACGCCTCCTTGTGGCTAAACTCCATTCTTGTCAGGTTCGAAAGAAGACCATCGTAAAGGTTCTCAAGCGACGAGAACCGCCGTTCATAATCGGACACCTGTGACGATGCTCCAAGCTTGAGCACATCGGAAATCCTCTTTGTCTCCCTGCTCAATTCGGACAAATTGCTTCTTTTCTCCCTTCTCTCAATAGATTTCTGACGGTAAAAATCTTGCCAATATAGAGATGTGCGCGAATGACTTTGCTTTGTTGACTGGAAAAGCGCCTCGCGTGCGCGAGATCAATGGAAGCGCCATTCTAGCAACTATACAGTTTCACGTAAAAGATGATGGAGATTGCTGCTTACGTCTGTATGACGCGACTCTTTTGAACTCAGCCGAGCAATCAACAGTTCCCACCGTCAACGACGGCCACTTCAGCCCAACTTGAAGCTGGCAAGCAATGCAAAGATAACAGAACCAAGGCAGAAACTGCCCAAGGAAGGCGATCGCGTCCTAAATGGCCTGGCGGCAAATTGTTTTTAAGGGTTGAAACACTGTAGCTCTAATGGAGGAGCGTCCCTGTCAAGCAGGATATTTCTGGGCACGGCCCTGATGATTCTTTTGACTAGCATGCTTGTTTTCGCATCCAGTGTTTATTTTTCCGCGGTTCCAAACGTTGGATCGCAAACGGAATCATCCAATTCGATCGTGCTAAAACTTGATTTTCTCGCACCTGAGATTGCTCTAAACGTTTCTGGTAGTTCTGTCACGATGCCTACGCTGCCTCAGTATGGTGCTCCGGGAGAACCTGTTCTGCCCTTCAGGCAGATTAGGATTTTGATTCCGGAAGGAAAGGGCGTAAAACGCGTTGACGTAACGCCTGGCAATAGAGAAGTGTTGCAGGGCAGATTCAATGTGATGTACGGGAAAACACCCATGCCTATCTCTTCAAATGTCACTGCGGTTGACAAGCCAAACGAAGCAATCTACAGCTCCACGAATCCTTTTCCAAGTTCATTATATTCAGACATTTCCGAACAGTATCTGACGGGGTACAAGATACTTCTTTTGAAAATCTACCCAGTTCAGTACGTCCCAAGAACGGGTGAACTGTACTATTTCGAAACAATGACCATCACTGTGGCTCTGGAAGAGACAGGCGAGATATCCTCATTGTTCAGAAACCTGCCTCAAGATAGAGCGCAGGTTGTAGGCATGGTGGATAATCCTGACGCGGCGAAAACGTACACCAAAACCCCGACAGGCATGCAGTATACGGTTTTGGCGGGATCATTGAATCATTACGATTACGTCGTTATAACTAACAACACGTTACGCTCTTCATTTCAACCCTTGGTAGATTGGAAAAACCAGAAGGGACTGAACGCAACAATCGTGTTAATTGAAGACATCATGAAAAACCCAAAATACAATTCCGATGGCCAGTTCGGTGACGGAAACGGTAGCCCGAAATTCAATGATACCCAAGCCCACGTCAGGAACTTCATAAAAGACGCCTATCTGAACTGGGGAACCCAATACGTGCTGTTAGGCGGAGATGACGACATCATCCCTGCAAGAGGCATATACGATTATGCTGCCTATGACGGCAGCTGGACCGACTACAACATTCCTAGCGACATGTACTATGGTAGTTTGGACGGAAGCTGGGACAAGAATAACGACACGATATTTGGAGAAGCCGTCTACCACTGGCCTGGACCTGAAAACGGAACAGCTGGCGAAGAGGCCGACTTCTTCGCAGAAGTGTACGTTGGCAGAGCCCCCGTTGACACTCCACAGGAAGCAACAAACTTCGTCAACAAGACAATCGCCTACGAGCAATCAACTCAAGCAGACTATCTCAAGAAAGCCTTGGTCATCGGCACAAAACTCGACGACATCACCGAGGGCGGAAATGGAGAAGATACCGTCACGGACATCATACCTCAATACACGACTACGAGACTGTACCAAAGAGACGGAACATTCAGCCGCACTGCGGTAATCAACGAAATGAACAGCGGCACGCATATAATAAACCACGATGGACATTCGAATTACCAGAGCGCAATGGGACTGTCAATTTCAGATGTTGACAGCCTCACCAACACGCAGTACTTTTTTGTTTACAGCATGGGTTGCTACTCGGCCGCATTTGACGAAGCCACAAGTGGATCTCAGCAGGCCATCGCAGAGCACTTCCTATTCAGTGCGCACGGCGCTTTCGCGTATATAGGCAACTCGAGATACGGCTGGTACTGTTCAGCCTCTCTTGACGGGCCTGGAGAGCGATACGACAGATCATTTTTCTCAGTGCTGAACAGTGGTACCAGGAATTTGGGAAAGGCGTTGCAACTTTCAAAAGAACAGGAACCAATACTCGACAGGTGGACCTACTTCGACCTCAATTTGCTTGGAGACCCCGAAACTGAAATAGTCACAGCGATCAGCGCACCGACGGCCCATTTTAAAACAAGGACAGACTTGCTGACCCCACCCCGCTTCGGTGGACTTGTCGGCCTTCAGGGCATAGCAAAACGGGGCACGACACCTAGCGCGACTTTCAGCAATTACACCTTAGCATTCGGTTCGGGAACAGCTCCAACGTCTTGGATGACAACTGGAATCAGCCTAGCGAACAACGGCAAGAGCGAGGTTGTCAACGGAACCCTAGCAACTTGGAACACGACTGGAGTTGCGCAGGGCACTTACACGCTTAAGCTGACTGTGTTTGATGTGAACGGTCTGGTTGGAGAAGACAGGCAAATAGTTGTCGTCAGCACGAACGCGCTTCCTGTTCACATTAGAGCTGATGGAAGTGTTGACCCGCCGACAGCACCAATACAGCATAATGGAGATGTCTACACATTAAGCGGCAACATCTACAGTGACAGTGAAGGAATTGTAATCGAAAGAAACAACATCATGTTAGATGGGGCAGGCTATACTGTTCAAGGCAGCGGAGGAGGCGCAGCTGGAATATACTTGCTTGGAAGAAGCAACGTAACAATCAAGAATGTAGCAGTTGAAACGCACTTGTACGGCATCTATCTACAACAGTGCTCAAACAACACGATTCTGGGAACCGACACGTCAAACAACATCCATGGCATATTTCTTTTAGAATCTTCAAACAACAACGTTGTAGAAACAAACGTTACAAACAATTATGACGGCATAAGCCTACTGTCCTTCTCAGACAATAACAGTGTAACGGGATGCAGAATAACCGGGAACAACGGTCCCCTTGGAAGCGGCATCTACCTCTACATGTCTTCAAACAACCTTATCTATGATAACATATTTGCTAACGAATTAGTCCATGTCTTCGACGCCGTGTGGGACTGCGCCGATCCTGGCCTGATTTTTCCATCGATCAACACGTGGGACAAAGGCTATCCCTCAGGCGGTAACTACTGGGACGACTACACCGGAACTGATCACTACAAGGGACCCTGCCAAAACGTTACGGGAAGCGACGGAATAGGAGACACGTCCTATCAAATTGACATGAATAACATAGACAATTACCCGCTTATGAGCTTCTACACACCCGGTCACGACGTGGCAGTCACGGATATCACGCCTCTCAAAACTGTCGCTGGACAGGGCTACTGCATGAACGTAAGCGTAGCCATCGCAAACTACGGAACATTTGACGAAAACTTCAACCTATCAGTCTTTGCAGACTCAACCCTTATAGCGCAAACGGCAACATCCCTCACAGCTGCAAATGCAGTAGTGATAATCTTCCTGTGGGATACCACCGGCTTTGCCTATGGCAACCACACTCTGAGTGCCTACGTACCCCCAGTTTCAGGCGAAACAAACACGGCAAACAATAATCGCACTTGCACGATCCCAGTTCACGTGGGTGTTCCAGGCGACGTTTCCAGCACAGTGCCAGGCGTTTATGATGGCGTGGCCAACATGAAGGACGTCGCCTACATGATTGCACTGTTTAACACTAAGCCGAACTCGCCGAACTGGAAGCCCAATGCTGACGTGAACAACGACGGCGTCTGCAACATGAAAGACATAGCCGTAGCCATCCACTACTTCAACAACCACGAATAGTGTGCTGAAAAGGTTATCGTCTCAAAACAAATACTTCTTCGCCGCACTTTGGACAGTAGGGCACAAGACCTACCTAGAAACGTCCTTGGTTTCTTCTATCATTTGACAGATATTTAAGCGTACACTCGCTCATGGACACAAGCATTTAACAGTGGACCAGCTTACAAGCAACAAATCGGCGTGAACCAATGTAAGACAAATAAAGAAGACCATGCTAGAGTAACAAAGACATAACATGCAGTGCGATGAATGCGGAAAGCGGTTTTCAGGCTCTGGATTGAGCTTGACGCTAGAAGGGAAGCAGAAGATATTATGTGCAGATTGCTACGGGAGAATTAGAGAGGAATACGACAAAAAGAAAAACTGCGTTGACTGCAGGCACTTTGATAAGGAATCGTGCGAGCTAACTGGAAGCAAACTGAAACCAATCTCAATTGGATATGGAGACTATTTTGTCCAAGCAGAAAAATGCTCTCACTACACAGACGAAGAGATTGAGAGCAAAGAAAAAACTGTTGAGAATCTCGAAAAAGCCGGACGCTATGAGGAAGCTGCTCAAGAGTGCGAAAAACTCGGGATGCTTGAAAAAGCAGGGCAGCTCAGACGAAAAGAAAAAGAGATAACTGTCTTACATGTTGATGTAAACAGTCTCATCAGACAGCTAGCTGACAGAGGACAAACACTGACTTACCACTGCTGCCATTGCGGAACTCCCTTGAAAGTTGGAGCAGAATCGGAGGAAGTGTTCAAAATCTGCCCTAACTGTGGACACAGTCTCGAAGTCATAGATTTGGCCAAACTCATCAACCAACATCTTTCTTAAAAAACTGTGGATGCTAATTCTCTCCCGAGTAGTGTGTCTTGATAATCACTCTCGCGTCCCATGATCCCAACGAAGAAAAGAATGCATGGATCATTAGCGCAAGAAATGCACACTAGATGTCTTTTGCTATTAGAAGAGGTGTTGATCGCGGCCGCATGTTCTTTCTGGCGTATTCTAGTATTTGAAGGTGAGATACAGCAGAACTCCCAGTGCAAGGCATGTGAACAGGTCTGGCAACATTGCAAACGGGCCGAGACCGATCGGATAGAAACCAAAAGCTAGGTGTAATAAAGGAATGGAGACAAAAGCATGCAGAAGAAGGACTGCCGAAAATATTATCAACCCTATTGTGAACTCCGATCGCGTCTTTCGGTATATGCTGACATACATGAGCAACAGGATGGTCGAAAGCGTCACATTGATCGTAGAAACAACTGTTTCTACCGTATAGAAAAGCTCTATGTCTCCACGAATGTTCTCAAGGGGAGGTCGCGGCTCCTCAAAGCGAGGCCGAAATGGATATGGTGGAAACCAGGAGGTGGATGTAGCCCAAAGTGTTGCTATGATAGCCACCGCTATCACCGTTGCCAGTATTAACAGATTTCTCAGGTTCGTATTCATACGATTCTTCATCTACATTCCTCCCTTTTCTACTTTTTCCAGATTTTATTCAGAATCTCCTCGAATAGAGCATAGTTCTCTTCCATTGCCGGAGACAAGAAATATGTTATACCGTACCCTTCTCCTGCAGACGTGATTATTCTGTTTTTCATAAGCACGTCAAGATGGTGCCTTATTGTCCTATAATCCATTCCAAGCAGGGTCGCTAACTGATTTGCATTCTGCGGAGTTGCATTTAGGGCTTGGATTATTTTGGCGCGGCTCACACCACCTCTCGTGCCTGCAATTAGCCACCCGAGCAGATACTTGAAAGGGCGCACATTAGTGGACATTCGTACCGCTCCGCAAGCTTGAAGAGTCTTTCGTTAGACCTATTTGAACTAGAATAATAAACATGTCGTTCAATCTTTCACCCCAAGATCTGACGGCAGCCTAGAACTGGATTAGGAATAGAATATGGTCCAATTCTGAAAAACAGTTTAATAATGAGGGCATCTCCTTTGCCAGTCGGAGGTTGAGAAAAAGTCTGCAAGGCCCTATTCCTCAAAAAAGGGGCTCGCAAAGGCCCAGAAAAGCTGAAGAATATCTTTCTTGCCTCTCTCCTTTCTCCATTCAGCTTTTCTGGACCTTAACCGAGCACCAAAAGAGAATAGACAAAGCAGCCGAGGAAATGGTGAAAATGGATAAGGACAGGATTTCAACGTCGTTGTCAGCGGCGACGATAATGAACAAAGTCACAACCTATCATCCCCACCCTGGGGACTGCGCAAAACGTGCTGTCCAAACGGCCTGCACAGAAGTTGCAAGGGCTGTGCAAGGCACGGTCCGCATATTCAAAATCATCATTTTCCTACACTCTGCCAAGGATTTCCCATCAATCCTTAGACTCTACGCAATAGAAGACTCTAACTCGCGTCAGAGTCCAGACGAAATGTGTTTCTAGGGCATTCGAATTGTAAGGCGTACACGTGGATGCGGGAAGAAAAAATTCCAATCGCAATCTATATTATCAACTAGCGCTGACTGAGAACGGGGAATGCTACGGAAGACAAAAAAGCGTTAATACCAAGCCCGAAGCTTGATTACCGTTATTCACGCCTTTTAGGGGTTGCCTTCCCCGGTATCTATGTAGCGATATTGGGTGTCTTCTGCTTGGTATACGGCGTGCTTCCAGGACCTGAATTCATAGTTTTGGTTTTCTTCATATATGCTGCGTACAACAAAGGAAGCCACCGTTTCGTAAAGGATTGGGCTCCGCTCATTTCGACTTTCTTGTCTTTTGAAGCCATGTTCGGGATAGTTGGAAGCTTGCCAAGGCTTGTGCATGTTGAACAGCCTATGACTGCGGAGTTGCAGCTGTTCGGTTCGATCCCGACCCTTGTGCTTCAACAGCTTTACAGAACCCCGTTTTTGGACTATCTTGGAGCCTTTTTTTATTCTCTGCATTTTATAGCTCCAACGGTTTTTGCCTTCGTATTGTGGAAGTATAGCCCGAAAAACTATCGGGGATACGTTCTCGCCTTCGCAATCGGCACCTACAGCGCCTTGATAACGTTTCTTGTTTATCCGGTTGCGCCTCCATGGTTTGGAGTAGGTGCCACACGAATCCTGTTTCAAGTGGACAAAGATCTAGGCGTGCCCTTCTATCGCACCATTTTCGATTTCATTCAATCCAATCCGTTTGCAGCGTTTCCGAGTCTTCACGCGATGTATCCATGGCTGATTTCACTCTACGCACTGAAAATCAAGAAAACACGCGCGTTGCCGATACTCTTGTTTCCTGCAGGCGTCTGGTTCAGTGCCGTCTATCTCGGAGAGCACTACGTCGTAGACATAATAGGCGGAATCATCTACGGCACGTGCGCCTTCCTTCTGGCGGAAAAGCTTGTTCCTATCATCATCCGACTGCGCAACAAATCAAAGCTTAATAATGGACTAGGAAAGCCCTAGATGCTTCTAAGGTTGGCAGTCGCCTTGGAATGAGTTTGTGCGCCTCACATCCGCAGGCCAGACCGTGTACATGAGTCTTTTCACGAACAGAACGGCGCGTGTATCCATTCGTCGACGATGAGGCAGGACGTTGAATTAGGAAAAGAATCTGGTGTAATTCTGAAAAACAGTTTAATAACACTCTGCTCTTTCAAGATGAATTGTCACTAGACATGGAGATGGCAGCAGTGAAAGACGTGAAGGACCTGGGCCACGGACGACATAACAGAATATCTGGGTTCATTGCTGACCCTCCTTGCTTCATCGAATTAAACATGGAACAGTTGGAACAGTGATAAGTTTGGGTGCCTTGACAAGAGCAATAAGGAACATTTCAAGAAGGAAGATAAGGGCATTGTTAGTAATCGTTGCCTTGAGTTTTTCCTTCGCAATAATGATATCTATTCCAGCCGGTCTGGTTGCAAACCAAGAATCCACGCAGAGCATGACACAGAATTTCAATAGCACCATCACCGAGACCGAAGCGCAAATCAACCAGTCTACTACGCTGATAGAATGCTCAACGTCGAGTGGAGGCATGTTTTCCGGTCCGCCGTCAAATATGTCTAGTCCTCCATCAGGCATGGACCGATCCAGCTTCTCGTTTAGACGAGAAGAATTCTATATGAATGAATCCGTTGTTGGCAACATTAGTTCCATTGTTGGTGTCAAGGACGTTGTTCCGTTCCTGGTGAAATCATCCTCGGAGACCACCCAGGAGACCATAACTACACCGATGGGAGATTTTCCCATGTCCAGACCGCTCTACACGATTACGGGTGTCTGTCTGAATTCCTCGTTCATCAACGAATACTCTGTACTGCCCACAAACATAACAGCAGGCAGAAATCTGCGCGAAGGGGATAGTGGCGTTCTTCTCATGAGTCTTAACCTCACAGAGTACTACGGAGTTGGAGTGGGCAGCGAAGTGGAGGTTAATGGCACATCCTTCACGGTGATAGGAATCTATGACCAGACGGGTCAAAACTCTATGGAGACGAGGGGAGTGTACATGAATCTGACTGATGCTCAAACGATTACGAATGAAATAGGAAACGTGAGCAGGCTTGACGTGTATGCAGAGGATGTCTCCAGTGTGGACACAATAAACACGCAGATACAGACAATGTATTCAACTGAGATCAATACACGTGAGATTTCTGTCCAAACATACGCGGATCGCTTGGCAAACCTTCAGAGCCAACAAACAAGATACACCGAGCTTCTGAACAACGCCGAATCAACCGTGGCCCAGACCCAATCGGTTGCAACCCAAGAGATCATCGTGGCACTCGCTGCAACAAGTCTCATCGTCCTGTTCGTGATGCTGTACACAGTGCGAGAAAGGACGAAGGAGATAGGAACACTCAAAGCGATAGGCTTCAGCAGCTGGAACGTTATGAGTCAGTTTATGCTCGAAGGAGTACTGCTGAGCTTGGTGGCAGGCGTGGTTGGCATTGCAATAGGAACCGTGGGAGCACCCATCCTATCTGGCCTCCTACTCCCTCATATAAACCTGTTTGGCTCAAGTACCCAGGGAGGTGCTTTCGGAGGAAGCTTCCCAACCACCGGCACGAATGCAGGGATTTCTGGATCAATAAGTGCTTCAGCTTCCATAAGCCCGCAGATCATGCTGCTTGGGATTGGTGCGGCTGCGTTGCTTGGGGCCGTGGGCAGTCTGTACCCGGCTTGGAGAGCTTCAAGAACGAGGCCTGCGGAGGCAATGAGGTATGAGTGAGGTTGTTCTGAAAGCAGAGAACGTTTCCAAGACGTATGCTATGGGCAAACGCCAGGTCCGAGCCCTATCCGATCTGAATCTTCAGGTGAACAAGGGCGAGTTTGTCGCAATTATGGGTCCTTCTGGTTCTGGCAAGACAACTCTACTGAATGTCCTGGGCTGTCTTGACAAACCGACTGGTGGAAAAGTGATTCTGGACGGGCTTGACGTTTCAAGATTGCCCGAAAAGGAGCTCTACAAGATAAGAAGGAACAAGATTGGGTTCATCTTCCAGACTTTTAACCTTTTGCCATACCTAAACGCCGGGGAAAATGTGGAACTGCCGATGGAGTGCACAAAAAAATCCAAGAGCGAAAGAAGACAAAGGTCTCGCGAATTGTTGAAACTGGTAGGGTTGTCAGGAAGAGAAGAGCATAGGCCTCAACGGCTGAGTGCAGGCGAGCAGCAAAGGGTAGCTATCGCACGGGCCTTTGCGAATGATCCAGCGATAATTCTGGCAGACGAACCCACTGGGAATTTGGATACGGAGAACAAATACGGAATTGTTAGATTGCTCGGAAACCTGAACATTGATCGAGGAACCACCGTCGTGGTGGTAACGCACGACGGCCAATTGGCTTCGCACACCGAAAGAATGCTACTTCTGAAGGATGGAAAAATCACGAAGGAAAAGCAGGGGCTTCATTTGACAAAGAAGAAGCTCATGTGTCCCTACTGTGGAGGCAAAATTCAGCCTAGTGATGAAAGATGCCCCAGTTGCAAAAAAAAGACTGTGAATGATTAAGGAGGAATGTAAATGGAATTACCTGAAAAACCAAAAGCCCCCCGTTTATCCAACGTGTTGGTAGGAGCAGTCATAATATGCCTGCTCATAGGAGGAATATTCGGCTACGCAGCAAGTAGCCTCACCACTTCAAGCAAAATCAGCAGCCTACAAGATCAGGTGTCAACGCTCAAAACACAGGTTTCAAATCTCCAGTCAGAGGACCCATCCACCCAAAACATAACCTATGAAAACGCCACCATCAACAACACCACATATGTTCTGGGAGAGAATGCTTCACTGTCCCACTTGTTCGAACAGGTCGATAGCTCTGTCGTAGTGGTTCAAGGAGTAACCGTAACCGTAGAATACGATTTCTGGGGCCGACCATACTACTATTACTCAGACGTACAAGGATCAGGCTTTGTTTTCAACTCGACGGGCAAGTCTGTGATCATCACAAACTACCACGTTATCGAAGGTGCAAGCAACATCACTGTAACATTCACAAACGGAGACACTTACCCAGCCAACGTGACGGGCTCAGATCCCTATGCCGATCTCGCCGTGCTCTTGGCAAACGCGCCACAAGATGAGTACGAACCCCTCAACATCACGAATTCGTTAACGTTGAAAGTCGGCGACCCCGTAGTTGCTGTCGGCGATCCTTTGGGATATGCCGGATCAATGACTTCAGGGATAGTCAGCGCCCTCGGCAGAACAGTCTCGGTTTCCTGGTCCAGCTACAGTATAGCTGATTGCATACAAACATCGACACCCATAAACCCCGGCAACTCCGGAGGACCTCTTCTGAATTATAAGGGCGAAGTTGTCGGCATAACCTCATACACCGCACTCACTTCCCAAGGAGTAGCTGCTCAAGGTTTGGGACTGGCGATTCCTTCGAGCACGATACTGCGAGAAGTCGAATCTCTAATCACAAACGGCTCATACAACAACCATCCCTGGTTAGGAATATCCGGGCAAGACATGACCTACGCGGTTGCACAGGCGATGAACACAGACGTGACCTACGGGGTGCAAATCACCCAAGTAACGAGCGGAGGGCCAGCTGACAAGGCCGGTCTCAAAGCCAGCACTGGTCAGACCCAAATAGAAGGAGCATCCGTTCAGATAGGAGGCGACATCATAATATCCCTCAACGGCACGAGAATCAGGAACTTGGATGACCTTTCAACTTACCTCGAAGAATACACTCTACCAGGCCAAACAATTAGTGTTGCAGTAGTGAGAAACAACGCGACTCTGACATTGCCGCTCACGCTGGGAACCCGACAATCGCTATGAACGTAGGCCGCGCTCAGCAGGTAATCACGATGAATTGGAAGTATGATAATTGTGCATACTGTGGCCATTGCCAGCGTTGGATTTCAAAAACAGCCTTAGCATCGAATAGTTCAGGTTCTCAAATGTGTCCCCACTGTCACAGTCGAGTGCGATTAAAAAGACACGTTCACGACCTTCCAAAAAAAGTTATGCCCACCATTTGAGGAAGCGGTACAGATTCGAAGACTGGGCAAAGTGCACGAAAGGTGCTGGGACGACTTCGGCATGAGAGCCCACGAGTTGAAATCTAGATTGAGGATATGCAACATTGACCCGTTGCGTCTTGCAGCATTGCGCTCGACCTTAGCATTCTTGGCAGATACTATATTAATACGCTAGAACAAGAATCTGACTTCTTGAGAAGTGAAACGCAAGGCTGCGGAGTCATGAGCAGGAAAACCATCTATTTTCCTCACAATTTCTTGGTGTTCGCAGTTTTGGCGCTGATTCTTGTCCTAGTAGTAGGTTTGATTTTTATAGGAGTCGTCGGAGTAGCCTTCGAGGACGTTGGATTCAGTCCAGCCATCACCGCCTTAATTCTAGTTGCCACTCTCATTGGAAGCTTCATTAACATCCCGATTCTGAAGCTCAAAACCAAAATCCCAATAATAAGGGAAGAGTTTGCCAGTTACTTTGGCATTATCTATCGAATCCCAAAAGCAGAATATGGTGAGACAACGACGATGGTAGCCGTCAACGTCGGAGGAGCGTTGATACCCACTTTTGTTTCATCCTATCTGTTATGGAAGGTGCCGTCAGCCATGTTTTATGCCCTAGTAGGCGTTGCTGTTGTCGCTCTAGTGACCCACATCGTTGCGAGACCCGTCAAGGGAGTAGGCATCAGCACACCGGTCTTCATTCCCCCTTTAGTTGCTGCCCTATCGGCCTATATTCTTTCTCCAGGCGCACCAAGAGTTATTGCCTATGTATCTGGCGTCTTGGGAACACTCATAGGCGCCGATCTGTCTAACCTCAACCGCATTCCCAAACTCGGTGCACCCGTTGCAAGCATAGGCGGAGCAGGCACGTTCGACGGCATTTTTCTAACCGGCATCATAGCTGTTCTTCTAGCATAGGCGGGATATTCACTAACAATAAAAGGGCAAGTAAGCAAGCTTGGGGTCCATCGCGCATGCTTACTTCAGAAAACGCAAATAAAGAACAAACACCTAGAAAACTGCGGAGTCAACGAAAAACGGGGCGGGGTTGCCCTAGCCTGGTAGGGGGCAGGCCTGCTAAGTCTGTGGTCAGTAATGGCCGCGTGGGTTCAAATCCCACACCCCGCGCCATTCTCTTCGTGTGCATGAAAGCTATGTCCTTGGCCTGTTTTGACAGAAGAGTTACGCGCAGGCGCGTTGGAAGTGGCTCTCCCGCGTTCGTCAACTGTTTTTAAGTATGGACTTCATTGATAGGGCCTCAAGAACCGTTTGGGAAAGAAGACAGATTGAAAGTGCTGTTCGTTTGTTCTGGAAATGCTCATCGAAGCCCACTTGCCGAAGCCTTGTTGAAGAAGTTGAGACCGGACTGGAAAGTGGATTCCGCAGGACTACAAGTTGCCATTCCAGTCTCAGAAGAAGTGAAGTCATACTTGAGGAAAGAGAGAGCTGAGCAGTACCTCAAGAAAGCGCCTGAAAGTCTGGATACCAAACGGCTCACCGAGTACGACCTTATCGTGGCCATGGAACAGAGACACAAAGACGCCGTCATTATAAGATGTCCAGACTGTAAGGACAGAGTGGTCGTGTGGAGCATTGAAGACCCTTACTTTCTCCAAGTGGACGCAGCAAAGAACGTTTATGACGAGATTAAAGCGAAAATTGCAGAAATGGCAAAATCCAGAAACTAGCATATGAACATTCGAGCCTTCCCTCAACGCACTTGCCAGCACATCATTAACGGATGATCAACCGCGAATCTAGACAAGCTTGGCTAGCACAGGCGGACTTGCCTGCATTCAGTTTGATCGATTAAAGAATCTAGAATCGTTTGAAAATGTTTATATCGATTCAACTTGTATCCACTATGCCAAGACCATAATGAGCATAGCAAAGCCTCTCCTGGATTATGCTAAGTCGCTTAAAACGCGAAAGGGTTTCACGCAGTCCTTTTCGGCTTTTAGGAGGCTGATGAAGTACCACAGTAGATATCCATGGTACGTCGCGGCGATAACCGTTCTCGCAGTGATAAGATCCATTCTGTTCTCGATCGAACCATTGTACACCGCTTACATCATAATCAACGTCATCGGACCGCCGACCAACACCAGTCTATTGCCGGGCTACTTACTCGTCATCATACTGGCCGGAATAGGCTTTGCTATCTCAAACTTTATCTTGACTTTCGTGCATGGAGTAATGTCTCAGTACATAGTGCGAGACATAAGAACGGAATACTACCGTTCACTCCAGAGCAAATCCTTCAGTTTCTACGATTCTGTGGGCGTTGGTGACCTCACGTCAAGAGCCACAGTAGACCTTCAACTGGTTGACGCGTTTCTAAGAACATGGCTAGGCACTGTTCTCAATGCTGTCTTCACGACAATCATCATTATCGTGATAATCCTCCCAATAAGTCCAATCATGACCCTGATTTCCATGGCCACGATGCCGTTCATCTTCTATTTCACGGCACGCCTCTGGACAGACACAATGCCCCTCTTCAGAAACATGCAGCTAATCATAGGAAGACTGGGTTCCTACATACAACAAAACATCGTGGGAATGAAAACAGTCAGGATATTCCGTCGAGAAAAAGATGTTGTTGACGGATTCAAAGAAGTAGAAGACATATATGTGAACACAGCGATCAGCGCTGGCAAGATACAATCAATCTACATGCCACTCGGTCCAGCGATACTCACGTTGGGAATAGCCTTGGTCTACGTGTACGCAGGATACACACTGGGCATTCCGGGCTCAGCCTTGGCGGTTGCTCAAGTCGGTGACATCATCCTCTTTGCGAGATACATGATGAGACTAACCTTTCCCATAAGGGACGCAAGCCAGACTCTCGGAACATGGATCGCAGCCTACGCTGGACTGGAAAGAATCTTTGAAATCACAGACACGCCGAGAAACGTTGAAGATATGCCTGACGCCAAAGACGTAAAGATAGAAAAAGGACAGCTTGAACTGGAAAACGTGACCTTTGGGTACGTAAAAGACAGGCCTGTGTTAAACAACGTCACTTTTACTGTGCAGGCCGGTGAAAAAATAGCGATACTAGGCGCAACAGGATCCGGAAAGAGCTCTCTGATCTACCTAATTCCAAGGTTCTATGACATCCAATCAGGCAGCATAAAGATAGATGGCACAGACATACGCCAATTAAAGCTTGCTTCCCTCAGACGGCAAATAGGCGTGGTGCTACAGGACGTTTTCCTGTTCTCTGGAACTATTAGAGAGAATATTGCATTCGGCAAGCCTGACGCTTCAACGGATGAAATAGTGCAAGCCGCTAAGACGGCCAAAATACACGATTTCATCGAATCCCTTCCAACAGGCTACGACACGCCCGTGGGAGAGAGAGGGTTGACGCTTTCGGGAGGACAGAAGCAGAGAATGACCATAGCCAGAGCGCTCGTGAGCAACCCGAAGATGCTGATAATGGACGACTCGCTCTCTTTCGTAGACGCTAGAACGGAGCAGGAAATTCAATCTGCAATTGAAGAAGCAACAAAGACGAGGACGACCCTCATAATCGCGCAGAGATTCTCAACAATAAAGACTGCTAAGAAGATACTGGTCCTTGAAAACGGTTCAGTAGCTGAATTCGGCACGCACGACGAGCTCATAGCAAAGAACGGCGTGTACAAAAAGGTCTATGAAACACAGTTTGTCCAAAAAGCTTCGCCCATTCTAGAGGAAACAGGTGGTGCCTAGTGTCAGGTTCATACGGAACGTTTTCCACAAAACAGGAAGAAAAGAGAAAAAGAACCGTCCCTGACCGGGTTATGATCAGAAGAGTCTACGGTTACGCTCAAGCTCACAGAAGAAACCTCATAATCGGCGTATCGGCCACGGTAGCCGGTGCACTGACTGGACTGGCCGCACCCTACATGCACGCAATAGCCATCGACCAAATAATTACGCCTAAGAACCTTTCAGGCTTCATATGGTGGATACCCCTATTCGCCGCCATTATTCTGGGCAACTACGTGTTTCAGTACATCCAAACCTATCAGATGCGAGTAGTTGGAGAAAAAGTAGTCGCAAAGATGAGAGACGATATGATGGATAAACTGCAAGTCGTTTCTCTCAGGTATTTTTCAGAAGGTGAAATTGGAAGAATTATCTCCCGCCCGACGAACGACGCCAATACCGTCAGAATATTCCTCAGATTGGGACTCACGAGCATTCTCATAGACATCTCCTCGATACTAGGTGCCTTCACCATAATGTTCTATCTCGACCTTCGGCTGTCACTTCTTGCCATTTCGGTTCTGCCTGTGGCCCTCGTGCTAGTCTGGTTTCTTGGAAAATACTCAAGAGCTGCTTACAGGAGAACGTTAATCACGACTTCAGGGTTGACCGGGAGGATGCAGGAAGACCTTGCAGGCATAAAAGTCACGCAAGCCTACGCACAGGAGAAGGAAACAGAAAAGAAGTTCCAGAAAAGCCAAGACGAAAACGTTAAGGCAACCATCAGAGCCATCCTTATAGGCTCATCATACACGCCGTTCGTAATGGCATTAAGGCTGGTTGGAACCATGATAATCCTGTTCTACGGCGTCAACGCTTTGTTGTATGGAACAATCTCGTTAGGAATTCTTGTAGCTTTCACCGAGTATCAGTTCTCGTATTTCATGCCGCTGGTTGACCTTGTAACCATGTACGACCAGTATCAGTCAACCATGTCTGCAATTGAAAGAATGTTCGACGTGATAGACACAAAAGTAGAGGTCGTGGACGCACCGCCTGAAAGGAGTATCACATTACAATGATAGAAGAAGTCAAATTTGAAAACGTCAATTTCGCGTATGACATAGACGTCCCAGTTTTAAAGGACATCAGCTTCGTCCTAAAACGCAACATGAAACTCGCGATTGTCGGCCAGACGGGCGCTGGAAAAAGCACAATAATCAACCTTCTGGCCAGATTCTACGATCCAGGCCAAGGCAGAATACTCATCAACGGGCACGACATAAGAGACATCCCGCTTGAATCTTTGAGAGGGCGCATAAGCATAGTGCTACAAGACTCGTTTCTCTTTTCAGTCTCCATAAAGGAAAACATAAGATTCGGGAAACTCGAAGCATCAGACCAAGAAATCGTAGAAGCAGCAAAATCCATCGGTGCCCACGATTTCATAATGAAGCTTCCCAACGATTACGACTACGTTATACAGGAAGGATCTTCAAACATATCTATAGGCCAAAGACAACTCATAAGCTTCGCCAGAACACTGGTCGCAAATCCGGAAATCCTAGTGCTGGACGAGGCAACATCCTCAGTCGACGCCTACACCGAACTGGTGATACAGAGAGCCCTGAAGAAACTGATGCTCAACAGAATGACGATAATAATCGCCCACCGCCTTTCAACCATCAGGCTTTGCGATGAAATATTAACCATCGACGACGGCGCGATAGTGGAGAGGGGCACTCACGAGGAGTTGATGCGCAGAAAAGGCCTCTACAGCTCATTCTACAGACTGCAATTCAGAGAAGAAACGGGAGCAGACACATCACAATAATTCAAGTTGACATCGAAAGGATCAGTGCGAACTGTCCGTCCGCGTTGATCTCGCGAGGCAAACAAAGCCTCCGAATTGGGTCAATCGAATGCCAGCTGGAGTGTCGGCGCCAACAATTACGGTTTTGACGTTCTTGTTGTTTGAAATCTGCAAGAGTCTGTTAACCCTGTTCCTTTCTTTATGGTTCGTCAGATATTCGTTCGTAAGCATCACGCATTCAGGCTTGATTCCGCCCTTTGTCCATTGACCATAGACCAAATCCTCCGCCTCTTCAAGCGAATACAGTACCTTTGCATCGTCTGCAAATTCGCTGAGCCACTTTTCCAACGTGTCCACGGTCCGGTCAGCACCTGCCGATGTGGTTTCGCTCATCAAGTCGCGGAAACGCTTTGTCTTCACCAGCTCAGTTACTTCGTGAAGTTCACAGGCAGAGCCAACAACCATGCCGAAGGCCACGGAATTCGGTCCCTTCGCCTGAACTAGCCACGCATCATGCTTCCGCACATGATCAAGAAAGACATTAGCATAACTGGTTTTCATGGGAGCAGCAACGACGATGCTCTTCACTCCCTCCTTGAGCGCAGGCCTCAAAGCCTCCACTATTGCTTCATGAAAGTTGTAAAGGGCCTTTCCGTCCGCTCTCGTTCCATCCAATCTCAGCCTGACAAAGGGCTTAACCACGTTGCTGAAGACCCGCCACAAGACTGCACAGTCCTCCTCCAAACCGACTAAAACGGCAACAGAGTATCCGCGTCTGTAACCGCGTTTCCGCGTCAACTATGTCACCTCACGCATCTCACAGCATTCATTAGAGATTCCAAAACTATGTCTTGAAAAGACGAATACGCGGATGTGACAGTTCTCCTGCACACCAGATGAGCTTCAAGGGTTTGTAAGCTGGTACTGATGGTTTTCACAGGTAATTACTTCGTTATCAAACAGTTTGCGCAGAGACTTGAAAACCTTCTTCTCCGTTTCTCCACATTTTTCAGCAATCTCCTTGAGCGTCAAACCCTTTTCAGACTTCTTCAACGCTGAAACCACAGCTTCGTCAACCTTGTTCAGTTTCACCACGTCAACCATCCCGCAACCCTGCCAGTTTTAGAGTCCATACTATACACTTTTTCTTATAAATTTTTATCTCACTATCGCGGTTACAGATATCTAGCAAGAAAACAGCGAAACGTGATTTCGAACTGAGGCGCCAATGGCGGATGCCCTACTACGTCTACATCATACTTTGCGAGGGGGACAGTTTCTACACAGGCTACACAAAGAATCTACATTCCCGCATCAAGCTTCATGAGAAAGGAAAGGCTGCCAGATACACAAGAATGCACCGACCAAAGAAGCTGGTCCACGTCGAAGAATTTCACTCGAGAGCAGAAGCAATGAGAAGAGAAAAAAGAATCAAAAAACTGAGCCACACCCAGAAACTCAAGCTAGCCCACCCTCAAACCAAACGAAAACAAACCAAGTAGGCGCAGAACCCAAAAACGTATCTTTGGCTACGCAACCAGCAGGATCTGCTTTTGACCTTCGGTTGTGCGCAAACAGGCGTCTGGAAAAACCTTCGGTGCAGAAATCATTCTGTGAAAAAAGAGGGGTGGGTTTTGAACCTATTCGTGTTGGTTGAAGAAGACTACAGCGATTGCTATGTCCTTCATGTTGCAGAAGCCATCGTTGTTTACGTCCGCGTTGGGCTGCCAGTTCGGCGAATGCGGGTTAGTGTTGAACAAGCTGACCAAGTAGGCTATGTCCTTCATGTTCGTGGTTCCGTCGTACACTCCAGGGGTCGTGCCTGACACGTCACCAGGAACACCCACGTGAACTGGATAGCTGCACGTACAGTTGTTGTCATCGGTATCCGTTTCTCCCGAAACCACATCGGCACATCCCTTCAGCGTGTAATTGCCATATGCTAAACCGGCGGTTGTGTTCCACTCGAAAAGTTGAGATGCACTGTTTCCACTTGCCAAGGTAAAGTTGAGTGCATTGATTGTAGTCGAGTTCGCGTAATGTGTGACGTTGAAGGTTTCGGCAAAGTTCCCCTGGTTTTGAGCTGTTACCGTAATGTTTCCTCCGTAGCCTCTGCCTATAACAGTCTTGGCTGACGTGAGGTTGATCACAGCTACGTCATGGACTGGGAGCGGTGACGTTGCAACAGCACCTCTTACGAACGCACGCAAGTTCGGGTCACCACTAGTGAGTAGCCCATAGTTCTGCAACTCCAACACACTGGGCGGGTACCCTGGCGGTATAGGAAGCGGCGGAAACACAATTTGTGCCGTGGTATAGGGATCTTGCGACACGTATTGCGCATCGTTGTGGACTGCGGAATTGACTGCGGGGGCGGACACGTCATAGTATGGGTCGCTTATGAGCACCTGGTTTGTTGTGGCATTGGATCCAGCTACGGCCACGCAGTGGCCGGATTCAAAGTTCGGATTAGTCGTCTTTTGCCAAGTCCCGAGGTTGAAGTACCAGAATTCGAGGAAAAGCTCAACGTCCTGACACTGCGTGACTTGGGCATCTATCCAGGGGAAAACGGGATAATCCATTTGGTGAACCTCGAACAAGCTATCTACACCCTGTTGGACGAGGTATGCTTGGATTCCGGGTGCGACATCCATCCAACGTGTTCCCACCCAACCACCACCCATGCCTTGACCATCAGTGTGCATCAACAAAGCCAAGTTTCTCACGAGTGGGTCAACGTTCGAGGAATTATGATCGTCCCACGGTCCATAGGCTTTGACGAGGTTGAAATGATCACTAATCGTTGGAGGAGCCACTGGACTCGAGTAGTTTATTGATTCGTATTCTGAGTCGAGCCACCACAACGAATCCGCAACAGCCACCGGAACACACCACGTGTAGGTACCTGGGGCTGGGCCCCATAGATCTTGCTTCTCGTCAAAATCAGGCATTCCGCTGGGAGCGTAATCCGTGAATGCGGGTTTAACATAGCCCTGCCATGGAGCTGCTAGCACATGTGCACTGAAGAGTGCAATTGTACCTCCTAGTATCATCGCTATGAGAATCAAAGATACAACTTCATATCTAATATGCCTCATTTTCCTTTCTCCCTACTAATTCGCAAGATATAGTACTCTTTCTAAGTTAAAAAGACTTATGGCACAAAGTTCTATACGCCTCTCACTACGCATTCTCTATTTTGGATAACGATACACGCCTATTTCACGCTTAAAAAAAGCAGGTCTCAACTCTCTCAACCCAGTACCCGTAAGCGATGCAGTAGCACGCGCAGAACAAGGTTGCCTTCTGTCATGCAGTTGATGGAATTGAAAGAAGTCCTGCAAAAGTAAGCTTTCCACCCTAATATTAGTACATCCAAAAAGGAAGAAAAGGACCTAGGATTCGCTGCAAATGTAGATCTCTTTCTGCAGTTCTAACGGACACCCTCCTCCACAGACTTGCGGCTATGGATAGTCCTTACGCTTTGGCTCATCGTATTCTCTCTTAGCGCGCGCTTTCAAAGCGGTGCAATGTTTTTTGAATACTTTTATATCCAAGAGAAACACGAGTTTTTTGTACAGCAAAACAGTGAGGAGGTGAAGGTGTGGCAAAGGCAAAGAAGGGTACGAAATACAAGTGTGAAGAATGTGGACTTGTCTTAGTCGTTGATGAGGCATGCGAATGTGAACCAGTATGCGTCCCAATGTGCTGTGAAGCCCCGATGAAAGAGGTAAAGGCAAAACCAAAGAAGTGAGCTGTTCAGTTTTTCCCTCCACATTCTTATTTTTTGCTTAAAACGGGGCAGGTAGTGTACTTGGTCAGCATTTTCAATTATTCAATTTCACGTCTCTTGGAAGAGTCCTAAGTAACATCCATTGTTTCCTCAGTTCTGTTTTCTTTGGGAATGTTCTTTCATCGCCGCTTGCAGTCCACTGAATTCTGGGAATGCTTGCTCCATTTTTCCTTCAACTCGGAAACAAAAGATCCCTCATTCTCTGCTATTCGCTTCTTCACTTCCTTCCAAGTAGCTGGGCAATCCTTGTAATTGACGCCCACAATCTCGTGAATCACTTTGTCGATTTCCCGCTTGTTAGCGTTAGTGACTTCTATTCCTGCTTTCTGAAAGATTTCTTGAAGATGCCTGAAGTAGCAGGTCACGCGAACTCACCTCACCAAACAAATGACGCGCATAAGTTTATAGATTTTATAAAAGGTCAGGTGCCTCGGGTAAGCAGGCCCCTCAGAGTAATGAAATCCTTAGAAATCACTGCTTTAACCCCTTTTTTCGGATCCACGACCTGATTAATTTTCAAGTTTATCGAAGCTTCCAAACATGTATGCCCTCTCAAAAGGCCAGCCATACTCCCGCATGAACGCCTTCACCCCAGCCTCCGTTGCAAGTCGTGCAGCTTCATCCAGCGTGCTCCCGCAAGCCAGAAGGGCGAAGGAGTCCTTTGTTTCAAGCACCGGCCATTCAGGCTTCTTGCCCTTGATCAGGCTGAACCTTAGTAGGATTCGCCGGCCACTTCGATGGCCGAGACGCACAGTTCTCCGTCAGCTTGAACCGCGTGCAAATCACCAGCCGCAAACAAGGCGCCTTCAGTGAGCACTGGCAGATACAGTTTAGCACCGGCCGTTAACTCTTTGACGTCCATGTTTCCACCATGCCTGCCAAGGGAACCAGTGGGAACTTTGCGTTTAGGGGTGACTCCGATTGTGCCTATCATAGGGTTCGCTTTGACCTGAACGCCGTTCTCAAAACTGATGCGTCCATCACGCAACTTCACTACTTTGGTTGAAGGTTTGAATTTCTTGTCTGCCAAAATCCCAAATTTCGGAATCGTGACTATTACACCCTTCTTCTCAACGCTTATGTCCAGTATTTCTGTGACAAGGGTGTCGCCGGGCTCTGCAGTTTCTATGGATACGGATCCTGTCGCCCCGTCAACCCGAGACCAGTCAAGCTTGTCAACAGAGTCCTTCTCACTCTTCACCTGCCCCCCAAAAGTGTCCTCAGTCTCAACCAAAACAAGTTCTCCAGGTTTAACGCGTACGGCGGGTTCAGCCGCAGGATCAAAGCAGAATATGACTTTGCTTCTTGGAACAACCTTCATCACAACACACCCCGTCTTCTTAACCGATAACTTATCTCCACTTGGAATTTAAGCGCACGCGTCTACGTTTTTTGTGGAGTCTGCGTATGAAATTGAGAAAACATTCTTCCTCAGTGAATTGTAAATCATTTATATTGTTGACGATAACTATCAGTTCGCGGTAAGCAGAATGCTTGTCACAAACAAGGATTTGTTGGTGCCAGCTAGGCGAAAAGCCTATGCCGTGGGCGCTTTTAACATCAACAACTTGGAAACTGTGTTGGCAGTTTCTGAGGCTGCAGTCGAAGAAAAATCTCCTGCGATAGTTGCTGTCACGCCGAGCGCCATAAAATATGGCGGTCTGCCTTATCTAGCGAAAATTGTCAGAACAGCAGCCGAATCCTCGGCTGCGCCGATGTCGTTACACCTTGATCACGGAGAAGACTTTGAAACGGTCTCCAAATGCATAACGGGAGGTTTCACATCCGTCATGATAGATGGATCCCATCTGAAGTATGAGGAAAACATTGCGCTAACCAAGCGGGTGGTTGATTTGGCTCACCCCAAAAAAGTTTCTGTCGAAGCGGAACTCGGCAGACTAGCAGGGGTTGAAGAGAAAACCGTTGAAGAAAAGGACGCCATTCTCACCGATCCCAACAGCGCAAAAGAGTTCGTCAACCGCACCGCCGTAGACGCTCTTGCAGTCGCAGTAGGCACGTCTCATGGAGCTTACAAGTTTAAGGCCGAGCCCAAACTGGACTTTGAAAGGTTAAAGATTATCAGCGAAAAGCTTGACATCCCGCTTGTCTTGCACGGGGCTTCGAGCGTTCCAAAATGGATCATTGAAAAAGCAGCTAAGTATGGAGCTCAGCTTGAAGGAGCAAAGGGAATTCCCGAGGAACATATTCAAAAGGCCATTTCTCTGGGAATCGCGAAGATAAACATTGACACAGACCTGCGGTTAGCCTTCACTGCAAGTGTGAGGGAAGTCTTGGCAAACTCGCCGAAAGAATTTGATCCCCGAAAAATCTTGGGTCCTGCAAAAGACGCTATGAAAGAAGTCATCAGGGGCAAAATGCGCCTGTTCGGAAGTTCGGGAGAAGCGTGAAGTGGGAAACATATGAAAGTTGGAATCTTGAGCGGCGGAGGAGACGCTCCAGGAATCAACGCGGTCATAAGAGCAGTTGTCAGAAAGGGCATCCAAAACTACGGATACGAAATCCTCGGCATAAAAGACGGGTGGGCTGGACTTCTTGAAGCCCAGTACCTGCCACTGGACTTGAAGGCTGCCTCGGGTCTTCTTCCACGCGGGGGCTCAATTTTGGGCACTTCTAGAACCAACCCGTTCAAGACTGAAACCGGCCCCGAAAAAATGATGGAAAACGCGAAAGAAGCCGCGATTGAAGCAGTCATCGCCATCGGCGGCGACGACACTCTAAGTGTTGCTGACAAAATGGCCAAGTATGGACTCAAATCTGTGGGGGTACCAAAGACAATTGACAATGATTTGGCCGGAACCGACTACACGTTCGGCTTCAACACGGCAGTCTCCATAGCCACCGAAGCACTCGATAGGCTTCACACAACTGCGGAAACGCATCACAGGGTCATAATTCTTGAAGTCATGGGCAGATACACCGGGTGGATAGCCCTGGAAGCAGGCATAGCTGGAGGCGCAGACATCGTACTGATCCCTGAAAAACCCTTTGACATAGATGAGGTTTGCGCACTGATAAAAAGAAGGCAGGAAAGAGGCAGAAACTTCAGCATAATAGTCGTTGCCGAAGGGGCCAAACCGAGGGGCGGAGTTGAGGTAGTTTACAGTGAAAGCCTCGACGAGTTCGGACACATTCGACTTGGCGGCATCGGCTACTATCTTGGGAAGGAGGTTGAAAAGTGCTTGAACGTTGAAACCCGAGTTGTGGTTTTAGGACATGTTCAACGCGGCGGCAGTCCAACAGCCTTTGACAGAGTGTTAGCCACAAGATTCGGAATAGCAGCCATAGACATGGTTCATGAAGGAAAATTCGGTCACATGACCGCCATAAAAGGAAACAGAATCGTTTCAGTGCCACTCAAGGAGGTTGTCGGCAAACGGAAAACTGTAGACTTGGAACTCTACGACATAGTAAGCGTGTTCTTCGGCTGAAATTCGATGATATCTTAACTTGCGAGCACACTCGCCAGATCTAGCAAGCTCAGGTCCAAAGGTTTCTCGGTTTCACATGATTTCATAATGTCAAGAGTCGCTATTCTGCCATTCAGCAGTCCCACTACGCTGCTGCCGTTCTCCTGTGAAAGCAGCTCGACGGCCTTGTCTGCAAACAAGCTGGCCAACAAACGACTTCTTGCCGTAGGGCTGCCTCCCCTCTGAGCATAGCCCAAAACGCTGAGCCTGACCTCTGTTCCCGCGTCTTTCTCAATCTCTGCTCCAAGTCTTCGCGTGTCCCCGATTCCTTCTGCCGCCACAATTATGCCCGACTTCTTCCCCTTAGCAGTGTTCTCCTCCAACCTTTTGACAATCTTGCTGGTTTCAAACTTGACTTCTGGGACCAAAATTATCTCTGCTCCCACAGTCAGTCCCACTGTTGAAGCGAGAAAGCCTCTTGTCCGACCCATGACTTCAACTATGAATATTCTCTCATGCGAAATTGCAGTGTCTCTTATCTTGTCGATCTCGTCTACGGCCGTGTTCACCGCCGTGTCGAAGCCTATCGTTTCATCCGTTCCAAAAACGTCGTTGTCTATAGACGCGGGAACCCCGGCTATCAACGCATCAGTCTGTTTGCTCAACTCAAAAGCTCCCTTGAAAGAGCCGTTGCCTCCGATGACCACGAGCCCATCAATATTGTTTGAAGCAAGTGTTTCCGCAGCTTTTCTAACCCCTTCTTTTGATTCGAACTCCGGACACCTTGAGGTGTGGAGGATGGTTCCGCCCAACTGTATGATCCCTCCCACTGAGCGGGGAGTAAGTTCTCTGAAAGTGTTCGTTATCAAACCCTCCCAGCCTCTCTCAAACCCATAAACCCGATAGTTCTTCGAATGAGCTATCCGCGTGACGGCTCGAATAGCAGCGTTCATGCCGGGCGCGTCTCCGCCGCTCGTGACCACGCCTATCCTCTTCAACCAAGACTCCTCCTTTATCGAAGCTTGTTGCCGCGTTGACTATTAGCGTTTGCTGTTGTTTATGGGAAGCCTTCGAACAACCGAAACAATTCTGGTAGTACGCGCTAAGAAGATCTACGGAGATAGGCTTCAAGCTAGGAGAGTTCGCTATTCTTATCAACATCAAGCGTTATCTAGTAATCATGAGCGATCTGAAATGAACGCAAAGAACTATCAATACGGGGTATGTGGCGTTTACTGTGGTCAATGCCCGAACGGGAACGGAAGAGTGAAGATGATGGCTGGCGAACTGAAGAGACTCGTGGATACAGTTCGCTACGATTGGGTCAGTTCCGTTGTCAAATCATTCAAGTTTGAAGAGTTTAGGAAAGGCTTAGAGTGGTTTGCCAATGCACAGTGCCCTATGTGCCTCAATGGTGGGGGTGCACCCTGCGAAAACAGAAAATGTGCTTCTGAAAAGAAGCTTGAAAGATGCCTTCTATGCAATAATTATCTAACATGCAAGAACACAGAATATCAAAGAGAGTGGTATCCTTTCGTCGTCGAGAACCATAACAGTGTCAAACAGGTGGGATTCCAAAAGCATCTCGAAGAAGAAGAGAAAAGGGCGAAAGCAGGCATAGACTTGATGGGCCATCTGGAACGAAGATGCTGCAAAGTCGTGAAACTGGAGGACAAATAGTTCTTCGTTTATCAAAACCAGGAAAGTATAGAAATATCTGCGGCGTATTTGAAAGCAGGTACGTTTTTGAACAACGAAACCTTTAAGTCTACCGCGGACGTTGTATCAGTGATAATTGAAAATTAGCATTTTCAATTTCAGTGCAAACCTAATAGAGGTGGTTCTACACGTTCCAAAAAAGAATGTTTGAGACTAAATGTACTGATTGTGGCAAGACTGCCATGGTCCCTTTCAAGCCTACAATAGGCAAACCAGTTTATTGCAGCACATGTTTCTCGAAACGCACGTTTAAACAGCAAGAAAGTGTTGACACGCGCTTCAGTTTTGACCCGAAACAAGCATGGGCACGACGAGGAGATAACTGGCAAGGAAGAAAGGAAGAAGCGCCCTTTAACGTTTTCCAACAGTCC
Source organism: Bathyarchaeia archaeon (assembly GCA_049516875.1). Classification (GTDB taxonomy): domain Archaea; phylum Thermoproteota; class Bathyarchaeia; order Bathyarchaeales; family Bathycorpusculaceae; genus JBEKCD01. Next base: position 15,250 of record JBEKSS010000002.1, on the reverse strand, counting down.
TAATGTCGATTGTAACGCAACCAGTTTGCGAACGACATCTCACCTTTTTAATGTCTCCTAGCAAGTGCCTCTTGTTAAATCATATTTGAATCATATATCGAACCGGGGGTAGGGCCTCTGCGCACACACACACCAAAGACATGAGAGCCTCGAATGCCCCACTGGTTTTCGGGGTAAAGTTTTGTCCCAAGTCCAAAAAACGAATGTTGGTCTTGTCATGGCATCATTTGCTGATTGGGCTTTCTAAACGCTTCTTGGTTTCTGACTTCGTTTGTGTTTTCCATGTCCAGTTCCAAGAAGACCTCACCCATTGTCTATTTGCCCATGAATTGTTTGAAATGATGCATCTCATATAACCGCCTTGTACCAGGACTAGCGCGCGCCTCTGCCTTGCCCTTCCAAGTGCCAATGAGAAATCGCCATTCGTCTAAAGGAGAACTCGCACTCATGCCCTTCACCGTTGTAGCGAAGCACCTATTCTGCGGGTCACATAAATTCTTTTTCAACGCAAGCATTCGGGCCCAGTTACAACTTTCTCGCGTTTCCATTTCTTGCGTCTAGGAGTAAAGTTTTATAGTGTTGAGCATTGAGACATTGTTGGCGGTGGGTCTCAGGCGGGGGGGTAGGGGTCCCCTGTACCGTAAACCCTCTATAGGACGGGCCGAAAGCTGAGGTTGAGGCGTTTAAGGCTGCTTGGGCCTTTACTTCCGAAGCGAAGACTATCCGTCCCTTGGGGTTGGCGGTCGTTGAGCGGTTTCCGTAGGGAAGCCGTCTTCAATGTTGACCAGGTGAATCTGGCCAGGCCCGGGAGGGAGCAACCTAAGTCTGGACGTTCAGCGCTCAAGGGGGTTCGGGTACGAGTGTAGGGTTTGAAGGTCCGGTAGATTCTGGGCGTCGACCCTCTGTGGCCCACCGTCTTCTTAACATCAACGGGCGTGCCCGAAGGAACTCGATTCGCTGCAAACAATCAACGGTCATGCAAGAAGAGAGTTTTAGAAAATGATAAATGCCGTCAGAATCTATTCTGATGCTGACTGGAAGTTTGGGTATGACGTTTAACGAAGTTCGCAAGGATTATCTGCTTGATCGCTGGGTTGTGATTGCCACCGAGCGAGGTCGCAGACCTACAGACTTTGCCAAAAAAGAGAGACAGCAGGCCAAAGCCGCAGTCTGTCCAATGTGCCCAGGCAACGAGCACATGACGCCTCCGGCAGTTCTCGTTTACCTCAAATCAGGCAACAGAATCAGGAAAACCAAGGACGAAGATGACTTCAGACGCAAAAACTGGCTAATCCGCGTCATCCCCAACCTGTATCCTGCTTTCTCACCGCCGAGAGAAAGAATCAGTCGAAAACAAATAATGAAAAACGAAAATCTAGCAGTAGCGGTGGGTGACCACGAAGTCTTGGTTGAATCACCAACCCACGACGAAGGCCCAGCAAACGCGGCAATACCGCAACTTGTTCATGTCGTCAACGGCTACATTGACATGCTTCGATATCTGTCTGCCAAACCCTACGTGCGGTACGTTTCCATTTTCCGCAACCACGGTTTGGAGGCCGGAGCCTCACTCTCGCACGCACACAGCCAGATAATCGCCACACCGTTTGTTCCAAAAACCGTGAAGGAAGAGATGAACGCAAGCAGAAGATTCTGGAGACAAAACAAGAAGTGTGTCTTCTGTGACATAATCGAAAAAGAACGTAATGGGCCTAGATTTGTGCTTGAAAACTCGAAGTTCATCGTGTTCGCCCCCTATGCAAGCGTTAACCCGATGGAGTTCTGGACGTTTCCTAAGGAGCATGAAAGCTCCCTTCTTGAAATGTCTCAAAGCGAGGTGAAAACCTTCGCTGAAACGTTGAAAACGTGTCTCCTCCGGTTGAAGACGTTGGTGAACGACCCGCCCTACAATTATGGTTTTCATATAGCATTAAACAAAGAAGCACACGACTATTATCATTGGCATCTAGAAGTTTATCCCAAGCTTGCAATCTGGGCTGGGTTCGAGAAAAGCACAGGCGTGTACATAAACACCATGACCCCTGAAACCGCAGCGGAAAGCATGCGAAAGAACCCTTCATCCTAGCTCGTGCAAAACTTCATTTTCATATTTTGGCCTAACCTGCATGATATCTTCCACGCAAGCCCTGAGAGGTTCTGCCACGCTCCAAGCTTGAGAGATACATCCTCTAGAAGTGTGCGGCGCGTCACCGTCGAAGATCTCATTTAAGGTTCCAAGCCCACCTTCAAACAACTTTTCCGCAAACAATGGCATAATGAAATTCTTCAGCGCACATTCGCGCAGGGACTCCGTGTGACCTTTCGTTTTCAGAAATGCCGTGACGAAGGGCCCTAACAACCAAGGCCAAACCGTACCATTGTGGTAGGCGTTGTCTCTGCTTTTTCGGTCACCAGCGTAGATTCCAACGTATCTCGAGTCATTCCTTCCAAGAGTCCTTAAACCGTAGGGCGTCAAGAGTCCACGTTCCACCGTGTCTACAATCTTCTCGTTTCTTGCACTGTCTAGCATGTTAAAATCCAGCGCTACAGCAAGAATCTGATTCGGCCTCAACGAATCGTCGCGTTCCGGTTCGTGTACGACGTCATACAAGCAACCTCTTTCTACGTTCCAGAACTTTTCAGCGAAACTCTTTCTCGTTTTTTCAGCTGTCTGTCGATACGTTTCTGCCTGATTTTTCTCGTTGAACTTTTCTGCCAGCAACTGTGCCGTTCTTAGAGTGTTGTACCACAAAGCTTGAATTTCAACTGCCTTTCCAACCCGAGGAGTCACTGGCTTGCCTTCAAACACTGCATCCATCCAAGTCAACTGTGGACCGTGAGAAAGCAGGCCGTCCGCGTCCATGTGTATGTTGAAGGCGGTTCCTTTCACATGATTTTCAACGATTGACTCCAATGTTTCCCAAAGTTGCTCCCTGACGAATTTGAAGTCACCCGTATATTTCAGATACTGCAGAGTCGCGTTCACAAACCACAGGGTCGCATCAGCGGTGTTGTAGACTGGTTGTTCAGCTCGATCTGGAAGAAAGTTCGGCATCAAACCTTGCTTGCAGTATTTCTTGAAGCTTAGGAAGAATCTTCTCGCGTACTCACATCTTTTCGGTACAAGCACCAAGCCTGGCAGAGAAATGAACGTGTCCCTTCCCCACGCTTCAAACCAGTGGTAACCAGCAATCACTGCTTTCTGCCCTTCACTTCCGCCCTGAACAAGAAACGCGTCTGTTGCCAGGACAAGCCAATCTAGCCAGCTGTTTGCCCTAAGAGTTCTGTGCGTTCCGTAGAAGCCTATCAAAAGATTCTCACAGCGACTCATTTCCTCTTCGTATAAAGCTTTCACGTCACACGTTTTCGAGGGCAGCTGAGTCAAGACCTCTCTTGCACTGTCCTCGTCTTCACCCGCAACCGCTGCTATGGCAAAATTCCTGCTCTCCCCAGCCTCTACGCTTGTTTCAAAGTATCCGGGTTGATAACAATCGTCAAGGCAGCTCTCTCCACGGTGAGCTTCCTCTCGCAGGTACAACCGTTCAATCCATTTGCCTTTTGCAGAGTAATGCCCTTCGGTCGTCATCATTATCAGCACGGGCTGAGGAGGCTTCAGGCTCATTTCCACTTTGGTGTCATCTTGTTTTTGGACAAACTCCACCGGTGCTTTCGATTTGTCGGTTACAGAATGGAAGTGCCTCCAATTTACAATCGGGAAAACTTGCACCTTGATGTCAAAGCTGTTATTGTTCAAAATGTTGTAGAGTGTTATGACGGCGTTTTTTCCGTAAGGCATGAATATTGTTTTTTGAACTTCAACGTTCGGCAATGCGTAAACATATTTTGGAAATGGTGAGACTGAGAACTCCTTGAGAAGGCTGTATCCTTGAGGAAAGAATCCGTCTTGAAACTCGTTTGCCCCAAGCCGATAAACGTCGTTTTGCATGTTTATGTCTTCGTCCAACTTTGTGAGAAAGACTCTGCGATCCCCCGGCGGGTAAAGGGCTGCAATAAGTAGTCCGTGATATTTCCTCGTGTTTATGCCCAGAACCGTGGAAGATGCGTAACCTCCTAAACCGTTTGTTATAAGCCACTCTTTCTGAATTGCATCTTCGAAACGGGAAAGCGTTTCCCTGTTAAGGCTCATTGAAGGCAACTTCATTCACTGCATCAGCTTCGCAACATTCTTTTCGCGTGGGACACCGAAAAAGTTTGCGACAGGATTGCACTTTGTCCTAAAAAGCAGGACGTGAGGCTTTTTCAACTTGTACTCTGTAAGAGTTTCAGCGTAACCCATTCCCTTCGCAAAAACCAAGTCAACACAATTGTAGACTTCCCGAAACTCCGCAGAAACTTCATCCATCGTCAGACCCACAGAATCTGTTCCCGTAGTAATCACTTTGTCCGCGACCTTGCACATCCCAGACACTTCCACATCTTCAAGAGTCGCATCATTTATTATCGGACTTCCCTTAACGGCCACAGTCACGGTTAACCCCATGTTCTTTAGCTGTTCAACAAGCAAAGTGTCAAACACAATTTCTCCAGCATTATCCGTGAGATAAAGAACAGAGTGCGCCTTCCTGGCTAAATCGTAAACCTTGCTCGTATCGTCTATGACCAAGTCTTTTGATGCATCCCTGAAGGCTTTTTTCAGACTGCCAAACGTGAACCTGTGACCTGGAATGTCAAATTCCATTATGTTGCCAACTATAGCGCACAGGCAGGCTCTTTTGAACCTATCCTGCAGCGTATATCCTTCTTCCACAAGTTTCCTCGCATAGGGCAGAAGTCTCAGCGCTTTCTCGTTGCTTATCCTCTTGCTTCTCTTGTATGGGTCAGGATTGCCTGTCACTATCCTTATGACCACGTCTCTTTTTGTGCCCAAGCTCGCCGGGACAGCTGTGGGCCTGAACTCCTTGGTCAGCAGCCTCAGAAGATCGCTCATAGCCCTGAAACGCAAGGCAGGGTTGGTCGTAGCCTCTTTGACTTCAGCTGCTCCCCTGCTGATTATGCAAGCCACGCATTCAGCTTCAACCTTCAAATCTAGCAGACTCACCTGTCACTTTCTTGTTGCTTCCGCAAACTCCAGCATAATCGCGTACGGGTTCGTTGCCTTCACGATCCCGCTCGCCACCAGCACACCTTGTGTTCCCAACCTCAAGGCTGCCTTAACGTCTTCTCCGTGACTTATGCCCGCTCCACAGAGAATTACAACTTTTTTGTTGACCTTCCTTACAAGCTGGATGGTGCCCGTTACAACTTCTGGTTTCGCTTTGGAAACTGGAATTCCGGTGCCTATGAGTTCTGGGGGTTCAATCGCAATCAAGTCCGGCTTAAGAGCCGCTGCAGCCATGCTTATCGTGGGGTTATTGGCGCAAACAACCGAGAGCAGGCGCTTTTCACGAGTAATCCTGATTATCTCATCGATATCTGACAGTTTAAGCTGCCTTTCAGAATGGTTGATCAACGTTCCCTTGGCCCCAGCCTCTTCCACAGACTCAACAAGTACGTGACCTGTGTAGCCACCCGGCTTTATAGGATCTATGTGTTGGGCGAAAACTGGAATCTCTACAGCTTCAGCAACAGATGCCAAGTCTGCAAACTGGGGAGCCACACCGACGCTGACTCCTGTTTCATGATTCACTCTTTCTGCTTTTCGGGCCAGTTCAACTGCTCTCTTCCCAGTTGCTTCAACATAAGTTTTGAAGTTAACAATCACGATGGGTATCTGAATTTTTCCTGTCATAGACTTTCCTCTGACTTTCAACATCAACTTCAATGTTAATTATCGTTTCAGCATAAAAATGGTTGCGTACTCTCGAATGTCGCCTTCAGTGTTTCACCATGTTTCTTCCAGGAACGAACACCGCTGCCGCGACCACTGTTGTCCACAGGCCACTCTTGTCTCCTGTTGCAGATTGCGTCACGTTTGCCGTCTTAATCATCATTCCGCTAGTTTTGAACAATTGTTCCTTCTCGTGCCAGGCGATTTCAGGATCAAATTGAATTCCCATCGTTGTCGCAAGCATTGTTGCCGCTAAATCCTCTGAGTAGTCTCCAGCCTTGTCATCTGTCTGTCCGAAAGAGTGATGCTCCGAAAGGTAACCGTAGTCATCCTTGCCTGAGGGGATTGCGACTCCTATTGACGCTGCGATGAGTCTGTGCGGTTCGTTTGTTGAATTCCTAGCTAAAACGACGAAGGTGATTTCTCCAGGCTTTATCAGTTTCAGGCCGCGTTCTCTTGATAGGAGTTTGCAGCTTGGCGGAACTATGCTCGAAACGCTTACTATATTGCAATGCTGTATGCCTGCATCCCTTAAAGTCAACTCGAAAGATTGAAGTTGCTCTTTGTGTTTTCCAACGCCCTTTGTCAGAAAGAAATACTTCGGTATCATTTTGCAAATAGATAACGTTGATGCGCTTATTAGTCTTTTGTTTCCACGAAGCGCTAACCGACAAGCAAGGGAAAAGAATAACAAAGCTTAATGTAATAGTCACTTTGAGGGCAGTCAAGTGCCAACATACCGAAGCGTGTTCAAGGACGAGACAAAACTCGACATCAACTATGTCCCCTACAAGCTTCCCCACAGAGAGACAGAACTGCGCTTGCTTATGGAATTCTTCAGCTTTGCACTGCAGTCTCCTGAAAGAATGGCCCAGCGAGTTGTGATAACTGGCGATGTTGGCACTGGCAAAACTGCGCTTTCGCAACGTTTCGGAGCGAACATCACAAGCGAAGCAAACAGACGCGGAACAGGTCTTCGCTACGTTCACATCAATTGCCGCGAATGTCACGGAAGCCTCTTTCTCATCTTGCAGCACGTGGTGTCGATTTTCCATCCAAACTTTCCAAAACGCGGCTACTCCGCTGAGGAGATTCTAGATTCGTTAATGCAGATTCTGGACGAGCAAAACTCACACGTGATCTTGGCCTTGGATGAGTTCGAAAGTCTCATCGACAGAGAAGGCTCCGAAGCTGTTTACAAGCTGACCCGCCTGCAAGAGGCAAGACAGAACAAGCCCCAGCGGCTCTCGCTTATAGGTGTCTTGCGAAACCTCAAGGCAATTGATCAATTGGACGCCAGCACAAGAAGTACATTACAGTCTAACATAATAAACCTTGAAAAATACTCCAAACAACAACTCGCCGACATCCTCAACGATCGAGTCTCCCTAGCCTTTAAACCTCTAGCCGTGTCCGAAGACACTGTGAACTTGATTTCCGAACTTGCATTCTCTGAAAGCGGAAACGCCCGCTTCGGAATCGAACTACTTTGGCGAGCCGGAAAATACGCAGACGCCGAAGATTTAAACACCGTCCCGCCGGAATGCGTTCGAAAAGCCGTCTCAAGCATAATCCCAGCGATGCGGAAAAGCGACCTAGCTACTCTTGGCCTTCATGAGAAACTCTTCTTGCTTGGAATAGCCAGAACATTCAAGAAGAACGAGAAGGCCTACGTTGCTTTCACTGAGGCCGAACAATCTTATGCTGTCGTGTGCGAAGAGTTTGGCACAGCTCCAAAAAGCCACACGCAACTGTGGAAATATCTTCGAAGCCTCTCTGCCCTCGGCATAGTAAAAGCCGATGTTGTAACAGGGGCTTCCCGGGGTAGATCGACGGGCATTTATTTGCCCAGAATCCCAGCTGACGAACTTGAAAAAGAGTTGAAGACTCTGCTGGAAAAACAAGAAATGTGAAAAGACATGAATGTTGAGGATGTTTTCTCTTCCCGACTTCGCATGAAAATTCTGAGAATTCTGGTTCAAGTTGGCGAGCTCAACGGTTCTGAAATCGCCCGAAGATTAAGCGTAAACTACGTATCGACAAGCAAACACCTGAAGGCTTTGGAAGATGAAGGCGTTCTGGTGCACAAGGTGTTTGGAAGAATCCGCCTGTACAGGCTCAATGAAAATTCACCCAAGGCCAAAGCCGTACAGACTCTCATTGAAACGTGGGAACACGCAAATAAGTAGTGAACGACGTTATCTACGTGAGCGTGCTGTTGCTTGATCAAGGAAGGGCTGGACACAAGAACAAGCGAATTCGAGAAGCTCTTGCAAAAGGTTGCAAGCGCCATCGCCAGCGGAGCCCTTTCCGAAAGGCTTTCACCATCAAAGCTGCTTGAAAAAACCGAGAACTACATCAACCGCCTATCCGAACTGGCGACAAGCAACCAGGAATCCATGCTTATTCTGAAACCAGAGATAACCCCCACCATCAAAGCCAAATACAAAAACCTCGCCCAAACCTTGACAACATTCAAGGATATCCTACTCCAAAACACATCTGACCCCGTTGCAAATTCCCGTTTGGCTTTCGAACAACTGAGAAAAGCCTTGACCGACGGTTCAGACTTCCTCTTTCTAATGAGGGAAGTCCGAGACAATCCTTCACCGCTCATTAACCACCTACTTAATTTCAAAAAAGTCTCGGAAACAAAAGGTTCAGTCATAAACATTCAAGCTTCAGAGGACATTCAACCCTTGATAAAGTATGTTTTAGACCACATTGAAGAATTGAGCACAGGACTGACGGAACTGGAAAAAAGAATCGGCGAAATTAAACAAAGCGTACAAGAACTGCAGGAAAAAAGCCTAAAGGCCCTGTCCCAAAAGACCGAGGAGCCACCCAACAGGACGGAAAACAAAACAGAAAAGAGACAGCTTTGTCTTTCAAACCTCAAAGCAGAGCAGAACTGAGGAGACAAAGTAGAATGGCCATGGTTGACATATCAGAAAAGCCTGGAATACTTCGAGAAGCTACAGCAACAGGCATCATTAGATTGAAACCCGAAACAATACAAATGATAAAAAAAGGAAAGATTGCCAAAGGAGATCCTCTTTACACATCCAAAATTGCGGCAATTCTGGCAGCCAAGAAAACGAGCAGCCTGATTCCGCTTTGCCATCCACTGCCGATAACTAAAGTCGAAGTTGAAACAGAGGTATTAGACGAATCCAACGTCCAAGTCACTGCTACCGTTAAGACGAGGGCTCAGACTGGCGTTGAAATGGAGGCATTGACTGCCACGGCTATAGGTCTTTTGACGATATGGGACATGGTTAAACAGTATGAAAAAAATACTGAAGGACAATATCCGACAACAGCAATCGAAAACATTCAGGTAGTCAAGAAAATAAAAAGAGCCACCGGCAAGAAGGCTTCCCAAGATTGAGCGAAACCACAAAGAAACACAAGGCCGAAGCGCCAAAGAAACTGAAATTCAGCATTTTCATATGCAGCACGTCTCGCTGTGTCCAAGTGAATAAAGGCGAGAGAGTTCAGGACCCTTCGGGGGATCTGATTGAATCTTTGTTAAGAGAAGCTGGACAAACCGTACTGTTTCGGAAAGTAGTTTCTGATGATCCGACCATGATTGCCGAAGGCATGAAAGATGTCATGTACCGTGCGGACGTGGACGTGGTCATTTTTTGCGGCGGAACAGGCATAGCCCCTTCCGACGTCACAATCGAAACCGTCACGCCCTTCTTGGACAAGACATTGCCAGGTTTCGGCGAGATATTCAGACGTCTAAGCTACGATGAGATCGGTTCAGCGGCTGTTTTGTCCAGAACAATTGCAGGTATCGCCAACGGCAAGGCTGTTTTCTGCATTCCAGGTTCGCCTAATGCAGTGCAACTCTGTCTTTCAAAGCTCATCTTGCCCGAGGTAGGCCACCTAATCAAACACGCTCGCGAATAGCGCGCATCCATAGTTCTGCAAGACTATTTTGTTGTAACTGCTTCCAAGACCCTTTCCTTTCCTTCAAATCTCTCCCCATTTATCACTATTGCGGGCGTTTTCCGAATACCGTACTTTATCGCGATGATCCTTCCCTTTATACTTGAAACATCGTGAATCTCGAATTCTCTGCCAGTTTCTTTTGCAAGCAGCGATATCTGCTCTAGAACTGACCAATCTTCTTCAGAGAATATGCGCCCTTTGAACTTGGGAGAGAGTATTTCACTGGCTCTATTTGCCATGTCTGGGTCACAGTAGGTGTGATAAGACATTTCTCTTGCGGTTTCTATGTCGTAGCGGGCGCTAGGCGATTGAGAACGCACAAAAACTTTCATCAAGAAGCCCACCAATAGTGAAAACAACTTTCTCGATATTTATCGTTGCCGCCTTTCGTCCGAAAGCGCAAAATCTGCTCGGTAAACTTATATTCTCCGAAGCTGGTCACATCGTTAGGCACGTGCGGGAATAACGATGGTTCTGAAAGACAATTGTGGACGACCACTTCTTAATCTACGCATAGCAATCACCTCGAAATGCAACCTAAAGTGCTCTTACTGTCACGGAGAAGGCGAAGAAAGGGGCAACAAGAATGTCACTAAAGAGATGAGGGCGGAGGAAATTATTCACATCACAAAGATCGCAGGTGGTTTGGGCATTTCAAGAATCAAACTGACGGGTGGAGAACCTCTTGCGCGCAGTGACGCTGTGGACATCGTCAAAGGAATCAGTGCCCTACCTGAACTGACAGACCTCGCCATGACCACAAATGGAACCCTTCTTGCGCCTATAGCCAAGAAACTTCATGCGAGTGGTTTGAAACGAATAAACATAAGTCTCCCAACGCTGGATCGGGAAGTCTACCATGAGCTCACCGGCGGCAAGGTGGAAGACGTGCTGAGAGGCGTCAAGGCCGCTGTTGAAGTTGGATTCTCTCCAGTCAAGCTCAACATGCTCATTTTAAAAGGGGCAAACGAGTGTGCTGTGCCTGAAATGATTGAATTTGCGACGCAAACTGGAACCGTCTTGCAGTTAATTGAGCTTGAACCAATAAACATGACAAGCAAGTACTACTGTGGAAAACACAAAACGCTAGACGAATATGAAACGATGTTGAAACAGAAGGCAGCGAAAACTGAGACCAGACAGTACATGCAAAACCGCCATATCTACTATTTGCCGCACGGCAAGGTGGAGGTCATACGACCAATAGAAAACACCGAGTTTTGCTTGCACTGCACACGACTGCGTGTTACAAGCGACGGAAAACTCAAACCCTGCTTAATGAGAAACGACAACCTAACGGATATTCTGACTCCAATCAGAAATGGAGCAACAGATCAAGAACTGAGCAGACTTTTCCAGCTGGCCAACCAAGAAAGACAACCATACCAGACGAGCCCACTTTTTGAGAAATTTCTTAGAAACTAAGTCTTGCCTACGTAAGCCCTGGAGCCCCTGAGAAAACCTGAAATTACTACTTAAGACATTGAGCGCGAAGCTTATATTTTCTTCGAATAATCATTAGGTCCATTGCTAAGAAGGCATGAGAGAATGAAGATTCTGACATACAGAGACTTGGAGTCGAAAGACGACGTCTTGCCTCTGTTGGATCATGCCTTCAACTGGGTTTTTGACCGACGCCAGTTTGAGGATGCTATCAAGATTGACCCCAGATTGAAGAATGGTCCGGTGGGCTTTTTCGCTGTTGAAAACGAGCGGATAATTGGTCATGTAGGCGTGATGGATTTAGCCACTCGAACTTTGGGCGGAACGATGGAACCAGTTGGCGGAGTATACGGTGTTGCCACGTTGCCTGGTTTTACCCGCAGAGGCGTCTCCACAGCCCTGATGAGCATGGCACATCAATACTTCAAAGAAAAGGATTACCGTTTTTCCTTTTTGTTCACAAGTCACGCGCTGGTAGCGCACGCTCTCTACCTGAAGCTTGGCTACGTCGACCTGATTGAATACCCAAGCGCATACAAGGTAATCAGCGTCAAGAAGGCCAAGCGTTCTGGCAAAGGAATGGGCTCAGGGTTTGATGTCGACAGAATTCCGAGTATCTATAGCGAGTTTTCCAAGGACAGAACCGGGTTCGTGGTGCGTGATAGATCGTACCTGAGAATGCTCAAGAAGGTGGAAGGAATAAAGGCGAAGCAATGCTTCATTGGCAAGGATGGTTACGTCATTTTCAGAGAAGACAAGTCTGGAATATGGATTAGAGAGCTCATAGTGTTGGACGCAAAAGAAGCTGATCTGCTGATAGATATGATGGAAAAGAGAACCAGAGGCTTGGTCTACGATAGAGCAGTCTTGGACAAGGGTTTGCTCGGAGTCTACAGGTCCCGTGGCTACATAGTTCAGGAAAAAGCTCACTCAGTGATGATGTTTAAACTCATAAGTCCAGACACCTCGTTCAAGGATACGTACGGTGATAAGCTATATCTAAGTCGCCTCGACGCTTTCTGATTCAACGTGCATCTGCAGCTCGACTATTCTGGCTTCACGCTTAACCGTGTCAAGCAGAGCCAAAGTCGACTTGCCCGTCAGATACCCACAGACTTCACCCGGGTTCACAACCAATGTCTTGCCTTTTCGATGTATCTCAGCAACGTGCGTGTGCCCATGAACCACAACATCAAAGCTCTCGCGATCAATCAAAGCCTCCAAGAGCTCCACATCACCTCCGTGCAGCAACGCGATTTTCAAGCCATCTGCAGTTATCTCCGCAAAGCTGCCGCGCAATTCAAGCCTCTTGTTTTCGCTGAACCTCTTCCTTAGGAGCTCATGATCCCCATCATTGTTGCCGAAAACACCAATCAACCTTGCCTTCAACTCTTTAAACCTTGGAATTACAAAACCGGCCACATAATCTCCGGCGTGAAGCACAAGTTCAACATTCTCTTCGTTCAGTTTCCTCACAGCCCTGTCAACCATCGGCAGATTGTCATGCGTGTCTGCGATCAAACCTATCAGCATCCTTTCCACCTTGCCACACTCTTCGTTTCAAGGAATAAAACCTTTGTGAGCTTCTCTCTGTGTCTATAGGCTAACGCTCTGGACCTTTTTTGCTTGCGTAGGGCAACCGTAAGAATTCCATGTTCACAGTGTAATCTGCAGCTATTCTCGCGTTTTAGTTTACCTTCCGTGCGCTTGGAACCCATGAAGAAATAACCATCATTCAAGACGAATAGAGGTTTGTTCTAGAGAATATTTCGATTCTGGAAATAGGTAGACGAGCGAAACACTGCTTAAGAAAATCTCTGCATTCTTGTATTCTAGAAAACAGTTCTAAAAGAGGAATATAGAAAATGAATCCTTGGGGTTCGAATCCATCTTCAAAGAGAAGAGACAAGCTCTTCATAATTGCTGAGATTCTGGAAATAGGCAGGGAGGGCACTTTGAAAACCCAGATTATGTATCGAGCAAACTTGAGTTTCACGCAGTTGAATGACTATCTCAGATTTATGTTGAGGATTAACCTGTTGGAGAAGGTCTCTGAGAATGAAAGGGAAAGATATGAAACAACCGGTAAAGGCATGGATTTTCTTCAGCGTTACCGGGAAATAACAGAACTTCTCAAAAATGATGATGAGAACAACGGCAAGAATGGAGTCAAAATTCCACCTCCACACCTGCTTAAAAGAAGCCAGAATCTTTGCTGACCAAGAAACATCAATGTTCTCAGTATTTTTACTCCCTCCCAGAATTGACCCGGAGACAAGCTACTGAAAAAGCACAAGCCAAGATAACAGAATACTGGAAACCTTGTTTCTACTTTCGATTCTGCTCTTTCAAATACTTCTTGACTCTTTTCTTCAGCCCTGGGAATTCATCGAGCATAGCCTTAAGGACTTGCCATCGGATTTCATCGTTTTTCGATTCAATTCCCATCGCAATTCTTCCAGACTATTATGTCGCACTATACAATATAAACTTTTAGCCTCCCCATAGGAAAAACCCTTCAGACAGCTACGTGGAAGAAGTTTCGGTCATGCCCCTCCGAGCCAAGTTCGAACGTGCAGCGAATGGACATGAGAAGCAATTCAGAACAAGAATTACAATTGCCTCTTGCAAGAACCGTTCTTATCCTCGTTACAAAATCAGGTTCTCAAGTGTGAGACCTATGCGGGTTGACGCAGTGTTCTTTGATCTGTTTGATACTCTGCTGCCTCTCGAGGACGTGGAGGCTTCCTATGAACCTGGTTGAGAAAGATGACAAGTTCTTGACTAAGAAAGGAGTCAATGTTTCTTTTGATGATTTCCAACGTGTCTATTTTGACATCCGTGATAGGTTCTATGCTGAATCTCGTGAAAGTCTGGAAGAGCCGCATTTCAACGTTCGAGTTCCGCAAACTCTGGAGAAGTTAGGCTATGATTTCAGAGTCTCTGACGCGGTTGTTTCGGGGGCTACGATGAGCTTTGCCGACGAGTTCATACGTCAGGTGCAGCTAGACAAGGATGCCGGCTACGTTCTGCAAAAACTTCGCCAGTAGTACAAGTTCGGTCTAATCTCGAACTTCGGCATTCCGGAATGTATTCCGGAATGTCGCCGAAAGCTGCTGGAGACAGAATATTTTGACCTCATCGTCGTGACAAGTGTTGAAGGCAACCAACGCAAACCCAACCCCAAAATCTTCAAGGAGGCACTGCAAAAGTTGGGAGTTGACGCCTCAATGGCTGTCTTCGTTGGCGACATGTTGACCTTGGACGTTATAAGTCCGCAGAGCGTCAGAATGAAGACCAACTTAATTCAAGAGAGGATCAGGCGAAGAAGATACTGTTGCAAAACCCTACATGATAATCAAGAGCCTAACTGAACTGTTGAAAGTGCTTGATGATAGGTATTGAACATTAGAAATGTGCTTTGGTTTTGAAAGAAACGTTTATATCGACTGAGATGCCTTCAATTCTGTTTTGGCGACTAGTTAGCTCCGCAATTTTACGGCGGCGGCTCAACCCCGACTGCAAAGGCGCGAAGGCCCTATAGAATGAGGATGGTTGGCCTCCAATTGCGGAGACAAAAATGTGGACCTGACAATGCTTATCGCGTTAGGTCTGAATTGGGCTTTGGCGTTTAGTGGTTGATCTTCCCTCCAAATCCAGTCGAATTTGCGGTTTGTACAAGTTAGTAAACACATGGCTGTGGTCAATGTGGAGTTAACTCCGGTTGATCCTGCCGGACCCTACTGCTATCGGGATGGGACTAAGACATGCTAGTTGTGCGCCTCCTAGCCATGCTGGAGGCGCGGCACACAGCTCAGTAACACGTGGCTAACCTGCCCTTGGGACAGAAACACCCCCGGGAAACTGGGGCTAATTTCCGATAGGTGAAGACTCCTGGAATGGATTTTCGCCTAAAGGGCGCTTAGGGCATGCTTCTAGGCGTTGCCCAAGGATGGGGCCGCGGCCGATCAGGTTGTTGGTGAGGTAATGGCCCACCAAGCCTTTAACCGGTACGGGCCGTGGGAGCGGTAGCCCGGAGATGGGCACTGAGACAAGGGC
>JBEKSS010000001.1:0-534548 GCA_049516875.1 Bathyarchaeia archaeon | reverse complement strand
GTATAGTTGATCATTGTTATAATAATGTTACTATTAAAAGGTGTATCTTTTCATTGTTGTTGTCTCACTGGACGAAATACTTATAATGATCTTATACATTAATGTATTATACATTACTGTATAGTTGATCATTGTTATAATAATGTTACTGACTTCTGTATGCACCAATGTATTTTGTGATGAATTCCCCTAGTTCGCGCGCGCTTCAAGAGTGTTTGGAACGCAAAAACTTGCTCTTATCAGAATACTTCATGAAGCGTAGACTCTCTTCTAATGTTAATCCTTTTTTCGGCGCAATGCTTACTAACCATTTCCTGTCTTGTTGACTCAATTCAGAACTTGTTAAGATGTCCCATACGAGAGTTATGAAAGTATCTTCACCACGAATTGAGACGCGAAACGGTGCAACTTCTTCATATGACATGCTTAGCAGTTTATGTATTGCTCTTCTCAATTTTCCGGTCAGATGGATAGTGTATTTCCGCTCTCGTCCTTCCTTCTGTTTTTCATACCAATCAAGTAGTGAAAGCACTTCTGACTCAGATATTTCACCATCAAGCACTATGTCAATGCTGTCGACTTGATTCTTGATTCCCTCCGATTTTTCCAGCAATTTGTCGACATTTTCCATGACTTCTGGAAGTGACTGATTTGGAAATTCCCCTTTCTGAAACTGGTCTGTCACCCAAGCAATTGCAAGTCTGTTACGGTAAAGTTGCGACATAATTGACGAGTAAGTTATCTTTTTATTCCTTAGGAATTTCTCCAATTCAAGCCAGTCATCAACGGTTCCGGTCAACATGATAGATATTTTCATATTGTTCTGCTCTTGGCCATATAGACTTGGTCGGGATGATAAAACATTCGTATGTCAATTATATCTAGGAGAAGAGAAAAGCAGAGCCAAAACCAGCTTGGTGCACGTCACCGAACAGCTGTGGCAGACACGACCTGTGGGGTTTCGGCGAATTCTGATAAGCCGCACTCTTTCATGATCTCGGCGACATTAGGGTAGTAACCAAGCATATCCTCGATGTATTTTGTTTCTATTCCTTTCTTCTTTGCCACTTCCATGTCTCTTTTCATTCCGATGCTCGGCTTGTCCTTTTTCCTCAAACAGTAGAGCAAGAAATCACACTTTGCTATTAGCTCCTCACACTTGGTCATGGCCGTCTCTCGATCTATTCTTTCTTCGAGACCCCAATACATCTCATGAGGAGTTGCGGGCACAAAACTGTCCTTTGCTCTTGGATACAGATGTATCAAGAGGATGAGAAGTTCAAGAGAGCGTCTCAGCGGATTATCGTGATACGGGTAACATATGTATGCTTTGTGAGTTGTCGGCTCCTCTCCCAACCCTATCCAGTTGCCCACCTCAAGTGGCGTGGCATCAACTTTGGCGTCAGCAATGATTTTATCCACAATCTCGGGCCAAACGTTTGTCATACCTCTAATTGGACCAGTGCCCCTTTTCCATGCACCAGTAACAGTTTTGCTAATGCCCAAGGGTAGCCAAAGCTTCATTAGGACGCGATTTACACTCTCGCTGGAAACCCTTCTTTTTTCCCCTTTTCTTTTCCTGTTCTCATTGATTTTTTGCACGAGTTCGTCAAGTGTAAACTGTTGGCTTTCAATTGATGCGACGCCAACGTAGATTTCGTATATGAGATCTAATGTAGAATATGCAGGTATTTCGGTTCACCTCTCACTCCGCGTTATCTCTTCATTATGTGTTTGCATATAAATCTTTGCGCCACGTTTGCCAAATATTGCTGTATATACCAAGAAAAATATTATATACTTGACCATTGGTCATTATTGTTCGGCTGACAGAAAACTGGGTGACAAGCGATGAGTCGTGGAGGATGGGAAAAGTACTTGCCGCAAAAAGTCAAGGTCGGTGTTTCGGGTCGCTACTCGCCTGTCTATGGAAGCGTTGAATGGTCATTAACATCGGGAAGACGGAGGCGAAGACGATGAGTTGGAAACGCTATGAAAGGGAAACCGCGCGAAGACATCGCGGGCATCATGTTGGCGGATCAGGAAATCCCGACTACTTGCGAGGAGACGCTGTTGGTGAAGTCAAACATATGCAACGACCAGTGACAAAACCTGAGGTGATAAAACTACGCAAGAAAGGCGTCACTGAAATACATTCCATAAATGGTTTCACTGAGTCAGCGATAGACCACGTTCAAAGATATGACATGCAGGTCAAGCTTTTTCATCGCGGGAGGCGTGTAGCTTAGCACGCGCTAGAGGTGAAGATTCGAAACGGTCATTTTGCCCAGGTCTGTTGCTGTGCTTGGCATGCATGAAGTTGCATTTGCCTGTCCCATCAAGCGCTGGTCGTGTACGCGTTCAGCATCTGCAAAGGAGGTGAAAAGCCAAAATGCGAACGATGAATCAGAAAGGAAATTCATTTTCGGGTTACGTAATGGTTGCTATGGCAATCGTGCTTGTCATACAGTTTGGACTGGGCGTTGACTTGTGGTCTGCAGTCCAGATGAAGGTAAGCGACGGTATTCAAATAATCTCAGAAAAAGGGTACCAAATCACCGAAAATGTAAAATTCGAACAGATCAGGGCGACAGGAATTGAATTAACCAAGGAATCATGGGAAGCGTTCCTGCAAATTTGCGACCGACTGGTTCTGAGTTTCGGGCACCTTACAGTTTACGCAGACATCGAAGCTCGAGTAATGTTTGTATACAATGTTACACCACAACCAGCAGAAGTTTATTACGTGACATTCTGAGCATCTGCAAAAGATGGGATCTACAAACGAGACCTGCGAAGTTTGGATTATGGCGGTGCGCGTAGAAGAAAAAGGGGGATGTGCGGGAGATTTCGCCATTAGGTTTGAGGTGCAAATCCCACCCCGCCCGCTACGAAAACATATGGCTGCATAAGTCAGACGAATAGTGAAATATCCAGTCAATCAAGAAGAGGGAGAATGGGCGGGAGATAGTGGAGACATCGCCGCTTCATATGAAATTCGTCGCCCATTCTCCGAAGTCCAGAGTAATGGATTCTTTCTCTGGAAAAAACAGATACACAACGAAATAGTCGAGCGCTGAAACAGAATTAATCAACATGTGCTCAACTTAAACTCGTGCTGTGGCAGATAAAGCTCCCCCTTCGAAATGATGACTGCGTTGCCAATCAACCCGACTCTGTCAGGCGAAAGAATCTTCACAGTGAGTTTGCCTCCCCTTTGTGACGCCTGATAAGCCAGCATTTCCTTTTTCCCCAGTTTCTTCGACCAGAAAGGGCCCAGCACCGTGTGCGCTGCTCCAGTTACGGGATCTTCGTCTATCCCGAGACAGGGAGCAAAGAATCGTGAAACAAAATCATACTGTGCATGTCCTTTCGAGGTTACGATGACCCCCTCTATTTTCTCTTTTGTTCCCATAGATTTCATACGTTCAAAGTCCGGCTTCAAGTTCGTAAGAGTCTCCTCGTTCTCCAACAGAATCAGAAGGTCTCCTGTCTTCTCTGACAAATGCGCACTTATGAAATCGTCAATCCCTAATGCGCCCAGAAAATCGCGGCTTGGATCAGCAGGTATCGTCTCATAGCTTGGAAAGTCCAAGAGGATTCCACCGTCTTCAAGTCTTGCGGTCAATATTCCGCTTCTCGTCTCAAAGGACACCTCAGCCGCTCGGATTCTAATTTCATAGAAAAGGACTGCGGCGGTTGCGAGGGTTGCATGACCACAAAGATCCACTTCCGTCTTCGGCGTAAACCATCGGAGAGAAAAGAATTGTTGGTCTTTGACAGACTTCTGCGCAAGTTTCCGCAGAAAGGCAGTTTCAGACAAGTTCATCTCTGCTGCAATGGCTCCGAGTACATTGTCTTTGAAGGGCTGCTCCAGAAAGCACACAGCTGCAGGATTACCCTTGAAAGGTTCCTTGGTGAAAGCGTCAACGTGATAGAGAGGAATTCTGACCTTACTCATTCAGCCGCATCTCCAAATTCGCCTGTGCCTAATCGATTTTACTGCGAACCTTATATATTACAGTGCGTTCTGCCAAGATTTGCGGATTGGTCCGTGCTACTGCCAATCGTGTCACAACCAACACAACAGTCTTTTGACTCTCTAAACATAAGGAAGACGGTTTGAAGAGATTTGGGAAAAATCGCCATCAGAGATAGGGTTCAAATCCCACCCTGCCCTCTACAGAAACACTCCGGATAATGTTACAGAATGTTTTTAGTCGAATCTCTTTGAATCAGTATGTGATTCCAACGTTACGGGCACGCGCGTCTGTCTTGCCTAACGATATATGCCGTTTGGTAAAAAGGGGATATCGAAGCAAAGAAAAGCATCGGCAACTTCAAAAGGTTGTGGAAAGAAACAAGATATGTAAAAGGGGATCAAGTGCATTTGGGAACCAAAAAAGAAGTCAGGAACGAAGTCAAAAATAGTGGATGCAAGATCAGAGCAAGTAAGAATGGTCCCTATCTTGTTTCCGGTGGAGTTCCATTAGTCACACAAATAATTAGTATCGATACTGACGGAATTCCGAATGAATGGCGCCCGGGCAATAAACTCGAATTAAAGGAAAACTGCGCCCTTTGCCGTTGTGGGCAATCCAAGAACAAACCGTTTTGCGACGGAACACACGTAAAAATCAATTTTGACGGCACGGAAACGGCTAGCCGAGAGCGTTATATCGACCAAGCCGAAGAGATAGACGGTCCAGCCTTAACATTGACCGATGCTAAGGACTTATGCGCATCCGCTCGTTTTTGCCACCGAGCTGGCCAAATCTGGAACCTTATCCCACAATCAGGCAACCCGGAAGCTAAGAGAATTGCCATAGAAGAGGCTGGAGACTGTCCCTCTGGCCGTCTGGTGGTTTGGGATAAAAAAACCCGGAAACCACTTGAGCCTAAATTCGAACGATCCATCGGATTGATTGAAGATCCTCAGGTCAGCGTGAGCGGTCCAATCTGGGTGCGCGGCGGGATTCCGATTGAGTCTGCCGACGGTAAGACTTATGAAATCCGCAATCGCGTTACTCTTTGCCGTTGCGGCAAGTCTTCCAACAAGCCTTTCTGCGACAGCAGTCACTACCCAGAATAGCATGAACCAGGAGGGATGTTTGATGAGTAAAATCGATGTCGAGTATGGTCTTGATGATGTACTGAAATCCAAGGACAGAGTTGTCGTTCTTTTCTACGCGTCTTGGTGCCCTTTTTCTCAAAGGTTCTTGCCGGTATTTGAGAAGTATGCTAAGGACAAACCGCTTACGTGTCTGCGGATCGTGACCGACGACAAGGCGAGCCTTTGTGAGAAATACTCCGTGGAAGTTGTGCCCACAGTGCTTCTCTTTGAAAAAGGAAAAGTCAAAAAACGGTTGGACGGCGTGCCAGGAGTAGGATTGGAGGAAAAGCACCTAAAAAACCTGACTGATGCACACTGATTGGACGGGCTTCAACTCTGCATTTTTATGGGTTGATGTTCGTGAGTCAAGAAAAGTTGAAACCGGCTGCCACAAAACGAATGGAAGTGGCAACTCTCGGTGGGGGCTGTTTTTGGTGCACCGAAGCCGTTTTCAGTCAGTTGAAAGGCGTGGAAAAAGTTGAACCTGGCTATTCCGGCGGCAAACTGGAGAACCCGACTTATGAACAAGTCTCTACAGGAACAACAGGACACGCAGAAGCCGTGCAAATCACCTTCGATCCTAACGCTATATCCTATAAGGAAATCTTGGAAATATTCTTTTCAACGCACGATCCAACGACCCTGAACCGTCAAGGTCCAGACGTCGGCACTCAATACCGCTCAGTAATATTCTACCACAACGATCAACAGAAAGCAATTGCTGAGCAGGTGATCAAAGAAATTACTGAAGAAAAAATCTTCGATGCACCCATAGTAACACAGTTGGAACCGTTCAGAGTCTTCTACGAGGCTGAAGACTACCACAGAAACTACTTCAAACGTCACCCAGAACAACCTTACTGCAGTCTGGTTATCGCACCGAAACTCGCAAAGCTCCGGGAACTCTACATGAGCAAACTGAAACTGCAGGTATAGCAAACGTCCGAGCTGTTCCTCCATCGCTCTCTGCAGAAAACCCGCCGCGTATGTGACGAATGCTGCATCTCCGCCGGCGACTAAACACTTCAAAACTGCACCGAATCCACGCACCACGTACCCACAACACAATCACTTAAACCAAAGCGAAAACCCAAATCGAAAGCAACAATAGGCATGGAGAAAGCTTGCAAAAGCATATTAACATTTCTTGATAATATTTCGTTTCATGAACTATGAAGAAAGACAGGAAATAATCGCTCATTCGCCTATTTCTTTTGCGTATCTGAAGCGTTTCAACGCTGCCGCGGGTGTTCTACATCTCATCCAAGGAATTCTAATGTTGACTTTGGGCTTGATGCTTAACTGGCCAGTGAAGGTGTACACTTTCTATCTCAATGCAGCGGGTCCTCCACCGTGGTTGCCGAGCATCCAATCCCTTTTCACATTCAACAACCTAGGGGTGATACTTGCGGCTTTTCCTCTGATTTCTGCGATAGCCCATTTCACGATTGCTTATCCGAAGAACAAGAGCTACAACGAGAACCTGAAGAAGGGCATGAATCCCTACCGCTGGTACGAGTACGCCCTCTCAAGCTCCATAATGATAGCCTTGATATCAACGTTCGTCGGCATCCTGGATTTCTGGTCACTCACAATGATTTTTGTGCTGAACGCAATGATGATAATGTTCGGGTACCTGATGGAATTCGTGAACCAGAAAACCGAGAAGACCAACTGGTCCGCCTTCAACCTGGGCTGCATCTCCGGCGGCCTCCCATGGATCGTGATTTTCGCCTACTTCGTAGGCGCCGTCACCTCAGCAAGCCCGGGTCTAGGTCCACCAACCTTCGTGTACTTCATACTCTTCACCTATCTCCTACTCTTCATGGTCTTCGCAGTCAACATGGTCCTGCAGTACAAGGGCGTTGGCCGCTGGAAAGACTACCTATACGGCGAAAGAACCTACATCGTCCTCAGCTTCGTAGCAAAAACACTCCTAGCCTGGCTCGTGTTCGCCGGAGTATTCGGACCACACTGAACATCTTCAACAACCCCCTCCCTTTTCTCTATCACTCCGAGTCCCAGCCCAACGGGCAGCCCACATCTCGCACAGTGTGCCCACAGTAAACAAGCACATCCGCCAACGACATCCCTAATTCTATCGGCAACCATCTCACGAGACATATTCCACAACCCACACTCTTTCCGTCACCACTGCCCCCGAACTCCCAGAAACATTCGCGGACCCTCCAACTTTTGACCCTCAAAAGCCTCGCGGAATTGAGTAAAAAAAGCTTCAAACCAACATGTTTCAACAATGTTTTGACACTCAAAGAAATCACGGTTTGAGTACTCAAACACAAGGCCTCAAGACCCAACACAAACAACCGTGCACGCATCCCACTTAGGAAACCAAACACACTAGCATCATCAGCAGACGCGGCGGGTAGGCTGTGCGCTCGCACATAACTAGAAAAGTCCAAGCATGCGCTATGTCCTTACTTGTGTCAGACGCAGAGTGTTCAAGAGCAGAAGCATGGTTACGCCATCGTCACCCGAAGCCACGGTAAACCATAACGGAATAAACCCGAACAGCCCGAGGGCGCCGAGAACGATTTTGACGGCCAACGATGCAACTATGTTCTGTTTAGCAATACTCACGGTCTCATTGCTGAGCTTCACAAGGTACGGGATCTGAGATAATTCGTTTTTGACCAGCACGATGTCGGCCGATTCCACGGCAACGTCTACTCTGCTGCTCCCCATCGCGATTCCCACGTCTGAAGCTGCAAGAGCGGGAGCATCGTTAACGCCGTCACCCACCATCGACACTGTTCCATACTCTGCCTTGATCTGACCAAGAATCCTCAGCTTGTCTTCGGGAAAAAGTCCAGAATACACATCATCGATACCAAGTTTTCTCCCGACCTCCTCTGCTATTTCCTGCTTATCCCCTGTCAACATCACCGTATGAATTCCAGACTTTTTCAGTGTCTTCACCGCTTCAGCTGCGTCCTTTCTAACCTCGTCCATAACACAGAAGGAAGCCACAGCAGTCTTGTCCATCGAGACACACACTGCAGTATGCTTCTCATTTTCATAACTCTCACTTATCCGTTCGCAGTTGCAATCGTGCTGTTTCATAAAGTCCATGTTACCAACAACAACATGAACGCCATCAACATAACCCGCCATGCCCTTGCCCGGAACCTCTTCCACGTTCTTGACCTCGAGCTCGTCATAATTGAGATTGCGCTCCTTTGCCTTTCTGACGATGGTTTGAGCAAGCGGATGATTTGAGAACTGTTCCAACGCGGCCGCATATTTCAAAGCATGCTGACCAGATTTTTCGATGGAATCAACATCATTCACGACAGGCTTTCCCAAAGTCAATGTGCCCGTTTTGTCAAAGACAATAGCTTTGACTTTCGCCAACTTTTCAATGTAGATTCCCCCCTTAACGAGAACTCCTTTTCGGGCGGCAACAGTCACGGCCGTGAAAATGGTTGCCGGAACCGAAATAACGAAAGCACTCGGGCAGGAAATCACCAGGAGAATTAGGGATCTATAGAGCCACATGCTGAATGATCCACCAGTCAACCTTGGGATTACCAGTGCCGTGAACGCGGCAAGGCCTATGACAATCGGCACGTAGACGCGGGCAAACCTGTCAACCAACCTTTCAATCGATGCCTTTCTCTTCCTAGATTCAACGACAAGCTTCACGATTCTGGACACCAACGTGTCTTCAGCACCCTTGTTTATAGCCACTTTGAGAATGCCACCCGAGTTCATAGTGCCTGCATAAACGCAGTCTCCAGCCCTCTTCAGAATCGGAACGGACTCTCCCGTAACAAGTGATTGATCAACAGAAGAACAGCCTTCAACCACACTGCCGTCAAGCGCGATTCCTTCTCCGGGTCTCACCATCATAATCATGCCCGCCCGGGCTTCTTTCACATCAATCGTTTTTTCAGAACCATCCTCAATTATCGAAGCCTTATCAGGCATGAACCGCGAAAGCTTCTCAACCGTTTTCATCGCGCGATCCTGTATGTAGCCTTCAAAATACTCTGCCAGCGAATACAGAAAAAGCACGGTTGCAGCCTCAAAAAGAAAACCCAAATACGCGGCACCCAAGGCTGCAACAGACATCAAAAACTCCACTGAAAACCTTCTCTCCACGATAAGCTCCTTCAAACCAAGAACACCAACGTACACTCCTCCTGCAATGACGGCGACATAGTAGACTATCCTCGATACGCTTGCAGGCGTGTTCAGCAACGGTATCGCAAAACCAAGCGGAATTCCTTGTAGCAAGAGATCGAGCAAGCCTGAAATGGCAATTGTCAGACCGAATGCCAACGCTAGAAAGATCCACGTTCTGTTGCTTTCACGCCGCTCACGTTGTTCCGGTTCTGGTTTGTCCGTCCAGCTCATCCCGCATCATATTCAGCAAGATGCAGGTTACCATATTAAATTAGTGCTAATGAACGCGGGCAAAATATTAATAGGCTAATATCAATATCCTGCTATGTTAATAGCTGCCGTGGGTGGTTTGAATGACTGTCATAAGCATAACCCTTCCAGGCGACCTTCTCACAAAGTTCGACGATTTCATGAAAACACGCGGATACTACAGCAGGTCAGAAGCCTTCCGAGACGCGATAAGAAACCTCATTGCTGAATCGGACATTGCCAGAACAGAGACTGGCGAAGTAGCCGCCACGATAATGATTACGTGCGACTACGCCAGGAGAGACGTTGACCTGAAGATGACAGAGGTCAGGCACGAATTCGACGATGTAGTCGTGGAGAACGTCCATAGGCACATTGATGACAAGTATTGCCTGGAAATATTCATTGCCCAAGGAAAAAACAAGCGAATTCTCGATTTAATCGGAAGGGTCAGAGGAATGCGAGGCATTCAACAGGTCAAGGCCATGTTTATGTCCTTATAATCACACGTGTCAAAATGTGCCTCTTAACATCCGATGTCTGCACTCGTCTATCAGTGCGGTCGCCGGGATTTGAACCCGGGTCGTCGGCTTGGGAAGCCGATGTCCTAGCCAGGCTGGACTACGACCGCGCCATACACTAAAAGCTGATAAGACGGGAATAGGGTTAAACTTTTATTTAGCTTTCTCTCATGCAAGGTCGGAGTTATACAGCAGAACTGAATGGTCAGCTCAGAATCGATCTCTCTCTTCCGGAGCTTTGGTTGGACGCGAATGCGCGTGTTTTGAGAAGTAGACGGTGATCACTATGAGAATTGCTGAGACGGCCGCAAAGATGTACATTAGGCTTCGCACGTTTTGCAGGTTTTGACTGTAATCTGAAAGATGGTCTTGATAGGAACGATTCAAGTCCAAGTAGCTTTGTTGAAGCTGACTGTAATTTCCCAGCAGATCAGCGTAGCTGCTGAGGAGTCCGTTATACGTCGTGTTCAGATTGTGCAAGTCTGCTTGCAGCTGCGCGGTGTAGTTGCCAAGAAGTCCATAGTACGTTGCGTTCAACGTGAGGAACTCGTCTAAGAGTTGGTTGTAGAGATCCATGGTTTTTGAAGAGATTATCAGGATTGTCTGGTTGTTCTGCGGGTATGTGAAGTATAGGTAGCTGAATGCGGTGTTTTGGGTGTTCAGCAGAGTCGGAGTGATTTGTTCTCCACCGACGATTACGCTGACTGAGGTGTTCATTAACCCCTTTGGAATCGCGATGCGCGAGAAACCGACCGTGTCTTCTGAGCCTGCTACGTTGAACTGTATTATCTTGTTCCCTGTTTCTGTTCCAACTTCGAACCCGAAGTCAGAGACTGTTGAGTTGCTGATGAGGGATATTTGATACGTTTCGCGTGCTAGGGTTGCGTCGAAGCTGGAGAATTCTCCCATTAAAGGATAGGGATCTCTGATGCCCGCGGTCAGGTTGTAGGCTTCTTTGCCTATTCCGTCTCCGCGGTCATGACCTGCATAGTTACTCCAGTGGTTGCCTTCACCTGCGTAGTACCATGTGTTTCCCACGCCGTAGCTGTCAACTTGGATCGTGTCGTAGAAGTTGTTGTCGTAAAAAGTGTTATAACTGCTGAACGAGATGACGTCTCCCGGGTAGTTGCCGGCAAGAGTGTTGCCTGAGAGAATGTTACCGCCGGAAACGTAGATGCCAAACCCTCCGTTGTTGCCTGAAATCAGGTTTCCCGAGAGTGTGTTGTTGTTCGAGGTGAAGTAAATGTTGATTCCGCCTTGCGTGTTTGCTGTTATTGTGTTGTCCGAGATTACGTTGTCGCTGGAGTATTGGAGGACAATTCCCTGTTGAGAATTCTCCACTGTGTTGTGGCTTATGGTATTTCCCTTGGAACTGAACATGCTTATTCCGCTGTCGGGGTTTAAATCGCTTCGAATCGTGAAACCTTCGATGATAACGTTGTCGGCCGTTATGTTGATGATGAACTGGTTGTTTTCTCCCTGAATGATTGTTTGGTCTCTGCCTTCGCCGATCAGGGAGATGCTTTTGTTAACTACTAGGCTTTCTTGGTATGTTCCTGCGCGGACGAGTATGGTGCTTCCTGTTGTTGCATTGTTGTTGATGGCTGCCTGAATTGACTCAGAGGGGTTG
The DNA here is from genome assembly GCA_049516875.1 of Bathyarchaeia archaeon. Classification (GTDB taxonomy): domain Archaea; phylum Thermoproteota; class Bathyarchaeia; order Bathyarchaeales; family Bathycorpusculaceae; genus JBEKCD01. The sequence continues at coordinate 522,886 of JBEKSS010000001.1, read as the reverse complement.
ACAGTTACAATATCGGAGTCTGCTTTTGCGGGCAGTTCGAACCCGGAAGGTAATATTGACAGCAGACACAGGATTAGGCACAGAACTGAAATGGTTTTTTCGAATTTGACCGATTTCTTTGTACTCATACAAATCACCTGACATTAGGTTGGAACGTGCATATCCTGCCTTGACAGTGTACTTCCGAGCACGAAAGAACCTGCGATGGCTAACAGAAAAGCAGACACGAAGATGATTGGACTGACAACGGGCTGTATAACATCCCAAAGAATCGTGGCATACGATGCGGCGACCAACAATGCAAGAGCAAACGTGTAAGCTTTGGTTTGGACGTTGAGTTTGCCTACGGGGCTTTCCTGAAGCCGATTTAACGTGGAGTTCAGCAGGTTCTGGGCCTGCTTTATCTGTTCGTCCGTTGCCAGAATGGTCATGTTCTTGTCAACGTCTTGGAATTTGAAGCTTGAAAGGGCGTATTTCTGCAGTTCCCAAGGCTTCTTCTTTGGTAAGATCTTGACTATGTTGCTTTTCTCCATTTTCTTCAGTATTGTCTGGATTTTTCGTACCAGCTGAACGTCGGCTGTTTTCTCCTCTCCGTACAGTCTCTTTATGATGTCTTTAACATCCGGGAAGTACAGTTCCAGCTGGAAGGAGGCTATTGCCTTGGCGAGGCCGAACTGATGTTCGCCCTCGCGCAAGCGTATGCTGCTAATCTTGTAATCTGCGCTCATAGTCTCCTGTAGGAACTGTATCTCGCTTGGCGTCAATCTAGGGTCAGACAAGCTCGCTACCCATTCAATACTGTCAGTTGAAACAATATAATAAATGCTTCGTGGCCTGAATACTTATTTTCAATAGGTTTACGTGTCTGGAGGGTCTGTTTTCAACTCGTTCAACGGAAACAAGCTCTAAGATTGTCAATGAAGCTATGTATAGGTTGGTGCGGAGCATGGGAGACCGTGTGAGGAGCGCGGAGTTACTGTGCTTGCCGATTGGCAAGAAGTATAGTCTGAGTACTTTGGAGCCTCTGCACAAGAAGTATAGGAGCCACTTTGAGATCATAGGTTTGGTACTGGAGGCCGTTAAGGCTTCTAGTGCCACTCCCTTCTCCATCATGACACATGCGCGCATCAACTGTATGCAAGTCAAGAAGTACCTGGTGTCTTTGACTGAGATAGGGTTTCTTGAAGTTGAAATCAGGAGGAGCAGGATTTTCTACAGGGCCAGCAAGGAAGGTCTTGACTTCCTAAGGCAGTATTATGTTTTGCTTGAGATGCTGTTAACTGCCAGAGTGTAAGACGACGGAAGAATGCTCGGAGACAACGTTGCAGCTTATGCTGGGCAAACGGGCCTATGTTGGGTTTCGAGGTCTTGTGTTTGAGTACTCAATCCGTGATTTCTTTGAGTGTCAAAACGTTGTTGTGGCATGTTGCTGCGATGTTGGTGCGGGGGTCCTTGTGTTTGAGTGCTCAATTCGTGTTTTTTTTGGGGTCTCAATTCGTCGGGCGGCGGGCGTTGGGTGTTGTTTGTCAGGACATATACTGTTTCATTGTCTCCTTTGGCAAACAAGTCCGCTAGGACTGCGGTTTTTTTGAACCCTATTTTTTCGTAGAGTCTCTTGGCGGGTTCGTTGTCGTCGCCCGTGGTGACCAGCACTTTTCTGAGAACGTGGTTGCTGTTGACGAAGAGTTGTTTCATGTCTAGGATAATCATTCTGAGTAGTTTTTCGCCTATTCCCTTTCTCCTGGACTCTTCGTCAATCCAGATGTCTACAATCTGCGCTAGTCCGTGGTGTTTTTCTTCCATGACGTTCCAGAAAGCGGCTCCGATGATTCTCTTTTGATGTTTGATGACCTTTATGTGATGATAGTCAAAGAATGACTTCACGAACCAGCCGGCTTCTTCTCGATTGTGATACAGGTGCGGGGAACTGTAGATGGTTACCAAATCTTCGAGATCCTCGGTACGTGCATCCGCTATTGTCGTGCTCATACCCTGTCACGTCGATTTCAGAACACTTAAACTCATTCATAGCGCGCGCTTCGTGTGTTCATCGACGAATGGAGAAAAAGATGGGGAGTTTTAGGAGAGCGGGACTTGGCCTATCAGGCTCATGTCGTCTAATCTGTTCATCTTTATCATTCGGTCTGAGACTGTGTATAAGACATCTTCGATGTACAGTGATCTCGTGACCCAGTATCCTTGGTCGTTGATGCTCGCGCCGTTGTCCAAGTGGGTGATGTTGCCTTCCGACACCAGGTCGTGGTACAATGATATGTCAAACACGTAGGCACCCTGCCACACTGGGTCTCCGTAAGCGGAGGATGGAACCGGGCTGGGATATTTGCTTTCGTCTATTTTTGCCACCATGACTGGGATTACGAGAAGGTTTCTGGATTTGTCGAAAAGGAACGCCTTGGGATCCGTTAGAACTGGTGTGTCTGAGCCTCTGTCGCCGATTACGTAGCTCGCTTCTTGCACGGGGTTGGTTACGTTGCTTACGTCGAAGAGGGATATTTTTATTCCCTGATACCACGCGAAGTTTCCTTCTTCTGCTTCGACTGTGTTCTTGCCCACGCCGATGAGGTGAGTCTCGTCGTATGGATGAAGGTAGTCTGAGTATCCGGGTATCGTCAGATTGCCAAGAATCGTCGGTGAAGTCGGGTCTGTAAGGTTGATTACGAACAACGGGTCGGTGTTCTGGAAGGTTACGAGATAGCATCTGTTGCCCATGAAACGGGCGGAGTGGAAGTTCTCTCCGACGGCGATGTTCGAGAGATTTCCCACGATGCTGAGGTTCATGTCGAGCACGTACACGTTTGTCTTGCTGACTCCGTCAGACCAAGTTTGGGTTTGTATTCGGAAGTAGTCGCCGTATTCATCCATTGAATACTGGTTGCGTTCTTGTCCTGGAATTTTGCCGCTGGCTTCGACGGTCATGTTGCTAGCTTGCAAGTGTATGCGATAGATTGTTGTGTTTCCACCCCAGTACCCGTCTTGGAATGTCACGTACATGTTCTCTTGGGAAACGTACATGTTGCTCGTCCCTCCGAGCAGAGTTGTCAGGTACGTCGGTGCTTCTGTCGTGTTCTGGATGTTCATTGCGACAAACGTCGTGTATTGGTAGTATTCGTCCGTTCCGTTGAAGTAGCGGATATCCGTGGGAGCTATCTCCGTGGCTCTTCCGTTCATGACGATTTCTGGCAGAAAGATCGTGTCGTTAACCGTGTAAGCTGGTTTGCTCGCGACAAAGTACACGTAATCGCCGATCATTCTTGAGTTGAAGTAGCTACCGGTCAAGACAAGGTCTTTGATGAGGACGGGATTGCTTCTGTCATGAATATCATAGAGCCTCAAGTAGGTTTCGATGTCGGCGACGTAGAATCTGTTGTAAAGTGGAAACATGAGGGTGGTATAACTGTATTGCGATCCCAGTACAGCCAGTCTTTCGCCGCTGACGAAGATTCCAATGGGATACATGTCGGTGAACTTGATCTTGGCGAGCACTCGGGCTTGTGTTGGCGGGTAGGCGGTTAGTATATAGACGGTGTCGTTTGACAGAACGTACATGTAGCCGTTGTCGTCTGTTTTCACCGTGTCTGCTTCGTCAACTCCTGCGACCTGAATGTTCGTTGCTGAATGCTGGTAACTTTCGTCCAGGGGATTCAAAGTCACACTAAAAGCATTGATCGAGCCGGGTAAGAGAGGTCCGCTGGGGGAGCCGAACACCTTAAGGTCTGCAGGTCCATAAAGTGAAAACGGCCCCTGCGTTTGCGAGTTGGTTTCCAAGAAGCTCTTCAGCGCTTCAGCCGAGGAGAAAGTGGCCAGAAAAGAAGAATGTGCGACCGGGACTGGGGGAGCAGCGGGATTCAGTATCGTCTGGATAACTCCGTAGTTGTAGAGGACTGCGCCAAAGGTTGAGGCAAGAAGGATTGCCGCAATTCCGTAGAGAATGGCTTTTCTTTTGATTTGTTTTTCCATCGAGTTAGTCACCTGCTTAAGGTACAAAGACACCATGCCATATTATGCTAAGCGTTAGTACAGTTCCGTTCCAGAAGTTAGAACGGTGGAAAGTGCACGCTTTGCCTATCTGGAAGCGATTTCATTTTCTGGCTCAACCATGGAATGTTCGCGTTTACCGCGACGAAAGCTCAGCGCGGTATAACGACACTACGACGCAGAGCTAGCGCACACAGATTTCCTGTGTTCAGTCTTGGTTAAGGAAGCTTTGGCAAATGATATCAAAGTTATGGTTTTTGCTCTGCATGGGACTTCGGGAAGATTGGAAAGTGTTAAATGTGATAAGCATTGACACTTTTGTGGAGGTGAGAAAGTTGGTTTTAGGGGAAAAGATGTGGGAGGAAAAGGGCAAAGTGATAGGAATTTCAGTGAAGTCCGTAGGTCCTGAAGGTGTACGTATGGAAGAGACTTTTGCTACTGAGGTCAAGGGTCTAGGCCGAGCCCCGAGTGGCAGAAACATTGGAACAATGGACATTATTGAGGTGCCTGGCGGGTTCTTCAGCGGAACAGGCCAGGGGATATTTACGACGCAGGACGGGGATTCCGTGGTGTGGAAGTGTTACTCCCTCGGCAAGTCCGAAGCAGGGAAGAGCAAGAGCGTGAATATCATACAGTTCATGACTACTTCTCAAAGGCTCTCTTGGATGAACGGCTTCATCGCTGTCGATGAAGGCATTACTGATCCGATAACCATGGAGCTTAGCGGCACTGGTTACGAATGGAAGTAGGCGAGAATTGCTGCTTGCCCGTTACGCATGGAATTGAAAGTTCAATCGTGCTTTTCAGTCAGGGGTTTCGATATGCAAAACTCAGGAAAACCAGTGTGCTCAATCGATCGCCAAGGGCAGAAAAGGTTCGCGCGCGAGTTAGTAATTCATTTTTCCCCTTTGAGCCAGCCCTTGATTCCTAGTTCCTTCACAATCACGCTCACAGGTTCAAGCTCGTGAACCCTATACTTGCCGTTCTCGTCGAGATAGAGCACTCTTGGCTTCAGCTCGAAGACTCCTTGGGTTCTGGGTCTTAGGCTGATTCTCAGTTCTTCAGTCTTCAATGGGTCAAGTCGTTTTCCTTTCATGTTGACGTAGCTGTCTTCTACACGGTATTTTTCAGGCCTCTCCACCAAGTCAAAGTCTTGGAGAATGAGTTCTGTTACCTTCATGAGCAGCGCTGGACCCCTTCCGGCGTTGACTATTTCCAATTCCAAGTCGAGGTTTTCGCCAACTTTCAGTTCTTTCGGTCGGATTATCACGTTGGCTTGTATGTCGGCGTGCTCGAACCTTTCTGAGCCCACTGCCTCTTCACGCGTCGGCGTGGGAGCCGTGAAAGTTGCCGTCGTGGAAACAATCGAAGGGGCGTGCAAGACCTCCGCGAGAGATGTGGCCAGCTCGCGTTCTTCCATCGTCTTCTCCAGCAGTCTCAGCACTTGTTCCCTCTTCTCCGGGTGCTCGGCCTTCGTGTACGAGCCAGCCGATGTTTGCAAGATTTTCTCAGCCATTGCGTACAATCTGGTTTTCTTTTCCGGTTCGTTTTCTTTTTCGGCCTTGTCCATGTAGGCAAACGCGTCGAAGAGGAGCCTCGTGGCCTTAGCGTATTCCGAAGCGTTTTCAAAATCTGCTCTCACATAGTAGTTGGAGGCGCTTGCCAATTGCTGCAACGCGGTGTCGTGTGCTGCCAGATCCCTAGTGTCCACGAATGTTGTTCCCGCCTCAAGAGCCTTGCAGAAGTGGCTGTGTCCAAGCACCAGCATTTTTGTTTTCTCGTTTGGACAGAAGTCCTTGGCTTTCTCGAAGAGTTCGGACGCCTCAGCATACAGTTTGGGTGAAGCCTCAGCTTCGGCCATTGTCATTTTCTGCCAGGCTTGAGAAAGACTGATCATGAATCTGACTTCGTTCCGCTCCTGCTCAGACTCCAGTGCAGCAACCATTCTTCCGAAAGTCTCGGCTGCTTGGCAGTAATGCTCTGAGCTGGAGTAGTGGTCGCCTTTCTTGTCAAGGATTCTTGCTTCTTCCAGGGCGACTCGGGCCGTGCAGTATTCGAGTCTCAAGTCGGTTCCGTTGAGAACGTCGACTGCCATTTCTTTCTCATCGGGTTTTTCAATCTTTGGCAACCGTGTTTGAATGGACTTCTTGGTTTCCTTGAGAAGATCGGCTGCCTGTTCAAATGCTCTGATGCTCTCCTCGCACTGGTCTTTTCGACTGAGTTCCTCTGCGTTTTCGATGTGAGCCCAAGCTGCGTAGTTCGGCTCCAGATAATTCCATTGCTTGAGCGATTTGTGCATGTCCGCAGCCTTTTCGAAGTGTTCTTTTGCCAAGCCGTACTCTTGTCTCACGTGGTGATGTCTTGCTTTCTCGATTTCGCTCCAAGCTTGCATGTAGAGCGAGTGGTCTGTATAGAGTTCTTTGAGTTGGGGAACCTTTTCTGCCGCATTTTTGTAGTTGTCTGAGGCAAGATCGAAGTTTTGAGCTGCCTTCATGTACTCGCCAGAATCGTCGTAGACTCGTGCGGCTTTCCAGAGGCACTCGGCGACCAGATTCTTCATGTCAATCTGCTGGAATGTTTCGGCTGCCTCAGCGAGGGCTACGGCGGCTTTCTTCAGGTACTCCTTGTCATTGGTGAGTTTGTAAAGACGATCCAAAGTATCTCCAATCATAGATGTCCCTGCTGCCACTAGAATAAGCATCGAGTGTGGAGCTTTCCCCTCATAGAGCACCAAGCCTTTCCTGCAGAGTTTCAATGCCGCTTCCATATCCAGCACTGCGTCTTGAAGCACGTTCTTTTTCTTTTCAGGGTCCCTCTCCAGGAGGGCAAGGTCATACTCTACGCGACTTCTGGTTCCTTGCATTATTCCTCGATCCCAGTAGTTGTGAGTCTCAACCTGCTCAACGAGCTTCACACATTCGTTGGCTTCCTGCAGAGTCTTTTCAAGAATGCTCTTTTTTTCCTCGGCGTCTTCCTCTGCTTCAGCAAATTCTGTGAGGACAGTGCGGGACATATGGTGTGCATAGACAGCGTTCTCTTCAAATCCCGAGGCGAGGGCCCTTTTCAGTGCTTCCGGCGCAGCTTCAACGGCTTTTCTTATCAGTTGCCGCCTTTTGTCCATGTCAGTTTCGATAGAAGCCGCTCGTCTATAGTACTCTGGGTAGGGAAATTCAGCCCAAGCCACGCCTTTGCTCACGCTGGTGAAAGATATCTGAGAGAAATGATTCTTAGCTTCTTCTGCATACTGCAAACCTTTTTCCATGAGTCTGATGGTCTCCTCTGGATAGTCGCTCTTTTTCCACCAAGTGTGATAGGCCAACATGGCAAGTGCAGAGCCGGTTATCAGTCTGTCCTTCGTCTTTCGGCCATAGTCCAGTGCTTCCTCAAAAGTCTTCAAAGCCTCGTCTGAGCCTTCATCTCCGGGAGCATAACCCGTTAGTGCAATGTCAGACAGCAGTTCGACGGCCGCTGTTTCTTTAGATAGCTCTTTCGCCTTCTCCCAGTGGGCTCTGGTCTTCTTGTGTCCCTCTTCCTTCTCAGGATATTCCCTGAAATAGTAAGTGAACGCGGCTTCACAGAGTCCTGTTCCAATGTAGGTTTTCACAAGCTCAGGGTCGCCAGAGGCGGAGAGAAGAGATATCGCCCGTTCTCCATGTTCGAGCGCTTCCTTCATCCTCTTTAGGCGAGCGTGATAGTCCCATTCGAGCAAGAACCCGTAAAGAGCCCCTGCCAAAAGGCGGTTGTACGTTCTTCCATATTCCCTAGGGTTCTCAGCCTTGTCGAAGGCGGTTAAGCATTCCTTCGTCAGTCTCCAGCTTTCATCCAGCAGTCTTTTCTTTTCAGATGTCTCTGACGTGAGCCAAGAACTCGAATAGGCGATCATGGCGTCACAGCGAACAGCTCGTGTTTTCTCAATCTTGCCCAGGCTTCCGTAACACTCCTTTGCCTTTTCCCACTCTGCAACTGCTTGACGCATCCTTTCCCGGAATTCGTTAGGGCCCTCAGCTTGCATGGCAGCCCGGTGAAGTGCGTAGCCCCCACTCTCGTGAATGTCGCCAACCCTCAAGAAATCGTGAATAGAAACAATACCCCGAGCTTTCCTGTAGCACTCGACCGCCCCCAACCAGTCAAAACTTTTTTCCCGTTGAAACGCCTGATCGAGAATTGACTCTGCACCCGACGCGTTCGACATGATGGAAACCAATACAAAGTTTAGATAAGTCGCTGAAAAGGCTTTTCATACGCATCATGCTCAACAGTAAGTGCCGATGTTCGATCTTGCGGAAGGTTTTGCGCGCGCGAAAGCTGACAAGATAACACAAAAATGAAGGATACTCCTAAACAGCTTGAAGCTCTCAGAATTGAAGCAAAACGGTCAGGAATACTTCGCAGGGAAATTACAGTCAGAGGATACAGACCAAAATATGTTCATAGAGTGTCTCCAAAACCTGTTAGACATTATGAAAGACCTGAGAGGAGAGAGACAGTCGTTAACCTGAGAGGACACAGGCACGTAGTGTTCAGAGATGCTAAAGGAAGATTCGTCAAAGGGGGTTAATCTGATGGCTCACCATTACACGGAATCGCTCGCGCGCGCAAACCCAAACGTTTTATACTAATCAAATCAAATCAGATTCCATGTCTCAGAATTTGAGTCTCAGTAAATGGTATGCAGCGGGTGCAGCAATTCTTTTCATCGGGCTTGTTCTTCAATGGTATCCAGCTTCGGTTATCGGTGGAATGAGGGAACGACTAACGCAATCAGATGTAACATCAGACGAGAAAACAGCAATTCAAGAGGACTTGAATTCATGGAGGATACAGCAAATAACCTTGCTACAACCAGCCTCACTCGGGTTCGTTACAGGTGGCATCCTGATACTCATCTACTCTATCCTATCATCCTTGTTCTCATTAGCCTCAGATTACTTGGTTGCCAAACGAACAGAAAAAGAATAGCGCACACGGGCGACTCCCAGAGTCAAAACTGAAGTTACAAAAAACCTAGACTAAAGTTTGTTCAGAAAGCTCCTCATGTTTTTATTGTTGACAAGAAACAGAGTGCAGAATGAATTCTGTCTTTCTGTGTGTTTGTGTGTGCGCGTGTGTGTTTTTTTTGTTGAGAGAGAGGGAGTAAGAGAGAGTTAGTTAGAAAACGAGAGAGAGAGAAAAGGGCAAAGTTTTATCCCTCCCAAACAAGCAAATCTATTTTCATGGCTGAAACGCTTGTCAAGAAATACTATTCCGAGCAAGGTATTAGAGAATGGAAAAGGCTTGTCAGAGACGTTTACAGTAGGTTAGAATTCGACACTACGAAGTATTTCATGCGAAAATACCTTCCAATGAAAGGCCTCGTCTTAGACGCGGGCGGTGGTCCCGGGAGATACACGATTGAGCTTGGAAAAATGGGTTACGACGTTGTTCTGGTCGACTTGTCGCCTGAAATGTTGGAAATTGCGAAAAAGCAGGTTAAGAGGTCGAGAGTTCGGAAGAGAGTGAGTCGAATCATTCAAGGCTCAATTGACGATCTCAGTGTGTTCGAGAACGAAGTTTTCGATGCTGCTATCTGCCTAGGTGGGCCATTGTCACATATCGTTGACGAAGCTAGAAGAGAAAAGGCAATCAGTGAGTTGATTAGGATTGCGAAGAAAGGCTCACCTGTCTTCGTTTCTGTTATCGGGAGAAGCGCAGTCTTGGTCACTGAATTGATCCGCCTTCCTGAGGAAATAGAACTCGAAATCTTTCCAAGAATGAGAGACACGGGAGACTACTACGGCGGCTACGGATTTGCTCCGTGCCACTTTTATCAGCCTGAGGAGTTGAAGAAATCGCTTGAGAAGAGAGGACTTGAGGTTCTGGAGATGGTGGGACTTGAAGGACTGGCCAGCGGTCATCGAAAGGAGACAAACAGGTTAGCCAAGAAATACCCGAGAGCTTGGAAAATCTGGTGGGAGACACACTTGAAAACTTGCGTGCTTGAGACAAGCGTAGGAATCAGCGAACATTTCATGGCAATATGCAGGAAACCGTAAGGTCAGGCGAACACTTACTATATTGGCAACGGACTAGATGCGTTGAACCTCTTCGACAAGAAACTTCCTTTTTCTGGAAAAACGATATGAACAACGGTACTGCAAGGTCTTGCATCGGAGGCTGATTAGTGCTGAACAGAGACTTAAAGCTGATTTTCACGACCAACGTGGTGGGTTCTTTCGGCGACGGCCTCTTCGCCTACTTGTTGCCTGTCTATATGCGCAACATGCTAGGAGTGGATCCGATTCAGATCGGCGCACTCTACGCCTTGACAGTCTTAGCGGCAGGTTTGACGCTGCTGATCTCGGGGACGCTCGCAGACAGGTATGACCGCAAGAAAATCATGATCGCCGGATGGCTCGCATGGTTGCCTGCGCCCCTGATTTTTGCGTTTGCCAGAAACTGGACCGAAATGATTCCTGGGATGGTGATGTGGGGATTCTGGCTCGGACAGCCGGCAGCCTCTGCGTACGTAGTGACCTCGGCCGAAAAGAGCAGGCTGACCTCAACGTTCACGATAATGTCGGCTGGATGGTCGTTAGGCTACATCTTTTCTCCGGCAGTGGGCGGTTTTCTTGCCGGTACGGTTGGGATGAAAACGGTCTTCTACTTGGCCTTCATCTTCTACGGTTCGGCATGTTTCACGCTCTCATTCATCAGAAGCCAGCATGCCAATCATGAGCAGAACGGTTCAGAAAAAGAGTATTCATTCCTGAAGCTTCTAAGAAACCGGAAACTACTGTCCGTATCGGTCTTCTTCGCTATGCTCATGTTTGTAATGATGATGTTCAGAAACTTCGTTCCAACGTACCTGTCTGACGTCTACAAGTCCACTAATTTTGAGATAGGCGTTTTGGGCTCCGTTCTCTTCGCTAGCTCGGCGGTACTGGGAATATTGCTTGGCAGGCTTGGGGACATGAAACGGAAATCGTATCCTCTGGCCGTTTCTTTGGTCTTTGGTGCCGTGGCGATGGTTCTGATGCTGTGGTCCGGCAACTTCGGCATCCTTGCAGTGTCGTTCGTTTTCAACGGCGGATCTTACATAACTTGGTCCATGCTCAGCGCGATTGTAGGTCCCACCGCACCCGAATCATGTAGAGCACGGTGGATCGCCGTTCCTCAAACGTTGTGCATGTTCGCCTCGTTTGCTGCGCCCTACGTCGGAGGATTTCTATACGCAACGTCAACGCAGTACCCTTTCATCGTTGCCATAGTAGCGATGCCTATCTTCGCTGTTCTGTCAGTTAAGATATTGAAAGAATAACCCACGCTAAATCGTTTAAGGCGTCTCTGTGTTCTCTAGACCGTACGCTTCCTTTAACAGCTCTACAAGTCTAGCGCGCGCAGGCAAGGAGATGCAAACATCGTTCGCTAAAAATAAGCAATTTGCTTAATTTTTAAAAAAGAAAAATAGATTATTCTTTTACTTTAGACCAGTGTTGACGATAGACGAGTTGCTGTCACGTTGTAGGTGCTTGAGTTTCCTGTGGTTTCATTGTGAAGAAGGCAATTGCTAAGATTAGCGTTGCAATCCACAACAGAAGTAGGCCTAATCCAAAAACAATGATTAGCACTGCGCCTATCAAAAATAGCAATCCTGTCGTTGAGAATAATCCTACGTTTGTTCTTGCTGAAAGTTGTTTGAGTGAGCGTCTGAAAAGGATAGTTGCTATTATTGCAAATACCCAAAGTGTGACAAGAATCACTATTGCTGCTGTAATGAAAGGAATAATGTCTCCAAAGGTGATGTTGCTTGTGTTTGGAGTCATACCTGAAAACGACGTAATGGTTGACCAGTCGCCGTTCCAGCTCGGATACAGCTTTATCAGGAAATCTTTGATATTCGGTAGAATGATTGCAATTCCAATTACCACTGCTAAGACCACACCAACTATGCCAGCGATTAAGCCATAAAGTGCATTATCGAAGATTCCATTTTCTTTGTAGATGCGAGCGAACCCATGCAATGCAACCAAAACAAGTATACCGCCAACAATTTCGAGGATGCCGAAATAGTTAATGTACGGAATAAGCCCTATGAACATCAGTAGTGCGCCTATGCCGCCTAAGGTTTTGCTTGATTCAAGGGTCATTTTCTTTTCCTCTGTTTTGTGTCGTCCTATTAAGAATAAAAGCTTTCTCATGCCTTAAATTGTCTATTAAGGCGCGCGCTTTCTGAATATCTTTGTCTTAGTCCAACTTTGAAGGTAGCAAAGTTCTTAAATTCCGTCTACCGGACCGGAACGCCTGATACTCTCCAGCCAAACGATTCCAGTCTTTCCGTGCCTTCTCGGTCAGTTTTATGTCAGCCAAAACGAACACCTGTCACACTCGTTTCAACATGTCCTAGACACTTCTTTACTCAAAAAGAAATCGGGTATGCAGGAGACATCTCCACTCCAAGCCTCTCATGTTTCCACTTTCAGTTCATCTCCTATTATCATAGCGCGCGCTAAGTGAGAAAAGACGGTTTTTCCCATCATTTTGCTACAAAATACCTGTTACAATCCGTCACAATCCCAGTTTTTCGGCAATTCTCAGAATTACAATGTGCTCAACATCATTTTTGGGGATTTTTGAGCTTCTGTAACAGAAACCAATTCTCGGAGGAATGAGCTTCTTTTCGTGGATAGACTATGGACTATTCCTGAAAGCGTTCGCCTTTTCATTAATTAAACTTTCAACTATTCACTCACCAAAAACGTTAAGAACCAATGACCTCCATAATTGGCAGTTAGGTTCAAGTCACCAGGGTGAATAAGCATGAAACACGCTAAGTGCATAATGGTCTGTGCAGTTTTGATTGTGGCTGCATTTGTGCTTTCAGGAACCATGGCGCCAAGGGTCAGAGCCGCCGGAAACGTTACGGTGTCGGTTTGGGGCTTTTATGAGCCACTAATGATGAATTATTACGTTTGGGGCGAAGTCCACAATGTCGGAGATCAGCCGGTCACGAACGTGTCGATAAACGTCAACTGCTATAACGTCTCAAACGCGCTGGTGACCTCAATCACGAGAGGTTGCTCCCCTCGGGAGCGCTTCGTACGGTAATCCTTTCGTTCTGATGGTTGGGAAGAAGGCACCGTTCGGCCCAGAGATGATATCAAGCGCAAAAGGCTCACAGAACATAGATCACTGTAACGCGACTGTTTCATTCTTGAACTGTGCAAGTTTGCCCGTTGGGCTTCAAATCACAATGGATCGTCAGGTGCTGGGCGTTAACCCAAGCTTGAACGGCACGATAAAGAACACTGGCACGGTCAAAGCGGACTGGTTCTATGTTTACGCAATTGGCTATAACTCGAACGGAACGGTTATTGGAACCAATATCTACCAGGGCGCCACGTTAGACGTTAACGAAGTCAAAAAGTTCTCCATATCCAATCTTAACATGCAGCTGACTGAACAAGTCGTCAACTGCACGATAACTGCCCAGTCTTTCGTCACGAACCAAACGGACTTCACAAACATGCCTCAGTACACAACAGTATCCGACACAATCGTTCCAGAATTTCCGTCGGCGCTGAGTGCACTAGTACTTGTCGCATCAGTAACGGCAATTCTGATTCTTTACAAGAAATGGGAGCCTGCTTCAAGAAGACAGAAACCAGTTTACACACGAAGCCCTTAAATTCCTGTTGAAATACAATTCGCGCGCTAAAGTCGAGCTTCGCTAACGGTTACAAACCGTTCCAAAAGTTTTTTTGACGGCGCTTTTGTTACAATCTGAGAGTCAGAGAAGAGAGTTTCAGGTATGTTGGAAGAATGTTGATTTGTTACAAATGTTTTTGCGCGCGTGTTCCATTTTATAAGTTAAACAGCTAACTACATTAGCGGGATTAGTCTTGGGTCGCAAGCTTACTCGTGCTAGCCGCGCGCGGGCCGATGTTGAGTTTTGAGTCCTTGTGTTTGAGTGCTCAGTCCACGATTTCTTTGAGTGTCAAAACAATGTTGAAACATGTTGGTTTGAGGCTTCTGTTTACTCGATTTTCCGGGGTTTTTGAGTGTCGGTTCTGCGGGGGGAGGAGATGGCGAGGTTGGAGGGGCGGGGTTTGTGCGAGGGTTTGGGGAAAGTTAGCGCGCGCTTGTTTATTTTGGCGCGTCTCGTTATAGCCACACTTATTAGAATAATCACCATAGCAGCGGTCAGCATAATTGGATTAGGGTACTCAGGGGTGATGGGGTCGGCTAGGGCGTGCACATCTTTTAGCCATGCTGGCAGGTAGGCGGTTTGGTTGTCCCAGTTGAGCATTTCACTCCATTCTTCGTCGTTCAACCGCTTGGTGCCTATCAGTGGAAACTCGTAGTAGGAGAATACTGGTCCCACGCCAGTTACTAGAGTGCCGTTGGGCAAGGGGAAAAGTGCGACGAGTGCGTTGACGTCGCCCGTGCCGACATGAAGAATCTGAGGAGGGTAGTCCATGTCTCCAGGCGGAAATGTTGCAACGTCTGCAATTAGGCGTGAATTCAAATCGGCAGTGTAGTTTGCGGCAAGAGTTATGCTCATAAGCACGTCAACATACCAGCCGCTGTAGGTTGGGCCGCCGCAACCACTGTCGTAAGTCTGCACTAGGCTTTTCAGGAATGAAATCTCATCAGGCGTCAGAGCGTGTCCCGCCAACTCTTCTTCGGAAATCGTTACGAAACGCCCTGATGCGTCAATCAGCGTGTTCAATGAGCTCAAGATCGTGCTGTCAATCATTTCAGGCTTGAGGATGTTCACGGCTTCGAGCGTCTGGTTGGCTAAGATCTGCATTCTGGAATAGAAAGTTGGGTTTGGCTCAAGGAACGCTTCGGGGTAGCTGCAAATATATACGGGTACGTAGGTCTGCTTCGCATACAGGATAGTGTCGTGTCTCAGCTGAGCCCAGCTGCCGAGGGCGGTGTTGAGTTTTTCGTCCTGCCACGCCATGTTCTTCATGAAATCAGGATAATCGTTGGTATAATTAACGTTGACGAGGCTCTGCAACGCGTAGATCCAGGAAGTGTAGGAGCTGTAGGTCCAGTTCTCTTCGTTCAAGCTGTCGAATTCCTGTTTCAACGAGGTCAGGTTTCTTTCAAAGCCAGCGTAGTCGAAGTCTGTGGTGAGCAGTTGGGACGCGCGTTGAGATCCTACGACGGCGAAGACGTCCAAGCCCTTGGGGAGTATCCTTCGGTCTCCTGTTGAATTGTAGCCTACCTTGTCCCAGCACAGGTTTTGGAAGATGTAGGAGTCGGGAACGAACCGTTGACCCATGAACTGAAAAACAAGTGGATAAGCTTGAAGGATTGCTCCCGGAGTCGGCTGCTGCACGGCTTGGGACAGAATCCTTTGGGCGTATTCAGGCTTCCCTAATTCGTTTCTCAAGGCCGTTGTCCCGTTAGGTTGCAACACTACGTCGAGATATTCCTCATTGTCTCCGAACACTCTGTGAAGTGCCGTTTCGAGACTGAGAAGATTGATGGAGTCGCTCTTTCCCACTAGGGCGTTTGTAACGTTGTACACAAGCTCCCATTCGCTGAAGTACTGTTGGTTCCGATGCATCAAGTCACGCATGTAGACGATGGCGACATCGTCTATGTGGGGAGCGCTCCAAAGATAGCTTTCATTTATCCGCGGGATGAAGACGGGGAACTGGCCGTACCACATCATGGCGCGGAAGTAGCTTTCCAGTTGCGGGTCGCCCAGATAGTGACCTCTCACCGTGAACTGAGTGAAATCATACTGAACTAATATCCCATTCCAAAATGCGGCTGGCACGAACTGCAAGTTGCTAGACCATATGTTCTCTAGGTAGAAAGCCACATCGTCTGACAGCTCAAGCGGCACGCTGACAGCCGTGTTTGTAAGCAGGGACAACGCAACTGCAAAGTAGACCGTGGCGTTGCCGATGGCCCACTGCTTCTGCGAACCGTCATGCGATATCGCCGCATAATCGGCCAGCGAAGCGTTGAATGCGTACGACGTTAGGTTTAGCAGCATCGGGTAGAACTCCTGTTTCTCCAAGATTCTCAAGGAGCAATCAAACACTACGTGGAACAGTTGAAGGAAGGAATCGGTGGTGACGATCACGGGCAAGTCATGCTGCCAGACTAGGTTGCCGTAGAAGTTCTCGAATGTTGTCATGTTCGGAATGGATACTGTTACAAAACCGTATTGGCGGAGCATGTCCTGCTGCGTCGACGTGAGTCCAAGAACACTATTGACTCTGTCATAATAGGCGGCATTGCGGACGTCGAAATCGGCGTGAACAGGTCTGATCCCAGCAAAGGCTGAGCACAGCAACACGGACAGTAAGAGTAGACTAGGCAGAACTTCGGTTCTCATTACACTCCCACTGCTCCTCCCCAGTGGCTCCAAGAATACTAAGTCATGAAATCATATAAACCTTATGAAAAAGACCTTGCACTGAAGTCTGGAACTCGTGTTTGAGGGAGGCGTCCCCGTCAGCACGGGCAAAAGCAAGGGGATTTTCGTAAATCTTTTACGTCTGCGATGCTAAAAGGAATTCCGTGCGAGAAAATCGTGTTTTTTCATTATTCTCTTCGTTTGTTTTCGTCGCTCTCGCGTTGACATTTTCAAGTTTGAAGATTGGCTGCTCGGTGGCTGCAGCGTCCGATTTGAAGGTCACTGTGCGTTTTTTCGACGTTGGTCAGGGCGATTCGATTCTCGTTGACGCACATGGCGTGGAAGTATTAATAGATGGCGGACCAAAGTCGGCGGGAAGTGTACTGCTAGGCTATCTTGACGGACTGAATGTGACGCATCTAAGTCTGATGGTGGCTACTCACATGCATGAGGATCACATAGGCGGGCTAATCAGCGTTTTGAGCTCAGCCATTCAGGTAGACGAAGTAATCATCAACAACGAATCAGATACCACGCAAGCGTACACTCAGTTCATGACGCTCGCCAGAAGCCATACGCTCGTTGCAGCTCAGCGAGGACAAGTCTACACTCTAACCTCAACGGTGAACCTGACCGTTTTTAACCCGGTTCAGCCCCTTGAATTTGCAGATCAAAACGAAAACAGCGTCGTGATGAAGCTTCGGACGGGTCAAACAGCCTTTCTTTTGGAAGGTGACGCTTGCTCAGGAGCTGAGCAAAGCATGCTCACCGCTGGATTGGACCTGCGCGGCGACGTCTTGAAGGTCGGTCATCATGGAAGCGCGTACGGCACAACCGACGCATTTCTCAATAGCGTTCGACCAACATACGCAGTCATAAGCTGTGGTCTAAACAATTCCTATGGACATCCAGCCCCAGAGACAGTACAGAGACTCCTCAACTACAACGTCACAGTATACGGCACTTACAGATCTGGAACGATAGTAGCAACCACAGACGGTACGACAGTAACATTCTTGGATAGCCCAAGCGCCATCCCCGAATTCCCAAACATTCGAATACCCTCAATGCTCATGCTGACAGTCTTGTTAGTGGTCGTGCTCTTCAGAAAGAAAATCATTTCGAACTCAGAACGCAGAGCGCGCTAGAATGCATCGTGTGCGATTTTATAAGTAGAGCGATTAACTAGATCACCGGGGTTGGTGTTGGGTCGCAAGCTTACTTACGCTGGCGCTGGAGTTGACAGGAATCTGAGAGCTGAGTCCAAGAAAACGTTGAGTATTCTGAACAAAACGTATGGTTTCAGCCAATACGGCAAGGTCGTGGTTCTTCCTTATGGGCGGATTTTTCCCTTTGGCGATTGCTACCTGGACTTGGTGGTTGAGGGGGTGGGCACGAAAGTACTGGTCGCTCAGCTGGCAAACAGGTTCGACACTATTGGGGTCGACGGTGTAGCAGTGGCCGTTAACGACGTGATTCGTTCTGGGGCTCGGCCGCTTGCCTTGGCGGACAACATTCACGCTCAGGTGTCGGATCCCGTGTTGATTTTTGAGTTCATGAAGGGAATAGTGAAGGGCGCGGCAGAAGCCGAGTGTGTGGTGCCAAGTGGCGAAATCGGCGACGTTGCTGAACTCATCAAAGGTTTGACGGAAGGCAAGGGCTTCGACATGGTGTTTGCCTCTATAGGAGTAGTGCCTAAGGGTAAGGTCATTTCGGGCAGAAAAGTGAGACCTGGAGACGTCATTGTGGGCTTGCGCAGTTCGGGCGTCCACAGCAACGGCGTATCCCTAGTAAGGAGAGTGCTGTTCAAGCAGTGGGGAGGTAAGTACGAGGCTGACGCGGTTCCTGAGGGCTTGGACAGGGAAGTGGTTGATGAGGTTTTGGAACCGACCACGATATACGTTAAGCCCTTCCTCAAGGTCACTGAGGAGATTGAGGTCAAGGCTGCAGTGCACGTGACGGGCGACGCTTACATGAAGTTCAACAAGCTCAAAGAGTTTTCAGGAGACATAGGTTTCGAGTTCAACAATTTCAAACCCCAACCGATATTCAGTCTGATTCAGAATACCGCAGCCGACATGGGTGGGACGATAACTGATGAGGAGATGTTTAAGACGTTTAACATGGGATGGGGCTTTGCTTTGATTGTTGACAAGAAGGACGGCGAGAGGACGATAGACGTTCTGGAAAAAACAGGCACCCAGGCTGAAGAAATAGGTCACGTAACGCGTGCAGAAGGAGTCAAGATTCTATACAAGAATAAGAGAATTATTCTGAAGTGAATTTGCCTAGATAGTGATGAAAGTGTTTAAATCTGCTTTAGCCCAGTTTAGCCTATGAAGTACCGTCTCAAAATCGAAGTCAGCCTGAAGCCGGGCCACAGCGACCCTGAGGGCGAGACCACCGGGGACTTGTTGAAACAGCTGGGTTACAAGGTCAAAGCTGTTGGCGTCGGCAAAGTCTACAAGGTTGTTCTCGAAGCTTCCTCCAAGAAAGAGGCACAAGCGGAAGCTGTGGAAATGTGTAAGAGGCTTTTGGCGAACCCGACTAAGGACGATTCTGCGATAAGTGTCGAGGAGACAAGATGACGGCAAACCTGTTTGTCCAGAGAAAAACCCCTTTTTCCCTGTTTGAGGCGAGGGTTCTGGGGGCCTCTGACGAGCAGCTTCTGGAGATGAGCCGTGAACTTGGCCTGGCCCTGAGCCTGCGAGAGATGAAAGCTGTCAAAGACCATTTCAGTTTGAGGGGACGGAACTCAACCGATGTGGAGCTTCAAACTATCGCACAGACATGGTCTGAGCACTGCTTCCACAAGACTTTCAAGGACAATATCAGGTTCGACGGAAAACGTATCAAAGGCCTTTTCAAAACGTACATCGCAGGTGCGACAAAGAAGATCAGTCCACACTGGTGCTTCTCTGTGTTTGAGGACAACGCGGGCATCGTGAACTTCGACAAAGGATACGGTATAGCTGTTAAGGTTGAAACTCACAACCATCCATCGGCGGTGGAGCCTTTCGGCGGCGCGGCAACGGGGACGGGAGGCGTCATCCGAGACATTCTGGGCGTGTGGGCAGACCCGATAGCCTGCACCGACGTGCTGGGCTTTGGCCCCTTAGATTTTGAGTATGAAAAACTGCCCAACGGCGTTAAACATCCGAGGTACTTGTACATGGGGGTCGTGGCGGGGATTGGAAGCTACGGCAACAACATGGGAATCCCAACAGTGAACGGAGCGATATACTTTGACGAGAGCTACACCGGCAACGTTGTTGTCTACTGCGGCTGTGTGGGGCTGCTACGGTTTGACAGGTTCAGGAAGGACGCGAAGGCTGGTGACGTGATTGTGCTTGCCGGGGGAAAAACGGGTCGCGAAGGCGTTCACGGGGTGACTTTTGCGTCTGCGGAGCTGACGGAGAAGTCTGAGATGATTTCTCGGCCTGCGGTGCAGATTGCGAACCCTGTTGAGGAGGAGAAGTTGAAGAGGGCAATCGTTCAGGTCAGAGATTTGGGGTTGGCATCGGGGATAACGGACTTGGGCGGTGGAGGCCTGTCCTCGGCTGTCGGTGAAACAGCGAACAAGTATGACTGCGGAGCAGTGGTTGAGCTTGACAAGGTGCCGTTGAAGTATGAGGGGTTGGCTCCGTGGGAAATCTACGTTTCAGAGTCTCAGGAAAGAATGCTGTTAACGGTGCCGCCTGACAACGTTATGCGGGTTCAGGGAGTCTTCAGCGGGGAGAATGTTGAAACGACGGTCATCGGCAGACTGACTTCCGACAGAATGCTTCGGCTCGATTATAAGGGGGAGAGGGTTGTGGAGATGGGCATTTCGTTCCTTTTCGAGCCGCCTAAGTTGACGAGGAAGGCGGAATACCGACCGGTGAATGATGCTGAGCCGATGTTTTCTGAGCCTGAGGATTTGAATGATGTGTTGTTGGGGGTTTTGGCTTCGCCTAACGTTGCGAGCAAGGAGAGCGTTGTGAGGAGTTATGATCATGAGGTTAAGGGTAACACGGTGCTTAAGCCGTTGCAGGGCGAGTTTGGGGGGCCGAACGATGCGGCCGTGCTGAAGCCGTTGGACGGTTCTTGGAAAGGCATAGCGGTTTCGTGCGGAATGAACCCGAAATTCGGAAAGATTGACGCTTACTGGATGGCTGCCTCGGCGATTGATGAGGCCGTTAGGAACAACGTTGCTGTTGGAGGAAGAAGAATTGCGCTGCTGGACAATTTCACGTGGGGAAACCCTGAAAGGCCCGAAAGGCTGGGCAGCCTAGTACGGGCTTGTGAAGCATGCTATGATTTTGCGGTTGCTTTTGGAACGCCGTTCATATCCGGGAAAGACAGCCTGTACAACGAGTCGCCGCTTGGGCCTGTGACGCCGACGCTTCTAATCACCGCTTTAGGGCTTGTGCCTGATATTCGTTCAACAGTTTCGATGGACGTTAAGGCTCCGGGCGATTCTATCTACGTTGTTGGCGAAACTTTTCAGGAGCTAGGCGGGTCGGAATATTACAGGCTGAAAGGGTTTCTGGGCAAGTCTGTTCCTAAAGTGCGTGGTAGTCGGGCTAGGAAGGGGTTTAGGGCGGTTACTAGGGCGATTGACTGTGGACTGGTTAAGGCGTGCCATGACTTGTCTGAGGGCGGTCTGGCTGTGGCGGCGGCGGAGATGGCTTTTGCCGGTGGTTATGGGTTGGAGTTGGATTTGCGCAAGGCTCCTGCGAAAGGTTTTGGGCGTGATGATTTTGTCTTGTTCTCGGAGTCGAACAGTCGGTTTCTGGTGGAGGTTTCAGCGAAAGCTCGGGACGAGTTTGAGGGTTTGATGAAGGGCAGGGTTTGCAGTGAGGTTGGCAAGGTTACGAAGTCTCCTCGGCTGTGCGTTAGGGGGCTGACTGGCGGGGTGGTTGTGGATGCTTCGCTGGGTGATTTGTTGAGGAGTTGGAAAAGGACGTTGAGCGGTGGGGTGTGAGCTGTGAAGCGTGGGGAGATTAGGGTTTGTGTTTTGCGTGTGGGCGGGACTAACTGTGATGCTGAGACGAGGCGTTCGTTTGAAGCGTTGGGTGTGCGTGCTGAGGTTGTGCATGTGAATGAAATTGTGAAGAAGAGGAGTCTTTTGGAGTATGATGTGCTGGTTTTTCCTGGAGGTTTTTCTTATGGGGATTACGTTCGGGCTGGGGCTATTTGGGCAAAGTGGATTCTGGCGAAGCTGGGCAAGGAGTTGAAGGCTTTTGTGGATGAGGGTCGTCTGATCCTGGGGATTTGTAACGGTTTTCAGGTGCTTGTTGAGACGGGTTTGCTTCCGGGCTTTGAAGGCATGAGTCCGATTCCTGAGGCGGGTTTGGCAACGAATTTTCCCCCCGGATACAACTGCCGCTGGATAAGCCTAAAACATGAAAACAACGGCAAATGCGTGTTCACCCAGAAAATTCCGAAAGGAAAGGTTTTGCACGTGCCGGTTGCACACAGCGAAGGCAGGTTTCTGTTTCCGAAAGAGAAGGAGAAGCAATATCTGGAGAAGCTTCGGGAGAATAATCAACTGGTTTTCCGATATTGCAGCAGAGACGGCGAGTACGCTGAAGGCAAATTTCCTTCAAACCCGAATGGTTCTTTCCATGACATTGCAGGCATATGCAACACGGAAGGAACAGTGTTCGGGCTAATGCCGCATCCTGAAAGAGCATTCTACTGGTGGCAACAAGCCGACTGGACAAGACGGGAGAAGTTGTCGGAACACGGCGATGGGAAACTGATCTTTGAAAGCTTGATTGGCCATCTGGAAACAGCCTAGGTCAAGAATTCTTCTGGCGTTTCTCCATCTCGCGGGCGACAGGATGAAACAGCGTGACAAAAGAAAGGGGTTTGCGGGAGAACTCCACTATCGTTAATGTGATTTCTCAGCAATACCAATAAAAGACCAAGCAAAAGCCAGCTTAAAAAGAATATGTCGAAAGCGTAGAACATGAAAACGCTAAAATCAAATGGTCGGAAATGCTTTTATGCAAATCAGTTTCTCAGGAGTGATAAGGAATCAAAATAGTCAGGTTTTGAGCCTATTCGTTATCTCGTTTGCGAAGGTTCTCGCTCGCTCCAATCGTGTCGCATCGGGTTGACCTTGACTATTATCAAGTCGCGCCCATTTACGCTCTTTCGACCTCGGACTAAGTCGCATGAAGGTTTTAATTAGTCGAGAGACTTGTCCTTGGCAGTCAAAAATGCCAATAATATTAGCCCCCACGGCAGCATCTCTAAATTTCTGAATCCATTCCTGCAAAAGCGGTGCCCCCTCGGGAGCCATGTGGGTGACAAAGAGCGCTATTGCTCTATCCTTGACGCGAGTTTCTAAGAAAGCCCTAGCCTTCTTATCTGGACCAAATCCATGCATTGGAAACCCTAGAAATGAGAGGTCATAGCCTTCAAGTGATGTTACATCTTCGACCCGTTTAATCTCTTTTGGTTGAGGAATCGCATCAAAAATGGCTTCAGCAATTTTCTTGGTATTTCCAGTTCGAGACATGTAAGCAACCAAAACTTTCATGAATAACCACCGATACACTACTATACATTGGGCAGTCTTTATAGATTATGCAGACTTTTCTGATGCGTCCTGTATCAAGAATTAGCCTTTCCGCAAAACCAAAAACTGTCTTAAAAGACTGATAGAAATGTCTTCTAGTCACAGGTTAAAGTCGAATTGGCTAGCGCGCGCGCTTTTAAAGACTTCGCAGGCGAGTAAGTAATAGTCAAAAAGCATAAAAGCGCGGGGAAAAGAAACTCAATTTGATAAAAGAAGGCTTTTATTATGAGCGTAGAGGAAGTCAAAGATTATTTCAAAATGTCTGATGGCTTCAACCTATTTTTTAGGCACTGGAAAGCCGTTGGGAAAGCAGAGAAATCCATAGTGTGTGTCCATGGGCTGGGAAGAGGTTTCGGAAACTCGAAAGAAGAGGGCATCCCCAGAGGGGATACGAGAGACTTCAAGAGACATATGCAAGACTTGGACGAAGCAGTTGATTTTGTGCGGAAGGGTTATCAAAACCAAAAGGTCTACATGTTTGGTCACAGTCTGGGCGGATGCTACACTCTATGGTATGCAGCAAACCATCCAGACTCGTTGGACGGAGTAATGCTCGCAGCCCCAAACATAGAAAGCGGATTAAGACCACCGCGAAGATTTCTCATTGATGGCTAGTTGACACGAAAACTCTGAGGGATAAAGCACTTCAGAATGCATCGCAGATAAAGAAGCCAACACTGATAATTCAAGGAGAAGCAGATAATCTTGACTTTCCCAGTGGAGCCAAACGACTTTTAGAAAACCTTGCGGCTGAAGACAAGTCGCTCCGAACCTTTCCAGATGCAGACCATTGGTTTTACGACGCCATTTTCCCTAAAGTAACTGCCAAACACGACCCTGAAAAAAGAGAGCAAGTGTTCTCAATAGTCAATGATTGGTTAAAGACGAAATAGGCAAGAACGCAGTCATACACCTTTTCGTCCTTGTATTCTCCATAAACGCCATATTTCGGCAGGTCTGGCAGACCACGCTTTGTCCTCTCTCCAACTCGCTTTCCATATTCCAGAATTGACCTGATGACCAACTCTTTACCCGTCTTTTCCCCAAATTCTTCAACGAGAGTCTTGGAAAACGACAAATGCAGAAGAGCCAACCTTGTCATGGCTACCTCAACTTCGTGAGTCGCTTCCGCTAAGGATATGAAACGCGTTCTTTTTCAGTCATTCTCCACACCATACATTCGGGTAGTTTAGTTTAAGTTCGGCTATAACTTTTCCGCAAAATCTCAAAGACGGAAATCTTGAATCTGCACAGCGGCAAGGAATTGGTTAAACTTAAAAGACTTTCTAACACCTAAATAGTCAAGGAATTGAGTTTGACAATTCCCTATTTCAGACCTAACACTATCTACTGTGGCGATTGTACAGAAGTCATGGCGAAATTTCCTAATGAATGCGTAGATTTGATTTATGCAGACCCGCCTTTCTTTTCCAATAAGAGTTATGAAGTGATTTGGAAGGACGGTTATGAGAAACGGGCTTTTGAAGACCGATGGAAAGGCGGAATCGAGAATTATGTTCTATGGATGAAAGAAAAGGTAGAGCATTGCTATCGAGTTCTCAAAAAAACAGGCTCGATGTATCTTCATTGCGATTGGCACGCAGTTCATCACCTTCGTGTTCTAATGGAGCAAATCTTTGGTGAATCGAATTTCCGAAGCGAGATAATTTGGCAAAGAAGGTCTTGATAATCCACATTGAAAGACCTTGATTATCGGCACTAGCTAGTTTATGAAGGAAAACGCCTAAGTCGGATTCTGGGTTTATGTGTGCTTGATAGATGTTTCCTGAATGTTCATTTCCCATATTTCTAATCACCTTCTTTCTGCATATCTTAATACTTCATAAACTCAATTTCGCCATTAATAAATGTTATGCCTTATTTCCATGCCTGATTTTACCATTACGGCAATAATTAAGCCTATTTCAGTTAAGTAGTTGCTTAACTAGCCTTGTTTTGAGATATGGATTTCTAGACCTATCTAGCTTTGATTCTAGCTAACTATCTTTCCATCAAAAACGTAGAACAAAACAGTAGACAACATCAACCAGTGAAGTCTTCTGCAAGGTAGTGTCTGCATCCATAAAGATCAGTATTCTACCTTTGGCAAGCCTTGCGCCAAAATTTCTCGCCTTAGAAACACCATCGGGATGAAACATGTACACGTTTTCAACGTATCTCTTTGCCTCTTCGAACGTGCCATCGGTACTATTGTCCACCACGATTATCTCCGTTCTGACCCCGTGTCTTTGAGCTTCACGGCTGGCTTCAAGCGCTCTCTTCAAAGTTTTTCCTATGTAGCTTCTCTCGTTTTTGGTAGTCAATATGACTGAAATATCCACTATTCAATCACATCCCAAAACCTCGCAAGACCTGCACCTGCGGTTGCGTAGGAGAGTTGTTTGATAGGTCTCGCAAGAAAGCTCATCCATTCTCATTTGGCTACAAAAAACTCTGAAAGCCTGCGTCACTCTGTTCATGTTCATCCTCATCCATACAAGCGCGACGTGGCATCGCAGTCTATGCAAGTCGCCTAGGGAGGAGATGCAGTTAATTCCTAGCTTCTTGACCATTATGTCCATGATTGTTGACCTGCAATTTGCTCAGACGTGCTGTTGTCAACGATCATTGACCAGCGTTTTCGGTTAAAGTCAACAAGACAAGGATTATCTACACCCTATCTGCATAGACGCCTCAAGGCGACGGCGTTGGTAGATTCCGCGGAGCTCTTCGAGGCCATATCGCATCCAGTCCGAATCAAAATTCTGAAAATCCTCCAGAAGCAACCTGCCAGCTTCGCCTCGCTGAAGAGACAACTGGACATAGATAGCAGTGGAAACTTGGACTATCACCTCAAGAAACTGGCGGAACTCGTGGCAGTTAGAGAGGACGGGTTGTATGGGCTCACAGATGCAGGGAAAGAGGCATTGCTGTCAATTGGAGCGGTGGAAACGTGGACGGAAACTGAAAGGCGCAGGACAAGAATGCTTGGCAAAATGCCAAAAGAAGCGTTCTTCCTAGGGCTGCTGGAGCTCTGCACGACCGCCATGATCTTCTGGTTCTTCCTTGCGATAATGCAGGTGCCTTTTTCCAGGAATAGTTTCTGGGGATACCTGTTTTTTTCGGCTTTGTTGATTACTGGCTTCTGCTCCGGCCTCGGGGTATTCCTCCGCTGGGAGTGGAGTTGGACAATGGTTCTAGCCAAGTCAGCTTTGATCATGTCGATGGGCTTCTTCTTGCTGGACTATGTGTGGAAGCCAGGCTACATTGTGCAATCGAGTTCCGTGGCGATGTATTACTTGGCATTTGTTGCTGCAGAGGCAGTTGCCGTGATCGTGGCATTAAGGCATCCTCTGAAAGATTTCCTGGGAATAAGAAACGGTGTCAAACTATCAGTTCGTGCCATCATTGGCAGCCTTCTGTGCATATTCAGCGGAATATTGCTAATTCTTCTCGAAAGTGCGACCGATTTTCCAATGAAAACACTACAATTAGGCGACACAGTTTTCACCTCTATGGGCGACCCATCCATCTTGTGCGGTTTGCTCATCGTGATTGGAGGTCTTCTAGTTCTGCTGGGAAGTAACACTCTAGGCGCTGCGACGAGCATTATCTTTGGGCTTTTTCCACCTCTTCCGTACGCTAATCATGTGTACGATATCATTGCAGCGATGCCCACGTTGTCTTATGCTCTCGTGATCGCCGTGCTGGTTGGCTCTCTGCCGATTGTCGGAGGGTTATTGGCTCATGCTGGTTCGCGGAAAATCCGAAGGTGAGTCAGCAATGAGCCATTTTACACAGCATCACTCGCCTAGTGTCAGACGGGCGCTTGGAAAGGTCGCGAAGCTCGCGCGTGGAAATGCGGGCGTTCGAATGGGTTTGCTATGCATTGTCCTTCTGATTGGACTAATCCTAGAGGGCGTCGGTTACACGTCACTAGCAAACAGCAACGATTCTCAGATATCAACCCTTCAATCCCAGATGACCGCGCCATATCAGACCCTTTTTGTCGAGAAGGCCGCAGATTTCCTCTTGAACAAGCAGTTTGACAGAAGCCTTGGTCTTTGCCGTGAGGCTCCAAACGTGGCTCCCAATACGTATTGGCTTGTTTCCGATAATCTGTGGGCTTGGAAAGCCTTGAGCATGGCAAACGAGTATGGCCTTTCGAATGCTGCTGAAGCAGAAGCGACCGCACAGAAAATCAGGGCTAAACTTGCCGGGCTTGCCGTCAACTACAACTTGCCAACGGACTCGAACGGCTTACCCAGAAGCTACGTTCATGAAGCAGTCATAGGCGACGTGGCCTCACCGCCTTATAGAACCGAAACAGACTGTACGCTGTACAATGGTGATTATATTCTGAAAACAACCGTGGGTAATGGAACGGTTATGCCCGATTGGAATCAGTATGCGGATCTTCTTCTCTACGCCGCGCTTTCATGTCCTTGGCAAGGAAATGATTCAGGAGCGCTTGGTTACTACAATAACGCCACGAAAATGTGGAATGAAACCAGCAAAGGTGTCCAAGACAAAGCATTCAGTGGAACATACGATACATACAAGCTTGCATTGCTACTTTACACGTCAAAGGTGCTTGGACAAAGCCCTGCCTTCTTATCTGAGCTCGTCGACAGAATCTACGCGCAACAGAGAGAATCCGACGGGGGAATAGTAACAAATTACCTTGCGAACGGTGCGTTGGAGGGCGACGCGAACACGGAAACAACGTCCATCGTGATAATCGCTCTTCTCACGCCTCCAAAGGTGAAGCTGTGCACTTTCGCTTTTTATTATCCATGGTACGGAACACCTGGTCTTTCGGGCTATTGGCTACATTGGAATGACGCCAACCACAACCCTGACAACATTACAGATGGAAGAAGAGACATAGCTGCGACAGATTACCCTCTGCTGGGCGTGTACGATTCCAACAATGAAACAGTCATTGACAAACATGTTAATTGGGCCAAAAACGCTGGCATTGACTGTTTCGTTATCTCTTGGTGGGGGATAAACGACTTCACAGACAACGCTTCGAAGCACATAAGGAACGTATGCGACCGGGACGATTTCAACTTCACCTTCTACATCGAAAACACTACAAGCATAAACCAGACAGTCAACGACCTCACCTATCTTCTGAACGAATACGGTAACAGCAGTTCATGGTACAGGGTAGACGCTCGGCCAGTCATCTTCGTGTACCAACGGGCACGCGACGAATTGAACCCGCAAGCGTGGATTTGGCATGCATGCACTGATAGCATCGGCAATGACTCTAACCCCGCCAAGAATGAAAGTGCTTCAGCGCAGTGGTTGCTGGCTGAAGAAGTTCGAAAACCGCCAAGACTCGGGATTATCCCGTTTCAACCGTTCAAGACAACACCGGGATACGTTGAAAGCGCCAGTCCTATTCATCTACAGCCTGATGAGGAGTACTGGTTGAACGTCGGCCTGTCAGACATAAGAAACGATTCCGAAAAATGGTCAGACGTGGGTGTCCGGATAAAGATAGGATTGGATACATCGTGCAATGACACTCTTTATGATCAGATAGTGAATTTCACGGACGGTTGGCATGATCTGAGCTTCAACATAACACGTTATGCTGGGCAGGACGTTTACATAAGGGCTGAGTCCTACAACGGCGGCCTTGTGAACTGGAGCAGTGAATGGGCGGCTCTTGACTATTTCTTCGTCAACAACTCCCGAGGCGAAACAGTCAGTCCAGACGCTTTTTTTGATAACGGCTGGAGCGAGGTCGTGCGTGAGATGAGGGGAAGTGGCGCGGGCCCCTACGTGATAATGGATCTTGGGGGATACGAAGGCAAGGTTGAAGACTTTATTGATTACTTCTCAAATTGCATTGACGGAATACACGTGTACAACCCCATTTCAAACAACACTCTGAAGGTGTATGACCTGTACCATCAAGCCTGTGAATTGGCACACTCCTACGACAAGACCTTCATAGCAACAGTCGTGCCGGGCTTCAACAACGTTGTCGCAAGCGATTACAGCCCAGCTGCACTCGAGAGTGTTGTTGATAGGCGAAACGGAGTCTGCTACAATTCGTTCTGGCTGATCGCAAACGCCTCTCACCCTGATGGTTACGCAATCACTTCGTTCAACGAATGGCACGAAGGCACAGAGATAGAGCCGAGCATCGAATATGGCGATCAATATCTCAATCTGACAAAAGAGCATCTGACTCATGTGACTCCTGAATGTTCATCCATCATTCCGCCGTTATTCGTAATAGCAACGGTAATGACAGTTACGGTAATGACAGTTGTAGTCTACCGAAGACGACGTAGCGCGCGCTAAGATGCTAATCTAACAACGTCTTCGTAGTTCTGCAGGAACTTATCTTTATATATCATGCCTGGTGGAATCGTTAAACTTGGGTTGACCTTAGTTCTTATGAGCATACACCCTTTCCTGATGTAGACAGCGTTGCCTATCACAGAAGTTGATTCAATACAAGTAGGGTTTTCACGAGTCGATTCTACGACAACTTTCCTGCCTAGAATGCTGTCTGACAAATTGGCGTAATCTCCAATCTTTGCAGCATCCATAATTGCTGAGCCTGTCACGTTCACGTGTTCACCGAGTATGCAGAAATTGTCAATGCTTGAATCTGAGATCTTTGAATAATCACCTATTGTTGTGTGTCTGCCAATTAGAGCAGCACCATCAATGGACAACTTGTTTTCTTTATGTTTTCTGACTATGTCTTCCCGCCTTCTGACAGACTCTTCGCTGTATCCTTGAACCCAAACGTTTCTGTTCGGCAAAATTCTTTCTTCCAAGACTCTCATGTTTAACTTTCCATAGAGAAAGTCATGCATTGCCTTTAGATAGCTTTCTGGACTCCCAACGTCGTACCACACTTCTAATTCATATCCATAGACTGGAAATCCTTTGTCCACCAGGTACGGAATGAAATCAAAACCGAAATCGAGTCTCCTCCTCTCCTCCCTTATCTTCTTTACTTCTTCGCTTTCAACTATCTTTCTGACTTCTGGTGAAAGCAGGTAGATGCCAGCGTTGGCAAAATTGCTTGGTGCTTTCTCCTCTGAAGGCTTCTCGACAAACCTCTTAATCTTCATATCTTTGTCAAACTCGGCAATTCCATATTCTGATACGTTTTTCACCTTCGTTAAGGCAATGGTCATCATTGCCCCTTTTTCTTCGTGCCTCTTGGCAAAGTCGTTCAGATCGATGTTGAAGAGGTTATCTCCCTGTACGACAAGGACTGGATCCCGAACATCATAGTATTCCACGTTCAGCCTGTAAGAATCGGCGCTTCCCAAGTCATCCAGGTTGGGTTGATGTCTGATGTGCACTCTCGGCTCGATCTTGTACTTTGCTGAGAACCCAACCCCTTCTCCGTACTGATCGAAAAGGTTCGAATAGTTGGTATAACCATACTCTCCGAAGATGAAGTTCCTCACGCCTTGTTCAGCCAAAGTTGCCACTGAGAATTCGATTAATGGCCTGTTCAAGAACCTGACACAAGGCTTTGATATGTCGTGTGTCAAGGGCATTAACCTCTTAGCCTGACCCCCAATGGGAATAAAACATCTCAGTTTTTCCACGTTCATAATCATAATTTATGCTGAAACACCAATTTATGTTTATGTAACCCACACGGGCCTACCGACCCACGCTATTTGCGCGCGCTATAGATGATAAAGTTGAGTACCGATTCTGCAATAGAGAGGCTTCAAAGAACTAAGAGGTCGGAAAGATATTGGCCTATTGATTAGCGCGCTTTCCTTGGAAAGAAAAGGGTTGCATGCTGAACCCAGCTCAGCGTACAGAAGCGTCTGTCAGATGTGGATCCAAAATGGCTTACTTGTGCACGTTGGACACGAAGTGAACTGCGAAAAGATGTCCTTGGTAGGCCATGGGTACGAATATGACAGTTGAGTCAATAGTTTCGCCGCTTTTCTTCTTCCACGTTACCTGTATAGTTGAGCCTATCATCTTCTCCATTGCATTCCAATAGGCCGAGGCTACGGTTTCCCGACTTTTCTCGACTACATAGGGATCTAGAAATCCGTGTGTCTCAGCCCACTCCTGAGGCGATTTGAAACCTAGGAGAGCGGCGAACCTGCTGTTGCAGGCTTTGTGATTGTCGTCCAGGTACAGGAAAATCGGCTGCTCTGACGAGTCCAAGATCATCTTCATCTGATCGTAAAGCCCCTTCACCAATTCCTCATGATGTTCTTCTGGCTTTTGCAGTTTTTTCGACAAGATTTTTCACCTCCATCATCTTGATTGAATTACCGAATGTGTTATACTATATTTCGAGACTCAAAAAAAGAGAAAAATCTGGAGTCGCTGTTTGATTCTACTTCATGGCAGCCTTTTTTGCATGCTCGCTGATCTGATGTACCTCTTTAGTGAAAGTGTCATAGTTGTATTGCAGGGCGTGGAGCATTGCGCTCCATCTTGCCGTGTAGCTTGCGAGAAACGCCACTTCAGCTATCTCATCGTCTGTGGCTCCATTGCCTATGGCCATTGCGGTGTGCATTAGCGAGCAGTAGGGGCATTTGATGTTGGCTGCTACCGCAAGTCCAACAAATTCTCTGTATTTGGCTGGAATCTTTGACTCTCCAAGCTGGTATTTCTTCATTAAGGGCCAGTCTTGCATTAGCACGTCCTTTGGAATGGCTTTCATGAAGCCGGGAACAATTCCAAACGTCTGTTTGATGTCTTCAAGGGTATCCTCATATTTTCCCATTATGATTCACCTCCTCCTTTGCCATTTCAACCATCGATTTTGCATCATGTGCTGCCTGTTCATGCATCCTTCACCATCTTCATGAGATCTTCCTTTTTCATGTTCATCATTTCAGGATGATGATTCTTGGCGTGTAACATCGAATGTTCCGCTATGTCGTTTTCGCCAAACGGCGTTTTCACGGTCCATCCGCATGCGGGACACGTCATCATCTTCATTTTGCCTTTGCTCATACTGTCACCTCCCTCCACCGATTATTGATGGGTCACATGCAACTGACGAGAAGCCTCCTTCTTTCTTCGTTCTCTAAGGCCTTTCGCAGTAAGGCATTTTCCCCCCGTGGGACAGTACTTTTCGAAGTGATGTGCGAATGTCTTGAATAGTGGTTCCATTGTTTCCTTGTTCAACGAATAGAAACGCTGTTTTTTCCTCCTTTCCGAAAACACGAATCCGCATTTTTCTAAAGCTCTGAGGTTGTGAGAGATCATGCTCTGTTCCTGCTTCAACTCTTCAGCGATCTCGTTAACGTTTCTTGGTGCATCCCGCAGAGTCTCCAGGATAGCTAGCCGTGTTGGATTTGCCAGATTCTTGAAGAAAACGTAGCAAGTTTCAGCAAGCCCGCGCTTCATCCACATCAACTCACATGACACATTTGTCATATGACAAATAATTCATATTACTATATAAGGTTAACGGTTCCCATGACGCAAATCCCGCGGGCGACAGCGTGAAACATCGTGGCAAAGGCAGGGAAAATGATGCTGTGGAAATGTTTGGTTGGTTCTAGAGGTTTCTAGATCCATCTTGTTTTGATTTCTTTGACGGCTTGAAAATGAGAGTCATCTGAGATGCACGTTGCCTTCAAATGTGACGCTGTAGCTGCTATCATGCTGATAGCCATCGAGAGCTTGTACTTGTGTCTGAATTCGGCCGAGCTTTTTGCGATTTCTGCATCCACCTTCACTGTCTTGAAGTCCTTCTCCAGCAACGTCGTTCTCAACACGGCAGGTTCGCGTCCCTCGCGCACGAGTGTAAGTTGATAGACTTCGTGGATCACGATGGCTGAAATATATTTTTCTCGGCCTCTCATTTCTTCTTTAGTTCTTTGAAGTGTCCTTTCGTCCTTGGAGTAGTAGTGTTCGATGAAGAATCTAGTGTCGTAAACCGTTCGAGACATCTTCTTCCCTGAGCTTATCCAAAAGCTTCTTCATTTCTTTGGGAGTTGCATACTGGGACCCAGAACCAGCAAGATCCAACGTGGATTTCTTGGGTTTGAAGAGTATCCCCTCTTCAGTTTCGATGACCTGGAGCCTTGTTCCTTCTTCAATCTTGTACTTCTGACGGAGCCGCACGGGAATTGTTGTCTGACCTTTCCGAGTTACTACGACCTCGTTTTCCAACCTTGTCATTGTAGTACATCCATTCAACAATACATATAAATCTTCCCACCGACCACACGCCTTGGAAGCCACCCTTCTTCAAGCAAAAAGATGAAAAGGTGTGTTGCAGGAGCAGTTGATCCTGCGATGACCTATTTTCGTTCTGACCTTGCCTTTCACAAGATTGCGCAAGTTGGATGGAGTCTTGTTCCTACCTTTCGTCCAGCCAGCATACTTTCCATTCGGAGATGCGTTCACCACGTATTTTAGCAGTCCACATGTTTGGACCATCGAGAGGTTTGAAAGAGCACGTAGAACAGCCAACCATAACAACAACATTGTCTTGAATTGTTACACACGTGAACATGTTTCTGTAATCAGGGTATTTCTTGAAGAACCCTCTCCAACCCTCTTTCACAACATTTTTACCTTTAGTCGTCTCTCCTTTGTTATTTGCTACGACTATGAGGGTGTGGTCATCAGTCATTAATTCAGCTAAACCTTCAAGGTCTTGCTGGTTAATTCTTTCATTGAACCTCAAAGCAGTCAACATTGACTTTGAAGAATCCATTTCGATTTGAAAATAAAAATCAGCCAATTTAAGTCTTTGCATTTTCTGTTGCACCATTCCTCTCTATCACTCTTCTTAAGCCAGTTTTGACCAATTCATTCTTAGAAGAAAACGGTCGTGTGACGACTGAATTCGGGAGACGTCTCCACTCCTTAAGGTCTCAGTTCCATCAAACCACAATTTCGCAGAAATTCATTATACTGTATAAAAAAAAAGGATTAGGAGGGCTCTGTTCGTAATATTGTATGTGGCATGACTTTACAGGATGTTCATTTGCAGAAATACAGGCTGTTTAAGCGGGACGCCGAGAACGACTGAAGAATCCAGCTTAACAAAGCATTTATTCTTGGGTTTCAAAATAATGAGCATATGCTCAAAAAATTGGATTTCATTACGCCGACTCTGCTGAAGGTTCTCTATCTGTTTCATGAAGATCCTGTGCAGGAAATTCACGAGAGAGAAGTGGCGAGAAGAGCGCGGGTGAGTGAAGGTTCTGCAAACAGAGTTCTTAGACTGCTTTCTGAAGTCAAAGTCCTGCAAAGAAGCAGAAGGGGTAGGATGGTTTTTTACAGGTTTAACTCGAAAAACGCTGTGGCAAGGCAGTTCAAGGTTCTTTTCAACGTATATTCCCTTAATGCATTGGTTGAGCAGATAAGAAACAGCAGTAAGAAGATAATTTTGTTTGGAAGCTGTTCAGAGGGGACTGATGCGAAAGAAAGCGATGTGGATTTGTTCATTCTCACGAATGAAAAGGATAAAGTGAGGTCGAGTATCAGTGATTATCAAAAAAGTGTTCTGAAAAGGATATCACCGATTGTTGTTAACTCAAACGAGTTCGTGAAGTTGAAGAAGGAGGACAAGCCCTTGTACGAGAGAATTTTGAAAGGAGTTACTTTGTGGGAGTCTGAATGAGCGAATTCGAGCGTTTCATCGAAGAGAGAAGATTGATCAGGATAAGGTCGGACAGAAAATTAGTCATCAAGGAAGTCGAAGGAGCCGTCTCTGATTTGGAGGAGGCAAAGGACTCTTTGTGGAGGAAGAGGTTCAAATGGGCTACAATACAGGGTTATTATTCCATGTTTCATGCGGCAAGAGCACTCGTTTACAGCAAGGGATACAGAGAGAAGAGTCATTACGCGTTGCTGATAGCGTTAAGAGAATTATTTGAAAATCGGGTTGAATCAGGACTGATTCACGACTTTGAAGAAGCCATGAGCCTAAGAGAAGAGGCTGATTATGGCCTCATATTCTCAGAGGAAGGAGCTACGAGCATAGTAAAGAACGCTGAGACGTTCTTGGGCAAGGTTAAAGAAATTCTATCTGTGTAGCTTTGTCAAATCCTTGAGTGTTGGCAGTCCTACTCTTGCTCCCATTCTTGTTGTGCATCTAGATGCCACGAAATTCCCTATCCTTCCACACTCCTCAAGACTCTCATGTTCAATCAAGCCGTAGAGGAACCCCGCACAAAAAGCGTCCCCAGCACCAGTCGTATCCACCACGTTCACCTTGAACGCTTCCACGTTGTGGCTCTGTCTCCCATCAGTCACATAGCACCCTCTGCTGCCCAACTTGACTGCAACAACCTTCACACCCTTCCTAAGCAAGGCTTCAGCGCCCTTTCTATAATCGGCCATGCCTGTCAATAGTTCAAGTTCACCCGCGTTCGGCATCAAAACAAAAGTCCTCCCAACAATCGATTCCAATGCAGCCAACCCTTTCCTCGCGTGCAACGCACCAGGATCAAAGCTCACCATGGCATCTTCAGGAATCGTCTCAAGAATCCTCTTTTGCGCCTGAAAGGACTCTTCCCCCACAAAAGAAGTCAAGTGAAGAAACGTCGTTTGAGACGCATATCTCATGATATTCTCATTAAACCCTACTTGATCGTTTACGCCCGGATCAATGTACAGTGCCCGTTCACCTTTTTCGTCCACGAATCCCATGACTGTGCCGCTTCTGCCCTTCTTTGCAACCGCTACGCCTTTTATGTCGACGCCTTCTCTGCGGAACTCTTCAAGCAGCATCTTTCCTTCTCTGTCACTGGCAACTTTTCCAATAAAACCCACTTTGCAGCCAAGTCTTGCCAAGCCTACAACAGTGTTTGCCGCTGACCCACCGCAGGTCTCAATAAAATCTGTTATGAAGCTCTCCTCTTCCTTCGCGGCTATCCTGTTCACCTTGAAAAGCTTGTCCACGTTAAGCGCGCCGAACCCCACAACGTCAAATCTGCTCATCGGAACAGCTCACGCAAGTAAATCTTGTACTCACCCAATTTTCCTCCGTAGTTTCCTGCAGAGACCTTCACAACGCCGTCAACAGTCAAACTTGCTTCAATCCCAGCCTTCATCGCCTCTTTCACCGCACGCATCGAAACGCCGCTGATCACTATTTCAGGAATGTAGTTGACTCCTTCAGGAACCAACGACTCTCTGCCCAACTTCTCCTTCAGCGACGGACAATAAGGATGATTCGTCGTCGGCCCTATCAACGGAAATTTGGTCTCAGTCTTCGACCCAGCCGAACAAACGTCAAAAGGCGTTATCACTCCTTCAACCTTGCCTATGGCTTCCAACGCCGCCTTGCCAGCCTCCCTCACCGCCTTCTTCGTCCTGCACATCATCCAAAAATTGCCACCAGAAACCCCCCGAGCATAACCGACATGCCGCTCAATAAAAAAATCAGGCACCATAATCGGAACAACAATCATACTTCGACCATAGAGCTGCTTCTCCCACTCATACCCATCGCCACAGTGCCCAACCTTTTCCATCATGTCCATTCTTCCCTCAGCCTTAACAGACAAAGCATCAAAAACCGCGGTGAAAGGCTTCACAAGAATGTCCTGCCGAACCCGATAAGAAAGCTCCCTCTCAAACCGCTCAACCACACTCTCCAAAGATTTCCCCTTGTCCAACCCCTTCCAAAGCTGCAGAACAGCTCCTTTCCGCCTGTCCGGAGTTTCCTCAGCGTTCAGCCATTTTTCAATTCCACCCTCAAGCCTACCTATTACTCCCGACGGCGAAGCAGTAGCGTCTTCCGCCGCCTTCTTCAACGTTTCCTCATCATCCGCAGTGACAATGACTCGCACGTACAAGCCGTCAAACGCTTCAGCATAAGTGTCCTCAACCAAATCCTTCCGAACCATTCAACCCAACCTGCCTGCGGCCTCTCCTCTGACTTTGTTTCTAAACTTGCTGCTTTCTTCTGCCAGAGTCTCCATATTCTGGTCCGTAATTATTTTAGCTTTAGGCAGCTTGCCCGGATACGCTTTGAAGAGCCGATTAAGCACATTTTGACTAACCGAGCTCTTTTCCAGCGCTTTACTGTTCCAGTTTTTCACCAGGTCTAGGGTTTCTGATTTTCCAAGCCTAAGAAACACGTCTGCAATGACAGCTGTCACGATGCTGTTATCGGACAAAACTGCAATTTCAGCGTTTTTCACAGCGTATTGGTTGCCGTTAAAAGACACGGTTAAGCCGCCCTTTCTATCTACAAACTTGAAAGCCTCGTCATCTGTTATGCTGTCACCCACATACATGACATCTGCCACCGCAACGCCCAGCCTTTCAACTATGTCCTTTATCGCCTCAGCCTTTTCGCCCCCACCCACCGGGTTGACATCACAATAGATTCTGCCAATCTCCATCTCCGCAATTCTCTTCCAGAAAATCTCATCAAGCCGTCTCACCGTTTTCTCGTCCTCTCCCGGCAGATCATCCAGTGACTCCGCGTCTGACGGGATCTCAAACACCGGCATATGCGCGATCTCCTTCGCAGTCTGCTTCAACTCCTCCTTCTCTTTCTCTCGAATCCCGTACTTGTCCATGCAGACTCTCGTACAGTACGTGTTCTCAAAAGGAAACTCCAGAACTTCGCACAAGGCTCTCAAATAATGCTCGTAACTCGCACTGACGATAAACGCAGGAGCCAAAGCCCTAACGTGTTGGAGCGTGTCCTTTATGCCCGGAACGCAAACCAAGTGTTCGGCCGAGAATTCCCGCATCTTCCGATCCGTAACGCCGTGAGCCTTGAGAAAGGGCAGAACCAGCTTGACCGTGCCGCCAGCTTCGTAGCCCTGTTTATTCACAACCTCTGCGAGCACATCGTCATACCTGCTCACAACCGTGAACAGCTTGTCCCCGTCAGGAACGAACCGTGACGTCAACTCGAAAGCATTGTCATTCTTTGAAATCGGCCCCTCACAGTCCGAGACAAAGACTCTCCTCACCGTTTGCGCCTCAACTCCTCCATATGTTTCACGCTTCTTTCAATATGCCTCTTGGAAGCAATGTCACTTCTGCTCCACAGTGCTCCGCCCTTGACGGCGTTTAGGCCTTCGAGAGAAACCTTTCTCGCCGTCTCCAAATCGTCACCGACACCCACAACACACACGGCTCGCGACTTAAGAGCATAAGTTTCGCCGTCGCGCTGCTCCATCGACCCCGGATAAACACGAATATTGTCACCGTACTTCTTGCTCAGCCCGTATGCTCCTGACAAGTCAACAGACATGCCAACTTCGCCTTTTCTCACCAGATCGGGGAAAGTCTCGGCGTATCCACCGTAGCTGGGCGGAACCTTATACGTTGCAACAGTCGCCGACTTCTCCAACTCGATGCCTGTCAAATTCCCCTCCAAAATCCTAAAACACACATCAACAAAATCCTCCTTCAAGACTGGCAGAACATTCATTATTTCGGGGTCTCCCGGACGGCTGTTGTTTTCAAGAATCTTCAACCCCTCGCCCGTGTGCATGAAAGCCACGTACAACGGCACACCCCTCAAGCCTGAACCGTCCTTTGCCCTCGACTTCCACCTTCCAAAAATCTTCTCCACAACCTCCAATTCTCTCTGCCGATCCGCCTTGGACAGGAACGGCAACACGTCGCCCTTATCCTTGTAGCTGCCCATTCCACCCGTATTCGGTCCTCTATCGTCGTCGAACGCGCGTTTGTGGTCTCTCGTGTCGGGAAGTGGCACGAGCCGTTTGCCGTCGCAGAAAGCCTGAAAACTCGATTCTTCCCCCTCAACCTTTTCTTCAATAATAACGGTGCCGTGCTGATAGTTGGAGAGGAAGTGTTCAAACAATTCTTCCCGCGTGGTGAAGTGATCTCCCCAGACGCCCACTCCTTTTCCCGCAGTAGGCTTGTCAGGCTTCACGACCGCCTGGTCTTGCAGCTCGTCAACCCAACTTTCAACGGCCTGCTTCACTTCCGCCGTATTTTTGTAATCCTTCGGATCAAAAACCTTAAAGCGCGGGTTCACTTCCGGCATGATTTCCTGAAACAAAAGCCTCTGCCGCACCTTGCTTTCCTCTATCGCGTACTCCTTCGTCGGACAAATCAAGGGTATGCCCGTCTGCTTCTCCACAAGATCGCGCACGCCCTCAATGATAGGCTTCTCCGGACCGATTATGCCAAAGTCGATGCTGTCCTTGTTGGCCTCAGCGAACTTGCAGATTTCACGGATGTTCAAGTCCGGTATGACAACGTGCTTGGCAGCTCTCTGAACGTTGAA
Organism: Bathyarchaeia archaeon; assembly: GCA_049516875.1. GTDB lineage: Archaea > Thermoproteota > Bathyarchaeia > Bathyarchaeales > Bathycorpusculaceae > JBEKCD01. The sequence goes on along the minus strand of JBEKSS010000001.1, from coordinate 483,739 downwards.
AGGGTTCCGCTGCTTGTCCGCAACGTAAAGCTCAACCCTGTAATTCCTGCTTCTGGCAAAAGCGTCAACCATCGCCGCTTCTCTTGAACCGTAGGAAACAACGAGTACGCCCACCTTCTCCACAAGCAAGCCCTCTTGGATCACAGAATAACTGGGAACGCCTAATTTGGTTTGCCGCTACGCCGTTTGGGCGGCTTCTTCTATCTCGTAAAGCCTTCCCGTTTCTTCGTAGCCTTCCGAGAACCGTTTCTTCATCACGTCAGCTATCTTCTGAGCTAGCGGCGTGGGATACTTGCCCGTCAAGCACGCCATGCACAGCTCGTCCTGCTTGAAACCCGTCGCCTTCACAAGTCCTTCTAAAGACTGGTAGCAAACCGCGTCCGCACCGATTATCTTTGCAATTTCCTCCGTACTGTGCCGTGAACCTATCAGCTGGCCGTATGTTGCCATGTCGATTCCATAGAGACACGGTCCGACTATGCGTGGAAAAGTCACGAATACGTACACTTTCTTAGCGCCCATTCTCCGCATTTTCTCCACAATGACTCTTGTCGTGTCGCTCCTGACGATGCTGTCCTCCGTGACTATGATCCTTTTTCCCTTAACCTTCGGCCCTAGAATGTTGATTTTCCTGTCTATCGTCGAAGTGCGATCCTTGCTCAGCAACAGAAAAGCCCTCTCAGTCACATACCGGTGTCTCCGCGAAGCTCTCTCCCACCTTATTCCAGAAGCCTCGTGAACGCCCAAAGCCGAGTCATCACCCGTCTCGGGCACAGAAAGAATCATATCTGCATCCTTCACTGCGTCAGGATTCTCTTTGACAAGGTTCCTGCCAAACTCTTCCCGAACCTCATAAACATATTTATCGTCAAACCGCGAATCCGGCCTCGCAAAATACGCAAACTCAAAAGCGCAAAAGGCTTTCCGATAATCTTTCACAAGCTTTTGCCTTTCAAAACCATTCTTCGAAACGGTCACAAGCTCTCCGGGCTCCAGTTCAAAGTCCCTTTCAAAACCGTTAATGTCCAAACTCACGGTTTCCGAAGAAAACACGTAGGTTGACCCGTCCGGACTGTGACCAGCGCACAACGGCCTAATGCCGTGCGGATCCTTGAAAGCGAAGAAATCACCTTTCTCCGTTATACCCGCCACGGAGAAGGCTCCCTCAACCTCCTGCATGCACGCCTTGACCGCAGACGCCAAATCCTTGCGTTTCACAAGCTCAATCAAAAGCTTGTGACAAATCAAGTCTGAATCACACTCATACGCAAAACGATGAAACTTCTTGTCTATCTCCTTCCTTAGCTGAAACGTGTTCACAACATTACCGTTAAACGAAATAGCCACTTTTGAACCGTTCTTCGTAGCAGTAACTGGCTGCGTGCCCTTAATCAACGACTTCTCATCGCATTTTCCCGAAGTCGTGTACCTAACGTTTCCGATACCGATGCTGCCGGGCAAACGCCCAAACCATTCCTGAATCGCGCTCGTCTTGATCTTCGGCACAAGATCCAGATTCCTGTGAACATGAAATTTCCCATCCTTATACGTGAGAAAACCGTGCGACTGGTGACCCCTGTGGTTCTGTGCTCTCAGACCCCAGTAAATGTACGAGAACACCGGCCGGTTCTCAAGATTCTTTGCAGCGAACACTCCACACGCTATCTTAAGCTCGTCTTGCATGCTGCGCAGTAAATAGAAGGGGGATTAATCAGTTTTTAGGACATTTTCAGCTAAAAACCATGTTGATTTTTACAAGAACAGTGCCATACGTACCGCTGAAAGCCAAGGGGTAGCCCGCGTTCATAATATCGGCGTGCAGAGCCCTGCTTGAAGAGCTGGTTTTCACGCTTTGGTTGCTCTCGGTCTGCCTGACCGCAAAGCTGTTCCTAGGGTGTGAGTCTGAACTTGTCTCTTGGATAAAGTGTAACTTCTCTTATGTTCTTCTTGCCTGTCAACGCCATGGTTAATCTTTCAAGACCTATGGCCCAGCCAGCGTGCGGCGGCATTCCATAGTCAAACGCTTGCAGATGATGCCTGAACGATTCGGGATTCAACCCTTTCTCTTTCAACCGTTTCATCAGGAGTTCTTTGGAGGCTATTCTTGTTCCGCCTGAAACCAGTTCTATCCACTTCCACATCAGATCGAAGCCTTCAGATATTTCCGGCTTGTCGTCGCGCGGTTTAATGTAGAAGGCTTTCGCTTCTGTCGGCCAGTCAACTATGAAGTAAAAGCTCGGGTGCAGCTTGCCCACGGTCCTGAAAGCCGGCGTAGGAATGTCTTCGCCCCATTTGATGGCTATTCCTTCACGTTTCAGTTCTTCCAGAATCTCTGAGTAAGCGATCCGCCTAAACGGGACTTCAGGCACCTTCAAGTTGTACTTGAGCGTCGCCAGCTCCTTCTGGCATTTTTCAACGACACTCCTGCAAGTGTGCTGCATCAGCTGCTCAAGTATCTGCATCACGTCTTCAGCGTCTGCAAAAGCCTCTTCAATGTCTATCGACACAAACTCGCTCAAGTGACGGCGTGTGTGTGACATTTCAGCCCTGAAAAACGGGCCGATCTCGAACACTTTTTCAAGGCTCATCACAAGCTCTTCTTTGTACAGTTGCGGGCTTTGGGCGAGGAATGCTTTCCTGTCGAAGAAGTCTACGGAAAAAAGTGCGGCACCGCCCTCGGTGGCAGAGGCGATTATGCGCGGCGTGTGCACTTCCAGAAAGCCCCTTTCGAAGAGAAAACTTCGAATAGCTTCCGCTGCCGCATGCTGAATCTTGAAAACTGCGACGTTCTTTTCTTGGCAAAGGTCCAGCGCCCGCGCGTCCAGACAAACTTCCAAGTTTGCAGGAATTTTTCCACATATGTCTATCGGCAACTGTTCGGCCGAGTTGAAAATCCTGACTTCCTTCGGCAGCACTTCGACGCCTCTCGGGGTCATCTCAGTTTTTTTCACCGTTCCCTTCACACCTATGCTGAATCGCTTCTGCAATGCGTCCGACTTCGACAGGACTTCGCTGCTTGCTTTTTTACGCAAGACTGTGATTTGAATCGTGCCCTCTCTGTCCTGCAGTATTATGAATCGGATTCCGCCTAGGTCTCTGATTTCCTGAACCCATCCGAAAAGTGTGACTTCTTCCCCGTCCATGCCAGGTTTGACATCGACAGAATAATGTGTTCTACGCCACTCGCCGATTGAATCCAATTTCATCGGGGTTGTCACCGTCTAGCCTAGTCTGCATACTCCACTCGCAACGTTATGTTGCGAACTTTACTGGCAATCTCCTTTAAAGCCTTTACATCAAGGGAAGAGCGCGTCCCACGCCTCTTTCCCAGTATAACCCTGGTCTCTGTGGTCCCGTCAGGCAGCCATATCGTGTTTATCGTCATGATGCTCAACGGAGCAAACAAGTCTTCCAGGAACTTTCTATCGTCAACCCCGTTCTCCAAAATGCGAATGTTCTTGCGGGTTTCTTCGCTCAGAGTCTTAACGATTTTTCCTCCGTATCCCAGAAGGCGGGGGACATCCCCAGGCCCGACCACTATCGCTAACGTTCTGTCCGTGTCAATTGTCTTATGAAAATAGACGTTTTGAAGGGAGGGAAACCTTTCTTCCAGAGACAGCAGCAAACGGGCCACTCGCAAGTCTGTTTCACTTACTTCTCCAGACTTCAGTTTAGCTAAACACTTTTGGCACAGTATGCCGCTCTTTAAGCAGAAACTGCAAAGACCCATCTTCAACTATGGACTGGCCCTCCGCAAACAAAGGAGGGGCGGCGGAGCATTGGTTTGTGTAGAAACGGTGTTTTATCGTTCAAGCGAAATTTCGACTGTGCTGACGTTTGAAGGCGGGCCACCCTCTTCTCTGGGTGCCATCTGCTGTGTTCCAATGCCAATTCCTTTGATCTTTACGTCTGGCAAGAATCGGCGTCTGACGACCTCGACGACGTCAACTGCTCGGCTTATGGCTCTCCCTCGCGCCTTAACGTTTACTTCTTTTGCTCCGCCGTGAAAGAGGGTTATGCATGCCAGTACATAGTTCATTACTGGCTTGTTTCCGATCAACACTGCATTGCTTTCTGACATTTTTTTACCGCCTCGCTCCTAGTTTCCATTTTTATGTAGGCTCGATAACCTTCTTTCTCGGCAAATAAATACATTACGGTTTCAATCTTCAGTTAACAAAAAACCGATTTTGGAATGAACCCGTTTGTCTGATTTTTGCTAAACATTTAAATAAACCTTACTATTGTAAACACTGAGCTTCACAAAATGTAACGATTGGGGAGACAGTTTGGAAACGCTTACAAAACGTACAAGGCAGCTGTTGCGGTTGCTCTACGAGAAGGGCAAGTCGACAAACGCGTACACTTTGCATTTGAAGCAGGACGAGTTGGCAAGGCAGTTGAACATAAGCAGACAGGCTTTGAACGTTCACTTGCGAAAACTCAGAGACCTGAGCTATATACGGACTGGAAGGGGTTTCATAGACGTGACTGACGAGGGGCTGAGCGCGCTTGGGATGTCCTCAACTCCTGCCTTCATATTCATCAAGGTTTCGCCTCTGAAGCGAAGCTACGTCTACGACAAGATCAAGGAACTTGCGGTTCAAAGGGCCTTCAGAATCGCAGGCGATGTTGACGCATTGGTGATAACGGAAAGGAGGCAGCTCGACGAAGTCTTAAAAAGGTTATCCTCAATTGACGGCATACAAGACACCAAATCCTACATTGCAATAGAAACGATAAGATAAGGAGAGTGTTTGATTGAAACTGTTTGAATATGAAGCAAAGAACATACTTTCGAAACACGGCGTTCCAGTGCCTCAAGGCGGGTTGGCGTCGGATTCCCGTCAAGCGCGTGAGGTTGCGGCTGGGCTGAAAATGCCGGTTGCGGTTAAAGCGCAGGTTTTGGTTGCAGGAAGAGGCAAGGCAGGCGGCATTCTGTTCGCCAACTCTGTTGAGGAAACTGAGAAAACCGCCGAGAAACTCTTAGACATGCAGATAAAAGGCATACCTGTCAAAAGCGTGTGGGTCGAAGAGAAAATTCAGGTCAAAAGAGAACTGTACTTCGGCTTGACAACCGACAGGTTCAGACAGCGATACGTCGCAATTGCTTCTGGTGTCGGGGGAATGGACATAGAAGAAGTAGCATCCAAAACCCCTGAGAAAGTGATAGCAACCCCCATAAACCCCGAGTTCGGTTTCCATCCTTTTCTGGCACGGCAGATCGCGAGAAGAATGGAATATTCTGGCACCCAAATCTCAGAACTTGGAAGGATTCTCGAAAAGCTCTATCTTGTCGGCATGGACTACGATACAGAACTGATCGAGATGAACCCGTTGGTGGAGGCCACAGACGGAAAATTCTTGGCGGTGGACGCGCGGATGATAATTGATGACAACGCCCTGTTCCGCCATCAGGAATACAAGAAGAGGCTTCTTGAGGGAGAGAGTGAACTCAGTCCACAGGAGCTTGAAGCTGTCAAGAACGATCTGGCTTACGTGAAGCTTGACGGGAACATCGGAGTCATAGGCAACGGAGCAGGCCTAGTGATGGCAACATTGGACACGATTCAGTATTACGGTGGAAAACCCGCGAACTTTCTGGACGTGGGAGGAGGGGCTCCCTCCGAGAAAACGGCCCTTGCCCTTAAGATAGTGCTTTCAGACCCGAAGGTCAAGGTGCTTTTTATAAACATCCTCGGGGGAATCACCCGTTGCGACGAGGTTGCAAGAGGAATCTTGCAGGCTAAAGAGAAGGCCAGAGTGACAACACCTATGGTCATCCGGCTGGTGGGCACAAATGAGGAGGAGGGAAAAAGGATACTAACGGAGGCCGGCATTCACGTGTTGGAAAGCATGGAGGAAGCCGCGCAGCGAGCCGTTGAGATTTCTAAGAAAGGAGGTGCGTAAGCTTGGGGATAATAATCGGCAAGAGCACGCGTGCAATCGTTTGGGGCATAACTGGGACTCAGGGAAGTTTCCACACGAGGCTGATGCTGGAATACGGGACAAAAATAGTCGCAGGTGTGACGCCGGGTAAGGGGGGAGCTCAAGTTGAAGGTGTGGCAGTTTATAATACGGGTGAGGAGGCACAGGAGAAACACCATGCGAACGCTTCAATAATTTTCGTGCCGGCTCCATTCGCTGCAGATGCGGCTCTGGAAGCCATGGAAAACGGGATAAAAACCGTGGTTATAATAACTGAACACATTCCCATCAAGGACGCAATCAGCGTAATGGCTCATGCGAGACAGGTTAAAGCGACAGTAATCGGGCCAAACACTCCTGGCATAATATCGCCCGAGGCGTGCAAACTGGGCATTATGCCCTCACACATCTTCAAGTCGGGCAGCGTGGGCATGGCTTCGCGCAGCGGGACGCTTACGTACGAAATAGCCGCGGGCTTGACCCGAAAGCGGTTGGGGGAGTCGACATGTCTTGGCTTGGGAGGAGACCCCATAACAGGATTGAATTTCATAGATGCCTTGAAGATGTTTGAAGCTGACTCTCAGACGAAAGCTGTTGTTCTGATAGGTGAAATTGGAGGCAACCTTGAAGAGTTGGCGGCAAAATACATTTCAGAGGAAATGTATCCGAAACCTGTGGTGGCATTTATAGCTGGACGTTCGGCTCCACCTGGGAAACGTATGGGGCATGCAGGTGCAATCGTTATGGGCAAAGCGGGAACGGCTGAAAATAAAATTGAAGTCTTCAGAAATGCCGGAGTGAAAGTGGCTGAAAAACCCAGCGATGTGGCGGAGCTTTTAACCGAGCTGATCAAAGCTTGAAAGGCGGCAAACGTGTTATGGGGCTAGCCGGCAAAAAGTATATTTGACACTGGAATGCTTCACTCTTAGCCACAAATGAGAGAATGATCCAATGCCGATACTTGATCCTCTTAAGAAGACTCTTGCTCAGGAACACAGGCTTCACATGAAGATATGCCGACATTGCGGTGCAAGAAATGCTGCTACTGCGGTGAAATGCCGGAAATGTCACAGCAAGAACTTGCGCTGGAAGAAACGAGAGTGTTTGCGCAGCCGTTTTTTATTAATGGAACGGTTTGGCCGCTTATGTTCATGGCTTTCAATGCTTCCCCGCCGGTTCTTATCTCTTCACCGCAAGCGACTCCTATTATGCCTTCATAGTGGTTCGCGTTCAAAATCTTCGGAATGCAGGAGCCGCCGGGCAAGATGTAAACGTCGTAGCCTTTTTTCTTGGCCAAAAGCTCGGCTTTTCCAATCTGGCAGTCTGGAGAACAGTGAGCGCAGACGTAAGATGGGATTTTAGGGTCGAAGGATGCTTTGCATCGGTTGTCCATGAATTTTCTGGAGCAGTGAGGCAGAAGCAACGCCCTTCTTTTTGTTTGAATGAATCTTTCTCTTTCTATGAGGTTTCTGGCTTGTACATCTATGAGATCTTCGAGGAGAGCCACGGCATCAGACAGGTTGAGACCTGTTGCCTCCTGAATCTTGAACTTCCTTATGATTTCTTGGACGGTTTTGCCGACCCTTCTGTGCATACCCCTTTCGTAGGCCGCTCTTGTCACCTCGGTGAAGAAGAAACGCGGAATCCTTGAAAGGTCAAACGTAAACCTGTATGGCATACGTACTTAATAGAAGGACAAACCTTTAAGATTAACCCCTCTTATAGTAGAGTTAGATCCAAAGTATTCGCGAGCAAGAGAGGCTTGAATTGGCAAAAATGTTTGGAAAAGGAAAAGAGAAAAGCAAAGCGAGTAAGGAGACGATGAGAAATTTGACAGGCCTCGAACAAATTTGCGGAAGCGACAGGGAGGCGTATGAAGCCTTATCTCCTGTCATGTTCCTTGACCCTAGGAAAGTTGATGTTTCCATGAAAGAAGCTGTTGACAATGCCAAAAAGGCCGATAAGGAAAAAGACGTCTCGCGTGCCCGGATGTGGTATGAGGTTGCCGGTGGATTGGCAATTTACGAAGGTAACACGAAGAAAGTAGTGGAGTATTATGGTGAAGCAGAAAGGGTTACTGCTGAAAAATATCTAATCTTGAATGATCCGGAAAAAGCAGTAGCCAAGGCAACGGAATACTACAAGCAATATTTGTCTTCTTAATGTGTAGCAGGGCGAAAAGCCAGAACAGTTGCAAATGAGGCTGCCAGCCAGTTTCTCTACGGTTTTTCTTCTTCCTTGTACCCCAGTAGGTCTCTCAGAGATTTTACTTCGTTTCGCAGCATGCTTACCTCGCTTTCAAGAGCGTCGACTCTTGATTCTGCAACTTCTCTCAGCTTCTCAATTTCAACCATTAAACTTGCACGTTCGGTTTCCAGAGTGTTTATTTTTTCACGAAGATTCATCAATGTCTGCATGAGTTCCCCTTTTATGCACTTAATTCTTTCAACCATGTTCTTAATGTTTACTGTCTCTCTGAGTTCAGTTTCAGTCTCCACAGCGGATCTGAACCTAGCCTTGCAATTTGGACATTCAAATATGCCAACAAGCCGGGGCTTTTCATCCTCTTTCAAAGATTCTCTCGAAGGAATAGGCCAAGTCTTAGCCGGAGTCTTCACATCATTTCCACATTTTGGACAATTAACCAAATAGCTTCTCCTCCCCCCTTAACATCACACATTGGGTCTAAAATGCGTTTTGCAGTGAACACCAAACCGAACCTGAAAGGCCTAGCAATTGCCTGCAAATTCAGTGAAAAAATGGAACCAGTAGAATGAAAAATCCGCTTAGCTCTTGATGAAAGGGTCTAGAGCAATGGGATGATGTAGTGTCGACACTAAGAAAAAGGGAAGAGGGTTTAGAGCGTAATTTGGAATGCCAGTCGTTCAACAAGCTCTTTGTAACGGTTTCGAATTGTGACCTCAGTCACTTGTGCTATCTCGGCTATCTCTCTCTGGGTCCTTCTTTCTCCAGTTAAGACTGAAGCGATGTAACTTGCTGCGGCTGCGATGCCGGTTGGACCCCGACCTGAAGTCAGCTTCAGTTCTTTTGCGGCTGCCAAGATTTTGTGGGCGATTTCCTCAACTTTCCCTTGCATTGTCAGCTGGTTCGAGAACTTTGTTATGTACTGGCTTGGTTTAAGCGGTGGAATAGAATAGTTGAGCTCTTTAATCAGGAAGCGGTAACTGCGGCCTACTTCCTTCTTGTTCACACTTGACGCCTGTGCTATCTCTTCCAGTGTTCTAGCCAGCCCGCATTGTCTGCAGGCCAGATAGATGGCTGCGGCTGTTACACCTTGAATCGATCTTCCTCGTATCAGTCGCTCTTTGACGGCTTTTCGATAAATCACTGACGCTGTTTCAAGAATGCTCTTTGGAAGGTTCAGGTTATTAGCAATTTTCGTGATTTCAGATAATGCAAATGCGAGGTTACGTTCTGTTGCGTCTGAAACTCTTATTCGACGCTGCCATTTTCGAAGACGATATACCTGTGCTTTTTGTCCAGGTGACAGGCTTTTGCCGTAAATGTCTCTGTCATGCCAGTCAATCATCGTTGATAAGCCTTTATCATGGATTGTGTACGTCAACGGCGCGCCAACCCTTGTCCTCTTGGTCCTCTGTTCATCGTCGAAAGCTCTCCATTCCGGTCCTCTGTCAGTTATCTTCGCAGCCAGCACGAAACCACAGTTCATGCAGACGAGTTCGGCACATTCATAATCTCGCATGATTCTGGTACTGCCGCACTCTGGGCAGCTCTGTATCTTCACATGTTCAGGGCCTTGCGTTGGCGGTGCAGACGTTGAATCTGCCCGCACTTCTTCACCATCATCCATACCTGTTTTTCTCCTTTCTCCTCTTTGAGGGGAGTATGTACACTTTCCTGTTAGCCAGTTTCTCAGGGTCTCGAATCGTGGGAGCTATCGTTGCGTAAGGCGAAGACACCGGACCAAGTATGTCGAAAACCTTTCCAACAGGCTTCAGATTCTCATCCACGACTGTTTCACCAATTCTGGGTACGTTTTCAATCTTTGCTATGATGTTATGGGATGGAGTTACATGGAGGATTAGGCCTAGTCTCTGCAAACTTTTAATATCCCCTCATGAAAAGCGAAGTGCTTCAACCATGCAGCCTATTTAAACCTTTCTACGTCCAGGCCTTCACCTGCGCTAGGTTCAATACTCCAAAATAGCTCGGTTTGAAGTCTTAAGCTTGGCTTTTGTTGATTTGATGCTTGAACTGAAGTGTCTAATGCAAGTCAGTGGAGTGAATAAATGGACAAGATGGGGTCAAAGAATGCGCCTGTGGGTGATTGGTTTTCGGTTAGCAGAAGAGACCTGGCAGCGAAAAACGCCGGAATAGTGAAGGAAATAGTGGAGCTTTAAACGACACTTCCTTCAATTTGGCAGGAGCGGTACAAGGGGGGTCACTGCCCACATTGCGGCGCTTCCTAGAAAGACCCCAACCAACACGTCTGCCCAAACTGCAGGCAAAGCCTCTATTCGGAACAAGCAATATCTTTCTGTCCTCATTGCGGACGCTTGGTTCACCAAAACTCAAAGAACTGTCCTCATTGTGATGAAGACGTGACGACCATTCCGGTGCACGTTTCAGTGAAAACCTCCAAAGAGAAAGGGCTGTTCTCCAGAATATTGGAGAGCTTTGAACTGTCTGTGAAAGAGTTTGTTTTGGTCCTCATTCTGCTGCTTCTGTTCAATTTCGCGGCATATCTCAGTTATGTTCGAACAGAAGCAACAAACCTCTCGGTTACACAATCATCCGCCACTACGGCATTTCTCTGGAGTGGTTACAGATTATTCTGAGCGGATCCAGCCGACCTGCCCAACATGGGGAAGGAACCGTAATCCAGTATGGACTGCAGGGAGTGGGAATTGCCTGGGCGCCATTCATCTTAGACTTGCCATTCTATTTTCTGCTAGTTTTTGCCATGGTATATGGGACTGTAAAACTAAGGTCGAAAAAGACAAGAATGAAGTGATGGCAAACCCAGATCGAAATTCTCTAGTGGTTGAATCTTCGTGGGTACATGACTCGCGCTCTCAGTCTGCACTGATCACGGTCAACATCGTGGCTTTGTGTAAGATTGTGACACTTCCCTGTGGCTTGCAAGCCCAGATTGTCAATCAAGAAAGTCAATACATTGATCAGCAGAAGAGACGAGGAAATGAATGGAACCGCTAGAATCCAACGTTTAGAAGATTTCATCATTTGGCGGCAATGCAGAGGGCCGTGATTTAGTCGCTTGCTTTCGGAGCTAATGTTAGTAGAAACCTTCATAAATGAGATCTATTGATTAGACTGTGCATTTGAAGGGAGAGGCTTATGTCCAAGCCATTCTATGTGAAGTTTGAAGTTTCGAAGGAGCTAGCAGATGCCGCCTATGAAGCCCTGCAAATAGTTGCAAAAACAGGCACGGTTAGGAAAGGCACAAACGAAACAACGAAGGCGATTGAAAGAGCCCAGGCTAAACTTGTAGTGATAGCCGAGGACGTCCAGCCACCAGAAGTCGTTGCCCACTTGCCTTTGCTGTGTGAAGAAAGAAAAATTCCGTACATATTTGTCCCGAGCAAGGAAAAGATTGGCAGCGCCATAGGTATTGACGTTCCTGCTGGAGCGGCATGCGTTGTTAAAGAAGGAGATGCCGCAGGGTTGGTCAAAGAGATTGTTACAAGAGTTGAGCAGTTGAGAAGAGGAACGACCTAATGAGCAGAGGGGAGAGAGAGGCTGAGCAGGCGGAGCTTACGCCGGCAGAGGTAATTCAAGTCATAGCACGCACAGGTGTAACCGGAGAAATCTCGCAAGTTAGAGTACGCATCCTCGAAGGGAAAGACAAGGGTCGCATCATAACGCGCAATGTGAAAGGACCCGTGCGAGCCCAAGACCTTCTGATGCTCAGGGAAACAGAAAGAGAAGCAAGGAAGATTAACCGATAAGCTAGGACCAAGGTTATCCGGAGAGATCGCTGATGCCGAGGCCCAGGAAATGCTCGTTTTGTGGCAACGAATTCCCAGCGGGGACGGGCATGATGTTCATCAAGAATGATGGATCGCTTTTGTGGTTCTGTTCAAGTAAGTGTAGAAAAAGCTCCTTGTTTTTGAGAAGAGATGCGCGCAAACTCAAATGGACTTCGTATTTCGGGAAGGAAGAGAAAGGAAAGGCGTAGTCTGTTAACTGTTGAGGTAGATGTCTAGGGTTTCTTTCCCTGCTATCTCCTTGAACTAGATATCTTTTCCCATAGAGGCTCATTGTGAATGCAGCCGACATCCGGCATTTTCACATTGCCATTAAAGTAGCTGTAGGCTCTGGTCCTGCACCCTCCATATATGTACTTGTCAGGGCATTCTCCGCAGCCCACTTTCTCTCCGCCTATTAAGCAGTCTTCAAGGTCTTCCCTTATGCGAAGTTTCCACAGTAGCGGATGCGTGTCCCATATTTCTTCAAAGCTATCTTTCAACATGTTTCCAAGAACTGTTTCCTTGGACGTTTGGAAAAAGACACAGGGCTTTATGTCTCCGTTTGGTTCGAGGCAGCAGTACAGCCGTCCAGCACCGCATCCCCCCAAGAAGTTGGCGACATTCTCAACGCCTTGCTTCGCGGCATAGTGAGCTTCCACCATAAACTTCCCTCTCTGTCTTTGCGATAGGTCCTTTGTAACGCTTGCGCACTGCGGACATGTGCTGAAAAACTTGTCAACCTTAATGTCCGACTTCCCAGACTTGATTTCCTCCTCTTTCTTCTGCATGTAAAGCCCGACTATCTCTTTGCCGATGGTTTCAAGCACATGGTACCTCTGGTCCGGAGTCAAATCCAGTTCAACATGAGCCTTTGCCCTTCCCGTCGGAACATAGTTAAAATGCATGAACCTCGTACCCAACTGTTTTGATAATCCGGCAAGCTTATCCAGCTCATTCACGTTGTCCCTGTGCAAGACGGTTGCAATGCAAGTGTCCACGCCCTCTTCAAGAGAGTTTCTTACACCTTCAATCGCCATTTCAAACGCACCTGGAATGCCTCTAAACGAGTCATGAACCTCGGGCGTTGCTCCATCGATGCTTATCTCCACGTAGTCGACTCCGACATCTTTGATTCTTTTTGCATTGTCTGGCGTAATCAATGTGCCATTTGAAGCGATACTTAAGTAGCCCACACGTTTTCTTGCATAGGCTGCAAGTTCAAAAAAGTCCCTTCTCGCAAGCGGTTCACCACCACTGAAGGACAGCGCTGGCAGACCGATGCCCGACAACTTCGAGATTTTATCTAACACTTGTTTGGCTTCGTCAGTAGAGTTCTGGGCGCTTTTGACCAGCGTTTTCGTAGCAGTGTTTACATCTCAGATTGCATCGATAAGTGACGTTCCAAACAATTTCAAACGGTCCTGCTGGCGTAAAAGGGATGCGTACGCCGTATTTCTCTATACCCTTCATCATGAGGCCAAACCCCCTGAGCCAGGCCTCTCCGAACTCATCGTTCAGAAACTGGTTGCGCATGAAGTCCATATCTGCGTGTAAAAAGTTGCTTCCAAGTCTGTAGAAGTGTTTAGCCATTTTGGTGCTTACACTTTTACATGTTGGACATAGAGGAACCGGTTCGCCCAGAAAGTCCTTCAGAGAGTTCAGAAGAAGACTTCCGTCTCTCGGACATTTCTTATCTATAAGGCTGATTATCCGCTTGAGGAATGGATTAACCGTGGCCTGAAGCAAGGAGTTCTCTATGGCATTAATGTGCATAACAATTCACGTTAGGTGTGGAACCCTGAGGTATTAATACTTTTAATTCCCTTCTCATGCTGAATCAAGTATCAAACCTTGCTTTGTTGGCAGATTTGAAAAGGCAGGCATTCAAAAAGAGAAGCGTTCAAAGCTTAAAGGATGGGGGAATGGGATGAAGCATTTTTGAAGAGGAGCCATTACGTATGTTCTTGGTAGCGGGGAGTAGATTTGAACTACTGATCTCTGGGTTTCCCGAAGCAACCGAGCTTTTATGAGCCCAGCGGGTTAATCCTGGCTACCCCACCCCGCTGCGTCAAGCTAACAGCCTAGGATTCGCCTTCGGAAGTTAACAGCACACTTCAATTTAAGCATACTGAAATAAGGTTTTCGATGCCGCGAACGATATGCAACAGAATTTAACTAGAAAGTGCTATTCCACTGAGAGTAAACCCTATTACACACAATTCCTTAAAAGAAAAAGATGGCTTACCTCCTAACGGAGGAATTTCTTGAGGGCTAAAGATGTCATGGTCAAGGACATAGTGAAGGTAGGTTCCTGCGCTCTTGTAGACAACGCGGTAAAGGTGATGAACAAGAACAACATAGGATGTTTGATTATCGAGGATAATGGAGAAACAAGAGGGATTGTGACTCAGAGAGACCTGCTGAAGAAGGTTCTGGAAAAAGCTAGGGATCCTAGAAAACTGGTTGTATCAGACATCATGACAAAGAAGCTAATTGTGGGAAGCCCTGACATGGAAATCCATGAGGCTGCCAGGCTCATGTTTCAAAAGAAGATAAAGAAGCTTCCTATCGTGGAGAATGGAAAGCTTGTCGGTTTGATTACCCTAAGTAACATTGCCTGGACGGTTGGCGTTGATCAGAAAATGATTGATATGGTTGAAAAGCTTTCCAACATGCGTGCAATCTAACGTAGACTGTTTGGAAAGGGTTCGACTCTGGGAACGTTCGCCAAAATTAAGCTTGAACCCAGCGTCTCCGCCTCTCCGGTGTTACTTTTCGTTAAAAACAGCAAACATGTATAGCAAAAAAAGTTGTGTTCTTTGCCCGGGGGCTGCCAACCCTGAGCTACGAGCTGCGTCAAGAACCGCGATGCACGACAAGACCGGGATTCGAGGAACACAAGCAATCAGAACTCAAGTCTGCAAGCTTAGGTCCAAACTGGTCGGCAGCCCTTCGCTAGGTATATATGCAGTATTGATATTTAATAAACCTTTCGCATTTTGACAACGGCAGCAACATCTGATTGTGGCTCTCTACTTGCGCGCGCGTAGGTGTCACAAACTATGAGATGCGCAGAATCATTTGGCTTCTTATGTTCTTGTTAGCTTCTCGACCAAATCGACTAATTTAAATTCCTCGTGTCCTGGTGGATGTTGAACCATTTCATATATTCGAAGAGTCTGTTCTGCAGCTTCTCGCCATGTGAAATATTGCAACACCCTTCTTCTGCCGTTTATTCCCCATTTTTTGGCTCTGTCGGGATCAGATAGGGTTTCCTTGATGCCCCATGCAATATCGGATGGGTTGCCACCGTTTACGTGAACGCCGTTCTGGTCAGGTCCAGTGGGAATGACTTGCTCTGTGAATCCAACTGTGCCTTGGGCTCCAACAATTATCGGTTTCTCCATTGACATGGCTTCCAGGCTTACTATTCCAAACGGTTCGTAAGTGGAGGGGAAAATGCAAACGTCTGCTGCTGCGTAATGTAGGATACGTTCTCTTTCTGGTACGAATTCAAACCTGCAAGCAACTTTTTCGCTTATTCCGAGTCTGTTTGCGGTTTCGATTATGTCGTTTTGTTGTTCACCTTTTCCGAGAATCACTAGTTTAGTGTTAGGATAGTCCGCCAATACCATGGGCATTGCTTGAACGAGGTTTGTAACACCTTTGACCCAGGTGAGTCTTCCGAGGAACAAAACCATTTTTTCGTCAGGTTTTATCGCATACCTGTTGCGTATTGCTTCTACGTCCTCGGGTTTGCAGGTTCTGGGATTGTAATATTCAGGGTCTACGCCGTTCCAGACTACGCTTATTTTGGATTTTGGCCATCCGTGTCTGACCAAGTCTTCTTGCATGGAATGGCTGACAGTTATGATTTTGTCCACTTTCTGGGACGTTGCCCACTCGAGGTGTGAGACAACTTCTGATCCTTGCCCTCCTGCTCTACCCCACTCGGTGCTGTGGACGTGAAAGACCACTGGTGTTTTTGTTTCATTCTTGACCATGAGACCGGATATGCTGCTCAGCCAATCATGCACGCAGACGATGTCGTAATTACAGCCTTCCTTTTTCAACATGCTGTTTATGAATTTTGACGCGCTCAGAATGTTATAGATGAATATGTCATTGAACATGCGTATATTCGTCCCCCATTTTTTCAAGTCGTCGATGACGAACATCGGGAAAACATTGCTTGCATCGGCAATCAAAGGTCTGTGAACTTCCACGCCTTTCAGAATTTCTCGAGTTTTGAGGTTTCCCGGGTTAAGGGTAAAAACTGTTACGTCGTTGCCCATGGAAACGAATTGGCGCGTTATGTACTCAGCATAAGTGCCTAAACCGCCGACAAGCGCCGGTGGGTATTCCCAAACAAAAAAACCAATCCTCAATTCACATCACCAAGAAAGTGTTCTTTCTGAACGAATTTAATGTGTTTACTAATTGACAATCGGGTTCCTCTTTTCTTGGAAAAGGTGTCTTTGTACGAATAAATAGGTTATGAATTCAAGATCAAAATGCAAACTGAACTTTATCGCTGCTTGCGTTAACTGTCGTGTTTGGCGTTTTCGGACTATTTCTTGCTAAATCTCAGTGTGTAGGAGGCTCTTATTCACAAGGGCGATTTTGCGGACTTTCTCAGTTGATTCCTTGTCTCTTCTGCTATCCTGCATATGATGCTGGAGTCTTCAACGCCGAGCTAGACAACGTAGTTTCGGGAATTATCTTTGCGTGAATACTGTCTTAGCCAGGTTTCGCTTGTGAAACCCCATCTGCAGTTGCTGCCCTCGACCTGCAAGACGAGTATAAGATCTGGGTTATTCAGGCGGACATATTTTAGCAAGACCTCGTACAGGTCTTGCGGTATTTCCATGGCCAAATCTTTCGATGGACCATCCTTTGTTTCTTTGGCACAGAATATCGCCTCATGCTTCATATCCCCTTTACAAAAGTGAACGCGAACCGTGGACACGTAAAACACTGTTCCATTATAGCTCAGTATTACTTGATGCGCATTTCCTGACCGCGTCTCAACTTTCTCCATCAACTCCATCAGCCCCACTTAGAATTTCTCCAAAAAGAAAGATGTTTAAAAGACAGTTAAACTATCCTTCTGTCGTCGAAATATGCCCAAAACCGATTCATAAACAACAATCCGACTCGTTTCTCCTCGTGGCGTGACACAACCGTCTCCAAACACTCTACCCTGCCGATATCATCGAGTCCAAGCAAATTACGCGCTGTCAATGCGATTTTGCTCTTATTGCAGAGCGAGGTCTGTCAACCGTGAATTTCTGATTCAGATTTTGAGTTCATAAGCGTAAAGTATATGCTTCATCAGAATTGGCCGTCAAGCTCAGATCGCGATGAGCGTAGGAGAATGGTCATGGAACTGTCAATGGAAAAAATCGACGATTTGATCAAGGTATATGATGAGAAGAATGAATCATGGAAGTTCGTCAAAAGAGACAAGGGGTTTAACAAGCAGCTCATGATGATAGAGGACACCCTGTCCAGATTCGGACTGCTGAAAAACGAGATAAGGGTCTTCGTCTATCTTGCGAGAGCGGGGGAAAGAAAGGCCGCCGAAGTCGCTGAGGCAATAATGCTTCATAGGACAGAGACGTACAGAATTCTGCGTGATCTGGAGAAGAAAGGTATCGTTTTTTCGGTTTTCGAAAAACCGCTGAAGTTTACGGCGGTGCCCCTGGAAAAAGCGGTAGACCTGTTGATAGAAGCTCAGAAAATGAGAATCAGGCTCTTGGAGAAGGAAAAAGCTGGCTTGGTCGACCTTTGGTCGTCTATGCCGCAGCCGAAACTTGAAAGCAGCAAGAAAGAGATTTTCCAAATACTCGAAGGCGGTCAGCAAATACTTCTTAAAGCAAATGAACTTCTTGAAAGGGCAAGAACAGAAATTCAGATATTTGCCCCAGGCGAATATTTGGGTCAACTGTACCATAGTGATTTCATAGACAACCTGGAAGTGTGCTCGAAGAAGCTGGACATCGCGTTGCTGACGGAAAACTCTTTGAAAGGCAGGTTCTTCTTGGGAAAAATGAGTTGGGCAGGTCACAAGCACCGAGTCGTAGATGTCGATAACATACCTTGCTTCATCATATCTGACAGAAAGGAACTGTTAATCGCGATTCAACAAAATGATGAAAGAGAGGATGACATCGACAAAAGGAAATCCAAAACAGTGGCTCTTTGGACAAACTACAACGCTTTCATCGAAACACTTGAATTGCTGTTCTCCAAACTGAATGAAACCGCGAAAACAGTTCAAGAAGTCTGCCTGCGACGCTGAGTCCATTGGCTTGCTTTTTTGACCTTCACGTCTAATCAGCATGTTTATGTTAGCACCAGACCAACTTACAAGCATGCATTTTTGTATTTAGCCACGTCAATTGGATGTCAGACTTCAGCCATCCGTGTGAAGGTGAAGTTTGCAGTTGAGGCAATCCCCTTGTCGCAGGTCACTCTGATCCCTTTCTACCAAGTCCCGTCAAATGAATTACACATTTTGGCAGCTGTCTGACAAGACGCTGAGGGATATTTCATCTTCAGATATCTCAAGGTGCAACGGGTCAACGTGGCCGCCATTCACTGTAACACTTCAGCCTGCAAATCTTTTCAGGTGTGTGCAAAATCCCGTGGGACGCATTGTCTGTGGGGTTTGCGACATACAATAGATTATATCTAAATATTCTGAATACTGAGCGCAACTAAAGGTGAAGGCTCTAATGAATATTAGGAAAGCACTGAAGAAATCTTTGAAACAGAATCGCGGTATGGTAGGTATTGAAGCTGCAATCGTGCTCATCGCTTTCGTCATTGTTGCTGCTGCTTTCAGTTTCATGGCGGTCAATATGGGTTTATTCGCAACGCAGAGGGGAAGAGACACAATTCAGCAGGGCATATCGGCTGTGAGTAGTCCACTGATGATTGATGGTAGCATATACCTGAGAGGAAGCTCTGGAAAAGTTGACGCCACGGTAATTCCATTGAAGACTATTGGAACACAATACGTGTCAATGGCCCAAAACTCAACCGTAGTAACGTTAAGAGTGGGGAGTCACACTGCAATCGCCGACGTTTACAAGGGGATAAACGACACTAACCCCTACACAGCTCAGTTTGATACACTCGTAAACGCCGTCGGAAACAGCAGCACAAGCGCAAAACTCTTCATAGGCAACAATGATGGTGGCTCATCTCTCGACTCTAACGAGAAAGGCTTCTTGGTATTCTATTTCAGCGGAACCGACCAGGCAGCCGAGGGGGAACACATCTACATCGACATCCGACCACAGAACGGTGCTCCACTCTCAGTTGAGATCTTCGTCTCGCCAGATCTCACCAACGGATGGCTAACAGTAGGCAGCTAAGCAAACCTACACGCTTCTAAACCCCCTTTCCGCGTCTCAACCGCAGAACAGGACAGCGTTGCTGAACCCGCTATTTCCCCTAGATATGGATAAAACAACAGACGTGCACCGAAACCTACAGAAAGGTCTTAGAAAACGGAGGGGGGAGTCCAGGCTTTCAGGCGCTCAGTCGATTCCGACCTCAAGGTCCCACAACATCTGCCCAATTGATGGTCGTCGGCCAAGCGCAAACGTCAAACTATCCTTTTTGGGGCGAGTGTTGTTTGTAGGTGCTGTGACGCACAGAGTATTATATCGCAATAGTCAATACTCTTAGGCTCAGGTGAAAAAGAAAATGAAAATAAAACAAAGCCTAAGAAAACTACTGAAACAGAATCGCGGTATGGTAGGTATTGAAGCTGCAATCGTGCTCATCGCTTTCGTCATTGTTGCTGCTGCATTCGCTTTCATGGTCGTCAACATGGGTCTGTTCGCAACACAAAGCGGCAAAAGTACAATCCAGAACGGCATATCAGAAGCAAGCAGCCCTCTGATTGTCGACGGAGACATCATGCTAAGAGCCAATGCTACTGCTCCTTACTACGTTGATGCCATGATGGTCCCGCTACAAGTAGTCGGAGTAAGATACGTTCCAATGGACGCAAATTCAACCCAAATTACTTTGACAATCTCTGGCCAAAGCGCAATCGCAAATTGCTACTATGGAGTCAACGCCAGTACTAGCAACACCATCGATCCATATAGTACTAAAATGGACAATTTGGTCAACTATACGGGTTCGACACCATTGTCCAATGGAGGCACAATAACTGCGGCGGAGCTGTTTATAGGCAATAGTAACAACAACACTTCGCTTGACAGCAGCGAAAAAGGATTTCTAATGGTCTACTTCGCACCACAGGACCGCCCAACTCACGGCCAAACCATCTACATCCAGATTAGGCCACAGCAAGACGCACCGATCTCCGTTGATTTCAAAGTTTCCGCCCAGCTTTCCACAGGTTGGAGCATAGTAGGCAGTTAGGTGAGTGGCAATGAACACCTTAATGCGTTGCATCCGCAAGAATAAGCGCGGTATCGTCGGTATTGAAGCTGCAATCGTTTTGATTGCCTTCGTGGTGATAGCCGCTGCTTTGGCCTACGTTGTCATCAACATGGGTTTCTACTCGGCGCAGACGGCGAAGTCTACGATTGACAAGGGCATCCAGGAAGCGACGAGCGCTCTTGAACTCGACGGCTACATTGCGGGAGCGACAGACACCAATGGTAACGTGACGTTTCTCGCTATCCCGTTGAAGCTCGCAGTAGGTCAGGAGCAAGTGGACATGGCTAATAATACCGTAGTAGTTGCAGTGCAAGGCGGAAACTGGTCGCTTGCCAATATATACAGTGGTTCAGTGAGCCGGAGCGATAAGGACATAGTAACCCTAATGAATCTAATGGGCACTGCACCAAATGCTACCTGCTTCATCTACAACAGTCAACAAACGACTGACACGGTTCTCAAACAAAACGCAAAAGCATACATGGTCGTCTACTTGGGCACGGCCTACCCCTTACAGCCCTACACTAAGTTCAAGGTTGAGATCAGGACCAGCAGAGGCGCAGCTTTGATGATACAGAGAGAAATCCCAGGCGGTCTACCACAAAAGCAGATTATCGATCTCGGTTAGAAAACTCCTACACAAGCCGAGATATCTCCCCCACTTTCCTTTTATTTTTTTGAAACCACAGCGCAAACGGATTTGAGGCATTCTATTATTGGCCTGCACAGTTAGTAAGTTTGTGAAGACTGGCAATCTGATTGATTAGATTCAACGTGATTACCGGAACGTCGATACATATGCTCGCTGAACCCCCGTGGAAGTCAGCGAAAAAATAAAGAAGTCATAAAGATCTTTGCGAACAACAAGCGCAGAAGAGATCCTTCAACGTTGAATAGAACCCGCTCTGAGCATACTGACGAGAAAAGGAAAGTTGAAGTTATGATTTGTTCAGCTTCAACTTCAGACAGCTTGGGTTCCTGTGCAACGGGTGGGCAGTTGATGACTGGCATGTCTTATAAACTTGGCTCAAGCGACAGTTGACTATACAGATACGTTGGTTCATAACATAGGTCGTTGGCCCGAAAACCCAGCGCATGAAATTACGTTTGCGTGCTCATTGTTAGACAATCTGCCGTAGGGTACGGGAAAACTAAGTTCCTGTCTTTTGTTTTCTGGTTTCATCCTTTGCGGCATTGATACCGAAAACTCCATCACTACATTGTTCTGCCATAGTTATGTCGTTGACGCAATCTGCTGTGAGGCAGGTTTAAGAATGTATGGAGAGCAGTTGCTTTTAGTAAAAAAGATGAGCAGATGTAAGTTCGGACGCTCTCCTTGAGAACGAAGAACCAGCAACTTCGACAGTCTCAGTTAGTTAGAGACGTAGTTGACAGAGGCAAAAAAGCTGTACTGTGAGTTGCAAAAGACAATTCTCTGCAAGACGAATCTAGAGAACGCGAGTCCAAAAAACTGAGCACACTATATCTCAGGTTTGAAAGCTTCGATGCTGCAATCAAGAGCCATGCCCAATTGTGGCTGGATGCTTGAGCAAGTCTTTAGAATTTGCAAGAGGCGGATCCTGTGAAATACTTGGCTAAGAGCTAGCACGTACATCCTCTCCGTGTCTTCGTTACTGACACAACTCCATCCCAAAAGGTTTGAAGTGTAAATTAACACGATTCCTCAGATCTTAACCTTCATAGTCAATTCATCGTTTTTAAATGGGAAGAACAAAGTTTCGGTTATGGTGATTCATTTCCTGTTACGAACTTGCCACATCTTGGTATTTCAGGGAGACTAAACTCTAGTTCAATCGACACGAAAGTCTACTACCATTCTTCTTCTACCACGCGGCCACGCCACTTTCTGAGATAAAGCATCAAGACTACTGAACCTATTGCTGCTGCGGCAACTCCTACGCCTATGTAGAGTGAATATTGTGCTAGAAAGGATGGTTCTCCAACGATTGCCACTAGTTGTTGGCTCATGCTTCCATAAGTTGACGTGTCCTCAGAGAATGTTGCTTGAACATTCCAAGCCCCTATAGCGTTAGGTGTAAAGCTGGCCGCGAAAGAACCGTCTGCAAGCGTGAAACACATTGTGCTTTCGCTGTCATTTTCAGAGTTGAAATACACTGTGATGGGCACACCACCAGTTTGTGGAATCATATAGCCTTTGACGGTTATGTTATCGCCCAATGTTACAGTTTCTCGAATCAAAGTTACGTTCAGCATTGAGGGGTTCTTCACAGTGTAGCTTCCGTTGGCAACAAGAACATCTCTTAACAAATCGGTGGCTTCGATTCCATACGCCACGTTTGTTCCAGCAATTTGCCCTGGAATCGTTACTCTACACGTTCTGTTGTCAAAGATTTCCATCGGGATCGTGGTCGCGTTTGCCCAGTTGTCGGTTGAGTATTGCAAGGTTGCGTTCACCAAGTCTGTTGACGTAGAAACGTAGGCGACTATGCCGGTGTCATTTGGATATAGTCTGCTCGGGACGATTGACGGTTGCAAGCTGGCATTAAAAATCGTTTTGACTAGGAACTCCACCGTTCCGCTGCCTTTTCCGCCTATCAGTACCAGTTGGTAGAGGGTCTTTCCTGCGTGTGGTGAGGTGAAGTTGATGAACACGTCTTGGCCTGCATGATCGCTTGTTGCAAAGGCTATACCTCGGTATCCTTCACTCTCCGGATTGTAGCCTCCTAAGGCGACGTTTGTGCCTGGTGTGGCGGTTGTGCTGGTTGTGTTGCCGTATAGTCCCGGTTCCCATGCTAGCGGTATGCCGTTTAGGATTGTCTCGTTTTTGACTGTTGGATCGGCCATGAGGTACAGCCTAGCCTCGTACATGGCCAACGTTTCTGGAACACTGATCAGAACCTGCACGTTCTGACTTTCGGTTACAAACTCGTATGCCCAGCTAGTGTCAGGAGCTTGGGTACCGTTGTTTGTACCTTCGATGTAGCGTTGATGCCAGCTGTTGCATTCAACATCCTCGACCATCATGAACGTTGCCTGTTGAGCAGCAACGCTTCCTCCCGCGCTGTTTACTATTCTGAAGGTGTAGTTGCCGCTTTGTGCTGGAGTGAAGAAGGGTGCGTCATACGTGTCGCCCAAGTGTTCAAGTAGCCCGGCGGATGCGGTGTGGTTGCTTTCGGAGTTGCCGTCTGGTTTGTAAACGTAGACGTCGTAGTTTGTCTTTGGGTCTGATCCGTTGTTCACCCAGGCGCCGTAAAGGTAGATGTGATAGGTGTGGTTTGCTTCCAGCGGGCACGTGATGTTCCAGTCTCGCCCTATCTCAATCTGCGATTCATCAAACCATACGGGAAACATGGGTTTTTCAAGAAAGGTCGAGCTTCGTATTACAGTGTAGTTTCCCGTGGCGACAAGTCTGTTTTCCAGAGAGTCGTAGGCTTGGACTCCAAAGAGGATAAATGTGTCAGCTACCTGTCTGGGGATTGTTGCTGTGCACGTTCTCTGGTCGTCCGAGATTTCCATTGGAATTGTTGTTGTGCTTGTCCAATTGTTGGTTGAGCATTGTAAGGTTGCGTTGAGCAGGTCTGTGGACTTTGAAACGTAAGCTATAGTCACATCGGTGTCTGGATATACATTGCCCGGGAGGATCGATGGTTGCAGAGAAGGGTCAAAAACGGTCTTGACGCGGAACTGTACTGTTCCTGCTCCATATTCGCCTATTAGTACTAGGTGGTAGAGAGTTTGTCCTGTGTGTGGTGAGGTGTAGTTTATGAGCATGTCCTGGCCTGGGTACTCGCAGCTTGCGTAGACTACTCCTCTGTACCCTTCACTGTCTAAGTTGTAGCCGCCGAAGATGTCGGTTCTGTTGCCGTATAGCCCCGGTTCCCATGCTAGCGGTATGCCGTTTAGGATTGTTTCGTTCTTGACTGTTGGATCGGCCATGAGATATAGTCTTGCTTCGTACATGTCCAGCGTGTCCGGAACGTTAACCTGTTGGTTTGGATGTTTTCGATGATCATGAATGTTGCTTGTTGTGCTGCTTGGCTTGTGCCTGCGTTGTTTGCTATTATGAAGGTGTAGTTGCCGGTTTGTTTTGGTGTGAAGAACGGTGTGTTTACGGTGTCTCCTAGGTGTTCAAGGAGTCCTGCGGATTCTGTGTGGATGCCCACGAGTATGCCGTTTGGGTCGTAGACGTAGACGTCATAGTCTGTTTTTGGTTGTGATCCGTTGTTTACCCAGGCGCCGTAAAGGTAAACATGATAAGAATGACTTGCCTGCAAGGTGGATACGACGCTCCAGTCCCGGTCTATCTCAATCTGGGAATCGTTGAACATTACTGGGAACATGGGCTTTGCCAAAAAAGTTGTCGAAGGTTGCCTCACAGTGTAGTTTCCGCCAGCGACAAGCGCGTCTTCTAGATAATCGTAGGCTTGAACTCTGTAGCTGACAAGTGTGCCTGCAGCCTGTGCGGGAATGACCGTTGTGCAGGTTCTGTTGTCTGCCAGGATTGCCATTGGAATTGTCGTTGTGCTTGTCCAATTGTCGGTTGAGTATTGCAGGGTTGCGTTCACCAAGTCTGTGGACTTTGAGACATAAACTATGGTAGCATTAGTGTCCAAATACACTTTGCCCGGGACTATTGATGGTTGTAGGGAAGCGTCGAATATTGTTCTGACTAGAAAGTTCACTGTTCCTGCTCCGTATTCGCCTATTAGTACTAGGTGGTAGAGAGTTTGTCCTGTGTGTGGTGAGGTGTAGTTTATGAGCATGTCCTGGCCTGGGTACTCGCAGCTTGCGTAGGCTACTCCTCTGTACCCTTCACTGTCCAAGTTGTAGCCGCCTATCGTGGCGTTTGTGCCTGGCGTGGTGGTTGTGCTGGTTGCGTTGCCGTATAGTCCTGGCTCCCATGCTAGTGGCACGTTGTTCAGGATTGTTTCGTTCTTGACTGTTGGTTTGGATGTTTTCGATGATCATGAATGTTGCTTGTTGTGCTGCTTGGCTTGTGCCTGCGTTGTTTGCTATTATGAAGGTGTAGTTGCCGGTTTGTTTTGGTGTGAAGAACGGTGTGTCTACGGTGTCTCCTAGGTGTTCAAGGAGTCCTGCGGATTCTGTGTGGACGCCCACGAGTATGCCGTTTGGGCCATAGACGTAGACGTCATAGTCTGTTTTTGGTTGCGATCCGTTGTTCACCCAGGCGCCGTAAAGGTAAACATGATAAGAATGACTTGCCTGCAAGGGACAGATTATTGTCCAGTTTTGACCCACAAGTATTTGGGAGTCATTAATCAGTACTGGAAACATTGGCTTTTCCATGTAAGTGCTGTTTGAATAATTATGCACGTATCTTTGATATTCTGAGCTGGATTGGGCTTTTGCGTCGGGTTCTAGTTTGACAAATAATGAAATCATCATGATGATTATGCCTAGAACCAATAGCTTCCTTTTCAAGGCTAGAGCTTTTGCCAAAGGCTATCACGAAGTCACCTTTTCGATTCTATATTGATATCAGTTATGAATATGGAATCTTAATTTTCAATCCAGATTCAGTTGCAATAGAAAGAGGTTATCCGAACGAAAAACAAGCCGTGAGGTGGCCTGATTCTATGTCTCCTTTATGAAAAACAAACGGTTACTCTTTGTGCTGTCGACATTTTAGAGTGTATTTTGGCTTTCTGTATTTCTGTTGTATAACTCAACGAGAATCCTTATTAAGTATTAATATTAAAGATATATTTCGGGCTTGCCAAACTGGTGAACCATGGCTCTGTATCGTCTGCGTGTCCACAGCCAAAAGCTCAGGTGCCCGTGCGAGAGGTGTTAAAAGCGGTTGCGGCCTTAATTTTCACCTCCACACCTCTCACATGCGTCTACTCGTTGCTGATAGCGTTGGACTGTTGTGATGTTTGTGATAGTTTAAGATAGATAGTGACGGCTGCATCATAGCGATTTTGCCATTGGCTGTAGGGATTATAATGATGATTCAACGAATGGAAGGCTCTCCATGGCGTTGATGCCGAAAGGTTTGTGTTGGATCTTGCCTACCGGCGTTCTTGCTGAATAAGCGCGTGTCGGAATTTGGGTCCTTCCTTTAGAGTGCCTGAATCAGGAATCTTAGTGCTCAAAAGGGGCTGGCTGGGAACGAAGTTATCTGTGTTCGGAGACGTTTGGGATGAAGGTTTTCTTTTTTTGGATGGCAAACTTTGCTTAGTTGCCTTGGCTCTTCATTGGTTCGTTTTGGAACGTGTCCTACTGGCTCAAAGTCATGTTCGGGTTGGCTCGTGGTCTTGCGTTTGCGAGAAATTAGTCTGCAAGGTGAGAAAAAAAGGATGTATGGGCGCGTTTGTCCTGAGTCTTGCTGGTTTGGCAGTTGTCATGCGTTAGTTAGCGCAGGTCTCCCGTGTACCGCCCTTCTGAGTTGTTCAGCCATCTGATGAACTCTTTGCAAGATGGACTGCCCTTGTGGATGCAATCCTTCTCCTTCAGGGAGACGACAGGACACATTCGCCACAACAGGCACCTTCCGCCTGTGCTATTTTTTTTGGTCTCAACCGGACGTGGGACAACGACTTCCGCGGACATTTTTTCACCTTGGAGTTGTGTTTAGTTTTTTCTTGTTGGCTCACTGTATTAAAGAAATTTATGAATTTTCACTACATATCAATGATCCTTCTGTTAACGATTTAGAGAACGATAGATGGGAAAAACATTAGCCTTTAACCACTATCACCGTGGCCACGACGTCTCCCGCGTTGGCGCTGACATAGAATGTGTAGGTGCCGTCAGCAGGGGCCGTCCAAGGCACGTCATAGAACGTGTTTCCTGTCTCTTCTATAAGCGTTGAGGACTCGTTATCTGTTATTCTGAAGTCGATGGGTTGGCCGTTGCCTGAGGCTTTGACGTCAATTCTTTCACCTTTTCTGAGCGTGAGGGGATATCCTACTTCGTAGTTTTCGTCGGTGAGGGTGACGGTTTTGTTCAGTAGGGTCGACGGAGGGGGTGGGCTAATGATGTGAGGAACTAGCATGCTAGCGGTTACCCATGCAATTATGGCGATTGAGATGAAAATGGTTGCAATCTTTGTGATCAATTTTAGTCGGATCCTTCTAGGCATTTGTTAGGGCTTGGCTTGCCCTAGCTCAAGTGTAATCGCAGCCGCAAGTATGAACCTTATGAAGAGCTTGTCAAGATCTCCTGTGAAAATCTGTAATCTTTCTCTTTGAACAATATTCCTGAAACACGTGCTAGCTGAGCTGCGTTGATTTCAGCGCTCAGCTTCCTTCACATCCAGCGTTTTCGGAAAAAAGAAGACTTCTGGAACAGTGCGTTGGTCGAGCTGCTAAACTGTATTACTGATTCATATTCCAAGTTCAGAAGTGTCAAATAGGTCTTCGAAGCTTGTGAAGTGTCAATCTGGATTTAGAGTCGAAATCCAATCAAGAATGTTTGAACAGGATCGAAGGTGATGGTATGAGCGAGAATCCGAATGTCGTAGCGAGTGGAAATCCAAATACGGCTGCCAACGATGGTACGAGGATTGAAGAGGTTGAGAAGGATGTTAAGAAGCTCAAGGTCGATGTTGACAATTTCATGACCCTTAAGAATACCGTCGAGGATTTGAAGAATACTATCGTGGATATTCGAAGCCTTATCAGTGAATCTCAGAACCCGTTTAATCTTTTGCAGCTTATCACAAGCGAGGAAGACCTCAACAAAGTAGTTCAAGCAAAACCAATCATTGAAAATAGACTCTTGGCAAAGGAGCAAGCAGGGGGAAAAGAAGCAAAGAGTGCCGCAGGAGCACAGATGTCTGCAGCATGCGAGCCTAAAAAGGCTGAAGGAGAACTTGGTTTCGTCGTTGAAAGTTACGTTGAAACAAAAGATGCTGCTGACTTGTCGGCAGCCTCTGAGATTGAGAAGCCTGAGAACAAGTTCACTGCGGAAAAACAAGTTGGAGGAGGGAAAGAAAGGATGATTGATAATCCCTTGGAAGGGATGGGCAGCGTGAACAAAGGGACTTCAATCGTGCAGTGGGTTTACACGATGCTAGACTTAGGCTTTGACGAAGAGAGTATACACAGAATATGTGACTATTGCGAGTTCTCCGATTTCATGCCAAAAGGATACAGTGAGCACGTGTCAAACTTGGTTGGCGCCGTCGTCAGAGCAAGATCTCAGAACCTATCAGCTGAAGAAGTGATTCTCAGCATCTACGGCGCAGCGCACGCTTCAGGTGTAAAAATGGACCCACAGGATCTGAGCGGGCTCATAATGCGTGTGTTGAAGAAATGCAAGGCTGGAGAGCCGTAAATGGGATTTTCGCTTACAATAACCGAAGCAATAATGGTGATCGCATCCGTCGTTCTGGCAAGCGGATTTGCAGCCTATGCGATATACGCTGGGACGTCCCTTCAGAGCAACATAATGCAAAACCTTGACAATGCTAAGAAGAGCATGGACACCCGCTTGGACATAGTCTACGCGGTCGTTAACCAGACATCAGATCCAAGTCCTCTGTTCACAATATACTTAAAAAACACTGGAAGTCTTTCAATTTCAGACTTTGATCTTATCAGCGTCTACGTCGGTAGTTACGGTCAGGCCATGTTTTACTCCTACAGTTCAAACGCGAGCACGGGAAGCGGACAGTTCAATATGACTGACGCAAACGGAAACGGCGTTGTTGAGATAGGAGAAGCCGCCATAATACAGGTTTACCCTGCGACAAACGTGTCCGGCAGCCTTTACGAGGCAAAAGTCGTCCCATACAGGGGGATTTCCAGCAGCTACATGTTTTCACCTCCCTAGAATGGTGATTATCAGTGGGGCTCTCAGTATCGATAGCTTCAGCAATTGTCTTAGTAGGTTGGATAGCCTTTATTGGGGCAGTCTCAACCGCGCTGCTTACAACCATGAACAACGTAGGGTCCCTAGTGAACTCCACATCAAGTGACAGCATCAGACTCAGCGTCGAACTCGGGCTCACAATCACAAGTGTAGAAAACAGATCGCTCAATTTTTCTGTGCAAAACACTGGTTCCAGAGACATTTTCCTTAGGAATGAGACGTTCGCGTGGAACAGCGTCATAATCACGTATAACACAAGCACGTACAACACTACTAATTGGCAAACATACTTGATAGAGAACTATACAGTTCTGGCTATCAATGCTACTGGCACCAACGAATCGTTTGACGTTGCGTCTCATCAGAGCATCAAGCCTGGAGAACAGGCACTCATAAACGTGCAATTGCCAACGTCTGCACCAGACATACTCACAAACAGCGTCATTACAGTGGTCTTCGCTACCCACTATGGAATAAGTGCTGAACAAGAAATTTTCGTAAACCAATACGGCGAACGTACTCTAGGCATGGTAGGCGGACTGTCAGGTCCTCCAGCAGGTATAGCTGTGGGCTACGTTGGCTAACAGTGCGATTGACAAACCCGAAAACGGATCCTTCCTCCTCTTCCGGCACAGGCCATGTACTACGAGCAAGAATGGGCCTATTCTCTCGGCTTAGGCTTAGGTCGCCTCTGAGAGAACGAAGGCCCACTTCGTAAACTATATTTGTAGACAGAGATAATCTACCTTGGTAGAAAATTTGCTGAAGTCACTAGCCCTTATTACTACTTTTGCGATATTGTTTGCCGGATTGTTAGCCCATGGGTCTGCTTTGTCCTTAGCCATGACAAAGAACGCAACGTCGATAGAAACTCAGCTCTTCTTTTATTCATTCTCCATTCCACCAAGACAAGCTTGGTCTCCGTTCACAGAACTGGCCACAGGATCGAATGTCAGAATCGTGTTCAATGCTTCAGAACAGATTTCCTTCTTCTGCCAGAACTCGTGGGAATACGCTCAGAGCAATGCTTCTAATTGGTTGAACGTTTCTGCCCACTGGTCAGAGAATGCAACGGTACTCGACAGAAACTACACCATCCCAACGACAGGCACATGGTATTTCTCCTTGGTAAACTATGAATAC
The DNA here is from genome assembly GCA_049516875.1 of Bathyarchaeia archaeon. Taxonomy (GTDB): domain Archaea; phylum Thermoproteota; class Bathyarchaeia; order Bathyarchaeales; family Bathycorpusculaceae; genus JBEKCD01. The sequence goes on along the minus strand of JBEKSS010000001.1, from coordinate 453,446 downwards.
TACAGCATAGACATCTACAACGTCACATTGTACAGAATCGACACCTATGAGATACGCGTAGAAAGCAACAAACAGAACTACAGCATGGCAGAACAGGCAACTCTTACAGCTACAATTCAGAATAACAGTGCGCCAATATCCTCAATGAACGTGTCGCTTCAGGTCACAGCTCCGAACGGCACTACGATCCTAGTGCAGAATAACCTTACAGATGCCCAGGGGCAGCTCATCATTACGTTCTATCTGCCCGAGCAATACGGACAGTACACGGCTACGGCACAGACAACAATTCTCGGACAGACAATCGAAGACTCAGCTAATTTTACGGTCGCAAACGACACGACCCCACCAATCACAAACAACGACTATGACGGAAAATGGCACACCTCAAACTTCACCATAACGCTCACGGCTACCGACAATGAATCAGGTGTAGCAGAAACTTACTACCGAGTCAACAACGGCCAAACACAAAACGTAAGCACAAACGACCAACCGCAAATCACTCTGGAAAGCGCCAACAACACGCTGGAATATTGGAGCGTAGACAATGTAGGCAACGAAGAACTTCCTCACAACGTCTTGACTGGAATAAAGCTTGACAGGACTCCGCCCACCGGTTCCATATTTATTGGCGGAAATCTGACCTACGTGAACTCAACGTCGGTCATCTTGACGCTTTTCGCAAGTGACGCTGTTTCGAGTGTTGCTCAAATGCATTTCAGCAATGACAATATGACATGGTCTGATTGGGACGCCTTCAATTCTTCAAGGAACTGGTCACTCGTATCTGGTGACGGACCAAAAACAGTCTATGCCCAATTCATGGACAATGCCGCACTAGTCTCTGACACGTATTCGGCCAACGCGATGCTTGACACGACTGCTCCGGTGATTGAAAATGTATCGCGCATACCTGAGAATGAAGTTCAGCCCATGCAAGGAACAAAAATCTTGGTGAACGCTACCGATGCCGGAAGCGGTGTCAAAAATGTAATATTGTCATACACTATGAACAGCAACGGCTCCTGGTTTGACTTCCAAATGTCCTTTAATCCTGCTACGGGTTTGTACGAGTGCAGTGTTCCTGGACAACAAGCGAATACTCAAGTAGAGTACAGAATACTCGTGTATGACAAGGCTGGAAACAAGAAAATTGCAGACAACCAAGGACAATACTACGTATATACAGTTGTGCCGGAGTTTTCCCCATTGCAAACGCCATTGTTGTTCATCATGATGACATTACTTGCGGTTGTATTTGGAATAAGAGCATCATGCAAGAGAAGAAAACTCGCGATCTGAATTTTTAATATGTATTTGTGGTTCAGAAGGGTCAAATAGTTGTTTCGTCGAAGCTTGTGAACTGACAATCTGGATTTGAAGTCGGAGTCTGACTAAGAAAAGGAAACTAATCTGGCACGAAAAGGGCGTGGAAGGTGGCGATGTGAGAGATGTTTCGACTGTTCGAACGTTTATCGCCCTGCAATATGACTTCGAGTTCATGAATAATAGTTGAAGAGTGTTAGAGGGAGTTCAGACATGACTGTAATATCATTAGGCATAAAGGATCTTGACAAAAGTCTAGGCGGAGGCTTTCCGTATCCTTGCCTAGCGTCGATTGAGGGGGATTTTGGCTCTGGAAAGACTGCGCTCACCCAGCAGATAGTGTACTCTGCGTTGAAAGCAGGCTTCAGGGTTTGCGTCATAACGAGCGAGACAACGGCCAAAGAGTATCTTGGGATGATGAAATCAATAAAAATAGATCCTTATCCGTACTACGTAAGTGCAAAGCTGGATGTGTTCGCATTACATGTCGAAGGAGGCAAATGGAGCCAGTTTCTGTCATCGATGTTCTTCAAGGTTACGAGAAACTTTCTCGAGATGTACAAGAAAAGATATGACTTCATTGTCATCGACAGCCTTAGCATGTTAGCAGCTGACACTCCACCACACGTGTTTCTAACGTTCATCACAAGAATGAAGAATCTGGTTTCGATTGGAAAAACAATAATTCTAACCTTCCATCCGAATTTCTTGCCGGAAAATTCCAGCATGAAGCTTAAAGCCTCATCAGATGTCTACTTTCGGATTTCGAACGCTAAAGTCGCAGGTGTCCAGGTTAAAGTGCTGAAAATCGTCAAACTGTGGGGAACCAGTGGTGACCGGAAGGAATCAGTGAGTTTGGAAGTCAACCCGCACCTCGGCTTAAGAGTGCTGCCTCTTGGTGGTGTAAAGATCTAAATGAAACTCCCTTTCTCCACTTCAAAGACTAAGCCTAATCAAAATGCGGGTCAAGAAACGATCCAAGTCCAGGTCCCCAAAAGTGACAAGAAAAAGAGGAATGAAAAGGCAAAGTTTGTAAGTTTATACGACTTGGAACTACCGAAGACTCTCGAAGAGGCCTATGAGAAGTATCCGTATTTGAAATCGTACGTTGAGGCTGCAGGGATCACGCCAGAATATGTTATTGACCCGAGTATGGTTGGGAGTGGTTCTGATTTGATGTCTGCAGCGTTTGTTTTGGATATCGTCTATCCAATTGGGCTAGGTGCGTTTGTTCATATAAAATTTGGAGGAGAATACGGTAAATACAATATCATCGAGCCTGAGAAACCGCCCAGAAAAATTCTCGAACAGGTTGAGGACGCGATTGCAAAGGCAATAACAGAAAAGACAATCGTTGCTGAAGGTGCAAAGGAAAAGGAAAGGCTCATTGAGAAGCTGTTCAAGGAAGCGGTCAAGAAGAGAACACTGAAGTTGCCTCCAGGTAAGCAAAAGAACGTTCTATACCACTTTCTGAGGGAGAAGGTGGGTCACGGTGTACTTGACGATTTCCTTGCAGATCCTTGGCTTGAAGACATAAGTGTGCCGGGAGCGGGTCACGTATACGTCTATCACAAGTTCTTCGGCGCGCTTGAAAGTAACACCAATATCTCTTTGGAAGATGGGGAAAGCTTGTTGAGAGGATTGGCTGAAAGACACGGCAAAGTTCTAAGCTACACTAACCCCATTCTGGACGTACACCTGGAAGATGGGTCTAGGTTCAACATTGTTTTTGGCGAGGACATAAGCATCAAAGGGAGCAATTTCACGATACGAAAGTTTCCAAAAGAACCAATCTCGGTGGCGCACTGTATAAAGTGGAAAACCATGTCAGCTGAGTTGGGGGCTTATATGTGGATTCTTCTGGAGATGGGAATCTCTTTCTTCATGTGCGGAGAAACTGCGTCAGGAAAGACAACAAGCCTGAACGCCTTCGTAGGGCTCATTAAGCCGGATGCAAAAATTGTAAGCATTGAAGAAACGCCTGAAGTGAACTTGGCTCATAGAAACTGGGTGAGAGAAGTCACTAGACTGCACACCGGAAGCAAAGTAACCATGTTTGACCTACTGAAGGCGGCTCTAAGGCAAAGGCCTGATCAGATAATTGTGGGAGAGATTAGGGGTGAGGAAGGTCAGATAGCCTTTCAAGCTATCGAAACCGGTCACCCAGTGGTGTCCACGATACACGCTGGAGACCTGCAGACGCTTTTTCAAAGATTGACTTCATCCCCTATAGACGTTCCAAAGTCCCACATGAACGGCCTGAACGTGGCTATTTTTCAGAATAGGATCAAGAGGGGACTTAAACTGGTTAGAAGAGTAACTTCTGTTAACGAGATCATAAACTACGACCAAGAGGAAGGCCAGCTTAACTTTCTGCCTATCTTCACTTTCGATTCAGACGAAGACTTGTTGCGCTTTTCAGGCACAAGCTTTCTTTTGGAAGCAAAGATTCTTCCTTACAGAGGCTGGCCTCCAGAAAGGCTTCCTGAGCTGTATGAGGAGCTCAAAATGCGTGCAGCGATACTGACGGCCCTGGCTGACAAACATCCTCGATTCAAAGATGTATGGAATACAGTAATAGAAGTTGAGAGTGTCGGTGTGGAAGAAGTGTACAGAAAAGTCAAAGAGGGACAATTCACATGGCTGTCAGACTAATCTCGTTGAAAAAGCAGATAGGGCTAATTCTGGTAATTAATGTCCTAGTCTCGCTGTACCTGTTTACTAGGAGCGATATTGTAAGCCTTATTGCAGTAAATTCAGTAGCTTGCACTCTAGTATTTCTGCTGTTCTTCATCAGAAAGAAAATTCCCACGAAGATTGACGAGCAGCTTGTCACATTACTTCTTCATATGTATTCAATTTCCCACGGTGAGACTACGCCAGATGACCTTGTCAAAACCATTGCGGAAACAAAGGACTATGGTTATTACAGTGAAGTCTTCAGCGGAATCCGCAAACTAGCAAAGGAATACGGTTACGGAGTTACCAAGGCCACGTCTGAAATGGCGAACACAACTAAGCCGCCATTCAAGGATGTTTTAATCAGATGTCAACAAGCTTTTTCGTCGACACGCCCCAAGAGTTTCCTAGAGTTAGAATCGTCAACGATGGTTGAAGAGTATTCCGGTTACTATGAAAGGGCGATAAAGTCTATTGACATGCTTGGCGGTGTCTACAGTACGCTCTCAAGCGTTTCAGTATTCATAATCCTGATATTGGACATACTCGTCGTTTTCACTAATGCGCCCAGCATTGTCTATTTCGGATACTTTGTGGCAGCCGCATGTCTTATATTGATGTATCTCGGCCTTAGAGCTGTTGTGCCTAAGGATGTTCTTGTCCACATTGACAAGAATATGCCGCCTAAAATGTATACGCGCTTCAAAGTGACTTTGCCGATTGCCTTTGCGTGCATAGTGCCCGCGGTGCTGGTTAGCATAATATTCGGCTACCCGTACGGCTTTTTCGTATGCGGCTTAGCGTTTCTGCTCCCGGGATTTTTTGCTTACAGATTTGAAACGTTCGTTGTTAAAGTCAATGAAAACTATCCTACGCTTATCAAGGGTCTAGGCGAAAACATGTCATCGTCATCAAGTCTGCAGAATGCTCTTTCCTACGTTCTGTACCTGGAACTTGGTCGTCTCAAAGATTTGTTGAGGCGGGCTTATGCAAGGGTCAAGGTTGGTATAGACAACACCAAGACCTTGAGCCTGTTGTCTTCAGAAGCTGCATCATATTCTGTCTATATGACGAACAAGATGTTCTTAGACGCGTTCAACTACGGTGCTGATCTTTTGGAAGTGGGCAAAATCTTGGGGAACAACTGTGTGAAGAATCTGGAGTTTAGGAAGAAAAGAGCGGCAGTGGCTTCGAGCATAGAAGCGACGACATATCTTCTTCAACCCATCACCGTCGCTCTGCTGACAATCTTAACCTTCTTGACCAAGTACTTCTCCCAGACCCTAACGTCGGTACCTTACTTCACGTTCGGGACGATACCAACCGATGTAATAAACATAGGAAACGTCTTCATAATCCTGCTTACAACTATTCTTAATTCACTAGCTCTGAAGGAAGCTCGGGGTGGGTTCTGGGGCACCAGTCTCATGTACGCTGGAATCCTGCTTCTATTAAGCGGTGCAGCGTGGATTGGTGCTCAAACACTTATGAATATATCCTTTGGCGGAGCCTTTGGAAATCTTCAGCAAATACTAACGCCATAAGCGCGATTGAGATTGTATCGACAGAAAAAATCCAGGTTATAGGCTCAGCTAGCGTAAGACCTGCTTCAACTGTGAAGCAAGCGTCCGAGCTTGCAAAAGGTAATACTCAGCCATTCTCTTTCGGTAGTATTCATGTTCCGAGAAATCTATATATTTCCCGAGAAATCTTTCGGTTGCATCTAAGCATCTTTGGGTTAGTTGTTCATCTTTGGAAGAGATGTTCTCCCAGTACAAATCAAGAAGCTTGCATGCATTCTCAAACGCTGGTTCTCTCTGATTGATTTCCAAGAATAGTCTTTCAGCCTCGGTTCGAAACTCCATGGTTTTAGGGGGGTCGCTGGACTTGTCAGCCTTATAGGAGTAATAGCAGGCACGCACTTCTTTGCAATATTTGGTTTCTGAGAATTCGCTGTATTCGTCGAAGAACTCCTCCGCCCATTTTTCATACATCTCCATCATATTCTCACTCTTGTAAGTTAAAACGCGTCGAGATGCATTGAAGAGTGCTCTGTTCCTTTGCTTCAATGCCAAGAACATTTCTTCTGCTTCTGCATAGGATGCTCTCGCATCCTCAAATCTGTGTTCTTCGTCGTATTTGTAACCTTTCCATTGTCGGTAGTAGGCAAGATTTTCTATGAAATTTTCATGCATAGAAAGATCTGCGTACTTATGAGCATACTCCTCCACAGCTTCAAAGTACTCTTGCAAGGCTATTTTTTCTTCAAAAATGTACGTTCTAATGCGGAAGGATGCATTCTTAAATGCGTCTTCAGTTTCGTTTGATCTTTGGTACATGTCTTCAGCTTGTCGGAAGAACTCTCTGGCCTTGAGCAAATTCCCGCTTTCTAAGTATTCTTTTCCCCTTATCGAAAAATAGTCGGCGCGGTGTGGTTCGTGTGTAATCTCCTTCCGAGTCCACCTCTCTCGTGCATGTGATCGATCAGCGGAGATTTGTCGTCCCAAAGTGTCCGATTCCCATCTCCACTCGCCTACACCTGACGTATCATCTTCGAAACGCTTTTCGTCCTCAGTCGATTTTGTGTCGATTGCGTCACGCTCTGCGGCTTGCTTGAAAACCAAACCTACGCAATTACTCGAGAACGGAAAAGCTGTGGCAGAAAGATTGTTCTCCAGATCGTGCCCAGTTCGGCGTTGAAACCTTCCCAGATTCTTTGTCCTTCCTGAGCGAATTACCTCCACAATGGTATTTTGGACGTCGGTCCCGAAAATCTCGGGGTACACTTCGATAATAGTTTTTCCGATAGTGTTCTCTGCATTCACTCCAGTTGTTCTTGCTCCACTAGCGTTAATAGCGATAAGCCTGAGCGAACTTGGATGACTAATATCTTCAAGATGAAAGACGGCCACAGGACTCTGTATATTGCTGATGATCTCCGAATACAGTCTCCCACACGCACGCTCGAGCTGTTCCGAAAATGTTAGCTCATCAAACTCTATCCTTCTGAAAGGCCATCCATTCTTTTCATAAAGTCGCTTCAGTATTAAGATCTTGATATCATCAGCGCCTGCCCCAAAAACTGTTTCAATGACTCTTGTGAACGCTCCGACATTGCGGGGAATTTCATACTTTGGGACGCCGAGGCTTTCCAATTGAGCATAAGTCACTTTCTTCAGGTTTTCTTCCATTGAAGATAATGCTTCATCGATGGAATCAAGTAGGAGTCTTTCGTAATCCTTGGCCGGCAACGACAGACGTCCCCGAGGCAGATTCAATAGGAATTGATCTAGCTGATGTTCGCATAAAACGGTTATGAATTACAGATAGGAATTGAGGTTTCTGATTGTACGAAGTTGAAGGATGAGAATAGCAGACGATTAGATCATCTGGGAGATTTAGACGAGGCTTCGGGATATTCAAGTGTTGCTTGTTGAAATACTCTTTCTCACGGTTTTGACTAGGGCCATACTAGGGTTGTCGTTTTGCTTCTGCACCGGCATTTTGGTTGGTTATGCCTGAAAATTCCGATTGGCCGTGTGGAACATGCAGATATTTGCCGATGAGGTATCCGCCTACACTTCCTATGAATAAGGTGGTTACGCTCAGGAGTACGAGAACCAGGGACCATTGCTTCATATCTTTGCGTTCCATGGTTCCAATTTCAGACGCGGCATAAACCATGCTGTAAACCCAAATTATTGACAATACAGAAACGCACATCAAAGCTACCCCCAGCAAGATTTCGTATCTTAGTTTTCTCACTTGCATGTCCGTTCCTTTTTCAGTGTCTTGTTATGGCAAACGATTTTGATTTCAGGGTTGAGTTAATGGTTTGTGTGTATGACCATACACATACAAGAAGCGTTTCTGTGTTTTAGATCAAATGACTATTTTTGGCAGATGCTCTGGAATTCTTCACTCCTGAAATCCTCTATTTCGTTGAGGGATTTGACAAGCTCTTTGGGTTTAGGGAGCATCAACAGCAATTTGCGATGGCCATTGTGGGGAAGGAAACGTTTTAGGCTTACACTGTTTACGTATTGATGTTGGTGTGAGTTAGATTGGAAACGCCCTATTTTCGTCGAATTTCCAGTCCGGTCCTCGAGAATCCAGTTTTTGTCCAGGGTCTGCCTGGCTTCGGAAACGTCGGGAAGATTGCAGCTTATCTTTTGCTGAAATTCTGCAGTGCAAAACCCTTTGCGGAGTTGTATTCACCTTATTTCCCTGATTATGTTTCAGTCAATTCAAAGGGAATTTGCCGTTTGCCCCGCTACGAGTTTTATGCCGCGCCCATGGAGAAAAACGATTTCATCATAATGACTGGAGACACGCAGCCCTCTTTTGACGATATTGCCGCCCACTACGCACTCTGCGGTGAAACATTGGATTTTGTTGAGAAACAAGGTTGCAGTTTTCTTGTAACGGTTGGTGGTGTGCCCATGACCGAAGAAAAGTCGCAGGTGTATGTGGCAGCTACTTCGCCTCGGCTTGCCTTGGAGTTTATGGAAAAAGGTGCAGTGATCTACAGCAAGGGCAGGATAGTCGGGGCCACAGGTTTAACGTTGGCTCTTGCGAAGGAACGTGGGTTGGAGGGCATATGTCTGTTGGGGGCAACAACGGGTTTTAAGGCGGATCGCGGAGCTGGTTTTTCCGTGTTCAAATTCTTAATGAAAGCCCTAGGCAACGAAGTGAAGGAAGGGTTATAAGAGAAAACGTGAAATTTAGATACCCGTCGGAATGTGAAATGCATGGCTAAAGAAACTAAAGAGACCCGAACTGGAATGATGAACTCAAAGTATTGGAAATTACTATTGATCATCCTCGCAGGACTGTTCACTTTCGGTGCGCCCTACGTGGTTTATATAGCATCTAGTTTTCTCAAGCGAGGCATCTTCTTTTCTTTCGCCGGCGGATTTGTTTCGCTAATAATAGGCCTAGTACTCATATGGTATCTCATTAAGAGCAAAGTCATTTCATGACGCGCGCTTCTTGAGGTGTTGGAATCTTTTTCTGCCTCAGATACCCTAGAGGCCCTGTTGTTTTTCATGGTAGTAAGGGATGTATGAGGGGTTTTTCTGAAAGAGATGTGGGGTTGAAGGGCGTCTCCAGAAAAATCGTTGAATTTTTGAACGGTGGGGCGGTTGCCATGTGGCAAGTGCCTAACCGTCCTGCTCAAATCGGTCAATTCAGATACGCTCAGCATGGATGTCTGAAATTCGATTTTGATGATGACGTGGGGCGAGTCACAATTTTCGGAGAAAATATAAAAATTCATCTCATTAAATATTTGTTAATGAGGATTAATGAATTGCGCACATTGTAACGCGAATGTTCCATATCCCTCAATCCCCTCCCTTTTTCGAATTTTCTGAGGGGACTCGGAACCGCAAGGTGTAATAAAATTTTTTCAAGAAACGTGGGCGTGTTACAGTCTTTTTCGGCAATTTCATTATTGACTGACCGTCAGCGAATTTTCTCATTTTTGACAAACGGTTGGACACTTGCCACGTGGCAACTCGGTTTTTCATAAAATTTCTGGTCTGGCAGCGCCTAGTCTGTTCTAGTGGGGTTGAGTATGCCGTTGAATAAGAGCCAGTAGATGTAGTGCTAACTTTGACAGTTAGTACGAAGCCACTGAAGCCTTTGCTCGCCTTTTTCTGAAATAGTGTAGAGCCCTTGGTGACGACGCAATAGTCCTTGTCTCATTAAACGTAAACACTCCATGGAACAAGCCCGGTCAGTTAAAGAGACATTGTATTCGAGGGAAAGCCATTCAGCGACGATACCTGGCGGGGCTGGTTCTTTTAGGTCTGAGATGGCCTCTAACACCTTTCTTTTGGATTCATTGTGTCTCATGTATGGCTCACACCTGCCAGTCAAGCTTTATCTTAACTTCATGTCTGCTTGTGGGTAACACATCTTTTTTCCATGCCAGTTAAGAGCGTAGAACGTGGTAACACCTTGACGGCTTTGTGTTTCAATCCTCAAGTCTGTTAAAGCCTACAGTAGGCAAGACGGTTAAGAGCCCTCTCAAGAGAGTAACAAACTCCTATAGGAAGCTAAGTTAAGATTCTCAACATTGCTCTGAAGACTCATTTGACTGTACCCACCTGGTCTTCGGTCGACCAACTTTTTTGGGAGGCAAACCGAGGATCCGCTTTCGGTATCGGCGACGTCCAAGCCGGGCTTTGTCTCCGTAAAGAGTGAAACTAGGGTTTGCCCATGCTTTTTCATTGCCTATCTGTTTTGGGTTCAGCTCATAGTATTCGCGTAGGAATCGGCTTTGTATCTTGTAAGATGGCGCCTTGGTTTTTCTAATTAAACCCAGTTTGGTTAGAATCCACAGGTATTTTCTGAACGATTCTATTTTCGGTTCTTTGAACCCGAGGCTGTGAAGATGATCAGACCAAGCTTTCCACATTCCATATGAATAGCCCTTACCATGCTTCAACAAGAAATCTTTAACGAATATTGCTGTACTTTCTGATGGCGGATGAATCTTCTGCCTTTTGTACGGTTTAATTTCTAATGGTTCAGTCACTTCTTTTCACCTCCAACTAGCGAGAATAGTTTCAGGACCACCAACGGCTTAGGTGCCGATACCATAAGCCATGTTCCAGCGTTCTCTATTTTCAGGCATCGTGCCAGGGTGCGTGGATTTTGTTGTAGCACACAGTCTAAGCATTTGCTCCAGTGATACAATTGGTACATTGCATAATCGTTTACAACTAGATACCATTGGCCTTTTTTGATGTTGTGACCGCACTTCGCCTTGAAATTTCTTTTTGCGCGTCTGTAGAACACTTGTATGCTAGAGTATGATAGTCTAGTCATTTTCACCACCTCAACTTTTTGTGAATTTTCGCGGCTTCCTTGTAAGTGAGGGTTTCAACCTTGTCCTGCTCAGCTCCTGGTTTCGGGACCGCGAGTTTTCTTCGGCACACACAACCGTAACCTGTCGCTAGGCTAATCGGGTTTGAGATGGTCCTACCACAGCGCCTACAGCGGCCAATGTAAGGCTTCATACGTTCAGCCTCGATGAGACGCCGGCACGTGCTGCGAAAGCTGTGGTTGTTTGCGAGCTTTGCCAGGTGATAATGTGCGAGTGTCTTTATGGCCTCAGAATACTCTATGCGTCCGAACTTCCCCTGTGAGTCCACTATAAATTGGCAAATGTCGAGCAAATGTTCTTTCGTAGCGTAGCCAAGGCGCGTCTCGTCATCATGGACCAGTTGAACAAGGACGGAAAGATGGCCAGTCTCTTGTTGAGTCGTCATTTCTTCTTCCTCGCAAGAATTTCTTTGGCTAACTGCTCACATCGAATTCTGAGCTCACGCTGCTTTTCAGGGTCAAAGTCCCGCTCGCGCTTCAGTGGAACTGACAGTCTCTTACTTGTTCCGAGAGGCTGAACTATGGCATTTTCACTCATGTTTAGAGCTCTCCTGGGTCCTTTATGGGCTCGTCTGGACGTGGCGCTTTGCGAAGTGCCAGAAGAACAGCTTTGACAATGTCGCCGCGTTCGATATCGTGAATTCGCACAGTTGTCGGATCCAACGGCAGATACAAAGTTCTGGAATGTCTGCGCACCTCGAAGTATTGAATCAACCATAGTTTCTCGACCTTCTGCTTCTTCCGTCGTAAGACAGACGAGGGGACGATTTTTCGCTCCTCTGCGCCTTTTCCATACCCCTGTTCCAAGGGTTCATGTTCTAGTTTGGATTTCTTCATTCTTGTATGTCACCTCGAATGGACTCAAAACACGAGAAGAATGTCTGAGGTTGTTTAGGGAGGGGTCTTTGCGTTTCCACAGTCATGGCCTCCCAGATGTGCCGTTGAGAACCGCAACCGAGCCCCTGACTAATCCATCATCCTTCTTAGGCTCTTGTTCCAATGTCTCCTTCCAGACCGCGTTTCTGTACTCACTGCGAATCTTGTGGAAACAGGGCTCACAGCGTCTCACGGTCTGCCGTTGCCGGGTATCGTTGATTTCAAACTCAACAGCAAACTGGCCGCATAGCTCGCACTTCTCAGCTGCCGGCACCTTTGTCCATAGAAAATCAGTCGTGGCCTTAATGGCCTCATTGGCCTCGGTTTTAGGGGTCTCAGGCACTTTTCCGCCGCCAAAAGGCTTGTGACCCTTAAAAGTGAGGCCATTAGGGCCATTGAGGCCACGTAACCATCGTTTGTAGAAGCGGACGCCCTTTGGAGTGAAAAAATAGCCCCTGATCGAACTCTGTATCAGACCCAACCCCTTCATCTCTTTAGCCCGTCTTTTCACAGTCTGATCAGAAAGACTAGCTGCTGCAGCTATCTCTTCCATTTGAGCCTGTCCACGTCTCGCTATGTATTCGAAAAACTTGAAGAGCTCCGAGTCTCTAAGTTCCCCGCCGTGCTCTTTCATATCGAAAGATGTCTGAGCCTCAATCGCCAGCTTCAGACCTGAGTACTCTTCCTCAGAAAGTGTGTGTTCTTTTTTCCATTCTTCGGTGAATTCGTCCATTTCCATGTCGACGCCGCATTCTGTCAGCCATTGGTTGGCTTGCTCAACGTGCCTTTCGGTGGGTTCGGTTCCCTCAAAGAGTGCGAAACAATAGGCTAACGTCGCTACCTTGTGCGGGTTTGCCCTGAGGAAAAGTGGGATCTCCTCGTTTCCGAAGGTGAGCTCCAGCTGCTTGCTGTACTCCATTATTTTAGGCCATAGTTTCACTGGAACCGTGTAAGTCACTTCTTGGCTGAGGTTCCATCTCAGCACGTTCCACGCTGCGTTGAGGACTGCTTGGTCTTTCTCAGACAACTCTTCAATCTTCGGATCGTATCTGACGTCAGGTTTCTCTCCGTAGGTGAAGGTTACGAAAGTGAAGCGTGCTATGAATTTGGAATCGTAGACTTTGAGGGCTACGCACTTGTGCAGGTGCTGGTCGAAGGGCATAGCAGGATTGCTTAACAGTTTAAGCCTGGTCCGTCCCCACAGTTCACATGACTTGATCGTTGAAAGCTCTATGATTCCGTTACGTCTACTTTCAATGTGTTCGTCGAGCGCGTGCGGGAACATGTTGTCCAGAATTATGAATGAAAGGTCGGCTGAGGGCAAGAGGCCTTTCCGCATAACCCAGCCTATTCCCTCAATCTTTTCAGCGCCGGCAGCCAAGCCTGCAGATGTTTTTCTTCCACTCTCATATTTGCCTGCTTTCAGCCAATCAACGACTTCTCGTTCTCGCTGGCTTTTCGCTGTTGTTGATTCTCCACACTCCAGGCTTGTCATGCCGATTATTTGAGGGCCTTCCGGAGTCTTTGTCCAGACAGGAGCTCCTATGAAGAGCAAGTCTGAGACAAACCCGCGTGTCGCCTCTAATCCTTTCAAGTTGGACTTCTTATGCAGAGCCCTGGCGACCTTCCAGACTGTGGCTTCGTCTTCAGTCCTGATTGAACGCAGATACTCTTTGGAGGCTTCAACGGTTTCTGCCTTAGGCATCATAACCTCGCTTTCCGCTTGAAACTCCGTTACCAGTACGCCTATTCGTCCCTTCAGTCCCCGGCAAAGCCATCCTTGACTGTATATCCAGTTCGGGGATGTGCGAAGGTCACATTTTTCATGGTCGTAGACAAACCATGCTTTAGCCTCGTTTCCACGTCGATCGCTAACTATGGCTTGGGTTACGGCGGTTTCATTTTCACCTTTAACTGAAATCTTATCGCAGCCCGCTACCGTCCCGTTCTGCTTCAGAATCTTCCACGCGTCCTTTGGACTGTCGCTGTCAAAATACGTGGCGAAGGCTGAAGCATCAAAGTTTTCTTTCAGACTCATCTTGTAGCCTTCGAACGTGCATATAGCGCACAGGTCTTCGCGGCTTCGATTGCAGGAGAACTCCAGCTCAAGAAACCTGCTCTGAGGAAAACCGAAACTTTTAATCTGGATTCGACTGTTAAATTTTCTGTCACCTTGGTAGGCGAAAACGTCGCTCACCGCCTCGCTCGTAGGCAGTTCAACGGGAATATTCACCTGTCCCCCTTCTTCCTCTGGCTGCTCTTTTTCGCATACCGTCCACGTTTCTTGAGGCTCAGCCTGAATCACTTCAACAATCCTGGCAACGATAAGGGGAACAAGCTGCGTTTTGAAACAGAGTTTCAACGCTTCTTTCAACACGGCCTCCTTCTTCAATTCGTCCAGACTGCCAACATGAAACCCCGCTGTGAGCGAACGATTCTCACTACTATCAAATTTCTCTTCAGTGTCAATCAGCTGGAGGCGCCATGACTTGTCCTTCTCAACCAACAGAAAAACGCCTGGATCTATCGAAACGCCTTTCCGACCGTCAATACTCGAACAAGTAATGTCCGGCATGGTGAGCTTTTTCTCGGGACTGAGCCGATATATCAGAGCCAACTTATACACGAATGACTCTGCTTTTGATATCGTCCTGCTCCCTTCTTGATGAAGAGAGCCTACAGGATCCGGAGGCACAGGAAGCCCAAGCTGCTCAGCCACAGCTTTCGCGTCTAAATCATCTGCTTCGACACTGCCCACCTTTACGCGCTTCTCTCCAACATAGAACTCGTAACCGCGCGCGACCTTCTCCAGGCCAACCTCAACCCTCACGATTTCCAGTTGTCGATTCTCTTTGTTAGGCCTTTCGAACGTGAATTCTTTGACAATGTGTTTGCCCGTTTTTGTCAGCTCCCCTTCAATCTTTGGCGGTAGATTCTATTTTCAGCATACAACCAGTAAGAATGAACGTACCCTGGTCCGTGGTAACGGCTCTTTATTGTAGCATTGCTCTGCTGCAGAACGTTGTAGGCTGACGTCCACTTATCGATGACATTATTCTCTCTGTATGCGACTGAAAACTCCCCGAGCTTCGAACCCCGCTGGTCCTCGAACGTCAAGCATGTGAAGGTTTCTTCTTTCACGGCTACCATGGGCTCTTTTTCGGAAGCTTCAACCGCTTCGCCATTTTTGAGGATCCCGCGAAGCTCCAGTGCACCGGCAATTGCGCTCAGACCTGTTTCTGTGACGCCAGCATCGGCTTCCAGTTTGATGATCCGTTCCTTCAAAGCCTCAATCGTTGCGCGTTGCTCTTCAACAAGTTTCTTCAAAGCGTCAAGTTCGCACAGCTTGGTGTAGACGGCAGCCTGGTCCAGAGAAATCTGGCTCATCTGGACACCCTCAAAGCTGAGAAAGTCGCTTGGTTTTTTGGAATAAACTCGCTGCAAGGGCTATCGGCTGCAATCTTGTATCGGGCTCCTCGCAAGCATCGACCGGCCCAACTCACGCAATTGCCACAACTTAGAAAATCTATATCATGAAGAACCTTGACACCGCAAAGTCTATCAGTTAGAAAAGACAATGTTCTTTTGAAGTCGTAGCTTTTCTCCGCGAGCCTTGCAGGGCTCTCGGACTCTTTTTCTGTTTTAATCATCCTTGCTTCACTTCAAAATCTAAATGCAAACCGTGAAACGAATTGAATTTCCACACTCCGATAAGCTTCTTGGCCGCTTCTCTCTCGTCTATGCCAAGCCTTCGAGCCTCGCGGGCAAGTGCGTCGGGAGGCAAGCTGATCTCCGTTGTAGCACCCTGAGCGCCTGCGACGCGTAGCTTGTATCTTTTCAGAATCACATGTTTATCGTCAAGTTCGTTTTCGGACATACTTCACGACCTTAGTCAAGACTTTACGCAAAGGCTTATATAAACGGTTTACATAAGGAACTAAATTGTAAATAAGTAAACCAATTCATGCAGGGAGATAAGAATGACTAAATGGGGAAAATGGAGACAACAGGATACAACGCTGCGAGTATTAGGTGCCTTGGCAAAAGCGACTGAACAAGATAGAACATTAGGCTTCAACGACTTGTCAAAAGAAGCAAAAATGAGCAAGAAGACCTTGGCCTGTTACCTGCCAACCATCCTGGACCAGGGACTGGCGACCTTCATGTTGGTCGGCAAACGTCGGCGATACTTTCTTACACCACCAGGAGTCTTGAATAAAAAGGCTCTGGAACAGGAACAACAATTGAAAACCTCTTTTTCCTTTGCTGATTTGGACATACTTCTTTTCAAGAACGTAGCGCCAGAAACAAATGGAACTGTTGCCGTGCACGGACTGACAGAACAGAAAGAGAGCGCGGTCAAGGCTCTAACAACGGATTTCGCCAAGAAACTCAAGGAAGTTGTGAAGGACTCGAGAACCCGGGTAATGCTTAGCCTCAACTACCCTTCAGAATCGCCAGAAGAAGGCTGAAAAGTGAAAAGAAGCTCAGGAACTACCAGGTCAAAGGAAAAGGCTTAGAAAAGTTGTCAAACTCGATTTGCAAGCGTTCTGGCCTTTCACCAAAGTCGACAATGGCGTCCGCCTCCAGCATTCTCAGGGTTTTCGAAAAGAAATTGAGCCCTGTCCCGCCGTTATTAGCGATCGCGCTGACTCGGTCCCTCGCTGCTTTTATCTCCCCCAGTTTTTCCAGAATTTGCGGATTCAACCATGTTTCCAATCGACCGTCGCCAAGCTTCATCTTCACAGCAATCATACACTTTCCCCTCTCATTGTAGAAGGCGGCGAGTTCACCAATTACCTTGTCAAAGGGCGTATCATGTTTTCCCATAACCATTTTTCGGATTTTCGGGCGCGCGCACGAGTTCCATGTGTTCTCTGGGGGAACAAACAGTAAAGAGGCATCGATTTTTCTGCGCGCGCACGTTTGTTGATACGAAATAGAGATTAATTCGTGGTTTATACCGTTCTCGTCAATGAAACTGACCAGCAACTCACCGACTTTATTGAGGACTTTGTGTCTACCCACCCATTCCGCCTCACAAGATACTAACAATACGTTCAAGTTAAGTTTTTGCCAAAAACCATTAACAAATACGGCGTATTCCTAAATCAGACTGTTTCAAAAGGTTCTTTGACAAAATTCGATTTGCCCCGCCGTCCAAATCGTTGACGGAGCCTAAAAAACAAAGTTTAAGTAGCAAAACCGCGCTAATATGATTAGGTGAAAGATTTTGAGCCACATGGCGAACGTAAACGGGAAGTGGGTCAGCGTTCCCAGCGAGCCCCCAGTCAAAAACCTGCGGATGCCTTCAGGCTACCACGAGATTTGCGATTTTAGCCAGCGCGTGCCTGCAAGCCAAAAAGAAGCCTACGACATGGAATTTAGAATTCCTGGCGGCACCGAAAAATTTGACTTTACGTATAGACCCCCGCAGACCGCCCGCCTTCCATGGGACTTCACCTTTTAGGGTGATTTGAATGTCATTGATAGAGATTGTCCGAGCGCGGATCCGCGCCAGGCTCCAGGCTCCTATTAGCCGAGTGCAGAGCAGAGGCCAGTCAGTTTCTAGGCTGGAACCTCAAAAGCCACGCCCAGTTGCACTTTTTGGTGCCAATCCAAATGAGGCTTTTGCGTTGGACTGGGCAAGTTATTCTGTTCCTCAGGTAAAAGGAGTCGCCACGCAGCCTCAGCCTTTGCAAAATGAGTTGAAATCAGTCGATGGAGACGCCAGTTTGGAGCGATGGGTTCCGGATCCCTCGAGACCGTCGCTAACTTCGCATGGCCGCGCTTTGAATTATAATGCCACCACGGACCAAAAAGCGATCGTCGGTTTCAGAGGAGGCGAGACTACTTCAGACCATTGGGATGGCGAAATCAGAAACGTCGTGCAAAAACCTGATTTTCAGGGCGCAAGAAGCAAAAAAGAACCAACAGCAGCAGATTTGGCTGAAAGAGACTTAAAAGCTTATCCGTTTGATTTCACCGTTTAGGTGCGCGTGCGCGCACTTGAGCGAACGAGAGGAAAAGCAATGAGCTACAAACAAAAACCCCCCGTGGGGAGCATCGGCATAGCTGCGATAGCAATTGCGGTAGGTGACTGGGGCGAAATCTTCATTTTCTATTTTCCATACGACGTGGAAAAGAATAGTCCCGGTGTTTATCGAGTTCATGCATTGAATGATATCCGTGCAAATAAAAGCGTGACCGTAGTCGACGGAAACTGCGGGGCGGTTGAGGAAGCGGAATCAAATCCTACCACATCTCCCTCGCTCATTTATGATGACTACGCGCAAGTTCCTTTTACGCTTATAGAAACTGAGTATGATATCGGATACAATGCACATCAGGCAGACCCAACAGTACCTTTGTTCACGGCAACACAGTTATCGTTGATGGCAAACCAAAACTGCTGGGTCAAATTCAACAGTGCCACTCGGGTTCGACATTACCTATTGGCCAACACGCCATATACGTATCCGCTGAATGTCAGCGCCGTCTTCGTGACAGCCGTAGTTCTTAATGGTCTTCTGTACTTGGATGCTGTAGGAGTTGGTTGAATGGCATTGAGTATCGGCACCAAACGACCGGTTGACCTTTTCTGGTTTAGGTCGTATAATCCTGTTACCGGTTGGGACTGGCACCTTTTCGACACAAGTCAAGACATCAATACTCCGCCGACTCGCTGGTTTGGTCAATACGTCCCCTCTACTCAAATCAGTCATCCTACTTTGCGGACGGGCAACATACGTGACATAACGTACTACATGAAACCCACAAACCCAGTAACCTACACTTTACGGCTTTGGCAAGACAACCCTACTTTTGCTTCAGGCGGTGATGCAGGCTTAAACTTGATCATGCAACTGCTCTTTCAAAGTGCACCCGCAAAAGCCAGTGCCACTCGATACGAAGAAGCGGTAAACATTCCTTTCAGTCTGCAGACACCAGGAATAATGTGGCACAGTCTCGAATGGACAGGCGCTCCGGGACCAACATCAGGGTACATCAAAGTTTTAGGAGAGGTAGGAATATCTTTTTAAGTAGCTCGCGGGGGCATCGCGTATGAATTTTAGAGAGTGGCTCAGAAATAAGCCTCTTCTTGGCTACAGATATCCCGGCGACTACGTTGCGGACGTCCTCGAGATGTCGAGGAAGCTGTGTTCCATGATCGGCTCGTTGCCTCTTTCTTCGGACGAGAGAAGAAGGCTTGAGCAGGCGCAGTCTTACTTGAAGTCTGCTTTGCTGCTTTTTGAAGATGCTCAGCGAAGCCTCAATGCAGTGTGGTAGTCGAGAAATGGAGGTCCTGAATTGAGACTGCCATATTGGCTGCTGAAACTGTATTGTGTCGCCTATGTTAAGTTGATGCGGTCCGTTAAGTTGATGCGGTCCGATTGTTGGCGTTGTGACTCCTGCTCCGGACTGCCGATGTGGGACCACATCTGCCCAAGATGCAGAAGAAAAGTATCTGGCGCCAGCCATATGTGTCCTTACTGTCTTGAACGGTTCACGGTTCCTCTTCGTGTTCCGCCTAGAGTTCTAAAGGATAAGAAAGCCTTAGAAGAATACGTTCACAAATTCGTATTTCCACGAATCTCAGCGCAGCAACGAACCTACTTGAAACAATTCTTCACAGTGGTCTTCGCAGACGGTTTCGAGTCCGGCAACTTCAACGCATGGACGGGAACCCATAACTGGAACAGCGGAGTGACAACGGTTGAGAACGCAAACCCCCATCATGGAATCTACAACATGAAAATAACAGGTCTAACGGCCCTCAACGATGGAGGCAGCGCATACAAGGACCTTGGTTCACCCGTCGCGCCAGAAATCTACGTCAGGGCATACATCAAGCTGTCTGCAATGCCCACTGCAGATGGGACTCCTCATATGTTCGGTCCCGGCTGGGGCTTAGTAGGTGCCGGTGCAGGAACCTGGGACCTACTTCCGATAATAGAAAAAAGCGGCGCTAACCTCTACTGGGGCCTTAGCCACTGGGAAGGTGCCGGAGTCAATTATTTAGAGTCTAGCCCCAGCAACCCTGTGGCGAACACTTGGTACTGTGTGGAAGTCTATGATTATCTGCATGTTTCGGCGGGCATAATCAGGCTGTGGGTCGATGGAGTCCTAAAAGTAGAGAAAACTGGGTTGAACACAACTCAGAGAGACACCAGCGTCCACGACGTTAGACTCGCCGCATATCTGAATGCTGCGGAGGCAGGAGGAATCACCATGTATGGAGACTACTTCGTAGCGGCAGACCAACCCATCGGTCTGGAGTGGGCTTGCATGGGTTTGACTGGCGGGCTGGTTTTCCAAAAATCGCCACCGTAGCAGGTCTGAAACGAGTCCATTTTCAAGAAAAGTCTGTTGCGCGCAATAGACTTTCTGACGCGCGCGCTGGGGCTTCGTACCTCATAGGTAGCGTCCATGGCTTGCCTGAAGCATGAGGCTCAAATAGGCAATCATATATTTTGAAATACTATGCTAAAACAGGTAGAATTTCTCATTAGAGGGAGCTTGCTGCCATCAACAATAGGTCAGCTTCAGGTCTGCGAGAGATTTGTCTTAGAACAAGTATTTGGCGAGAATGAGTCAGCTGCCATTGCATACTTTGGTGTCGAGGATGCCCCCGATTATTTCATCACAGCCAGCTCATACGTGGATTTCTTTCTCTTATTGAATGCCCTATTGACCGGTCGACCTGCCACCTATCGTTCCGGAATTGGTACAACTATATCTGCATTGGACGAGCTTGGGAGAAGAAGAGTTTCTTTCACTAACTACAGGAAAGTCACAGTCCTCGATGAAGATATGGGATCCATACTCAGTGAATCAATCCTCTTGACAAAGGAACGCTTTCTTCACCTGGAAAAAGACATGCAAAGAATAATGGATGAACAGCTTGGGTTGGCTCTTCGCTACTACTACAATGCTGTGCAAGCCAGTAGTAGGATGCAAGTAGAGGTTGTTATCGACTTGGCGATTGCCGCCGAAGCACTCTTTTCAACCGGGGGGAATTACAAGAGCAATCTCAAACGTAGACTCTCCAGTTTCATAGAACCTGACGAATTGAAGAGAGAGGAAATGGCCAAACAAATAGGTAAGTTCTATGATTTGAGAGGGGCCATCGTCCACGGCGGAAGAAAAGAGATACCCTTAGTCGACGTACGAATCGCCGGTGAATATATCAGGAAAGCACTTGACAAGGCACTTTCTTCCAAGCTTTACACAAAAGAGGATCTGCTCCAAGAAGCAGACAAGCCATGAAATATCTGTTAATACCCATTAACACTTGGATGGCAGGGGATCGTTTGGTCCAAGTCGCATTGCAACCATCTTCATAAGACTTTCTTCTTTCGCAAGAAGATAAGGTAAACGGAAAAACAGAAGGCGAACGAAAGTGAAAGAGCGATGTTTAGATCTAAGGCACTGAACAGAGTGTTCGCATCAAAAAAGGCCACTTCTTGTAGCAGAAGTACAAGGCCTCCTGTTCCTAAGAAAGATATGAAAAAGGCTGATGCAATCGGTTGGGCATGTTTCTTTGAAATGAGCTCTTTCTTTGCGTAGAATCCAAGGATTCTGCTCTCGACAAACTTTCCTATCAGCAAAAAGATTGCTAAGAGCACAACATATGCGGCTGAGAGAGAAACGAAACTGTTTTCTATAGTGTATCCTGGTGGTGGGACAAGTGGGTTTGCTATGGCAAATGTTAGATTCCACACAAAGAGCTCGAACGCTACAAAAAGGAATTCAATCGACCACAGACGATATCCCTTAGCTGGCTTCACTGCGGCATAGTACCTGGATACAACGGACAGAAGTAAGAGCGCGACAAAAGTATTCTTCAAACCTAGAGCAACGTTTGACGCGGTACTAAGATCAAACTTGAAACTGGCCAAGAGGAAGTTTGTAACATCAGGCAGGGGAACTGCCAAGAAAAACAAGAGAAAAGAGAGAACCAATCCGTAAAAAAGCTGATCGTCTACACCAACACGCGATTCCTTCTCGATTCTCGTCAGTTTTTTCTCAATCTCTTGAAGCCGTTCGTCAATGCTCTCCTGGTTCACTTCGTCTAATTCGAGCCCTGCATCTGCTTTCCTTTCCGTTTCAATCGTTTTCCTCATTTTCGGTCGGACAACAAGTAGTACCTAGGGCCAAATCAGGGAAATCTTTAATTCTGAGAAACTCAGAATCAAGAAATAGTGATTCTGACTTTTTGAGAATATGCGTATGAGGTAATGGTTCATATGTCATTAAGTGTGAATGAGATGTTGTACAGATCTTTCAGACTCCTGAGAAACGAAAAGAAATATGCAATCTTCGGCGTTTTGATTGACAAAAAAGAAGCGACGTCGATCGACGTTGAGCAGAAGCTTCGAAATCAAGGGCCAGTCGGACAACAGATCAGCATAGGTCTCGTTGATGATACTCTTAGGGAACTCGAAGGGCTAAAGTTAGCGAGCTACGTTGGCGTGAGAAGCCCGCTGACTCCTGAAGGAAAAAGAGCAGCCCTGGGAAAGTTCAAGACTAATTACAAATGCTATAGGGAAACATCGCATGCACAACTCGTTGGCAAATTCTTGAGGGCTTACAAATCAGATAATCCTTTGGCAGAAATGCAACCAGATCCGGAAGACATTCTAAGAAGCATCGAAGGTATGAACAAAGAAGATCTTAAGTCATTCATTGAAAAATTCGGCTACTTCTACTTCTTCACTTCTCTCCTTTTAGGAATTCGTACCCCCGCGGAACAAACGGCGACCACCGAGGAACTTTACTCGTCTCTGCGAGGAAAAATATCGCCACGTGAGATTCAAACGATATTGAAACGTTACCCCGAGTTTGTGAAGACTAGCCCTGAGCCGATTACAAAGATGGATAAATTCAAGACCAGAATTGCGAGAATCACTGGAGGAAGAATCTTCCGGGCCTGGCGTGAACCCCACAAAGCCAGTTACTCTCTGACGGCTGAAGGTTCAAAGATTGCAGAGAGAATTTTGAAACAAGGGATAACTCCGAAAGATCTTGGAATGGAACTTGAGTTTGAGGAAGAAAAGTATACCAAAACAGAAAGCGCAAAGAAGACAGTTGCTACGATGATTGGAGGAATGTTCATCGGCTGCTTCGCTGCTTTGTTTTTCTATGTGAGTATACTTGCATTGCATGATCTGAACTGGTTTGGCGTTTTTCTGTTTGGCCTCGGTGCTTTGTTTTCCTATGGGGTTTTTTCTATCTTGGAGAAGTTCCATGGATATAGGAAACGCTACCGCCAAAAACGAAGTGTGGAATAATAGCGGATTGCGCCACCATATTTGTTAATGGATGACTAGGCATTTCAGCGTTGCCAAGGCTGGGCTAACTGCTTCACTTTTGCTCCGTCTCTACCATGGCTCTTCAACATGCATTGAGTTTCTGTAATATACTATGAGGAAGAGGCTGTTTCTGCGCTGCTAAGGTAGGCCTTTTTCGTTCAAGTTTGCCCTGTCTTTCCACAGTCGCTATTTTTTGGTGACATTTTCTGGCGCTATTTTCTTCATAGCTGCTATTGGCCCCTCTATCGCTTCCTTCGTTGGGAATGGTACTCGCATTAGTTCCAACGTACTCGTCAGCTGGCCGACTTGGGAAGTTAGACTGCTCAGCTGCCGCCGCATGTCGCCGATTTCCCCTTCTTCCGTGTGGGCTGCTTTGCCGGTGTAGATGTTGATGTAGGGCTCCAGCTTCGCGTATTCTTTTTCAACTGCGTCCGGATGCGTAAACGGCGCCTCATCATACGTGCCCCCTGGAATATCCAACTGATCAAGCTCTTCCTCATCAACCGAGTGGCCCATCATGAACCGCGCATAATCTTTGCTAATGCCTCTATCTGGAGGACTGGCCTCAGACTCAAAGATTTTCCTGAACATGTGAAAAACGACGGAGTAAGGACCCTTGTAAACTCCATGACGTTCAAGGCGCTCCCGGAACGGACTCCGCCAAGCCTGAGGCGTCATCTTCGACCCATCCCGCTGAATGAAGAGGTACGGGCTCTTTCGGTCCCCAAGCCACTTCTTACGGATAGGCAGCCACTTCTGGACCTCAGTTATAGCGTCAACTGAGCAAAACGTGTAATACTTGAAACCGTTGCCCTTCCGCCCGTCCGGGAAGTCAAAGCGGATCCTTTGCTTTCCCGAAGAGATTTCCCGGACGATGTATTCGTACTGATCGTTAATCTCCTCGAGCACCTGCTGGATGCTTTGCCCAGTCTGGAGACCGAGCATGCAGATCGCCCGGTCCCGTTGGTTGACTACGCCTAAGACTTTCTTGGCTAAGGAGACAGTGTAAGGGGCAGGCCGGTACTTCCTCTTTTTCTTCTCGCCATACGCGCCGCGGGCGATGGCCAGCTCCACTTCGTGGGCCTTGCAGAACAGGTTCACGCTCTTGAACATGGCGCCGTACAGGAGACTGTGCGACTTGCCTTTCATGTCTGGATTGTCACGGGTGTATTCCAGGACAAGGTCTTTGCCCCAGCACCGGTCCTCAACTGAATGAGCCTGACGCTTTTCGCTGAGCATCTGCAGAAACTCGCTTGGGCTCAGCTCCAGGCCTTTTCGAATTCGTAGCCACTTGAAGAACATGCAGAGGTACCGGCTGAAATTGTACCTGGTTGACTCAGCATACTTCTTCAAGAACCGCTGAACGCACGTGTTCTCCTGGATGAACGCGTCGACTTCCAGGCGCGAGACGCCGTAATCGTACCTGCGCCGCCAATCCATAAGCCTTCTCTCCTGCGAAAAAGAATAAAATACCTCACATATTATAAAGAATTGCCTCAGATACCCTAGAGTACATCATCTTTTTCAGACAAAAAGAGCTCGTCATCGGCGATTCTAAAAGATGCTTAGGCTTATTAAAAATCGTTCGGTTGTAATCATTATCTCGTAGTGCTCATGGCGCTAGTGGTGAGCTAGAATGATCCTTCTGTGATAACCTGTCCTCAATGCTGGATAGCCTGTGCCGATGCGTGGATATGTTTTGATATGCTTCCGTGCTAACGCAAATTATATAAAATATGCCGAAAAATATAATGATTATGCAGGAAGACAAAGAGAAAAAGCTCCAAGAACTAATAAGGAAAAACGAAACCTCAGCCAAGAGGACAACAATAATCTTGGAGAAAGACGAAAGAGAATTCATCGACTCTTTGATTAAGGAGGGAAAAGAACCGGGCATTAAGCCGCTTATTTCGAAAATGCTTGATGTCTACAGAAGCATGATGATTTATGATTGGCGTTTTCCAGGCGAATATTATTGTGGGATAAGTCGGATAGCTTTCGTGAATGCGGAGCTGCTTGACATCCTGATTCATAATGTTCCAATGGAAAAATGGCGTGAGATCGGGAAGAACATGGGCGAGGCCGCAAGAGTTTCTATAGAAACCGCACCTGGAATAGAAACCACAAACCGTGAGAAATGGCCGGACGTTTTCAAGCGCTTGCGAGTGCAAGGATTCGGCGACTTCTACCTGAAGGATAAATATCTCCTTATAAAAACGCCTTTCATTAGTGAATCTGAAATCTGGGCTGGTTTTCTGGAAGGCTTGCTTGATATAGAATTGGACGTGAAAACCACGTCTCCACCATTAGTTTTCGAAATCAAAGATAACCCTGTTTCAGAGACAAGCGAATAGATCTTATACTTGCTCATGTTAAGATTTACATGAACGGTCAAAGGGCTGGTTGAATGTCCCTTCATGAAGCAATGCTTTACGAAAAACTTCAAGACAGAAAGGTGAACTGTCATCTCTGCGCGCGAAAATGCCTCATAAATGACGGCGGTACAGGCTTCTGTTTAGTAAGAAAGAACGAAGGAGGTACTCTTTTTTCACTCAACTACGCCAAGGCAATATCCGCAGCTATAGATCCCATTGAGAAAAAGCCGCTTGCCCACTTTAACCCAGGGGCCTTGGTGATGTCTATTGCCACGGTTGGCTGCAACTTCCGCTGTCAATTCTGTGACAACTGGATGATAAGCCAAGAGAAGAAGATAAGTGGCAAGCACTTTCCTCCCGAAGACGTAATAAAAGCCGCTAGAGACAACGGCTGCGAAGGAATAAGCTACACGTATACTGAACCAACGATTTTCTTCGAATATGCATATGACACTGCCAAACTTGCTCGCCAAGTAGGGTTCTTCAACACTTTTGTAACAAACGGTTACATGACGCCAGAAGCAGTGAAAACCATAGCTCCATACTTGGACGCTGCGACGGTGGACTTCAAAGGTGGTGCAGATCCGGAATTCTACAAGACCTTTTCATCTGTTCCTTCAGTTGCACCGATCTTTGAGGCCTTGAAGGAAATGAGGCGGAACAACATTCACATAGAAATCACGAACCTCATTGTGCCCAAATCAGGGGATTCGATTGAGAGAATAAAAGAGCTTGCCGTTTGGGTCCGAGATGGAATTGGGAAGGACACGCCGTTTCACTTACTGCGTTTCCATCCGGACTATCAGGTAACCACTATCCCGGCAACCCCTATTGAAACTCTGGAGAAAGCTTACGTTGCTGCAAAGGATGCGAGCCTAAATTATGTTTACATTGGAAACGTGCCCGGGCATCCGTGCGAAAACACTTACTGTCCGAACTGCAATGAAACCCTAATAAAACGTTACAATTTCGTGATAACGCGATGGAATCTGACGAAGGACATGCGATGTCCAGTGTGCGGGCATGAAATCCCAATTAAGGGTAAACTACACGCTAGCGGGCAATCTTATCCGTACGCCTTGTTTTGACAGTTCGATCACTCGAGTGAAAATGAGTGAAAATGTGGAGCTTTCTCCG
This sequence comes from Bathyarchaeia archaeon, assembly GCA_049516875.1. Lineage (GTDB taxonomy): Archaea > Thermoproteota > Bathyarchaeia > Bathyarchaeales > Bathycorpusculaceae > JBEKCD01. Next base: position 426,841 of record JBEKSS010000001.1, on the reverse strand, counting down.
TCCAGATGCGGTTGCGGTATTAAACGATAGACTAGTCAAGAGGAGTCTAGCCAGATACTTTGCTCTCCTGCAGAACAGGGGGCCAGCAAAATTCCTGATAGCTAAGAAAGTTTCAGCAGAATTCAACAGAAACGATTCCACTGAGAAGCTTTGGCGAGAACACGCGAGGCTTACGCAAGAATTCGGTAGAATTCAGAGAGAAATTGACGATGGAAAGAGAGACTTTCAAGCAATGGCAACTCCAGAAAAATCTTACTTGGACCTGAAAATCGAAATTGTAGATAGGATTCTATCCGCCTGTCATCTTTGCGTGCGCAAATGCAGTGTCAACAGGTTGGAGGGAAAGTCTGGCTACTGTAAATGCAGTTTGGACATAACCGTTTCAAGTATTTTTGAACACATGGGTGAAGAGCCAGAACTTGTGCCTTCCGGAACAGTTTTCACCTTGGGCTGTACGATGCGATGCAAGCACTGTCAGAACTGGACGATTTCCCAATGGATTGAAAATGGCGAAGTCTACGAGCCTATGGATCTAGCTCGTGAAGTTGAACGGCTGCGTCTTGACGGTTGCAGAAATGTGAACCTCGTTGGAGGAGAGCCTACTCCATGGCTTCAGCAGTGGCTCAAAACCTTCAAACATGTTGACACGAGTATTCCTGTTGTTTGGAACTCAAACAGCTACTACAGCGCAGAGAGCGCGGCGCTCCTGGCTGGCTTTGCCGACGTTTACCTGCTGGATTTCAAGTACGGACCAGGCCGATGCGCAGAAAAAATCTCCGACGCTCCAAACTACTGGGAAGCGTGTGTAAATAATCACTTGGAAGCAAAGAAACATGGAGAACTCATAGTAAGGGTACTTCTTCTGCCAAACCATTTAGAGTGTTGTGCAAAACCAATCCTTGATTGGATTGCCAAAAACTTGGGTGTCGAAACAAGAGTGAACGTCATGTTTCAATACAGACCCGAATGGCAGGCGTTTGAGGTTCCCGAATTAGGTAGAAGATTAACACGTGAAGAAATGAAGAGAGCAATCCAATTGGCCAAAGACGCGGATCTATTAAATTTCATAGCCTAAACTTGCCCGCCACAGCCGAAAGCTATTTCTCAAACCATTCTCACTTCATGAGACAAAAAAAGTGAACAAGAATGCCCTACTGCCCAGAATGCGGTGGCGAAATGCAGTATATGATAGCCACAAAACATTACGTGTGCAAGAGCTGCGGACTGTCCGTGACTCAGCAAGAACTGATGGAACTAAGAGATAAACTGAGACCCAACTTGGAATCCAAGGAAGAGGAACGGGAAAGGAAGAAAAAAGAATACCTTAAATGGTATCTAAGCAAGAAACAATAGGCACTTCACGCAGCTTTCGAAACCGAAAAACAGCAAATAGCATGGTGCTAGGAAATCGTTCATTCTAATAATCTCATTAGGTTTGGAGATATCGTCTACTCGAATTTTCAATCTCATGCAAGGAACATGCACACGTCAGAAGCGTAACGTCTGTTGCTTCTCTATTCTGTGCCTTCAAAACAATTTTCAGATCTCCAAGAAATGAAGAATAACTACGTTCATGAACACAAGCCTTGCCTCTGAGCGATAGTTATATTCCACAAGCCAGTAAACTAGAAACGAAGGTGAACGCTCTTTGGAAATAATCTGTGCTGGCAATGAATTGCTGATCGGAAAAACTTTGAATACAAACGCCACTTGGCTGGCTAAACGCGTCACTTCACTAGGACTGATGGTGAAGAGAATTACGGTCATAGGCGATGATGTGGATGAAATTGCAGAAGCTCTTCAGGAAGCATTACGCCGAAAACCCAAGTTCGTAATAACAACAGGGGGATTGGGGCCGACTTTTGACGATAAAACACTCGAAGGAATCGCCAAAGGTCTAAATCGCAGGCTCGAAGTCAACGGAAAAGCTTTGAAAATGGTAAGAGAGAAGTATGATGCCTACCTCAAGCAGGGGAGAATCGAGAAGGTCGAACTGACACCGCCACGGGTTAAAATGGCAACCTTGCCCGAAGACACAGAGCCACTGCCCAATCCTGTTGGCACCGCTCCAGGTATGATGGCGAAGGTGAAAGGAACGTTCATAATAGCTTTGCCAGGAGTTCCTCCCGAAATGGAAGCCATTTTTAACGAGTCTTTGGTAGAGACCATCAAGAAAGAGGCTGGGAAATCTGCATTTTTTGAGGTAAGCATTTACGCAGATGGCATTATGGAGTCAAACTTGGCACCATTGATTGACCAAGTCATGCATAACAACCCTTACGTTTACGTGAAATCACATGTCTACACGAGGTCTCCAGTGCAGATCGAGGGGCAAAAGTCACATATCGAACTTCATTTCTCAACAACTGCCGATGATACTTCAGCTGCCAGAAACCGTTTGGACATGGCTGTGTCGCAACTATCTGAACTTGTTCAGAAGAACGGTGGAAAAATCACAAAATGACGTAAGGTTTCCAACGTTCTCTTCTCTTGGTTGTGCCTAGGTGGAATAAGATGATTACAGATTATCATGTTCACACGCGAGCTTCTCCTGACGCTGAGGGAAGTATGGCAGATTGTGTCAATGTTGCAAAAAAAGAAAAATCCACGAGATTGGCTTCACAGAACATGTTCTGCTACGTCCTCTCAGGGAGCGTTCAGACCGTTTTGTCCAACAAATGCCGACTTATGTTCACGATTTTGTCGACTTCAAAGAAAAATCAGATCTTTCAGTCAAGTTGGGCATTGAGATATTTTTTTTCGGATGAACTCCCTTGTTTTGGCGCGCGCTTTCATGAACGTTTAATGTGGACGGTCAGACCATTTTTTCGCTATTGATTCACTCTTCATAAGTGCCATAAATTTCGCGTGCAACAACATTTCCAGATGAAGATGAAGATTAAGTCTGAACTAGTTTTCGTTGTGCTGATTGTTTCCGTTAGCCTTTCATGCTTGCCTCCTAGTGTCTTGTCAGCGAATTATGCCTTTGTCTATGAACTCTTAGACCGCCCAAGTGGGTCCACACATTACAGGTTGAATATTGTAGTTTCAGAGTCACTCCTGGAGTACTATGTTGAGAAGAGTCATGTACAGATTTCCGAAAATGACTTCGCTATATTCATCACGCCTCATGCTTTGAAACCGATCGCTGACTGTTTGCGAGAAATATACTCTGACGACGAGGATTTTGCAAACGGCGTTTTGATGATTGTCCACCAAATACCCTATGAAGAGACCAAGCCTCCCAAATATCCAGTTGAGACAATTGCGGCAAACAAAGGAGATTGCGACCTGTTCTCTTACATCGCAGCGTCTATCATGAAAGCCGGCGGGCTGGACGTAGTGCTCTTTTACTATGAAAGCGAGGAGCACATGAACATCGGCGTGAACCTTTCACATGAGCCACGCTGTGCAAGGGGGGAAATCGACTACGTGCTGCATGACGGTATAAGATACTACATGGCTGAATGCACAGGAGAAAACTGGAAGGAAGGATGGAGAGTTGGTGAATGCCCAGATGATCTGACGAATGCAACAGTGCAAGTTGTAACACTTGAAAACTGTGAACAATCTGCTCCAGGGCAGGTTACGGCAAGCTACAATGCCTTGGCAGTTTCAACCGTTTCACTGGACATTTCATCCGCGTTTCTAACTCAGGGAAGCTCACTCACGCTTTCAGGGCAGCTTTCACAGCCTCTGCAAAACACAACAATCACAATCTACATCAAAGCAAACGGTCTGCCCTGGTCAGAACTGGGCACAGCTTCCACAGACTCCAGTGGGTGTTTCACATACGTCTGGCTCTCAGGCGTTTCCGGTATATGTTATCTTCGCGCAAGCTGGTCTGGAAATGAGAATTACGCTGCTGGAGACAGCCCGACGAGAACTGTAACGGTTTTGTCATGGTTTTTCATTGCATTATTGAGTATGACTGTGGTTTTGGTCAGCGTCGGTATAGTTGTGTTTTTAGCGTCAAGGCACGCCGGCTCAGAGCCGTCTGAACCTCAGCCGCCAGATATTCCTTCTTAACAAGAAAAGCTTGAACTTCGGAGTGAAGTCCTGATATCATGCGCGGCGTTTCATGTTTGGGCAGGTGTGTTGTTAGGGCATGTTTATTGTTTTCATAATAGGAACTGCTGGTTCTGGTAAATCTCAGCTTACGGCGACTTTTGGCGAATGGTTGAAAATGTCTAAGCAGGACGTTGTGACAGTGAATCTAGACCCGGGAGTGTCAACGCTTCCGTACTCGCCCGAAGTGGATGTTCGCGACTAAGTTGATGTTGGGAGCTTGATGGAAGAGTATGGTTTAGGTCCAAACGGGGCTTTGATAATGGCTGCAGACTTGATCGCGGATCAAGTGGAGAAGATTTCGAAGGAGATTGAGGAGTTGCAATCTGACATAGTCTTGGTGGACACCTCGGGGCAGATGGAATTGTTTGCTTTCAGAGCCAGCGGACCATACATCGCAGCGAGCTCACCAAAGAACCTAAAGCCATAGTTTACCTGTTTGACGCCGTTTTTTCGGTTAACCCGCTTAACTACGTTTCAAACCTTTTTCTCTCGTCAGCGGTCTACACCCGCTTCCTCCTACCTCAAGTGCATCTTTTGTCGAAGTGTGATCTGCTCCCCAAACAAGAGGTCAACAAGGTTGTGGATTGGTCATCTAACCCAAATGCCTTGGCATCCGCAATTGATGAAAAACTTGAGGGAACGAAGCGTTTGCTGAGCAGAAACGTGATGCAGGCAATTTACAAACTGGGCTTGAAGTTTCTGTTGACTCCCATTTCAGCCAAGACAAGCGGAGGGGATTCTGAGCTTCAATGCGGCTTTAGAGCGCATCTTATCTGAAGGTGACAAATACACCTTTTGAAGGACTAGAATACCCCACTTTCTAGTTGTCATCCGGAATAATCCATGCTGCTGTTTGTGCGTCATACACAGCTTTAGAGCACACTATGTGTTTTGCGTTCAGATTCGGCTTTTCACAGGGTAAAATTCCCTTACGATGCCCACTGTTAATGCGATCAAACCGAGTGCGAAAAGATAGATTAGTGGATAAATGAACGTTGACAACATGGCTTCATAAGTGATTCCTGATGATATTCGCGGAGTGAAAAACACTGCTATCCACATCATGACAAATGCCGCTATGCATCCGATGCCAAGACCGGCGGCAAGTCCATGGACAAAGCTGCTTCTGTCCTGCGTCAGATTAGATACACGCTTTCGTTCATTCTTTTTTCTTTTTTGATGCACTTTCTCTTCTGCTGTCTCGTTCTCTTCCTTCTCAGTCTTCTGGCCTGTTTCATGTTCTTGCTCCAGACTTTCTTCGCCCACTTCTTCCCAGTCTTCTGGAGTTTGCTGTGTTTCTTGCTCTAAGGCATCCATACTGTTCGCCTTGTTTTTGTTTCCAAGCATCGAGTAATAAGACTATTCAATTTCAGATCTTAATCTGGAATAAGAATTGAAATGCTGAATTGCAAAAACGGATTATTTTGTCGCGAGTTTAGGTGCGAGTTGTTCTACAGCGTTTTTGAGCTTGTTCCATTCTTCTAAATTCCTGACGTTGAATTTGTGTTTTCTCTTCCAGATGTCTTCCCTTTTTTGCCAGAGGTACATGCCGATTGACCGTTTTCCGTATGATTCAAAGACAACTATGGCTTCCCACCATTTCTGATTTTTGAAAATGGTCACGGAGTCGACGACTTTGTAGAAGTCGGATATGGGCAATTTCTCCTCTGTTTTGTCAGACATGCGTCCTGACCTTCCAGTCATAGAATTTGCTTTCTGCATTTAAACATTTCAAATGTACAAATCTACAAGTGTTTGAACGTTCCGTCTACGAGCACATCTAAAGTGGAGCTGTCCTCGTTGACGATTTTGACCGTAGGTTTTGATATAAGAAAGTCCATGTGGTTACTTGACGGGTTCTTTCCGCCAGGCATGTCCGAGTTGTTGCCAAAGGCTATGTGAACCGTGCCAAGGATCTTCTCAGCCTCGAGAAACTCCTCAACAAATCTTGCTTTTGGGTTAATTCCGAAAGCAAATTCGCCTACGATTTTTGCTCGGCTGTCAGTCTCTAAAGATTCTTCAACACTTCTCAGTACTTGATCGTCCTGAGACTTGGTTTTCTGCACCTTTCCATCCTTTGCCGTGATCCCAACAGCCGCTTTTATTGGGCCTATTCCGCCTATCGCCATGTCGCAGACCAGTTCGCCTTCAAGCGAATCTTCAACAGGTGCCACCGTGACCTCTCCAGTTGGCATGTTCATCCAACTTAATCTGCTCCAGTCTATCATCGTATCCGTGAAGAAGGGCCTTCTTTCAACGCTCATCGAAATGTCTGTGCCTGCTGAGTTTGTTATTTCCACACGGGATGCTTGTCTTAGCTGTTGGATCAAACTGCTTGCGAAGTTTTGCATTTTTCTATGATCTTTTATGGTTAGGGCTAGGGCGCCGTCGGTCAGCATGTCCAGTGTGATGCCCGGGCAGTGGGCAAGGCGTGCTTTGTGGTCTTCGGTTTCCATCTCGGTGAGCCTTATCCTGAAAGTTGTCTCTTCTCGGTTTCCACGCAGCAAGTTGACGAAAATGTCTGTTCTTTGTTTCGTGAAGATTTCTTTGATCTCTGGAGGAATCTCTTTTCGTAGGGTCGGTTCAGTCTTCAGCTTGACCAAGCGTGTTTTCAGGCCTAGCTTCAGGGCGCCTATGGAAAACGGCTCACAGACGTCCATCTTTTCATCGTCACAAAAAATCATGATCGTTTCGCCCTTCTTTGCTTCCAGAACACACTCTAGGGCATTTCTTGCGGCTTCAGCTGCTTCCATAGCAAGTCATCTTGTCCACTATTCACGATTCACCAAGTGATAAAGCTTTAGAATATTGGCCGCTATTTCGCTTCGACACACACAAAGGGACCTCCACACTAGGCCTTAGTGCGCATGTGTCCTAAATTCCCTTCTAAGCTGCAACAAAGTTGGGCGGCAGAGGGCACGCTGTCGCCGTGTTGGATCATATTTGTATCATACAGTAGACCCGGGGTAGGGTGTGTCAGCACACAAGCCTAGATTTGGGTAACCTCTGGTGACGCGCGAGTGCACCATCAAAAACTGTAATTTCCAACTCGCAACAGCCCAAGGCCTCGCATCATCCTGGCGACGGTTTGCATACTCTGGAACCGCAGCCGCCAAAGAACGGAAACGAAGAAGCAAACACATCCAACCCACAAACGGATTTAGGAACAGGCATGCGCGCTATTACTAGAATCCTTCTTTTATTATGCTTCTTGGTTTCATGATTTCCCTTAGCAGTATCGTTGCGTACGAGCCGCGATACAGCATGAACGTTGCTTCAACCTCGTGTCTACACGGTCTATTTGCGTCAAGTGAGATTTCGTCCGTCAAGAGATTGTTGATCGGAGTTATGGCGGCCCGGAGTCTTCCTTTGGTACTGATTTCAGGCATCGCGGATATACGAAAGTCTCTGGGAGAAACGTCTTCTTCTTCTAGGATTCGTTTTTCGATTTCTCCTTGAACTCCTAGTGAAGGATACTGTTTGAATCCAATCAGTGGAATTGCGAGTCGCAGTTTTCCAGTTTGCATCAAGTTGTTGATTTCTGTCCGTCTTTCTAGGTTGACTGTTTTGTGGATAGTCAGCACGGGGAGTCCTGAGCGCTCTATGGCTACAACGTAGTCTCCGACTTCAGCCATATTTAGCGGTAGCCCCTGTGCGATTCTTCTGCTCAGGAACTTGTTGAACAAGTAGGACTCGTATGCTTGAATGAACATCTCCTGCAGTTTGAACGGTAGTGTTCTAAAGGCCCCGGCGAAATCTTCTGGGTGTTTGACCAAGTGTCTGAGCATGGATCTTTCGTAGCGTAGTTGTTTTGGGAAATCCTCCAAAGCTTCTTCAAAATCCCGTGTTGCTCGGAGTTGTTTGCGAGCCCTTCGCGATGAAGGGTGTTCGTGCGGGCTTGGCTTAGCTAGGAACAGCATTGCAGCCTTTTCGGGGTCTTTTTTTATGATGGCTTTTCCGACGAGATGTGTTATCGGACGGGTTGTTCCGAAGCGTTGGTGCCCGAAGAAGTTAGGAATCCCGCCGATCGCTTTGAGTTCTTCAACCGTTTTCGTTACTCTCTCATTGATTACTTTTTTGGGGTGATTTACGGTTTTGATGCGTATGTGGAAACTGTTACCCAAGAGGTAGTAGGCCGAGAGCCTGTTGTTCAGATAGCCCAACGGGCGGATTTCTATGTCTTTGACATGGATTTTTTGAGCTTGTTCGGGTGAACCGCCTTCGATTGTGATGTATTGAGCGGTTAGGGCTTTTGCGTCTTTTATTCCTGCAATTTGAATTTGCCTTGAGCCTATGCCCAGCTGGTTGGCGATGTTTTCAACAGCCACAAGTGTGTCCCAGTTCCGTTTGACCATGACGCAAAGCAAATAGCGGTTCTTGGCCGTTGAACAGCCCAACACTTGGCTATTGACGCAGCTTTTTGAAGCCTTTGTTTGGGCCTTTGAGCCGTCAACCAACACTTCTTCGACGACGAAGTCTTCAACGTTCTCGCGGATGCTTCCGCCGATGCCTGCTGAACTGGTGGCGTAGACTTCGATCCCTATCTGCTTTTCAAGTTTTGGAGCTTGCAAAGTTGGCGCCCGTTTACAGAAGCGGAAGGCTGCGGGTAATCTTGTCCACTTTTTCCACGGGGGCAGGGCCGATTCCGAGACATGTCACTGTTCCAGGCGGGACTTCTGTGAGGCCCCTGTCGATAACCAGTGCATACGGCAAACCCATTCCCCTGGCTCTTATTTCCAGCTCTGTCAGTTCTTCTTCGTTTTTCACTTTAACGGCGATTTTGCACTGTCCCTCCCTAGACCAGCCTTCAAACCATTCTTTGTGGTGCTTGCGAGCTTCCTCTGCGGCTGAGACCGCTGCGTGCCCAGCTTGAGCTGACATCTTGCCTTTGCTCAACCTTAGGTTTGAACGGAAGACTATGACTTGTTTGTAACGAAACTCAGACATGGGTTCACCTGCCCTTCCGTATCTGTTTGTCCATGTGGGATTTTAAAGGTTCGCAGATAGGTTAGCGAAAAAGAAGTAGGCAAGAGCTGTCAACATGCGCGGGCTTCGCAGAACATGTAGAACGGTTTGTCCCTGAAAGTCTATGTCTTTGACGTTTTGAAGGGTTTTGTCCAAGCCGAATTTTGCGCACATGGCGATTGCCTCGTCAACTTTTTCGTCAGACAACGCGTCAAGCGTTCTTCTCATTCTGAGCATGATTTTCATGTCGAAACCGAGGAGTTCTCTGCATCTGTTCTGGTACTTGGCTAGAAACTCTTTGGAGAAGTCGTTTCTGTCTAGGGCTTCAGAGGCTACCTCAGCCGCGACCCGTGCGCAAGTCATGCCAAGAATCACGCCGCCTCCTGTGGTGGGCTTTACTTGTGAAGCTGCGTCGCCGACGGCTAGGAACCCGTTTGAATAGGCCTGTGCGGTTGGGCCTCCAAGCGTTATCGGGTGAAACGTGGCTTTCAAAGTTCTTGCTGATCGCAGTTTCTTTGAGGCTGCTGGATGTTTAAGCATGAGTTTTTGCAGGAGCTCTTTTGGGTTTCCCGTTCTTGCGGCTAATCCAACCTTTGCTGTTCCATCTTTCTTCGGGATCAACCACCCGTAGAAGCCGGGGGCATAGCTGTTTCCGAGATAAACGTCAACGGCGTCCGACTCTGCGTCTTTGACGTTTTCAACATCTGCTTCTACTCCTTTCACAAATTTTTGAGGTCTGGGCAGGCCTGCTTCCCTAATTATCGTCGAGGATATTCCTTCCGCGTCCACGACAACGCTTGCCTGCCTTTTCTCAGCTGTCTCTTCCTGTTTGACTACTGCCCCTTCGGCGAAGGCGTTTTTTATGATCAAAGCTTCGACCCGGGAGTTCAGGCTGTAGCCTGCCCCCGCATCTTGTGCTTTTTCTGCAATATACTCGTCAAACCTGACACGGTCGACGGCACATGTTACTGGTTGAGAAAGGCGTACTGAGAATCTGTTTCCTTTCGAGGAAAAAAAGTTTGCACCGTAGAAAGTGTTTTCGACTATTTCTGGTGGAAGTGGGTGCAGTCCTAGCTGTTTCAGGCCTTTCATGCTTAGATGTCCGGCGCAGTGTGAGGGAACTCCTACTTGGCTGTGTTCCTCGAAAACTGTTACGGATCTGCCGAGTTTTGCGAGTTTCAGGGCAGTGAAGGAGCCGCTTGGGCCTGCCCCGACGACTATCACATCTGAAGATTCGTTCATTTGTTGCACGCGGGTCGTTTTTCAGGCCTGCTGTTTCTCACGTTAGAAGCTCAACCCGTCTCTTTCCGCGAGACATGGAAGTCACGCGTATTTTCCCGCTGATTTCCAGTCGCATCAACAGGTCGCTGAAGTCCTTGTAGCCTAAGTCTTCGAATTCATCGGTTAACGCTTCGTAGAGCTCCGTGTCTGCTACGGCGCCTTTCTTTTGCAGGAATGCAATTAATGTGAAGTAGGCGGGAAGGGTTTTCCAGGTTTTTGTGGGCATGGGCATGTTTGGTCACCTAGGCTACCGGGGTGGCGGGTTTTTGCACCTGTCTGGCCTGCTGCATGAAGCTCTTGTACCATTTTTCCATGTCAGGGGTGATTGACGGTCCGATTCTCTTTTTGGCTTCATCGAAGTCCGCCGTTGTGACTTCTTTCGTGTTCACGTCTTTTCTTAAAGCGTACATGGCTGCTTCTCGGCAGAGGGCTGATATGTCGGCGCCAGAGTAGTTTTTGGCCAGTGTCGCCAGCTGTGTCATGCTCACGTCTTTTGTCAGCGGCATGTCTTTCGTATAGATTTTGAATATTTGGGTTCTGCTCTTTTCGTCTGGTTCTGGCACGTAGATTAGTCTATCGAATCTTCCAGGTCTGAGCACTGCGGGATCCACGATGTCCGGCCTGTTCGTGGCGGCAATGACGACCACGTCCTCAAGCGTGACTATGCCGTCCATCTCGGTTAGAAGTTGGCTGATGACCCTTTCGCTGACGCCGCCGTCTGAGAATCCCAGTCCTCTGCGGGGCAGGAGTGAGTCGATTTCGTCGAAGAATATCACGGCTGGGGCGGCCATTCGGGCTTTCCTGAACACTTCTCTTATGGCCTTTTCGGATTCGCCTACCCATTTTGAAAAGATTTCTGGACCTTTGATGGTTATGAAGTTGGCTTCGCTCTCTGTTGCGACGGCTTTGCCCAGGAGCGTTTTTCCGCAGCCTGGAGGTCCATAGAGCAGTATGCCTTTGGGCGGTTTTATGCCCAGTCGTGTGAAGATTTCAGGGTTTTTCAGGGGCCACTCTACTGCTTCTTTCAGGTCCTGTTTTGCTTCTTCCAGTCCGCCTATGTCTTCCCAGTGTGTCGTGGGGATTTCTATGAACACTTCGCGCATGGCGGTCGGCGTTATTTCTTTGTAGGCGTTGATGAAGTCTTCCATGGTTACGTCCATTTTTTCCAGCACGCTTGGCGGTATGCGTTCTTCTTCAAGGTTTATCTGCGGCAGGTACCTGCGAAGGGATTTCATTGCTGTTTCTCTTCCCAGAGCAGAGACGTCAGCGCCCGTGTAGCCATGGGTCATTTCCGACAGTTTCTTGAGGTCAACGCCCTCCGCCAGCGGCATGCCTCGCGTGTGAATCTGCAGGATTTCGTATCTTCCCTGCTTGTCCGGCACGCCTATCTCGATTTCACGGTCGAACCTGCCAGGCCTGCGAAGAGCCGGGTCGAGGGCGCTAGGCCTGTTTGTGGCTCCTATGACTATGACGTTTCCTCTGCCTGAGAGCCCGTCCATCAACGCGAGAAGTTGTGCAACGACGCGTCTTTCCACCTCGCCCGTGACTTCTTCCCTCTTAGGGGCGATGGCGTCCAGTTCGTCTATGAATATTATGCTCGGAGCGTTCTGCTGGGCTTGTTGGAAGATTTCTCGGAGCCTGGCTTCTGATTCACCGTAGAACTTGCTCATTATTTCTGGGCCGTTGATGGAGAAGAAGTTGGCTTCTGACTCGTTTGCGACGGCTCTGGCCAGGAGTGTTTTTCCGCATCCGGGCGGCCCGTGCAGTAGCACTCCTTTCGGGGGTTCTATTCCGAGCCGCTGGAACAGTTCGGGATGTCTCAGTGGAAGCTCCACCATCTCCCTTACTCTCTGAATTTCTTCGTGCAGTCCGCCGACGTCTTCGTAGGTTGTTCTGGGCAGGCCTTTTCCTTCAGGCGCGGGTTCGTTCAGTATTGTGAGCTTTGTTTCCGCGGTTATTTTGACTATGCCGTGTGGTCGCGTTTTCGTGACGGTGAACGGTATAGCGTGTCCAAGCATCATGACGAGGGTTGTGTCGCCTTCAACGAGCGTTCTTTCCATCAGGCGGTTTCGGACAAAATTGGTGAAGTCCTCGTCCACGTTCAGTCTCATGTCAACCGGGGCCAGCGTGAGGCTTAGGGCCGTTTTAACCTTGGCGGTTCTCACGATGACGTACTCGTTTATGGCCACTCCGGCGTTCTTGCGTGAGAAACCGTCTATGCGGAGCAGGTCTCGGTTCTGGTCTTCACTGTAGGCCGGCCAGGCTATGGCCGAGGTTGTTCTTTTTCCGCATATTTCTATGACGTCGCCCGCTGATATTCCTAGTTTCTGCATGGTTTTCTGGTCTAAGCGGGCTATGCCTCTTCCAACGTCTCTTTGCCTTGCGTCTCCAACACGTAACTGTACTTCGCTCAACTAGAATCCTTCCATAACGATTTTACGTTTCGAAACAAAAGCGTGTTCCTATATAAATGTGTTAACCAAAGGTTAGTAGCTATCTGCTTGTTCTGCGCACCATAAGCGTTTGCGCTTGGCTTACTCCTTCCATCGTCTCCAGCTTCTTCTCGAATTCGTCAACCAGGCCTGTCTGGTCTTCTGGAAACTTGACTTGAACCAGCAAGGCCTTCAGGCCATATGCCACAGGTTCTTCCCCGTACCCGTCGACGGACGCGGAAGCGGGCAAGCTTGCTTCAAGCTTCTTTTTCATGGGACCAAAATCGTTTATTATGTCGATTGGAAAAACCTTGTACGTGACTATCACAGAACCCATTTTCAACACGTTCTCCATTTCGTTTTATGGACCGATGAAACCGCACTTCGGACACTTGTAGGGGCGGCCGAATTTGCGGCATTTTCTGCAGCGTTTTATCTGGATTTCTCCGCAGTTTGGGCACATGAACTTGGTTGCTTCCCCACCCGGCGGGATGGGTTTGCCGCAGCTTGTACACGTGACCAACGTTAACGTTGCTGCTCTTTCAGTCATGATGAACGTCCTCGGTGACGGTTCTGTAATTGTAAGACTAGCTTATATCCTCTGTGATTCAGCTTTCGCAACTTTATTATTTCAGTTCTCCGCCAATATTGAAAAGGGATGTTTTTGGGAGTAAACCTTCGTGACCTCGTTCCCAAAACGGTTGTCAAGCTTGAGGATTTAGGCGGCAAATCCATCGCCATAGACGCTTACAACGCTCTTTACCAGTTTTTGGCCATTATTCGCCAGCCTGACGGCACGCCGTTGAAGGACAGCAGCGGAAGGGTGACGAGCCACTTGAGCGGATTGCTTTATCGGACCAGCAACTTGGTGGAGCTGGGGATAAAACCTGTTTACGTTTTTGACGGGGCGCCGCCAGCTCTTAAGGAGGTGGAGATTAAGCGGCGGATGAGGGTGAAGGAGGAGGCTGCTGTTAGGTATGAGCAGGCGTTGAGGGCGGGGAAGCCTGAGGAGGCAAGGATGTACGCACAGGCCACGTCGCACTTGAAGGATTACATGACGGAAGACAGCAAGCGGCTTCTGGGTTTGATGGGGGTCCCGTGGATTCAGGCGCCAAGTGAAGGAGAAGCTCAGGCTGCGCATCTGGCCAAGCGTGGAGACACTGACTACTGCGCAAGCCAAGACTATGACAGCCTGCTGTTCGGTGCTCCCAGGTTTGTGAGGAACATCACCATTTCGGGTAGAAGAAAGTTGCCGAGCAAGAACATCTATATTGACGTCGTGCCTGAAGTGGTTGAGCTGCAGCAGGTTCTGAACGAGTGCGGGATAACCTATGAGCAGCTGGTTGACGTCGGCATACTGATTGGAACTGACTTCAACCCTGACGGGATCAAGGGTTTAGGGCCGAAAACTGCCTTGAAATTGATTAAAGAATATGAAACCTTGGAGAAAGCCGTTGTTCATGTGGAAAACGCAGAGTTTCCGGTTGAACCTCAAAGAATCAGAGAGATTTTTCTGCGTCCGAAGGTGACGGACAGCTACAGGCTGGAGTGGCGAGAGCCCGACGTGGAGGGCGTGGTAGATTTCATTTGCAGAGGAAGAGATTTTTCGGAAGACCGAGTTCGAAAAGCTTTAGAAAAAATGCAAAAGGGTATTACAAAAGAAAAGGGGAAGACGACGCTGGAGAAATGGTTCAGATAGTCTCAGCGGCCAGCAGAAATCTTTAATTCGCCACTCTTTATACTATAGGCTTCCCAAAACGGTGAACGGTTATGAAACCTGATCAGATTGCTCTGCCGATAGACGAGTTTCCTACTAAATGGTACAATATTATGCCCGACTTGCCCGAGCCGCTTCCCCCTCCGAAGGAGCCTGAAACGGGTCCTTCGCGGATGGAGTACCTGGGCAGGACCATGATTAAAGAGTGTCTCGGGCAGGAGATGTCAAGTCAGAGTTGGATTTCGATTCCTGAAGACATTCGTGAACTGTACATTCACATGGGCCGGCCGAGACCGCTTTACCGTGCAAAACGGTTGGAGAAAAGTCTAGGGTTGAAGAAGGTTAAGCTGTTCTACAAGCGTGAGGACTTATCTCCGACGGGTTCGCACAAGACTAACACGGCGATTGCGCAGGCTTACTACGCGATGAAAGAGGGCAAGACGACGTTGAGCACTGAAACGGGTGCTGGCCAGTGGGGAACGGCGCTCGCTTACGCTGCCAAGCTTCTGGACCTTGAGTGCGTGGTTTTCTGGGTTAGATCCGTCTATGACTGGAAGACCGACAGGAAAACTTTGATGAAGCTTTTTGGCGCGAAGGTTTTTGCCTCACCCAGCAAGGAGACCCAGATGGGCAGAGAAATACTCTCCAAGAATCCGAAGAGTCCAGGCTCATTGGGTATCGCGATTTCTGAAGGGTTGGAGTACACGGAGGCGCATGAGAACAGCGTCTACTGTTTGGGTTCAGTTTTGAACCATGTTATGACGCAACAGTCGGTGATTGGGCTTGAAACGATTAAGCAGTTTGACATGGTTGATGAGAAGCCTGACTTGATGGTCGGCTGTTTGGGAGGAGGTTCCAATTTCGGCGGAATCGCTCTTCCCTTCATAGGCGAGGTCTTGAAGGGCAAGCGAAAATGTGAGTTCTTGGCAGCACAGTCGGCGGCTGCGCCGAACCTTGTGAAGGGAGAGTACAAGTATGACTTCGGCGACGTGGGTGAACACACTCCTCTCCTGAAGATGTACACTCTAGGTCACAAGTCTGAAATGATGCCCATCAGGGCTGACGGTTTGCGGTACCACGCAGCCGGGCCAATTATTAGCCTGCTGAGAAAGCACAACATTGTTAAGGCAGTTAGCTATCCGGTTGATGAGAAATCGATTTTTGAGGCTGCAAGGGTGTTCCTTCAGACTGAAGGGTGGTTGCCTGCACCGGAGTCTAGCTACGCTGTGAGGGCAGGAATTGACGAAGCGCTCAAGGCTGAAAAGGCAGGCGTGGAGAAAACAATATGCGTGAACATCAGCGGACACGGTTGGCTAGACCTAGAAGCATACAGGGATAAACTAGGAATCCAATAATCATACGTCCATTTGGAAGAAAAGAACTCAGAGTTTCGCTAAAATCTGTGGCCGTGTTTTCCTACGAGTGGTACGAAGGCCACTCCCCCCAGGTTTTCCTGCTTGATTTTTGCGTCTGTTTTAGTGATTTTCATCAGGTTTTGGAACAGAGATGCGTTCCCAACTGGGATTAGCATGATGCCGCCCGATTTTAACTGGTCGATGAGCGGTTTCGGAATATCTGGGGCCGCAGCCGTCACTAATATCTTGTCATAGGGGGCCTTTTCTGGGTAACCCAGTGAGCCGTCGCCGCTGATTATCGTCACGCGGTCGCCGTACCCCGCTTTCATGATGTTTTTTCTTGCAAAATCTGCCAAGTCCTGAACGATTTCCATTGTGTAGACGTGGCCGTATTCGCTTCTTGGAGCGCCGCTAGGCGCAACAAGCTCCGCTATCGTGGCGGCGTGCCAGCCTGAACCCGCTCCGACTTCGAACACTTTGTGGCCTACTTCCAACTGCAGGGCTTCATTCATGATTGAAACCATGTTTCGCCTAGTCTCGGAGCTGCGCCGAGGCTATGTGGCGCCGAAGCCGTCTGCCCGAAACCAATCGGAAGCGGCGTGTCCGTCGCGCTGTAGGAACGCATGTTTTCTGGGAGGAATTTTCCCCTCGGAACGGAGCGCATTGCTTCGATCACCTTCGGAGACCGCAGGATGCCTTCCCTCGTCAGGTTTTGAATGAGTTTCTCCCACTCACTTCCTTCCACTTGAAGCACCATAATAGACATTCACGAACTGAGTTATTAACACATTTGCATTTGAAAATAAGACGCAGAATAAGAAACAACGCTACGTTGAGTCTTCAAAACAGATTTTTTCATTGACAAAAGCTGTTGTTGACATGAATTGATGATTGCGCCGGGAACGTCTGTTATGCTTGGGACATTTTTGTGTAGTCAACCATTTAAACAATGGAATAACTATGTAAATCAATCACATTTGAGAAGCAGGAAGAATTTGAGCCGGAAAGAGAACTTTGCTTCCAGTGCAGAAGAGCTGAGCAAGAAACTTGACCAGATAATCCGCAGACTTGATCTTCTTGAAGAGTTGATTCTTGAGAAGCCAGAGTATGAGGGGTTAGCCGCCACGTTGAGATTAACGAGGATGGGCATAGGAATGTACGGTGAACCATTGAAGATTGCTTCCAGATTGAAAAACGCCGAGACATACTTGCGTCAGAAACCAATCGCTCAAGACGACATTTCAAGATGCATCGTACAGGCGTGGCGGCAGTTTCCACAATGACTCTAAAGAACCTTCCGTGACATTTAGCAGGTCGCGGTTTGCAAAGAACACGATTGCACCGTTTTTCGAGGAGAGGAGCTGAGGCAGGGGATCGAACCTCAGCAGTTTTTGTCATCCTTCCAAGCCTTCTCACCTTGACTAGGAAGCTGGTCTGACGAGCTTATATCAGTGTTGGGTTGGCTATTTCACCGTGACTGATTTTGCTAGGTTTCTAGGCATGTCTGGGTTGTAGCCTCTTTCAACAGCCATGTAGTATGCCATCAGCTGAAGTGGGACGATGAACGCTATCGGGGAGAGCACCTCTGGAATGCCCTTAGGCACTTCCATGTAATCATCAACGAGGCTTTTGACTTCTTCATCTCCCTCTTCTACGACGGCGATTATTGAGGCTCCTCGGGCTTTCATTTCCATTATGTTGCCTATCAACGTTTTATGGGTATCATCGTTTGGACACACGAACACCACTGGGAAACCCGGTTCTATGAGGCTTATCGGGCCGTGTTTGCTTTCTCCTGCTGGAAAGGCTATTGCAGGCGCGTAGGCTATTTCCATTAGTTTAAGCCTGCCTTCAAAAGCCGTTGCCGTGCTGATTCCACGTCCGAGGAAGAAGAAATCTTTCTTGTCCTTGTATTTTTTCGCTATTCGTTTCGCCTTTTCTTCCTGTGTGTCAATTATCGTTTGCACCGTGTCCGGCAGTTTGCACAGTCTTTCGGCCAAATAGTCCATCTCGTCCTGTGAAACCTTGCCTCTTTTCTTTGCAAGTCTCAGGGCCAGCTGAGCCATGACTGAAAGTTGCGACGTGAATGTTTTGGTTGCAGCCACTCCGATTTCTGGGCCTGACTGTTGGCCGATGTAGACTCGCGCAACCCGCGTTAACGTTGAACCGATGGCGTTAGTCAATCCTAGAATCGTTGCTGCCCTTTGCCTGGCGGTGTTCACCGCAGCCAAGGTGTCCGCGGTTTCGCCTGATTGACTCACGGCTAAGATGGTGCTGTCGATGTTGACGGACTTGCCGTGCTGTTCTGTGAACTCAGAGGCTATGACTGGATAGGTTGGCAAGAAAGCAAGTTTGGAGAACATGTACGAGGCCGCATAGCAAGTATGATAAGATGTTCCGCATGCGACCAGGTACACTTCTCGTGCACGGTCAAGAAAAGTAGCCATCAGATCAGCGTAGTGCTCCTGTACCCTCAGCGTGTTTCTTAAGCATTCGGCCTGTTCATGGATCTCTTTAATCATGAAGTGCGGATAGCCTTGTTTGACCGCCATTTCAGGGGTCCAATCGATGATTTTCGGCTCGCGCTTAACAACTTTTGAGTCAGCAATCTTCTTGATTTCCACTCCTTCCAGTGAAAGCATGACAAGTTCACCGTCGTCAACAACAATTGCCTTGTCTGTCAAGGGCAGGAACGCTGGAATGTCGGAACCAAAGTAGACCGCGCCCTGGTTGACTCCGATTACGAGTGGGCTTTCATTTCTGGCGCAGATTATCTTGCTGGGCTCGCTCGTGGAGACGACGGCGATTGCATATGACCCGTCAAGCCTTTTTACCGCTTCTAGAACGGCGTTCTCGAGGCTCAGGTTGGGGTTGTTCTTGAGGCTTTCCTCGATGAGGTGGGATATCACTTCTGTGTCGGTTTTGGACTTAAAAACGTGCCCGCGATTCTCAAGCTCCGTTTTCAATTCGGCAAAATTCTCTATGATGCCGTTGTGAACAACGGCTATCCGTCCGCTGCAATCAACGTGAGGATGGGCGTTAACTTGCAGAGGGGCGCCGTGTGTTGCCCATCTTGTATGCCCAATGCCCAAGCTGCCCGGCAAATTGTCCAAATTGTGAATTCTGTGGACGTCATCTATTTTTCCCTGGTCTTTCTTCATGTAGAGTTTGCCGTCATGTAGGGTGACTATGCCAACTGAGTCGTAGCCACGGTACTCAAGTCTTTTCAAAGCTGCGTGTATCAGCGGCGCAGCGTTTCCTTCTTTTAAGACGCAACCGAATATGCCGCACATCTCTAGACCTCAATGCTTATTGATGACCACAATTCGATGACTGTTGCTCTAATAAGCATTTTTAGGAGAAATCTTTTAGCTCTAAAAATGGTTTACAAGGTTTTTCCATAACTTAATTCAGTGACTATCATGAATTCTCGAGGAGTGTTAAAAAATATTCCATAATGGTCTTTTGCCGTGCTCGGAACTCAAGTGAGCTTCCTATGCGCTTACCATAACAAAATTTTTAATAATGGATGTGCGTTTATGGTTAGGAACAACCTTGGACAAAAGCCTGCTGCTTCGCGAAGATAATCAGACACAGATGGTCAAAGACATAGCGTTAGTCAATGACCCGCAGAAGCTCAAGCTAATCTTGAACGCGCTAAGTTGGAAAATATTGATCATGCTTTCTGAAAAGGAGATGTACCCTCTGGAAATAGCCAGAAAACTGGGCATCCATGAGCAGAAGGTCTACTATCACATCAGAAAACTCTTCAGGGCAGGAGCCATAATCGTAGCAAGAGAAGAGGAGAAAAAGGGGGCAATAGCCAAGTATTACAAGGTAGCCGCGCCAGCGTTTGGAATCGAGCTTCCACGGGAGTACAGAACGATTAAGAAACTCTCACTGTTGGGCATGGAAGAACAAATCCAGAAATTCTTTAGAGAGTTCGTAAGGAAAGACGGGACGTTTGATGGGAAAATAGTTGTGGGCAGTCCAACACCGCACGGGCCGTTCAAAACAAGCGCGAGAGATGGCCACTACGCTTCTCATCTAGCCTTCTTTCTGGGGCAGTTCGTTAAGCCCCCTGAAGACTTCGCGATAAAACTCGATGTAGACGTTAAGGCTGAGAAGGAGGAAAGAAACAACCTGATACTCGTAGGGGGGCCTGGAACGAACCTGCTTGCAGAAGAAGTAAACGAGTGTCTGCCTATCAGGTTTAACATGCGAGCTTCAGAGGAAGGCTTCCTTCTTGGCGGTTTAATCTCCAAAAAAACTGGACGCGTTTACACGGAAGATGCGGTCGGAGTCGTGGCAAAAGTTGTCAACCCGTGGGACAGGAACAAGCGAGTTATAGTTTTAGCCGGGAACAAGGCGGTGGGCACGAAGGCCTGCGTGCTAGCACTGACAGACTACTGGCAGAAAACTCTGAAAGGCTACAGCGGGGAGGAGTCCTACGCAAAGGTCATTCAGGGCTTTGACCTGAACGGCGACGGAAAAGTCGACTCAATAGAGGTTCTAGAATAATTTGCCCGCTGCCGAATTGAAAGAAGTCATATTTGCCAAAGGGCACAGGAACATTCAAGCCATTCATCCGACAACCTTGGAATTCACAAAAAACGATGATCTGTCAAGAAGAGGCGACTGCATCGTCGCGGTGTCAGCAGACAAAGCTATGCCCAATCTGAGCACCGAGTTCAAAGAAAAACTGCGCAGAGAAAATGCTCGACTGACTATTCTTGTCGAAGCGGGAGGAATAGCCGAAGTGGTGAATGCCTTTGGAAGTGCACATCTAACCTTAGTTCATCCGACTGAGATGGTTGTGAGGAAAAGTGGCTACATTTGCAGCCGAACGTTGGCGGTCAAGGCAGACAAAGCAGCAGCCGACTTGTCAAGAAGTCTCATCCAGAAACTCAAGAACCCAGCACAGAAAGCAAAAATCACACTGACAGTAGAAGCCTGACATGTGCTCACAGGCGAGTTTTCAGCCATTCAACATGTACGTGAGTGGCCATTTGAAATCGTGCGATTCCAACGTCCTAAACTGGAGGGCTAACAGATTCTGACGTCTAAGACTGCTTGCCACTCGTACGGGGCTGTCTCACGGACAAGTCTCGAAAACGATGTTTTCTCTACATATCTTCCAGACTTTTTAACAGCGTCCGCAAAGAGATCCTTGAGGTTTTCTAAAGAATCAGGCTTGTTGACGAAGCCGTAGAAGTGCACTTTACCTCCTGAAGGCTTGATGGTTTCGCAGGCTACATCGACAAACTCGATGGCTTTTTCAGGCAGATTCATGATTGCACGGTCAGCAACGCCAGAAAGCCTGTTCTTGACGACTTGTCTCGCATTTCCCAGGATGGGATGAACCCTGCCCGTGACCCTGTTGATCCTTATGTTCTTCTTGAGACATTCAACTGCGTCTGGGTTCACATCCACAGCATAGACTGTTGCGTTTTGATGATTTCTGGCGATTTGTATCGAGAAAGGTCCAACTCCTGCGAATAAGTCAACAACTGTCTCGCCTTCCTCTATCAGCGATGCTACTCTGCGATGTTCGAATGAAAGTCGCGGCGAAAAGAAGGCTTTGGCTACGTCCACATAGTACTGGCATCCGTATTCCTTGTGGATGGTCTCGGTTTTGGGTTCGCCTGCTATTACGGTGAACTCCCTTAAACGGTAGGTCCCGCCCACTGCTCCCGCCTTGGCAAGCACCGTGCCCACTTTTCGGTTCGTTTTCAAAATTGCCTCGCCGATGGCAGGTTTGTACGCGTCAAGCTCCGGAGGAACCTCAACTATGGCTATGTCGCCGACGAAGTCTATGGCGCGGGGCAAGCTGGCCAACAGATGTGGTGGAAGCTTATCCTCAAGAAGCTGAGCAAGTGACATTCTCGGTTTCTTTCTTTCTGGAAAAGAGTGAACTGAAACTTTGCAGCCTGCCACTTGTTGTTTGAGAATTTTCATTTCTTCCGTTGATGGCCGCTTGGTCAGTGGGATGTAGATGAATTTTTCGTCTCGTTGAATTTCTAAGTCTTTGTTGATCATTCCGAGCTTGTTGGCTAGGGTTAGGGTTTTCTCACCGTCTTGCTTAGGAGTTTTGATGCATGCTGACTTTTTCATAGGATCACGTGGTTTCAGTTTTCTTTTTTCGTTGTGATCACCGTGTAAAACAGGGTCATCTCCGTGCTGGTTAATGTATATTGTTCCTTTGACTCTGCGTTGGCTCCTCCTATGTACTTGTGAAGCGTTTCGGGCGTGACTCTGAAGTACTGTCCCTTGTCTTCCATTAAAGCGCTGTAGGTTTTTCGGTAGGCAACCGTTTTCATCTTTGATATGTGGAGTCCTTGTTTCTTAATGAGCGTCTTTATCTGTGATGGTTTATAGTATCTTGTATGGGCTTTAGACAGGGTTCTCTCTAGTCCTTCAAAGAATCCTTGATTATCCGTTTCGTGAACTGTCAAATCCCCGTACACAAGCGTTCCGTTTTCTTTGAGCGCGTTTCTGAATCTCTGTAGGACTCTCGCCGGAGACGCGAAATAGTGCATCGTGCTCATGCAGATGAGCGCATCAAAAGCATGGTTCACAAAAGGCAAATGTTCGCCGTCAGCCAGGATCAAGTCAAGACAGTCTTTGAAGGAGGACATTTTTGTTTTTGCATGTTTCAGCATTTCCTTTGACAGGTCCAGTCCTATAAGCTGCGGTTTGACTTTTTCAAGCAGGGGTAACGCGTTTCTGCCACTTCCCACGCCTACTTCCAGCAGGAGTCTGTTTCTAAACCCTTTCAAAGCCGTTAGCAGTTCGTCAAAAACTTCATTTCCAAAACCTTGACTCGACTTCCAAGTTCTGCTTTTCTGCCGATCATAATCCTTGGATCTTTTTGAATAGTATTCTCGAATGAGTTTTTTACGGGCAAAGCTGTTCATTTGATTTTTTCCTTTGACTTGCAAACGCTATTGTTAGGCAGAAAATAAACATTTATATGTTCCATGGTCTACTAGCCAAGACTTAACCATTTATCGGTGCAAGATCAACTATGGTTTGGAGACGGGTTCATGGAAGCTATAGTCACGGAAGGTTTAACCAAATACTATGGTAAGATTCTGGCTCCCAACGATTTGAGTTTGAAAATAGACAGTGGGCACTGAGTTGGTTTTCTAGGTCCAAACGGTGCGGGAAAATCCACGACAATCAAAATTCTGTGCAGTCTAATCTGGCCTACAAGAGGGGTTCTGCTAAGTTAAGTTACCCAAGAAGTCTTTGCGATGACCTTGAAGTTTTCTGTTAAGGAAAGTTAAAGAAAAGCTTCAAAAGAAAATGGCTACCGCTTATAATAATATTATGGATACCGCTAAAAACTACAACCTTGATATGAGAAATGCAGCGTTTGTTTTCGCTGTTTCCAAGGCAACAGATGTTGCAGATGAAAGGGGAATCTTCCCCTAGCCCCCATTTCAAAAACGAGAGTTGAACGACCACGTGACTTGGGTTTGTTGATAGCTCGGTAGAGCATCGAATTTTCGCCAGGCATATATTTAACATATTTTTACCGGTAAAGTTGGGTGGGGGTCCGACCCCCGCACTTGAATTTCAGGCTTATGTTGGGCTTGTTTCAGTAAAAGAAGGTTAATTCGAGATTTTGTAGGTGGAGGTTGAAAATTGAACATACGTTTACCAGTAAGAAAAAAATACCTAAGGTCATGAAGAAAGGTACAAATACCGGTTCAAGTTTTCAACTTACATTCTGCTCAAATTGCTCAAATTACGAAGTATTTGGGGCAAAGTTCTGTTCTTTCGACCCAGAATGATACTTGAATATCTTTAACACCGGGTATTTTTGCGATATAATCTCTCAGTTTAATCAAATGTTCAAAATCTATAGCTACACCAATAGCCAATAAGTCGTGGTCTCCAACACTCTTTGTAGCCACGATTATGTTTGGCATCTGAATCAGCTTATCTAAGATTATTGAAGAATCGGCTGGAGTAACTTCAGTCGCCATGATGTGTGCAGGCGAGATATCGATCATAAATACGGCCATGGCTTGATAACCAACTTTCTTCGGGTTGATTACGATTGTGGATCCTCGGATTACGCCCTCTTTTTGCAGTGCAGCATATCTATTTATCACAGTGTCCGGTGAAATACCAAGTTCCTTTGCAATCTCTCTGAAAGACGTGCGAGCATCATCAGTTAGCTTATCAATTATAGCAAGGTCTATTTTATCCATTCCTTGTCACTTCTTTTTTACCTGTTCGAATTCGAAGTTTTCTGGACATAACAGTATCTCATCGACCCAGATGCTGGCGGCTACCTCCCTAACCATGGGATGTCCTTGTATGGATTCCTTCACTTGACTCAACCTGCCAACATTTTTCAGTACTGCTATTGCGAATATGTTGTGTCTGCCCAGAGATGGATTGCAGAAAACTACTTCTGGTATCTTTTCGATAAAGTCAACAACATCCTCTACGTGTGGATAATCGACGCGAATACCAAAGCTCGCAACGCAATCATAGCCGAAGCTTTTTGGGTTCAACAGTATCGTCGTCCCTCTGATAATGTTGGCTTTCTTCATCTTTCTGAATCGTTTACTTATGGTATCTGTTGACACGTCACAGTTTCTTGCTATATCTGCAAAATTGGCACGTGCGTCCTTCTGTAAAGCCCTAATGATGTTCACATCAATCTCATCAATTTTTATTTTCGTGGTCAATGTACGCCGCCTATGTGAAATTAGTGTTCACAGTTTAAAAAATATACCATTTTTGCCTTGGAACCTTATGATGTCGGAAGAACAAGATGATGCCTATCTCTCTTTTTTCGACATTGTAAGTATCTCGTTCTCGCTTATCTTGCAATATCCATTAATTTTGGACTTTGTCGAACGAAAGCGTTAAATAGCTCAATAATATGCTTAAGATGTTTGATGTTGTTTGAAAGTCACAGAAATTGTTAAGGAAATTGAAAACAGAGGGGGGGAAGGGGAGTTGATCAAGAAGAGAGTTAGTTGTGCTAGTTGCGGAAACACATGGATTGAACTCGTTGGATTGGTTGTTGGGCATAAAGAGGGAACTGAGGATCTTAGTCTTCGAATTGGTACCGAATCCGAAAATTGTCAAACATGTAGGTACAGATCTTTGGAGTGTCCTAAGTGTGCCTCAAAGGATGTCTACGAAATAATGTTTGCTGAGGAGATTCCGGAAGAAGCTCCCCTAAGTTTCAAAGGTATAAAGAGAGTTTCCAGAAGTTGAGATGCCAAGGCTTCAAAAGATCCTCACTTCCAGCAACATTAGGAGCAGATAATTGACTTGAGAGGTGCCATGAAACTTGGCTGAAAGGGCTTCTGAGTACAAGGTCAACGAGATTATCAGAAGTTATTCTTATGAAAAGTCAGCGTTGATAATGATATTGCAAGAAACTGAAAATTTGTTCGCTTATCTTCCAGCGTGGGCGTTAAAACATGTTTCTGAAAAACTTGGTGTTCCGATGATTCAGGTCTACGGTGTAGCTTCATTTTATGATGCATTCCACCTAACCCCTCGTGGCAAGCACCTCGTTCGTGTATGTCTGGGAACTGCCTGCTACCTTAGAGGTTCTCCCAGAGTTCTTGAGTCTGTGGAAAAAGAGCTGGGTATAAAAGACGGTGAAACGACATCTGATCGCACATTTAGTCTTCAATCGGTTCATTGTGTTGGTGCTTGTGCGCTGGCTCCAGTTATAGTTGTCGGAGAACGCTATTTTGACAAAATGACGCCAACGAAAGTTCGTAGTGTTCTAAAAGCGGGTGCAGGGTGAGAATGAAAAAGATTAGAACCACTCAAGAGCTCGGTTCTCTTCGAAACTCGCTAGTGCAAATGAGAGATCCCAATAAGCCTTGTGTAAGAGTATGCCTCGGAACTGGTTGCCGAGCGCGTGGTAGCGCAAATGTTATGATATCTTTCAAGGATGAAATTGAGAGGCAAGGTTTAGAAATCAAGGCAGACTGCAAGCAAACCGGATGTCATGGCTTCTGCGAAAGAGGGCCTGTCATCGTTATAGGACCAAAAGAGATCTTTTATCAAAAAGTAAAGCCGAGTGATGTTCCTGATATCGTTTCAAAAACTCTCCTCAATGGCGAGGTTGTTGATCGCCTTCTTTATATAGATCCAATAACAGGTCAAAAAGCCTTGTATGAGCACGAAGTTCCTTTCTACAAAAAACAGACAAGGCTGGTTCTTGCTAACAATGGACGAATCGACCCCACAAACATACTTGACTACATTGCTATTGGCGGTTATCAAGCTCTTGCAAAGGCTACTACAACCATGTCTTGCGAAGAAATCATTGATACAATTGAAAAATCAGGGTTACGCGGTCTTGGCGGAGGCGGCTTCCCAACTGGAAGAAAATGGAGGTCTTGCAAGGAAGCCCATGGAGACGTTAAGTTTGTAATTGGAAACGGAGATGAAGGTGATCCAGGTGCCTTTAGCGATAGAAGCCTCATGGAAGCGAATCCTCATAGCATTCTCGAAGGGATGATAATTGGAGCCTATGCTATAGGAGCGAATCAAGGATATTTATACGTTCGCGCAGAATATCCACTGGCATTAAAGCACCTCCAGACGGCAATAGACCAAGCACGAGAATACGGATTCGTAGGCAACAACATATTCAATTCTGGATTTGACTTCGACATCAAGATAAATCGGGGTGCTGGTGCGTTTGTCTGCGGTGAATCTTCTGCGTTGATGGCCTCCATAGAAGGCAAAATGGGCGAGCCCAGAGCAAAATATGTTCACACAGTCGAGCGTGGGCTGTGGAATCAGCCAACTAATTTGAATAACGTTAAGACCTGGGCCAATGTGCCTTTGATTATTAACAATGGCACAGACTGGTATGTAAAAATGGGGACGGAGAACAGCAAGGGAACAGGCATTTTCTCTCTTGTTGGAAAGGTTAACAACACTGGTCTCGTCGAAATACAAATGGGAACCCCCCTTAAGACGATTGTTTACGACATAGGCGGAGGAATAACGAAAGGCAAGAGGTTTAAGGCCGTACAGACCGGTGGCCCCTCAGGTGGCTGCATACCTGAAGAATTACTCGACCTAACTGTCGACTTTGAGAAGTTAACCGAAGCCGGCTCCATGATGGGCTCCGGCGGCATGATAGTGATGGACGAAGACACATGCATGGTTGATTTGGCTCGATATTTTCTCGACTTCTTACAGAATGAATCTTGTGGTAAATGTGTCCCCTGCCGTGAGGGAATCAAAAGGATGCTTGAGATCGTGACTAAGATAACCAAGGGTCAGGCTGGGGAAGAAGATCTGGAACTTCTCCAAGACTTAGCGAGGATGGTCAAAGACTTTTCTCTTTGCGGTCTTGGTCAAACAGCTCCAAATACAGTTTTGTCAACTCTCAGGTATTTTGGAGATGAATATGCCGCCCACATTAGAGATAAAAAGTGCCCAGCTGGAATTTGCAGGGACCTGATTACGTTTGTCATCCTTGAAGACAAATGCACAGGATGCGGTGCCTGTTTAAAACTCTGTCCTCAACAGGCCATCGACGCATATGGTTTGACTCACACGATTGACCCCGCCAAATGCATTAGATGTGGTATCTGTCGAGATGCTTGCCCATTTCAGGCCATATCAGTCAAATAGGAAGTGAGTGAGATGGTAAACCTCATTATTGATGGAGTGAAGGCTCAAGCCGAAGAAGGCTCTACAATACTTGAAATTGCCAGGTTCTATGGGATTAGTATTCCATCTCTCTGCCACCACGATGAGTTAACCCCTTACGGCGCTTGCCGCCTATGCACGGTGGAGGTTGAAGACGGAAGAAGGGTAAGACTGGTAGCGTCTTGCCTTTATCCAGTTAAAGAAGGGATAAAAGTGAAAACACATTCTGAAAAAGTGATGAAAGGGCGAAAACTGATACTGGAACTATTACTTGCCAGATGCCCCAACTCTAAGACCTTGCAAGACTTAGCCTCACAGATGGGATTAGAGCAAGTTAGATTCAAGATGGAAAATGAAGACTGCATCCTATGTGGCTTATGTGTAAGGATGTGCGCCGAACAGATGAGAAGCGGAGCCATAGGTTTCGCGGGCAGAGGCCAAAAAAGAGAAGTGGTCACGCCCTTCCGTACGGCCAGTGAAATCTGCCGCAACTGTGGAGCCTGCATGTATATTTGTCCCGTAGTAGACTTGCAGTGTCGTGGGGTCAAGTCTCCCGGAGAACTCTGCAACTCTTGTCTTGTAATAACCCCACAGTGTTTAGGAAAGTATGACCAAGTCATGTGTACTTTAGAATCATGTGGAGCATGTGTACAAAAGGAGGAGAAATAATATGAGCTATTCCAAACCAAATGCAAGCCCGGCAACCCTGACCAAGAATAGAACGGATCCATGTCCAGTCAGCGGACTCTGCGTTACATGCATAGATGGATGCCCAGGTCCTTGCGAAGTTGCCAAATCTGCAATAAGAGGCGGCGAAATCATATACCCGGCGCCTTTCGGAGTTATAACCACCGCATCTCAAAAGAACTATCCTATAGACCTCTCCCACTTCAACATTATGGGAACAACCGTGGGAGCTGTCGGCATCGAAGCCGATAGTGACAAAGCTATATTTCCCAACGTTGACTTAGAAACCAAAATCGGTCAAGGTAAAGGCATAAGACTGAAAGTTCCATGGTTCACCTGCGCACTTGGATCCACAAAAATCGCCCTCGACAATTGGAGAGAGCTGGCAATCGGTGCGGCAATATCAGGGACCATGCAAGTAATTGGTGAAAATGTATGTGGCATGGATGCGGAGTCAAAATTCAACGATGGAAAAGTGATTCATTCTCCAGAACTGGAATATAGGGTGAAAACTTACAAAGAATGGAGAGAAGAAGGCTACGGCGCTATTGTTGTTCAAGCCAACATAGAAGATACACGACTCGGCGTCCATGAGTATGCCATTTCGGATTTAGAAGTGGATGCCGTTGAACTAAAATGGGGTCAAGGAGCTAAAGACATAGGTGGTGAAGTTAAAATTAAGGATATGGAAAAAGCTCAGCTTCTAAAGAGAAGAGGATACATAGTTCTCCCTGATCCCGAAAATCCAGACATTATTGAAGCATTTAAGGCGGGACATTTCAAAGAGTTTGAAAGACATTCCAGAGTGGGCATGGTTACCGAAGAGACCTTCCTCAGTAGAGTAAAAGAGCTCAGAAGCTTAGGTGCTAAGCACGTTTTCCTGAAGACGGGCGCTTACAGACCAGCAGATGTGGCAAGAGCAGTGAAATTTTCGTCCTTAGCAAGAATTGACCTACTTACCATCGATGGCGCTGGTGGTGGAACAGGGATGAGCCCCTGGCGTATGATGAACGAATGGGGAATACCCAGCGTAGAAATATGGTCCTTGACGTATCAATATGCAGATAGACTGGCGAAGAAGGGAGAATACGTACCTGACATAGCGTTTGCGGGAGGCATTACAATGGAAGATCACATCTTCAAGGCACTGGCTCTGGGTGCACCCTACGTCAAAGCTGTGGGTATGGCCAGAGCTCCACTCACCGCAGCGATGGTAGGTAAAAACGTAGGTCGGGGGATTACGGAAGGAAATCTACCTATATACTATGGAAGATATGGAAACACCATCGAGGCAACCTTTATCGAAGCGAGCAGACTAAAGAAGAAGTTTGGAAAAAAGTTCAAGGACTTACCCACAGGCGCGATGGGCCTTTATACTTATAATCAGAGGCTGATCCAAGGATTAAAGCAATTAATGTGTGGTGCCAGAAAATTCACGGTTCGATACATCACTCGAGACGATATCGTTGCTTTAACTCCTGAAACTGCAAAGGCATCAGGTATTAGCTATGTTACTGATGCGGATAAGGAAGAGGTAGAAAAAATCTTAGGATAAGTAAGCGCGTGTGCAAATGCTGGTGGGTCACGGCGAGCTACTGCGAATGGCTTCAAAATCAAAGAAGAAAATACCAAAAGAGCAATTATCGAAAATCTGGCTACATTCACAGACTATCTACTAGAAAAGGTCGGCTTCAGAATAAGAAGCTATGAAATTGATGAAGATTCTGTGATTGACCTTCTTTTCAAGCATACATTTCTTCCAATACCCGATGCACTTCATCTCTCTTTTGCGATTCGTTCATGTGACGTATTTTTGACGCTGGATCAAAGACATTTTCTGATTAAGGAGAATCGAAAGGAAATTCAAGATGCAAACAAGATTAGAATATTGCGTCCATACGAATTATTGGAAATAGTCAAATAGTCATCCATCCCGATTAAGTGGACAGTATCTACAAGAGGAAAGGTCTATATCAACGGGCATGACGCGATTAGAGAATCAACTAAAGCCCTTGAGAACGTTGGTGCCATGGTGGAAACGCCAGAGTTCTATTCTTATCTGACTCCAAATGAAGTCTTGGGCTATGTTGGCAGGCTTCGCGGCATTGCCTTTCAAAGCTTGAAACCCAGAATAGCGAGGTGCTTGAAACCGTTAAACTTTCCGAATGGGCAAACACTAGAATAGCCAAGTTTTCTCGCGGAACGAAACAGAGACTTGGATTAGCCCAAGCGTTGCTGTACGATCCTCCGATCCTAATACTAGATGAACCGTCCTTAGGCCTGGGTCCTCGAGGAATGTACGAGATTAGAGAAGGTGATCAAAGCCGTCATCAGCGCGCGCTAAGCCGATTGCCATAATTCAACCAACTTTCTCCAGCTTGTATAGTCCATCTTTCTTTTCAAGAACAAACTTTACATTCAATATTTTTTTGGCAAGCCAGATGTTTGTCTGCGAATGTTCGGTAAGAGACCGCGTAAGATAAGTTGACTTGCCGTGGGCCAGGGCTACGTATGGAACAAGCAGGTCAGCTAGGTGGGCGTCAACCGTGGGTTTGTCAATGATTTCTGCATGGAGTTTCTCGGCTGCTTCGGTTCCAACTGTTTCGCTTGTTTTTCTCAGTTCGCCGATAGCGTCTGCTCCTAGAATAGCGTTGGTGTCAGACTCGGCCCACAAGACGATGGAACTGCCCTTTTGTAGTGGGTTCGAGGTGTCATTTATTATCTGGATGTTAGCCTTGTAGCCTCTTTCGCCCAGGTACTCGTTCGCCGCTCTTGCTTGGCGTTCAGCAACTTTTCTGTCAGCAAGGAATGTGCAGACTGAGACTCCCTTTATCGCTTTGGCGTTGCCAAAAGTCTCTAGGCTCAAAGCTTTCAGGGACTTGCAAGGTGTCACATCTATTGTCACCTCGCCATTTCCTTTGGGATAGTAGCCGTACTTGTGAACGGTCAGAACAGCGTTCAGTCCCATGCGTTGAAGTGTCGGCAAAAGGACGAAGCGCATATAATTGATGGTCGGCGAATGGGTAACATCCGTTCCGCCTTTGGAAATGTGCAGGTGCACAGCGTTCTTGGCATAGGCGCACATGGGGAGCACTGTCATGAGAAGCATTGAGATGCTTCCGGCAGTGCCGATTTCAGCTTCGACCTTGCCGCCTTTTACTTCTTTAGGCCTGAACCAAAGCTCCCGTGAATCGACTTTCGCACCTTCCAGTTCGGCGTCACAGAGCTTAGCGGCTGTCAGAACAGCTTCCAAATGCTGAGGCTTCAAACCTGGCTGCGGACGGTTCTCTCTGATGTTGTAGATGTGCAACGGCTGCCCAATTATCGCGCATAGGGCGACGGCCATCCTCAGAATCGTGCCGCTTCCACTTTTTTCGCTTCCGTCAATCTCGATCAAGCGTGGCGCGCACCCAGTTCTTCAGGTTACCAGAAGAGTCAAGAACCATTAATAAATGCATACAAAAGGTAATTATAATGCAAGCTTTGAAAGTACGTTTTTGACTGTGGCCCCCTTTGTTAGGCGTTGGGACAAGAATGTTTGAAAGCGTGAAATTGCTTGCCACCGTTTCCAGGGCGGAGTTTCTCCTCCCGAATTTAGGTTCGCTTATCATGGGACTTGCTTGGGGCGCCAGTCCGCCTCTAAGTTTGATCAACGGAGTAATCTTGGTGGTTCTCTCTTTCGCCATAATAAACCTCAGTTCTGCTATCGGAGCACAGGCAAACACCCTTTCTGATTATGAACTAGACCTGAAGGACGACCGCAAGAGGCAGCTGGTCCACGCTCTGGATTCTTTGGGACAAAAACGGCTGAAAGCATTGTTGGTTGCCGAGTTTGTTTTTGCCCTGGTTCTTGTTTCTCTGTTTATGTTTATCCAAGAAAAGCCTATCCTGCTCCTGATGTGGGTAGCTGGGATTTCTTTGGGATATGCCTACTCTGCCCCACCTTTGCGGTTGAAGTCTAGGTCTTGGGTGGCGCCGGTCACGCTTATTCTAGTCTTAGCTGTGTTTCCAGTGATGTTTGCGTACCATACTTTTGCTTCTGGAATCAACCGTTTCTTTCTCCTTTCCCTTGCAGGGCTCGCCTCGACAGTCTATGGCGTGATAATACCTACCGAGATCCGAGACTACTTCGGAGACAAAGCGATGAACATCGAGACGATGACGGTGCGGCTGGGACTTGTTAGGGCTTCGTTCCTCGGCATCGTACTGCTTGCAGCCGGCGCCGTACTCACAGGGGCAGCCTTCCTTCTTGAGTGGACCTATGACCAGCACGCATGGTTGAGCGTTTTCCTGCTCGCCATACCAGTTGTCGTCCTGTTCGTTCTGGGAAAATTCAAGAAGCTCTACTTTCTTTCCAAAGAATACGTGTCCTCAAACGGTCAAAGCTATGTGGCTGAGGATATTGTGAGCTTGTCTGCGCACAATCCCCAGTGGATAATGCTGGTTACCCAAACCT
This sequence comes from Bathyarchaeia archaeon, assembly GCA_049516875.1. Lineage (GTDB taxonomy): Archaea > Thermoproteota > Bathyarchaeia > Bathyarchaeales > Bathycorpusculaceae > JBEKCD01. The sequence continues at coordinate 394,216 of JBEKSS010000001.1, read as the reverse complement.
ACAGCATCATGTCCATAATTCTTCTTCTTGGCAAATTCTTGCTCTAATAACGTGGTCTCAGTAGTGCTTGTACGTTCAAAGCAAGTTCGGGCGAAAATTCTTTTACCATCACTCTCGATTATTATTGTCAGACACGCTTAAGCCGGCATAAATATTGGACCAGATAGGAACTTATCAAGAAATAAGGAAAAATCGCGGATGGGGCAATGAGTTCCTTGACAATGCCGCTGTGAAGAATCGTGTTTATGGGTTGATTGAACTTGACGTAACTAAAGCTCGCGAGTACATGCGCAGTTACAAAGAGAAAACAGGTGAGACACTGTCCTTCACAGGTTGGATATTGAAGTGCGTAGGGCAGGCTGTCAGTGAAGACAAACAAGTGCAAGCCTACAGAAGGGAATTTGTTGAGTGAAAGTGGGAAATATAATGTTGATGCCAAAATCGGTTTTTTCAAAAATACACTTGCATTGCCTATAGAGAAAATGATTAAGCGCGGCATGAAGAAAGATAGCGCGCGCTATCCGAATTGCTGGAAGAGTCAAAAACCATTAATAAATGCGTTAAGTATTAGGGATTTGTAAGGAAGAAGGCATATGAGCGCGGATAAAGAAAAAATCGAAGCTCTGACCAAGAGAGTCGACGAACTTGTTCTGATAATGAACGGCATCATGGAGGATTTGCGGCAGGTTTCAGCATCTTTGAAATCTCTGGCTGTCTCACAGATTACTCAGCCAATAGCAGCGCATCCAGCACCGGCATTGTCTCAGCCCGTAGCAGGAGCGCCCCAGCCTCAAGAAAAATCAAAAGTGATAGAGGACGTGAAGATGATGTTTCCAGAAGACTTGGAGAACCTGCTGAGCTTTGAGGAGAAAGAGGACTACATCATGATAAAACCGCGGCAGTTTCTAGGTTCAGACAACTTCTCAAAAATCGCTTCAGTTGTACGCGGTGCTGGAGGAGACTACGTAAGCGCTGGAAAAGCCTCACACTTCAGAGTGCCAAAGAAAAGAACCTGAGCGTAGCGACTTTCCAAGCATGAATTTCTCTTCTAATATCTTATTTCAAAGTCTCTGAACTCTCCAGAATAGCTTTCCAAGGTCACGTCTGTATCTGTGACCTTGGCTCCGGGCGGCCCTCGCCTACAGAATTCCAAAAGCTTCTGCACGTTTTCTTCTTCCCCCTCAAAAACAGCCTCAACCCTGTCATCTGGCAGGTTGCGAACCCAACCCGTTACGCCGCGTTTTCTTGCATCATGCATGGCTTCAGATCTGAAAAACACTCCCTGAACCCTGCCGCTTACGAAAACATGCACTCTGACTTTCAATGGATTCACCGCTCAAGCATTCACTTTTACCTATCTCTCTCCACCGCGTAAACGTGTTGCTGCAACACCTGTCTTAAATGCAGTTCGCGCCGCGTTGATTCGTGGGCGTCGAACATGCTAGAATGTTCCAGCGGAAAACTGTTTGTCTACGCTTCTTCTTTCAGCCAAAAGAGATTGAAGCCTGTCAGCATAGCTGCTGAGAAGATGGCCAGGCTCTTGAAGCTGAGCTTTGAAATCAAGACTTTCAGAAAGAGTTTCACGCCGATCTATGTTTACTACAAGACAGGCGACGAAGAGCCTATCCCGATATACTGCAGCAACAACGGTCAATCCAACATGGAAGAAGTCTACATGACCTTAAGGAACATGATGTTTGTTCTGTCTTTCCATCCAAAACATCAAGCCTTGAGGCAAGTTAGAAAAGAGATTATGCAGTTTTCATGAACTTCAATGTCTGGCTTTCAAGAGCTATTTCGTAGATTTGGTTCACGTCGAACTCGATTCCCAGGCTCTCGCACTCTTGCTCGGTCAAGAACAGGATTATTTTTGGGATCGTTACGTCCGTTCTCATGGGGAACATCGGCAGCTGCTGTTGTAAAGCCTGCATCACGTCTTGCACCATCTTGGCCTCTTCGGTTTGCGGTCTAACCACGAATTTCGGTATTTCCCTGTCTTCAATCAGTTCTATGCGTTTTCCAAGGTTGCCGTCAATGTCTCGTATGGATTCTATCTTGTTCACTCTTACGCGGAACATGGCTTTTCATCACTGTAGAATGTCCAAGAGGTTTTATACCTTTCTAGCGTGGGCTATTCCATTTCGATTGTTGCAGGCGGCTTGGGAGTAACATCATAGTAGACCGTTGACACGTCCGCGCATTGTTCAACGATTTCTTCCCCAATCTTGTCCAACGTTGTCCAAGGTATCTCCGAAACTTCCGCCGTCAAAAAGTCTTTTGTCTGCACAGACCTTATGCCTATGACATAGGGCTTTTTTTGACCTGAATCTTTCACTGCGTAGAAAACTCTTGCTACCGGCGGGTTTTCAGTGATTATCCTTGCCTGAACTGAAACAAGGTTCTGAATGCCCGTTTGATGAAGCCTACCATCCATTGTCTGAACTTTTATGCCGACTACCTCACCGTAACGCCTCTTGCCACCCTCAACGCCAGTAGCCCTGTCCGCGAAGACTTTGACGTGAACGTTTCTCGATGGGACGTTGAGAAGATGTGCAACGGTCTCTTGAACATGCAGGGCCCTTGAAGTCTGCGGGGCTTCTTCGTTGTCGACGATCACTGCAAAATACTGTCCGGGCTTGTGAACCGCAAGCTCGTGTTCAACCATGGTTGTGGCCGTCTTCAGGATTTCCAGTTTGTCTGGACGAATTTCTCCTACCACCCGAACTGACAAGCCTGGCCCTGGAAAAGGTTGCCGTTCGGAAAACTCTGTCGGCAGCCCTAAATGCCTTGCAACTATCCTGACCTGTTCTTTGAACAGCGGCAGCAGGGGTTCAACAACTTTGAAGCCAAACTTTTGCAACGGGTTTATGCCCATCTGTTCCAAAACGTTGTGCTGAGTTTTCACGCCTCCTACAGTTTCGATTACGTCGGCGCGTATGGTGCCTTGGACTAGGATTTTGCAGCCTTCGTTCTTGGCTGTTTCGCTCAAAACCTTATAGAAGGTCTCGCGGAACGCTTTGCGTTTTTCTTCAGCGTCCCTCAGTCCCTTCATCGCCTGCATGAAACGGTCGCGAACATTGACTATTTTCACAGGCACATTGAATGGCGATTTTGACAGCGTTTCGGCAACATGCTCCGGTTCACCTAGTCGCATGAAAGCATCGTCCAAAATCACACAAACAAGATTTTCACCAACCGCTTTGTGCGTCAACACGGCGCATGTCGTGCTGTCTACCCCTCCAGAAACAGCTACCAACGCCTTCTCATTGCCGATGTTCCGCTTCATCCTTGCGATTGCGGTCTCGACAAATGTCTTCGGGGAGAAAGATTCCACTGATATCACAACCTTTGTAGACTGTTAGTTGATTTCTTTTTTATGATTTGCGCATTTGCCGCTCAACGGCATGGTTTCAACTGCGCGCGCTTGAAGAATGACCTTTGAGTTTTGGGTCAAATCTTATATTTGGTGCATGTTATATGCATAACATGTTTAGGGGGAAGCAGGTTGAAACTTGTAACGGTGTTGTTGCCCGAAGCTTATTTGGAAGGTTTGGATGAGCTTGTTAGAGCGAACATGTATCCAAGCAGGAGTTCGGCAATCAGGTCTTCAGTGAGGGATTTGCTGAAGAAAGAGCTTTGGGAAAGACGTGGAAGATGAAATCTTGCGGCGAAAGGAAGCTTTACACCATTCCCTTGCCCACAAGGCTTGTCAATGTAATCAAAGACGGTTCAGCAAAGAAAGTTTTGGAAGTCGGTTGTGGTTATGGAAGGACCTGTTTCTTCCTTCACGAAAATTGTTTCAACGTTGTCGGCGTCGACGTTGATAGGACTCAGATAGGAATAGCGCAAGAGGGGTCAAAACCGCGAGGCGTTAACGGAGAAATAGACTTCCTACTCAACGATGCCAGAAACCTGTGCTTCCCTGATTCTTCCTTCGATGCGGCCACGATGCTGGGCGTCCTCACTCTAGTTTCAAAGTCTGAGAGACCCAGAATACTCAACGAGGTGTATAGGATTCTCAAAAAGCATGGTTACATCTTCGTTGAAGAGTTTGCTCGAACATGGAAAAACCCTGTTTACGCAAAAAGGTACAGAATCGATGCAAGAGTCACAGGCGAGTCAGGCACAATCGCGGTGAAGGATGAAACTGGAAGGATTCTCCATTTCGGTCATCACTTCACCCGTAAAGAAATACTCGATCTTCTGAAGAACTTCCATGTAATCCACTTTGAAGAAGACACTTTTACAAGCTATTATCATAGGAACTGGGTGAGAGGATACGTCATTCTCGCACAAAAAAGAACAGGTTAGACTCCAGTTGGTCAACCCGAGCACAAAGACTTATGATGAACGTCTAGGAGAACTCCACTTGGCAGGTCTTACAATATCCCTAGCTTTCTTTGCTGCTTCAGCAGGGTTTTCGGCAAGCGTTATCTCTCGTCCGACGATAAGGTAAGTTGCACCAGCCATTAGGGCAGCTTGGGCTGTTCCGCCTTGGGCTCCTATTCCCGGAGAATATATCGGAATTTTTTCGCCGAGTATCTCGTGCACTTCCCTTATTTTTTCGGGATACGTAGCGCCGACAACCGCGCCGTCTGCACCGTATTTCAGAGTCTTTCTTGCAAACGAAACGTACTGAAGCATTTTCCCTCCAGTCTCAGCATCGACGATTGTTTGTCCGTATCCTTCTACTGCTGCTTTATGGCTCATGTAAACGAGTAGAATTACACCGCGATGCAGTCTGCCTGCAACTTCAAAAATCGGTTTCAACCCTTCTTCCCATCCTATGAAAGGATTGGCTATCAACGCGTCGAATCCTGCCGCGTAATAGTACTCTGCGATAGCTTGGTTTGTTGCGCCGATGTCATTCACCTTGCAGTCCATAATGGTCATCAATCCCTCGTTCTGGGCCTTTCCTACGAGCTTTTGAACGCCGTCAAACGTGCCTAGAGGAAGAACCAGATGGTGGTTGAATTTCACAGCGCACAAGTATGGATGTACCGCTTCCAAGAGCTGTTCTGCTTTGGAAAAGAGTTTCTTGCGGTTTTCGGGTTTTTCGAACGGAAAGTCAAAGGCTAGGACGATGTTGGATTCTTTCTCCTTTGCGGTCTGAGCCATTCCGGCGCGGAAAGACAAGTTTAAACACCTCTTTCTACTCGTGTGTAGCGCTAAAAACTCTTTTGATTTCGCAACGCTCTCAGCAACTTCAGGTGGTTCTCAGATCCTCAGTTGAAAGCTCTTCTTTCAAAGCTGACAAGGCAGCGATTGTTCTTCGTATCTTTCTTCTGCGATTTTTTGGGCGGAAGGTGTATTCAACAAACTGTAGATTGGTTTCAAATCTTCAAAACAGGTGTCGACCGCGGTCTCAAACGGTTTTTTGCCAAGCCAGTGAAACACTCTAGCGATGCCTATCACTCCTAACAAGTCTATTTTGTCTGCGTCCCACACTACCTTTTCCTCCAGAGTTTCCAATTTGTCTCTGAAGGCGATGGGATGCTGCAGTACTATTTTGACAATTCTTCTGATTCTTTCTTGCGGATAGTTCGTTGACTGCTTCAGAATTTCGCCTGCAAGTTTTGCCCCTGTTTCGTTGTGTGGTTCTCCGACCGCGCGTCCTATATCGTGTAGAAGGGCTGCTGTCTTCACAAGTTCCGTGTCGGCTTGTTCTTTCTCAGCCAGAATGGTAGCGATCTTCACGACTCGGTCAACGTGCCCGTAGGAGTGGGCCGTTCCCTGAAGAACTGACATTCTTTCTTTGACGATGCCTATCAACTTCTTTGCAGACGGGTTCATCGTGTCACCGGCTGGTTCGGTGTGTTTTGCACACTAGATTTAAGAGTTAAACCTTATAAACCGTGAAGTAGGTACTCACACACTGAGTGTGCAAGCGTGAACTCAAAAACAGTGCTAAGCGATGAACTTCGCAGACTAGTTGAGTCCCGCATGAAAATCAACCTTAGAGGCATAGAGGAAACACTCAACGAAATATTCCGGAACCAAAGACTCGGTTTGGACGACATGAGGGAGACCATAAAGAGTCTCGAAGAGAGCTTCAGCTTGCTGTCTCAAAAATGGAGTCTCCAAATACTCTACATCCTGTTCCTGAGGGAGACGACAGGCTTCGGCGAGATGAAGAAGATTCTCAGCGTGAACTCTCGCACGTTGTCTGACAAGCTGAAAGGTCTGGACCAGTACGGGTATGTCAAAAGGTCGGTGGAACAAGGTCCACCATTAAGAGTGAAATATTCCCTGACAACACGAGGACGCAGCACAATTCTGCTCGCATTGCCCTTCCTGTACTATTCCAGCAGCAACCTAACCTGATGCCTCTATGCGCTAGCGAATCTATCAGAAAACCTTTACTGATTCCACTTCTCCGCCAGAAACGCTTCTGACGTATTCCAGCGTCTTTTCCACAGCCGCTTTCAATTGTCCTTGTCCTATTCTTGGTGCTCCATATCCGACTATCACCGCATTTTGCGTTTGCACAGTAATCTTTGTGAGGTCAGAATCGCGGTAGGGGTAGATGCATAGGACCTATTTCTCGTCCGTCAAGACGAGCATTTTCTCGGTTAGAAACATCGGCTTGTTCATTCCGATTCCGGTGAAAGCCTCGTTCCTTGCAAAGCGTACGTGGAGCGGCGGGTTCAGGAGACCTCTGTCAAACCCACTGATCGGAATTATAGTTTGCATTGAGGCCAAATTGTACGGTTCGACGACCGAGGATATGCTTGGCAGATCGTTTCCGTTCAGCACCCTGCGCAGCAAAGCCTCGCCTGAAGGCCGTGTTTTCGTGGGGTCGATGTCAAGCTTCCAGTAGAAGTCTCTGTAGGCTCTCACTGTCGAGTTGTCTTTCAACGCGTCAACACTGTGTTTTGCTCTAACTTCTTCATATGCTGTCTTCTTGAGCTGGCACAGCTGCTCATCATCCTCTTGATTGCAGATTCCAGTGATTATCCCGACGCATATGGCAAGCTCTGAAAACCTAGAAAGGACATCAGCACTCCAGCTAACGCCTATTTGCATCGATGCAACACCATTCAACCTTATTTTAGACGTTAGCTATTTAACAGCTTCAAGCAGAATCTTGCCTAAAGGCTCAGGAAAATGATAGGCGAATTTGCAGCTCTAGGAGCGGCTATCAGTTGGACGGTGTCGGCCCTGCTCTACAGAAAGGCATTATCAGAGACTAAACCTGTTTCGGCTAACATCGTTCGCTTAACGCTGACCAGCGCTGTTCTACTTGCCTTTTTGGTTGCCACCGGCATGCTTGGAGTCTTAGCTAGTCTGCCCACAAATGTCGTTGTTCTTGCCGGTGTCAGCGGCATTATCGGCTTAGGTTTGGGCGACACTTTGTACATGATCAGTCTGAAAATGATTGGCGTCACCCGGGCCGTCCCGGTGACGTGCACCTATCCGCTTTTCAATCTTCTGTGGGTTGCCCTTTTAGCAGGCGAACCCATCACGTGGTCTGTGGCTCTTGGAGCTGTTGTCATAGTCTTAGGAATATGGCTTTTGAGCCTAGAAGGAGAAAAAGACACGTTGGATGCGCAGAAAAAGGTCTTGGGCAGAGGCTTGGCTGTGGCTCTTGCAACAGCTTTGTTGTGGTCTGTGAGTATAGCGATGATGGGTCTGGCTGTGAAGGAAACACCGAACTTAGGCGATGCGTTCGCCATCAACACGATAAGAATTTTGACAATCGCGGTTTCCTTCGCGATCTCTGCTCCCATTGTGGACAGGGGTTTGGGTTTTCTGAAAATGCGAAGAAGAACAGTGGTCACGCTGATTGCTGGTGGAATTGTGGCGCTTGGGCTGGGCTGGTTTCTCCTGTCCATTAGCTTCATAGACACCTTGCAATCTCGGGCTGTTCCAATATCATCAGCTACACCCCTTTTTTCAACCTTGGCAGGCATCCTACTCTTGCATGAAAAGGTCAACGTCAAGAATGTCATGGGTTCAATAATGATTGTTGCAGGAGTCTTCATAATCTTCCTTGTCTAGCGCGCTACTCTATGGAATTGAGGGATTCCAGCTTTCGTGTTCTGCTTGCTAGATTCATCACGCTGATGAAGAATTCGCAGACTATGAAGAGTTCTGCGAAAAGACCAAACACTAACAAAGCATATGGCAGAATAGAAGCCGGGTTAAACCAACCTCCATATACATGCTAGGCGGACCATAGAGAATCAAGAGAAGTATCAATCCCACAAAGTTGATACGCATTATCAGAAAGTCAATGTTACTGCCACCCTCTAATGCCCAAACGTGGATTACTACACTAGCTAACAAGTAAACCAAGGACCTGTAATTCCTTTGACTCAAGTAAGACTCCAGTGCAAATATTCCTGGTTCAAGTGCCGAGTAGGTTTGGTTGTCTCTTACGGTCGCTCCCTTCATCATACGGAATCCGACAAATAAGAAAACAAGACTGGCCACAATCTGTACGATGCCATATAGGGATCCTAAACTTGAACTTATGTTGAGAATTGTGGCTCCAGGAAAGACTCCAGACCAAAGAACCCCAAATAACCATGATAAAGCTAGACCAAAAATTATCAAGCCCCACCAAAAGATGCCTGTTCTCCTACCCTTGGATGATTCATTGATTTCAAACCCAAACAAAGAGACTACACCTGCAATGAGCGCGAATAGGCCTGCTGTCCAAAAACTAAGCCTAGGCACACATGGGTTCTCTCCAGTGCGCACGTACACAGTTACTCGAGTAACATTTAACCCATCGCGCGCGCACTACAAACACCGGAGGCCTCATTCTGATTTCTCATTATTTGCGTTTGGGGAAGACTCTTTTTTCGTCGATCTCACGTACGTATTCAAGCCCACCTTCCAGAAGCTTGCATGCTTCTTCGATATTTTCAGCCACTCTGGCGCGCACATTCAAACTGAGATCACACATTCAGTTGATTATGATATTCCTCAATGGTCCGAAGGTAATAAGACACCTAGAGAACTGAATGAGTTTGTGGATGAAGCTATTGCTTATGTCTTAGAAGCTCCATTGTACTATCTGGATGTAAATGGTTTAACCAAGTACTGAAAGAGCGGAGGAGGAAACATGATATCGTCCAAGGCCAAGAATCGAATGAAACGTGAGCTAAGCTTAGAGAAGCCAACAATATGGGTTGGTAAGGAGGGGGCGTCGCTGCAGACGATGAAAGAGATTTCTAGGCAGTTGGGGAAAAGGAGAATAGTGAAAGTCCAAATATTAAATAGCGCGCTTAAGGATGAGAGCCCCAAAGACATCGCGTTAAAAATAGCTCAACAAACAGAATCCGCCCTAATCGATGTTCGAGGCCACACTTTCATACTGCACAAGCCTCGCAAAAAGAGAAGTGAAAAGCATCTGTGAGAGGACCGTTTAGAGATTTTGAAAGGGAAGGGATTGTGGGGCAATCCCACAAAGGAACGTTTAAAAACACCGCGCGCAGCAGCCAAGACAAGAAAGCTCCAAGACCTGCAGAGGCAAAGTCTCGCGCGCTCTGCAATTGAGACTACTTCTTTAATCGTTTCTCCTTGTGCTTTTTTCTTTTCTCTTTCCTTTTTAGTCATTGGTTTCTTTTTAGCGCTTCCCATGCCCAACGCAATCACCACACTCGAGTAATCAGAATAGGGAATTAAATTTTTGTCTAATCCAAGCTGAAAGAGCATTCAATTTCCACCTAGAAAGAGCGCGCGTCCTTTGCAGAGCGCGTAGAGATGTGACAACCTAATTCAACGCTGGTTTGGTAACCTAATAGGTTCGTAATAAGCCTAACAGCTTGCGCTAGCCATTGTTTCTAATGTGCATATAGGTTTTTATAGGGCACGCAGTTCTTAGGGAAACCTGCCGAGTTGGAAAGGTCGAACTTCAATGGCTGCTTCTCCGAGTCTTCGTGATTCTGTCTTGGCAAGAAGAATTGCAGGCGAAATAATTCTCTCAAGCAAACCCGGCGCAACAATGAGGAAATGGCGTGAACTCTTCGCCGTTTCACAGGTGCATCTCTCGGACAAAATGATGGTTTCGTCTTCTGTGATAAGCGACTATGAAAGCGGCAGGCGACCGAGCCCCGGTACAAAGTTCGTGCGAAGGTTTGTGTGGGCTCTACTCAAAATCGACGAAGAAAGAGGCGGTCGCTTCCTCCACGAGTTCGCCAAGCTCACGAGTTCACCAAGCAACGCCATAATAGACTTACGCGAATTCCCAATACCCGTAAGAGTGGAGTACCTGTGCAAAGCCATAGAAGGCAAAACCGTCGCATGCCCAGACACATACGTCAAGGAGGTTAACGGTTACACCGTAGTCGACAGCAAGAGAGCCGTTGAAACACTCTCAGGCTCAGAGTTCTCACAGCTTTTCGGAGCAACAACAGAGCGAGCCTTGATATTCACAAACATAGAAAACGGCATATCCCCCATGCTTATCGTTCGCATCAGCAACCTGAAACCACGCGTAGTTGTCTTTCACGGCGCTCAGCCGGACGAGTATTCGACACGACTAGCAGAGTATGACCGAATCCCAATCATATACTCCAGCTTGCCTAGCGTCGAGCGACTTGTGAAATGTTTGAGAAAGCTGTATCGCATCGCGCTCCGCAGAAAACTTGGCAGACCAGTCCGCCCGCCACCGCAAGTAACCGCATAATAGCGGCTCACAATATGAACATAAGATGTTGCGGGTTCTCAACGCCTGCGCTTCCCAGACCTACAAAAAGTTCGAAGAACTCGTCAAGGATGCAGGCAGTCTTGCAAGCTAGCTAACACCTATTGGTGACGCCTGAGTGAGCCTTCGACAATTTCGTTTTCAACAGTTGAAAATCATCTTCCAGAATTTCCTTGTATTGTGGATTGTAGAGAGTTGACGCTGGATGGAACACTGGGAAGACTCCCAGCTGCAAGCCTAGAATGGTTGCCTTATACATTTTTCCGCGGACTTGTGTTATACTGTTGAAGGGCAACACTGCCTTTGAGAAAACATAGGATGTCGAATGACTGCCAAGCGTAACAACGAATTTTGGCCGAATGATCAGCACCTGCCTGTCCAGATATGGCGTGCAAGTCTCAATCTCCAGAGGCTTGGGCTGACGGTTTCCGGGCGGCCTGCACTTCACAACGTTTGTGATAAAAACCTGCTCTCTTGAGAATCCTATCTGTGACAAGAGTGCGTCGAGGAATTTGCCCGCCATCCCCACAAAGGGTTCACCTTTAGCATCCTCTGACGCGCCCGGAGCCTCCCCAATGAACATTATCCGGCTTCGGGGATTTCCCACGCCAGGAACCGCGTTCTTGCGAGATTTCCAGAGCGGACACTTTGTGCAAACCACGACGTCCGAGGCAACAGCATCCAGAAGCTTCTTCTTAGACAACGCAACACTCTCTCGATATGGGTGCCTCTCGATTTCGGTTCTTATAAACCTCACATCGATGGAGAAGGCGCGTCCTACATCATGCTAAAGCGTTTATAACAATACATGTTATGCTATAACCGCGTACGAAGGCATTGAAGGGACAAAATGGGCTCAAAAAATGTCGGTAGAACATGTTACTTCTTAGGGCACAGCCATTTGGACGCCGCGTGGTTATGGACATTCAGCGAAACAATCGAGGTCTTTCACGATACCTGTGAAACGATCCTCAGACTGATGGAGAAATATCATGACTTCTGCTTCTGCCAGAGCAGCGCTCAATACTATAAGTGGTTGGAGGAGAAGTACCCTGAAACCTTCGAGAAAGTGAAGAAGAGGGTGGAGGAGGGACGTTGGGAGACCGTTGGCGGGACATGGGTTGAACCTGACGGCAACATGCCTTCCGGTGAATCCTTCGTAAGACAGTTCCTTTATGGGAAAAGATACTTTTGGGAAAGGTTCAACGTTGACGTGAAGGTTGCATGGTTTCCCGACTCGTTCGGTTACGCTTGCACTCTGCCCCAGATAATGAGAAAATCCAGCATGGAATTCTTTCTGACGCAGAAAATGCTCTGGAACGACACAACAGTCTTCCCATACTACTTCTTCAGATGGATGGCTCCGGACGGCTCAACCATCTTAGCGCGCGCGCAAATCAAGGCGTGCGTGAAGGAATTTGCAGATACAAGATTAGGGCGCTGAGACTCGGAAGAGGGAGTTGCCATGACTATCCAAAAAGCCGTCGGATACAGAATTCTAGAACATATGCTTCAGGGCTTCGGAACCTTTCATTCCGACCTCGACGCCCGAATTCTTCGTTTTGGTCGTTACAGCCTTGACCTGTGCGTTGAGTACGTCTTCAAAGGTTTTCACTCCGCTGACCATGGCGGCGGCTACGCCCAGTCTTTCAGCGGCTTCAATGTTCAGGAAGCCGCACATCACGAAGCCTTTCTCCGCCACCATCAATAGCAAGGGTGGGCTCTCGGGTAAATCAACTTTCAACCCTAAGCAAGCCTTGCCGTCAATCTTAACCGTCGTGACGTCAATCATTCCAAACACCTTTAAACCTAACTCCTTTACATAACTGCAGCTTAAATAAATGCGTGCTGGAGAAACAGCCGCGAATGCTCACGAAACTGAAGCAGAAAGTCCAGCAGATGCTTGCGGCCGAGGCAAGAGCAGCCCACCGGATAGGTTTGACTCCTAACATCATCACCGGCATCGGTACCGCACTGGCTTTCCTCTCAGCCCTCACCTATGCAGAATGGCAGAACCAGCTGCTCTATCTCCTGCTCGCCACCGTTCTGCTTCTCCTATCAGGCTTCTGCGATGCGCTGGACGGAATAGTCGCGAGGCTCTACGGGCAGGCAACGGTTTTCGGCGGCTTTCTAGACTCCGTGCTAGACAGATACGCTGACGCTGCCGTCTACATCGGCATAATCCTGGGCGGCCTGTGCTACCCTCTGTGGGGCATGATCGCAATTGTTGGTTCCCTGCTCGTCAGCTACAGTCGTGCAAGGGCCGAAGCGGCCGGAATCAAGATGGAATCCGTCGGCTTGGCAGAAAGAGCCGAACGCATCATCATACTGCTCGCGGCAAGCTTGACGGCCCTGTTTTGGCAGCCGACGACGGTGATGAACGCGGGCATAATTCTGCTCGCGGTGTTCTCAAACCTGACCGTCCTGCAGAGAAGCCTCCACGTTTACGGCAAAACAAAGAAAAAGGAAACTGAAAGCTAAAATCTTCTTCCGGGCCTCGTGCGAATGCGACGCTCGTTCTCAGCCCTAACCTTCACGACTCCGCGGTGCACCGCACATGAGACGCAGTAGTACTTCGTGTCAGACGGCACGGCAATGTACGTGCCCTTCTGCCGCAACTCCTTAGCCAAGGCATAATCAACGAAAGAAAGCCTCTTCGTAACCTTCTTCGCCTTGTCCCGCGGCACCATCGCTCCGCAACTGGCACACTGAACAGAACCGCTGCTGCCCTTACCACCCTTAGACCTACCACGACTCTTACGCTTAAACGGCAACCTTCTTACTCCTAAACCATCCTACAACAACAATGAACATGCAGCTTTATATATCTATTTTCACGTCAACCCTGTTTGAGCCTCAAAAAAATCACGAATTGAGTACTCAAACACAAGAATGCCAACTCTAACATGAGAAACTCAGCATGCCGAAACTTTTGACACTCAAAAACCTCGCGGAATTGAGTAAAAAAGCTTCAAACCAACATGCTAGAACAATGTTTTGAGGCTCAAAGAAATCACGGATTGAGCACTCAAACACAAGGACTCGAAACCCAACATGAGCATCTGAAGCCTCACAGGCTATTGGAAACGGTTCACTCGATTATCTTGAAAAAGTCTCTTTCCGTAATTATGCCAACGAGTTTTCCGTTCTGCACAACGGGCATGGCGCCAATGTTCTTCTCCCGCATAACCTTCGCCGCCTGTCCCACATCCAAGTCCGGCTCCACCGTTACAACCGTCTTCGATGCTATCTCAAGCGCAGGGTTGTTCAGAACCTGTATTATGGTCCCAGAACGCAGATAGGCAAACGCTTCTCCGCAGCCGAAGAACCGCACGATGTCCATCGCCGTTATTATACCCACCACACTGCCGTCCGACACTATCGGCAGCCTCCTGAAGCCCTGCGTCGCCATCGTCCTCTCCGCCTCGAAAATCGTCGTCTTCGGCAACGCCGTGATAACTTTTTCCGACATCAGCTCTGCGACTTTCACGCCGCTCGTCCTGTCAGCGAAAAGGTTCGCAATGTCCCGTTCAGTGATTATCGCCTTCACGCTGCCCTCATCATCCACCACCGGCAACCCGCCCAAGTTCGACTCCTTCATCCTCCCAATCGCCTCGCTTATCTTCGCAGACGTCCTCACCGACACCACGTCCTGTGTCATCACCAGCCTTACCGGCTCGTTAATCGCCTTGAAAAAGTTCCCACCAAACCTCCGCCGAACCATCTCAAACTTACTGCCCCCGCCCAAATAGTCAACGATGTCCATGGCCGTCACTATCCCCTCCAAATGCCTGGTTCCCGCGTTGGCTATCGGCAACCGACGAAAACCCTTCTTCGCCATCAACTGAATCGCATCGTAAACCGGCGTGGTCGGCGCCACCATCACAACCGGACTCTTCGCCACGGTCAAGATTTCGCCGTCACGCTTCTTCGCCCGATGAACCTTCAAGTCCATGGGACCCCTCCCCCTTATCCTCCTCCTGAAACCCTCCCTGCTCAAACGTTCTCCCCCTATTTCACCGTCAGGCGAACAATGTCCTCGCGGTCAACAATACCCACAAGCCTGCCGCCCTCATCTTTAACCGGAACTCTTCCAATGTCCTTGGAAACCATAACCTTGGCCACCCTAATCGCCTTCACCGAAGGTTCCACGGCCACGAGGTTCGCCTTCATCACCGACGAGATTCTCGGCGAAAAACGTCCCTTCTTAGACTCAAACGTCGGCAGAACAGCGCCGCTTTGCAGCAGATCCTTGTGCGTCACGATGCCCACCAGCTTGCCGTTCTTCACCACCGGCAGACCGGCGAAACGCCTCTCCTGCATCAGGCGCCAGATGCGCTCAACCCCGTCTTCCGGCGAACACGTCACAACGTCCCTGGTCATTATCTCCCCGACCTCTGTCGCGAACTTTTCAGGACTCGTCTCGATCTGCTTCTCTATGAAGCTCTCCAGCCCCAACACTCCCCGGTAAGTTCCGTCCTGAGATGAGGTGACAACCGGCGCACACCACACGTCCACTCTGAGCATGGTCTTAACCGTTGCCATCACGTCATCATCGACCATTGCCACGTGCTTTGCAGCGGTCATCAATCCCTTGACAAGAATCGAAGACTTGGACGAGGATATGATCATCACGTCGCGCCTGGAAACTTTTCCAAGCAGCCTCTTGTCCCCATCCGTCACGGGCAGAATTCTAAGGTTGAAGTCGCGTATCATCGCACGGGCTTTTGTGGCGAGCTCATCCATGTAGATGGCCGGATGCTTTCCATCCATGATTTCTCTGACACGCAAAAGATCTCCTCTCACTCCTCGCTCTCTTCAAGCTCAACCTTGCAGTCTTCACAGAGGAACTCGCCGTTGACCTCTGTCAGGCTGTCGGACCAGACTCCGCAGTGGTCGCAGTTACCCGCAAGCGGAGCGGATTCCTCGTGCTCCTGCTCAGCCATGTTCTCGCTCTCTATGAGGGCTTTCTCCTGGATCGTTTCAAGCAGTTCAGGCATGACGCCGAGCACGTCCTTGCTCGAGATTATGCCGACGAGCTGCCCCCTGTACACGACTCCCAACCTTCTAATGTTCAGCCTGCTCATTCTTCTAGCCGTCTCGGTTATCGTCGCGTCAGGCTCTATGGTGATAAGAGGCGACGTCATGACTTCCTTGGCCTCGAGCGTGTCTGGCTTGGCGTTCTTGGCCAGCACTCTCAGGACGAGATCTCTCTCGGTTATTATTCCGATTGGTTTTCCATCGTTGGAGGTCACTATTACGCAGCCCAAATCGTGTTTTTCCATAAGCTTTGCGACACGGTTTGCAGACGCGTTTTCTTCTATAGTTATCGCTGGGCTGCTCATGACGTCTTTGACCAGCATCTTAGGTCTTAACCCGATTTCAGACATGTTGTTCAGCCACGCAGTCAACTCATGCTTCGAAGAGATTTGAGTTCACTCAACAGAAAAGATAAGGTCTAATTTAAGACTTGCTAACACCAGATAAAGAGCACAAAAGAGCCTTTCCTCCTCGCGATGCGCGCCAAATCTTATATGCCTCCACTTATGGATGCAGTCACTCTGACGGGAGGAATGTGTTGATGCTGAGGACCAACGTTGACAGGCTGGTCAAACTTTCCGTTTTCGGTGAGGCAGTCAGCCCAGTTTTCGGCAGGGGTGTTTACAGGATTTCCGCTCAGGGCCACCCCCTGGTCTTGCCCGGCGTCGGCGGCATCACCTACAACGTAAGAGTTGGCGATCCGGCCTGCGGGTGGGAGGCTGACCACGTAGAGCCCGGCGTGAGTGTCGAGAACAAGGAGAACGATGTCCGGTTCGGGCAGGGCGCGAACGTCGCGTTCAACGTGCTTTCATGCGTTGGAAACGAGGCCATCGTGGTCACGGGCGAGGCGAAGGGCGCCAAGGGCGTCGTCACGGGCAAGCACGGTGGCATAGAACACGTCCTCGTGGACGTTCAGCCCAAAGTCATGGAGAAGCTGATGCTCGGCGATAAGTTCCTCGTAAAAGCCTACGGCGTCGGCCTGAAGCTCCTGGACTTCCGAGACGTAACCGTCATGAACATGGATCCGCGGTTCCTCGAAGCCCTCAACCCCAAAGGGAAAGCGGACAAGCTGGAGGTACCGGTGACGCATGTGGTTCCAGCCGCCATCATGGGTTCAGGACTCGGCTCAGACAACACGTACTCCGGAGACTACGACATCCAGCTCTTCGACGAAAAAGCCATAAAACAGTACAAGCTCGACAGCCTAAGGCTAGGCGACCTAGTGGCCATCACGGACGCGGACCACTCGTTCGGGCGAATCTACAGACAGGGCGCCGTCTCCGTCGGCATCGTCGTCCACACAAACTGCGTGTCAGCAGGCCACGGACCCGGAGTAACCACACTCTTCACGTCCCGCACAGGAAAAATCACCCCCAAGATAGACGCCAAAGCCAACATCGCAGACATCCTCAAGCTGAAAGCACCCGAACCCAAGAAAACATGAACACGGCGCAATCCTTGTGTTTGAGTGCTCAATCCGTGATTTCTTTGAGTGTCAAAAGGGTGATGACGTCTGCTCGTGTTTGTTGGAGGTGGGTCGTGAGTTTGGGGCGTGCTGGATTCTTGGAGTTTGGCTTTTGCTTTGGTTTGTGACGGGTTCATGGACCTTTGGGGTTGGGGTGTGCGCTGCACGTTTTTGGGTTTGAAGAAGGAATTCTTTTATAGTTCTTGGCGGCGTGTCTAATGCGGTGGAATTGTGTCCACGGGTTTTGTTGTTGAAGCTGTGAAGTCAAGGAGACCGGTACGGGCCGAAGAGTAAGGAGTGGTTTTTGTGAACGTTCGAGATAAGGTTGTTATTGTCACTGGCGCTTCTTCAGGTATCGGTCTTGCGACCGCGAGACTTCTTGCTAAGCAAGGCGCGAAACTGGCTCTTGTCTCCCGCTCAAAGGAGAGGTTGGAGCAACTGTCAGCTGAGCTTCCGAACTCGTTGGCAGTTCCCGCTGATATGACAAAGGTTTTTGAAATCGAAAGGATGATTACGGAAACGGTGGAGCACTTGGGGAGGATTGACGTTCTAATCAATTGTGCGGGTCAGGGATATGATGCTCCGGTAGAGAAGACTAACGTTGACACTTTTCGTCGTATTTTTGACTTAGACGTGGTCGGCCCTCTTGTTGCCATGCAGCAAGTCATCCCCATCATGAGGAAACAGGGTGGAGGAACGATTATCAACATCAGTTCTGGCACTGCGCTGATGTATTTGCCGGAAAACGGCGCATATTCATCGTTAAAACGAGCGCTTGCCAGCATTAGCTTGACTGCAAGGGAAGAATTAAAGAAAGACAACATCATCGTCAGCGTCGTGTACCCGTACATGACGCTCACAAATTTCGAGAAAAACACCATTAAAGACTCCATTCCTGATGAAAGGGAACAAGAAGGCACCGGCCCGTTTCCAGCTGATACCGCAGAATATGTGGCGCAGAAGATACTGGAAGGAATAGAAAGCGGAGAAGCAGAAATTCTTGCACACGACTGGATGAAGAGAAGAGCCGACGCAAACTCCTAACACGCGTGCTGGATGGACATGATCGTCATGACTGATCTCCTGAAAATCATCCAGCAAAGACAGTCCACAAGAGTTCCTTTCGACCGGAATCACCCAGTGGCTAAGGAGAACCTGAGGCAGATCATCGAGGCGGCGCGTTGGGCGCCAACACCTCACAACATGCAGAACTTCGAGATCCTCGTCGTTGATGATAAAGAGCTTCTGGAAAGGATAGGAAACATAAAATCTCGTGTTTCGGAAGCGTTCATCCGAGAGAACTATCAGCAGCTCTCGTTCTCGGAAGAGGAGTTACTTCAAAAGAAGGTTGGAATCCTCGGCACCGTGTTTCCGTCCGATTGGAGGGACCCTACTAGGCTGGACAAAGCCGTTCGTG
This sequence comes from Bathyarchaeia archaeon, assembly GCA_049516875.1. Taxonomy (GTDB): domain Archaea; phylum Thermoproteota; class Bathyarchaeia; order Bathyarchaeales; family Bathycorpusculaceae; genus JBEKCD01. Next base: position 375,637 of record JBEKSS010000001.1, on the reverse strand, counting down.
AGAGCAGGCCTTCGCCCCTGAACCAGAGGATTAGAGGTAGTCCGGTGCTGCTGATCGTGGTTTATGATGCTAGGAAGAGGGCTCCTGCTTCAGAGGGGGATGTTTTGGGAATTATGAGCCTGGGTTGTGTTATGGAGAACATGTGGCTCATGGCCCAGTCTTTGGGGATTAGCGTTCAGGTGTTGAGTGTCTTCAGCGCGAACCCCGTGGAGAAAGAGGTGAAGCGAATTCTCAATGTCCCTGAATACATGAAGACTGCCTTTGTCTTCCGTCTGGGATACCCCGTCTCTGCACCGGTTAAAAGCCTGAGAGTGCGCCGTGATTCGGAGGCGTTCACCCACCAAGGTCTGTTTGGAAACAAAGGCCTTGGCTGAGAAAATCTTATCTTGTTTTGTCTCTGCTCAACTTGATCCGACGACTAGTGGGTGCTTGTTTCTGAGGCTAGTCTTCTCTCCACTTGAATAGTCTGGCTGCTGCTACAAAGGCAACAACAGTGATTACCGCGACCACGACGAGGTCCAGTGTGACCTGTGCATAGTTGTTGTATATCATGACGCCGTTGAGTCCGTCGACGATGTAGAACAGTGGCAGGACGTGTGCGAAAGCCTGCAGGTACGTGGGCATGAGACTGATTGGGAAGAAGGTGCCGGAGAGGAACATCATGGGGAAGGTTATGACGTTTCCGACGACGCTGGCTGTTTCGGTGCTCTTTGAGATGGTTCCCACCAGCATGCCCAGCGAAGCGAAGAACATCGGGCCCAGCACTAGGAACGGTACCAGCCACGGTGAGAGCGCGATGTGTGCGCCAAAAGCGATGACGCCCACGGCAGTCATCAACAAGAATGACGCCGATGAGAGGAGGATGTAGAAAAGTACCTTGGAGGCTAGCCACTCCATCTTGGTAAGCGGAGTCAACGACAGCTGTTTGAAGAGTTTTATTCTCTTGTACTCGGAGGATATGTTTACGAGGGAAAACATGGGGCTGATGAGTATCGCGAAACCGATGAGGCCTGGAACTAGGAAATCGATGTACTTGGTCACTTGAGAGTTGGCTGTAGTCTGCGTTACGCCGATGATTGGTGAACCGCCGTAACGTCCAAGGTTAAACCCGTTTATTACTCCATTGACCGTTCCGCTCACGACTTGGCTGGAGCTCTGGGTGGGGTTGCCGTAGAGTGTCACGTTGAAGGGCGTGCCGTTGATGTAGTTCGCCGAGAAATCTGCGGGGATGATTATTCCGTCGGAGGCAGAATGAGCTGAGAGGTATTGAGAAAAGTTTTCAGAATTACTCACATTTACCAGGCTAACCGTGCCTGTTTGGGTAAGGTTGCCTAGGAAAGAGTTGGAGACAGGGCCAGTGTCGTGGTTTTGAACGTAGAGTGTTATCGTGCCGGAAAAGCCGCTTTGGAAAATGGCGCCGAAGATGAGTATGAGGATGACTGGGAAAATTAGGCCGAAGAACAGTCCTGCCGCATTTCTTAGGTATCCGCGACCGAATACGCGAAGGTCAGACACGATTCTTCTTGCACTTGGCATTCGTCCTAGCGCCTCCGCTGATTACGTGAATTATCACTTACATTTTCAACTCTGATCTCGCCGTGCTCATCAATCGTTCCGCTCACAAGTTTGACAAAAACGTCGTCCAAACTGTCACGGCGTGTGTGAATATCATGCCAGTCGAGCCCTGACTGCTCGATGGCCGTTAAGGCTGCTAACGCATCGTGTTTTTGATTGATAGCTATGCTAATCAAACCCTTGCCGTTGTATTCAGTCTTCAGATCCGTGTTGGCCCTGACGTAGGCAGCTAGCTTCTCTGTTCCGTGGACTTCCAGCCTTTCGCCCGAACCGTGAGTTTCAATGATGTCTTCAGTGGTTCCCATGGCCACTACATGTCCGTGATTCATGATGGCGACTCTGTCGGAAAGCTGCTCAGCCTCATCAAGGTAATGAGTGGTCAAAATCACCGTCCTGCCCTTACTCTTCAACCCCCTTATCACGTCCCAGACAGCTCTTCTCGCGTTCGGATCAAGTCCCGTGGTTGGTTCGTCGAGGAACAGAAGCTCAGCGTTATTCACGAGCGCGAGCGCGAGACCCATCTTCTGCTTTTGCCCTCCTGAAAGATTCTCGAAGAGGACACGGACTGAATCGTCCAGCAAGACTTCTTTCAAGATCGCGTCTGGGTCAACGGTGACACCGAAGAGATCTGCGTAGTATTTCACCGCCTCCCTCGGGTTTGCTTTGTCAAAGAACGTGAAGTCCTGGGGTATCACCCCGATTCTCCTGTGGAGCACGTAGCTGTTTTCCCACGGATCAAGACCGAGCACCTTTACCGCACCTTCGTCTCGTTTCCGCAAACCTTCCATTATCTCTATCAGCGTTGTCTTACCCGCGCCGTTCGGGCCGACAAGAGCGAAAACTTCGCCCTCGTTAACCGAGAAGGAAACTCCATCAACGGCCTTCAGATCGCCGTACGATTTTCTGACGTCAGAGATTTCAACCGGAATCATTCGGAGCACAACCTCACTCAGCCATCCTTTTCACAGAATCTCTCGGAGCCAGCACAGCCCCATTATGTACAACTGTATTGCATGAGGGTGTGCAATGTTGGAAATATAGTTTTTGGATGGCAGTTGCGAACTGTCGGGTGCGTGGTGTGACCACGCTTTTCTTTGGTGTCATTCGAAGTTCAGTTCAAAGCTGATGGGTACTTTTTCTCCCATGATTGTCTCACTGGTCCATTGACAAAGTGGCAATGAATCAGGTCGTATTTCAAGACTGTCGGGTCGGTCGAATATAGATTTGTTGTTTGTACATAGGCTTCATAAATCTAATAAAACAAGAGTGGCAGAGCTGAAGCAGAGAGTTCAAGATGAAGGTTCTTCGTAGGCAGAAGTCCGCGTATGCCCTCAGTCTACTCTTATGTCTAGTGGGAATGGCTGCCCTTTTGGCTACGCTTTGGAAGACTTGGCCGCAGGTTTCGTCGGCCAGAGAGCCTTTTTCAACTTTTCTAACGCTTCTTTGGACGGAAAACCTGGGTTCTGTTCGTAGTCTCGAATTCAAACTTGTATACCTTGTCGTTTTAGGCGATGTTATGCTCATTTCAGGGGTCATATTGTATGCCTTGAGCGTACAACGAATTTTTCTGCCTGGGAAGGTCGTGTGGTATCGATGCCCGTTCTGCCACAAGGATTGGAGGTCGAGTGGAACCAAGGCTTTGGTGCATTGCCCTCACTGTCGCCAACTTGTTCATCCAACGATGATTGAAAAATAAGCCCAAAAACGCGGGTTAAATGGAAAAAACAAAGTGAGTAGACGGGCCCATTTTTCAGGCCTTCAGGGGTTTCTTTCCGTGTTTCCACATTCTTCTGTTCTTCATTCTTTTTAAGAATCGTTTCTTTCTCGCTAGTTTCTTGGCAGATCTTTTCATCGTCTTTTCTTCCTAGTTTTTCCTTTTTCAATCAAACTGCTAGTCTTAACTTCACTCTGTCTTGCCACCTTATTAACACCTTTTTAGAGAATGTGGAGTAACAAGCATCCACAAACGCGCTCAACGGAGACGTTAAGAAGTTTCGCCGACTTACGTAACGGTTTGGGTTCTGGGGTGAAGTTTTGTCCAACCAGCATCTGAAATCGTGTGAACGCAACGTCGTGCACCGAAGGAATGTTTATCACATTCGTTCCATCTCTAGTTAAGTGGCAGTTGAGTGGAGTTTTCTGTGGAAGAAGAAGAGCTTCAAAAACAAAAACAGAAGAAGAAAAGGAAGCAGTCTGTCCCTCTCGAAGAAGAGAAGCTTGAGAGTTACACGTTCCATGAGCTAGTTGAGGTTTTGGACGAGCTTGAGAAGGAGGGCAAATACGTTGATGTGCAAATCTGTCCAGAGTGCAAAAGTCCCAAGGTTCGTAGGGTAGGAGCCATGAGTGGCGACTTGTGGGGTAACATGGGGATACTTCCGCCAAAGTTTGAATGCGGAGAATGCGGATGGAGAGCACGAATGGTTCTGAAGGCGACAAACAGAAAGACAAGCGTCAAAGACGCCGAGATAATGGCTGAAGCGTCAAGTCTGGAAGACACAGAGACCAGTTAAGTCGTTCAAGCAACAAAACCCATTTTATGTTTCATATTTGTTGGAAACTCCAACAAAGCTTAGCGCGGGCACGTTATAAAAAGTGAATCTTCCGCGATCGAGAGATAAGGCTAAATTTGAAGCACTTAAAGACAGGTACCATGAGCTGCGTGGCTGGGATGTAAAAACAGGTTGGCCAACAAGAGCCAAACTCGAAGAACTGGGGCTAAACGATGTTGCCGATGAGTTGGCAAGCATCGGCAAGCCGTCTTAGCGCCAAACGCGCACTCTTTGTTGACTTTCACCAAGTGTTTGAATCAATCTATACAAAACTGCAGCTTCTCTTTGAGAAAAGCTTTTTCACCTTGCACTCGTAATAGTATTGGAGAAGGGAGAAAGAGCGCAAGCGAAGGCTGCAAACATTTTTGCTACTCCCCCCCACGCAGCCTTCCCACAGCGCCCCCAACTTCGCCAGTTGAAAGCAAATAGAGATGCTGCGCGCGCTTCAATGTGACAAAGAACGACTCGAAGCTCCTGAAACGGGGATTTGAAGGATTAAGAAACCATCTCAGCAGAGACAAGTTCTATCGCGCGCGCAAAGAAGCGCGCGCTCAAGTTAATCCATCAAGGATATCATGTTCAGGAAACATGCTCCCGGCATGCGATACACGAATGTAGATCGAGTTCAAGACTTTGACCCAGTTCATGGTGTGGCTTGGTGGCAGGAAACGAGCGTGATCGAGGCTTCCGATGGCACACATGTCTTTCGGGACCGCGAACGCAGGCGACTCTTCACCTACTGGAACATCTTCACTATCTTCAGGTGACTGGCTTCAAGGAGATCAAGTGCTACCCCGATTGGAAGATCAAGCCGCCTAGAAAACCCAAGGCAGAGGGATTGATCTTCGTTTCCGGAAAAGACTGACCGTTGCTCCCCGGTCAACAGCCTCTAGCATTCATCCAACCGCGCGCTACAGCACATATAATATACCTCAAATGCCTCACAGATACCAGAGGTGAATGATTACGTTGCCCGCACGGGGGCATGCCATGTTCTTCGAAATTGAAAAGAGGCGGGATCAAATTTAAACCCATTTCATATTACGAAACTTGGTCAGTATTTTTGAGGAGGGAAGGTTGTGAATGCCAAAATAGTGAATGTCTACAACGACAGAGTTTTGCCTGACAAGGGTTTGAAGGGCGGGTGGGGTGACTGCTTTCACATAACTTTCTGCGAGAAAAAAGTGCTCTTTGATGCTGGATACAAAGGCAAGATACTCATGAATAACATCCGAGCACTCGGGATAAGCGTTGACGAGGTAGACAAACTAGTGCTTTCACACGGTCACCGCGACCACACAGGAGGATTGCCAGGACTGCTCGAAGCTAGAACCGTGAAGACACCGCTTCCGGTCATTGCACACCCTGCTGTATCAGAACCCAAATTCGTTAAGATATGGCTATTCTACTTCCGAGGGGAATTGCCCAGGCTGCCTCCGAAACTCGCTGAGAGAATGGCTTTTCAGCCGGCAAGGGAACCAACAGAAGTCCTGCCTAACCTCTACACCACCGGTGAAATCCCAATCGCCGAACGACCGCAAAAGCCTGGTATCGCCAAAAATGTGTTTCACCAAGTGAATGGGCGGCGCGAGCACGACGACGTAATCGATGACCTATCACTAATTCTGCAAGCAAAGACTGGGCTGGTCTTAATAACCGGCTGTTGCCACGCTGGATTACTGAATACGTGTGCAAAAGCTACTAAGCTCTTTGGGAGGAAAATTGAGGCAATAGTCGGAGGCACCCACATGTTGGAATATTCAAAGGAAGATGTGGATCACGTCGCCGACGTTTTGGAGAAAGACTACGGGACTCCCACGCTGTATCTAAATCACTGCACGGGAGACGACGCAATCGAGCAACTGAGAGCCAGATTCGGACCACAAGTAGTTCACGATTGCTTTGTAGGCTCAGAACTGACTTTTGATGTCTGATGCAACGCCAAAAGTCAAGTTCATTGCAAACTCTCTTTAACGCGCGCCAAATCATGGGAGCTCCGGCAGATCCTACAAGAAGTTGTGTTTTCGCATACCCAAACTTCTAAAAAAGAAAAAAACATTTTTAACCATTTTAGGAACACGCAAGCACGCTACAATTGAGACTACTTCTTCAATTGTTTCTCCTTGTGCTTTCTTCTTTTCTCCTCTCTTTCCTTTTTAGTCATTGGTTTCTTCTTAGCGCTTCCCATGCCCAACGCAATCACCACACTCAAATAGTCAGAATAGGGAATTAAATCTTTGTCTGCTCGCGCGTGTTGCTTGACTCCGGTTACTGCGCACTAGTGCGGACATACGCTGGACAAAGTGAGATAAATTCTATATCAGAAAGTTTGCAATTAGATATGTGGGAAGTGTAAAAAGCACTATAGTTTGCATCAAACAGCTTGTAAGAGTAGGTTTGTCAAGGATCTTCGGTGGTTGGGTTATGGGGTTGAATCGGTTTATGTCCAGAAAGGATATCTTGATAGATGATGCTGGATGGGGAGACCTTATCTTGGGCGTAGTAATCGGTGCCCTCAAGCCTCCAGACCGTCGGTACATGGAACGCAGGATCCCTGTCTCGTCCTTCCAGCCGCCGAACTTCGAGAATAAAAAGTATCTGGATGACGCAGTGAAGATTGCTGATGAGATCGTTGAGGTTATGCGGCCTGATTTGGAAACCCGCTTTAAGGTCTGCTCTGGATACGTTCTTTCCAGCGTACGTGGACGCTTGCGAGACCGGGGATTCAAGGTCGAAGAAGTGGAAATCACAGGCGAACTCCAAGAGATGGTTGAAAGAGGCTACATAAGATGGTGTGTTGAAGTAGGAGTGCCAGCGGAAACGCTGGAAGATGAGAGGCGCTTCTGGACACTTCTGGAATGGGTTGGGGAAAGACCTGAACTGAGAGAAAAACTCGTGAAGACAGGATGGAAAAGCTGGAAAAGGAAGTGGAGAGAAAAAGCATTCGAGAAGTCTAAGAAAGAAGTGCGTTCTGTTACTTGATCGCTTTATAAGGAAGTATGCGTAGTATAGGACAGTAGCGTTCTGTTGTTGAAGGACGAGAAGAAACACGGCAACGTTACACACACAATAAATGATGAAAAGAGTGATGAAAAATGTCGGAAAAATCAGGAATCGTTTTCGTTGGAAGCAAAACACCGATGGACTATGTTCTGGCAGTTATCACAAGACTGTCCGCGGGCGATGCTAAGGAGGTAATCTTGAAAGCGCGAGGCCGAGCAATTGCCACAGCTGTTGACGTAGCTGAAATAACCAGAAGACGCTTCCTAAAAGACCTAAAAGTAAGCAGAATCTCCATAGGAACAGAGGAAATGCCACCGAGAGAAGGAGAAAACAGGGCGCGGAATGTTTCAACGTTGGAAATAGCTCTTACAAAAGAGTAGGGCTTGCGAAACAGAGTGTGGACCACGCGAGGTCTACTCCCTGGTGGGTTTCGCTCGTACGGTGAAGTTCGGCTTTCGGGTATCTTGCTAGAATTTCAGTAGAACACGAAATTGATTTATGCAAATTTTTTTGTAGTTTTCTTGATGTTTTTCAACATGGCGGGCACTTTATACTATGGTTTCCCGGGAGGAGTCTGCACCTCTTGGATCTAAGGGTTTATAATAGGTGTTTGCACACTTCACTGTAAGAAGTTGTGTTTAATGTCGAAGAGCAAGGCTATCGTCAATATTCAGAATGTGGTTGCGTCTGCTACTTTGAATCAGAGAGTTGACTTGAACGCTATCGTGAAGGGTTATCCGGGGGTGGAGTATCGGCCGGAGCAGTTTCCGGGCTTGGTGTTTAGGCTTAAGAGGCCGAAGACGGCTACGTTGATTTTTAGCTCTGGTAAAATGGTTTGCACGGGAGCGAAATCGGAGAAGGAAGCGCGCAGGGCTGTTTTGACGGTTGTTAAGGAGCTGAAGAAGGGCGGAATAATCATCATCAGCAAGCCAGACTTGAGGGTTGTGAACATCGTTGCTTCCGCAAGCTTAGGCGGAAAGATAGATTTGGAACTGGCAGTGAGCAAGCTTGGAAAAACGATGTATGAACCGGAGCAGTTTCCAGGCTTGATTTACAGGATGGACGAGCCCAAAGTGGTCATACTGGTGTTTGCGAGCGGAAACCTTGTTTGCACCGGAGCCAAAAGAGAACAGGACGTCTATGACGCCGTGCACAAGCTTCACAGGATACTCGAGGAACAGCAACTGATATTCTACGAATAATCATTACTCCCCAGACACGCAAAAGACCGTGGGAAGTCCACATGGCTTAGCTCTTATGCCTGTTCATGAATTCGGTGTTTAGCGCGTTTGTCGATAGACGAAGCATATGTCTTGTGTTTCGTCAACCGAAAGAGTTAACAGCGCGCCTAAAAATTCAACAGTCATGTTGGATGGGAGAACAGAAGAGAGTTCTCAGTTAATTACGTGTGATCATCTGGTCAAGGTCTACGGCAAGAGCAAGACTAAGGCGCTTGACTCCCTGAGCTTCTCTATTCCGTGTCGTGGTATTTTTGTGCTGATAGGCCGGAACGGTTCTGGAAAGACCACTCTCGTTCGTATTCTTGCAACCGAGCTTGAACCAACATCTGGAAGGGCCACCATAAACGGCATAGATGTCGTAAAGGAACCGCGTAGGCTCAGAGAAAAAATTGCCATAGTCCCCCAGGAAGCGAGACCAATACCTTGGATGACACCGATGCAAACAGTACTGTCATATCTTCTTTGGCGAGGACTCGACTACGCTGAGGCAAAACAGAGGGCCTCCGAGTCGCTTGAAAGGCTCGGACTCGGCGAATACTCCAATACTCTGAATCGCATGCTCTCTGGGGGAATGAAAAGAAAGGTTTTGGTTGCCACGGTCCTCTCCTCAGAAGCCGAAATAATTTTCTTGGACGAGCCGACGACGGGACTTGACCCGATCTCAAGAAGAGAATTCTGGGAAATTCTCAAAGAAATTGGGAAGGACCGGTTCACATTTCTTACGACACATTATCTCGAAGAGGCGGAACAGCTGGCTGATGAGATTGGCATATTGGATCATGGCAAACTGATCCGCATCGGAACACTCGAGGATTTGAGGCAAAGCGTGAATTACAACTACAGCATGAAGCTGCTCTCAAAACCGGCGCCTGATTTTCTTGCGCTTTCGAAGGGCGAAATAGTAACGGGAAGGGATGGCTACGTCAGAATCCTCACAGCAGAAGAAGAGGCGTTCAGGATTTCAAGAGAACTCTCCAAAGGCGGATTCAAGTTTACCATCAATCCGATATCGCTTGACGACATATTCTTCTATCTTGTGAATCGAGAAGGAGGCAAAGCAGTCGGCGTTCAAGAAGAGCTCGACGCAGAAGAGGAGTAAATTCAGCCAGATTCTGGCTGCGATACTCGTCAATTCCTTGTATGAAATGAGGAACTATCCGATTGTCCTCATCAACACTGTTCTTTCCCCTCTCTCTTTCCTAGTTCTAATAGTGTTCGTAAGCCGCGGCAGCCTGATAGGAGAGGCCGTTGAGGGCGCGTTCATAATGAGTATGTTCTCGAGCGGCATGTCGCTCCAGGCGGATCTCTCACACCTGAAGAATGATTTCAAGCTTCAAGATATGGTGGTCAGTTCTCCAACCACTTGGCTGACCTACATGGTTGGAATCGCCATCTCGGAGATTGTTTACTCTATCCCCGCGTTGATTGTACTCGTTCTGCTCGCGAGCTACTTTATGGTCCTGAGCGTTGTTGGAGTTCTAGAGTTGATCGGGGTGCTTCTGTTGATGTTCCTTGCTTCAATGGCGATTGGCTACACGCTTTCAACATTTTCCAGCGACATAGTTCAGAGCTTCGCGTTTTCAAGGCTTATTTCGACGCTTTTCTCGACGATACCGCCTGTTTACTACCCGATTACTTACATTCCGCTTCCGTACAGATATTTGGCCTATCTCTCTCCGACTACGTATGCAGCAGAGTTAGCTCAGAATGCTGGAGGGTATCTGCCGTTACCGCTTGCGACGATTGTTCTCGATTGGGGTGTCCTAATGGCTGTAGCAGTCGCACTCTTCATGATAGCGAAGAGCAAGGCACGGTGGAGGGAAGTTTAGTGATCAAAAAAACGATTGCATTAGTCCACCAATCTTCGAGCTTGTAAAGCGTGCGTTTTCAAAAAGCCTATTCTAGCACTGTGTCTAGTTTCTTTTGTTTTTGGGTTTCTTTTTTCATTAAGTCTTGAATTGCTTGACTAATTCCACCAGGGTAGGAGGGGTTGACGACTGTTCGCAAGAACTCTCTGACTAGGCTTTCAGGAATGTTGCATATTGTCACGTTCACAAACATGTCATCTTTGAACTTGCCGTTTTCCACGATATAGTTTATGAGTGGCCTATCCCTCATGTTTTGTAACTTCCTTGTTTTGTTGGCGAAGGCGTCATCTAAATGAAAACGCGAGTTTTGAAGGTTAAAAGGAGTTTGTCAATACGACATTCTTAGAAGTTGGAGAGACCAGAGTTAAAGTGAAGCTAGACTGTTCCTTATGCTCTCGCATCAAGGACTGCGTGCGGTAGGCGGGCGTGTTTTTTCCGGTTCTTTGCGCAGAATCTTCCTGACATTTTCTACCTGAAAGCCTAGACTTCGCAGCAGAGCGATCGAGGAGACGTTTTGTTCCGACGTTCCCAATATCACAGAGTCCATTCCTTTTTTGTATAGGAAATTCATCGCTCGAGCCGTGAGGGCTGAGGCGAGGTGTTTGTTCCGAAATTCGGGCAGAGTCGCTGCTGGACCTAGATAACCTCTGTTGAGATGCAGATATTTCATTGCGTCCGTGTCTGGCTTTGCCACGACAGTCGACACGATCCTCCCTTTGACCTCGGCGATCTGCACCCACTCCTCAGTGAACGGTGGGTCTTCGACTTTCCAGACTTCAAGGTCTCCGCGTTGTAGCCTTTCCCATCCGAATCCTCTGTTCACAGCTTCAACGAACTGTTCTTCCCCATCGGCTCTCAAGCTTCGAAGTTTGGTGTCTTCGTCAACCTTTGGGATTGGTCTTAGGCCGTCGAGTTTTGCGGACATTCGCTGAAAGCCTGGTTGCAATATGTAGCCTCGTTTGGTCCAATCGGCTATTTTTGGGCTTCCTTCATCAATCATTATCAGAACAGCACTGGCTTTGCCATTCTTTTCCGCGGCGTTTACGAGCATGTTTTCAATGGCCTTCTGATTTTGTCCTTTGCTCGCGGCAAGCCAAGTAACGTGTTCTTCCGAGTTCTCGTGAGAGTGGGTTCCGATGAGGCCTAGCACCTTGCCGTTCTCTTCTGCAACAAGAAGCCTGAGACGGCGACTACGGATTTCGGACTGAACTCTGCCTTCGTCGAATGGAATGAACTCATCGTGATCTCTGTACTCATCATTCAACAAACTGACGATGGCGGGCAAATGCTTCTTGGCGAATTCTGTAATCTGGGCAGTCATATTCCCTTCAGCAGAAGCAGAAAGCGTCTATAAACTTTTGTGTAACGCACCATTTTGCGCTCTTGTCCGTCTACGCTTCGGCTCCGTGGAATGATTGCCCAATCAATCATGTTGGCGTGCGCTCGTGCATACAGGAATTAGGATTCTAGTTTTGTTTTCCTTTGTTGCTTCTGGTAGCGTTTTCGTATTTTTTCTGCAACCTTGCCGTCTTCTACTATCAGGGCGCCTTGATAGCCGCAGTCAAGGCATTTCCAGATGGAGGGGCGGTAGAAGATGAGGAAATTGATGTTTGTTGAACCGCATTTTGGGCAGAACTTCATTCTCGCCAAGATTTCTTCTTGTTCTTTGGATCTAGCTATCGACTTTTTGAGGCTCCACTTCTCTTTCAATATGTCGCCAAACTCGGTGAAATTGAACCCTTTTGCTTCTTCGCCGCATAGTGGGCAATGCTGTCCAGGCTCGAGCTTCTTGTCATACGTGCATTTTGGGTTCGGACAAGTCCATGAAGGCATCATAACGCCCCATTAAACAAACCAACCACGAAAGATAAAACTTGTTGCAGAATTTCACTCACTCAAGATAAGCCCTAATGTATTTGCTCAATATCTCTTTTGGCGACTTGGACAAAACTCCAAGAAAGCGCGCGCGACAACCTAGCACGCTATGCCAACAAAGTATAAGTTGACAGCTCTAAGCATATGTTATCGTGAAATAGTTGCCTCTGTCTTACGTCTGCCGCACCTGTGGTAAGATATACTCTTCGGAAGAGTACAAGAACAATCGTTTTTGTAGCGACTGTGGGACATTCTTGATGCCCAAGAGTAAGGCTTCGGGGCTTCTCAGAAGAAGCGGCTACAGTCTGAAGTCCAAGGTTCCGAAGAGCGGCGTGCTGCCTGAAAACTATGAGATGCGAAGGGGTCAGATGGAGTTCGTTCAGGAGGCCGCAAAAGCTGTTAAGAGCAGGGAGATTTTTGTTGGGAGCGCTCCTTGTGGAATCGGCAAATCCCTTGCGTCGCTGCTTGCGATTTTGCCTGAGCTCGGGGAAAACAGGCTGATGATTTGTTTCCGAACCAGGAGCCAGCTGCACATATACCTCAAGGAGCTGAGGGCGCTCTCGAGAGATCTTTACTGTGTTTCCTTCTTCAGCAAACAAGACATGTGTCCGTTGAAGACAAGGGGCGATCTGTCGTATTTTGACTTTTTCGAAGAGTGCAAGAGACTGAAAGAGAACTGCGAATCTTCCGCTAAGCCCTATTGTAAATTCTACATGAGCATTCTGAGAGGGAGAAGAGAGACGGAAGATTTGGCTCTGGATTGTGCGCGAAGAGTCCTTGCGCCGGAAGAATCGGTCGAGTTCATGTCCAGAAGAGGATTCTGCGCCTACGAAGCCTTGAAGAGGGTTCTGCCCAAGGCGAACGTTTTTCTCGGAACGTACCACTACGCCTTCGATCCCGCGATTAGGGAGTCGATACTGAAGAGCTTCGGAGTCGGCCTTTCCAAGGTCTTCTTGATCGTTGATGAGGCTCACAACCTGCCAACCTTCGCCAGAGAATTGCTTTCCGACCAGTTGACGGAGGGCACGGTTGAAAGAGCCTTGAAAGAAACTGAGACTTTCGAACATGAATCGTCTGGATCAGTCAAGGAGCATCTGCGAGTTCTCATAAAAGAGGTTTTTCAACGTGCGCAATCCATTTTGAAGGCTGAAGATCTGAGGCTGCTTAACCCTCAAGAACTCGGCGATTTGTTTGTGGCTAACAATGGTGCGTCGGGTCCTGAAGTTGCGGGCCTCCTTCAGGAATATGGGGAATACGTGAAAAAGAAGCGGCTTGAGTCTGGTTCCGAGAGGATTTCGAGCTACAACTATCGAATCGGCACGTTCATGGAGAGCTTTTTCAGCAATGTTGGGTCAAAACATGTGCATCTGCTTGAAAGAGATCGGAATCGTCGGGTTGCTTTGGAGGTCAGAAGCTTCGACGGAAGAGAAATCGTCGATCCAGTTCTGAGACAAGCAAGAGGAGCAGTTCTCATGAGCGGTTTTCTGTCTCCGCTAACCGTCTACAGAGATCTGATGCTCTACAGCTCGGACAATGTTTGTCTGAAAGAGTTTGACTCTCCCTTTCCGAGGGAGAACAGGCTCATACTGGCAGCTGAGGACGTGTCGTCAGAGTTTAAGAAGAGAACGGACGTGATGCTTGAAAAATGGAAGAGCTACGTTGAAGCCATTTCGCGGGCTACACCGGGCAATTTGGCGTTTTTCTTCACGAGCTACGGGCTGATGCATGAAGTTGCAAGGCTGATTAAGACGAATAGAAGGATGATTATGGAGGAGCAGGGCACGAGAAGAAATGAGGTGATTGAGAAGCTGAGAAGCTCGTCTAACAATATTCTTTATGGAGTCATGGGGGCCAAACTGAGTGAAGGAATGGACTACCCTGGCAACGTGCTCAAGTGCGTCGTGACTATGGGATTGCCGTTGGCAACATGGAACGTCTATGAAGAATCGCTCATCGATTATCTTGAACAGCAGTTTCCGGGGAAAGGGAGAACCTACGCATATTTTGCTCCAGCTATACTGCGACTCGTTCAGGCTTGCGGGCGCGTTCACAGGTCAGCAGAAGACAGAGGATGCATAGCGATGCTGGACGAACGCGTCACCCAGCCTCACATCAAACGACAACTTCCAGGCTACTATCAAAAAGAGATGATAACCGTGCGAAATCCATCTGAATGTGGCGAAAAAATGGAGAGTTTCTGGCACTCCCCTCGCAGGCTTTGAAAATCTCGCTCGTACGCAATCTTCCTTCGCGCGTTCTTGATTTTACCGAGACATGCGCAGCGCGCGCTTATGCTTTTAATGTATCACTTCAGAGCCTTCTTGATTACTTCGGCCGAGAACGGTTTTCCGTGTGCGGGATAGACTGTTGTTGCCCCAAGTTCCAGTAATTTCCTCCAGCTTTCTTTGACTTTACCGCTGTCTTCAGCAACGGTGGGTAGCCCTGGGCCAAGCCTGAATGGAAGCTTGTTCATTGCAAGGTCTCCCACAAAAGCCTCTCCAGAATCCAATAGCACGCTAACTGAACCCATGGTATGCCCAGGAGTGTAGACAATTCTTCCAGAAATTCCATACTCCTTCAAAGACAGACCATCATCTTCGACAACTAGTTCAACTTCAGCGGATGGAATCTCGCCATAAAACCATGTGACAACTCGACCGAGCATTTTTCTGCCTATCCACCCTCCAGGCGTATGCATCTTTTTCCATTCTCCAGTTTCAAGACAATCCTTTGCCAGTCGGTGCATTGCAATCTTCGCCTTTGTGGGTTCTTTGATGTCTCTGGCAGAGCCAATGTGGTCTGGATGCCCATCAGTTATGACAATCAACTTGATGTTCTCAGGGTTCAATGAGATTTCCTTCATCGCTTTGATTAAATCCATTTTCTTATTAGGTGGTCCACCGTCAATCATTATCACGCCTTGTTCTCGAATTATGTAGCAGTCGTTGAACCCAAGAGAAAAAGGAAAAATCTCTGTCCTCATCTGAGCGACTCACCCCGCGACTCGAGCGCGCGCAGTCGTATTGTCCTCTATCGTGTTGTGAGTCCATAATGTAATTCACAAACCCCTGCTTAACGATTGTACCAAAATTCTCTTCGATGAGCAAGGCGTAGGCGACGAGTTGGTACTTGTGGTCCATGCAAACTGGGCCATCGTCAGAGCTCATGTTCTTGTACTCCACAGGAACAAACTCGCCCTTCGCGGTTTTGATTATGCAGTCAACGTTACCCTGCAACCCCAACTCACCAGAACTCAACGTTGTAAACAAAAACTTCTCGGCACCAACAAACTCAGGCGAATAGTAGACTGCGTCTTTTCTCCTGAGCTCTTTAGCAACATAATCTTCATGCAATTCTTTACTATCCTCTTGCTGAGAACCAAAAACTGGCGCCGCATGCAAAACTCTATCAAAATAAACCAACCGGGGACAATAAACGTAATGCTTGATATCAGTAACAGAGACAAAAGACTCAGCAATATCTGAAACAGGCAACCGCTGTTGCCGCTTCAACCATTCATCCCTAAACTTGCCCAACGTTTAAAACCCTTACAGTTTCTCTAAGGCTTCCATAATCTTCGCGTAGCTCTCCACGCTACAATGCCAACCCGCAGAAACCATGTCATTAACAGCTTGCTTAGCCTTCGCTTTCGAAATAAGCCCTTCACAGACAGCCTGCATCAAAACATAAGGCGAACCAACATAATCAACACCATAAACCTTCGCAGTCTTCCTCGCCACCTCATCATCAATCACCGCGATTCCTGAACGTTCACGAGCGATAGTTAAAACCTCAGCATCCGCCAAGTGAAGCCCATGCGTCTCCAACAACCTCGCCAAAAACTTCTTATCCATAGGTTCGCAAACTTTGAAAACTCCATTCACAAACAGCGTATCCAAAACAATCGCATCAGGAATGCCTCTGCGCTTGCCTTCATCAACAACCTCTCTCTTAACAACTGGCGACGTCAACTTTTCACCCTGCAACCCCTCAAAAACCCTGCTGAGCCCAGCCTTCGTTAAGTAAATCAGGGGCGTCGAATTGAAAACTGGCGGTTTCACTTGCACTTCGCCGCCGACGCTTCACTAAACTCCCGTTCAACTTCTTCAGGCGTGTAGCGGACCCACTCGACGTTGCGCTGCTTCACCAAGTCAGCAAACTCCCATAAAGAGAGTCTTGCAGTCTCGGCCGCCTTCGCAAAGGTCACTTTACCTTTCTGCAAGAGTTCCAGCGCGGTCTGCTTGCGCCATTCCGCTATGCCGATTTCAAGAAGGTTCCTCACTACTGTTGCTTTATCGAGCTTTTCTTCTTCAATGATTTCGCGAATTTCTTTTTCCACTTCTGCAGGCACTCTTACAGCCAAAGGCTTAAGCGTCAACACAACCACCGTATACAATAGATACCAAATGCATACATAAACGTTTTGCACCGACTGTCAAGCAATACACCATTAAAAATACGCAATCTTGTCTTTCTCCTCCTTGAACTGGTACTTCTTCGGCTTGCCTACCTCTTTTTTTCCCTTCAAGCAACTGTCGCACATAGAGAAAAGCAGAACGTTCTCAACCAGATCCTTAATCAGATTCTTTAAGTCCACAAGCAAACTGTTCAACTCATCCCGCCGAAGATCCCCCATGAACCCACTGTACTGAATCCGCTGCAACCCATAATCCTTAAGCGTCTCAGCAACAAGTGCCCGCAAATTATCATCCGAAACATCATAAATCACAACATACCGCAAAAACAATCACCTGACAACCGCACACACAAAAAAAGAATTCTCTTTTTATCATACAGCTACCATCCTAGACAGAAGGGCACATACTCTGCTTCCTTCAAGAGAAAACGCACCACACAATGTGCCTGCAAATAAATAAAGCTCTTCAACGATCCTTTCTGACCGTTGAACATCACCTCACTGTCCAAACGCTCCTGAAAACTAGCCAACAAAACCTTAACCACATCCTTACTCAAGACTCGGCCTTCCTCAACAGCTTCCGTAGCCAAAATTTCGTTAGGTTTTATGATGCTTCTTGTGATCAGCCCCACCAAGGTCCGATCGACAAGCTGTTGGCGAAATTCCTCCATCAAATCCAAGACAAGAGAAGGCTTTCCAGATCTATCAGCATGTAAATATCCAGCATAGAAATCCAGCCCAGCATAGCTCACAGCCTTCCAAACCTCAGGAAAAAGAATCGTCTGATAACCAAAATTCAACATCGCATTAAAAGAATCACGAGCGCCACGAGTCTCCCGCGCGCGCTTTCCATGCCTTTCTTCACTTTAACTCTTCTCTCTCCCCTTTCATGGACGTACTTTTCTGGCTAACAGTTAAAAGTGTAGGGAAGCCCGTGTCTTAATCCCTGTTAACTCGAGGAAGTGAATGGTTTTGGCGCAAAGTACCCTAATCAAGCCGCTTCCATCTCAAGCCTTGCTATCGTTCAACATGCAGAACATAGACAGTCTGTTCCCAGGGTTCATGATGGGCGATTTCGCCGTGATGTACGGCCTGCCACACGTCTTGACGTTGTCTTCGCTTCTGGCTGTTAGGGCTTGTCTGCCCTGCCAGTTGGGCGGCTTGGGATCAAGCGTCGTGTTCGTGGACGGCGGAAACACGTTCAGGCTGTACAGGGTTTCGCGGCTGGCTAGGCTGCACCATCTCAGGCCGAAGGATATCCTTAAGCGATTCTTTATCTCAAGAGCGTTCACAATGCACCAGATGACTTCGCTAATCCTCGACGGCCTCGAAGAAGCCATCGACAAGTATGAGGCGAAATTCGTGATCATATCGGATTTTCAAGGACTATACCTCGACAAGGACATTAAGCCGGACGAGAGCAGAGAGGTTTTCAGTCAGGTCTGCGCTCACGTTTCCGAGTTTGCCGAGAAGAAAGGCACAATAGTGCTTGCCACTTGCTTGCCGCACCCCTATTCTAGGCGCCGTGCTTTCTTGCACGCAGTTGCTTGCGCAAGATCGAACGTCACGATATCGGTGACGAACAAGCGGACGTACCCGTTTGGCAAGCAGTTTGCTCTCGAGAAGCATTCGTTGTTCAAGCTTGGACGTGTTGATTTTCCATGTGAGAATTTGACTTTGGACGATTTCGTGAGAGGTGGTGTGTGATGGGGAAAACGGTTGAATCGTACCGGATTGCTTTAGACACGGAGATTCGGACTTGGAACGGGTTTGCCAAGGCCTTGCGCAGTGATGACAGAGAGGCGTTTGAACGGATGACTGACGCGTGCAGGAATCACGCTTCGGCTGGAAGCAACGCTACGCGGCCCGAGGTGTTCGAGTCGATGGTCATGTGCATCCTGCTGGAACAGCAGAAGACTCTAATGCGTCTGGAGAAGGAACTCGTTGCAGTCAAACAGAAGCCAGCTCAACCCTGATCATGTGAGGGGCTGGGTACTCGACGTATACCCTTCCAAACTGGGAGAGTTTGCGGTTTGGATTATAAGTGAAAACGGAGAACGCCTGCGATTCACGGACAGTTTCAAGCCCACAATCTACGTTTCAGGAAAAGAGGAAGGCTTGGAGAGGCTTGCCGCTCAGCTTCCGTACGACGGGGCGGTTGTTTCTTGGGATTTTGTTCGAAGGCGTGCGAAGGCAACTGACGTCGAAGAGTCCAACGTTCTCGAAGTGGTTCTCGAAGACTGCAGAAGACTGTCTTCGTTCACTCGTCGAGTGTTGAAGTCTGGAAGGTACCTGCAGTACGAGGTTTTTAACTGTGATTTGAAGCATGAGCAGCTGTACTTTTACGATCGTGACGTTTTTCCGTTGGCGCTCGTTGACGTCAAGTCTGAGAGCGGCCGATTGAAGTATGGCCTGCTTGATTCGGCTGAAAGCGTGGATTACGCGATTCCGCCTTTGAGAATCTCGCGAATCGACGTGGAAGTTGCCAAGCAGGGCAAGATTGCCAAGACAAGCGATCCCGTAAGCAGAATCACGGTGAGCCAAGGCGGTGGCGGAGAAGTCGTCGATTCGGGCGACGAGGAGTACAAGTTGCTTCGATTCGTGCAGGTGATTAAAGAGCTTGATCCAGATATTATTGTTACGAAGGGTGGAGATTCGTATCTTTTCGTCTACCTTGTTCGGAGGGCGGTGATTAACGGGGTTGTGGATAAGCTTGTTTTGGGTCGGGAAGGCACGCCGCTTGTTGCTAGGAAGGTTCGTGGAAGGACTTTCTTCTCTTATGGTCGCACTTTTTACAGGGCTCCGATGAGGCGTTTGTATGGTAGGGTTCACGTTGACGAGAGGAACACGTTTATCCTGGCCGAGTGTGGGCTGGACGGGTTGTTTGAGATTGCGCGGACTTGCAGGGTTTCGCTGCACACGGCTGCGCGTTCGTCGATAGGTTCGAGCATGTCTTCGATTCAGTTTTATCAGGCTATGAAGGATGGCGTGTTGATTCCGAGGAACAAGAGTATTCCTGAGGCGTTCAAGTCTGCTTTTGAGCTGCTCGTCGGGGATAAGGGTGGCTTCGTCTATGAGCCGGAGGTGGGCGTGCATGACGATGTTGGGGAGGTTGACTTTGCTTCTATGTACCCGACGGTGATGGTTAACAACAACATCTCTGCCGAAACGGTGCTGTGTAAGTGCTGTCCAGACTCGAAGCTTCGCATTCCAGAACTGGGCTACAACATCTGCGAGAAAAAAGTGGGAATCGTTCCGAAGGCTCTGAAGCCCGTGATCGCGAAGAGGCTGCTCTACAAGAGGCTGAAGTCGGAGGCTGAGGATGAAAGGCTGAGGGAGGTTTACGACAATCGGCAGACGGCTCTGAAGTGGATTCTCGTCACGTGCTTCGGCTACCTGGGCTACAGAAACGCACGGTTTGGCACTGTGGACGGGCACATAGGCGTCTGCGCTTTCGGCAGAGAAGCCTTTCTGAGAGCGTCAAGAATAGCCGAAGAAAAGGGATTCAGGATTGTTCACGGCATTGTTGATTCGCTTTGGCTCAAGAAGAGAGGAGCAACGGATGAGGAGTATCAGGAATTGTGCAGCCGGGTACGCGAGGAGACGAGGATTCCGCTGAGTTTTGAGGGTCGGTATAACTGGATTGTTTTTCTTCCGTCTAGAATGCATCCGAACGTGGGTGTTTTGAACCGTTACTACGGAGTGATGGAGAGCGGCAAAATCAAGGTAAGAGGTCTGGAGGTTAGAAGAAGAGACACTCCCCCATTTGTGTGCAGTGCTCAGACCAGAATGTTGGAAGTGCTTGCAGAGGCCAAAAACTCGAAAGAATTTGTCGAGAAGATTCCTGACGCTTTGAAGGAGCTGAAAGAGTACAGGCAGAAGCTTCTGGACGGCGAGGTTTCAGTCTGGGATCTGATAATAACAAAACACTTGTCGAAGGATCCGAAGAGCTACAAGCAACGGGTCAGCCAAGTCATCGCAGCCGAACAACTAATCAAAGAAGGAGCTGAGGTTGCGGCAGGAAAGAACGTCAGGTTCCTCTTCACGAGCGCCAAAAACAAACGTCACGAAAGAAGAGTTCTGGCAGAAGAGCTAATAGAGAAGAATACGGACTCGGACACCAAGAAGTACCTGCTTCTTCTCTACACATCAGCAGCCAACATGCTCAGTCCCTTCGGCTACTCCGTTAAAACCATTTATGATGCAGTCAAAGGACAAAGACAAATCAGATTGGCATCACAGTAACGCAAACAGTCAATCCGTCAAACGCACCGTCTCAAACGTAGCATAGAACCTCCGCATCCTCGGGTGCGAAAGTTGGCTGGGATAAAACTTTACCCCCAAACCCCAAACCCACCATAAAATTTATAAAGTATTCTGAATTAGGTTGGACTATGCCAGTATTCATGTATATAAGTAGGCATACTCCTGACAACTGCCCTGCTTTTCATGAGAAACATCGGAAGAGTACTTTGGAATTCATATCTACAATAGACAGCCTGACGAAGAAACAGGGAATAAAGCTACTTGGCTCATGGACTGACTTCCCAGAACACATAATATACATGGTGTTCGAAGGGAGTCTTGACGCTATGCAAAAACTCCAAAAGGAACCATGCATGATGGCATGGCTCTCATGGAATACAATGGAAAGAAAGATTGTGAGCAAGAACGAAGAAATTCTGGAAATGCTAAAAAAGGCCCAATAGAATCACCTCATCTTCTGTCAGTTCCATTCTTTTTTCCTCGTCTCTTTAGGTCGGGTTGGGTGTTGGTTGGATAGAACTTTACTCCCAAACCCAAACCTTACGGGGAATTATCTTCGTCAAATCTTTTCTCAAATTTCTGTCTTAGTTCCAAATTTCTTACGTCTTTGAGTTGTTCTATGTAACTGTCAAAGTGTCTCTTCACTACGAGAACTAGTTCATGTGGATTTATAATCGCCTTCCCGTCAGACAGGAAAGTTATTGGTGGGCGTCCGCCCTCCAGATAAATGCTAGTGTCAGTAAGACCGTTATGATATAGCCCGCAGCGCGCACCGTAGTAGAGTGTATCTAACAGCATATCGACCAAGTTTGGGTCTTCACGTTCCAATTCTGGGAAAACCATGCATACTCCCTTTTTGAAGTACGGTTTTGACTTTATACCTAGATAGCCAGCTTGATACTTGGCGATCATTTCAAAGTAGCTCAGTATGATGTCCAGAACTGCATATCCCGCATTTGGATTGCCTTCTGTTATTGTGTTACCCTTTTCGTCTTTGATGCCGTTGATCAGTTGGTCTGCAATATCAAGTTTCCAACCCTCAATGCGTTCATGGAAAATATCTATTTTCAAGTCAAGCGTGATGTCCTTCGGAAGTTCACTCCGACTCCTTCTTGGTGTAACCCGCCAATCACTAACTGAACTCATTTGTTTTTCCGACCCACATTACATCCTGACGCGCGCCTTCAATCAACTGAACAAAGTCTTGGTTTCCACGTTTCTCTTTCATTTCTCAGATATTTGGCAAGTAGTAAGGCTTCTTCATTGATTAACGTTTCAATTTCTTGTTTCTTTCCCATTCTAATTCGGGGAATCTCAACCTTGGTCTGGAAGTATTCGTTCAAGCTTCTGGTCAGATTGCGCGTCAAGAAATCGTTGAGGCATTCTCTCTTTCCCTTTCGGTTCGTTGAAAAGTCCTCATTCTTCATTGTGAAATCTCGCTTCTGAAGTCTTCGACAGTACTCAATGACGAAATCATCCACAAGATAACGGTACAGCTCTTGAAAATCGCACAACGACACGCGTTTACCCCAAGCCAAATTGTGAAGGAACCTTACGTAAACGTACGAAACCTGAAAGGAACGGCAATCTAATGACAAACCTTTAACGGATTGTCGAATGTTATTCAGGCACAAAGGGTGTCGCGGTTTGATAGTGGACCTCGTATTAATCAACGCGAAGGCCTACATGAATAAGACGATAGTGGATTGCAGCGTGGCAATTGATGACGGCAAGATTCTCAAGGTAGGCAGAGAAACGAACATGCCGAAGTCAGATGCAAGGTTTGACTTGAAGAATCTCCTAGTGCTGCCGGGTTTGATCGATGTGCATGTGCATCTGCGAGATGAGGGAAAGGCATACAAAGAGGATTTTTACAGCGGCACTGCGGCGGCAGCGGCCGGCGGGATGACAACAGTTTTCGACATGCCCAACAACAACCCAGTGACCATGAGCGTTGAAACTCTCAGAAACAGAATTGGAATTGCTGAAAGAAAGATTTCGGTGAACGTAGGTTTCTATTCTGAATTTCCAAAAGACAATTCGGAAATCCAAGGAATTGTAAGAGAAGATGCCGTCGGCTTCAAACTTTACATGGCTGAACAAGTCGGCGGGCTGAACATCCACAGCGACCAAGCTATTATAGACGCATTCAAAATTGCTGGTAGCTTAGGAATTCTAACGGCTACTCACGCAGAGGATGAGCAGACTCTGAAGAGAAATAAGGACAAGTTCAAGCACACTGGGCGGAACGACATCAATGCTTTCTTGAAGGCACACTCTGAGGACGTCGAAGTTAAAGCTGTCGAACGTTTGTCGAAACTTGTAAAGCAGACTGACATGCATCTGCATTTTTGTCACGTAAGCACGGAAGCAGGGTTTAAGGCAATAATTGAAGCCAAGAAGTCCGGGCTGCCAATAACGTGTGAAGTAACACCTCATCACCTGTTCCTGTCCGCCAAGGATTTGAAACGGGTTGGAACTTTGGCGCTGACTATGCCGCCTTTGCGTGATAAAAGTGACGTTGACGGTTTGTGGGAAGCTGTCAAGAACGGCTGGGTCGACGTCATAGGTTCGGATCATGCGCCCCACACTCTGAAAGAAAAAGAAGCAGAGTCTGTTTGGGACGTAAAAGTCGGAATACCCGGCTTAGAGACAACGCTTCCGCTCCTCCTCACCGAAGTCCGACGCGGACGAATATCAATCGGCGACGTGGTTAGACTAATGTCTGAAAACCCCGCGGAAATCTTCAAACTGAAAAACAAAGGCCGCTTGAAAGAAGGAAACGACGCTGACCTAACCATTGTAGATCTCCACAGAAAGTACAAGGTTGACGCGTCAAAGTTCCATTCAAAAGCAAAATGGTCACCATTCGAAGGCCGCGAGGTCGAAGGAAAACCGGTTAAAACCATCGTTGCCGGTCAACTGGTCATGGACGATGACGAAATAGTGGCGAAACCTGGAAGCGGACGAATAATCCGGAGAGAGTAGCCCTTTGAAGTTTGTCATCGATGGAATGCTCGGCAAACTGGCTCGCTGGCTTCGAATGATGGGACACGACGTGAAATACTCAAACAACATGGACGATTCTGAACTGTTAACAATCGCCAAGAAGCAGCAAAGGATCCTACTCACGAGGGACTTTGAACTCTATCAGCACGCTGTCGCCAAAGAAGTCGACGCCTTCTACGTTCAAGGACAAACAGAAGAACAGAGACTCGCAGAACTCGCTAAGAGATTCGGCATCAGCCTTGAAATAGACATGGCAACATCCAGATGCCCAAAATGCAACACCCAAGTGAAGCCCGTTTCAAAAGAAGAAGTGGCCAGCCGAGTTGAGAAAAGCACTTTTGAACATTACACAGAGTTCTGGGAGTGTCCAAAATGCGGCCAAGTCTACTGGCAAGGTGCACACTGGACGAAAATCAGGGAAACACTCAAAACGGCAGAGCAGAGTTTGCAGAAACAAAAAAGGGGAAGTGTCTAGCGCTGTTCAAGAAGCCATGTCAGCGGGATGTCCTGGAAGGAACCGTCTGGCAACTTTCGTCTCACAGTCATGGGCAGTATGTCGGCTGCGAACTCTTTCAACGCTATGTCTATGGGTCCCGTGAAGCCTTCTGAAACGTCGACAAGTATGGGGGCTCCCATACTTATTTGAAGGGCTCTAGCCCCCACTATCCTTGCCTTTTCGAACCGAGTTATTTTTGGCGGTCCAATCGTGATTCTCTTTTTTTCTGACGTGTTCTAGTACTCACCCATTCCTGGGTAGCCACCGCCCGGTGGGCCACCGCCTCCTGGGGGTCCCGGAGGAGTCTTCATCTTTCCAGAGGCAATCACGTCGTCGATTTTCAGTAACATCGTGGAAGCTTCAGTTCCCGATTTGATTATTTGCTTCTTGACGGCAAGGGGTTCAAAAACTCCGGCTTTAGTCATGTCCTGTGCTTTTCCAGTGTTGACTTCTATTCCAGCCCATGTTTCGCCTTTCTCGTGTCTTGACCTCAGTTCGGACAGTATGTCAATCGGGTCTAGACCAGCGTTTTCCGTCAGCGTTGTCGGAATGGCTTCAAGAGCTTCCGCAAAGGCTCGGGCTGCCAGCTGCTCCCTTCCCGGAAGAGTTTCCGCGAACTTCTTCAGCATGCGTGAAACTTCCAGTTCAGGCGCGCCGCCGCCGGCGACCACTTTTGGCTCTTGAACCACGTCTCTGACCACGCACAGTGCGTCGTGCAGGGATCTTTCAGCTTCGTCGACTATGCGCTGTGTTCCGCCTCTGATCAGAATCGTGACGGCTTTGGGATGTTTGCACCCTTCTATGAAAGTCATCTTGTCGTCGCCTATCTTGCGTTCCTCCACGAGGGCTGCATAACCCAGATCTTCCGAGGTAATAGAGTCCAAGTTTGAAACTACTTTTCCTCCAGTGGCCTTTGCAAGCTTCTCCATGTCTGACTTCTTGTTGCGTCGAACCGCAATGATTCCTTTTCTTGCAAGGAAGTGTTGAACCATGTCGTCAATGCCTTTCTCGCACAGAACAACGTTTGCGCCCGTCTTCGCAATTTTATCAACCATGTCACGCATCATGTCTTCTTCCTGTTTTAGGAAAGCCTCCATCTGCTCAGGGCTTTCGATGTTGATTTTGGCGTCGAACTCGGTCTTTTCAATCTCGAGCGCGCAGTCCAGCAGGGCTATTTTCGCTTTTTCCACACGCTTGGGCATTCCCGAATGTGAGATTTCCTTGTCCAGAACAATGCCTTGAATGAGCTTCGTGTCCCTCACAGACTCGCCAGCCTTCTTCTCGACCTTGACATCGTCCACGTCGACCTTGTATTTCTCGCCTTCCTTCTCCGCAACTGCAAGAATCGCCTTGACCGCTATATCCGCCAGGTATTCCTTGTGCTCAGCGACCAGCTTGCTGGCCATCGAGGTCATTGCAACCTTCTTCAAGTAATCTTGAGAGTTAAGATCCACTTCTATCGCGATTTTCTCCAAGATTTCCAATGCTTTTTCTGAAGCTTTTCTGTATCCGTCAATTATTATCGTGGGATGAACGCCCTTCTCAATCAGTTCCTGAGCCCTGTTCAGAAGCTCGCCAGATATTTGTGCGCCCGTCACTCGTTATCGTCACGTCGCCGAAACTGTCGACAAGCATTTTGTCCATGCCCTTAGGTCCGAGAGAGCTCTTGATTACTTCAGCAACGATTTTTGCTGCTTCTATGTTTGAGTTTTGCGCTTCCTTTCCTCTTGAGCGGTTTGAACCTTCTTTCAGCACTAAAACTGGAACACCGCCAGCTTGTTGTGATGACAAATCCTATAACCTCCTTAATGCGTCACAAACAGAAACAGCCTCACAATATAAGTATTTCTAAAAAAATCAGCCGAAACCAAGATTTCAGAGGATTAACCCATGAGAACCCGTATCAAACCGGCCTAATCGTCGTTTTCAAACCGTTTCCCGTCAGGATTATCATCGTGCTACTTTCTCGTGAGATCTCTTTGTTTATGAGCTGTTTCTTGTAACTCGCGTATGCAACAGCGGAACTCGGCTCCACGAGGAGGCCTTTTCTTCCAAGTTCCACGTATGCTTCCAGTATCTCATCTTCTTCAACCACAGCATCCAAAATCCTTGAGCCCAATACGCCCGCTGCCAAGATGGTCTTTTCCACCTTTTCAGAACGCTGTCACCAGGCTTTCTTGGATTGTTTCTTAAAACCTCATGGGCTGGAGTTGTACTTACATGCGAAGATTCTTCGGTTCAGTTATTCTGCGCCAAGATATCGACTGTGCCCCATCAATTCAATGAGCAAGTCTTAAATAACGTAAGCTGTCACATGTAGCTTTGTAAGTTGAAAAGGAAGAATAAACATATGGCAAGCAGGATTGAAATCGGAATAGTAGTTTTGGTATTAATCAGCATTATTCTTTCAAGCACTTCAATATACTACACTTCTACGGTAACGAATAACATATCCAAACTAACCGACGACGTCACCACCTTGACGACTAGCATAGCAAACCTAACCTCAGCTGTAGCGCAGTCCGTTGGACTAACTGGTGAGACACTTGCCAGCGTTTTGGCAAGGTTGACGGCGATAGAAGCAGGTTTGGCAGCGCAAGCGAAAGAAACCATAATTGTGGGAACAACAGACTCTGTTGAGCTCACCCTTGACCCTGCCCAAGCATACGACTATTTCGGATGGAACATACTCCAACAGATATCCGGAACGCTTGTCAGCGTCCAGCCGAACTCAACGACAGGGGCCGACTTCGAGGCAGACCTAGCCACAAGCTGGAATTTCAGTAGTGACCTAACAGTCTGGGACTTCAACCTGAGACAAAACGTAACGTTTCCAGATGGCACAGTATTCAACGCCACACACGTGAAGTACAGCTTCGACAGAGACATAACACTGGAACCCAGCATTCCAGAAGGTGCACCAGCAGGTTTGGGATACGACCTAATCATAAACCACACAGAGGTTCTTGACACTTACAGAGTGAGGTTCGTCCTGAATTTTCCATTCAGTGCGTTCCTAGGAATTATAGCGTGCAGAGCCTCAGCCATAGTTGACCCCGCCTACGCTCCAATCGCACAGGTGAACTACACAGCAGGGAATCCTAGGCAAAGCACCCCAGTTGCGTCTGTCGGCCCCTACTACTTGTCCGAATGGAACCGTGTGGGCGGATCAGACGTTGAGATCAAACTGGACGCAAACCCGCATTACTGGAACGCTACAAGCGGATACCCAAAGATAAAGCACATAATATTCAGGTTCTACAGCGACGCGTCGGTGCTGCGACTGGCAATTGAAGCAGGCGACGTGGACATGGCCTTCAGGCAAATATCGCCAACCGATGCACTTGACCTCAACAATAATCCGAACGTCAAGGTCTGGTGGGGTACAGGCGCCTTCGTCCAATACTTGTGCTTCCAAGAAAAACGTCCACCGTTCAATGACGCCCGAGTGAGGATGGCAGTAGCAGCCGCATTGAACAGGTCAGATGTGTGCCAGACAGTGTTCCTCGGCCTGTCGCAGCCGCTGTACAGCATAATTCCTCCAGGTATGCTGGGACATACAGAAGCTTTCAAAGATCTCGGAGACGCAAATTACACGTTGACCAGAAGCTTGCTCGCCCAACTGGGCTACAACGAGAACAACAAGCTCACGTTTGAATTGTGGTACGAGTCTTCAGGACACTACCCAAGTAGCGCCGACCAAGCCCTCCTCTACAAGACTGCACTTGAATTAAGCGGCGTCATATCAGTCACTTTGAAATCTGCAGATTGGGCAAGCTACAGAGCGAATAGGAACAGCGAGATAATGGACGCTTACGTATACGGTTGGTACCCAGACTACGTTGACCCAGATGACTACTCATTCCTCTACTGGGCCGAATGGCTGCACACTAACTACGCTAACAGTACCCAGGTCAGTTTGTACGATCAAGCAAGGGCTACAGGAAACCTGACTCTAAGAACACAACTCTATGGCCAGATAGACGCTATGGCCGTACAGCAATGCTCGGTTGTCCCGCTTTACGTGAGTAGCGCTTGGGCAGTGACGAAACCGAACATTAACGGCATCTACTTGGACATCACCCAAGACATGAGGTACTGGCTGATATCCTTCACATAATAGCAAGCTTTAATCTCCCCTCTTTCTATTTTTATGCTGAAATCACAAATCCCAACCTAGGGTAGAACATTATGGGGCTTCGTTCATACATCATCACAAGACTAGTGCTCATGATACCAACTCTACTACTGCTTCTTTCAATGGTTTTCTTGGTAATGCGTGTTCTCCCCGGCGATCCTGTTGCCCTCCATTTCGAGAAGAAGGCTGACCCGGCAACAATGGACCAGATGAGACATATCTTGGGGTTAGACAGACCGATACTGGAACAGTACATTGATTACATTGGGGGTATTGTAGACATCAACTATCTGTTGGCACACGGGTACCCCAACCTGGGAAAGTCCATGCAAACCTTTGAGGATGTGGGAGGCCAGATTTTCTCAGCATTTCCTGCCACCCTCGAACTGGCCATTTACTCCATGATCATCGCGTGTGTGATAGGAATACTTCTGGGCGTCGTGGCCTCCAAGTCGTACAATTCTGTTCTAGACCAATTCATAAGAGGCTTCGGCACAGTAACATACGCCGTTCCAGTCTTCTTCTTGGGCATAGTCCTACAGCTAATCTTTGGAGTTTACCTTCATTGGCTTCCAACCGGACTGCGCCTCGACCCATCCATAACGCCACCCACTGGTCTTACTATAACCTTGAGCGCCCTACCGGGAGGCTTTCCCAACCATTTCCTGCTTTCATCCATTGCTGGGTTAATCGTTTTCCTCATGTGTATCGTCATCCTGAAAATGAGACGCAAGAACCTCAAGTACAGAGGAATTGCCATCTCTGTCGTTGCTTTCATAATAACGTGGGTTATCTACGCCTTTGTTTCATGGCACTTTGTGCAGGCAGGAAAACTGCAGATATCAACAGGCTTGTACACGATTGACAGTCTTCTCCAAGGTAACATATTCACGTTCTTCGGATCTGTCAAGGCCCTTCTGCTGCCTTCCATAACGCTCGGAATTGTTCTATCAGGGATCTTCGTAAGGTTGACAAGGACAAACATGCTTGAAACCCTTCGACTTGACTTTGTAACAGCTGCAAAAGCAAGAGGGCTAAAAGAGACAACAGTGACCTATGGATACGCATTAAGAAACGCTTTCCTGCCCATCCTGACAATGATGGGACTTCAGTTCGCCATGCTGCTGGGAGGAGCGATACTCACCGAGACCACTTTTTCATGGCCTGGACTTGGAAGATACATCGTAAACAGGATCAATTTCAGAGACTACACCGCAATCCAAGGCGCCATAGTAGTCTTCGGCCTGCTCGTCGCGCTCGTAAGTCTCGTCGTCGACATCCTCTATGCCTATCTTGACCCCAGAATAAGACTCTAGGAAGGAAGAAGAATGACAGAAGCCAAGATGAAGCGAAGCATCCTCGCGCGCATAGTTCCACAACTGACTTCCCTTACAAGAAGAGGCCCCTCGGGATGGATGGTTATTGTTGGTATAGCCATCGTTTCAGCAATCATCGTCATGACAGCAGTGGCTCCGTGGATATCGCCGCACGATCCAAATTTACAGGTCGGTTCGATAAGGGCTCCACCAAGTCTGGGGTTCCCAATGGGGACCAATCAACTCGGCTTTGACATGCTCAGCAGGATTCTGTTCGGAGGTTCGATAATGCTTGAGATTTCAGTTCTTTCTGTCCTCATCTGTTTTCTCGTCGGTGTACCTTTAGGGCTCTTTTCTTCCTATGTTGGGGGAATGTTTGACAGAGGTTTCTCCTTGGTGATAGACGCCGTTTACGCATTCCCGGGCCTCGTCATCGCAATTGCTGTGGCTGCCATGCTAGGTCCTGGAGTGATCAACATGGCTCTTTCAATAGCCGTCGTCTATATCCCCTCCTATTTCAGGATAGTTCGAAGCCAGGTCTTGAGTATAAAAGAGCTAACGTACATAGAAGCAGCCAAATCATCTGGTGCAAAATGGTACACGATACTGATAAGCTACGTGTTTCCAAACGTTATTCCCTCGATAATAATCGTTGCCACAGTCAACTTTGCTGACGCCGTTCTCACAGCTGCTGGCTTGACTTTTATAGGTCTAGGAGTGCCCTACAACATACCTGACTGGGGATGGGACTTGAAGAACGGATGGCAATTTCTTTCTAGTGGAGCATGGTGGATCATAACTTTTCCCGGTCTCATGATAATCCTCTTAGCCCTCGGGTTCACTCTGGTAGGAGAAGGATTGAGTGAATTGCTAAACCCGAAACTTCAGCGTTGAGGTGGAAAATTGCCTTTGTTGGAGGTGGACTCATTAGCCATTGATTATCGCACAAGCAGAGGAACAATACACGCCGTTGACGACATGTCGTTCTCCTTGGGAAAAGGAGAAACGCTGGGTCTGGTTGGAGAATCGGGTTCTGGAAAATCAACCCTAGGCGTTTCTATCATCCGATTAGTCCCGTACCCGGGTGTTATAAGCAGAGGCGAAATAAACGTTGATGGAGAAAGCATTTTGGGACTGCCAGAGGACAAGATGCGTTCCATCAGAGGAAAGCGCGTTGCTTATGTCTTCCAAGACCCGATGATATCCTTGGATCCTGTCAAACGAATCGGCGAACATTTTGTGGAGCTGATACGAACGCATGAACCTAACACAAGCAAAAAACAAGCATTCGAACGGGCAAAGACTGTCTTGAAAGACTTGGGAATACAGTCTGAACGCGTCAATGATTATCCTCATCAATTCAGTGGTGGAATGCGGCAACGTATAATGATCGGTTTGGCAATAGCACTGAACCCTGATCTGGTAATAGCCGATGAACCGACAACCGCCCTAGACGTGATTGTTCAAGCAAAAATACTGGACCTGCTCGCAAGTCTGCGCAAAACACACCACATGGCCCTAATCCTCATTTCCCACGACCTGAGCATAATCTTGGAGAGATGTGACAGAATAATCGTAATGTATGCTGGACACATGGTTGAATACACAACCAGCACCGAACTCTATCGATCGCCCAAACATCCCTACACACAGAAGCTTCTGCAAAGTATTCCTAACATAGAGCTCTCCGACCAGAGACTGACAGCTATACCAGGGTCACCTCCGAATATGCTCGATCCACCAAGAGGTTGCCCCTTTTGGCCACGGTGTTCATACGCAATGGAAATCTGCCCGAACAAGAAGCCACCTTTAATCGACGTTGGAAGCAACCATCTCGTCCGCTGCTTTCTTTATGGTGAAGTAGGTGTTCGCAGTGAGTGAAGTCCTGAAAGTCGAACATCTAAAGAAGTATTTCCCTGTTCAAAAGAACGTGCTTGAACAACTATTCACGAGGAAAAAGAGTTATCTCAAGGCCGTTGACGATATAACGTTCTCAGTAAAGAAAGGAGAAATCTTCACCTTAGCCGGGGAAAGTGGATGTGGGAAGACAACTTCTGGAAAGCTCATCGTAAGGCTGATCGAGCCGACATCGGGCAAAATCTGGTTTGAAGGCACGGACGTCACAAAGCTTAAGGGTGAGACGCTTAGGCTTCTTCGACGAAAAATTCAGATGATCTTTCAAGACCCGTATGCATCGCTCAGCCCGCGAATGAGGATTGGTGATGCAGTCGGTCATCCGCTCAAGATCCATGGGATAGCTCATGGGAGAGAAAGGGAGAAAATGGTTCTGGAGGTTCTTGAAAAGGTAGGATTGTCGCCTCCTGAGCAGTTCGTGAGGCTTTTTCCGCATCAGCTCAGTGGTGGTCAAAGACAGAGGATAGCATTAGCGCGTTCGATAATTTTGAGACCCGAGTTTATGGTTGCGGATGAACCTGTCTCCATGATTGACGTTTCCCTCAGAACAACCATAATCGATCTTATGTTGAGTTTCAGGAAAGAACTCAATTTGACCTATCTTTTTGTGACCCACGATTTGGCAGTTGCCAAGTATATATCCGATCGCATAGCTGTTATGTATCTTGGAAGAATAATAGAGATGGGCAGCAAAGAATCTATCTTCTTAAAACCATTACACCCCTACACGCAGGCCTTGCTATCTGCGGTTCCAGTGCCTGATCCTGAGCGCAAAAGGAGAACTGTAGAGCTGCAAGGAGAAATCCCTTCAGCAATAAATGTTCCACCAGGGTGCAGGTTCAATCCACGATGTCCACATAAGAAGCGTGAATGCGCTGAAAAGCAGCTGGAACTCGTTGAAGTTGAGAAGGAGCATTTTGTCGCCTGTTTACTTTATTGACACTAGGCAAAATCAGAACCCCAGCTTTTAAGCGCGCCCGCCAGATTTTGAAAAGTAAACTCATGCGAGTGGTTGAAATGTGGTCTTCAACCCCATACCCGTTAATACCACTGTCGCAATGGCATCTTTTGAAGTCCGTTTGGTCCTGATTTGTTTCTTGTAAGCCGCATACGCAACAGCTGAGCTGGGTTCGACAAAAAAGCCGTTTCTGGCCAGTTCCTTGAAAGCCTCCAGAATCTCATTTTCCTCAACCATGACGGCGTCTCCCCTTGCATCTCTCAATCCTTTGACCATGAGTTCAAGCAGTGGCGGATTCACGCTGACAAGCGCGTCGGCAGCAGATGTAACCCTTTCAGGTGGAGTATAGCCCAAACCCTTGAATCGATGATAAAGGGGTGAAACTTGGCGTGTCTGGCAAGCCACAATCTTCGGCGTGGACTTGATGATGCCAGATTCAGCTAGGTGTCTGAACCCGCTTAGTACGCCAAGAAGAAGAGTTCCGGCAGATACAGGCAAGTAAATGCGCTCAGGGAGTTGCCAGTCAAACTGTTCAGCAATCTCGTAAGCTAGGCTCCTGATTCCGTCTCTAAACAAGGGGTGAAGAATGTGTCCGATGTAGACTTTCCCCTTCTGAGGTCTCTGCGCTTCCTCAGCAACTCTGCTACGGCTGCCCGAAACCCTCGTGACTTGCGCCCCGTAAAACTGGATTTGATTGAACTTTGGACCCGCAACAGTCTCTGGAACGTAAATTCTGGCCTTCAAGCCCGCGCGCGCAGCGTAGGCGGCCATCGAAGCTCCAGCGTTGCCCGAAGAATCCTCAGCAATGTAACCCCCCGCCTCTTCTATCAGCCTGTGCAAAGCGGAGATCAGGACCGTTGAGCCTCTGTCCTTGAAAGAACCAGTAGGATTCTGGCTCTCAAGCTTCACGTACGTGTTGTCTGACAACCTGACCAGAGGAGTCCAGCCTTCACCCAGACTGATGATTTTGTTCTCCTGCGCATACGGGAAAAATTGCGCGTACCTCCAAACGCTGTAGTTATTCCTGAAAATCTTTTCGGGTTCAAAATTGAAGTCAAGTTGAATGTCCAATGGCTGCCCACATGAGGGACATTTGAAGGCAAGTAAACTGGAAGAGGGCTTGTTGCACACTGAGCATCTGATTTCATACTTCATCGAAACACCCTTGTCCGTTCTCTTAGGGTTTGACTTATGCCTGTCCAAGTGGGCGCCCGCAATACAAAAAGATGGCGGAGTATGCAAAGAAGTGGCCGGAGTAAGATACTTACATTTAAAGTGGAGATGTCTCCAGCACAATCCCCTTTTTCTAACTCCTATAGGCTTAACTGTGAAAAGTCTTAAGACCTACATAGGGTAATATCATTAATTGTAAGTATTGCTTTGTGGGGATTAGTGTATGCCTTCATTAGAAAAAAAGAATAAGCAAAAGAAGAAAAAGCACTCGGACAAAGTCGGGAAATAACGGGAATTTCATAATCTGCGTTTAAGCCTGTTTTCATCGTGTACTTGCCGCGCCGTTAACTAGGTTAACCTGTCCAGAAAACACAAGTAATCAGACATCAGAATGGGGCCTAGCGCGCGCTACGAGGACAACCTATTCAGAAAACGGAAGATAGCAACCGCAGGCTAGGATTTTTCTTCATTCTGAATATTCGACTTTGCGTTTGTGATACAGTTTGCATTCTCTGGTAACTAATCTCCTGTATCGTTGCGGATATGGTATGCCACAACTCGCTGTTTGCAAAATGAGTTGCATAGTTGAATCTGGACGTGATTCGCTGTATTCCGGGCATCCTACGCATTGATCTGGGAACTCGTTGAAGCACCAATGTTGTATTTCCAACACTGTTCCCCATAATTAACTGAGCAAATTCAACTATTTAAAGCCAGCCAAACTTGTTCACTTGCATTCATAGGACATGCGGTCATCACGTCTCATGCTATTCAAAACCATTCGGGTCTTCTCAACTAGCTAACTACCTTCCTGAACAGGTACAGCGTCGCTCCCAAAGTGACAACGGCGATAAGCCCAATCACGCCGAACGCTTTGAGCACCGTGCCCCAATCGTATCCGGTAACCATGAGCGCTCGAGCCGCGTCCACGGTGTAGCTGATCGGGTTGAAGTTCGAGATGTCCGATATCCAATTGGGCATAAAGCCCTTTGGAGTCAAAGCCGTGCTCATGAACAGCAACGGAAAGGTAAGGAACCCGCCTATGGCGAACACCGTCTCGGAACTTCTTGTCTTCAATCCTATGGCCAGAGAAATTCCGGACCAAGCGAGGCCGAAGAAGGCTACGATAAAAAGCATGAGCAGTATTCCAACAATCCCTGTTGCCACTGTAGCACCCAAGGCATAGGCCAACACCAGGATGATTGCTGACTGAACGACAACTCTGAAAGCGTCACTAGTCAACCTTCCCAACAATATGGCATATCTGCTAACCGGCGTCACGAGCATCTTCTGCAAATACCCAGTATCCAGGTCAAGCACTATCGAAGTCCCCGATTGCAGGGCGCTGCCGAAAGCGTTTTGGAGGAGGATGCCTGCAGTGGCGAACTCAAGATAGCTGCTGGCGCCTCCACTAAATTCAGTGAAATTTTGTAAGGAAGAGAACTTCGAGAACAACTGCGTGAAAAGCAGCAAGAAAATTATGGGTTGAAACAGCGAGAAGAAGAGCAGAATGGGGTTTCGGACGAGCTTCTTCAAGTACCTAACGAACAGGTAACCGGTGTCGGAGAAGAGAGTCATGTTTCATCGCCTCCTCCCGCCGAACATGACGCTGGGGGTCTTGACAAGCTCCTCGGGCCTTATCCTCCTTCCCGTGTGCTGCAGGAAAATGTCATCAAGAGTCGGCGACGAAAAGCTCACCGACGAGAGCCGAATGCCCCTGCTGTCAAACGCCCTAACGATGTCCGCGATGATGAGTCCCGCATTCTTCGCGTAAACGGTCAAGCACTCTTCAGAATCGATGACCTTCGTAACGCCCTCAAGACCGCCAAGAATCTCCTTCGCACTCGGCTTATCCTTACCACAATTCTCAAGCGACAGTTTGATGGAGTCGGCTCCGACCTGCCGTTTGAGCTCAGCCGGAGATCCGCTGGCCACGATTTTTCCGAAATCGATTATCGAAAGCTGCCGACAAAGCCTATCAGCCTCCTCCATGTACTGCGTCGTCAAAAATATCGTAGTGCCCTCTTCATTATTCAGCTTCTCAAGGTAAGCCCAAATCGCCGCGCGCGACTGAGGATCCAGACCCGTCGTCGGCTCATCCAGGAATAGCAACCTCGGCCTGTGGACCAGAGCCGAAGCGAGGTCAAGCCTCTTCTTCATGCCACCCGAATAGTTCCTTGCACGCTTGTTCGCGGCGTCCTCGAGTTCCACGAGCTTCAGGAGTTCGTTGACGCGTTGTTTGAGTTCGGCGCTGGGCAACTGCTGAAAGTGGCCCTGAAGCATCAGATTCTCCATGCCGGTGAGGTCTCCGTCCACAGCCGTTTCTTGGCTCTGAACGCCGATGACCTTGCGAATCTCCTTAGGCTCCTTGTCAAGGTCATGGCCCGCCACGATGGCCGAACCGGACGTTTTCCTGAGAAGCGTCGTCAGAATCTTGATGGTTGTGCTTTTTCCAGCTCCGTTTGGACCCAAAAACCCGAAAAACTCGCCCTCCTTCACGCTGAACGAAATGTCGTCAACAGCCCTCGTCCCGTCGGAGTATACTTCAACAAGATTATTGACAGTGATTATGTCTGACATAAGCCTCGGCGTTAATACTTTTTTTATAACAATAAAAACATTATGTAAGATCAGGCTGTGCCGAGTCTGTTGTTTTCAGCGTTTGAGCTTTAGGCCTTTCTGGAAAGCTTTGATGTTGGTTTCAATGGTTCTCTTTGAGACGTTTTCTCTGATTGTTTTTTCCATTGCCTCTCTGCTCACGAGGTTGGTTATTCTTGTGAAGGCTCCGAGCATAATCATGTTTGCGTAGAATGCTTCTCCGAACGTTTTTTTAGCGGTTTCTGTGATTGGAATCTTGTAGACTTGGCCTTCTGTTTCAGGTACGTTTGTTACGTTGGTGCTGTCGATTATCAGCTTTCCGTTTTCTTTCAAATCCTTGAACAGCATGTTGAGGGATTCTTGGTTCATCGCGACGAGTATGTCGCATTTTCTGACCGCGGGGAAGCCTATTTTGCTGTCTGATATGATCACTTCGCTCTTGGCCAGGCTTCCTCTGGCCTCAGCCCCGTAAGCCTGTGTCTGCAAAACGTTTCTTCCATCCAAAACGGCGGCTTTTCCCAGTATCTGTGCGGCTAGGAC
This sequence comes from Bathyarchaeia archaeon, assembly GCA_049516875.1. Classification (GTDB taxonomy): domain Archaea; phylum Thermoproteota; class Bathyarchaeia; order Bathyarchaeales; family Bathycorpusculaceae; genus JBEKCD01. Next base: position 338,701 of record JBEKSS010000001.1, on the reverse strand, counting down.
TACGCCTTGTCCGCCACTTCCGCCCATCTTTATCTCAGTCTTGTTCGCCACTTGCTTTCGCCTCCTTGATCATGGCGTAAACCGTCTCCACAAGTGTTAGACGCTTTCTCTTGACGAATTCTCCGACAACTATTCTATTTTCAAGTTCTTCCTCGCTCAGTTTTCCAGCCTGCTGTGTCGAAACAGCGTTTTCTTTGTAGTACTTCAGCATTTCTCCGATGTCTTTGAACCCGGCTCTTCTGCCGTACGCTGTCGGGCAGTGGGTTACGACTTCGATAAACTTGAAGCCGGGCATCTGGAGTGCAGTTTTGACTGATTCCTTCAGTTCGCTCAGGTGTGCCGTCGTCCAACGAGCGGAATACGCTGCTCCAGCGGCGACAGCCAGTTTTGCAGCGTCCAGTGGGTGCTCAAAACTTCCGTAGGGGGTGGTTGTGGTCTTGGTTTTGAACGGTGTTGTGGGCGCTACCTGTCCGCCTGTCATGCCGTACACCATGTTGTTGCCCATTATGACAAGTAAGTCTGTGTTGCGTCTCGCAGCGTGTACAAAGTGGCTCAGGCCGATGCCGACGATGTCTCCGTCTCCGCCGAACACGACCACGTTCAAGTCTGGACGTATGAGCTTGATGCTCGTCGCGACCGGAATGCTCCTGCCATGCAGCGTGTGAACTGAATCTGCCAGGAAGTACGGCGACGGGATCCATGAGGAACAGCCTATTCCACTGGCGAAACAGAACCCACTCAAGTCTCCGTGGCCTAGTTCATGTACAGCCCTCAGAAACGTGTCGCCGAGTGAAAACAGTCCGCAGCCCGGACAGAACGGCAGCTTCAAATCTCTCATGTACTTCCGAGACGAGAAAGCCTCAGCCATTTCACTTTCCTCCTTCAACGATCTTGTCAAGCACCTCTTCAGGCGTGATAAGCTCGCCTCCACCGATCTTGTCCAACTTTATGATCTCCGCTTTGCACGCGACTCTCTGAACCTCTCCAGCAACTTGTCCCAGATTCATCTCCGGAACGATTATCCTCTCAGCAGTCTTAGCCAGCCTTTCAACGGCCTTGTCTGGAAAAGGCCACACTGTTTTAAGGCGGACGTAGCCCGTTTTGATTCCCAACGCCTCTGCCCGCTCGACAGCTTCATAGACCGCGCGGGACGTGCAGCCGAAAGAAACTATGCCCACCTTGCAGTCGTCAACGTTGTAGCTCTCCACCTCCACGATATCATCCGCGTGATTGTTTATCTTTGCGTTAAGCCTCTCCAACATCCTTCTGTGCACTGCAGCGTCTTGGGTAAATCGGACTCCATGCTCATCGTGCGTCGAAGCCGTCACGGCCACGTTGAAGCCTTCGCCCACTGCTGGCATCGGCGCAACTTCCTCCAACCCGAAGAACGCTGTTTCCCCCGCCTCGGGTTTTTTGCGGTTAATAACCTCTATACTTTCCAGCGGCGGCACCGTTATCTGCTCTCTAAGATGAGCTATTGTTTCGTCTGCTAGAAGGACTACTGGCGTGCGGTATTTTTCAGCAAGGTTGAAGGCTCTTACCGTGAGTTCAAACATCTCCTGAACCGAGTTCGGCGACAACGCAATGGCCGCGTAGTCGCCGTGTGTTCCCCACCGCGCCTGCATAACATCTCCTTGGGCGCACTTGGTCGCTTGTCCAGTGCCCGGCCCGACTCGTTGAACGTCCACTATGACACAGGGAGTTTCAGTCATAAATCCCCAGCCTATTGTCTCCTGCATCAAGCTGAAACCCGGCCCTGAAGTAGCGGTCATGGCCTTCTTTCCTGCCCAACTCGCCCCCATAACCGCACCTATGGAGGCCAACTCGTCTTCCATCTGCATGAAAATTCCATCAACCTTGGGCAAACGTTCCGAAAGACCTTCAGGTATCTCATTGGCAGGCGATATCGGGTAACCGGCGAAGAATCGGCATCCAGCGATTATTGCCGCTTCAACGCAAGCCTCATTTCCAGACCAAAAGTAGGTTTTTGGGTTGTTTGTTCTCATCTGTGTCCCTTTTTTGTTTCTTGATTCATATTTCATTGAAGCAGGCGTGGATATATCATTATTGAAATGGGTGAGGGCAATATCATGATTGGTTTTGTGCTTTTTTCAATTGTCCAGAGTGAAAAAGTATGGGTGTTGTTTTCTAGGAGCCTTTCGACATGCCAAGAATGCAGGGCCTCTGTATTCGTTGTTTGGCCGAAAACTAAGCGCGGACTTTGTTAAAGCCTGTGGAACTTCAGCTTCAATAGCTCAGTTGGAATTTGAGCCCTTGTGTTTGAGTGCTCAAGTCGTGATTTCTTTGAGTGTCAAAACATTGTTGTGGCATGTTGGCTGCGATGTTGGGTTTCGAGTCCTTGTGTTTGAGTGCTCAATTCGTGATTTTTTTTAGACTCAAACGAATGCATGACTCATGCAATAGTGAGAGTAGTTTGTCGTTTCCTTTGTGCTTGTTCTGTTGCCGTGGCGCGTGCATCAGACTTTGGAGGCACGCGCTAGAAAGAGCCGAGTAGCATGGCTTCGTTTAAGATGTACATAGCAGCTTTTTTAAAGACCTAGGAAGCATTAGGAGTAAGGTAATGAACTATGAATGCCGAGCACAACTGGGCGTCTGAGAGACTTAAAGCAATTCTTTCCTTGAGCTCTTTGGAAGCTTCGAAAATGCGCGAGCTGGCGCTGAAAACAAAAGATGTCATCAAACTCACGTCGGGGGAACCAGATTTTTTGACGCCTGATCATATAAGAGAGGCAGCGAAAAGAGCTTTGGATGAAGGGAATACTTTCTACACGCCAACTGGCGGGATTCCAGAGTTCAGAGAGGCCGTAGCAGAAAAGATCCAAAGGGAACAGGATGTAGACCTAAGATCTTCTGAGGTAATTGCAACGCCTGGAGCAATACAGGGTATTTTTCTTGCAATCATGGGTGTGATTAATCCAGGAGACGAGGTGCTTATACCCGATCCCTGCTATGTTGGGTATCCGGTTTGTATTCGATTTGCAGGCGGGATTCCAGTTCCGATACCTCTTAAAGAAGAGGAAGGTTTTCGACTTGAACCATCCGAGATTGAAAAAAGAATTACCAAGGCATCCAAAATGATTATCCTTAACTCGCCGAGCAATCCCACTGGGATGGTGATTGATCGAAAAGACATCGTCGCAATAGCTGATATAACCAAGAAAAAAAACTTGATAGCATTGACTGATGAAGCATATGAAAAAATCGTCTATGATGGTGTAAGGCATTCAAGCATTTTGTCTGTTCCCGACATGAAAGAGCGCACAATTCTGATTGGAAGTTTTTCGAAAACTTACGCGATGACTGGCTGGAGAATCGGCTATCTAGCTGCCAAGAAGAGTCTCGTTGACGACCTCTTGCAGATTCAGAGTTCCATCGTTTTGTGTACAAACGCTGTTGTTCAAAAGGCTGCTGTTGCAGCACTTAGGGGACCCCAAGGCTGTGTAAGTGAGATGGTCAAAGAATTCGACAAGCGCCGACGTTTCATCGTTGGGAGGATAAATTCAATCGATGGTCTCTCATGTCAATTGCCTAAAGGAGCATTTTTCGTTTTTCCAAACGTTAAAGCATTTGGATTGGATTCGCTCAAGATGACTCAATTCCTGATTGAGAAGGCGAAAGTCGCTGTCTATCCCGGAATCGCGTACGGCAATCTTGGCGAAGGCCATATTAGACTAACCTATGCCGCTTCCATCAAACAGATAGAAATTGCGCTTCAGAGAATAGAGGGCAGTCTGGAAAAGCTGAGATAGACTATTTCTGTTCAAGGACGAGCTCAATGTTTTGTCCTGAGGCATTAACGTCCTCGAGCTTTCTTCTATTGAAAATGCAGTCATGGAAGTAGTGTGAGAACAGGGAAGTTTGTCTGATTCCGATCGCTTGCCATCCGATCACAGCGTCTGTATCCTCGTTCACAATTACTCTCATCAAATTCTTTGACACCAGTTGAGGAAATAGCAAGAGTTCCGGTTTTTTTATCCTCACTTTGAATGCTTTAGCTTTTATGTTGTGATTCTTCGCTTCTTCCGTGCTTAAGCCAATGCTTATTATCTCTGTGTCGAATATTCTGTTGTACTGCCTTCTTATGATCCCTTCGTATATTTTCTCAACGCCCACAGCGTTGGCTCCTGCAATTTTTGCGGTTAGTGCTGCAATACTGCCCAGTGGGCGGTATACACTCTTGCCACTGACGAAGTCGATGCTTTCTGAACAATCACCAGTTGCGTAAACACCATTTAGGTTGGTCTGCATGCTCTTGTCGGTTCTGATGGCGCCATTTCGAGCAGTGACCAAACCCATGGATTGAGCTAGTTTTGTATCAGGTTCAACTCCAGTTGCGAATATAACGACGTCTGATTTGAGTGCCTTTTCGTCTATGACCACTCGTTCTACCTTTCGGTTTCCTTCGATTCTTTCTAGCGTAACTCCGTTCAATATTTTGACGCCGTGCATCTGTGCACGGTCAACTAATGCCTGAGAAAGATCTTGTTCCAAGATGCCTCTCAGGATTCTTGAACGAACTATGAGCGTCACGCTCAGTCTTCTGCGTGCTAAGGCTTCTGCAGTGTCGAGTCCGACGAAACCTGCGCCTACCACGTGAGCTGTCATCCCACTTGATATGAACTTTGAAGCAGCAAGGGCTTCTTGGAACTTTCGGACAGTGAAGACTCCAGTAAGCCCCCCTCCTTCAGTTCTAGGTACCAGTGGTATCGCACCAGTTGCAATTACCAGTTTTTCATAATTAAAGGGAGAAGCACTACCTGATTGTTTTTGTCCTATCTTCTTCATGTAGACTGTGTGAGCAGGGTGTTCAATTTCGGAGATCTCGTGTCCTGAAAGAAGCTGAATACCTGAGCTCTTCAAGGTTTCAGGAGAGAAAATTCCTATTCTGTCAACATCGTTCACTGCGCCAGAGATCACGGCAGTAAGAGAGGGTCTCGAATACGTGATTATTTCATCAGTGACTAGTGCGACTGATTTTCTTGGCTGTAGCTTTTTTGCCTCAAGAGATGCTTGAATTCCTGCCACTCCGCCGCCGATTACTATTAGGTCAAAATGTGAAGTTGGCAACAAGCTCACTTCGCGAAGTATTGAAGAGTCTCGTTAAAAAGACTTGCTTTTTGTCGAAAGAAAGATAAGTCACGGAAATACCCTAAAAGCATGCGTCTTAGGTGCATGGTCATATGAGGGAGAATTCCCAAAAATTCTTGATTGTAGACCCTGATGTTTGTACTGGTTGCAGGATATGTGAACTACGCTGCTCGCTTCATCATCGGAGAGAATCAAACCCTTCTAGAGCCTTGCTTCATGTTGTTCGGCTGGAATCTCAAGGATTGTTTATCCCTGCAGTGTGCAAGCAATGTACTGAGGCTTTTTGCATGTACGCATGTCCAACTGGTGCAATATACAGAGACAGCTCCACTGATGCCGTTCTGGTTGATTCTGCGAAGTGTGTTGGATGTCGTTCTTGTATTGTTGCATGTCCTTGGGGGCTCGTGTGGATGAACCCTGAAGGCAGAATTGACAAGTGTGACCTTTGCGGAGGAGACCCTCAATGCGCCCAATGGTGTCCAACTGAAGCAATCAGATATGTACGCACGGACAAACAGCACCTGAAAAAAATGAGAAGAGCCGCAATAAAAGATGCGCATGCGGTGAAGGATAAGGAAGCGATACTTCAGAAGATCTACTACAGTGGCCGCGACCGGATTCTGTCTGACGCGAAAAAGGAGTGATGCCTCTGTACGGTTATGCAGGAACTATTCTAAGAATCAATCTTTCAAACGACAAGATCGTAAAAGAACCTTTGAACATGGATTTTGCAAGAAAGTACATTGGCGGGTCAGGTTTCAACGCCAGAGTCTTGTATGATCATGTTGGACCGAATGTAGACCCCTTTAGCCCGGACAATCTCCTTATGGTCGGGATCGGTGCACTCTCTGGAACACTGGCGCCGTGTTGCTCAAGGGTCACCTTCACAGCTAGGTCGCCTTTGACCGGAATCTTCGGAGATGCAAATTCTGGTGGAGATTTTGGTCCTACAGTGAAATTCGCTGGTTATGATCAAATAGTAGTAGAAGGAAAGGCAAAGAAGCCCGTATACGTTTGGATTGACGATGACAATGTCGAGATTAAAAACGGTGAGCATCTGTGGGGAAAAGATACGTGGGAAACTGACCAAATAATCAAAGATGAACTTGGAGATGAAGAGATTAGAACCGCAATCACAGGACCCGCTGGAGAAAACAAGGTTCTGATGGCCAGCGTAATTGTCCAAAGATACAGAGCTGCTGCAAGAACCGGTCTAGGAGCGGTTATGGGATCAAAGAACTTGAAAGCAATCGCGGTTAGGGGAACGAGAGCAGTTCAAATTGCAAGAGTAGACGAGTTCGAAAACTTCGTGAACGAATCCGTCTTGTCTATAATGGGTCACCACTCATACAAGCGTTTCGCAACTTATGGAACTCTGGACCAAATAGCTTCGTACAACGATATGGGACTTGCACGTGTAAAGAATGGAACCGAGCATTATCTGGAAAATCTTGAAGACATAACCTCAGAAACTCTTGAAAAGAAGTACAAAGTCAGAAGTATGGCCTGCTTCGCATGTCCGATACATTGCACACACTTCCATTCCATAGAAGAAGGCAAGTTCGCAGGAACGATGGGAGGCAAGCCTGAGCTTACAGCGGCAGAAGCCTTCGGGACAAATGTTGGCAACAACGACCTAGCAGCCATATGTTACCTTCAAGATTTGTCGAACAAACTAGCAATCGACATCCATGAGCTTGGAGACGTAATCGGCATGTCGATGGAATGGTACGAAAAAGGAATCATAACAAAAGAACAAACAGGCGGAATAGAATTAACATGGGGCAATGTCGAAGCAATGACCCAAATCATGGACAAGATCGCCCATGTCGAAGGTTTTGGCAAGATTCTTGCAAAAGGGGTCAAAGGTGCCTGTGAGGCGATGAACCTGAAGTTTCCCAGACCAGGGCACATAAAAGGTCTCGGAATGACATACAAAGATCTCAGAGGCGGTAAGAGCTGGGCTCTGGCATATGCCGTCAACCCCAGAGGAGCTGATCATCTCAAGGGATATCCTGTATTCGAGGTAGTGGGAGATCGAGAGACGGCCAAGAAATTCTTCGGGAGCGAAAACATAGTTTTCCCATATTCGGACGATCCTGCGAAAGGACCGATGGTAAAGTGGCACGAGGATTTCATACAAGTATTGGCGTCCACTGGATTATGTATACTCGAGTGTTTGTTCCTGTTTCAAAGCGTCAGCGCAAAAATGATTGCGGGAATGATGTCTGCCGCAACTGGTTGGGGCATGTCAGAACAGGAACTGCAGAGAGGCGGCGAGAGAATCTATCACCTGATGAAATGCTACAACATGAGGCTTGGCGTGACAAGTAAAGATGATACAATACCTGAGTATTTCCTGAAAGAACCCGTTTCCGATGGCCCCGCTAAAGGTCAGGTGGTTCGACTGGACGTCATGAAGAGGGCTTACTACAAGGCAAGAGGATGGGACGTCAAAAAAGGCATCCCCTCTCGAGAGAAACTGGAAGAACTGGATCTTAAGGATGTTGCAGACGACTTGGAAAAACACGGAGTATTACCCAAGTCTTACACAAAAAATGCGAAAACGTGAGACGAAATGTCGCATGTATATGGACAGTTTGGTGTCGATTGGGAAGAACGCGTAGACTTTCAAAAACTAAGGAAAGGGCGCCTCGCAAGACTCAAGGAACAGATGAAAGAACAAGAAATCGACGCTATTCTTGCGTTCCGACCCGAAAACATTCGATACACCACGTCATATAGGCCATTGTGGTGGACAACCGGAATGGCAGTCACAAGGAACGCCGCAATTGTCTCAAGAGATCAGGATCCGATTCTATACGTGGCAAGCGGCGACTGGGCGCGCGCTACAGCAACGATGCCGTGGCTCAAGAAAGAAGATATCCGACCCCTTGCAGTCTTGGAGGACTTGGAAGTTTTCAAAACAGCAGTAAACGGGTTCAAGAAGGAATTGACCAGCATGGGTGCTGCTGATGGCAGAATAGGGATAGACGCCACACGGTTCGGACTGACTCAACGACTGCAACAGGCATTGCCGAACGCAACTTTCGTCGATGGAGACGAAGTTTTCGTAAAAGCAAGGGTTTTAAAGACAGCAGAGGAGAGAGAACTGATGCGGGTATCTTCCGCTATCGCATCCTTTGCCCTGGAAGGCACCATAAGTCTAATTCAATCTGGAAAGAGAGAATGTGAACTGCTCGGCGAAGCAATGCGAATTCTCTACTCCTTTGGAATGGAAGTTCCTCAATGCAACTTGATCATTGCCTCTGGGAATCACACGATGCCGCTCTACAGGTTTGCGTCCGACAAGCCGATAAGAAGAGGAGAATTAGTGTTCTTGGATCTTGGAGGGTGCTTCAATGGATACTTTTCAGACCAGACGCGTACCGTCATTCATGGAAATCCAACTGAAAAACAAAAAGAAATCTACAGAACCGTATACGACTCAATACAAACCATCATCAAAGTAATGAAGCCAGGAGCGCTCAACACGGACGTCAACAAAGCCGCGAGAGACGTCATGAAGGAGCATGGGTTCGAAAAAGAAGCTTACTTCGGTGTGCTTGGTCACAGTATAGGCGTGGCTGGCTTAGAAGCCCCGTTCATCGGGGAACGTGTATTAACCGGTGACCAGAAGTTCGTGAAGTTCAAGCTAGAGCCGGGGATGATATTCTCAATGGAGCCTACTGTCGCGGTCCACGGCGTTGGAGGTGTGAGATTGGAGGACACAATCATGATAACCGAAAGGGGAAATGAGGTTCTTTCCACAGCGCCATACGATGAGAAACTCCTTGAGATGAGAAGATGAAGGAGATCAGAATTCATGGAAGAGGAGGCCAAGGAGCCGCGACCGCAGGGGAGATTCTTGCCCTAGCCGCATTCTATGAAGGAAAATATGCACAGTCCTTTCCTTACTTTGGACCAGAAAGGCGCGGGGCTCCAGTCGTTGCATTCACAAGAATCGATGATGTGCCAATACGCGTCAGGACTGAGATCCACCATCCAAGCTGTGTTGTCGTTCTCGACCCCAAGCTTGTAAGGACGGTTAATGTTGTGGAAGGTCTAGTGGAGGGCGGCATAGTAGTTCTCAATTCGGTGATGAAGCCGTCCGAAATAACAATTCAAGGTAAGCCGTCCAAGATAGCTGCAGTCGATGCTACGGGCATTGCTTTGAAGACAATTGGCAACCCAATCACGAACATGGCAATGCTAGGAGCTTTTTCGGTTGCTACTGGTTGGGTCGGAATTAAAGCAGTCCGCAAAGCGATAACAAACCGATTCTCTAAGGATGCCGCTGAGAAGAACGTCAAGGCAGCTGAGATTGCTTACGAAAAGACTACCGCTTTGGAATTGAAGGTGAATTAGATGAAGAAGCTTCCACTTGTTCCTATTGGAACCGAAACAGAGAGCGCAGAAACCGGCAGTTGGAGAACGTTCAAGCCAGTCGTGAAGAACGAGGCTTGCAAGAAGTGTGGTCTCTGTGTAATGTTTTGTCCGGATGGAGTAATCTTCAGGACAAAAGATGGCGTCGAAATTGACTATGTATTCTGTAAGGGCTGTGGAGTATGTGCGAAAGAATGTCCGACTGAGGCCATCGAAATGGTCTTGGAAGAAGAGTAAACAAGAGGTTAGCTTATGCCTAAAAAGGATTTAATGTCTGGAAACTTGGCTGCAGCACATGGAGCAAAACTCTCTAGACCAAAAGTAATAGCTGCATATCCGATCAGTCCATCAACGGCAATTGTAGAACATCTTGCGAACTTTATCAACCGTGGAGAACTCAAAGCCGAATATATTCCTGTTGAATCGGAACACAGCGCTATGGGCGTCTGCATTGGTGCCTCTTTGAGCGGAGTCAGAGTCTTCACCGCGACAGCCTCTCAAGGTCTCGCCTACATGCATGAATTTGTCTACCACGCTCATGGATATCACTTGCCCATTGTAATGGCCATTGCAAACCGAACTTTGTCAACGCCTTGGGCCACAACGTGCGACTATTCTGACACGATGGCGGAGAGCACTTCCGGTTGGTTGCAACTGTTCGCAGAAAATGCGCAAGAAGTCTTGGATACGATAATTCAGGCGTACAAGATCGCTGAGGACAAGAGAGTCCTATTGCCAGCAATGGTCTGCATGGACGGCTTCCTCGTTTCTCACACGGCTGAGAACGTTGAAATTCCAGATCAAGAAGTCGTTGACAATTTCCTGCCTTCTTATGCCCCTGAACACTTCATACTTGACCCTGACAACAGAATGGCCGCTATCGTTCCACCTCGACCTTGGGTCATTTCATTTGAGCATCAGACAGATGACTGCATGGACAATGCCAAGAACGTGATGAAAGAAGTCGGCAGCGAATACGGGAAAATATTCGGGAGAGAATACGGTTTGATAGATAAGTACAGATGTAACGATGCAGAACTTTTGCTAATGACAATGGGGTCTATGACCGGTACAGCCAGAGTTGCCGTAGATGAGCTGCGAAAAGAAGGGTTCCAAGCGGGTTTGGTTAGGCTCAGATCATATAGACCCTTTCCAGACGAAGAACTGAGAGAAGCATGTAAGGATGTGAAAGCCGTTGTTGTTGTTGATCGTGACGTGACTCACGGTATCGGCGGACGCGGTGGAGCAGTCTTCACAGAACTCAAGTCAGCCTTGTACAATCTTGACAACAAACCTTGTTTAACAAACTTCATCGCAGGACTAGCCGGCCGAGAGATAACGATTGAGCACTTCAAATTCATGGCCAATAAAACGCTTGAAAGTGTGAAGAAGGGAACAGGAGAATCTGTAGAATGGCTCGACGAGGTTCAAATACCCGTTACCAAGTCAGCACCACTTGAGAAGTATGCGGACCGTATAGTTCTCCCTGGAGTTCGAGCGTGTGCAGGTTGTGGCATGTTGCTGACCGCTCGCCACGTATTCCAGACCTTAGGCAAGAATACAGTGTTCACATTCATTCCAGGCTGTGCAGGTGTCACGATGCAAAGTGCCTTGGCTCTTAAACCATTGGTAAAGCTGCCTTTTGCTGAAGTCGTCTTCGCAGGCACAGCAGCAGTGGCTACAGGTCTGAGAGCGGGGCTGAAGATCCGTGGCAAATCACACGTAAATGTAGTCGGCCTCGCTGGTGATGGGGGAACAGTGGACATTGGCTTGCAGGCTCTTTCAGCTGCGGCTGAGCGAGGCGAGTCGATAATCTACATCTGCTACGACAACGAGGCTTACATGAACACGGGGATTCAAAAGAGTGGAAGCACTCCATTTGGCGCTTGGACGACGACTACTCCATATGGAGCAAGAAGGAAAAGGAAGACGTTCAGAAAAGACATGGCCGCCCTTATGGCCATGCACAGAATCCCATATGTGGCAACAGCGTCAATAGCTTACATTCCGGATCTCAACAGAAAAGTTAGCAAGGCTGCGAAAATAGTTGCGGAAGACAAGGGTCTTGCGTACTTGCACATACATGCCCCGTGCCCGACCGGCTGGAGGTTCGCAACATCGGAAACAGTGAGAGTGGCTAGGCTTGCTGTTCAGAGCGGTACGTGGATTCTCTATGAAGTCGAAGAAGGCAAAATGAAGCTCAGCCTGAAACCAGAAAAAAGAATACCAGTGCGTGAATATCTAAAGGCCCAAGGGAGATTCGATAGCTTATCAGACCAAGAAATCCAAGAGATCCAGCAAGAAGTGGACCAAACTTGGAGTTCACTCTCCTTTGGTCAAAGACTTCCTACAACTCAGACAATTAACCCAGAAAACTTATCATAGGAACATCCGACTTTTTGCAAGTTTTCATCGCAAACCCCATTCTTTTCAGAGCAAGCACGCAATCCACCTTCAGAGACTTATCCAATCTTGTAACTCGCTGATCAAAGCTTATTAACCCCAGTTTTCAAAGGGTTTTTGAAATAATGGTGATACATTTGGAAGAAAAGTGGTGGGTGAGCCCATTTAACTCCATTGATGAAGTTAGACGCGGAATGAATTTGCCCGAGAAAGTGGGTTTTTATGATGTGACTTTGAGAGACGGAGAACAAACCCCTGGAGTCGTTTTCAAAAAGGAAGAAAAAGTGAAAATAGCGAAGGCATTGGACGGACTCGGTGTACAGAGGATCGAGGCAGGGATGCCTGTTGTCTCTCCAGAAGACAAGGCTGCTGTTAAAGCCATAGCGAATCTAGGATTGAGCGCTGAAGTCTGGGGTTTCTGTAGATGCATCAAAACAGACGTCGATGCCTGTCTAGAGGCAGATGTCGATGCTGTAGTATGTGAAATCGCGACCAGTGAGCTGAAATTCAAGGCTTACGGCATGGACAGAGAAAAAGCCTTGACGCGCGCTGTAGAGACCTTAAAGTACGCTAAAGACCATGGTCTTCACACAGCATTCTTTTCTGTCGATATGACAAGAGCTGATCTGGATTTTCTAAAGACAATCAATACCGCGGCGGTGAACGAAGGAAAAGCTGATGAGCTCATAGTTGTGGATACGCTTGGAGTAGCCCTTCCAGAGGCAATGTACTACTTGACCAAGAAATTCAAAGAATGGTTCAAGGTTCCGATTCATATTCACTGCCACAACGATTTTGGGCTTAGCACAGCGTGTGAACTTGCAGCTATAAAAGCAGGCGCTGAATGGGCGCACGTGACAATAAATGGTCTAGGTGAGAAAGCTGGTAACACAGACCTCAGCGAACTAGCGCTGTCACTATATCTTCTGTACGGAATTGACGTTGGATTGAAGTATGATAAGCTGGTTCAGACTTCGAAGCTTGTCGAACGATTATCAGGAGTTAGAATGCCACCGTTTAAGCCCGTCGTGGGCGAGAACGTGTTCAAGAGAGAATCTGGCGTCACTGTAATGCAATTGATAAGCTATCCACCAGCTGTTGAAAGCTTTGTTCCTGAACTCGTTGGCGGCAAAAGGGAAATAGTCCTGGGAAAGAAGAGCGGAAGACACTCCATTGAATGGAAACTGAAGAATCTCGGAATAACCGTGCCTGAAGAACAGATTGAACCAATACTAGGCAAAGTGAAAGCTTTAGGAGAAAGCAAAAAGGGACTAGTTTCCGACGAAGAATTCAAATCTATCGTCAACCAACTACGCGGGAAGTAACCTTCACAAATCTACTCTCTTCTTTTTAATGTTGGGAGAACGAAAAATGAAGATATTACTAACTGAGCCCCTGATCGAACTAGTGGACAATGCTGGTCTTGACATCCTAAGAAAAATGGGCACAATCAATGTAGCATCAGGTACATCTGAAGACAATCTCATCAAAGAGGCAAAAGACACAGACGCCATAGTTGTGCGCATGGCAAAGATCACAGGAAGAATCATCGAGAGCGCCGACAAGCTGAAAGTGATAGCAAGAACTGGGGTAGGCGTGGATAACATAGACGTTGTGGCGGCAACTGGGAAGAAGATAATGGTCGTCAATCTGCCCGTTATGAACACCGATTCAGTGGCAGAACACGTTCTCTGCTTGATCCTTGCGATGGCAAAGAACCTTTTGGAATTCGACAGAGAAGTCAGGAAAGGAAACTGGGGCATAAGAGACAAGCTTCTTCCCAAAAACATAGACTTGGCTGGGAAGACACTTGGTATAGTGGGCTTAGGAACGATAGGCATGGCTGTTGCTCGGAAGGCAAAAGGCCTCAACATGCGCATCGTGTACCAGAGTCGAAGAAGAAAGGCTGATGCAGAAAAGGAGCTTGGAATTGAGTACACTGATCTTCAAACTCTGCTAAAGGAAGCAGATTTCATAACGGTGCATGTTGCTCTTGCAAAAGAGACAGAGCGCATGTTCGGTGAAGAAGAATTCAAAGCGATGAAGAAAACCGCATACTTCATTAACACATCTCGTGGTGGAGTAGTGGATCAAAGAGCTTTATATGCAGCATTAGAAGGCAGAAGAATAGCCGGCGCAGCCTTGGATGTCTTTGAAGAAGAGCCGATTAGAGCAACTGACCCTATCCTCAAACTGCAGAATTTGGTTGTGACACCACATGTTGCAGGTCATACAAAAGACTCTAGAATCAAAATGATAGTCACCCTGGCCGAAGACGTTGTCAGAGCACTCAATGGCAAAACACCTGTCAACTTGGTCAACAAGGACGCGCTTCGCTAGAGGCGAGTCTCAGAATACCCTTTTTGTTTGCTTTTGAATTTTTGATATTGAACCAAAGCTGCAATCGCCCTTGAGGCTTTTCCTGGCGTAAGGAAAACAGGTATACCTTCGGCTTCAAGCTTTCTCAAAGTTTCAAATTCGCATTTGCTGGCGACCGATACCATAACGATTGGTTTCCCGTATTTTTTCAACCCGAGGAATTCTTCAACAGCCGCTAGTTCAACCGAAACCATGTCTGTTCTCCAGCCAAAGCCCATTGAGATCACTGAGTCTATTTTCTCGTCTTGGAGTACTATTTCAGTACATTTGACTAGGCGCGCGGGATCAAAGGGAGGTGTAAGATCGACCGGATTGTTGACCGGAGCGTAGGGAGGCAGACTGGCTTTCAGCTGGGCAATGGTGTTCTCGGAGAATACAGGGACGTACAATTCTCGCTTTATGCAGGCATCAACTGCAACAACTCCCATGCCACCGCCTGCACCTGTCACTATTCCAACATTGCTTCCTTTAGGGAGTGGTTGAGTTTCAAACGTCATAGAAACATCGAAAAGTTCGTCAACATCGTCAACTTTCACTATACCCGTCTGTCTACAGACAGTGTCGAAAATGACACTCGAGCCTGAGAGAACTCCAGTGTGCGATGATACAGCTCTGCTTCCAGCCTCTGTTTGTCCCCCTTTCATCAGTACGATAGGTTTCGTTTGTGAAGTTCTCTTAGCTACCTCAAAGAATAGCCTCCCTTTCTTTATTCCTTCAACATACATCATGACGACTCTGGTATCCTCGTCTTGGCCGACGTATTGAAGGTAATCAGCTGAGCTGAGATCGGCCTCGTTGCCGGAACTGCAAAACACGTTGAATCCTACGCCTCGTTCAGCGCCCCAGCGAAACATTGTATTTGCCCCGATAGCCCCGCTTTGGGAAATGAATGAAATGCCTCCCTTTTTCGGGGATTTTGGTGCGAATGTCATATCTACGTTTGCTGATGCGTTGAAGATTCCTTCGCAATTTGGCCCCACAAACCTTAATCCTCCTTTATGTGCTACCTCAGCCATTCTCTCCTGCAACTCTCTTCCTTTTACGCCTGTTTCTGCAAAACCTGACGTGATTATCACAGCTCCTCTAACACCTTTCTTGACACATTCTTCCATGGCCTGCAGAACAGCTGACGCAGGCACAACGATTACCGCTACGTCTATCGTTTCCGGGACCTCAACAACCTTAGAGTAGGCTTGGAAGCCCATTATTTCCCTGTCGCGCGGGTTTATTGGGAATAACTTGCCGGTATATTTTCTGTTTATCAGGTTATTCAATATTCTGTTTCCGAGTTTTTTTGGTTCTGTTGAGGCACCAATCACTGCGATTGACCTTGGATTAAAAATGTAATCAAGTTCTTCTGCCAGAGCATCTTCCTGCATTTGGAATCATCTCAGAACAGATAACTAGCATCTCAAGAAGCCCCTAAAAGTCTTTCTTTGATCTCACAGTGTTTTGGGCGGATCACGTAGTATGTGAAGTACCCCGAAAAACAGTTTGAGCATCAGGTGATGCAAGAAACATATTTGCGCCTTAGCGCGCGCTACACGTCTGGTGGAGGTTCGTACCCGTAGAGTCTTGAGTGTGCCAGTCCAACCTTGCGGTGCAAATCAGCCATCATTTCAGCGAACTTCCACGAAGTCACAACAGCGTCCAGAACCGGCACCTTCAACTTTTTCGTCAGCTCCTTCATGAATTCAGACAGCAGCGTGCACCCTAGAACTATGACTTCCGCGCCGTCCTCTTCAATTGCCTTCTTGGCCTCTTTCAATATTGCCTTTTCCAGTTTCTCAGGTTCGGAGCCCATCCTTGGAACAGTGAACTCTACCGACCTGAACGAGGCAAGCTTCCTCTCAAGTCCATAGATGTACACGTTGCTCTCCATCCTGGGAATGGATTTCCGCCTGCTCACAATTATGGAAAACTTGTGCCCAAGAGTCGCGGCCACATGCATTGTAGCCTCTGCCGGGAAAATCACAGGAATTGAAACGAGTTCTCTGGCTTCCCTCAATCCCGGGTCGTAGAAACAGCCAATGACGACCGCATCGTAACCTTCCTTCTCCGCCCACCTCACCCATCCTAGAGTTTCACCGAGATTCAAATGCTCGTAGTAGTGGTATTCTAAGTGGACTGGACCCTTGCGCAGAGAAACAACCTTGGGTTTTGCATCAGTTCTCTTGACTTCATTTATCGTGTCCAGCATATGCGTGTCGAAGGCACTCGTGCCGACCGGGTTTATATATAAGATCTTTAGCAAATTGATTACCAAGCTCTTAATCTGCGAAAAAAGGTATTTAAGACTTGGGCACGCCGCTATTTTTCAAGATTCTTCTGTTTTTTGATCTCCTTCGCTAGTTGCTGGCTCAGCTCTGCGAGAAACTGCTTGAGCTGGGGTTCACGCCAGAAGTTCTGAGTATCCGCATCCACATAGGCCCTGACCCTCATTAACAAGTCGTTTCCCTTCATGTCAACGTAATCTGGGAGGAAAGACAGCATGTAGAGGGTCTGCACGAGGCGGCAGGCTCCGTAGCCGCTCTCTGGTCCTATTGCTCGCTCGGCACTTGCTATCACGAAGCAGGTTATCTCAAAAAGATAATCATCCGCCTTCTTCGTTGTCACTTTCCAACCCTCTTGAAAACAAGCTCGTCTGTTGACAAACGCTTTGTAGCTGGTGGCTTCTCATCAGGATACCCTACAGTAATGAAAAGCACGGGCTCGAGATGCGGTGGCAACTCCAACAGTTCTTTGACCGTCTCAACTACGAAACTGCCGATTGGGCAACAGCCATACTCCCTAGAGTGCGCGTACAACAGGATGTTCTGCATCGCCGCTCCAACGTCCATTAAGCTCCAGTCCGTCTTCCTTTTCTTGTTTGTACACGTCACTACGAGCGCTGGAGCCTGTTTGAGCCATCCTGGAGACACCGACTTAAGGGCCCTCAGCATGTCCTCATCGTTTATCAGCAAAAACTCCCAAGGCTGCGAGTTTCCTGCAGAAGGAGCCCAACGAGCCGCCTCGACCAGTGAAGTTAATTCTTCCATCGGAAAAGGTTTCTCCTTGTATCTCCGCACGCTTCTCCGCTGCTTGATAGCATCCATTAAAGACTCATCTTTCACAATCTAACCTCGCGTGGGGTTCTGTCTAGAAGGGCATATCGGAAATCTTATAAGCTTTTTGAACATAGCTAGTTCACGGATATTTAAGCAACCATGATGCTGTGACCAAAATGATTGACAAAGCGAAACTTGTTAAGGGTACCGTCAACATGCTCAAAGTGAACATGGTCTGAAAGACGGCGAAAAAATCGTAGTGATCACCGACAATCCTACAGCTGAAGAATGGAAAACCAAGATAAGCGCAAAGCTGGCTGAAGTCATGGAAAGGTCAATCCTTGCCAAGACGGTCAGCGAGATTGCGGCCGAAAAGTTTCCCAAAAACAGCGAAGTTCTTCACCTACCCCTCAATTGGCAAACACGGAACCTATCCAGGAAAGGAAGTTGAAGACAAAATGAAAAGTGCCGACGTGGCGGTCGCCATAACGACCTATTCATTGACTCACACTGATGCTAGAGTGAACGCTTGCAAAGCTGGAACGCGAGTTCTAAGCATGCCTATGTTTGTCGCTGAAATGTTTTATCCCAGCGGACCGATGACTTCAGACTACCGTGAGATAGACGAGGAAACGAGGAAAATCGCAGAGTGGATTACAAAAGCCAATCAAGCAAGGGTTACCTCTCCTGGAGGAACAGACATAACTTTGAGCGTTAAAGACAGAAAAGGAATAGCGCGCATGCTTGTTCCGAAATTGGCCTAAAATGGTTTTTATTCGGGTTTCATGGTTTAGGCAGGGTTTTGGGCTCAATATCTGTCCTTGATCTTCATAGGTACTTGTTTTCCTCGAACGCGGCAGAAACGTGCAAAATGGAATTATGACGATTTTTGACCATTTTAGGAACACGCATGCGCGCTAGTGCAGGCTACGTAATGAATTCTACACTGGCGATCACACGATGTTTATAGGTGAGGTTCTTGCAGCATATGCGAACAAAGGGGCTTTCAGGGATATTTATGATATGGAAATTGTCAGAATGCTTCTTGAACTAGGTGGAAACAAATTCGCAGTACTTGATCGTAAAGTCATTATGTTTCAATCATGAAATGTCTGGAAGCTCGTTTGAGGCCTTGGGTCTAGGTTTAAGCACTGTTCAACTCTGGCCGACGATTCTAAAAGAATTGTATGTTGAAGTATGAGCTTGTCGTTAAACGTCGCATTGCGATAAGTTTATTATTTGACTACTGTATTCCAATCAGTTCAGCAGGTGTTGGCTCATGACATCCATGGGTGTACTTGTAACAGGTGCTTCCGGTTTTGTCGGGTCAAATATTCTTCAGGCTCTCGTGAAAGAAGGAAAAAGCGCAGTTGGATATGATGCTGCCCCGCCTCCGCCACATCTTTTTGGCAAAGTGGAAGTAGTGAAGGGAGACATACTTGACTTGTCTAGGATTCTGCATCTAGCGAAACAACACAATATTGAGGGCGCCATTCACACAATCGCGATAATGCCTTCGACAGGCTCCGAGGATATGCCACTCCAAACGATGAAGATCAATGTAGGAGGGACGTTGACCATACTGGAAGCTGCTCGGTTGCTGAACTTCAAGAGAGTCGTCTTCTGCAGTACAGTTTCAGCTTGTGGTGATAGAGGTCTTGTCAAAGTGAAGGAAAGCGACCCGTCTGCCCTTCCTTTTCACGAAATCTATGGACTATCGAAGTTTGTGGCCGAACAACTTTGCCTCTATTACAATGAACGATTTGGAGTCGATACAGTAATCGTTAGGTTCACAAATGTCTATGGACCTGGACAAAGACCGTTTAGAAAACCATTCATCGCAGGTGCTCAACCAATAGATTGGTTCATTCATAGCGCCTTAAGTGACGGCACGATAGAGATGGAGAAAGGACGTGAAACACGCAAGGATTATACGTACATTAAAGATGTCGTTCGAGGCGTACTTCTTGCTTATGAAAAAGAGAAACCAAAATACAGGTTGTACCACGTTTCAAGCGGTAAACTTACAACCGTGGACGAAATCATCAAGGTCATCAAGCAAGTGCTTCCAAACATCAGCGTAAACATCGGACCGGGAATTGAGGAAGCCTTGCCATATTTTGACATGAGCAGAGCACAGGATGACTTGGGTTACCAGCCTCAATATGATATAGAGAAGGCCGTCCCAGATTATATAGACTGGCTTCGAAGCAGAGCCAGCAAAGGCTAGGCTCGCGTTTTCATAGAAACTATGAGTCAGGTCACCGCAGTTCGTCCAGTTAGCGCGCTCTATATTTGCTGCTAGCTTTCGATTGCATCAATTCTCATTTCTTTGCACAGCGCTCTTAGATCGTTTCTGATATCCCCCATTGCCACGATGTAATGATTGCCGGAGATATTTTGAATAAATGTATCTTTGCCTCCGACAAGTTTGATTTTGAGGTCCAAAGTCGTGTCATTTAGACATGATACTACCTTGCCTAAGGCAAAGTGCATTTTGTCCATATAGGAACCATACAATCTTAGTAAGGTCACTTCTTTTCCTTCTTGAAGTTGTGGTCTGCACATAGCTAGGGGGATTGGTTCTCCAACATGGGATGGTGATTGGCCCGTTTTTATGCTCACATCGCCGCAATCTTCGCAGAGTGAAGCAGGGCCGGCACAGTGAAGCATAGTCATCACACTTTCAGGATCAATAGTAAAGGGGTCGCTGATTAGGGACTGTTTGCCTGTAAGGTATAGGATCATTAATGCTGCCACACAAATGACAACATCTCCCTCACAACCAATTGTGTATGAGTCATCAATAAAACCTAGACACGGGTTAACTTTGAATTCTTTTATCATCTCAGAATGGCATTCAAGGCAGATCCCCTCGAGCCCGCGCGCGTTCGCAATCTTCTTCAACGCCAAGTGTTGGCGCATTGACTGGATAAGAAGTCCGCTTTCGACTTCTACTTTAATGTCCTTCGGGATATTTTCAATCGCTTTGGCAGCCTCTTCTTCCGTTGTCTCCAAAACAATTTGCTTGTAATCTGACATAGGAATTCGGACAACATCAGGCCCTATCCTGTGTCGAAGAATGTTTCTGTCGTAGTAGGATGCGGTCAGGAGAGCAAACACTCCTCCGATAGTCCCTATTCGGGCTCTCTTCAGTCTGTTGATAGTGTAACCAATTCTCGCTAGTTGTATAATTCGTTGTGTGACTTTCTTGTCAGAGGCAGCTCCGTAGACAAGCTCGGACTTAACGTCCTTTTCCATTAGAGCGCCAATCGCGCTAGCACAAGTCGGTAAGGAGTATCGAGTCGGAAGAGCCCATATCACAGTCCTGAGACCAGAATTTTCAGCAGCCAAAACTAATAAAGGAGCACTGGCTCCATGGAGCGATAGCAGAACGAGGAGATCGATTTCCTTGGCCTGCAGATCTCTGACGCTGCGGGTTATCTCTTTCTCATCGTATATAGGTTCTGTTTGAACTATGTCTGCATCAAGAGATTCTAGATTCTCTACCGCAGATCTCTCATCATCTTCGATATCTTTTGAAGTAACCTTTCCGATGGGCATTAAGAATATTCTTGGTTTTGTCATGGCTCTCAGCCTCAACCCACGTCACAGTTTTGAATAGTTACGGTCGGCAACATTTACATCTTGCGGAAGATGCTTTGGCTTTCTTTTCTTTTTCATCATGGGCCAAGCCAGTGAGATCTTAGAAAGAGCCAAAGTGAACCAGTTTAGAATTTGAAGCGGGCTGCGATGTTTCAATGAAACCCTCAAAAAATGAAAAGGTGGGTTATGGTCTTTGGTTATACATTGGCATTGGAAAGACCGGTGTGGTTGTGGCAACGTTCCAAGGATAAACTGTCCCCCATTGGCCATTGGTAGTACCATTGAAGAATTCCGTCAGCGCGCGCGGCACGGATCACCATAGGTTTTATATACGAACGCGCCGGTTGTTGCAATGAAAGGAAAAGCGCGCGAAGATCAGAAGGAGGAAACCCTTTGAAGTTCTTTGATCTCGAGCTCGCAAAGGCTTCGTACACTCTTGTCAAAGAGGAGACTTTGCTTGGCTTGAAGCCAGATGAACATCTCTTGATATGCGCAGATACGGAAACTGATAGAATGGTAGTCGAGGCAGCGGCAAGGGCAGCACATTTGCTCGGATCCAAAGTCGCGGTCATTTGGTACGCTGCACCGCCTGACATTGGAGAAAAAGCGAATGTTCCTAAACCTGTGGCGGCGGCAATGTCAAATACGGATGTAATGGTGGAATTCTCCAGAAAGTATTTGCTCTTTTCGAAGGCATGGAAAAACGCAATGGAAAATGGTGTCAGATATTTGGGGCTGTGGGGTATGGATGTGGGCATGATGGTCAGGTTAATAGGAAATGTTGACTGGGCCAAGATGATCGAATTGGGAAAAGAGCTGGTCCAAGTAAGCAAAAAAGTTGATAGCATGAAGATAACGTCATCTGCGGGAACTAACGTCGCTTTCAAGTTAGACGCGCATCGTCCCTTCATTCGCTCTGAAGTGGGTGGTGGTCTAGCAGGCGAAATCGCATGGGCACCTGTAGAGGAGACAGTAGGTGGTACGATCGTGCTTGATGGAGCTATATTTCCCCCTGAAATCGGCATCTTGCATAACCCGATTGAGCTTAAGGTTGAAAAAGGCAGAATAGTCAGCATCGCAGGTGGTGCCGAAGCAAAAAAGCTGGAGAGATGGCTTGCAAGTTGGCATGATGACAGCATGTACAACATAGCACACTTTAGCTACGGCTTCAATCCTGGTGCAAAGCTGTCTGACAAGATCTTAGAGGCCGACAGAGTCTTCGGGAGCGTGGTTGTCGGAATAGGTTACCAAAGAGAATACTACAAAGGAAAAGGAGGAGTTGCAGCTTCACATTCAGATGGCACTATGCAGAATCCAACGATATTAGTTGGTGAAGATTATCTTGAAAAGGAAGGAAAATATGTCCATCCCCGCTTGGCTCCGATAAGCAAGGCATTAGGTTTCTAGCAAACCCCCAGCCCGCGTTAAATGCTTGTTAGCGCATCTGAACTGGCTAGTTCAAGAATTCAACAGACCTTATATGCGGCACTCTGCTGTATGTTCATAAAATCTGCACCAGAAAGAAAAGGAAGAAACAATGGATCCAAGCATCATTGTCCACTGATCATTAACGGATTACTGATCGGCGGCATTTACTCGCTCGTCAGCATGGGGCTGACTTTGATCTGGAGAGTGATGGCCATAGTCAACTTTGCCCAAGGCGAGTTTTTGATGATTGCGATGTATGTTGCGTGGATAATGTTCTCTGCCCTCGGTCTCAGCCCCTATCTTTCTGTCGTGGTGTGTCCCCTAAGCCTTTTCTTGATCGGCTTAATCATCGAGAGATTCCTCATCAGTCGCGTGGTAGAACTTTCTATGGCAGCCAGAATATACGTGACGTTTGGGCTGTCCTTGTTCTTGGTGAACTTCATGCTTATGTTAATGGGAGGCGATGTTAGGAGCATACCGTCGGAAGTATCAACGATAGTGGTGTCCTCGGTTTTCGCCGACGTTCATCATTTGATTTCTTTTGTGTTTTCAATATTCACTGCTTTGGGAATGTACTTGTTCCTTAAGAGAACGAGGATTGGAAAGCCTTACGAGCAGTCAGCCAGAATAGAGTTGTGGCCAGCGTAATGGGCATCAATGTTCGCAACATGTATCTGATCGCTTTTGGAATTGGGTCGGCTCTTACTGGGATAGCTGGTTTACACATTATGGCCTACTATAGTGTAACCTCCACTGTCGGAAAAGCATTCATGCTCTCTGCCATTGCTGCAGTTGTCTTAGGAAGCATGGGAAATTTCGTTGGAGCCTTCTTTGCTGAGTTGATAATAATTGTAGCTGAAACAGTCGGTGGATACTTCATAGGTCCGGACCTAAAGCGCGCGCGCTAAGGCTGTGCGCACGCTCGACTCTCGACTCGAAAATTGAGCAGAATGAACAGAATTTCCATTGACTTACGAAAACGTTCAAAGAAACATCATCTGTGCAGATTTGAAAGGCTTAGGCGTTTCTTCGAGCCAGTTCGCCTCAAAACTGAAAGAAAAGGGCTTGCTTGTACTGACAAAGAACGAGAGCACCGTCAAAATGTTTACGGCCTAAGGATTAAAAAGATAGAATTGTGAAAGCCTTGAACATAGTTGAAAGAGTATTCGACGATATCCGAAAACAAGATTGCGAGCCGATTCACTGCTGTTTCGAAGCAACTCGGTTTATACTAACTAGGTAATATTTAATAGGCAACTGACTTCTTAGCTTATTCAAACTAGGTAGACTTCAGGGCGTAGGCTCAGAGCGTGTACAAGATTGGTAGAAAAGGAAGTCAAAGTCGGTTGCGTCCTGCCTTTGAGCGGTTCCATGTCTGAAATCGCTGAAAGGTGCAGAAGAGGACACGAAATTGCGGTTGAGATGGTTAACGAAAATGGTGGAATAAAGTCCCTCGGGAATGCAAAGGTATCATACGAATACGTGGACTGCAGTGACAAACCTGAGAACGCAGTTGTTGAATGTGAGCAACTCATAAAAAAAGAGAAGGTTCCAATTATAACAGGTTGCTACGCGAGTTCGCTCACAATACCCGCAGCGAGTGTAGCTAACGAGTACCATATTCCATTTGTTGTAAGTGATGCAACAGCAGATGAGTTGACTCAGCGCGGATTTCATTATGTTTTCAGGGCTAGCGCCACCAATACGATTTACTGTACGACGGCACTAGACTTCGCTATACAAGAACTCAAAGCGAAAACACTAGGTATAGTTTACATTGACCTTCTAATAGGTAGAATGCTTGTGACCGAGGTTGAAAAACGTGCAAAGCAGCTAAGATTGAAGACTGTCCTCAAGGCACCTTATGGTCAGGACATAAGAGACTTCAGCCCCATAATACAGCAAATGAAAGATGCAGATCCTGATATTATCGTGGCTGCATCCTATGTCGATGACGCAGTATTAATTGCACGTCAGATCCGCGAGCAGAACTACAATTTTCGCTCGTTTGTGGGTATGGGAGCAGGGCATGCAATTCCTGAATTCCTTAAGAATGCTCGAGAGGATAGCGAATATTTTGCTAGCGTAGCCTTTTGGTGTCATGACATGATGACACCAGGATCAAAAGAATTGACAGAAAGATACTTCCAAAAATACGGCGAATATCCAATCGAGCATCCTGGTTCTTGCTTTCAAGCTTCTCAAGTGTTATTGAATGGTATCGAAAAGGCAGGTTCCACAAAACCCGAAGAAATACGTGAAGCTCTTTCAAGAACTGATATGATGACTATCGCTGGTAGGGTAAAGATTGATCCGGCAACTGGACAAAACTCAATGGCTCGGTGTGTAATTGTCCAGGTTCAGGAAGGCCAATTTGTCACGGTTTGGCCTAAGGATATTGCGTCAAAGAAACCGATTTTCCCAAGACCAAAATGGGAGCAGAAATAGGTGAAAGCTGCACGTTTTTATGAACCGAACAAACCTCTACGGATAGAAGAAGTTCCTTTGCCCAAGATAAGGGAAAAATGGGCTCTAGTCAAAGTGAAGGCATGCGGTATATGCCACTCAGATCTTCACATCATCAAAGGCGCGATAAGAGTCCCGAAGACTCCATTGATTCTTGGACATGAGATTTCAGGGCGAATCGCAGATATCGGAACCGAAATCGAAGAATTTGGAAAAGGGGACAGAGTTCTAGTTTCAGGTATAATTTCTTGTGGAGAATGCTATTACTGTGCTTCAGGAAAAGACAATATCTGCCAACGTAAAGTTGAGCTGGGCATACAAATTGATGGTGGATATGCAGAATATGTCGCAGTGCCTTCTAAGAACCTGTACAAGATACCGAATTCGTTGTCCTATGGAGAAGCAGCGATACTAACCGATGCCTTAGCTACTCCGTTTCATGCTATTAAGCTCGCAAGAGTAACGTTTGGCAGCACGGTGGCCATTTTTGGAGTAGGGGGTTTGGGAATGAATGCCGTTCAGCTCTGTAGGCTAAGCGGGGCTCGAGTTGTAGCTGTAGATATTCTGGATAAGAAGCTACAGGTAGCTATGGAATTCGGTGCTGAAGAAACAGTTAATTCAGAAGTGGAGGATCCTGTTCAGAGAATACTACAGATAACAAATGGAACTGGTGCAGACATCGCATTGGAATTCGTCGGACTGCCAGCAACCTTTGAGCAAGCCATTGCAAGCGTTAGAAGAGGGGGAAGAGTTGTTTTGGCAGGCGTTGGAACACAGAAGGCGAATCTTCCAATGAGAGATATGACTGCAAAAGAGATGGAGATAATCGGAGTACAGGGATTTGTCGCACACTCGGAATATCCTGCGCTAATAGACATGATTATGCATGGGCGATTGGATGTCAAGAGGGTGATATCACAAACAGTTACTTTGGAAGAGGTCAACCAGGGACTCGATATCTTGGAGAAGCAGATCGGGAATCCCATTAGAGTTGTGCTCAAACCCTAGGCGGCCATAGGGAAATGTAGCCTTGAGCTGCGCGCGCGCCTCGACCGATATAATATCCTTTGTGATTGCATCCTTGCTGTTACTGTTATATTCATGAATGAACCTCTTTTATGTTGGTGATGAATACGAAATGAGCGTTTTAGACTTTTATCGACCTACCGCAGCGTGCTTTTTCCAAAAGAAGTTGAATTCAGTATGCACTGGCGCCCCATCCACAGTTTTTTAGCTCGTTTGAATCCAGTGGCAACAATGGAAAGCAGAGCAGATTGACTTTTCCAAAGTGGATTTAAGCTGAGATATACCGTATCTCTGAATTTGGTAGGAGTTTTCATCCTTAAGCAGAGGATCGGAATCGCCGCTAAAGGTCGGCTTAGAAAATCAAAAATCTCTTTTGGAAACTGAGGCCAAGACTGTTTGTTTGGGGTATGGAATTCTAGTCATCAGGTTCGAACTCGCCAAGAACGGGGCTGAAGCGATGAGCTTCGCTGACAACATGGTTATGCCGTGGTTTTGAAGATCACCTCTCTAGACATAGTGCACAAATCGGAAGTCGGTGGTGTAATAGTGAACCTCAAGAGCACAAAAGAAGTCGAGAATGCCTACAGAAAGATTCTGGAAAACGTCAAAAGAAAAAAAGGGGATGCAAGAATTGGGGCTTTTTAGTCGAAGAGATGGCACCTCCATCAACTTAGGTAATCGTAGGTGCCAATAAAGACTCTCAGTATGGTCCAATATTGGTGTTTGGCCTCGGAGGAATATTCGTAGAGCCTTAAGGGTGTTACACGCAGAATCGCTTCTATAGCTGTGCATGAGGCCATTGACATGATTAGCGAGGTAAAAGCATACCCCTGTAAAAGGGATACAGAAATGCTCTGGCTGCGCGCGCATCGCGGCGATAATCAAAATCATGATCAGCGTCTCAAGACTCATCATCAAACACTCACGAATAGGCGGAATTGACTTGAACCCGATACTGGCTTAAATGAGAGGAACAAAGGCAGTCGATGCGCGAATAATCTTAGAATGAGAAAAGGAAATTGAACCGAAAACCGCTAGCAAAGCTTCCAAATGCTGATAAAATATCAGGCTTGCAGGGTTACATGGTTAGTAGTTACATGGTTAGTAAGAGGAAGCCAACTAATCCTGATGTGGGGTGCTGAGAATCTCTTGTCTGGTCTATATGAGTAGCTTTCCATCTTTGATTACGGCTTTTCCATCTAGTAGCAATG
Source organism: Bathyarchaeia archaeon (assembly GCA_049516875.1). Lineage (GTDB taxonomy): Archaea > Thermoproteota > Bathyarchaeia > Bathyarchaeales > Bathycorpusculaceae > JBEKCD01. Next base: position 311,640 of record JBEKSS010000001.1, on the reverse strand, counting down.
TTGGCCGAGGAATTATGAAGTCTTGATGCAAGTCAGCAGGAACTTTCCCTCCTATATGGAAGCTGTTACCTATTGCCAAGTGAACTGTTCCCTTGATTTTTTCAGCCTCAAGAGTATTTTCAGGTCTTTTCGCGTTCGGATTAGTTCCAATCCCTAGTTCTGCAAGATTCCTTCTTGAAACGTAGGGTTCTTCATTCTTCTTAGGCGCCAATAAGGTTCTGAACTCGTCCCCGACTTTTCCACCGCCGATTATTTCAACCACTAGTCCATTCTTGAAGACAAAAGTCATGTCTTCCTTCAAATTGGAGAACCAATCTACTTCAACAACGAGTTTGCCTTCTCCTGTCCCTTCAATTGGGGCACAGGCAGCTTCGCCTGCCGGCAAATTGCCCCAGGCGCCTTTTTCGCGGAAGTTTCCTGCTTCCGGAATGACTTTTCTGCCTTTAACGCCAAACTTCATATTTGTTCCTCCCGGAGACGTCACCATTGCTTCTTCAGATTCCCTTACCGCAGCAGCGATTTTTTCAGTCTCTATCTCTATTTTGTCATAGTCGGGTGTCATAGGACCTCCTGGATACAGCATGTCTGCCAAGAACATCGGCATGCTTGCTATTCTGACCCCCGCCTTGGTTGCGTTTTCGCGCGTCTCAGTATGACTCAGCGAGTAGGTGGTTATTGCCAGTACGACTGACGCAGCTTTCATTCTTCCTTCAATTTCCTTCCCAAGCTCGGCTCCATGTCTTCCAATGGAGGGATAGGCGTAGAATTCTACTGAACAATCTGGGAAATTTTCGCGCGCTACCTCGCTCACAGCTTTTGCCAAAATGGATCTTTCAACAAAATCTGTGAGTTTTTCAAAGTCATACCTCGCCCATTCATCAGCAGTCGGAACATCTGTGACTATGAGTACTTTTTCAGCACTTCGCAGTCCCATGTTCACCTCCAGAATGTTCACGACCCCTTTCACTATCTTCTGTTTTTCAATCATCGGAAATCCTTTTTATTTGATAAGAGAATCAGTCATATTAACTTTTCCGGGTTCTTCGAACTAGTGCCGCGCCCGTTCGACCCGAAAAATATAAATATTCAGCTCTTTCGTAGTATAAGCTAGAATTGATATAAAAAGAGGGATATATTGAGAACAATTTCATCGAAGTCAGCTATAACAAAAATGCAAGCAATCATAATTGCGGTCATCGTGGTTGTAGCAGCGGTAGCGGCTGGATACTACGTAGCATTTCGACCGTCTTCACAGACAGGTACTTCTACCTACCTGAGGATTGGTTGGGGGGGTTACACGATTTGCGACCCTGGTGTTGGCACGGACTTCTCAAGCTCTGCAGCAGAAATCAACCTGTACGATCCGCTTGTATACCCCACTACGACAGGGGACGTAAAGCCTTGGGTGGCGGAGAACTGGACTTCCTCGCCTGATGGTTTGAGTTGGACCTTCAATATTAAACAAGGCATAAAATTCCATACTGGGCGAGAACTGACAGCTGAAGATGTAGCCTTCAGCATGAGGAGGTTGGTCACAATTGGCGAAGGCTATGGCTACATATTCTCTCCTTACTACGACAGCGCAATCGCAATTGCTAATTATACAGTACAGGTGAACCTCACAAAACCGTTTGGGCCTTTCTTAATCGCACTTGTCAGATTATTCATAGTTGACCATGAGGAAGTCATGGCACATTTAAAATTCCCTGGCTCGTATGGCGATTTTGGAGACTATGGAAGGGAATGGTTGCTGACCCATGATGCCGGCTCTGGTCCCCTAGAGGTCAAAAACATTGTGCTAGGGGGAGATTATACGTTCGAAAAGTACTCTGCTTATTGGGGAACTACGAAGAGCAATTCACCTGATATAGTGGTATACTACACCGCTAATGACCCTACATTGGAGAAGACCCAAATGTTGCAGGGGCAATTGGATATATCATTCGGCTGGTTGGATGAGGAGTGGTACGCTAGCATGGCTACGAATTCCGGCATCAACATTACTACGGTGCCTGGCGATAGTCCGCTCTACTATATGATGAACACCCAGAAACCGCCTCTTGACGACATCCACGTGAGAAAGGCCTTAGCATATGCTTTCGATTATCAAACAGTGGCAAGCACAATAATGAAAAATCGTGGGCCAGTGTCAGATGGTCCCGTGCCGAGCACATTGCCAGGCTGGACTAATGTCTTCCAATACACGCTAAATTACAGTGCGGCACGAGAAGAGCTTAAACTGTCGAAGTACTATCCGGATATTATCAACAACCCTGATAATTATGCAATCACCATACACTGGCCTTCTGATGCAACGTTTGAGGAGAAAATTGCTTTGTCCTTCGCTCAAGGCTTGCAAGAGATAGGACTGAAAGCACAACTGACTGCGACGCCGTGGAATTCGATTGTCCAAGAGACGGCAAGCGTGGACACAGCTCCTCACATAGAATCCGTATCTGTGGCTGCGTCTTATTCTGAAGCGGGCTCGATTCTTGAATCAAAATATTCATCGAACTCTGCTGGAACGTGGGAACAGAACGAGTGGCTCAAAAATGCCACGCTTGATGCCCAGATGAAGGATGCTGTTTCAACCCTGAACAGAACGGAAAGGTTTGCCAAGTATGCTGCCATTCAAAGTTATATTGTGGGTTTGTGTCCGACGATATTCACATTCGAAATGAATACCAAACACGCATACCAAACTTACGTGGACTGGCCAATTGCACACGGGGTTCATATTCCTGGAATGGGCTACGACTTTGATGTGAGGAATATCGGCATTCTTCCTCATTAACAATCTTTTTTTCTTTGTTTTCACATCGGGGCTACTTCACATTTGAAAAGCGCTGAGACTGCACAGTGACGAAACCAACTGGGATGCTTGTTGGTAATACTTATATATCCGTCAGCAATCGTTTGTGCATAGGGAAGGTGCGATGAAAACTTCCACTTTTGTTTTGAGGAGGACCGCCTACGCCATTCTCACGTTATTCGGCCTGTCAATTCTTGTATTCATTATTGCGAGAGTCTTACCAGGCGATCCGGCCAGAATGGCGGCTGGACCTAGAGCGCCAGGCTGGGTTGTTGAGCAAATCAGGCAGCAGCTAGGGCTCAACAAACCGCTATATGAGCAGTACTTCAGCTGGCTATTTAATCTATTTCATGGAGATTTGGGGTACTCACTATATTCTCAGCGCAATGTATCTGCCGATGTGCTTGAATTCCTCCCTGCCTCTCTAGAATTGGTATTTCTAGCGGCAATCTTTGAGGTGGTTGGGGCTTTTACACTTGGTATTATAGGAGGATCCTATTCAAACAAATGGCCAGACACCATTCTGAGGATAATCTCTTACGTAGGGATAGCAATTCCCTCATTTGTGTTGGCAATAGTACTTCAGCTGGTTTTTACTTGGTATATACCAATATTCCCAACTTTTGGGAGACTCAGCACAGATGTTTTGTCTCCTCAGAGAATAACTGGCTTTATCTCGATAGATTCACTAATAACAGGGAGACTCGATGCATTAGGAAACCTTGGGTGGCACTTGGTCCTGCCGGCTTTTGCTGTGTGTGCAGGTGGAATGCTGCAGGATGCAAGAATCATACGATCTGGTATGGTTGAGAACCAAAGCAAGGATTATATAACGATGGCGGTTTCAAAGGGCATGCCTACCAATCTGATAAGATTTAGGTATCTGCTTAAACCATCTATCATACCTGCAATCACAGTGATGGGGATGGATATCGCTTCGATATTGGCAAATGCATTTTTGGTTGAGAGGATATTCAACTATCCAGGTTTTTCCAAGTATGGCATCACAGTTATGTTAGCTAAAGACCTTAATGGTATAGTTGCGGTGGTCTTGGTAGTAGGGATAATATTTACCATAGCAAACATACTCGCCGACATCATAGTTGGCTATGTGGATCCTAGGATTAGGTTGATGGAGAGAGGTGATTAGATTAGCTGGCAATATCTATAAGAAAATCGGGGAGTTCATTGACATAGATCTTGCCAGAAGGAGATGGTTCAGATTCACTAGGAACCCATTGTCAATAGTGGGATTAGTAATCGTTGGAGTTGCACTATTCTTAGCTTTGTCTGCTCCTTACATAACGCCTTACCCACAAGATACAGGTTTCAACACGAATTTTAAAGAGGCCCTTCAACCTCCAAGCCTTGCACATCTGTTTGGCACGGATGATGTAGGCAGAGACGTATTCACCAGAACCGTCTTTGGGTTTCAGTATTCTCTGCTTATGGCTGCCGTAGTCTTGGGGGTGTCAGTTTTGCCGGGGGTAGCCCTAGGACTAACCGCTGGATATTATCGAGGATCATGGGTTGACAGCCTGGTGATGAGAGTAGCGGACATATTCATTGCTGTTCCTGCATTGGTGTTGGCATTGGCGGTCACAGCAGTTCTGAGCCCGAGTCTTCTCAACGCAATGCTGGCCATCTGTCTAATATGGTGGCCTTGGTACGCTCGACTGACGTATAGTATTTCGTCATCGCTGAGAAACGAGTATTTCGTTCAAGCTGCGGGAATAAGCGGAGCTAGTCCATTTTACATTATATTCAGAGAAATCTTTCCTAATACTCTGGGTCCAATTCTGACCAAGGTCACTCTGGATGTCGGTTGGGTCATATTGCTCGGATCAGCATTGAGTTTTGTGGGATTAGGAGCTCAGCCCCCGACGCCTGACCTAGGCACTATGGTTGCCACGGGTGGAAGATTTTTGCCCGAAATCTGGTGGTTGACGATTTTCCCAGCGATTGCAATCATCATGATAATTCTGGGATTCAACCTGCTCGGAGATGGCATTCGAGACATTTTCATGGAAGAGGTCAGGTAATGCGATGAAACGGCTATTAGATGTTAACAATCTCAGAGTAGGATACAAGATCTATAAAGGATCATCGAAAGTCCTGAACGGACTATCCTTCACGGTTCATGAAGGGGAAAAAGTTGGAATAATCGGGGAATCTGGATCTGGCAAAACCACTGCCATGAGAGCAATCCTCAGAGTTCTTGCCAGTAACGCAATCGTCGAAAGCGGCGAAATATCCTTCAAAGGAAAGGATATACTCAAAATTAATGAAAAAGAACTGACCGAAATAAGGAGGAAAAACATAACTATGATATTTCAAGATCCCACAGCCGCTCTCAACCCGGTGTTCACTGCTGGAGATCAACTCGCGAACGTAATCAAGTACTCAGGCATAATCGAAGGCAAGAATATAAGGAATGAAGATTTAAAGGCAAAGTCCCTAGAGTTGCTCAAGGATGTGGCCCTGCAAGATCCCGAGAGAGTTCTTAATAGCTATCCTTTTCAGCTAAGCGGAGGAATGAAGCAAAGAATCTGTATCGCAATGTCCTTGGGCACTGCAAGAGATCTCTTAATTGCTGATGAACCTACTACAAATCTAGATGTAACAATTCAAGATCAAGTGTTACATCTGATGAGCAAACTTGTGAGTGAAAGAAATCTTTCAGTGATTTTGATTTCGCATGCACTCGGCACTATAAGAGGCATAACTGATAGAGGCTGTGTTATGTACGCAGGAGATATGATCGAAACCGCGGCAACTGGGGAATTGTTTTCAAATCCTTTACATCCATACACTCGAGGGCTTCTAGAGTCTTGCCCGAAACTTACCGGAGGTGGATTCTCAAAGGGTATTAGAGGGCATGTTCCTGATTATTTAGATCCACCATCCGGATGCAGATTTCATCCACGATGCGATCATGCATCAGATGTCTGCAAAAGAGAGAAACCACAATTTGTTGGAGATTCTGATTCACATTTGGTTGCATGCTGGCTTTACAATAAAAGGTGACACAACACGAACCAGGACGACAACATATTAATAGTCGAAGACTTAGTGAAACGTTTTTCAACATCTTTTGGCGTTGTCAAGGCGGTCGAATCAGCAAACTTCCAAGTAAGACGCGGTGAGATATTTGGCTTAGTAGGCGAGTCTGGTTCAGGGAAAAGTACAATCGGCTTCATGGTGGTAGGGATTTACAAACCAACATCGGGCAAAATAGAATTCAATGGAAAAGACATATCGATGCCTGCCAGGAAACGCTCTAAAGAGTTGAAGAGGGAAATGCAAATAGTCTTTCAAGACCCGGCCTCTTCGCTAAATCCTACAAAATCTGTCGCGGACATAGTCGCATTGCCTCTGAGAACGCACAAAATATGCAATAGCAAGGAAGAGGAACGTACGAGAGTTGAGGAATTGCTTGATACTGTGGAGTTACCCCCACAAGACTTTGTGCTAAGGCGACCGAGAGACCTCGGTGGAGGCGAGAGACAAGCAGTTGCTATTGCAAGAGCCATCGCCACAAAACCATCTTTTATAGTGCTTGATGAGCCCACCTCAGCGTTGGATGTTTCGATTCAGGCAAAGATACTGAAAGTCCTAGTCAAGCTGCAGAGAGAGCTGAATATGTCATACTTGTTCATAACCCACGATCTCAGTCTGATGCGGAATGTCGCATCAAGAGTTGCAGTAATGTATCTTGGCAAGATCTTTGAACATGCTCCGACTCATGTTTTCTTTCAAAACTCGCAACATCCTTACACTAGGATGTTGCTCTCTTCAGCACCAGTACTCACTGAAGAAGAAGAAGCGTTGAAGCCGAAAGAAGTGAAGTCAACAGGAGAGATTCCAAGCTCAATAAATCCTCCACCAGGTTGCTCTTTTCATACTAGGTGTCCATTCGTAATGGGCATCTGCAAGACCAAGGAACCAAAATCTGTGATGACAGAATCCGAACACTATGTCGCATGCTGGCTTTTTGTGAAGTAAAAACAGCCCACGAATGCGCAACGAATATCTGGGTGTAAACGATTCTACATGGCTGTTTAATTCAGAACACGCTTACCATGCGCGCGCATTAAAGCGCCTATTAGAAATCACCCGACGAATTTTCACATGAGCTCAAATCCGACGAAGACTACACAGAACCACTAATCACAATCTTTTTATACACATTCTTCACCATACACACTAATGCTTTCTAAGGTGATGAAAATGATAGATATGCCAAAACTAGTTGAAGGATTGCTGAAGTCTTGTCGAGTTGAAGAAGGCGAGAAGGTGGCAATAGTCTCCACCCACATGTTTCCTGAAAGTGTCGTCAATGCTTTCATGATAGCCTTAGTGAATTTCAACGCCGACTCTCTAAGGGTCATACTCCCGCCGCGGATAAAAGAGGGCAAAGCCATTTCGCCAGTTGGTCCATTTGCCGCGGAGAGCCTTAAGATGGCAGACATGATAATTACCGTATATCCTGAACCGGTACCAGGCCACCTTTATGAAGCTCCAGTGCCCCGCGTGGACATGTATTCTGACTACTTTGTCAACTGGCTCAAATCAGGAGCACGCATTCTGGATGTGATGCTCAGAATCCCTGAAGCAAACTTGCGCAGACTGTATCCTACCGATGCATTGATCAGAAGATCGCTTGCAGGCGCTGAAATGATGGAGAAAGCAGAAAAGATTCGAATCACGTCAGGAGCCGGTACAGACCTCGTGCTAAATAAAAAAGGGAGGAAAGGGGCCTGTCAGAAAGGAGTGGCGAGTGAACGAGGTAGCTGGGACAACTATGGCTTTGGTCTCGTGATATGCGCACCACTAGAAGATAGCGCGAACGGAACACTCGTCTTCGATACAGGAGACTACATTCTTGGAATAGGAAGAATAGTGACAGAACCTGTCAAGTGCACATTAAAGAATGGATCCATAACAAAGATCGAGGGGGGTTCCACAGCAAAGATTTTTGAGAAATGGTTAGCAACGCGCGGAGACGAAAGATCGTATGGAGTCTCCCATATCGGTTGGGGAACCCATGTTGAGGGTGCTGTATGGCTAGAATCTCCATTCTTCTCTGTTGCTGACGCAGAAAGCTACCCAGGCGTCATGCAGATTGCCTTTGGTTCTAATTTCTTCGACACTCTCGCAAGGCATAGCGGCATAGGTGGAAAGAATAGAGCACCATCCCATTGCGATGTCGATCTCCTGAATCATGACTTCTACCTTGATGACGAATTGATTGTTAAGGAAGGGAAGATTGTACATCCGAAGTGCAAGTAGAACACGACGTTCTCCCTCCTTCTTTTCTGGAAGGCACTTTTGAAACGTGCAAACCTTATTCATGCCATTGGGTACCTAGAGGTTCAAAGGAAGATGGGCAAGATATCTAGAAGGATTCAAAAAGTCGTTTGAAATGGCTCTATAACAACAGAAAAGGTAGAAACTGGAGAACAGATTGTAGCAAACTTGGCTGTCTCAGTGAGGGTAACAACCCTAATAGGAGGCGATTGTTCCCCCATTTCATTTGCCGGAGCCGCGGGCGGTCTATCCTTAGGAAGACCGTACGTCATAGTTAAGCATTGGGCAACCTCGATTTATTTTTCCAGATATCCCGCCTCGATGGCAAAGTGAGAGGGGTGATGTACTTCACGGGAAATATTCTCAATCGAACGTCTTGCTGCATGTCGATCGATCCACGCTTCTGGGCAGCGCGCGCTAAGGCGAATTGGCGGCTAAAGCCAAACCCTTTACATTTTCTAAGAAATAGCGGAACTATGGGTTCTATTCCTTTCCTAATCTCTTAGCGAGTTTAGACAACTCTGGGTGGATCATCTTGCCTTTGTCCATTATCTGTTTGTTGTCTAGCCACACTGAGGAATTCTGGCACAAACCGTCAGAGTGGCAGGGGGCGTCAATGGGTTTTCCATCAGCCGTGAGCATAGGACCTACATAGCCGATTCCCCACTCGGTAGCACCCCAGATTCTCTCCATCTCCAGAACGCTTGGGGTTAGCTTGGCACCGGGATTGCAACCATAACATACATGCGCCATCTTAAACATCCTTGGATCTTTCCAGCTCCTGAGCCATGCTTCAAATTCTGTGGCTTCTCTGCCACCCTCAATATTCACTATCTTACCTTTCTTAACTCCAATCTTGACCGGTTCTTTAAGCAGAGCCACTGGCATCAGAAATCCATCAAACACTATATCGCCATTTATAGAATCAAACTCTGGAGCCCAACCAATCTGTCCGCCTAGCATATGTGATCCGGGAGTGTCTGCGTATCCTAGGGCAAGAGTCATCGGGTTTTTGGAGTTGTTATCGAACTCCACATCTGTACCTGCTGGTGTGGTGATTTTCATGTGCTTTGCTGCTTTGGTCATAGCGCGAAGCTTGGTTTCAAACATCTTTAGTGCGGGATAGTCGACTCTTCCCAGACACCTGACCATCATATCGACATCCATTCCGTCGAGGCAGAGGTATCTTAGCTTCTTGTTTTCCCTTTCCGCTATCTCATAAGGTGTTGAGTAGAGCAAACCCTTGCTGTTGAATTCCAGCCAAGCGTCAGTCTCCTTCAAGGCAGCAGTCAATGCTTCGATGGGCAGCATGGGATCAGCGCCTTTCGAAAACTCAAGGGGTGATGCAAGCCATATCACCATGGGTTTCGCCCCTGCTGCGAACGCAGCCGCAGCTGCAGCGTTTACTACTCTTGAGTCAGACTCTGTGTCGGCAGTTATGATAATCGTTTCGCCAGTTTTTAGATTGAATAGTTGGGTAGCTAAGATGTTAGCCGCCTTTGCTATCTCATACTCGTAGAGTTCAACCATTTTCCCTTCACTCACAGCCTACACATCTGAACATTAAGTATTTAAGGTTGACGCGCGCTAATTAATTCATACGCCACAGAAGCTCTTCGGCGAATTGTCATCTTGTCCAGTCTAGCCATAGATTCATAATAATCGCGCGCTTCTTCTCAGGGATGCATAAGGCGCTGTCGCACTAGTGGTAACAGCTACTTTAATCACAAGTTTCAATGTAGCTTCTCCATTCATTTTCGCCTTTGCGTTTCTGGAGTCAAATACATTTCTGATCCGCTAATCACTACAGACTAGACGTAGTGCGACAACAGATAGCCCTTACTGAGAGCGTGCGCTAACCCGTGAAAAGTTGTTGCGCGCGCTGCAAAAAATATCAACCAAATACAAACCATTCTTTCTTCAGTAATCGCCAACCTGTTTACGCTTTGAAACCTTCGCGAAGAGTACCGGAATCATCAGCACGAAGGTAAGCACTGTTAAGCACAGCCACGCAGGCGGGTATCCGTACTGTATCACCAAGAATGAAAAGAGCAACGGAGGGACAGAATCACCAAACAAAGAGATACTGTTCACCCAGCTCACAGCCAGCGTTTCGTATTCCGGATCGATATTGTTTGCCGCCCTCGCAGCAGAGAATCCGAAAGTGAACCCGGCTCCGGCCGCTAAGCCAACGAGGATCCCTGACAAGATTGCCGAATATATCGTACCGAAGAATGCTATTCCTACCCCGAATGCCATCAGGATACCTGATGCGAAGAGCAGCTGCTTCGCATTGCCAGACCTGTCAAATAACCTGCCCATGAATGGAGCCGCTACGAGCGCAGAGAGTGAGGCTAGTGATGCGATTGTTCCAGCTGCTCCAACACCCACGTGGATCGCGTTTTCAACGTAATAAGCCATGAAGTTGCCAACAACGGTATTACCTACCCCAAGGCCCAGCATTGCTACGGATATTGCGATCAGCCATTTGTTAAAAAGAACGACCTTCACATGAGGAAGATCCACTCTGAAGCCGGAGCGCCGACTGTCCTTCGGAATTGAAACCAATAGCAAGACTGACGTTAATAAGCCAAGTGCTCCGCTAGTGACCAAACTATTCCTCCATCCGACCGCGCCCGCAAGTACGGACCATCCCGACAGCCCGATGGCACTCCCAAGATAGAAGGCTGAATTGTAGAGACCGACGCCTAATCCCTCCGAACCCTTTTGCAGAAACCTAGTAATCAGGATAACACCTGGAGCAAACACGAAGGCCATGCCCAACCCGACAAGAAATCGCAATACCGCTATCTCAACCAGATTGCTTGCGAAGCCAGTCAGCAGCACAGCTAGGGAAGCAATGGTTGTACCGTATATCGCGGTCAGTCGTGGACCTATCTTCGCTACGAGGATTCCGCCTGGCACCTGAAAAATTCCAATACCGAGGTAGAACGTTGCGGTGACGAATCCCAGACCAGAAACGTTCTGATTCAGTTCGGATGCCGCGAAGGAGAACACCGCGGCGAGGTTATACCAGTTCACTGCATAGACTATTCTTTCCAAGATTAGGGACGCGACGGCGGCACGGTCGGTCACGCCTAGGCGCACACTCATTAGGTTCAAACTCCGTCTTGAGACCTCTGTAGATTCCGGGTTAGGATAAGGACATCTTAGATTTTTCCTTCTCCTTAAAGCCAATTTTATACATTAAAGAGGATGGGGCAATTTTAGGATTGCTATCCTTAGCGATTTGGCAGTGTACGCTTTCTTTTCTCTGTGGAGTTCAATGTGATAAGTTAACACAGCGGAAGGCTTGCACTCCATCGCCTAGAAATTGGCCTTCTTTCTTCAATACTATTTCTATGTAGGACCCTATCTGTCATCGCGCGCGCTGAGGCGAAACTTTTTTATTGCAAGTGTCAAGTTTCTAGTTTTCTGATTCAGGCTAACTGCTAGAGGTAGAATTGTTTGAAACGCATAATTGTCTGCCTAAAACAAGCGGTTGATGTTTCACAATTGAAAGTCGACCCTGCGACCAGACAGTTGATCACCGCTGGCGCCCCTAGAAAAATCAGCGACTTTGACAAAAACGCCTTAGAGGAGGCGATAAAGATCAAGGAGAAACTCGGCGGGATTGAGATATTTACTCTGACTGTCGGCTCAGAGGATGCCAAAGCGGTTTTGCGGGAAGCCCTTGCAATGGGTGCCGACAAGGCTTACTTTGTTAATGATCCTGTCGTTGAGGCTGTAGACACGCTAGGCACGGCTTACATTCTGGCTCAGGCGGTGAGGAAGATGGGGGAGTTTGATCTGATTCTCGGCGGCGAAACTTCTCTGGATAGTTTTTCTGGACTTGTAGGTTCAAGATTGTCAGAACTTCTAGGTCTGCCCCAGATAACTTCTGTTAGAAAGCTTTCGGTGGAAGGCGACGGCGTCATTGCGGAGAGGGCGCTTGAAGATGCGAGCGAGACTGTTAGGGCGAAAATGCCTGCCGTTGTAACGGTCACTAGGGAGATAAATCAGCCGAGAATTCCTTCTCTTATGATGATCATGAAGGCTTCGAAAAAGGAAATAGTCAATTGGACATTGGCAGACATTGGCGTGCAGAAGGAAAAAATAACGTCGAAGATTGAGGTGCTGGAGGTCCTGGCTCCCAGGATGGAGAGGAAGAAAATCATAATCAAAGGTGAAACAGTGCAGGAAATTGTGGAAAAACTCGCTAAGGCGTTGATTCAGGAAGGAGTGGTTGGAAGGTGAGCAGCATGAGCGAATACAGGGGGATCTGGGTCTTTTCAGAAGCTTACGACTTGACGCTTGAAATGCTCGGAAAAGCCAGAGAGCTTGCGAACAAGTTGCAGCAGGAGGTTGCTGCCGTTCTGCTTGGAAACAACGTGCAGGAGAAAGCAAACGACCTGATAAAGTACGGGGCAGATAAGGTTTATCTGGTAGACAACCCTGCTTTGGAGCGTTTTCAAGCTGAACCCTACCTGAGTGTTTTGCACAATCTGGTAGCAAGTCATCGCCCCGAAATCTTGATGGTTGGATCCACCAGAGACGGGAAACCTCTCGCCGCCAGACTTGCGACGCGTCTTGACGCTGGATGCGTTCCCGACTGCATCAGGCTGAGCGTTGACGACGGCAGAAGGTTGATCGGTGATAGAATAACCTACGGCGGAAACGCCGTAGCAAGAGTGACTTTCAAGTCGAAGCCGCAGATAGTGACTGTGCCTGCAAGAGCATTTGAAAAGCCAGACCCTCAAGAGCGAAACGGGGAAGTTGTGAAGTTGGATGCAAAGATCGAGGTTCCGAAGGTTGAGGTTGTTGAAACAAAACCGCTTGAAACCTCCAGTGTGAAAGTCGAAGAAGCCGAGTATCTGGTCTGCTGTGGAAGAGGTCTGGAGAAGAAGGACGATATGGCATTGTTGCAGGGGCTTGCCGAGGTTCTCGGAGGCCAAGTTGGCTGCTCAAGACCCTTAGTCGAAGACAGGAAATGGTTTTCAGAATGGATCGGGCTCTCAGGGCACAAGGTCAAACCCAAGCTCTACATAGCCTGCGGCATCTCCGGAGTGATACAGCACGTGGCTGGAATTCGCGACTCTAAAGTGATAGTGGCCATCAACAAAGATCCTGAGGCACCGATATTCGAAATAGCGGACTACGGAGTTGTCGGCAACCTGTACGAAGTTCTGCCGGCTCTGAGAGAAGCCCTAAGAAGACAGCTCCAATAATCCTCTCTTGCTTTAAATAGAAACAAAGAAGGCGGGAAGTTGGCCTACTTGTAGGCTATGAAGTCCTTTCCCAGCAGCTCTCTCGCTATGACTGTTCTTTGAATGTTGGTTGCTCCCTCAGCGCCCACGCAGTAGGACATTATGCCTCGCAACCCCATCTCTAACGGGCATTCTTTTGTGTAGCCATATGCACCAAGCCAAATCATCGCGTGTTTGTAAATGTCAAACGCCAAGTGTGGCGCAAGGAGTTTGCAGGCGGCGATCATCTTGGTCACTTCGAGTGGTGTGAACTTGTTCTCTTTGTAGCGCATGTCCATCATCCAAGCAGTGCGGAAAGTCAATGACCGCAAAGCTTCCAGATGCGTCCAATCGTCTACCATTTCAAACTGTATGCCTTGGAATTTACCGATCGGCCTTCCGAAGGCTTTCCGTTCTTTTACGTATTCCATTCCAATGTCTAGGGCACGCCTTGCTGCTCCAATGCACACGGCTGATATCAGTATGCGCGCAGTGTCGAATCCTTCCATCGTCAAGTAGAAACCCTTGTCCACTTCTCCTAAGCGGTAGGAGTCTGGAACCTTGACGTTTTTCATCAAGAAGCCGCCGGTTGAAATTGCCATCCTCCCCATGTCTTCGTAACGCTTATTGATTTCAACTCCCGGCGCGTTCATAGGAACGTAGAAGCCTGTCATTCCACGGTGTGAAGCTTCTGGAGGGGCAGGTGAACTTCGTGCAACTACGAAGTAGCCTCCTCCCAGCTTCTTGGCTTCTTCAGTGCCGCTGATGTAAGTTTTCTCGCCGTTGAGAATCCACTCGTTTTCCTGCCTTCTTGCTGTGGACTTAAATCCAGCGACATCTGAGCCTCCGGCTGCTTCTGTGGATCCTATGCCGATGAAGGCGTCGCCTTTGATGGCCTTGCGGATGACTGCTTCGCGTACCGTTTCACTGCAGTGTCTGTCGACCACGTAGCCCCATGATGATTCTACAAGCCAGAGCACCGGCAGAGCGATGCTTACATCCGCGTAGCCGAGTTCTTCTGCTGCAACGCATGCTGTAACCCAGTCTGCACCGGTTCCACCGTGTTCCTCCGGTGCAGTCATTATAAGCAGTCCCATTTCGCCCATGCTTCTGAGTAATTCCTGCGGAATCCAGCCTTGAGTGTCCATTTCCCTGATTTTTTCCAGAGGCAAGTTTTTTTCGCACCATTGTCGTACAGCCTTGCGGAAAAGCTCCTGTTCCTCTGTGAAACTGAAATCTACCATCCTTTTTCACCTTTTTCAGAAACAGAGTTTAGAATTACTGGAATAAAAGTTGTTTGGGCGTCTAGACAGAAATTTTGTTCAGAAGTTGGTCAACGGGGCTTTGATTCAAATCCAGGCCAAGCTTCTTTTCCTCGATGCCTAGAGCCAACCCGAGCAGTTGTGTGTAGTAAACCACTGGAACGTTAAGTTTGGCTCCGACCGTTGTCCCTGCGTCTCTCTGCTTCGCATCGAACATCAATTGACAATCTGGACAGGAGACAACCAAGCCGTTTGCTGGCAAATTCTGAATCGCCTTAAGCTTGGATCCCGCCAGTGAGAGCGCGGAGTCAGGATGGCTACGCGTCAGCGCTGCACCGCAACAGTCCAGTTTCTCAGGGTAGTCCACAACTTCTGCACCCAAGGCACATATTAGCTCGTCAAGTTTCTTCGGGTTTTCAGCATCGTCAACCCTTCCCAAGTCGCTGTAACGGATGATCTGACAGCCGATATGGCTCGCGACTTTCAAGCCTTTGAGCGGTTTGGTCACTGCTTTCCTGATTCTTTCGAGTCCAACATAGTCGTGCAAAAGATCAATTGTGTGCCAAATCTTGATGTTCGAGTTGTACTCCAAACCTTCTTCCTTCAGCAAGCCCACGATTTTTTGGCGTATATTAATGTTGTCTTGTATTGTTTTCTTTGCTTCAGAGATTGTGAAGTGGCAGCGGTTGCATGGGACGAGGAGGTCTTCCAAGCCTGTCAAGTTTGCGAGAGATAGAGCCCTCGCTGCAAGATAGTTGGCTGTGAAGTCGTTGACGCTTTTTATGGGGTCACCGCAGCAGGTGGATTCACGGAGGTCAACAAGGTCGATGTCGAACTTGGGTAGAACTTGGCGGAGGGACATTTCATAGGCGTACTGGCTTGTTAGTATGCAGCAACCCCAGAAAACCGCCGTCTTCAAGCTTTTTTTTCCTCCATGGCTTTCATGAAGACAGCCTGAAAGCTTTCTTTCGGAGGGTTAATCTTGGGCAGTTTCAGGCATTCACGATCAACAGTTTCCATCTTTCTAGTCACGATTTTCTGGTATGTTTCCACCTGTCCGGTTTCCAAGATTTGTGAAACGGCCTTCAAGTATCCCTCGGGCACCTTTGCTTCTTTTTCGACGGCAAGGTTTCTCAGAGCTATTATCACGTGGTAAGGCGAGGCTTTCTGGGGGCATCTCTGCACGCATTTCAGGCAGGTTACGCACGTCCAGATTATGTCCGAAGAGGGCAGTTCGTCCACGAAACCCAGGTTCACGAGTTTTATTATTTCATGCGGCTTCAGTTCCAGAAGCTTCAGAGCGGTGCAGCCGCTCGTGCATTTTATACACTGGAAGCAGTTCACGAGTTCTTTCCCGCTGAGCCTGGCTAGGATTTTGTCCCTTGCTTCGATGTTGGGTTTGGCCATTGACATCAAATCGATAAGGCTCAGATCATTTTCCTCCTTCAGCACAGGTTTCAGCCAGGGCCGCCTCAACCTGGGTCATTACTTGTTTGTTGCTATACTGCTGTATCTTGATGGCGCCAGTCGGACACGCTGAACTGCAAAGACCACAACCTTGGCACACTGCCTCAATAACCTCAGCTCTGGGTCTCTCTTTTCCGTCAACGATGTCAGTTTTCATTTCTATTGCTAGGAATGGGCAGATTGACGCACATATCTTGCATCCGCTGCAGAGGTCTTCGTCGACTATGGCTTTCAAGGGTTCAAGCTCAATTTCACCCTGTGACAGCAAGTCCATGGCTTTCGCCGCAGCCCCGCTTGCTTGCGCCACCGTGTCCGGTATGTCCTTGGGTCCTTGGCACGCACCTGCTAGAAAGACGCCTGCCATGGCGCTCTCGAGTGGCTTCAGTTTAGGATGTGCCTCTAACAGAAAACCGTCCGCGCTCCTTGAAGCATGGAACAGTGCACTGACGTCAGCAAGATTCTCGTTCGGGACAAGTCCTGTCCCAAGAACGACCAGATCCGCGCGTATCTGCAATAGTTTGTTCGTTCCCTTGTCGTAGACGTCGAAGTAGAGTGAACCGTCTGACGTTGCGTGAATCTCAGAGGGCAAGCCCGCCACAAAGTCTATATCCATGTCCCTTGCCCGTCTGTAAAACTCGTCGTAGCCCTTACCGAAGGCTCGCACGTCGATGTAGCAGACGTATATTCTCACGTTTTCATGGATTTTCTCTCTTGCTAAAATCGCTTGTTTCAGGGTTACCATGCAGCCAACTCGGCAACAGTATTCGTGGAAACGCTTGTCTCGAGAGCCCACACACTGGATGAAAGCGATGGTTTTGGGTGTTTTGCCGTCTTTCGGAGAGAGAATTTTCCCTCCTGTCGGCCCAGATGCGTCCGAAATCCTCTCAAACTCGATGTTTGAAACGACGTTTTTGAAGCGTCCATAACCGAGTTCCGCCATTTCCAAAGCGTTGAAAACCTCAGAACCAACGGCTAGGACTACGCCGCCCACTTTGACTTGAATTGTTTCTGGTTGCTGCTCAAAGTTTATGGCTTTGGCTTCGCATGCCTCTTGGCACTTACCGCAAACGCCTTTATCATACTTCAGTCTGAGGCAGTAGTCCGGATTGATTGTCGCGATTTTGGGGACGGCATGTGCTGAGTAAATTGATATTGCACGTTTTTCAGCCAGGTTCTCGTTAAACTTGTCGGGAACTTTGACTGGACAGACTTCCGTGCACAGTTCACAACCCACGCATCTCTTTTCGTCCACGTATCTTGGCTTCTTGAGAATTGAAGCTTCATAGTTGCCGACAAAGCCCTTCACGTCGGTGACTTCAGCATTCGTCAGCATTGTTATGTTTGGATTTTTGGCCACATCAACCATCTTAGGGGTCAGGATGCACGCGCTGCAGTCAAGAGTTGGAAAGGTCTTGTCCAGCTGTGCCATGCGTCCGCCGATGCTTGGGGCTTTCTCTATAAGGTAGACTGGGAACCCTGCGTTGGCAAGGTCCAACGAGGCCTGTATGCCTGCGATTCCGCCGCCCACAACCAATACGCTTTTCTCAACGCTCACTCTGCGTTTTTCAAGCGGTTCTAGGAGTCGGGCGCGGGCCACCCCCATTCTTACAAGCGCTTTGGCTTTTTCCGTTGCCTTTCCAGGCTCATGAATGTGCGCCCAAGAAACCTGCTCCCGCAAGTTGACTATTTCTGTCAAATATGGGTTTAGTCCGGCTTCTGCAACTGCTCTCCGGAACGTTTCTTCATGCATACGAGGCGAGCATGTTGCGATAACAATCCTGTCAAGCTTCTTAGCCTTGATATCGTCCTGAATCATGCGTTGTCCAGGTTCAGAACACATGTAAGTGTAATGTTTGGTCACGACGACACCTGTCAAGGTTCTGGCGTATTCGGCAACTTTTTCCACGTCAACAACTCCGGCGATGTTCAAGCCGCAGTGGCAAACGTACACGCCTACTCTCGCCATCTGTTAGCCATCCGTGACCATGAATATATAAAGTGCGATTCAGGTTGTCTATTATCCTTTCTGTCAAGAACGTGTGTTTTCAATGTTTAGACTCCATGAATGCTTAGCAACGTGAAGTGTGCTCAGATTCATGACTTTGCGGGTGATTACTACTGGCTACCTAATAGATTGAAACCTTGGCCACTCCCTTCACGTTGAGTAGTTCTGGGATGAGCTCTCCCGGGATTTTTTTTTCAACAATCAGCGATAGTTTGGGTTCTGGCGAGAGTTCCGGGTCGTCCACGATTGCCTGTCTTATGCTCAAGCCGTTCTTTGCCAGAATCATCGCGGAATTGGCCAAAATGCCTGACATTCTCGCGTCAACAGGCGTTATTTCAACCACTCCGAGGTTCAAGTGCTTGGCGATCTCCTTCAGCGAGTGTCCAGCAGACCTTATGCCTTCAAATATCAGTCGAAGTTCCCTGTTGGCTCCTATTGCTTTTAATGTCTCTTTGACTGTCCGCCTATCAACCCCTGCAGCTCGGGCCACGCGCACCGGTGGGAGCTCTATTTCGTTGAGGTAGATTCTTCCGTTTCTTACGCTCAGCCCGTTTTCGATTAGCACGCGCGCCACGTTGAGCCTTTCAGGGTGGCCTTCGAAATATTTTTTCACGTTGCTCCACATGTTGCGGTTCCTTTAATGTACATTTTTGTGCAATAAAGTATAAATATGTTCTTGCACTATAATTTGGCTATAAACGTGCACAAATGCACTGAAATGTACATGGGTGAAGCCTATATGACCCAGATGAGCAAAACCAAAGAATATGTAACCACGTTAGAACCTGACGAAATGCCAACATCATGGTATAACATACAGGCAGATCTTCCAGAACCTCTGCCACCCCCATTGGACCCAACAACGCTAAAGCCGATAAGCCCAAGCGTTCTTGAAAGGATATTTGCAAAGGAACTTGTTGGACAAGAGGTCTCAACGGAACGGTATGTTAGAATACCAGATGATGTGCTTGACGCGTATCTAAGACTGCCGCGTCCAACACCACTTTACCGCGCCAGAAGACTTGAGAAGTTTCTCAAGACACCGGCGCAAATCTATTTCAAGTGTGAGAACTTCAGTCCTACAGGCAGTCACAAAACCAATACGGCTATTGCGCAGGCATATTACAATAGAAAGCAGGGAATCAAGAGGTTAGCGACTGAGACGGGGGCTGGGCAATGGGGCACAGCCTTGGCTTTGGCAACCACGCTTTTCGGGCTTGCATGCCGGATTTACATGGTTCGCGTGAGTTATCAGAACAAGCTTGGAAGAAGGACAATGGCTCAGTTGTATGGAGCCGAAATGTTTCCGTCACCGAGTGATCAAACAGATTTTGGCAGAAAGCTGCTTAAGGAGAATCCGAATCATCCTGGGACACTCGGTATAGCCATAAGCGAGGCCATCGAAGATACGGTGACTCATGAAGACACGCGCTATTCTCTCGGATCTGTCCTAAACCACGTCCTGATGCACCAGACGATAATAGGGTTAGAAGCAAAGAAACAGTTTGAACACATAGACGTAAACCCTGACGTGGTCTGCGGCTGCATAGGCGGCGGCTCCAACTACGGCGGCTTCTGTTTCCCCTTCATGATGGACAAGCTCAAGGGAAAGACGAACGCAGAATTTGTTGCCTGCGAATCGAAAGCCGTTCCACACACAACCAGAGGCGTCTACACCTACGATTATGGAGACACGGCTAAAATGACTCCACTTATCAAAATGTTGACGATAGGGCATGACTACGCGTGTCCACCCGTCCATGCTGGCGGCTTAAGGTATCACGGCATGTCACCGCTGATATCGTACCTGATTCATAAAGGGTACGCCCGTTCAGTGGCTTATAATCAAGCCGAAGTTTTCGAGGCTGCTAAGCTTTTGGCTCAAACGGAAGGTTTGATAGCGGCTCCTGAAACCGCCCACAGCCTCAAGTTCGTCGTGGACGAGGCTTTGAAATGTAGGAAGGCAGACGAAAAGAAAGTGATTGCAATGAACTACAGCGGACACGGCCTGCTTGATCTGTCCGCTTACGAGCAGTATCTCGCGGGTAAACTCGTCGAATATGAGCCTGAAAAAATCGAAGTTCCGACCTTCAGCTACTAAAAGGTGAACCATGTGACATCTACAGTCTTGAAAGTCGAAAACACGGATGCAAAACTGACTTTGTTACGAGTTGACCAGCTCAAGCCGCATGAAAAGGGTTCCCCGCTGTATCTTGAGCTCTTGAGAAAGGAAATCCTCAGAGACGGTGTGCTGAAGTATCCGATAATAGCTGATGAAAAGACGAATGTCATCTTGGATGGAATGCACCGCTGGCTCGCACTGATGAGCCTTGGCTACGAGCTGATACCAGTCATTCTCGTGGACGTCTTCAAAAACCAGAGAATACACGTTGGGAAAAGGAGAATACACCGATACACAAACGGCGTCGACAAAGAAATATCCATCGAAGAGGTCATTCTAGCTGGAGTCAGCGGTCACCTGATGGAACCGCGCTCAACCAGGCACTTCTTTCCCTTCTCAAAGTTTCAGGAAATAAACTATCCCTTGCACTCGCTGAAGAAGAATGCTGCTCAAGATGTCTTAAAATACCTCTCAAAAATGACTGACAATGAGTGCAGCTTGGCGATGGAACAGTGGCTCGAAGAAATATGTGAAGAACTAGAGTTTCTGTCGAAAAGGATGGAAGAGGTCGAAAGAGAAAAGGAAGAGTTCCTTAACAGAGTAAAAGGTTCAGCGAACGGGTTTTAGTCATATCCTCAAGGCGTGAACTCGAGTCGAAAGGCGGACGTAGAAGTTATTAACATAAGATCGGCATAGTAAGTGGAAGGCAGTAAGATGATATCAATTAATGCTCCGCAGATTGGTAAGGAAGAGATCGAAGCTGTTGTCAAAGTCATGAAGAGCGGCGTGTTGACATCCGGCCTTGGTGGGGGCCCGAAGGTTACAGAGTTTGAGAACGCATATGCAAAATTCGTAAAGGCAAAGCACGCAATCGCCATGAACTCGGGAACGGCTGCACTGCACTCGGCCCTTGTAGGCGCGGGCGTCAAGGCAGGCGACGAGGTCATTCTGCCAAGCTTCACGTTTGTCGCCACCGCGGAAGCTGTGGTCTTCAACAGAGCGAAGCCGGTCTTTGTTGACATAAACATGAACACGTGCACCGTTTCTCCGAGGGCAATCGAGAAGGCTGTGACGAAGAAGACCAAGGCGATAATGCCGGTTGACTTGTATGGCATGCCTGCTGACATGCAGCCGATAAGAGAAATTGCCGATGAGCGCGGACTTAACATTATTGAGGATGCGGCTCAGGCTCACGGAGCCATGTACAAAGGAAAACCTGTGGGAGCCTTTGCCGACGCTGCGTGCTGGAGCTTCTACGGGAGCAAGAACATGACTACGGGAGAAGGCGGTATGCTAACTACGAACAGCGACCAGATTGCGGAGATGCCGCGGTACATCCGTAGCCACGGAGAGAAAAAGAAGTACCAGTCCCTCATTCTTGGACACAATTATCACATGCCAGAGATAGCAGCTGCCATAGGCATCGAACAACTGAAAAAGCTGCCCATGTTTGTGGCCAAAAGACGCCGGAACGCCAAAAGACTCAGTGAAAATCTCCGGAAGGCAAAGGGTCTCCAGCTGCCGACGGAACCGGAGGGCTCCAAGTGCTGCTGGTATCTCTACACCGTCCGGTTGAAGAATGCGAAGAGGGAGAAGAGAGACGAAGTTGTTGAGAAACTGAAGCAGAAGGGAATAGACGCGTTCGTCTGCTACGTGAACCCGATACATCTCATGCCTTACTACCGTAAGTTTGGCAGGTACCGGCTTCCAGAGACAGAAAAGGCTTCAGCACAGGTGTTTTCGCTGCCAGTCCATCCAGGAGTCACGGCGGAACAATTAGACTTCATAAGCGACAGCGTCCTATATCTGGTAAAATAGTCCGCGACGTTAAGGTTTATATGGAATGCCCAAGTAGTATTGAACTCCCAGGTTTGGGGTTTTAACGGAGGATTTCATCATGCAGAAAATCAAGGTTATAATAATGGGCGCCGCCGGAAGAGACTTCCACAACTTCAACGTTTACTTCCGGGACAACGACGTTTATGAAGTCGTGGCCTTCACAGCCACTCAGATCCCAGGAATAGAAGGGCGTCCCTATCCAACCGAGCTTGCTGGCCCAAAGTACCCGAACGGAATACCGATATACTCGGAGGAAGAGCTGGCCGAACTGATAAAAAAACATGATGTTGACCAGGTTGTTTTCGCTTACAGCGACGTTTCGCACGAGTACGTCATGCACAAGGCTTCCCTAGTGCTGGCAAACGGTGCTGACTTCCGTTTGATGGGGCCAAAGACAACTATGCTGAACGCCGAAGTCCCCGTTGTCTCGGTGTGCGCTGTCAGAACAGGGTCAGGCAAGAGTCAAACTTCCCGCCAGGTTGCAAAGATCCTGAAGAGCAAGGGTCTGAACGTCGCAGCCGTTAGACATCCGATGCCGTACGGGGATTTGAGGAAGCAGGTGTGCGAGCGTTTCGCTTCATACGCAGATTTAGACAGGTATGAGTGCACGATTGAGGAAAGAGAAGAGTATGAGCCGCACATCGACAACGGAATAATCGTCTATGCAGGAGTTGACTACGAAAAAATCCTGAGAGAAGCCGAGAAAGAGGCCGATGTGATAGTGTGGGACGGAGGCAACAACGACATGTCGTTCTACAGGCCCGATTTAAACATTGTCGTGGCCGATCCACACAGGGCTGGACATGAGTTGACTTACTATCCTGGCGAAACCAACCTGCGAATGGCAGATGTCGTAATAATAAACAAGGTTGATACTGCTGATCCGCAGAAGGTGAAACAGGTCAGAGAAAACATAAAGACAGTTAATCCGAACGCCACGGTGTTGGAAGCGGCTTCACCTATAACTGCAGACAACTCAGAAGCAGTCCGGGGAAAGAGGGTTCTGGTGATTGAAGACGGACCCACGATAACGCACGGCGGCATGCCCTACGGAGCCGGTGTCGTGTTCGCGAAGAAGTTCGGTGCAGCGGAGCTCGTTGATCCAAGGCCGTACGCCGTGGGTTCAATAAAGGAGGCGTACAGGAAATACCCGCACTTGGGGGCTGTCCTTCCAGCATTGGGTTACGGCGAGAAACAGGTTGCAGAGCTCAAGGAAACCATCGATCGGACACCGTGTGACGTTGTGGTGATAGGGACGCCTATAGACCTCAGAAGAGTCATAGCTATTAATAAGCCGACTGTAAGAGTGAAGTATGAGCTCAAAGTTTTGGGGCCAGTTTCGCTTGAGCAGATATTGGACGAGTTCATTCAAAGAAGCCGGAAAGAAAAATGAGTGATGAAAAAGCAGAGATATCCCGTGTAAGAGTAAAGTTCACAGTCGAAAGCTTGGGCGAGGCAGAAGGAGAGCTGGTACGCTTTTTGGCGCCTAGAACGGTGGATCTGATAGTCAGAAAATTGCCGATGGAAGGCAGGGCGGCCGTGTGGAAGGAAGAGGTCTACTTTGAAACGCCGATCAAGATGGGTGAAGAGAAAGCCAAGGGCACTGTTGAAGTCGGTACCATCGCATTTTGGCCGATGGGAAGTGCTATATGCATATTCTACGGCAACTCCCAGCCTTACAGCCCGGTGAGCATCTTGGGCAAGATCACTGCGAACCTTGAACTGTTCAAACAGGTGAAGAGTGGAACAAAAATCAGGGTTGAAAGCGTCTAATAAACCAGGTAACTTTCTCTCCACAAATTCAGGATTCTCTCACATTCTTCTCTTACCTGTTCTTCCTGACTTTTGGTCTTCAAAACTTTTAGAAATTCTATGCGTTTTTCGTCAGAACGTTTCTCTGCGGCTCCACCATAGTACAGCTTGCCCTCAAGGTATTCCTTCATGTGGTTGGCCTTTTGCACGAAAAGACTGGCGGCATCAACAGGGTTCTCCACAGCGTACATGTTCGCCCATATCGCCGCTTCTGCCTGTCTGAGCTGCGTCAGGCCGTCAATTTCCTCTACTTTGCGAATGTAGGTTCTCAAGAAATCGTAGTAGCTTGCAGCTTTAACAAGCTTGAGTGCTCGTTTTACCTTCTGCTTGAAGGCTGGGCTTCCTTCAGCTCTCAGACTGTGTTTGTATCCCTTTTCAATGAGTTCTCTGGCCTTGTTGACTTCTTCCTCTGTGTAGATTCTCTTTGGAAAATCCAAGCAGGTTTGGGCCTTTTAACAGTCAATTGGAGATGTGCGTGGACGAGCGAGTGTGAAGCTATGGAATGGTTTAGTCTGCCTTGTATATTTTGATGTTGTGACTTCCCGAAACGAGTTGAATCGTGCCGTTTTGTTGCAACTCTTCCAAGAAATCCTTGGCGGCGCTTATTCTTATGTTGTAACGAGTGGCCACGGCGTAAGGCGTCAAAACGTGCATTTTCTTCACTTCTGCGATGATCTTATCGTTTTTCGCGTCTGGCGGAACCACCGCTGAAGCCTTCTTTTCTTTCGGCCCTCCGCCTTTTTCTTTCTTCTTCTTTTCTCTGTCCTGCTCATCCTTCTTATCTTGCATTCGTTCCATCTGTTTCAGGTTGAGCTTCTTTTTTCCACCCATGTTTATCAGCTTCTGTAATTGAAGTTCGGTTTGAGGTTCTTAAGGGTTTTCCACGTTCAAAACTTGTTTGATTGTATCGTCTCGCGCCGGTTTTGATAAAAAGAAGGGAGAAGCTCAAAAAAAGGTTTATTTGCCCATGACTTTTCTGGCGGCGATTTCAATATCTTCAGATTTTATTGTTTTTCTTCCAGCATGCATTGCGAAGTCTAGCGCTTCTCTAGCGATTTTTACGCCAATTTCCTCCAAGTTTTTTGCAAGTTCTTTCGCTGCCGCTTCGCTTACTCTGTCAGCTCCAGCCTTTTTGCACAGTCTATGCATTGGGGCTACAGCCAACTCTAAATCAACCACAAAGAGTCCTCCGTAGCCTCTTTTACTATTTAAAGCCGTATTTAACGTTTATTGTTGATGGCTGCTATTGAATGGCACTACTCAACAATTCAGGGTTGTATTGCTGGCGGATTTTAGGTACTGTAAGCCGAGCTTCCTTACCATGTCTAGGTTGAAAAGAGCGATTTCTCTCAGGCTGAGGGTTCTTTCAAGTTCGCGGATGAATGAATGTCCCAGATAATATCCTGTCTGCTTTTTTCCTTTGATGTTGAACCATGAACCGAAAAAATCGTTCACTGACGCTCCTTTTTTCAATCTTGCAAGGAATTCCTTGGCCAGCCACTCTCGATGTTGACTGCACCAGGAAAGCCACGTCTCGTCTTGTGTCATGTGCCACGTCTCTTTTTGAAG
This sequence comes from Bathyarchaeia archaeon, assembly GCA_049516875.1. Taxonomy (GTDB): domain Archaea; phylum Thermoproteota; class Bathyarchaeia; order Bathyarchaeales; family Bathycorpusculaceae; genus JBEKCD01. The sequence continues at coordinate 286,196 of JBEKSS010000001.1, read as the reverse complement.
AATAAGATGCTCGCATCGTTGGGCAAACCCTTCGCAATAGAGTCGAAACAGTGGCTCTTCAGCGGCCTTTTCGAAGGATTTCCACTGTCGTCTCCATTTCATGTGCACGAGGTGCCCTACTTCATGAGACATTAAGCCTTCAAGTCTACTCTTTTTATGCCACTTTTCTTCTGCGATGCTTTCTAAACCCATGAGAACGGCCGGCTGCACATTGTACTTTGTTGCCCATCCTGCACCACAACCAATGCCGACATAAACGACGAAGACAATGTCGAAGTCAAGCCCCAGCGTCTCAGAAGCTTTTGCGCAGATGGGTTTGCACAAGGTTAGTATGTTGTTTCTTGCTTTGTGCATCAGTTCGAAACGAGTTCGCATTTGAGGGAATATTTTCTTGGCAATCTCTTGCCAATCAACGTTCATTTCTTGGTAGTTCTTCACTTGTTTGGCCAGTAGTTCTGGATATTTTTTCATGTAGCAAGTTTGCCACAGTTCAATCTGCCTGTTCACGTCCTTGAACCATGCGTTCATCCAGTAACCAAGGAAATCATTATACGTATCTATGATCCTGCAGTGCACTTTCTTCATTTCATTATCATCATCTTCTCCCTGAAAATAAAAGTCTGCACTTCCAGCTTTCAGACGAATTTATAAAAGCAGACGCAGTATGAGTGGTTTATTAAAGTGATTCTCAAATGAAGTTCGTTGATGCACACATACATCTTTCAGACGAAGAGTATGCAGGATGTCTCGATGAAGTCCTGACTGAAGCCAAAAACTCGAGTGTGGTTGCTCTGGTTTCAAATTCAATGGATCTGAAAACCTGTATCAGAAGCCTGGAACTGGCTGAACAACATCCTGGAATGGTTTATGCTGCTCTGGGTGTTCATCCGTGGACTGTGAAGGGTCTGAAGGAGGATGAGCTTCATCAAGTGCTGGAGTTGATCTCAGCGCAGAGGGGGAACAAGGCGTTCGTCGCCGTGGGCGAGATAGGGTTGGATTCTAAGTACACGGAGATATGGGATGAACAGGTGAAGGTTTTTGATTCGATGCTGCGTTTGGCTGAGAAGCTCAGTCTGCCCGCTATCATCCATTCGCGGGGCACTACTGCGCAGATTGTCGACATGCTTCCCTCCTACAAGCTCAAGAAGGTAATGTTGCACTGGTTTAGCAATCCCATAAGCGCACTTGTCACGGCTGTGGAAAGAGGGTATTATGTTACCGAGGGACCGCTTGCAGCCTATTCAAACGGCATACGTGACGTGATCAGAAGGGTGCCGCTAACCAGTTTGCTAACGGAGACCGATGGGCCCGTTCGTTTTTTCAAAGCACCTTTTGAAGGAAAGAGAACAACACCAGCCTTCATCCCCGTCGTGATTAGGGCTTTCGCGGAGGTTAAGAACATGGGCGTCGAAGAGGTTGCTGAACAGGTATTGAGAAATTTCCAAGAGTTCTTCGATGTAAAGTTGAACGTTGAAGAGTAAATGCGAATCTGCTGACACTCGGGCGTTCTGAGGATGGCAAATAGGGTATTTTGAATGTTCTGTAGGGTAAGTTTAAATTAGTACTGTTGGTTTTAAGAGAGTTCGAACTAGAATTCACTTGCGGTGGAGTGAGTAAAAAAGCCAAGAATATTCGGAGGACTACGAAGTTTGGGGAACGTGCGGACGGAGCAAATCAAGCGAACGGCTAAGGAACTTATCAAGCGGTTTCCCGACAAATTCTCTAATAGCTTTGAAAACAACAAACATGCCGTTAAGAGTCTGGTGCAGGGAGGAACGCCGAAAGTTCTGAATCAAATTGCCGGGTACATAACAAAGTTTGTGGCAACAGAACAAAGGCAACTGCAAGAGGAAACTCCTGAGGAAGCAGAGACGGAAGGGACAGAAGCAGTGGCGGAAGGCGCGGAGGGCCCGTAACCTTGCTGGGACGCGGCGGTCTTGTTGTCGAGTTAAGAGTGAAAAACGAATGATGGACGATTACAGAAGAGGCTGGGCGTTGCGATATCTGCGCGAAGCGAAGGCGGAGCTTCAGGCCGCGAGAAAAATGCCTTACATGGCTCCGAGCTTGGTTTTGGAGGCTATCAGGAAGGCTCGAAACGCTATTTACTACAGTCTCGGAGAGCCTGCGTTTGTGGAGCTTGTTGTGAGGGAAACGGCGGAGAAGATGCAGACTCCGATAAGTGATCCTGTTTTGAGATTTCTGGTTGAGATTGAGGCGATGTTTCAGCAGTTGACGCAGATTGAGGAAGTTGACGGTGAGAAAGCTATGAAACAGGCGGACGATTTGGTTCGCTTGGCGTCAGACGTAGTTGAGACTTTGACCGAAGAAAAAGTGGAAGATTAGAGATTTAGTGTTTCTTGACAGCCTTTGCTATGCGGTCTAAGGCTTTCTTGATGTTTTCAACAGAGTTGGCGAAGGACAAACGCAAATAGCCTTCACCGTATTTTCCGAAGGATGTGCCTGGTAGAACTGCCACGCCAGCGTTGTTGAGCAAGTGGTCTCCTAGTTTGCGACAGTCCATGCCTGTTCCCGTGATGTTTGGGAACACGTAGAACGCTCCGTGCGGTTTCTTGCATGTTATGCCCTCAATGTTGTTCAAGCCGGGAACGATGACTTCCCTTCTTTTCTTGAATTCTTCATCCATTCTTTCTGGTTCTTTCTGCGGTCCCGTTAGAGCTTCAACTCCGGCTAACTGCGTGAAAGCACAAGTGCAAGAGTTTGAGTTGGTCATCAGTTGGGCAACTTTTTCAGCCAGGTCCTTTCTCATCACTCCGTAGCCGAGTCTCCATCCGGTCATAGCGTAGGTCTTAGAGAACCCATCTAGTAGGATTGTCTTGTCTTTCATTCCTGAGAATTGCGTTATACTTTCGTGTTTGCCTTCGTAGACTATTCTGCTGTAGATTTCGTCTGAAAGCACGAACACGTCATTTCTGTTGGCTATGGAGTCAGCTATGACCTTCAGCTGTTCTCGTGTCACTACCCCGCCTGTCGGGTTTTCTGGAGAGTTAAGGATTATCATCTTCGTCTTTTTCGTTATCATCTTCTTGACGTATTCGGGGTCAAGGCTGAACTCGTTTTCTTCTTTGAGTGGTATTGGAACAGGTTTGGCGCCGACGAAGTTTATCAAGGACTCATAGATTGGGAAACCCGGGTTTGGATACAGTACTTCGTCACCGGGGTTCACCAGTGCCAGGATGCTGAAGAACATTATCGGCTTAGCGCCTGGCGTGACGACGACTTCTTCCGGCTTCACGTCCAATTTTCTGGTCTTGGAAATATACTCTGCGACGGCTTGTCTCAGTTCGGGCATTCCTGCAGAAGGGGTGTAATGAGTGTAGCCCGAATTGAGGGCTTTCACAGCGGCCTCTTTGATGTTCTTGGGCGTGTCAAAGTCTGGTTCACCTATTTCTAGGTGCACAACCTCTTTTCCCTGCTTTTCAAGCGCTCTGGCCTTTGCAAGAACTTCGAAAGCCGTTTCTGTTCCCAAGGTCTTCATTCTATCTGCAAAGATAGAGCTCATCCAAATCACCTAGTCTTGAAGGAAATTAAAGGTAGAAAAGAATGAGTATTTAACTATTTTACTTCTTCTTGCTGTCAATGCATGTTCAAATTGTCCAGTAACAAGCATCCCATGTATTTGGGTGGAGGATGTCTCAGGCTTCACATACATTGCGTTTGGAACGATGGGGCCCAGACAGGCTCTGGAAGGGATCCCGAAATTCATTGAGACGTGAAACGAATTCGGCGCGCTAGGCGTTAAATGACGTCAGAAAAAGATGTGGGGAAGGATGCGCGAGGGCATTGTCGGGCTGGGACTGATGCTTTCAGATTTGTTTAGCCAAAGGTCGAATCTTCATCACGTCTGGGTTGGCGAGGTTCGGCGGTTTCTTTCCTTCAAAGAAAGAGACGAGGTTGTCCGCAACCATTTCAGCCATTTTCGAGCGGGTTTCGAGGCTCGCGCTTGAGATGTGTGGGGCGACCACGACGTTATCAAACTTGAGAAGTGGATTGTCCATTTGTGCTGGTTCTTGTTCGAAAACGTCCAGTCCTGCACCTGCGATCCAGCCTTCTTTTAACGCCTTGTACAGGGCCTTTTCGTCAACAACTGGGCCGCGTGCATTGTTTATCAAGTAAGCTGTTTTCTTCATCAGTCTAAGCTTCTCTTCGTTCATCAGATGGTGTGTCTCTTTCATCAACGGGACGTGAACGGTGACAAAGTCCGCTTCTTTCAGGAGCGTGTCAATGTCGGTGCGCTTCGCGCCGAAGTCTTTTTCCATTTCTGGTCGGGGGATGACGTCGTAGAAGAGGATTTTCATACCGAACCCTTTTGCTCTCTTTGCCATGGCGTAGCCTATTCTGCCAGCGCCGACGATGCCTATGGTCGCGTCGTGAACGTCTCGGCCGGTCATCATGTCGGGGTGCCAGCCGACCTTCCATTGTCCGGTGCGAACGTACTTGTCTGCCTCCACGACTCGTCTTGCAACAGCCATAAGCAGGGCCCACGCGAAGTCTGCGGTGGTGTCCGTTAGCACTTCAGGAGTGTTCGTGACGTAGATGCCTCTTTTTGTGGCTTCTGGTATGTCTATGTTGTCAAAGCCTACCGCCAGCTGTGAAATAATCTTTAGTTTCGGTGCGGCTTCAAAAACTTCAGCGTCTATCTTGTCAGACAGAAGTGTTGCGAGGGCGTCCACGTTCTTGGCATTTTCTATTATGGTCTTCTTGGGCGGTGGGGCGTATTCGGGCCAGACTTCAGCGTCAAAGTACTTCCTTATTATTCTCAAGCCTCTTTCTGGCAGTTGTCGTGTGACGTAAATCTTCAGTTTAGGCATATGGTTCACCAGACATTGATTTGCGGAATTCTTTATTAGTATTGACTTATTACACTTACGCATTAACCTTTGAAGAAATTACAATGGGCCATTCGGATGATTGCAATAAAGAACAAGGGAAAGCTTATCGAGAACGGTGAAACTCGGCGCAACCAGAAAGCGAGGAAATTGGCTCTTGAAAGTCTTGAAGCTGCCCTGAACGCGGTTGATCCAAAACGGATGCTCGAATCCAAGCTTCTCCTCGAGAACTCGAAGCTGAGGGTTGATGGGCACTCTTTCAATTTGGAGAAACTGAAGAATGTTTACGTTGTAGGCGGCGGCAAAGCGAGCGGATCAATGGCCGAAGCGCTTGAGGGGATTCTGGGCAAGCGGATAACAGGCGGGCTTGTCAACGTTCCTCATGGCACTAAGAACAAAACGAGTAAAATCAAGCTTCATGGGGCGAGTCATCCCGTTCCAGACGAGGCAGGAGTTGAAGGAACGCGGGGCATGCTGAACATAGTGGAACGTGCAGAAAGGGACGACTTGGTTATCTGTCTGATTTCAGGAGGCGGTTCGAGTCTGATGCCTCTGCCACGCGGGGACATTTCACTAGTAGACAAGAGGGAAATGACACAGGCCTTGCTGAAGTCAGGAGCAACGATTAACGAAGTTAACACGGTGCGAAAACACATTTCAGATTTCAAGGGCGGCTGGCTGGCCAAGAAGGCTTATCCCGCGACGATTCTGAACCTCATCCTTTCCGATGTTGTGGGCGACCCACTTGACTTCATAGCTTCAGGCCCGACTGTTCCGGACTCGACAACGTTCAACGACGCCATAGAAGTCTTGAAAAAGTACAGTCTGTGGGCTAAAGCTCCAGAGTCGATTAGAAATGTCTTGTCAGAGGGTGAAAAGGGACTTGTTCAGGAGACTCCTAAGGCTGATGATGAAGCGTTCAAGAATGTCTGCAATGTTGTCGTGGGAAATAACAGATCGTCAAGCTTGGCAGCCTGTGGGCAGTTGAAATCGGCAGATTTGAACACGCTTTTGTTGACCGCGACGTTGGAAGGCGAAGCGCGTCACGTTGGCGTCATGTTGACGGCTATAGGCAAGGAAGTCACAGCGTCTGGGAATCCAGTTCCGAAACCCGCGGGTATAGTTGCCGGTGGAGAAACAACCGTGACCGTCACGGGGAAAGGGTTAGGCGGAAGAAATCAGGAACTAGTTTTGGCCGCTGCTCTCAAACTCCAAGGGTCTGACGGGGTAGTAGTTGCTTCCTTGAGCACGGACGGTGTAGACGGTCCAACTGACGTTGCGGGAGCAGTTGCGGACGGAAAAACAGTGGAGAGAGCATTGGGAATGGGATTGGCCCCTGAGAAGTTTCTGGCCGAAAACAATTCGTATCGTTTCTTCTCGAAGCTGAACGATCTCCTCTTCACTGGACCTACGGGCACAAATGTCAATGATGTGTGCGTGATAGTGGTCTTGTAAAACCAGAGGAAGGAATAACATGACCGTAGACGTGAAATTTATTGGTTCTTTTCGCAGTCTTTCTGGCAAAAGCAGGCTTTCGCTCAAGCTTGGAAAGGCCGTTGCTTTCAGAGAAGTTGTCAAGAAGGTTGTTGAGGAAGCGCCTAGACTAGAACAAGCGCTGATTGACCCGGAGTTCAAAAGCCCGAAAATGAACATGCTTGTACTCGTGAATGGAAAGGAGATAAGCGTCCTAAACGGTTTGGAAACCGTGATTAAAGACGGAGACGAAGTGGTTTTCGTTCCGGTTGTACACGGAGGGTGAGAGACATCATGCGACTATACGCCGTTGAAACACGTGTCGTGAAACCTGGCGACAACTTGGTTGGCGTGGTCCTTGGCTCACTGAAGAAACGAAAGCTAAAGCTTGAAGGCAATGATGTACTGGCCTTAGCTTCAAAAATCGTATCATACTCGCAAGGTCGTGTTGTGAAGCTAGGGGATGTTAGACCTTCAGAGGAGGCCAGGAGGCTAGCAAAGAAGTATTCACTGGAGCCAGAGTTTGCTGAACTCGTTCTGGTTGAAGCAGAGAAGGTTTATGGAGGTGTTGAGAAGGCTGTCCTAACGCTTAAGGACAATATTATGGCAGCAAATGCCGGTATTGACAACAAAAACGCGCCCATTGGCTCCGCAGTGTTGTGGCCTAGAAATCTTGTGGAATGGTTGAAGCCTTTTAGGGAAGAAATCAACCGCAAGACAGGGAGGCGCGTTGCAGTTATGGTCGTTGACAGCGGCCTGATTCCGTTGCGGATAGGCACTGTTGGGTTGGCTTTGGCGGTTGCAGGTTTCAACCCGATAAGAGAGTGGAGGGGGAAGAGGGACCTGTACGGAAGGCCTATAATGATTACGAGACACGCGGTTGCAGACGATTTGGCTTCTGCTGCTCATTTGCTTATGGGTGAAGCCGCCGAGAAAACTCCTGTCGTGCTTATCAAAGATGCTCCTGTAGATTTCGACGACGACGTCCACGGCTCCGCAGAAATGATGATGCCATTCAAAGAATGTATCTTCATGAACACATTCAGAAACTAAAGCGCGCACTTACAGATGCAATTGCTTGCAGCTGTTTTCATTGGGTGAGAAGTGTACGGGGGGCGGTGACTACGGTTGTTGGGCTGTGAAGGTTAGGGTGTCAAGGAGTATAGTTCCATTGTACTCGACACTTACGTAGACTTCATAAGTTCCCGCATATGCTGGGTCATAGGTTATGTATGCAATTCCTGAGACGTTTGTTGTCCCGCTCCTCGCGATATCAATACTTGCATCACGCTGTTTGACTTCAAAAGCCACAAGTTCGTAGGGTATAGTGTGATTGAGTTGGTCCCGGACTTCAACATAGAGAAGCACTGTTTCGTTGAGTGTGAAGGTTCCGGCTGGTATGTTTGGTCCCTCTCCGCCCTTTTGGGTGTAAACGTCTATCACAGGCAGCAGGAGCTTGCAGTCAAAGTTTGTGGTGGCGTTCAGTGCTTGACCGTAGATTTCGCTTGTTGCTTGTGTTTGCCAGGTGCCTAAGGAGGGGTCTGAAGGCGACGGGATTTGAAACGTGACGTTTGCTGTTCCGAGGCTGTCTGTTGGAACTGTTTGCGAAAGAAATTCTGTGTTGTTTGGCGTTTTAACTTCGAAGGTAACTGGGGCGCCAGCGATTGAGGCGTTCTTGTAGGATACTTGTGCCTCGAGAAAAACTTCGTCTAGAGGGAGAAAGGAGTTGCTGGCAGCCCCATTCCTTCTGGAAAAAACGTCAATTCGAGCGTTTTCCGACTTGCATTGCAGAGTAAGCGTGGCATCTACAGCCTCATTGTTCGCAGAGGCGTTTGCGAGGATTTGCCACGTTCCAATCACGTCTCCTTCAGGAGGGAGAAAGGAGAGATCTGTTTCAGCGACACCTGTATCATTTGTTAGGGCTGTCTTTACCATTTCTGTACCATTTGGTGGCATTATCGTAAAAGTTACCTCGCTGCTCTTCACCGGGACGCCTCCCTGAGTGAGATAAGCAAAGACAGGAACAATATCAAACGGTTCAAAGGTTCCGCTGGACACGTTCACGCCTATCCCGCCTTTCGACGTGTAAATATCAAGTCTACTTTCAAGTTTCTGCGAGGGAGGAGCTTCAGCAAATAAGCCGTAACTTATCGTTCCAAGTCCTGCCGCAAGAGCTATGGCAAGAAGTGATGCCGCAAACACTTCTTTCTTCGAGTTCACTCACGCCACCTAAACAAGGAATGGTCAAGGAAAAATTTAATTCTACGTTTTTGTACACTTGTACAAACATTTTGAACAACAATAGCCAAATAATGTGAAAGAGTTCTTTACATATGGAGACTGAGAAACCGTGAGCGAGCAGAAGGACGTTCTGAGAGGTCTCACGCTGAAGGTTTACAGGTTCATTCTAAAGAATGATAAACCAGTCGGCATCCGCGAGGTTCAAAGGGCGTTGAACCTGAGCAGTCCCACCCTTGCGCTTTACCACATTAATAAGCTTGAAGAAGCGGGACTGATTAAGAAGGAATTGAATGGGTATGTTGCAGATCGAATAATCTTGGAGAATCTCATCCGTTTACGGAGAATTCTCATCCCGCGGAATTTTTTCTACATGATATTCTTGGTAACTTCATTGGTGATGCTAGCGGTTTTTCTCAGACCGCCAACATTAACAAGAGAATATATATTCTCACTGGCAGTCATCAGCATTGCCGCGGCAACATCAGTTTACGAAACAATCAGAGCCTTCTCTCAAGAAGCGTTATGATCACTCATGCAACCCGTCCGGGGCTACTGTCAGCAATTATATGTGTTGTACAAGTCATGCCGGCGGCTGAGTTCTATATGTACCCTTCAAAGTGTCAGGACGACGATCATTTCAACCTTTTCTTGACAGCACCGCTCGTTAGTTCCCTCAACGCATCAGATGCAATCCGTTTGCTGCTTCTAGATTAGCGCGCGCTCCTGTGGGTGGTCCAGGAGACCATGAGTGTTACTCATGCAACGCCAACAAGGCATTAGCGATTTTGTGTTGTTGTCCTTCGGAAAAAGTTCTTGAGGAAACAATTGTGGGCAAATTCCTGCCTTTAACGCCAAAGAGATTTGTTAGACGCCCTGTAGAAGAGAATCCATGGAATGCTAGTGTGGCTATGGCGTTAGGAAAAAGTTACCTACTTATTGGTGAAGCTCAGTTTCTTGAATGATACTTTTCGATAATGGATGCGCTAAAAAAGAGATGTTCACAATTCATCAGCCCTTCCTCGCTCTGAAGACTTCAGGGCAAGAGAATCATGGGTCACATTCTTCTTTGCCCATGCGTATGCCTCAGTCATTCAAGATGTCTATCGAAGACATGACTAGTAGCGCGCTCTTTACCTTGTTGTTCGTTCTCGATGCGGTCTTGACGTTTGTAAAGATTAGCCGAGCGCCCACTTTATCCAGATTACTGCAACTATGCCAATGGCGACAATCACAGAGACCAAGAGCATAGCTAGGTTTTGCCAAAAATCAAAGTTTCCAGCGTAGAATGCAAGCCAGATCAGGATGAAGGCCAGCCAGCCGACACCGACGATGACTGTACCCGCAACTCTCGATCCAAAGATCATGCTTCCAAGATTCGGATAAGATGGCTAATATCACTTTCGGTCATTGCTAACTTCGCTCTTTGCATCTTCTCTCATCAGCATGTTCGTCTAATCCGCGTGCACGGTTACCAGTAGACTATGTGCAACATTCACTTTCTCAGTCGCTGAGTTGCATTGATTAAATTTGTCGCCTTCAAAGCTTCGAACAAGGGTACACCGATGAAGGCTGCGATTATTGCGATAATCGTGCGTTCAAAAGGATAAACAAAGGTGAGGGCAAGCCAAGTTCCACGTGGGTCTGTTATGGGTATGGTTTCAAAGATGATGTTGCCTGCGATTTGGCCGGCTAGGGTTGAAACTAGACAAGTCACAAAGAATGCGAAAAGCAGTCTTGTGGCTTTGGCGGATTTGAAGTTGCTTGACGCGGTTGATTGTAACGGCGAAATGAGGATGAAGAGCCCCACTACGTGGAACCACATGACTTGTGGAAAGATCCAAATAGGCCCGACCGAAGGGTACAGACCAAAGATGAGAAGGAGGATCATGTACGTGAGGGCACATAAGGCCCGTCTGTTCGTGTACAGTAGGCCTGCGCATACAGCCCCGACTACTCCTGCTGCTAGACTCATCGGTGAGAACAGGCTGGGGTTGAGGGACAAGCTGATGATTCCGCCCAAGAGCGCCGACAAGGCTCCTATGTAGGCTCCTAACATGAGTCCGATTAGAGGCACCATTATCGCCGCTACAGTTATGCTTTGGAAGGCTCCGAGCAGATGAAACATGGGCACGAAAGAGAGAACAACATACAAGGCGGCGAAGCATGCGGCCAACGCAACTTCTCTCGCCCGCAGTTTTTTGAACATAAGCATCTTGGACCATCGGTTTGTGTGAAGTGTAGAAATCTAATTATCCTGTGTCATTTATAAATAAAGCAACATGCGTTGCCCACTAATCACTCTGACAACCGATTTTGGATTAAGAGACCCTTACGTTGCGGAGATGAAGGCAGTAGTTCTGGGCATAAGCCCAAACGCAACGATTGTTGACATAACCCATCATGTAGAGAAGTTTAACGTGAGGATGGGCGCCTATGTCCTAGCCGCAGCCTCTCCATATTTTCCCAAGAGCACTGTTCACGTGGCAGTTGTGGATCCTGGTGTTGGAACAAAGAGACAGCCCATAATCGTACAGACGAAGAAAGGCTGCTTTGTTGGGCCTGACAACGGCGTATTGGCCTTGGCTGTGAAGAACATTGGCGGGGAGACGCACGTTTACAGGATAACCAATCCAGAACTCATGTTGCCAAAGGTTTCCAACACCTTTCATGGAAGAGACATCTTCGCGCCGACAGCAGCTCACGTGGCAAATGGCATATGTCCCGCTGAACTGGGACCGGAGATTCATCAGATGGCAACGCCAGAATTCGCCAAAATTGTCAGAAAAAAAGATTCACTGGAAGGCCAAGTCATTCACACGGACGATTTCGGAAACATAATAACAAATTTCGGAGCAAGAGAGCTTGAGGCGATGAAAGCGAAAAATTCGGTGACCGTTAGGGTCAGAAATGAGAAGGTAACGTTGAAGTTGTGCAAAGCTTATGGTGACCTTGAGAAGCAACAGCCACTAGCCATTATCGGAAGCCACAACTTCCTCGAAATCTCCGTAAATCATGGGAATGCCCGTAACATCTTTAACGTAGAAGCCGGAGACGAGGTCGTGCTTTATCGGTCGTAACGTCTGGAATCAAAAAGTGCAAGCCCTCTATCTGCCTTCTATCCGACGTTGCTGATCTCGTTGCTTACCCACATGCGCGCTAAGCCTTGTCACTCTTCGTCAAATCGCTGAGCCTGTTGACCCCGTCTATCTCTGCTATGAAAGCGGCCACACTCTTTGGAACAAGATTCTTCCAGCTCTCACCCTCAACCATCTTCGCCCTGATGTCGGTCGAAGAGAAGACCTTCCTTTCGAAAAACTGAATCGCCTTCACCTTGTACCCAGCTTCCGTGAAAAGCCTTCGCGTTAAAGGCTCATTGGAATACACAATTTCAAACTTAGGAGTGTATCCCTCCAGAGCGGAAACCCAAAGCATGTGCAAGTGCACATCAGGCACGGGCACGACCCAAACTCGCCTACTATCCAGACGCGCCTCTTCCAATGCCAAACGAACCATCGTCAACCTCTCACCTGCAGTGAAGGGATTGGCTGTAGTGTGGCTGTACTGTGCGCTACCAACGGCAATCACGAGTTCATCAACGTCCTCCAAAACAGCCTTTACCGCGCTGAGGTGACCCAGATGAAAAGGCTGAAATCTTCCAACATACAATCCGCGTTTAGTCATAGAACGCCACCAGCCACGTTATTACGAGTACAAGCTCAATTAACGTTTACCCTTCTCTACCCTGTCCAACACAAATTCAACGGGAAACAGCTCCAGCTTCCCGCCGCCCGCATTAATCACCTTCTTGGAAGAGTAACCTCTGCGTTCCCGCTTCAAGAACGCCAGTTTCACATCTAAACCGCCACCATAGCCGCAAAGCTGGAAATCTGAGCCAACGACTCTGTGACACGGGCAGAGCGGCGCAAAAGGGTTTGAAGCCATGATGCCTCCAACGGCCCTTGGGCTTCCACCCGCAGCATGAGCGACTCCCCCGTAAGAAGCAACGTAACCTGAGGGAATCATACAGACGGTTTCAATGACCCTCTTAGCGTATTTGGACAAGTATTCAGTTACGAACCGAAGATTCTTAGAAACATATTTTCCATCGTAGACATCCTTCAAGACGGCAATCACGAGTTCAGCAAACTTGGTTTTCTCCACGCGTTGGAGGGGAACATTCGATGGGACACTCTCCCTCAAGCTTTGCAGAACCCACTTTTCACTGGAGCCAAATGCGGTCGCATAGACACGCTCACCGCTGAATGCAACGCCAAACCACACGTTTCCAGCTTTTTCCGCGTAAACACTCACCATTTCGACTTGCCCCCTAAAGATATTCTTAGGACATTAAGTTTAATAGGTTGTCCGTGCATAAAAGCGAGAAAGGTGTCTGACATGGAGAAACAATCACAGCAAAACGGTTACATGTTCATTCCAGGGGCAACCACCATAGGCTTAACGTTTAAAGACGGCGTCATTCTGGCCTCTGAAAAACGTGTCTCATACGGCTACCTCGTCGTCAGCAAAACCGGGAAAAAAGTCTTCAAGATAACAGATACGATCGGCGCTGCATGCGCTGGACTGGTTTCGGACATGCAAGTTCTAATAAGAGAAGTGGAAGCCTATGTAAACCTGTTCAAGTTCGACGCTGGCAGGCCAATCTCGGTGAGATCAACGGCTAAACTCATGTCAAACCTGCTCTTCAACCGGCGCCTAGCCCCCTTAATCACACAGACAATCGTGGGCGGAATAGACGACGAAGGACCATCACTCTACTCACTGGATCCTCTGGGCTCAGTGCTGCCTGACAAATACACCGTCGTAGGCTCAGGAACGGAAATCGCCATGGGAGTAGTAGAAGAAGGATACAAGGAAAACATGAGCGCCCAAGAAGCAAAAGAGCTGGTTGTCAGAGCGATGAAATCCGCCATAAGCAGGGACATCATGAGCGGCGATGGAACAGATTTTCTGATAATAACTAAAGACGGAATACAAGAAGAATCAACAAAATTCTAAATCAGATTTTTTTTGCAAACACTTAAACATTCGTCCAACATACTGGCGTATGCCCTTAAGGGGGAAGGCATAGTTGTCATTTCAACTAAGTCAAAGAGAAGGAACATTCCTCGTCGAACTCGCCCACAAAGCTGTCGAATACTACCTGAAAACAGGGAAAAGCATAGATGTACCAGAAAACCTGTCTGGAAAGCTTCTGCAACCGTGCGGTGTTTTCGTCACAATAAACAGTGTAGCGAAAGGAGAAAAGGAATTAAGAGGATGCATCGGTTTCCCCTATCCGACGTTGCCTTTGGCGCAAGCGGTAATCGACTCTGCAATAAACGCGGCGACTCAAGACCCACGTTTTTCCCCGCTCTCGTTAAACGAACTTGAAAATGTAGTCTTCGAGGTGAGCGTTCTCACACCGCCAAAGCTGATAGAAGTGAAGAACCCGAGAGAATACTGTACAAAAATCACGGTCGGAGAGGACGGTCTCATCGTTGAGAGAGGCATCTACAAAGGATTACTGCTGCCCCAGGTGCCAGTTGAGTGGGGATGGGACGCACAGGAATTTCTGTGCCAATGCTGCAACAAAGCCGGCCTACTCGCAGATTACTGGCTTCGACAGGGTACGAAAATCTACAAGTTCCAGGCCATAATCTTCGAAGAAGAGAAACCACGAGGTGACATAAAACAGAAGGCCCTCGGCGGGAAATAGTCGGATGAGGGTTTATTTTGCTCCGTGCGGCATCGGTTTGGGACATGTTGGAAGATGCATTCCAATAGCAAGAAAACTCAAGAATGCCGAAATGATGTTTTCTACTTACCGAGAGGGCATAAACTACGTTAAGCAAGAGGGTTTTCCCCTCATAAAGGCCCCGCCAATTGGCTTTCAAGTCAAACCGGACGGAAGCGTTGACTTCAGACAAACAGTGGTCAACCCGGGTCCCTTCTTCGCCTCCTTCACCCTTCTGAAGCAAGTCAACTCAGAAGTGAAGACCATCCAGCACTTCAAACCCGACGTCATCGTTTCAGACTCCCGAATCTCGCCATTAGTGGCAGGCAGAATGTTGGGAATCCCCAGAATCTGCATATTGAACGAGTTTCAACTCATAACCCCGCGAAGATCACACTATCTGCGCTTGGCAAGACTGGCTGACTCCATTGCACTCGCAATCGTTGGAAAAATGTGGACCAGCGGAAACACCGTTCTAATACCGGATTTCCCCCAACCATACACGATATGCGAAGGCAACCTGAACATCCCAAAATCCTTCAGAAAGAATGTAACACTGATAGGCCCGATATTGCCTAAACGTCCGGATGAACTGCTGACGAAAGAGGAACTGCGCAGAAAACTGAAGCTGCCCCTAGACAGACCGGTTATCTTCGCACCGATAAGCGGTCCAACGTTGGAAAAAGCCTTCGTAACTGGTATTCTCAGGAGAATCCTGCTTGAGTTTCCAGAAGAATATGAAATCGTGGTGTCATACGGCTACCCGAGCGCCGACAGCAAACCCATACGGCATGGCAACGTGACAATCTACAAATGGCTGCCTAGCCGCTTCGAATACCTGAAAGCTTGCGATCTTGTAATAGGTCGTGCTGGTCACGGAACAATAACCCAGTGCATGTGCTACGGCAAGCCCGTAATACTCGTGCCCACACCAAGCCACACTGAGCAGCTTACGAACGCGAGACAAGCGCAGAAACTCGGCGTCGCGCAAATTGTCCTGCAAGAATACCTGACCAAAGAAAGACTGCTGGAAAAGGTTCAAAGAGGTCTGCAAGCGGAAACTGGCGAAAGACTTGCACAGATTCAAGAAGAAGCGCTGAAGCACAACGGCTTGGAAAACGCTGCTAGAACGGTAATTGAGATGGTTGAAAAATAAGCAAGTATTTTAGGCTAGAAGATCAAAAAGTACGAGTATGTTCTTGCCCCGTAAGATTCTGGAAGAGAAGCTTCTGAAATTATTGGCCGAAGACGTAGGGGAAGGAGACATAACCACCGCACTGATAGTTCCAGCCGGAGCAACCGCAGAAGCTGAGGTCAGATGCAAAGAGCTGGGGGTTGCCGCTGGTATCGAAGAAGCCACAGTCCTTCTTGAAAGCCTAGGACTTAAGGTTCAAGCTTCACTCAAAGACGGAGATAAAATAGCGGCTAATCAGGTCATGATGAAGATATCGGGTGACGCAAGGACAATCCTGTCGGCGGAGCGAACACTACTCAACCTCCTTTCGCGCATGAGTGGCATAGCAACTACCACGAGGCAGCTAGTGAAAAAAATCCAAAAGGCCAAACTCAAAACGAAAGTCGCGTGTACTCGGAAGACAGCTCCGGGGCTTCTATACTTTGATAAGAAAGCAGTTTTTGTGGGGGGCGGCGACACACACAGGCTTCATCTCGACGACATGATATTGATAAAAGACAACCACATTGTAATGGCCGGAAGCCTACAAAAAGCTGTCAGAGGCGCTAGGAAAAGAGCTTCATTCAGCAAAAAAATTGAGGTTGAAGTAACCAGCGCCGCTGACGCTCTAGAAGCTGCAGTGGCAGGAGCAGACGTAATCATGCTTGATAATTTCTCTCCAAAACAAATAGGAGGGGCGATGAAAGTTCTGGAGAAAGCCGGGTTCTTTGGAAAAGTGTTGCTGGAAGCGAGCGGTGGAATCACGACTGAAAACGTTATCGAGTTTGCCTCTAAGAAAGTTGACATCGTAAGCTTGGGAGAAATAACAGAGAGTGCAAAGGCTTTAGACATAAACATGAAAGTCGTAAAGGTTCTTGGAAAATAGAGCCGTCATACCGCGCAAAAGGAGCCCAGAACGTGCAGAACCTCTACGAACTCGCGTATATCAAAGTTGCTTCTATGACAGCGCTTATGAGAAGTAGGACCGCACACACTGAAATGAACTTGGCTGTGTTCCTTATTTCGTGTCTGGCGCTTCCTTGCAATATTCGGGCCGATAGCCAAATACCTCCGGCGATAGCTATTGAATAGGACACAAACTCTAACCAAAAAATGGGGTCAATAAACTCCACCGAGAAAACCAAGGGGGGAGGAACACTTGGTACTTGTGCCCTAAACTCGGCTCCTAACGCCACGCCAGTGTTATAAAACGTAACAAATCCTAGGACGGGGCCTATAAAAGGCACGAACAATAGCATGGTGATCATGAAATTCTGTCCATAAATATACTGCAACAGTGCATCATTTGCCTTCATTGTGTTGACTGTCTGGTTGATGTCGTTGTTGGTTGCGACTGCGTTCTGTTGTGTCATGGGCGTGAGTGTTGCAATGACAGTTAGAATCACGGCTGCCACAAAAACTAGGAGAATTGTTATGATTCTTCTGCGCATGGGCGAAGCCTTTTTCCAAAATTCTAAGTTCACGTTCCAGCCATCCTCTTTCAGTGCTTTGGTGTTATCCTTAAGGTTCGGAAGCCTCTTGCAACTGGGTTTAACATCTCCATAATATTAATCTTGCCCAAAATTCCCCTTGGATCTTCTGCAAAACCTCTCACGTCGTGTTCCGCAGCCATAAGCGAGTAGAGATACACGGCGCCTTCAGCAAAACGGGGTTGGCACCTGGACGGCAAACCCAGAAGGATCGCCTTCTTCTCATCGACGGCCTTTTCAGCCGTGTACAGTATTGCGTGCGCACCTGCTGTCAACTCCGCAACCCTCACGGGAATGCTTTCCTTGCCTATGGCCAACACGTCCGCCCCATATTTCAGGGTTATTTCATTTGCAATCTTTCTTATTCGCGGCAAGATCTTCAGAAGATGCTGTCTTGCTCTTGAGGAGATCTTCATGTTAGTGAATTGGATCGGCGAAAGCTGTTCAACAGGGGTTGACCCCAGGGACATGTCAAGATGCACAACATCAGCGCCAACTTTTCCGATGAGTTCCCTGCAGAGTTCTGCTTCGTGCACCACAACCTCGGATCCGTTGGTTGCATTAACAAAAATCGGTTCGGCCAAGCGCGTGCTCGCTTCTCTGTAGGGCGGGACGACTAGGACTGAGGCTGCCGCGACAATCGATAAAGGTTCGAACTTCTCGTTCAGCACGGCTGCAGAGGAGTCTGCGGCAATGATTCTCAGGTTTTTCACCGCGTTTACTATAGGCCAATCGATAAGATTTATGTTTGCTGTTCAAATCGGGGCTTTTCCAAACATCGTCCTAAAATGAACATTTCCGAGCTTTTGGCCCTGCTTGCCTTTGGTTTTATCACCAAGACAGTTTCAAAGTATTGCTTAACTTTGTGCGTATAATCGTCAAGCATGTCTCCTTGGAAAACCTTCACGAAAAAGTTGCCACCGGGCCTAAGCGTGTCCAACGCTATTTGCAGGGCTTGTTGGGCTAGATCTATCTGGCGCGCATGGTCAAGTTCCCAGATTCCCGAGATGTTAGGAGAGGCGTCTGAAATCACTACATCAGCTTTTCTCGGAAGCATCTCCAGAATCTGCTGCACGGCATCCTGTTCCGTTATGTCACAGACTATTGTCCTAACGTAGGGCTGAGGAAAAGGTTCGACGGTTTTCAAATCAACACCCAAAACGAAACCTCTCTTTCCAACAGTTTTTCTCGCGGCCTGAATCCATCCTCCAGGCGCCGCGCCCAGGTCAACGACGACGTCACCGAATTCTATAAGATGATATTTCTTGATGGCCTGAAACAACTTGTACGATGCTCTTGAACGGTACTTTTCTTGTTTTGCCTTCTGGTAGTAATAGTCTCTTTTTCTATCCTGGATCCATGCTTTGGGCAAGACTAGCTGTCACCCATGATGCCGCCTTGGTCACTTCCGGATATGCAGAGAAGCCAGTCTGTAAGGCGGTCACAGCTCTGGGGTGAAGGTGCGCCTGAGGGGTCACATCTGGGATCGTCTGCACACATTAGGCACGGGCAGTCGGCTATCGAGTCGATTGATGCGGGCAACCTCTTTGGGAAGAGTCTAAAGGTCCATCTTCCTTCACGAAGCTCCTTCTCTCGACGGATAAGTCCCTTGGTCTCTAGCTTCAACGATATCCTGGAACCTTCTCGGCTGGTTGCTCCGAGTTCATGCCACAGGTCAGATTGAAGAATACCGTTGAAACCGGTGTTCGTGATGAATTGAAGAGCTCTCTGTTCTAGGCCATTGCGTTTTGGCATTGCAATCAGTTCCAATCCACTTTAATGTGTGCAGTTTTCAAATAAAAACCTCACCCTAAATCTATACGATTCCTAACATGCGACATAGGCTGTGCAATATTTGCTGTTCAGAAAAAGCAAGAGATTCGAACATTTTTGACTTTATCGGGTGGGAAGTCCCCATCTTTCACGTTGAGGATGAAAGCTGAAATGTTATAAGCCGTTGGATAATAGTTATTTTTGTGCATTTAGTGCTGAGTCAAAAGTTTAGGCTGTGCCCCTCAAGATTTACTGAACAGAAATTATGTGACCACCTTGAATTGTGCAGGTGGTTATACAATAGGCTGCTTGAAGAACTAAATGTGGCGAAGAGTCAAGGGCTAAAACTCAGTCAGAAAGAAATGCAGCACCTCATTATAGAGTTGAAAAAACAGAAACCAGAACTTAATCAAGTGTATTCTAAAGTTTTGCAGATGGTCAACCATCAACTGTGGAGCAACATTCGAGCGTTATCAAAGATGAAGGCGAAGGGGCGGAAGATAGGAAAGCTCAGGTTCAAGGGAGCATGGTTCAAAACATTGAATTTCAACCAGTCTGGCTTTAGACTTAATGGAAAGAAGCTGTGTCTCTCGAAGGTTGGAGCAATCAGCATCAAACTTCACCGCTCAATCGAGGGAAAAATCAAGGGTGTAATCATCAAGCGTGAACTTTCGGGGAAATGGCATGCGATATTCCAATGTGAAAGTACGGCAAAACCGTTGCCTAGAACGAACAAAAGCATAGGCATAGACGTCGGGTTAAAACATTTCTTATCAGATAGTGATGGACGACAGGTTGAGAACCCGAGGTTCTACGAGAAAACATTATCCAGAATCCAAGTAGCTCAGTGTGAGCTTTCAAGGAAGAAGAATGGTTCAAAAAGCAGAGGCAGACAGAGAGTGAGACTGGCATGTCTCCATGAGAAACTCGTGAATCAGAGGAATGATTTTCTCCACAAACTTTCAAGGTTTTATGTCAACAACTATGATGTGATTGCGGTTGAAGATTTGAACATAACGAACATGGTTAGAAACCGTAACCTTGCTGGAAAAATTCTGGATGCCTCTTGGGGCAGGTTACTTCAGATGTTGGCCTACAAAGCTGAAAACGCTGGTAGGTCGATTGTGAGGGTGAACCCGAGAGGAACATCACAAGAGTATAAACATGGAGATTTGGATAGAGACTACAATGCCTCTCTCAATATTCTGGAGAGGGGTTTAGCGGGGTTGGGACGACCCTTGGAGCCTGTGGAGACGAAGCCTCTGCTGGAAGTGTCGGCAAGCGTTGTCGTTGAAGCAGGAAGCCCTAGCCGTTAGGGTTAGGGTAGTTCACATGAAAAGGTGTATGTTCACGACCGAAAGAATCCATGTTCGGGGACGAGAAAAATGAAGAACAGGGCGGCAGAGGAGCGCTATTGCTTGGGAATCGAATCATCGGCGGACGACTTCAGCGTTGGAATATCAACATTCGATGGCAAAATCTTGGCAAACATTATAGACGCCTATGTTCCACCAGAAGGCGGCATCCATCCGCGGGAGGCCGCGCGGCACCATGCTGAAGTGGCGAGCAAGGTTTTAGACGGTGCTCTTAAAGGATCGGGAGTGAAACCGCAGAACCTGTCGGTGATAGCATTTTCTCAGGGTCCAGGCTTGGGTCCATGCCTCCGCACTGGAGCAACCGTGGCTCGCGCGTTGGCTTCTTACCTAAAGATTCCGCTCGTAGGAGTCAATCATTGCGTGGCACACGTCGAAATAGGAAAATTGGAAACGGGGACGAAGAATCCTTTGACGCTTTACGTTTCAGGAGGCAACACCATCGTTGCGGCTTTCGATTGTGGACGATACAGAATCTTCGGCGAGACGCTGGACATTGCTCTGGGAAACTGTTTAGACGTTTTTGCAAGGGAAGCGGGTCTGCATCAAAAGCCAGGTCTGCCCTTCGGGGCTGTTGTCGAAAAGCTTGCCCGAAGCGGGAAACAATTGATCAAGTTGCCATACACTGTTAAAGGCATGGACGTGTCCCTGAGCGGCCTACTGACTGCGGCGGTCACGCTTCTCAAGAAAGGGGAATGCAAGCTTGAGGACGTGTGTTACAGTCTTCAGGAAACAGCGTTTTCAATGGTCACAGAAGTGACCGAGAGGGCTCTAGCGCACACGGCAAGAGAAGAAGTCCTGCTAACGGGTGGAGTTGCCGCGAACAAGAGGTTGCAAAGCATGATTAGATCTGTGGCAGAGGAGCATAGCGCGCGATTCGATGTTGTGCCGACCGAGTTTGCGATTGACAACGGGGCCATGATCGCGTGGACAGGCGTTCTGGCTTACACACATGGCACAGTAACTGAGATTGAGAAGAGTCAAGTGCGGCTGAGGTGGCGGCTTGAAGAGGTTGAGGTTCCGTGGATGCAATGAAACAGCCAGTGCTAATAAAGAAGGGAGCTGAAGCTGATCTTTACCTCGCGGATTGGCATGGAAGAAAAGTGGTGTTGAAGAAGCGCCTACCCAAGAAATACCGTCCCTCGGCCTTGGATGAACAAATCCGCGCCTACCGAACGATTCATGAACCTCAACTGATGCATGAAGCCAAAAAAGCTGGAGTGCCCACACCGATAATCTTCTTGGTTGATCGCAAGAACACGACCATAATAATGGAGTACATAGAAGGAAAACAAGTGAAGCAACTGCTCAATGAAGTATCCAAGAGTGAGAGACGAAGCCTGTGTTTTAGAATTGGCGAATCAACAGGCAAACTTCACGAATACGGGATAGTTCACGGTGACCTGACAACCTCAAACCTCATTCAACACCCGGAAGGCAAGATATTCTTCGTGGACTTCGGGCTTGGCGACAAGACGAAAGAGCTTGAAGCCAGAGGGGTTGACCTTCATCTGATGAAGAGAGCTCTCCAGAGCACCCACTACAAGTTTGCCGAGGAGTGTTTTGAATCTGCGATTGAAGGATATTCTTCAGTTTTGAAGTCTGAAACATCAGAAAACGTCTTAGATAAGATCAGGGAAATAGAAAGAAGAGGTCGCTACGTCGCCGAGAGGAAGGAAAGAGAATGATCAAGACCGTTTGGAGTATAACTCTTCACGTTTCAGACATGAAAAGAACCGTGAAATTCTATGAAGAAACATTAGGTTTGGAAAAGAAGTACGAGTTTTCAAGCTACGCCGGTTTCGAATGTGGTGGCGTAGAAATAGGATTGATTCCAGCATCTGGAGAGAGACAGGAGACGAGCCTCACGTCGCCATCCGTGGAATTTCTTGTTGATGATGTAGACAAGTTCTGCGATAGACTAAGCCGTGCAGGAGTGAGATTCATCGAAGGACTGCACGATGAACCTTGGGGTGGGAGACAGGCAACCTTTGCGGACCCAGATGGCAACATTCTGGAGATCGCGCAGATAGACTGGAAGAAATATTTCGATGTGTCAGCCACAGGTGCAAAGGGAAGACGTGAAGCGAAATGAGTCTTCAACTGAAGGGTCACTTCGTTTTCTTCGCGACAAACAATGTCAACAAGTTCAACGAAGCCAGAGAGGTCTTGGCCGAAAGCAGGATAGTAGTCGGAATGCTCAGAGTTAAGTCCTTGGAAATCCAAAGCGAAAGCCTCGGAGAAATCGCGCAGGCAAGCGTTATGGAAGCTTCTGAAAAATGCAGATTGCCCATGGTGGTTGAAGATGCTGGGCTGTTCGTAGATGCCTTGAACGGTTTTCCAGGTCCCTATGCCGCTTACGTTTACAGGACGATAGGCAACAAGGGCTTGCTTAGACTCATGGAAAGGATCGATAAAAGAAAAGCTGAGTTCAAATCGGTAGTTGCATACTTTTCTTCGCAGTTAGAATCGCCAATGTGTTTTGAAGGCACAGTCACCGGAGAAATAGTCCGCAGAGAAAGGAAAGCAACCAATAAAATGGGCTTCGGCTTTGACCCGATCTTCAAGCCGGACAACAGCGACAAAACGTTTGCACAAATGAATGTTGCTGAAAAATGCAAGCGTTCACACCGTGCGGCTGCTTTTCGGAAATTCGCCGAATGGTACAAGTAACTTCAATTTGGAAAACAGTTTCCATGCGCAATCAATAGTCCTAAGTGGAGAGTTATCGGGAGATGTCTCCCACACGGTCCTTTTTTATCTGTTCCATTGGCGATTACGCTATTGATGGGCAGATATGGTTTTTTTCGGTTATAAAAACTGGAAAAGAAGAGGACACCTATTGACGTGTCGAAAACGCACGCTAGGTAAGCAGTATAGGATCGGCATTGAAAAAAGCTTAAGAATCTAGTGTATTCCCATCCTATCATGGCCCAACCAACTTTCTCGGTCGTAACTACTGCAAAAAACGAGAAGAACGAGGGGCTCCTCGAAGAGACCTTTCAAAACTGGGAAACGGTCAAGCAGCTCTTCGAGAAGAAAATGGGCAAGAAAATAGAATTCGTGATCGTTGACGCAGGCGGAAACGCAGATTTTCCAGAATTGAGTGATTCCAACTTGATAGCCTGCGAAACTTATCAGGAATATAGACGGGGACTTTACGAGTCTGGAAAGATCAAGTACAAGTCATGGGATTCTCCTACAATAGGCAGAAATCTCGGTTTTTCTTATGCGAAAGGAAGTATTGTGGTCTTTCAGGATATAGATACCCGATTTTCTAGCGGCACTGAGTTGGATCTTAAGTATGTGACGTCGAAGCTTGACAAATATGAAAACTACTTTGAGGTGATGTATCAGGCGTTAAGGAGCAAGAACATTGTGGGAGCAGCTCCTTCTGCCAGGCCGAGTGATACACGGAAAGTCAGTCGGAGATTTGGAACCATGGGGGAGAACTACACTGTTTGGTTTTCGACAAAAATCCCGACCATAAGAATTCGGGGCACTCCCATCTCGGGTCCAAGCGTGCCAGGATTCAGTATTGCCGTTCTGCGTGACGTAGCTCTCAGGATTTCTGCGGATGAGGGGTATCTGTACGATCCAGAGTTGGCTGTGGCAGAAGACCATAAGTTCTCAAGGATTTTAGGCGAGTATGGAAGGGTTTCTTACGAAAACCGGGCGGGCGTATTTACAAGGACTATTAACAGGATTAGTCCTGGTTTTGATTTGCTGAAATCTTTTCTTTACGCCTTCATGTGGATAATTCCTTATTCATTTCCAGACGCTTGGAAATACAGAAGGCACACTTTTTCGATCTGAATGCATGCCACATGGATTTGAGGCGCCCGCTGGAAATAGCCAGCAAATTGCTAGGAGTAAGGTCTAATACGCTGAGGAGATTCATGAAAAGTAACTCTTTAGAGAACAGAAATGAATGAAAGAGGCACATGTTGCCGAAAGAGACAGTTATTCTTAAGTAGCTGTTTCCACAGGCATGGATATTTTGCTTTTCCATGTCTGTCGCCAGTAATATGAAGGCCAAACTGGCTTAAAAAGAGTAGTAGAAGTATCCTCTATTTCTCTTCACTTGGAACCCTCGAAATGGCATTACATTTTTCGCATTGAAGTTCTGGTCTTTTCCCATGCTCTAGCCGCTAACTAGCTATCAACATTATTTCGAAAGTGTAGAAGAGAAAAAAACTACTCTAGAATACACCTGAAGAATGAGACAAAGACTTAAACAGCACCTTTGTCATGTGATTATGGGGACAAAAGGTGAAAAAGACAAATGAAACGTAGTTTCCTTTTGGGGGTTCTGGGTGGAGTTTTCTCGTTCGTGATGGGCATATTGGCGTTTTTGGTAATGGTAATTAATCAAGCAAACGGAGCGGTTGATACGGGTTTGACCATAAATATAGTCTTGGCTTTCCTAGCAGGGATTCTGGGTATAGTCGGTGGTGTGGTAGGTAATGGGAAAGGTGGAGCGATTCTAATTATCTCTGGCGTGTTGGCTTTGATTGTTTCATCCCCTTTCGGGATACTCCCTTTCATCTTGCTGATTGTTGGTGGTGCGTTGGCATTTAGAGAAAGAAAGTTACCAGAAAGTGAGCTTCCGAAGATAGCGTATTACCAACTAATTGGCATCATAGGAATAATCTCAGGTGTACTATTCTTGGTATTAGGAATGCTCTCAACCCTTTATCAGCAGACTTGGTATTTCTGGGGTCAAGGCGGCGTGCGCGCGCTTGTAGATTATCCTTATGCCCGATATTCTGTTAGCCTAGCGGTTGCTGGAACTGTCTCGTTAGTCGTAGGAATAGCTTGTGCTTGGCGAGTCCACCAAGAAGAAACAAGCGTTAAACCTCCGCCTCCCAGCAATCCTCCACAACTTAGTTCAACCTAGACCATTTTTCAAGAAGACAGAAATCTTAAATCAACACAGCAACAGAAGACAAACTAGGGGTTCAAAAATGAGTGAAAAGAAAGTTGTGAGTAGAAGAGTGTTCATTGCACTTGAAATAGTGTGCATAATCCTTGTAGCTTGTCTAGTCGGAGCAACCTCCTTATACCGATGGCAAATTGACGATAAAGATAACACAATCACAAGTCTGCAAAGTCAAATGAATAACTTGACGAGCATCGTCAACCTTGCCAACTCAACAGTTTGGGTTAATAACCAAACCATAAGTGAACCTGCGGCGGGGTCAGGGATTGCTTGGAACGATTGGACGTTTTCAACAAACTATGCAGGATATGTTACTGTTACAGTTCTATCGGCAAATGCAAGTGTGTGGGCTCACGTAATCTACTTTTCATGGAACGACTACTTTTATGATGCTCTCAGCTATAACACCTCAAAAATCGTTGGCCCAGTCGGGTCATTCTTTCCAGTATTACCCTCTTCAAACGTAACAGTCGGGGTCGGAAACGGGAACCTAGTCGATGGAGCAACTGAAACCGTAACGATAACATACTACTACTAAACCCACTCTCTTTTTCTAGTCTAAGCCATCAGTACAGAAAGCCTTACACCCTCGATGACCATACAGTAAGGAATTTCTTTGTCATTTGTCGGTTTCAAATCTCTCCATTTCAATCGTGTAATTGAAGTGAGGCGGAAAGGTGCAGATGCTACAAACCACAACAAAGCCTTATCTCGAAGAGTCGTAAATGCACTCTCCAACTCCAACAAATCTTGGGTTGAAGGACAACGTTTCTTCGGTTCAGGCACTTGAAAATTCTCTGCTGTATCTGGCTCAAGTCTCCGCCTATTCTTTGCGTAAAAACTCGGAACCGCAGTCTTTACAGAATCCTTCATATTTGGAGTCAAGTGGGAGGTTGACAGGAAAGTCTCCAAAAGGTTCTCAGCCTGAAATTCCCTTGATGTATTAATAGACTTCAATCCTTCAATTTTCAGCTCAACTAGTTCATCAGGGCTCTTGTTGACAGCATCACAATATCGTTTGAACTGTTGCAAATAGATGCGTTTTGTAACATCAGAAAGTAATTTATTGTACCATGCCCTACCAGTCTCGTAGCTCAGAAGCCATGCTGTCAACTCATCAGTCATTTTGCTCATCAAATATCACCTCTCAAAAGGGCTAAAAAAGTTCTGAATCGAGAATCAAAATTCGAAATATTCTTGCCTGTAGATTCAGTTACTCTTAAATATGCGCGTACCTTCGCTGATACAGAGTTTAAGGGATGGTTGATGCCTAAACAAGAAAAGGGAAAGTCTCATCAGATAAGACCTGTTAGCAAACGACCTCCGAGCTGGTGCAAATACCAGCCAGAAGAGGTGGAAGCTTTGATCGTCAAACTGGGGAAGGAAGGCAACTCTCCCAGTCGCATCGGGACAATCCTTAGAGATCAGCACGCGATTCCCTTGGCAAGACCGATAATCGGAAAAAGAGTGATGAAGGTACTCAAAGAAAACGAACTTGCTCCATCGTTGCCAGAAGACTTGGCAAGTCTGCTCAAGAAAGCTGAAAGCCTTGGTCTTCATCTTGAAAAGAACAGAACAGACCAGATTAACAAAAGAGCGCTTCAGCTGATTGAGGCAAAGATTTACAAGATATCAAGGTATTACAAACGCGTGGGCATCTTACCGCCGAACTGGAAGTACGAAGCGAAGATAGCTTGGATAACATAGCCGTTTTCGTACAAATTCCTGTCGGAAAATATGTCTTGCGGATTTTATCCCTTATTGGCGGGAAGTCCCCATCCTCTAGGGTGGGGATGAAAGCCGAACTGTTATAAACCTTGGGTAATAGTTATTTTCGGTGATAGTCCATGGCTTCAACGCTGAACGAGAACCAAGTTGCGTGTTTTTTGAATTCGGCTAGCCAGGCGGCTAAGACGATTTTGGAGACGGTTAAGGAAGACGGGTTTATCCATGTTTTTTCACATTTGGATGCTGATGGAGTTGCAGCAGCGGGGATCATCGGAAAAGCATTGTTCAGGCTTGACGCAAGATTTCGAATTCGAATAACCCAGTGGATTGAGCAGAATATCGTGGGCGAGATTCTTTCGGATAAACCGCAATTGGTGATTTTCACCGATTTAGGAAGCGGGTACGTCGACTTGTTGAATCAGAAACTCGCGGGCTTTAAGATTGTGATCCTAGACCACCATCAAATCGTCGGCAAGGAGTCAGACAACTTCGTGCATGTGAACCCCCATCTGTATGGAATTGACGGGGCAAGAGACGTGAGCGGAGCTGGTGTGGCCTATTTTGTGGCCGATGCTATTGACAAGGTTAACGTTGATTTAGCTCCGATTGCCGTCGTCGGGGCGTTAGGAGATATGCAGGACAAGTATGATCAGCGAATGCTCGGAGGGCTTAACGGGAGAATACTTGAAGATGCGAAAGGTTCAGGCCTTCTCACTGTGGAGAAAGATCTGATATTCTTCGGCAGAGAAACACGTCCCATCCACAAAACCTTGGCATCTACCACAAGCCCGTTCATCCCAGGCATAAGCGGCGAGGAAGACAAGAGCTTGGCTTTCTTGGCAAGTCTGGGCATCAAACCAAGAGAAGGTGACAAATGGCGGGCTCTTAGGGACCTTTCAGAGGAAGAGAAGAAGCGATTGTGTTCGGCTTTGGCAGATCACCTGCTCTCAAGGGGTTTGCGCTACGAAGTGTCGAATCTCATCGGGCACGTTTACATATTGAACCGTGAAGAATCTTGGACCCCGCTCCGGGATGCGAGAGAATTTGCTGTCCTGTTGAACGCCACTGGTAGAATGGACAAGTCGGGTCTTGGAGTAGCTGTGTGTATGGGCGACAGGGGACAAGGGCTTGAGGGGGCGAACAAGGTTCTGGAAGACTATAGAAGAACGCTAAACAAGTACCTCGGATGGGTAATGGAGAAACCTGAACGCGTCAAAGAGTTAGAAAACATATATGTTGTCTCTGGCGAGAATTTCATCGACGACAAGATAATCGGCGCGATTTCATCCATACTTTCGGGAAGCCTTCCGAACCCGGAAAAGCCTTTGATTGCTTACTCAAGCGTCGAAGGAGAAGACATAGCGAAAATCTCCGCGAGAACTTCGGACGCGGTCACAAGCAGGGGCCTTAATCTGGGAGAGATCATGCAGGTTGCCGCAGAAAGATTTCTAGGAAAAGGCGGAGGACACAACGTTGCCGCCGGCGCGCAGGTTCCCATTGAAGACATAGACAACTTTATACAAATCGTGAACGAACTGGTGGGGAGAAAACTGAAAGGCGAGAGAATTGGAAGCTGAAATAGCCATAGAGTATGATAACGCGAGAATTGCAGAAGCCATTGCTGACGCAGTGTCTCCGGACAACTCGGCAAGCCCCGCCGGTCTGTCAGTCAAAACGCGAAGTGAAAACAAAAAGGTCGTCACCAAGATAAGATGTCATCAAGGGTTCCCAACGTTTGTTGCTACCATCGATGACCTCCTCTTTTCCATCGCGACTGCGGAGAAGACCCTGCAAGAGACGATGAAGCCTCAAACAGAAGCGAGTGTCTAATTGCAGTACTCCTCAGGCAGCGGAGTACCTGTTCGTGAACGCGGTTTGCGGGAGGCACTTGCAAGAATCATTGCAGCCAGAGTTTTCGAAAACATTCTTTATGGTAATGATGTACTTTCTCGCCAAAGTTCTTGGCCTCGACTTCCTGCCCTGGCTCTATCGCACCGCCGCATTCGTCGCAACGCAAAGCACTGCTTTGATCTTCAGCGCGTAACCTTTGAAGTTCCTCACACTGGGCTCTCAATTCTGATATTCTGCTCTTCAAAGCCTGCAACTTTTGCAACGTAGCCTCTATCCTTTCTTTAGTCCCAAGCTGCTCATTCAAGTTAATGTCTCCACAGAATTCAGTTTTTTTGAACATTGTCCTTCACCTTGATGTCAACATGAAGTAAATTGTATCTTAATAGATAATACTTTATTTCTCTTATCACAATATTCCCAAAAAGAACATAGAATAGGAATCTCGCCGCGCCCGTATGTAAACTCAAACTCGAAAACAATGAACGAAGAAAAAAGGATACTTTGTACTGTTTTCCGTGGCTTGTTTTAGGGAAAGAACTTTGTCGAATGGCCAACCGGTGCGTGCAGCGGATTCATTGTCTGTCTTTATGATGAATGCATTTTTTCCAGGATTTTTCTTGCGTCTGCACTCTTTTCCATGAATATGCTTATGTTGTTTTCGCCGACGCTGAGGTGGAGCGTTTTTCCGTCTTTTCCTTCCACGATGATGTTTTTGGCTTTGCCTAAGTCAAACAATTCTGAGAGTTGTTCGCTTGCTTCAAAGGTTGAGGAAGAAAGAACGGCATAGTCTATGACTTTGGTTGGATCGTTAAGGTCTATTGTCGCTGAAGTAGTGTTTCTGAGGATGTAGCCTATTACTCCGTCGCATTTCTTGATTTCTTCCAAGATGGGTCGTATGTTGTTTTCGCATGCTGCGCTTTCAACGGCTATGGGCTCGAGTTCGCTGGCAGTTTCTTGAAGGTTTTTCTTCTGCTTGACCATGTTGCGGCCTCCATCATTCGATTATTGGCTTAACCCTGACGAGTTCGCCCTTCCTTATTTCTAGAGATTGCTGGATTCTTTCAGGAATCTGTATGATACCCTTGCCTTCGTATTTTGAGTCTCTTATTGGTTTGACTTTGCAGTGGACTGATTTTCCTCCAAAAGTTTCGATTGTGGCCTGCTCGATTTTTTTGTCTTCATACTGTTCTGTCCATTGTGACATTGTATCGCTGTCGATGCGCACGGTGTCTGATGATGAAAACAGGCCTCCGACGTTCTCCACGATGAACTGGTTTACCTGAGGCTCAGGAAGAATTCTTTCGGGGCTAGCTTCGGACACCTCGTGTTCTTCGTGCTTCTCTGCAGTCTCTTCAGTAGATTCCTCTATGGGCTTGAAGTCTGGTTTGACCGTGGGCTCTTCATTTTCAGGTTCAGACTGTCCGTCTCTGTTGACGGCAGGGCTGATTTTCTCAAGGAGCTTCAGAACTGTTGGCACAAGGACATTTGTTAAAGTGTTTACGTATTCTAGGTCTGCTTTTTCCGGAACTACGGTCACCAGGTAAAAATCGTTCATACGGGAAACGTTTACGGTGCCCTTCGTGCCCTCAAGGATTATGTTTTGCACGCCGCCTAGGGTTTGAGCTTTTTCCAGAACGTCATCAAGTGCGTCGACAGTGTGCACTGCGGCTTCTTCTTGGGCTTTTTCTTCTCCGCTTATGATGTCACCGTCTTCTTTGAACAAGAAAATGCTTTGGATGTCTGGGCATGCGTTAGTGATTTCGTTCAGAGTGTTCCTTAAGGCAAAAGAGTAAACGTCGTTTTCCATGTTTTCACTTCTCGTCTGGCTAAGTTATTCTGAAGAGTATTCGTTCAGGAACGCCGTCGCTCTCAATGACGAGATACTTTAGGCCTTCGGTGTCGCCGAGCTGGTCAAGCCATTTTAACGCGTCGCGAGCCTTCTGCAAAACCAGCAACCTTTCCTGATGGCTTCGCACAACTTCCTCGATGGCCGTCAACTCGTGGAACGGATTTGCATCCAACACTATGCTCAAACTGCCGACTGAAATCTCTCCCAAGCTTTCAGACGACGCCTTCTTTCCAGCGAGCTTCATGACTACCTCACGAATCTTCTTCGACTTCTCAGCCAAGGCTCTGATGTCATCCAACCGACGCAGGTACTCGCCTAACGTGCTTTTCGTTTCGGAAATATCTTTATCCAAGGTTTCTGCTATCTCTTCTGCTGAACCGTACTCTTTTATTTCCACAACCATTCATTGCACCTCCAAACATGAAACAATATGGGAAACTATGGATTCTTCACCCCGCCCTTGACATTAGTGAAATAAAGGGAGACTAGGTGGGCGCTGTGCCAGATCTTGGGAATGCGTTGCCCTTCGAGGACACCAATTTAACTTCGTACTGGGAGCCTGCAACAACAGCTATTGTCACCGTGTACTGGGTTCCTGAATTAGCTAATGTTGACGTGCCTAATGCTGGGCTTATGCCGGTTGTTACCTTCGCGTTATTCACCCACAATTCATTGATTGTTATGGCGTTCGTTCCAGTGTTATTGAATGTGACCATAATCTTTCCACTGGTAGCGTCTCCCACTGTGAATGTTAGATTTGTCACTTGTCCTTGTTCTGTTGCCATGAAGTTGAATGTTAGTGCTCCCATCCATGCTGCTACTGCTATGCTGACTGCGACTGTTACGGCGATGAGTATGATTGAGGCTACTACGGGGCTTAGGGCTTTTCTGCTTCTCAATATTTTCATTTTTTTCTTATCCCTCCTTCTGGAGTTATTGAGTATTTTAGTGGAGGCTACACTTTTAAATCTTACGACTCACTACACAAGATTACCTATGTGTATGACAAAAATACGCAAACTCCAAGGAAGGACGGCCAGCCTAGTGTACAGTGAACGTTGAAAAAAGAAGTGTTGTACAGTTGTGCGCGTTTGCCTTTTTCGGGATTATTGTTCCAGTTTGTCGAACAGTCCTATGAGTAGCTCCGCGATTTTTTTGCCCTGTGGCGTTATTTTGTAGAGTTTCTTGAGTGGGTCTATTCGCTCGCTCTTGGCCAGGCCTAGCTGTTCGATTTCTATCATTCTGGCCCTGAAAGTGCCATCGCTGAGCGTCAAACGGTTTTGGCGCATGAAATCCTTCGCTTCCTTCCATTTTCCACGGTTCATGTTGAGCAGCAGAATGCAGTCTATTGCATGGTCTTTTTCAAGCATGGCTTTAATCGCCGAAAGCTTCGGATCCGTCAGAATGTGTATCGCCTTCTTCTCTTCTCCGTCTTTCATTTCAAATCATCTTGCCCGTTTCTTGTATATCCTTCGCCCTTTAAAAGATTTAACCTATATTACGATTTGTGAAACATGTCTGGAGACATCTCCATTCCGATTCAGACATGTGACCCCCTGCAATTTGCTCAATAGTGTTGAGCGCTTATAAACATGGCTGAGCGCGCGCTATATGAGTTGAAGGAAGAGAAAGACAAGGTAGCCTATTTCTAGGGACGTTGATTTGGCTCCTGCGGAATTGTTAAATATAACTTTAGTGTTATTTAGTTTAATGGCAGTGATACTGTGGCTGTGGTTAAAACGCGCAGGGTCGGCGGTTCTTTAGTGGTTACTTTGCCTAAGGAGCTTGTGGAAAGCAAGAGAATCAGAGAGGGAGAAATCCTCGAGATAGCTGTCAAGAAGGTTAGAAAGGATGGTTTTGGCGTTCTTAGAGGTATGAGCCGCTTTGCTGCTGAAGACGAGTTGAAAGCGCATGACTAAGAGGTTTGTCGTGGATGCGTACGCTTGGGTAGAGTACCTCATTGGGAGCAAGTGTGGGTCAAAGGTTGCCACTGTTTTTGGAGAGGAGAATAATGAAGCGTATACTTGTGCGGTGACTGTTGCCGAGGTCATAAGCAAGGCGGCTAGAGATGGACAGGATGTGGAAGCTGCTTACGACATTCTGTTGAGTGATTCACAAGTTGTCAGTGTTAATGAGGAAATCTCGAAGGAAGCTGGTGTTCTGCACGCAGAAATGCGAAAAACTGAAAAAGATTTCGGGTTGGCCGATGCATACGTGTTGGCTACGGCAAGAAGGCTTAAGGCGAAGGTTTTGACTGGAGACATGCACTTCAAGAGTGTCAGAGAGGCAGTTCTGATAACGTAGAGGTCTTTTTGGTTAGCGCGCGCTTCAACGACGATGTGCTCAGAGCGCGCCTACTGAGAGCAAAAAAGAGAACAAGAATTGAAAAAAAGAATCGAGTTTTGTCAGAGCAGAGGTACTACGTTTCCATGAGTTACATTATAGCGAATGGGTTGCCTTCTGGATCAACTGCCATAGCAAACCAGCCTATTCAAGGAATCTCTTGCTTAGGAACAGTAATCTTGCCTCCGAGCTTCTCTATTCTCTTACTGTATTCGTCGACGGATTCTGCGAGATGCAGTTAAGCGGCTTTCGTCTCTCTGTCTCTTTCCAATGCCACCGTTGACGCCTGGTCTGAGCAGGCGTCCTTTCTTATCTTGCGGAACCGTCTCAATCACCCAGTATTCCATTCCCGATCCAGGCCACTTTTCCTTCTTCCATCCAAACAAATTCGCGTAGGACTTCCTCAATTTTGCGACATCGTTTGTAGGGATGTCAAAATGAACGACTGTGTGGTCCATTTTCTTACATCAGACCCATAGCTTGTTTACGACCGCATATACAGGTTTGAAACGGCTAACCCACGTTAGCAGAAAACCCCCACAAATCATAAAAACTGCACGTACGAGATGTTAGCGCAGTAGCACGTGTTTTCTGTGGGTGAGGAGCTTGGTTAAGGGCGAACGCTGGATGGGGATAGATCTAGGAGGCACTTGGGTAAGAGTTGTTCTTACAGACGAAAAGGGGCACTTCGTGGCGAAAACAAGTGAAAAAGTTGACAAGAGCAGTGCCAAGGCAGTTAGCGACCAGATGATCAGGCTTGCGCGTTTCTTATGCAGCAAACATGGCTGTGACGTCAAATCTATAAGGGGCGTCGGCATAGCGGCCACGGGTCCTCTGGTCCAAAGAGAAGGCGCACTCATCCATCCTACGGCCATGCCGTTTGATTACGTGCCCCTCACGAAACCTGTCTCAGAGCAACTGGGCATACCCTCATGCTTGATCAACGATGCTGCTGGAGCGGCTCTTGGCGAAAAAATGTTTGGGGCTGCAAAAGGATTGGACAACTATGCCTACATAACCATAAGCACCGGCATAGGCTGCGGAGCTATGGTTAACGGCACTTTGCTTTTGGGAAAAGACGGGAACGCTCACGAAGTCGGTCATATCGTCATAGACTTTGAGGGCAGGCTTACGTGCGGCTGCGGAAAGCGGGGCCACTGGGAAGCTTACTGTTCAGGGAGCAACATCCCAAACTTCATTAGGATGAGACTCAAAGACATGCCCGAAAAAGCAGTGAAGCAAAGTTTGCTGCTCAAAAGGATAGGAGGCAATTTGTCAAGGTTGACTGCAAGTGACTTGTTCGCTGCCGCAAAAGAAGCCGACAATATGTCCGTGGAACTGGTCAAGGAAATTGGCGTATTAAACGCAATAGGCTTTGCGAACGTTGTAAACGCGTATGATCCATCACTGATCACTGTCGGTGGGACCGTGACGCTGAAGAACAAGAAGATGGTCATGTCTCCAATAACAAAACATGTGAAAGACTACGTAATAAACAGAATCCCCAAAATAATGGTTACACCCTTAGGCGACGACATTGGCCTCTATGGAGCCATCGCTACCGCTCTGACTTATATATCCTAGGTCTAACTCGGATCCTTTATGAAACGTGCACGGCTGGTGGCGAGCTTATGATTCGGACGCGGCTTTCAGGTAAAATCGGCAACGGAGGGGCAAATATTTAATAGAAATGGCAGCTAAGGCAAGTTTATTATGAAGCGTATACTTGTTTTTGCAGCACATCCTGATGACGACATTATCGGATGTGGCGGCAGTTTAGCAAAGCACGTAAAACTAGGAAATCGGGTCTCAGCCTGTTACATGACCTCTGGAGAGGCTGGCAGTCTAGACTACTCCAAAGCGGAATTGGCAAGAATAAGAGAAGAAGAAGCTAGAAACGCCGCTCAAGCAATTGGTTTTCAAGATTTGACATACCTAAAAAAACCCGACGGCCACTTGGAATACGATCAGGGCAGCTTGAAAAAGCTGGTGGAACTGATTAGGAAGAAACAACCGAACATAATCTATGTTCATCATCCGTCTGATGCTCATCAGGATCACAGAGCGACTTTCCAGCTTGTGAATGAATCATTGGGAAGGGCTAGTGTTCCTCTGTTTCAGGAGTACAAAGGGTCTCCTTGGTCTGCCGAGACCGTGTTGGCCTATGAAGTCTGGACGCCGCTCTCAGATTTCGAGTATGTTGAAGACATCTCGGAATTCATCGACAAAAAAGTTGCTGCCTTGAGGAAGCACGAATCACAGATCAAGATGAACCCATACGATGAAGCTTTCAAAGGCCTCGCGAGATACCGAGGAACCATGACAGGAAAAGGCAAGTACTGCGAAGTCTTCAAAGTCATAAAGATATCTAAATTATCCTAGACGTGGTTTCAGTCAGTTCTTGAGCCAACCTTGAATTTTCAATCGAAGAGAAACATTTCGCGGCACATGCGATTTGTTCAAATCCGCAAGTCTTCAAAGTGTTCATCTTGGGGCAGGCTCATAGAGATTGAAGATTAGCGCCGCTCCTACAAGCATCATCGGAACCAGCACCATGAACAGGTATTCTTCAAGCGGCAACGGCCTATCATCACACAAAGAAGGATGTCTGCATTCCACAACCACATGTGGAAAGAACAGCGGAAATCAAGTCCCACAGCACACTTATAGTCAGACCCGTGACAGCTGCCAAACCCAGCGCGGAAAACCGCCTCTTGTGCAGAGCAAACAAAACGAAAGGAAGCGCAAAGACCAACATAACAACAAGATACTCAAGCACCTGAAAACCCCACCCAACCCGACTCTGACTGAATACACAGATCCTTCAAACATAAAAACAGCAGGGCAAAACCATCCTGAAGCGCAACCTACACACCACCTCGCCACCCAACCAGAACCCACTCCAAAACCCACTCTCTAACGGAAGAAACCAGCAAAACAGAGACCTCAAGAAAAATCAAAACACCCAAAACTTTTGGCACTCAAAAGCCTCGCGGAATTGAGTAAAAAAAGCGCTGAACCAACATTGTTCAACAATGTTTTGGCACTCAAAGAAATCACGGATTGAGTACTCAAACACAAGGTCTCGAATTCCAACATGTAGCCAGCGCGCCAATCATGGGAAAATGGAGGCCGCCCATCCACAGGTGCATCGTAATTTGATTTCTGAACTGTTGTACGTCAGATAGAACTTAATTCCACAATTCTTAAAAGCTGGCGCATGACACTTACAAAATCACGGGGAGGAGAAGGGTAAGACCATGAAGAGGGTAGCAGCAACTGTGTTTCTCGCAGTAACGCTGATTATCCTCTTCCTCCCAGTTTTGAAGCTTCAATCTGCTCCGCTCACACTGGAACCCCCATAGACAGCAAATGGGCTGGCACCGTCCCTGTCATCAACAGACCCATTTCGTTCGGAGAATGGGCGGACGCGAAGCGTGCGCCCTCGACCAGTAGGAGGTTACTCCGTTTCCTTCGCGAAAACGCCTGCCAGCCCTCCGCTCGCCTACTACGCAACTGCTATTGCAGCTTTTGGCATGGTTATCAGTATAGTCAGACGCAAGAGAACGGGCAACTGCAGATCCTTTTTCAGACAATAAACGTCTTTTTCTCTCCACCCGTATCCATTCTAGCCATTTTTTATGATTTTCCATTTTTCAGAACGTTTAAATTTCCGTTCTCTGTATATTATCTGGGAGAAAGAAGTTTCCACTGGCCCTGTAAACAGTCTACGGTCGTGGGTTTATTGATCGAGCCTGAAGGAAGCATAAGCAATAACCATCGTGGCAATTTTGACATCATCGCAGATATTTTGGATGCTTCCTATGGCGGGGTTAAAAAGACTTATCTGATGTACCGGTGCAACTTGAGTTTTAAACAGTTGAAGAGTTATTCAAGTTTTCTGCTTGGGAATGGATTGCTGCACCTGAACGGCCATGCAAACAGGTCTGAGTCCGACACTTTCGAGGTCACTGAAAAAGGCAGAGAATTTCTAAAGGCGTACAGGGGTTTGAAAGCCCTCATGAAGTAGTCTCTTGAGTCAGGAATTTTCTAACAGCTTCTTCGATTCTTATCTTCTTTCCTGTCTCATCGATTGTCACGAACTCGTACTCCTTCAGAAACCCAACAACCTGCTGGACCTGACCACTGTTCAAGCTCGTTTTCCTTCGAATTCCCTGCAACGTGTGCCATTTTCCATCGCTCAGCATCTCCAGTACTCCCGCAATCTTGAAAGCCATCGACAGATCCAGCAGATGCTGATTGTGCACATGCGTTTAAAGACTTTCTGATGTTATGTTAGAGAACTCTTTTCTAGAATATTCTTTTCTAGTGCACGTCAACCGCGGCTTAGGACGAGGTTTTTCAGTTCAATTTTCCCGTGCTGCCGTCGTCTTCAGCAAAGGCTTTAACGAGAGCAGTCGTATGGAAGGACGGAGAGCTTTGATGAGGCAGAATAGCTGGCTGGAGATACTGGTGCAGTGTAAGAACAAGATACAGGAGCAAATCGCTCCACTGCTTGAAACGCTGGATCAGCCTCAGCCAGACTTGGGCATCGGAGCAGGCGGCGATCCAATAAGAAAGATAGATTTGGCGGCTGAAAACGCTGTAGTCGGCACGTTGACGAGGCGGGGAGTTTCTTTCACGTTGATAAGCGAGGAATCCGGCGTGCGAAAATACGGGGAACGCCCTCAAGAATGTTACGTGACGGTTGACCCGATAGACGGCACGACAAACTTGATGAGGAGGGTTCCCTTCTACGCAACTTCAATTGCAGTGTCCGAGAAACCATTTTTGAAGGATGCACACTCAGCTTTGGTGGCAGACTTATTCCACGGTGTAACGTACACAGCGCAGAAGGCTAGGGGTTCCCTTCGTGACAATCGAAGGATCTCTCCTTCCGACAACGTCTCGCTTGAAGAGGCGGTCATAGGAGTGGACTTGAACAGCTACAAGGTGGAGAGAATCGCTTCCAGACTGACAAGGTTGATCAAGAAGACGAGGCACATACGGCACTTCGGGGCTAACGCGCTGGAACTGTGTTACGTGGCGGATGGGACAACCGACGCCTTCGTTGACATTCGTGGAAAGTTGCGCGCCACGGATGTTGCGGCTGCTTGCCTGATTGTTGAGGAGGCGGGCGCGATGCTAACGATGCCAGATGGGAAACCGTTAGATGTGAAGCTCGATCCCGGGCAGAAGGTGGAGTTTATAGCCGCCGCTAACGCTGAAATGCACAGGTCTATACTCGGTTTGGTGAAGTCTGGAAAGGAAAAAGAATGATAACGCCGCTGCCACCTTTTCCAGCCGCGCTTCTGAAATCGCGTGGGACTCGGCTTATGGCCGTAGCCGACCTGCACATAGGGTGGGAGATGTCTCTTTCAGGTAAGGGCATACACGTTCCAACACAAACGCCCAAGCTTCTGAACAGACTCATGGATCTCTTGTCAGAATACAAGGCGGATGAACTCCTCGTGTTGGGCGATGTGAAGCACACGGTTGCCAAGGCGGAGGCGATGGAGTGGCGCGACATCCCTGACTTCTTCAGCGCGTTGAAGAAGCGTGTGCAACAAGTATTCATAATTCGTGGTAATCATGACGGAAACCTTGAGCCGCTGTTGCCCGAGGGAATAAGTGTTCTGCCGGGAACAGGCGTGGCTTTTGATGATGTGGGCTTTTTCCACGGGCATCAGTGGCCTTCGCCAGCCCTTCTGAAATGCAAGACGTTGGTGATGGGACACGTTCACCCCGTGGTCGTGTTTCGTGACCCCGCGGGGTTCAGGGTGACGAGGCAGGTTTGGGTGAAGGCAGGCTGTGATGGGAGCAAGCTTTCCGAGGTTTTGCTGCGGAAACACAGAGTAAAGATTGAAGGAAGTGCTGAGGAGACTTTTTATGAGCATTACGGGATGAAGCCACGGGCCTCGCAGCTCTTCATAATGCCTTCCTTTAACGATTTTTTAGGGGGGAAACCGTTAAACGAGAGGAGGTCAACCGGCAGTTCCAGGGCTGAGATGGTGACGGGACCGGTTCTGAGGTCGGAGGCCGTTGACATGAGGACGGCTGAGGCTTATCTACTTGACGGGACTCTGCTTGGGACCATCGAGCAGCTTAGAATCTTGAGCTGAGCGCCCGTGCCGCACAACATTTATAGACAAACGCGTTGTTCATTTTAGGCAAGGGTGATGGATGCGATGCCTTCGGAGGATGATCCAGAGTGGTACAGGAAGAGGCGATCTCCCTTCTTCAGAGACTGGGGCTTTGATGATGTTGACAAGATTTTCGAAGAGATGGAGAAGATGATGGAAGAAGAGTTCAGAGATTTCGCTTCCCGAGTTCCCAAAGACTACGTGAGGGAGCGTAGACTGCCGGACGGTTCGACAGCGCGCGAGTTTGGGCCTTTCGTGTACGGCTACAGTATGAAAGTGGGTCCTGACGGGAAGCCTAAAATCCGCGAGTTTGGAAACGTCAAGCCGAGGCGAAACGGACTTCCCCACGTGCAGGAGGAGCGTGAGCCTCTGGTGGACATAGTTGAGATGAACGGTGAAATCCAGGTTGTGGCTGAACTGCCAGGCGTTGAGAAGGAGGACATAAAGCTGAGCGGAACCGAGGACACTTTGACCATAATGGTGGACACCCCTCAGCGCAAGTACTTCAAGGAGGTCTCTTTGCCTGGGAAAGTCAGGGTGAGAGAGGCAAAGTCGCAGTACAAGAACGGTGTGCTGGAGGTCACCTTGCCAAGAGCAAAAGATGGAAAACCGCCTAGGGGCGAACCCATAAGCATAGAGTAGCCTCGTCTTTCTTTGACGTTGCTGATTGGGTAGTTTGCGTGTTATGGACGAAGAATCTGAGAATGAACTGTTAAACGCTGTGTGCAAAGGAGCAAAGGCAGAGGGTAGACTGACCGGTAAGGATTTGACGAGGCTTTATGAGGTCTTTTGGCAGCGTTTCACGAGGGCTTTTGAGGCTTTGAAGGAGAATCGGGTGAAGAGGTATGTTTTCAGGCCGAGTGGCAGGATCGTTTGGATAGTTGTTGGGAAGGAGCGGGATTACCTGATAATGCCTGAGGCTGAGTTCTGCACGTGTGATGACTTTTATTTTCGAGTTGTGGACAAGAAGGTTCACTTGTGCTATCATCTGATTGCGCAGAAGCTGGCTAAGGCTTTGGGCTGGTATGAAGGCATAGAGGAGCATGATGAGCTTTACGATTCGCTCATGAACGAGTGGAAAAAAGCTACTGTTTAAATATTTAAACTCGAATAGAGTGTGAAAGGAGACTGTTCCAATGGAACTGGGAGAGTACTTTACACTACTCAAGTTTGTGATGATGGCTGCGACGTTTATCGCGTTGGCTCTGATATTTCTGTACGTGTTTTATGGTAAAGAGGAAAAGGAAGAATCTTAGACCTTTGTGTTGTCCGGTTTTCTGCGCAATGCTAGAAAAGTGATGACGCTTAGAACTGTCAGGATTGCGGCGAAAAGAATCAGCCACTGTGCTCCCGGACCGGCGCCGAAGACGATTGGGAGGGGGCCGATGAAGATGATTCCGCCGAAGCTTGTTGAGCCGTCCTGTGAAAGCGCGGTGGCGACTGTGACGAGTATTAGGCCGAGGATCATTAATGAGAACTCGAGGATGAGCAGGGTTAGGAACTTTGGCGGTGTGTCAGGTTCGTATTTGCCGGGTTTGGCTGTTTGGTGCGTTGCCATTGTCGTGTTTTCCTCGTTTATCTGGATAAGAAGTGGAGCACTAGGATTAGTATTATCAGGAGTGCTGTGAGCCCGATTGAGAGCAGCAGGACCGTTTTTAGCGATTCTTTGTCTGTGCCGAAGACTATCGGGATTGGCCCGATTATTATTGCTCCGGCCCCTTTGACGTTTCCTTTCTTTCTGTTTTTTGACAGGACGATGAGTGCGGTTGCGACTATGATGATTAGAATTCCGGCGAAGGCTAGCGTCGTGCCTAGGCTGTATAGTGTCTGTGTGTCCATTTTTTGCTCCTTCAAATGTTTAGAGTCGCCGGCGGCTTTTAATAAGCTTTATAGCGCGAGCCGTTTCACTTTTGCAGTGTTGTTGAGGTTGAGATGACGTTTGAAGAGATGGTCGAGCGTATTCTTTCGTGTTGTCCTGGGGTTTCGAAGGAATCCGTTCTGGAGAGGCTGGAGGCGGAGAGGAGAAGGGCTGGCGGCTTGATTGCTGATGAGACTCTTCTGCGGATGGTTGCGGCGGGGTTTGGCTGTGAGGTTGTGAACGGTGAGGCTGTGGCGCCTGCTCTGTTGCTGGGGGGTTTGATTCCTGGGCTGAATGGCATCAGCGTGGTCGGGCGAGTTGTTGCCGTGTTTTCTCCGAGAGCTTTTAACGGGAGCAGGCGGGGGAGGTTTGCAGGCTTGCTCATCGTCGATGAGAGTGGTGTCCTGCGGGTGGTGCTGTGGAACGACAAGGCGGGTTTGACAGAGTCTGGCGGGGTGAATGTTGGAGAGGTGATTCGTTTGCGGCACGTGTACACTCGTGAGGATTATGGTGGCAGGGTCGAGGTGCACGCTGGAGAGAAGTGCACTGTTGAGGTTAACCCGGCGGACGTGAGGTCGAAGGATTATCCTTCGATTGGCAAGTTTACGACGAGAATCGGTGAGTTGCCGCGTGTTCAGAAGGGCGGTAGGGTGAATGTGGCTGGCACTGTTAAACGGTTGGGTTCGGTGTCGCAGTTTGAGCGGTCGGATTCGAGTTCTGGGAAGGTTATGCGGTTTGTTTTGTCTGATGGCACGGGGGAAGCTTCGGTTGTGGTTTGGAACGAGAAGGTTGACGAGTTTGAAGGGTTGCTTAAGGTGGGCGCGGGGTTGGAGGTGGTGAACGCGAAGGTCAAGAGAGCGGCGGGTGGAGAACTGGAGGTTCACGTTGACGGAGCAACTTATGTTGGGGTTCAGGCTTTTTCGGAGTTTTTGCCGTTGGCGGGTTTGAAGGAGGGTTTGGAAGGTGTTAACGTTGTGGGAGAGGTTGTTACTGGGTCGATGGTTAGGGACGTGAAAACGTCGAGGCAGGAGGTTTTGAAGTTGGCTACTTTCGAGTTGATGGATGAAACGGGCAGGATGTGGGTTTCAGCGTGGCGAGGCCATGTGGATTCTGTGAAGGACTTGAAGGTGGGCGACAGAATCGTCATCAAGAACGCCTATGTTAAAAGGGGCTTCGGGGACCAGCTTGAGTTGTCGACGAGAAACGCAACGTCCATATCTAAGGAAACCTGAAGGGCTGCGCTGAAAGAATCATTGCGAAGCTGAATTCTCAAAGAAATCATGTTGGGCGCGTTTTTAGGCTATTGCAATTGGGCCGACTGCATGCCTGAGTTGGCTGTGTGTTGGGTTTCGAGGCCTTGTGTTTGAGTGCTCAATCCGTGATTTCTTTGAGTGTCAAAACATTGTTGAAGCATGTTGGTTCCGTGCTTTTTTTACTCAATTCTGCCTAGTTTTTGAGTGTCAAAAGTTTTGGGTGTTTTGATGTGTTTGTTTCTTGTGCGCGCTGGTAACGGGTTAGTCGTTAGTTTTGTAAGTGTGTTGCTGCATATGGTGTGAGTGGGAGGCTGCAAGTGAATGGAGTTTATGGTGCTCGCTGCGAAACGGCGGAGTATTAGGAAGTTTAGGCCGGATCCTGTTGCTGCGGATGTGCTTGGCAGGGTTCTTGAGGCTGGGCGTTGGGCTCCCTCGGCTGGCAACTGTCAGCCTTGGCGCTTCGTGTTGGTCACTGATGTTCAGGTTAAAGGGAAAATAGCGGAGGTTTGCACGGGTT
The DNA here is from genome assembly GCA_049516875.1 of Bathyarchaeia archaeon. GTDB lineage: Archaea > Thermoproteota > Bathyarchaeia > Bathyarchaeales > Bathycorpusculaceae > JBEKCD01. Next base: position 243,607 of record JBEKSS010000001.1, on the reverse strand, counting down.
TTAGCAGGGAGCACTGGAGGAGTTTTTCTCCTGAGCGGGCGAAGTATTTGGTTGCTCGGGGTGGAACTTGGGACAAATCGTACATGAGGAACGTGCCGGTTCTGATGACGGTGTGCTACGAGCTTTTGCAGGACGTGAAAGAGGAGCTGGTGCTGGCGTCTGTTTGGATGGCTGTTGAAAACGTGTTGCTGGCTGCTACGGCTGAGGGACTGGGTAGTTGTGTGTACACGTTTTACAGTCGAAGGGAAGAGAGCAGTGTGAAACGTATTCTGTGGGTGCCGAAAAACTACAGGATAACGGGGATAGTCCAGATTGGTCATCCGAGCGTTGAGCCTCCCGCTCCGTACAGGAAGAAGCTTGAGGAAACGGTCTCGTACCAGCACTTCTAGGGCAGCTCGATCTGTTAACGCGCGCTGTCTTGGTCGGAGAGGGCCATCAAGACCTAATGCTTAACCGTCATCAAATTGCCATAGACGACAATCGTGCCAAGTACGTGATAGTGGTGCCGGGGGCGGGATTCGAGCCCGCGACTTCTGGACACTGGGCGCCTTTGTGCCCCGTTTATTGTTCTCCAGATTATGAGTCTGGCGCCCTGGCCAGGCTAGGCTACCCCGGCGGTGTGTTTCTTGGCTATTTTGTTTGGGAAGGGTTGATTTAAGGTTATTTATGCCATTGTCTTGTCAAGCGTTTGCTACTTGGGTCGAATATAATTCAGGGTTTTGTTGGTGGGTGCGAATATTACCTGCTAGAAATCTTGGGCCTGCTTTTTTGTTAGTTTCTCGACGTTGGAATGTTTTCCTATGTATGCTATGTCTGCCATATTGACAAATAGACCGGTTTCTACAATTCCTGGCATGGGCCTCAGTTTGCGTTCCAACTCTGTCGGCTTGTGCACAAGTCCAAAGTCAGCGTCGATGATGACGTTTCCGTTGTCCGTTATGACTGGTCCGACTTTCCCCTTTCCTTCCCTTAAAACAGGTGTTCCGTACATTTCTCTTATTCTTTTCATTACAAATGAAGCTGCAAAGGGCAGTGCTTCTATGGGCACTGGGTGATTGTTTTCTCCTAGAGCCTTGACTTTCTTGTTTTCATCGGCGATTATGATCAGTTTTTTCGATGCGGAGGCAACGATTTTTTCACGTGCGAGTGCTCCGCCCATGCCTTTGATGAGGTTCAGTTCTGGGTCTATCTGGTCTGCTCCGTCAATTGTCAAATCCAGTATGGGCTGTTCCTCAAGGGTTGTTACTGGGATTCCGTGTTGTACGGCGAGCATGAAGGCTTGGTATGATGTTGGAACGCCCTGAACGCGCAGCTTTTCGCGTTTCATCTTTTTTCCGATTTCTTCGATAGCGTAGGCGGCTGTGGTTCCGCTTCCCAGCCCGACTGTGAAGCCGTCTTTGACATGTTTTACAGCTTCTAGGGCGGCGCTTTTCTTGGCTTTTTCAACCCAGTCTTGTTTAGGATTCAATTTCCATCTGCCCCAGTTTGTCCAGGACCTTTTCTACTTCGGCTCTGATTTCTTCTATTCTTTTCTCTGCTTCTGTTCTCGGACTGGGTTTGGCTGGCGCTGGTTTCTTCTTCTTTTTGACCTTCTCTTCTTCCCCTGGTTTTTCTTCAGAAGCAGGGGTTTCCGTTGTCAACGCTTTTGAAGCGATGGTTATTTCTTTTATCGATTTGATTTCGGTCTTTGTCCGCAACTCTTCGATTTTTGAGCTCAGTTCGTCGAATCGTTCGCTGAACAGTTTCATCAAGTCCTGCTGCATGTTTTCAAGCTCGTGCAAAGCCACGACAGACTCGTCTTTCGAAATGGCGTCCTTCACCGTCATCATTCGAGACTTGTACGTCTGTGCAAGCCTTTCTCTCTCTTCTTCCGTTATTTTTCCTTCCGCGTGTGCTTCATAAAGCCGCCTGATCGCGTCGCTTAGAATCTCCCTCTCTAAATCCAATATCCGGAGTTCTTCCTTGGCGTGTGAAGCATCCTCGGCAGGGACGCTTTTGCTGACTTTAAACGGGTAACCCCTAAGATCAGCCTGCAGTTCCTCTTCGGCGGCTTTTTTCTCCTTTTTTCCTCGCCTTCGCATGGAAAAAACAACGATTAAACAAGCGATGATCACCGCTACCGTGATTATTGCAACAGTCAAGGCGTCATCGAAGGGCAATAACCGCGTCCCTCTTTATCTTCATTGCACATAATCCATATTTAAACAATTATTCTGGTTGCTCTGTGCTTTTGGATTCAATGTCTAGCGCGCAAGGAAAGGAGTATAGGGGCTAGGGTTAGATTGACTGAAAAATGTAGAGGTTGCAAAAAAAGAAGGGTCTTAGGCTTTGTGAATGGTTGCAGAGTTATCCGCATTTTTCTCTATTGTAAGCGCCATTCCTTTGTGCGCGCTGATGACTAACCTTCCTTTCTTGAGTCTCTGCAAATCGTCTATCCAAAGAAAAAGCCAGTCAAGAGCGAACATCAACACGGCAATGGAAAGCATAAGCATAACCTGCGGCTTCTTGAAACTCATCTTAAAAAAAGAAAAAGAGGCCGTGTTTAAGCCTCCTTTCTCACGGTTATGAAGCCGTCTGGGTTTTTCTCGATTTTGCGCGCGCGGGAGAAAGACAGTTTGGTGTGGAAGGATGGCAGAAAAAGCTTGAAATAACGCATCGCGCATTCATTCAACAGGTGAGTTCGATGGCTAGGGCAAAACCATGCATTGGAACGCCGAGCAAATACCAGCCGCTTCCCGAGAGCTCGGAGTTTGCCAAGCCCGGCATGTTCACGCCAGAGGGGAGACTGCTCCAGGTGGAGTGGGCACGGAAGTGTCCATCAGGCGGCAACCTCGCTATCGCGATGAAGACGACGGATGGGCTGCTCATAGCCAAAGGGAAAGCTTCTGTCAAGCCAGGATTGAGGAGCGAGATTCCTTCGGTCTGGCACGTAGCCCAATCGCTGGCGTTCGTGGCCACTGGCAATAAGGGAGACATGTTCCATGTTCATGATGTGCTTACGAGCGAGGACATCCAGACATTCAGGGATGCAGCACACAGGATTCGGGGCATCCTCCACGAGCACGCGGTGAGCACGGTCAACCGACCGCTTGCTCTCTTCGTTCTCCTCGGAGGGTTTGACGACGGGGTCCAGAAGATTGCTGACATAGACGTACTGGGATCTCAGGCCGAGTGTGACGCTTGGGCGATTGGCTACGGAGACATGAAAGCACGGGACCTGTTGGCAAGGTGCTGGAAGCCGGGCCTGGATCGCAAATCGGGGTTGCGACTTATCAAGAAGATATATGGGTCATTGGCTACGGAGACATGCTTCCTGCCGAAGCCTGGCTCAAAACGACCCTCGCAATAGGCCATAAAGCGGAGCTCCGTAAGACCTACACACCTCCAGTGCCATCGCCATGGCCAGTGGCACCCCGCCATGAGCAGGCGCGCGCGTTAACTGCATGTGCCATTTTTTAACCAACTGGTTAATTTTCAGGTTTCCATCTTTGTCTTACGAGAAGAGTGTCACCGAGTCCTAAAAGAACTTTCGATTTTGCGGAAAAGTTATAGCTGAACCGCATAGTTCAAAAAGACTTTAGGTAAGAAAGACTGTCAATTGAATGTATGAGCGACAGATTTACAGATGTTTGGGAAAGAAGAAAGAACGTCCAATTGAATCTAACGAAATATTGGGTTGACAATGAATGGGCTAAAGGAAGAAATCAATATCTGACTTTTCATGTAAGGATTAGAGATGCGGGACTGATTGAGAAGATAGTTGAGATTCAGAGGTGGCTATCCACTATTTCTTGTGTTGCTCCCTTCCCGAAAGACTATTTTCACATATCTGTAATGGGGCTTGGATTCTTGGCAAAATCAGAAGAATATGAAGACGATATTTTGGTTGAGAACTTGCAGAGAATAATCAATCAAGCGAAAGAAGTTTTACAACAATTCAGCAAATTTGATGTATTCCTTTCTAAACTCAACATTTTCCCAGATGTTGTCTTTGTGGAGGTTCATGATGGGGACAAGATTGAAGAGATACATAGAAGACTGCAGGCAATACCCGAGATAAGAAAGAGGAAATTTGATTATCCAAGTTTTTTGCCTCACATCAGCATAATGCATTTTCAGAAGAAAGAAGATTTCACCAGACTAATCAGCTACCTAGAAAAGCTGAGGGATACAGAGTTTGGAAAAATGACTGTTGATTCCATAGAGCTAGTGAACGCTCATTTATTCAAGAAACATCCAAAACTCAAGACTGTCCATACTTTTGAGTTAAAATAACAGCTTAATTGGGGAGCCTCAAACTTGTTGGAAATATACGAAGAACTGGGTGTTGTAAAATACACAGAAAAAGCAAAGGGAACTGCTTCCGAGTAAATGGGAGAAAATTGTAGAATTATCCTCTATCGGTCCTTTTAAGCCAGTTTGACCTTTCTTTTCTCAGAAGAAAACGGTCATGTGATGGCGGATTTCGGGAGGCATCGCCACTCGGAGACGGGTTCAAACCCCATCCCCCGCACCACCCTGCAAATTTGGGGTCGCTTTTCCTTAGGTGTTAGAAGTCGGTTTTGTTTTGGCGTAAGCGTCGTATATTGCCTTTGTCTGTTGAGCCGTTAACAGACTGTTCTTAAGGGATTCATCTTTGAGTTTTGATGCTGTCTCTTCCATGCGGGCTATGGCCTGGGCATAGTGTTCATTGGCTTTTTGTAGGTTACCTTGTTTTTCGAGCAAAAGCCCGAGAGAATAATGTGTTTGCCAAAGGAGCGGTGGGTTGCCAACCTCTTGTGCAAATTTCAAGGCGTTCTGCATTAGCTCGATTGCTTCCTCGGTTTTGCCCATTTTTGCGAGTATTTCAGCTTTTAACTTCAAACTTTTGGATATGTATTTTTTGGCGCCTGCCTTTTCAGATATGGCTAAAGAGTCTTCACCGAATTTTAGTGCTTGTGAATAATCGCCCTCAGCGAGTGATATTTCAACGAGACCTAGAAGTATACGAGTTTCGAAACGCCACTTAGCCATTGGATGTAAATGAATCACGCTGTTTGCTTCTTGGAAGTACTTCTTTGCATTTCCATAATCGTTCTTGTGTAGATAGTCCATTCCTAGATTTACTAAACAAGCTAGCTGCACTCCGGATATGCCCATACTCTCTTGGTGTATTCTGGTAATTTTTAGTCCTTCGTTGTTGTATTTAATTGCAAATTCGATGTCTCCTAAGTCATGATAAATCCAACCGAGGACATTGAGGGCTCGCGGAACGAAAAAAACAATGCCCCAATCTCGGGAGAGTTGGAGACATCTTTGTAAGATTGAAATGGCATCATCGTATTCCCCTTCACCAGCATGAACCATGCCCGAAAGCAATAATGCCCACATTTTTCCGGGGTTATCGTCCATTTCCTCAGCTAACGCCAACGCCTCATTGATGTTTTTTTTGGCTTGCTTGAACTCGCCTTTCCAGTCATAGTAGAATCCGAGGTAACCGAGGCATTTGGCTTCGAGGACTCTGTCCGTTATCTCTCTACATATTCTAAGCGACTCTTCAATTTGCATAAGAGCTTCTTCCATGGTGTCTGCGTATACAAAGAGCGATTCGACAAGTTGAAGTAGACTTCCAGCTTCAACGTGTTTATTGCCTATCTTTCGCGCGATTTCCAGCGCTCTTGTAAGATGTAGCTTAGCCTCATCTATTTTTCCTAGCCCCGTTAGAGCATAACCTAGCCAATAGTGCGCTTCTGCAATCATTGATTCATCACCGATGGAAGTAGCATTTTGTAGCAACAAATTGAAATCGTTGCTAGCTTTTGCCATTTCTCCTTGACTCAGCCAAGCTCTGCCTCTGAGCTTGTAGATTTCAACAAGATTTTCACCCTGGGCAAGGTTTGCATTTTTCTGTGTGGCTTCTAATGCCTTGTCTAGATAATCTATTGCTTGCATGTTTGCAAAGATGTTTACAGCTTTTTCGCCAAGTTTGAGAAGATATTCGAACGCTTTCTCTGGAGCTGCTCCTTCGACGTAGTGAAGGGCTATGTCAGCTATGTAACCGTCTGAAGTTCTTTCGGTGAGGGCTTGTTCGAGGCAATTTGCCGTTTTGAGATGGTATACTCTCCTTAACTCGCCTGGCAAGTTTGAGTATATGACTTCTCTTATTTTTTGGTGTGTGAATTCAAATGTTGTGTCAGTGGAGCGTATTAGTCGGTGTCTCTGTTCAATCTCCACCAGTTCTTGCAGAACATCGGCTATGTCTAGAGCTAAGGTTCTGCTTAGGGTGTCTGGAGTGAAGGAATGACCGCAGACTGCGGCGAGGTCCAATAGTTTTCTTTCTTCTCGTTCGAGTCTCGCGATTCTCCGAATGATGACATCGTGAACCTTTGAAGGTATTCCGATTTTCTCCGTTGGAGCCATTAGCATCCAGCGACCCTCTTTTTCTGAAAGGAAACCTTCTTCTACAAGGAGGTTTAGCGTCTCAACCGCAAAAAAAGGGTTGCCTTCAGTTTCCTCATACAGTTTTTCTACGAATGCTTCATCCAATGAAGAGTGAAAGATTGACCGTAAAAAGTCTGGGAAATCGTTTCGCCTTAAGCGTTTCAACTCCATTTTAACCAATAGGTCTTCTCGACTCATCGAAAACATGATTTCTTCTAGTGGATGGAGTTTCTCTTCTTTAGTGTGAACAAGGTCTTCTGGTCTATACGTGCCGATTATGAGAAGCCGAGAGTTTCTACACTTCCTTGCCAAGTAGTGAAGTATAGCCAAGCTTAGGTGGTCTGCCCACTGCAAGTCATCCAGAAACAGGATTAATGGTTCTTGAGTGGACAGCTGAAGGAGAACTCTTGCCACTGCCTCAAACGTTCTGTCTCGTTCTATTTCTGGAGTTGAAAAGAGTTCACTTGCTTTCGCTTCACGTGTGATTCCAGACCCTCTCAGCCATCCTGTAATTCCCAGCTGCTTTGTCACGGAGGATTTCGCCTTTTCATCACTCATCGCTGACATATAGGTGTTAAATGCCTCTGTAAAAGGAAAGTAGGGTATGTCCACCTCGCTCAAGCAATAGCCCTGAAGAATTTTTGCTCCTTTTTTCTTTGCTTGGTTCAAAAACTCATTGACCAGTCTTGTCTTTCCGACTCCCGCCTCACCACAAGCGAATATGGTGGCTCCCTTTCCCCTCATGGCAGAGTCAAAGTATTGTGTAAACTGTTTGATTTCTTGGTCCCTGCCCACCAAAATTGGCTCGGCCGGAAGCTTAGAATTCAGCTTACACCACGTCCAACAATTCTAAATGATTAGAGGTGCGATTTCAATCTATCGTTCTCAAAAAAAAGAGCACCCGCATTTTCGGAGGCTTCATCGAATGTTCGTGGCGTAGTTGGTTGGCTCAATTTATTTCTGCAAAAAAGAAAAAAGGGATTTTGCGGGAGACGTCGCCACTGTGGCGGGGGTTCGAATCCCACCCCCCGCACCTAGAACATGGCACGTATGTTATGCGTCCAACAGGCTCTTCCTAGGGAAATTCTCGCAAAAATATGTGGTTTTCAGTTTGAAGCCATGTTGCTAAGAAGAAAAGGGGATTGTTCATGTTTTGCTTGGACAAAACAGCAGGTGTTCGCAGCGGAGTGGTACGGAAAGGATATAGCTGAACCATACCAGATAGATTAGTGCAAGGGTAGAGAGAGAATTGAGCGACGACGAGTCCGTTTCCAAGCCATCTGATGTCGTCAGCTATGCTGCCAAAAGCAAAAAGGTCTCGATAGAATCGCTAGGAATCCCTCAGCGCCTTGTATTGACTTACCAGAGAAGCACGTTTGAATGTGCAAGAAACCTGATCAAAGGAAAATGCGTTGAATGGCTTTATGGTGAAAGCCAGCCTTTCTGCGTTGGACAGGTAGACGGCTTAGAAGTCGGAGTTGGCCGCTTCTGGATAGGAGCTCCTGCAGCCGGTTTCACGTTGGAGGAAGCCATCGCATGTGGTGCAAAGACTGTTTTTGAAGTTGGCGTCTCAGGTGGAATACAGTCTTACCTTCAACCAGGCGACATTGTTGTCGTAACTGGAGCGATTCGCGATGAGGGAACCTCACACCATTATTTCTCACCAGAAGTGGAAGTTGAGTCCGACATTCCACTTAGAGACAAGCTAGTTGAGCATCTGAAGGAGAAGAGAATCAGACACTTCATTGGCCCTGTCTGGTCGACTGATGGAGCTTATAGAGAAACCCGAGGAAAACTTCGAAAGTTCAAAGAAACCGGAATCTTGGCGGTGGACATGGAGACGTCGGCTGTTTTCGCAATTGCGAAATACAGGAATGTTAGGGCTGCTTCAGCGCAGGTTATCTCTGATATCTTGACTGAGAATGGGTGGCAGCTAGCTTTTGGAGACCAGTCAGTCAGAGAGAGCACAGAGGTCCTCTTGAAAGCTATCATAGAGACTATTTCTGAAGAGTAGCGTGCGCCTCAGTAAAGATAAAAATGGGGATTTTGGAGAGACCTGGTGACCTCGCCGTTCGGAGACGCGCGCTTCACTCACACACTCGCCGTGTGCGTGCGTGTGTGTGCTGGTATAGGTAGGTATAGGAGGAGTGGTAGGTGCAGTGGCAGGAGTGCAGATAGGCAGAGGTTGCGGTGTGGGTTGTGGTAGTGGTTGGTTGGTGGGGTAAAGTTTTATCCCAAACCTAAACTTTACCCGTGTGTGAATGACTTGAGTAGTGCGGTACAGTTTTATCCAAAACCAAACTTTCTCCTCTCAACCCGCTACTTTCCCCACTACCCTCATTCCCGTAGCTGTCGAAACGAGCCGTAACTCAGACTATTCTTTCAAGGCTAATTCTAACTTGCTTCTTAACAGTTCTGGAGTGAGTTCTCCTTCAATTCTGAACTTGCCAATCACTATCGTGGGTGTCGTCTTAACCCCCTTCTGCCTAGCCTTCAATCTTCCAGTAAACGTGCCGAGGCTGCAGATTTCGACTTGCAATCCCTTGTCATCTGCGAAACGGTTTACAACGTCGAGAGCCGTTCTATCGGCTTCAGGCATGACTTTTTCAGTTTTGACACCTCTTACGACAGGGCATCCGTGTTCTGCAACGACTTTCCCATAGACAGCCTCACCGGTTACAACCTCTTCATTCCTAATGTAAACCTCAATTTTATCAGCCATGCAACCACGAATACTCGTAGATGGCGAAACCAACTAAAAAGTCTGTCTGCAAGGAAAAACATCATTGAAACCAAATGGACAGGGAATCATATAAACGCCGAGGCAACAAATCGTCCAGAGAGTCGTTGTAAGGCCTAGTGCTCGCTGCTCACTAAATTTAACAAATACTTCTCATGCACTCTCGCCGTGTGCGTGTATGTTGTATGGGATTTACGGAAGGAAGTTTCAACGGGTTTCTGGGCTGCGAGTTTAGAGACGGGTCGATGCCGCGGTCTCTTGAAGTTAGGGGACGAGCACGCCGATGAGTTTGACTCTTTCGAGGTATTCTTCGCCGTGAGGAGCGTTTGCCATTGCTCCGGTCAAATCTTTGCCCGCCGCATGTTCACCCTGATGATCTCCATCTATCCACAAAAAGTTGTCCGTGACATCATAGACCTTGCCTTTGTAGGCAATGTAGGCAGGCCTGCCCTCCTTACCGTCATACTGCTTCAACTCTTCTAAAGTAAACTTGCGCTGACCGCTTTCCAAGTTAGGACCACACAACTGGGTAGGTGAGTTGGGTTATTTGAAACTTTTGAAAGGGACGGCAACGCGCTATTTGTTTCTTATTCGTTGACGACCGTGTATTCGTCTTCGCTTTTTACTCCAAGCCCGAGTGCGGTTGCGCAGCGGATTTGCGTGTAGCTCCATGGGTTGTCTTTCAGCTTGGAACCTTCAAAACTTTCGATGACCTTGATGGATTCAACATCCATGGCCACTCGGTCTCCTGAAGCAAGAATGACGTTTGCGTTTCGTACCTCGCCGCTGAAGGGTCCTCCCGTTATGAAGCATTTTCTTCCGTCCATGATTATCAGGTTTGGATGCACGACTAGGTTTAGATCGACGAGTTTTTCTTTCAAATGTCTGATGTGAAATCCCATTCTCTCGCTCTTCTTCGTGAACCCAAAGCCCAGTTTTAGGCTGAGAGAGAAGTCAGCCCGGAAATGCGTCTTCATACAGCAGGAATAGACTATCTTGTCCACATGCATGGCTTCTTCTGCCAAGCTGACGTGTTTGAGGTATTCCCCACCCACGTTGACTTTGACATATTTTTCTTCGTCGAAAAACGCGATCTCTGCGCCCGTATCTTTCAGCACAGCAGGAGTTCCAGCCTGTTCCAGCGCCTTCCGAGTGGATAGGCCTTGCCAAGAAGACTCTCCCAGGATGACTTTTCCAGCGCCCTGTTCAAACAACAACTCAACTATTGCCTTAAGAAATTCTGGGTCGCTTGAAGCAGGTGGATGGTCGGCGGTGTTATAGTTGGGTTTAAGCAAAACTCGGTCACCCTTGTCGATGACCTTGCTGAATCCGCCAATCACGTTAACGGCTTTAAGGATGTCTTTTCTCAGGTCTCCCGTCGTCGCAATCTTGCTCAAGAGGACTTTGCCATCTCTCGTAAACGGGTTGCTCGTGATTTTCCCAATTCCTTCATTGGGTAGCATGGTAAAACACCAAATAAAAAATGCACTCAGCCCGAATTTTAACCTTTAGCCTAGGAAAAAATTGCTCACGCCTCTCCTTTCTCTTTCAAATTCCTCTCAAAGGCAACTCCATCAGTATTCTATCGGCGTATGTTCCATCAAGGAATTTTATGTCTCGGGTCAATCTTCCGCATTCCTTAAAGCCACATTTCTCGTAGACATGAAAAGCTCTCTCGTTCGTCGCATAAACTGAAAGCTGAAGAATCTTGAGTCTCTGTTTCTTGGCGATTCCTATTAGTTCTTTTGTCAAAGCTGTTCCGAGGCCTACGTTACGGTAACCTTCGCGAATGTATATCCCATAATCTGCAACGTGTGCACGCTTCTCGGTATGAGGGTGAATGCTCGCACCTCCAACCACTCTGCCGTCAACCCTGGCAACGAGGTAGCGCATTTCTTCTTTTGTTCCATGCTCAAACCATCGGCGCTCTTCTTTCATGTCCGTTATCTCGCTGTTCATGAAAAGGTATTTTCCCTCTCGGATTACGCTGTTAAGCGCCTCTATAACCTCGGGCAGTTCATCTTCTTTCAACCAATCAAGCGCGGCTGTTCGACCATCAGCAAGTCTGACAGTCCTGTAAACCATCCAACATCCCTGTATTTCATGATTCTCAAGGTGTAGATAAATCTGCGCGCGTGCTCTCTTGAAAGTTTCTTTCACGAAAGAAGCTTCCGTGGAGCCTCGGGCGGGATTCGAACCCGCGACCCCCGCCTTACCAAGGCGGAGCCCCACCGGGCTAGGCTACCGAGGCGTAGACCCTCCTCCTGAAGAAGATTCTTTGAAATTTAGAGTTTTCTATTTGAAGTCGCTGTTCAGGGACCCTCTTTTCTTGTAGGGCTATTCCCTTTGTCTATTGATCTTAAGAGATCTTTGGCTACGCTTGCGAAGGTTAGGTATCGATAATGGACCTCGTCGTTAAGATCTATTAGAAAACTATCGACATCTGAAGGAACGAGGAATGGGAATTCCCTAATTATGTTTCTGTGCTCAGTATACGATGCGTAGTCCTTGTAGAGGCAGATCATCACAGCTTCGCGGTCTAAGCCTATCCCTCTCTCAAGCAACAGAATTACAAACGGAGTCTGACTCAACCTTTCTGCTGTGGCTTCTCTTGCCCATTTAATCCTCTCTGGGGCGATGGGAGCTTTCAGTCTAAAGAAAATGAACGCACATAGATTATACCCCAGTTTTCTGAAATCGGGTATCATAGTGTATTCGTTTATAATTCCTTCTTTCTCCAGCTTCCTAATCATCCTGCTCACTGTCGGCTGGGAGACTCCAATGGCCCTCGCGAGTTCTCTGTCACTTCTTCTAGAGTTCTTGATCAGTTCTGAGACAAGCGCCATCTCAGTGTCTTTCAAATCTTTTCTCTCGACTTTGGGGTCGCGAATTATTCCTTGTCTTTTATGCTGACTATACTTTTTTTTCATAATCACTTCGCCTTTCTCCGAGCTGTTGCCATTTGATTATAGATATTTGAGCAAATATAACCCTTAGGAAGACCAAAACTAGGATGTCATCCTTGGAAGACCAAACAAATATAAAAGAAGATACTGATTCAGCATCTGAACCCCTCTCAATCCGCGGGGGTGTCCGAGTTTGGCCAAAGGAGACAGGCTTAGGAAAACGTTGCCCAGAAAAGAAAAACCAGTTTGGTTGGAACAGACACCGTTTTAAGAAACCTGTTGCCGTAGGGCTGCATGGGTTCAAACCCCATCCCCCGCACCTTCAACATGTTTTTGGATGAACCCCCCTAATGCATGTTACTTGCGTTTTCTGAAGAGTTTGACTCCTTCCATGTCTGTCACGTAGTCGAAGCCATCGTCCACAAGCTTGCATGCTTCTTCGAGGTTCCATGCGGCTTTTGAGACGTATTCGTCGCCTTCCAAGTTCACCATGTGCGTGTAGATAAGGGTGTTCTTGATGTTCTTGTGGCCGAGTACGTTCATGACGTGAAGAATGTCTTTTGTTCGCTGATACTCCATAGTAGCTTTCCAATGTCGCAGTGTCTTGAAGCTTATCTGCTTGATTAAGCGCGCGCTCTAGGCTTCCTGGAGAGCAAGCGTGAAGTTTCTTATGTTCTGGGTCCCTATGTTTTCGGCGGTGAAATTGACCCCTGTAATGTATACGTTTGTGCTAATGACCGCTCTAACGGAAAGGTCGCTTGTGAATGCGAGAACCGTGCCTGCGGAAGCCTTCTGCTCAAAATAGTTGACCAGGCTGCTTGCCCATGCGACGTTCTGTTCAACGCAGTCAAGACGGTAAGTTCTGACTAGACCGTAGATTTTCATAAGTCTTTTGCGCGCACATAACCAACCGTTTGATGAATCGTCTCTGCTGTGAAGCCTCACTACGCTTGTGCCTCATCAAAAACCGCGTCTACTGCCACGTTAACCTCTCTTGTTGGAGGACGCAGCTACAGAATATTCGAGAAATGAGCCCGCAGGTCCTATGATTAGACTCGGCTAGAATCTGCTTTTAAGCTTTCACACTTTATCCGTATTGAGCGCCTGTCAAAGAGACGTATATTCCACTCAAAACACGGTTCAGTTGCTTCTACCGCAAGTCTTAAAAATCAATTTGATCTTAACAGGACTTCAATTTTGAATGAACAATGGAAGGATTAAGTGTGAAGCCCAGAAACAATAAAGTGAAAGCAAGCATATTGATAGTGACAACTTTAATGCTTTGTTTAGGATTGTACGTGTATTCGAGAAATAGCGGATTGCAAAATGATGCGTCAACTGGAAATGGACAAGGTCTCTTTCTGGTACGTCCTGCATTTGCAGCGAGCGTGGCCTCAGCGACCACGTTTCTGGAAGATCAGGCGGGAATATCAATTTACATGAACGCGGGGATGTCGCTTGACTTGTCCCAGCTTCCTCCATTTAGAACTATTGAATCTAACACATCTGACTATGTGATTGGCTCCATATCCATTCCAAACTCTACTGGGACCTTAGAACCCACCGAAGATGCTCACTGTTTTGTTCACAAGACTGGTTGGATCGTGGTCTATTACCTCAAATCTGAGCCAGTTAGCAAAATAATAGATTGGAGTTGGTGGAACGGAATTCAATTTACGGGGAACAAGCTCCAACAAGGCTTGAAGAAGATCGCTGATGCCTACAGCGCGAGCACGGCAGGTGCGCAATACTACGATTTTGCGTATCCCAGTGCGAACAAGTTCATGCTTATAGTTAAGGCTCAGTTGGGCAATGTTATTAGAGGTTTCAATGTTACGCTTCCTGCGACCGGATTCACCTTTTGGGAGGAATCTTGGTCTTGCTATGCAAGAAACAGTGCTGAATCAGATTTCTATATCGACCAACTACATCTGTACGAGATTGTACACACTCAGACAATCTACGGAAAACTTTCAACCTTGCTGACTGTAGCTCCCGACGTCCATAACGTGTGGTACCGTGATTATGGTGCTGAAGCTGATGGTGTCTGCTTGGTGCTAGCCTATCAAGAAGGATAAATATCATTGAGTGAACCGAAATTGATGAGAAAGCCCTTGGCTGTAGCATGCATAGCTCTGTTTCTTTTGTCAGCGACGACCATGCTGGCTTTCTCCTTCAGGCAAGCAATTGCTGCAGATCAAGGCATTGTTATTCAAGGTGCTGACTACAATTCGACCAATGTCACTGCGTATTCCTCAGGTCTTGTTAGCGTAGCTGGAAATGTGACTCAAAGAATAGTGATGGAGTATGCAGACTTCAACATTGAACGTGGATTGAGCTCTTCTAACGACTTAATATCAGAAGCAGCGTTGGTCACACCTAGGATAACAGTTGAATATGCAGATTATTTGTCAACGAACGGGTTTGTAGCCTACTTGGGCCCGAACAACGGAAGTTTTACTATCCTGCCGAGTATTGACAGTATAACAAGAACTCCTTCAGGAAACGTGAGCGACAACCAGAGCGTGATTGCCTCAGCTGTAGTTTCCGATGTGGGGTCCGGAGTGCAGAATGCAACTCTGCAGTACAATCTGAACAACGGTACAGACTGGGTTAATGTGCCGATGGACCTCAATCTAACCGTGTACCCAAAAGACTCGTTGCTCCTCTCTTACAGCGGAACGGTTCCAGGGCAGCCTAACGGCACCTACGTGAGTTTCAGAATAGTTGCCTGGGATTATCATGGGAATAGTGCAACATCTGCGAACGGCACGCCTTATACCGTAGTTCCAGAGTTTCCTTCAATAATGATTCTGTTACTATTCATGATAGCAACACTGTTTGTAATCACAGCTTACAAAAGAAAACATTTTCACTCAATGCGAGGAAAAGACGGGAAGTAGAACCGATCGTGGGTTCATGATGCACACGTTCGCAGAATAAAGTGGAGAGAATCGACTTTGGAAGTTCCTTATGGAGAGACGCCGTCACTTGTAGACGGTTTTAAGCCCCAATACACCCTCGTTTATGTATGAAGCGCACGCAATTAACTGCGATTGAATCACAATGCCGCTCCACCTGTTGCTTATCTCTAGCGTTCCTCTTAGGGGCTATGTCTGTGTTTCTTAGGTACGCGATGCATGCGCTTCTGACAATGTTCGTCCTGTTTGTCTTCCGAAGCTCGGCTACTCTATCGAGTCGATCAACCAGCTTCATTTTAGCTTACATTCTAGTCGTTTCTTCGCTTCCGTCACCCCAAACATCAAAAGCAAAACGACTAAGAGCCCACTTCCAGCCTCGCTTCTCGAACAGTTTCTCGCAAGTCTCATGTCCCAGGCGCTTGTTCATGCAGAGTATCCGGCGGCTGAGCTATTAGCATCAGCACTCGTTCGAAAAATCTTGAACGAAAAAAGGTCCAATAGCGCCGCAGTCCGACGTGCCCACGGCGTTACGATACCCTTCAGAATCGGGCGCGTTTTAAATGCTCCTCGCTGAAAGGTAACAGTGACAGAAAAAGAGGGGAGTTGCGGGAGACTGTGGAGACATCGCCACTCGGAGACGGGTTCAAACCCCATCCCCCGCACCTTCAACTTACTTCTGGACGATAAACTCTCTTTTTTGGTCTGGCGTCGTGCCGATTGAAATGTCGCACTGCTTGTCAACTTGTCTTGATGAGAGTCTAGCCTTCGCAGTCAACGCTTTCAAGGTTTTGACATCTGTCTCGTCCAGATGCATGTTTAAACACCGCCACTGCACGTTCATCCAAGATTCATGGCTTTTGTTTAACATTTGTCTTTCAATCTGGTAATAAAGTTTTTATATGTACATTCAAACTTCACTATATTATTAATTTGCACATTCAGGTAGCAACATGACACGCACTAAGCTACGAACAATTCCTAACTACGATTCGAAGGCTAGGTGTTTCAAATGAAAGCCGATTACGAGAGATATCACATAGAGGTGGAAGAAGCCCCTCCAAAAATCAAGTTGCCTCCAAAGTTTATAGTCAATCGCTACAATAACTGCACAAACGCTCAGGAATGTACCCAAGCTTGCATATATGGCGTCCATGAGTTGCGCGAGGATAGTCAGATTGCAGAGCCCATACAAGATTTGTGCAGGGGGTGTTACATGTGCGTCTTGAAATGTCCAAAAGGCGCCATCTCAATCGGAATCAACCCTGAATTCGAAAAATTGGGAAATTCCTATTTCTCTCCAGACAGAATAAAAACAATCTATTTTGAAGCAGAAACCGGCAGGGTTCCTGTTTCTGGCGCTGGGTATACTGGCCCCTTTGCGGGAGAGGGTTTTGACAGCATCTGGCTCGATTTTTCAGAGATAGTCAGACCAACGAGGGATGGAATTCATGGTAGAGAGTATATTTCGACTTCGGTAGACTTGGGAAGGAGACTTCAATCCCTCGAATTTGATGAGAATGAGGAGCTGGTTTCTAATGTTCCCAGAACTATAGAGATTCCGATACCCATGATTTTCGATGCTCCGCTAGGTTGCAGAACAAACAGGAACCTCCAGCTAGCTTTGGCGAAGGCTGCAGCTGGACTCAAGACTTTTGCCATAGTAAACGCAAGAGAATATTCGTCCGATCTGACGCATTATGAAGCAAATCTAATACCCAGAATCAACTCTGACGAAATAGACGAATTTGAAGATCTGGTCAAAATATCGCAAATCGTTGAAGTTGAGTTTAGGGGCGGCGAAATAAAAGATCACTTGGAGAAGATCAAGGCGACTAATCCTTCAGCGTTAGTCTCCTTCTACTTTTCTTATGATAAGGAAGCTCCTGAAAGGGCGGATGCAATTGCAAGGATGGGAGGCGATATCGTTCATTTTCACGTTGACGATGGAGTTGTTGAGCGAGATCCTGACGCGATCAAAAACGCTATCCGCTCTGTTCACTCATATCTCGTTGATAAACGCAATCGAGACAAGATCACTCTAATCTCTAGTGGAGGAATAGCAGAGGCGGCTCATGTTCCCAAATCCATAATTCTTGGAGCCAATGCTGTCGCCGTTGGAATGGCATATCAAATTGCTCTTGGATGCAAAGTTTGCTATGGAACTATGCATAGCCAAGACTGCAGGATGAATGTGGAAAATGGAGACGTTGAACTGGCAACCCAGAGAATTACGAACCTCATCGGCGCATGGAGGGACCAATTGTTGGAAGTGCTCGGAGGAATGGGCTTGCGGGAAGTGAGAAGGCAAACGGGCGAGGTTGGCAGAGCGATGTTCTACGAGGATCTTGAAGCAAAAGTCTTCGGTGATAAAGAATGATGCAGAAGGAACTCCTTTTTCAAACGCCAGAAATAAAACCCGCACCTTCCCAATATCCCGGCTCAATAGAAAAGTATGAAGTAATTATCGATAGGTCCAAATGTTCAATGTGTGGAATTTGCGCTGAAGTCTGCCCTTCATACATAGGAGCTTCACCGATAGATTATGAAGCCTACAAAAAGCCGAATGGATATCTGCGTCTAACTGTCCCCAAGGTTTCTTGTACGGGTCTTTCGTGTAAACGATGCGTGAATGAGTGCCCAAACAATGCTTTATCCGTTGAACTCAGCCCACAGTACATTGCCCTCGGCGACCTACGATGGACTGCTGACTTGATATTGTCCACCTCGGAACAGGCTGAAGTCGGAAGGGTATCAAAAGAACACGAGTACAAAATTGGGGAATCCGGAGGAGGCTTCGACAAGCTACGATTTGATTTTGAATTAGAGGATAAAGAAATCTGTGGAGATGAGCTTGTCAGCGAAGAAAACAGAGATACTTCTATAATTCTGAACAAGAGAAAAGATGGACGGCCAGAAATCAAGATTCCTATACCAGTCTACGGCGCGGACATGTCCTTTGGCTCCGTAAGCTTGAACGTGATGCTCGCGAGAGCCAAAGCAGCAGAGGCTTGGAACACCTTCACCAGCACCGGTGAGGGAGGCTATCCTGACGAGTTAATCCAATACAAAAATCACGTCATAACCCAAGTTGCCACTGGCCACTTTGGGGTGAACGCTGAAACTATCAAAAGAACAAAGATCATAGTCCTGAAATACGCCCAGGGCGCGAAACCCGGCTTAGGAGGACACTTGCTTGCTGACAAGGTCACTCCTGATGTTGCAAAGATACGCGAAGTAGTTCCCTGTATAAGTTTGTTTTCTCCATTCCCCTTTCATAACGTTTATTCTGTGGAAGATCACTACAGGCACGTTCAATTAATGGAAGATGTGAATCCTCAAGCCTTGATTTCCGTGAAAGTTTCAACTCCCACGGATGTTGATATGGTAGCGATTGGAAGTTACTATGCAGGGGCTCACATTCTACAAATAGATGGTGGGTATGGCGGAACAGGCGCAGCCCCTGACATAGCCAAGAAAAACATTGCTATGCCAGTTGAATACGCAATCCCGATTGTCCACAATTATCTGGTAAGAGAAGGAGTCAGAGACGAGATAACAATAATGGCCAGCGGCGGGATAAGAACGGCGTTCGACGTCGCTAAGGCCATAGCCTTAGGAGCTGATGGAGCGGTAATTGGAACAGCGGAACTAGTTGCACTAGGATGCAAAAGATGTGAAAACTGTGAAAGAGGAAAAGGCTGTCCATCTGGTATAGCCACGACAGATCCAGCACTTAAGTATTTTATCGACATAGACTGGGGTTCTCAAAGGATAATCAACCTTTATAGTTCATGGAAGAGACAATGGAGCTATATTCTGAGGAAGCTTGACCTAGAGAATATCCGAGAACTTCGACCCAACGATGAAGTGAAGTTCAGAAAAGGCCGATTCAATAACATGGTGCATCTCGATCATTTGAGGTGATAGTTTTGGACAGGAACACTCAAAGTCCAATGGTTTCAGGGAAAGAATGTGCTGCCAACCACTCCAACAATTCGACTTATGAAAACGTGGCAGAGGGCGGATGCGGCGTCCTTGGAGTAGCTAGTTCTGTTCCAATAAAGGGAAGACACTTGCTGCAACCACTTATCCAGATGCATAACAGAGGAAACGGCAAAGGTGGCGGTATAGCAGCGGTCGGTCTTTCTGCGAAGCAACTGGGCGTTTCAGAGAGGGTGTTAGAAGAAGACTACTTAATGCAGATAGCATACATTGACCCAAACTCAAGAGTGGAAGTCGAATCTCAATTCGTAAACCCCTACCTCAACGTTGAGCTCGCAGAAAAAGTCCCAGTGATTGAGAACTACAGAACTATAGGTCTAGAGGTCAGACCTCCAGAGGTTTGGAGGTATTTTGTACGAGTAAAAGAAGACAAATTAAGGCAATTCATTGAAAAGAATGGATTTGAAGGGCTCGAGCAAAGCAAAGTAGAGGATGAGTTCATCTATCGAAACAGTTTTGCTCTGAACAAAAAATATTATGCTTCTCTAGGCGATAAGAAAGCGTTCGTTGTTTCTCACGGAAAAAATATCATCGTTTTCAAGATTGTGGGATATGCTGAGCAAGTTCTCCGGTATTATAAGCTTGAAGATCTTGAAGCCCATGTCTGGATTGGGCATCAAAGATATCCGACGAAAGGAAAAATCTGGCATCCTGGGGGTTCCCACCCATTCATAGGCTTGCACGATGCCTTGGTTCACAATGGCGATTTTGCGAATTATTATTCAATAACAGAATACCTGAGGCAAAGAGACATTTTCCCCTTATTCTTGACGGACACCGAGGTTGCCGCCCTATACTGGGATCTCCTCACAAGGATTTATGGATACCCACTGGAATACGCAATCGAGGCTATTGCACCAACGACTGAAAGAGATTTTGCGATGCTTCCAGAAAGTAAGAAGAAAATCTATAAGGCTGTCCAAGCAACACACATTCAATATTCTCCCGATGGACCCTGGTTCTTCATCATTGCCCGAAATAATCCTTACAGAAGCGAGTTTCAGCTAATCGGCATAACTGACACTTCAATGTTAAGGCCACAAGTCTTTGCACTCCAAGAAGGAGAGGTAAAAATAGGATTCATAGCTTCTGAGAAACAGGCAATAGATACAATGGTACAGAGTTTGTCGGAGTATGATTCAAGATTCTATCCAATGTGTGACCTATACTGGTACGCCAGAGGAGGAAGCTATACTGATGGTGGCGCTTTTGTCTTCACTATCGACAAGTCAAAGAACCTCCTATGCACGGATAAGTTTGGGAAACCCCTCTCAGCTCCAAAACATCAGCAACATTACAAGAGAACAAACAGTCATAATCCACCTCAATCTTCTAGCATTGATGAAAAACTAAAAGAAAGACCGAAAGCCGGCGATCTATTCGTATACGCTGCAAAGAACATTGAAGACTGGAATTTTGACGAAGTGTGTTCGTTTGCAGATGCCCTGAGGAAATACGCTGATAGAGGTGATGAAGAGAAGTCAGTCGTCATAGAGACACTCACCCTGCTTATAGACAGAAAATATGATACTGGCAGCAAAAGAAGAAGTGACATCGTCTCTCTACTCGAAGAAAAACTCTTCGGAATTTTCAATTCAGTACATTCCCCCGAATCCAACAAAAATGGCAATTACTGTTTGATCAACTTTGAAACAAGAAACGAGCTGAAAGGTCCAATACGCTCAGGTCAAACCCTCGTCATAGACGCCTCTGAATTTCACCCCGAGGGAGAAGAAGGAACATGCCGGTTTCTTGAAAGAGCTTACAAGCTAGGCTGGACGAACTTTATTGCCTATGACTTCAGAGGACAGAGAAATTTCGGAGCTGGTCTGATTGCAAGAGACAAAGTCAGAATCGACGTATACGGAAGAACTGGCGACTGCCTTGCTGCTTTCGCAGACGGCCCAGAATTTTATGTGCACGAAAGCGCTCAGGACTCTGTCGCTTATTGCTTCAAGTCAGGAAAACTGGTAATCTATGGAGATGCGGGAAAAGCGTTTGAATACGGGGCTAAGGGTGGAGTGACGTTCGTTTTAGGCGATCTCATCGACAGACCATTGATCAACTCCGTCGGAAGTGCTACGGCTGTAATCAATGGTTCATGCAAAGATTACATGGGCGAATCTTGCATGGCAGCGAGAGGATTTACAATTCTAAACGGAATGACATTCGATGACCACGGAAAAATCACAGAGCAAGAAACCCCCTACCAAGGCGGAAACCTGTTCCCCCTCGCTGCAGCAAGCGCTGTATACCTGAGAGACCCTAGAGAAACAGTCGGCGAAGAACAGCTCAACGGCGGCAAAATCAGCACAATTTCCAGAGAAGATTGGGAAAGAATCCTACCGTTGCTGAAAGAAAACGAAAAAGCATTCGGAATACAAGTCAAAGACCTCTTGAATGTTGATGGGGTCATAAGAAGACCAGAGTGTGTATACAGAAAAGTGGTGCCCATCGAAGTAGCAGCCCTAGCGAAATACGATAATGGCATCTGAATTCAATCTATGACATAAAAGCACATGCGCAACGACGTCAGTTCTTCAGATTCCTTTTCTTCCTGACTTTGACGTCAGTTCTTTTCAAATCTTTGATGGCATATTCGAGATGGAGTTCTCTTAATTTTCGTGTTTTCGGGATTCCGTTGGAGTCCCATCCTCTTTCCTCATAATATTCGTTGAGCATAGGCTCTAACTCGAATACTGATCCCTTTGAATTTCCGTTGGGCAGGGGCTCATTGAGAAATCTTGGGGGCAGGTAGTCGTCTTTTCTTGTAATTCCTTGCCGAACGAGAAAGGCTCTTTCTAGGTTGACTATCCTCTCCCCGATTTCGGACATCGACTCTTCTGTGAAGTGGAAACCCGTCACGGCCTCCGTTATCTCGGCTGCCCTCTTCAGGGGCAGCAACTCCATGTTTTCGGCCAAGTTTTTGCAGATTTCCAAGGAGTCTACTACTGCGCACCAGTCTTCGAAGTAGCGTACCAGCCTGCCTTTACCTCTGTGGGCAAGCCTTAACGTTGCCTCTGCAATCCCAAACTTCTTCATGCCTTCATCGGGGTCGTCGCTTAGCTCTAGGAAAGGCTCGGATCTCAGATGGTCTGCTCCTCTGCTCGAGACAGCATATCCTAGACCGTAACCTTTCAAACCGCGAGGATCAGCCTGTATGAGTTCTAAACCCTTCACGTGGAAGGCTATCTCCTTTCCCTTTCCAAGTTTTTCCGCCGCTCTTCTAACTCCATCAGCAAGCAAATCTCCAAATCCCTTGCGATAGGCTATTCTTTCAATCAATTCGAGTATCGTCTTGCCGTTTCCCCAATCCAGCTCAAGACCATCTGTTTCCTTCTTGTCTAATTCCCCTCTTTCGTAAAGCTCCATAGCCCAAGCAATGCACTCGGCGGTCGTTATCGCATCCAAACCCAACTTGTTAGCCAAATCAACGGCCTTCAGGGCCAGATTAAGGCTCGAGTTTCCAACTCTAGCGGTGAAGCTGCTCAGCGCTTCATACTCTGGTCCTTCACCGTAAAGGCCAGCGTAATCTCCTTCCCTTACAACATAGAATCTGCTGCATGGGACTATACACGAGTAGCAGGCGCGATTTTTCACGTTGTACTCTCTTGCTAGTCTTTCGCCACTTACTTTAGCCGCGTGCTCGAACGTGGCAGAAGTGAAATGCCTCGTGGGCAGAAAGCCCAGATTGTCCGCGAGGCTCAGAATTCTGGTTGTTCCCATTATCCTGCGAGGCCAATACTGGGGATGAGCATAGGTCTCTTCTTCAACTTTCTCAACAATCCTCCAGAACGCGCCAGAATCAGCAACCTTCACGCTGCCCGTTCCTTCTAACGCTATCGCCTTCAAGTTCTTGGAAGCCATAACCGTACCCATGCCCGTTCTGGCAGCAGGCCTTGCTAGATTGACGAATATTCCAGAATAAAGAACAACATTCTCAGCTGCCGGCCCAACCGTCGCAACCTGAACCTGCCTGCCCAAATCTCTTCTAATGATTCTGGTCGTTTCGTAAACGTCTTTTCCGACAAGATGTGCAGCATCTAGAATCTGGGTTTCTTGGTCGCGTATGAAAATGAGGCACGGTTTCGGACTTCTGCCCTCGATTATTATTTGATCATACCCAGCGAACTTCAGTTCAGCGGCAAAATGACCTCCAGCATTTGAGTCTCCCAATATCCCCGTAAGTGGAGATTTAGCACTCACGTTGAACCGTGCACCCAGAGGGAAAGCTGTCCCGACCAGCGGGCCTGTTGCAAACATGAGCTTGTTTTCCGGAGAAAGAGGGTCTACGTTTGCTGGGACTTCCCTGTAAAGTCTCGCAGAGTTGAAGCCTCTTCCACCGATAAACTCCATTATCAAAATTTTTTCTGTAGGTTTTGTCTTAATCCTGCTTCTCGTGAGATCTACTCGAAGAACTCTTCCAGCATAACCGAAATACTCAGGCAATTATTCTCCACTTTCTCAATGTTTCTTCAAGAACCTTAACTGGCAATTTGGGCCGTTGCACATTCGTTTCCGAATACGTTAATGCTTTGGTCGGGCATTTCCTAACACATATTGGTTTTCCGCCGCACTGATCGCAAATTAGAGGAGTATGCCTCTCAGGATGTAGCTTGATCGCTCCGACGAGGCATGTTTCTACGCATTTTCCGCAGCCAATGCATTCTTCACTTGCGTAGATCAATCCTTCTGGGTTTCTTTTCAGAGCTTTCGAGGGGCAGGTTTCCATGGGAAGACAGCGGCTACAATGCCAACACATAACCGGCAGGTCGAATCCGAAAGCATCATCTTTCACAACCGTAATCCTTGAAGCAGAAGATCCAAACAGGTTTTCATGAGCAAACGAGCATACTGCCTCACACAGTCTGCATCCAGAACATCGATCGACATCGACGATTATTCTCTTCATATAAACAGTTGCTGCTCCATCTACGAGATTTCCACAGGATGTTGACGACGCTTGTGTGAGAAACGTTTAAGTTGAAGCTGCTTTTATCCATTTTGCAGTCATTATGAAAACTCTAATCGTCAGAGTTAAGAGAATCGAGGGTGTCTGTGACACACATAAAGTCGGAGACTGCTTCCGGCTCGAAGGTGGGAGACTGGGCTTCCCCGAAGAGAACAAACACGTTTGCATTTATGCTCTCTCCAGTCTGCTCCCAATGTTGCCGGCTAAACAAAGGAAAATAGAGGAACCGAACGATTGGCTGCCCAAGGTCTTCGAGGTGGAATGCCCGGATCCCAAAGGAAGAGTTATTTGGGAAATAACTTGTCAAGAATGAGATGGCTTGCATAATCGCGATTTCAGACGTGACCAGAGTTCAGCTTGTTTTTCCTGATATTGGAACTACTGCGCACAAAAGATGGACAGGACGCTGGACACTGCCGCTCAATCACAAGTGCAAACCCCCTGCCCCGCGCCAACTGCCAGTAACCAAAAGTTTATAGCCACTATCAACTCCTGCTCTAGGCGAAATGACCATCCAGATTCTAAAATTCGAAAGCAGACATTTGCCAACTATCGTAAGATTTTTGAACGAAGAATATAGAGACTCGCACGAGTTCATCCCATACACCGAGGAAAGGGTCCTGTCCCAGATCCGAAGGCGAGACCTCAAGATTCTCGTAGCAGAAGAAAACGGCAACATGTTAGGTCTTGTCGGAACTCACCTTGAGGAACGCGGTGAAGAGAATATCTCATGGCTCGCCGCTGACGAAGGGCCCAACCGAAGAATCATTGAAAACACGCTCGTAAACGAGGTTGAGAAAAACGCCAAGGGCGATACTGTTACAACAACCATTGAAGAAGGAAGCCCAAGAATAAACGATTGGATTAACCGCGGCTATGTACTGAATCCTGGCTGGCTGCGAATGTCCGCAAAACTCGACGGCCTGAAACCAATTCCAGAGATCGCCGAAGGCATCAAACTTCGAAACTTAAAATCTGAAGAGGAAGAAGAACTTGTTGCTCTCATGAACACTGGATTCGGATGGCAAAGAACGGAACTTGGAGTTCTTGGAAAATGGAAGTCCGACGATCCGCCGTTCAGCGAAGACTGGGTTCAAGTCGCTGAGGTTGACGAAAGAATTGTTTCAGCTGTCGTGGCAAAGCCAGACACGGATTATGTGAAGTATCTGCATCTTAAGAGGGGTTATCTTGGTCCAGCTGCAACGCTTCCAGAATTTCGAAACAAGCATCTTGCGTCAGCACTTACGGTTCGAGCTATGAATTTCCTGTTTGAAAAAGGAATTGGCTCGGTTAGACTGGGAACTTCGGAACAGAACGTTTCCTCGATTACTTTGCTGCGAAGTCTAGGCTTTCAGGTGGACATTGTCAGAAAAATCCTGCGTAAGAAGTTGAAGAGCGCCTGAGCCAAAGGCAAGTTAGCGTGCGCCGTAGCATGTCAGAAAAGAGGAGACATCGACCACTTTTTCGGTTGGCTTGAATTCATTCGCGCTTGTAAATAGATTGAAATAGCAAATCCACGTGGTATTTGTCTCGTGAGAATTCAAGACTCAAACGCGGTAAAAGAATTTTATGAAAGGACAGCCGAAGAGTACGATAAAGGGTATGAGACACCTTATTGGAGGCTTTACCATGAGATCACTTGGCGTAACATAAAACGCTTCCTTCCGAAAGGAAGAAATGCGGTTATTTTAGATGCTGGCGGAGGAACCGGTTACTGGGCCATTAGGTTAGCAAAGCACGGTTACAGAGTCGTTTTGACAGACATATCCAAAAACATGTTGAAAGTGGCGGAAGAAAAAATAAGAACGGTAAAGTTGCAGGACAAGATTGAAACGAGCATAGTTGACATAAGAGACATGTCCTGCTTCGAATCAAACCATTTTGACATGGCACTAGCCGAAGGAGATCCCGTCTCTTATTGTCTAGATGCTGAAAAGGCCGTAAGAGAACTAGCCAGGGTTGCAAAAGAAAATGCGCACGTAGTTGCTTCCGTAGACAGCAAATACGCTATGATTCATAGAGGCCTGATTCCTTGTTTGATTGAAGAAAAATTCTCAGAACAATCAATCAGAAGATTGCTAGAATTTGATAAATCAGGTGTTGAGAAAAGAGACTTCAAGTTCCAGTCGTTTACACCAGAGGAATTGAAGAATCTGTTTGAAACATGTGGATTAGAAGCTGTCCGAATAATAGGAAAACCAATCCTAACTCAATTGTTTACTCGAGAAGAAAGAGATGAAATAATTACAGAGAATTTTAGAAGAATACTTGAGCTGGAATCAAGATTCTGTGACGCTCCAGGTCTAGTCGGGATTGGAGGGCACCTAGAAATCGTGGGAATCAAGCACAGCATGCGGAAGCACCAGCACAGGCTTCACTAGCCATGTGTGGAGCCCTTCGCTGAAAAGAAAAACAGGGATTTGCGGATGACGTGTTCATTCGTCTATCATTCAAATCCCATCCCCGGCACCATCAACATGTTCTGGATGAAGAGCAAGCATCAGAATGCGACACATTAGTTCTTAAGAGATTTCATGGCTCTGATGAAACTGTCATAGCAGGGACTCTCTACGCCGCCTTCAGGTTCGACTGTGAGAAGCCCTTGGTATCTCCATCTATTTGTAATTCTATCTAGCGCCTCTTGAAAACTGAAACTCGACCTATCAAGAACCCAAGTATTCTGTTCCAGTCTTCCTCGCAGGTGAACATTTACAACCTTGTCGATTACTGATTCAAACTTGTCCAGCTCATCATAGAGTGCTGCCCATCTCAGATCAAGGGTTACGAAATCAAACTGTTCAACCAAAGAAAACGGTGTGTAGTGCTTAAGGTGAGTTGGAATATTCTCTACAGAAGCCTTCACTCTAGGGAACTGAGACGCAATGTCAAGAAAACCCTTCGTCAATTTGTTCGGGTCGAATTTTGTCTTCCAAGTGTCCCAAATGTGGAACACGCAAATCTCAGTTTCCAAGTCGTCAGCAAGAGACAACGAATCACTGATCAATCGCTTTCCCTTTTCCAAGTCTCGTTTTCGGCCGGAACAAAGATAGTTGCCGACATCTCTGCTTGCATGAATCGACAAAACTGGCAGCCTTTGCTCTCTCAGCAGAGTGAGAATCTCTCTGAATGTGAACTTGGGAGTTTCTGCCCAATCTGCGAGTTCCGCGTCCGTCAGCGGCGGATTTTCACCATCCCATTCCGGCTCAAGTTGCAGTTCGAAGCCATCAACAGCCGAGTCTCGAAAAACCATTCTCAATACCTCCAGCGTGCCAGAGAGGTCATAGTACTTCTTGCCTCCTAGCTTTGCAATCGGTGCACTCGAGACTGAAATTAGGTTTCTCAAGACGTTTCTATCCATCAACTATGTAGGCGACGGTTGAATTCTTGTTCTGAGGAAAGGCGCTCTCCTCGCTGACCTGATTTCGATGGGACCAGCAAATCATTGTCCGCATCTCTGCCCTTTATCGATTATGCAACGCAATATGTCTTAATCGATTCGACAGAAAAAAACAGAGTTGCGGATGATGTGCCAACTCGCCTAGCGTTAGCACGCGTGAATGTCTAAAACTTAATTATCCTGGTTTCTTTACACTTGGTTGGTGTTTCCGTTGGATTTGAAGGGTGTTCACTTTATTTTGACATATAAATGCGGGTTGGAATGTGATCATTGCTTCGTTTGGGGCGGTCCAAAGGCGCAGGGTGCGTTCACTCTTGAGCGAATAAGAGGGATTCTGACAGAAGCTAGGAAGCTTGGAACGGTGAACTTCGTCTCGGCGGAAGGCGGGGAGCCCTTCTTGTACTATCCAATCATGGTTCATCTTGTCAGGGAGGCTACAAGCCTGGGTTTTCACGTAGAGGTTCTTTCGAACTGTTACTGGGCTAACAGCGTGGAAGATGCTGTGGAATGGCTTCTTCCAATGGCAAAAACCGAAAATGTTGAGTTTAGCTTTAGCAGCGACCTTTATCACGGCGAAACCTGGGAAACTGAACAAGTGAGAAATGCTGTGAAAGCTGCGAGCAAGCTGAAAATCAAGGCAGGGGTGATAGCTGTTAAGGATCCTTTCGCTCAAGTTCCCTGCCCAAACCAGATTGAAGGAGTAAAAGTTGATCCTTGGGAGCTAATGTTCCGCGGTCGAGCCGCTTCAAAACTGACTGAAAGGGCAAGCAAAAAGCCCTGGCGCGAATTCACAAAGTGCCCGTACGAAGACTTCGTCAATCAGAAAAGAGTCCACATAGACCCATTTGGGTACGTGCACGTTTGCCAAGGCATCTCAATAGGCAACGCGTTCCAAAAACCGCTGTCAAAGATAATTGAGGAGTACGACCCGTCCAAGAATCCAATTCTGGAACCCCTGATTCACGGAGGTCCAGCAGCCCTAGTTGAAAAGTTCAATCTGCCACACGACGACACCTATGCTGACGCGTGCCACCTGTGTTTTGCCGCACGCTTGACATTACGAAACAGATTCGCAGACATACTAGTCCCGAATCAAATGTACGGAGAAACCCAATGACGCACGCGCTGACTTTCTGACATCACGTTCACTTGCAAAGGCATATTTGCAAGAGCCGTTTAGTTCAGATTGTTCGGATAATTGCGCGAATCAAGATTCGAAAAAAATGGTTTCAGAGGCGGTCGAAGAGACTGAGAAAGGCGATGGGTGTGAGAATGCTCTCAAACGATTTGACCTATTCTACAATTCTAAGGCTTAAGGCAGTTCCCCCGTATGACTTTGCGCTCACAGTTCACAAGCCCGCTGGGTGGTCGTTACTAACACCCTTCGAAATATTCGAGAAAGGCGTGTTGTGGACTGCGATGAGGACACCTTCTGGAGACGTGTTCGGGCTGAAGTTAAAGTCTACTGGAACAGTGGGGAGACCGGCGATATCTTGTGAGGTGTACTCCCGCCAAGAGCTTGGAGCAAGCGAAAGAAGAGAGCTGTCGAAAACCGCAACGTGGATGCTAAGTCTCAGGGAGGATATTAGAGAATTCTACGCCCTTGCTAAGCGCGACCCACTCGTCAGAGCGTTAGTGAAAGATCTGTACGGGATGAGAAACACGAAACAGCCTGACATCTTCTCACGTCTCATATTAGCGGTAACCTTACAGATGGCCCCGATAACGAGAAGCAACCAAATGATGACCTTGCTAATCAAGGAATACGGCGACAGAGTCAGGTTCGATGAAAAAGAAATCTTGTACTGGCCTTCTCCAGAAAGGATAGCGAATGCTGATGTCAGAGAGCTTGAGCAAAAGTGCAAGCTTGGTTACAGAGCAAAACCTCTCAAAAGCATAGCAGAATCCATACGACGAGGTTTTCCGTCGCTGCAGGAGCTTGAAGAGCTGTCGGCTCAGGAGGCAAAAGCTAAGCTGATGGAACTCAAGGGGATAGGCGAATACTCCGCAGACATAGTCTCGCCCCATCCGGGGTTCGCGCTGGACGTCTGGAGCACAAAAATATTCAGCATGCTCCTCCTTGGAGAAGAGGCAGAATCGCCACGCAACCTAATTCAAAAGCTTAAAAAGATCGCAGAGGACAGATGGGGCCAGTGGAGAGGCTACGTCTTCATCTACGTGCTTCACGACCTGAACAATCTGTCAGACAGATTCAACCTGAAACTGACGCAAGTGTGAACACACCTTTGACTTCTGTCGCATGTCCTCGTAACGCGCGTGACAAGTTACTTAACAGCGGCTGAATCATATTAATCGGTGTGCTATTTTATCTTCCCTTCTTCAACCTAGCGCGCTTCTTTACGATGGCTGGCCTTTTTGGTTTGGACAAGATTTTTATTCTCACCACTGTTCTTTAATGAAGCATTTAGCAAGTTATTAATGAGGTAAAATGAAATGAGAGGCTATAGTATTTCTTGCGGTTTTCATACTCGTGCTGCCAGTAAGCCTAGGATATTCGGATTTGCCCCCAGGTAGACAGATCTACAACTCGCTAAAAGTTCCGACCACAGACTACTCGGTGTTAGGGCTCCCAGCGACGACACTCATCGTTGCAATTTTCAATGGAGTCATATATGGCGTGATAATCTGGCTCATCTACACTATCGCTGAAAGAGCAAGAAAGCCAAAACCACAAACACCTCCGCAACAGCAGAATCAATAATCGATGCTATGCACACGGTGCTAGAAAGCACGCCAGAACAAGCATGCCCATTGACAGGTTCAGTCGCCTCCGAGGTTCAGGCAATCTAAGAACACACTTGATGCTTCCGTTTGCAAGGCGCCCGCTCTGCATTAGGCGTGCAGTTTGCTGGTGTTCTGGGCCCCGCACGCTTAGGGAGCAGAATTCTCAAGAGGTCCAGAATTCAAGAATCTCCTAGGTTTGCGTTCATGCAAGTCGATGAAGCAGTGAAGGAAGAAGAAGCATACGCAAATATTTGGATAAGCCTGTGCTGTGGTTGTAATGATAAGGATGAAACGAGTTTACGATCAGGCTTCCAAGGAAGATGGATTCCGAATTCTCGTGGACAGATTGTGGCCCAGAGGAATGTCCAAAGACAAAGTCAAGGTTGACCTGTGGCTAAAAGAGGTCGCGCCAAGCGATGATTTGCGAAAGTGGTTCTCTCACGACCCGAAGAAATGGCAAGAGTTCAAGAAACGGTACGAAAAGGAGTTGAAAGACAAGCAAGAACTGCTGCGCAAAATGAAGCAAGCAGAGAAAGAAAAAGGAACAGTGACGATTCTCTATTCAGCAAAAGACGAAGAACACAACCAGGCAGTCGCGCTAGCCGCTTTTCTCCAGAAAGCATAGACTAAACTTCAGTTTGTTTCCATCAAGAAGCGTTTGGAACGTAGAGCCTCGTTGAATTGAGCAGACGGTTTCTCAGACGCCGAACTTAAGAACTTTCATGTCGATGAAGAACATCGGCAGGAACGCTACATGCAATTCAGAGAATCGTTCCTGTTGCACAGCTCACATGTTTCGATGTTGATAGTCGGATCGAAGGCCTTGTGCAACTCGCACAGCAGACCCTTTGCTCTTATCGTCTTGCAGATTTCACAGTACTTGGGAATTAAGTCTCGGCGTGAAAGCTTGTTTGCGGCCAATGCTCTTGCGAAGTTGCGCACCAGATTTCCAATGTCCTCATCATTTTCCAAATCGATGGCTCTACCGCGTATCTTCCTGCAATATAGGCTTATGGCCGGTTGGCTCACTCTGAGTATCTCAGCCACTTCCGTCTGCTTCAACCGATATTTTGCCATAAGCTCTTTGGCCAACATGGCACGGACCACGGGCAGGACGCATTTCACGGCCACTTCGCACGGCGCGGACATCAACGGGACTTCCACTGTGCTGTTGTCGAAAGACATAAATATACTTTATTACAATCGTAATACAAATTTGAAGGTGTCGGAACATGAACTGGCGAAACATTGCGGAACTCTTCAAAAACGTTTACTGGGTAGGAGCCAGAGACTGGAACCGCAGGCTCTTTGACGCGTTAATTCCCCTTCCAAGGGGAACAACCTACAACGCTTACCTCGTGATAGGCGAGAACAAGAAAGCCCTCATCGACACGGTTAACCCGGGCTTTGAGAAAGAATTGGACGAAAAAATCAGGAAAGTCGCCGACCCAGCCGATCTGGATTATGTGATAATGAACCACGCAGAGCCTGACCACGCGGGTTCAATCCCGTATATCATGTCAATAAACAACAAGGCCAAACTAGTAACCACCAGCAAAGGCGCC
This sequence comes from Bathyarchaeia archaeon, assembly GCA_049516875.1. GTDB lineage: Archaea > Thermoproteota > Bathyarchaeia > Bathyarchaeales > Bathycorpusculaceae > JBEKCD01. The sequence continues at coordinate 211,939 of JBEKSS010000001.1, read as the reverse complement.
AAAATGGCACAAACATTCTACAAAGTTCCCGAAAACAGAATAAAAGCCGTCGCTGACGGAGAAATTATTGATTTAGGCGGCAAAACGCTTCGATTCATTGAGGCTCCAATGCTCCACTGGCCCGAAACCATGTTCACTTATGTTCCAGAGAACAAAACCCTGTTTTCATGCGACTTCTTCGGCTCACACGTCGCTGAAGGACTTTACGATAATGAAGTGGATGACCTGCTTGTTTTTGCCCAGAAATACTTCGGCGAGATAATGATGCCTTTTAGGTTCAATGCACAAAAAGCAATGGAAAAAATAAAGGACTTACAGATTGAAACTATAGCCCCCAGCCACGGGCCAATACACAAGAACTCCGAACGCATCCTTCAAGCTTACAGAAAATGGTCAAACGGTGAAACCAGGCAAAAGGCAGTCATAATCTATGTAACCATGTGGAACAGCACAGAGAAGATGATTCGGCCAATCGCAGATGTCTTGGCCTCTGAAGGCGTTGAACTCGTGCGGCATAACTTGGCCGTGGCCGACATAGGTGATATTGCAAAGGACCTGGTCGACTCAAGAGCCGTCGTCCTAGGCGCGCCCACGGTTTTGGGCGGTGCGCATCCACTTGCAGTGTACGCAGCCTATCTAGTGAAAGCTCTGAAACCACCGACAAAATACGCGGTGGTCCTCAGCTCCTATGGATGGGCAGGAGGAGCAATAAAACACATCCAGGAAACACTGGGACCGACCAAAATGGAACTCGTTGGAGCATTGGAAATCAACGGTCCGCCTATCGAAAGCGACATCGACAAAATAGTGGAGTTTGGCAAGGCGCTTGCAAAGAAGATCAAGGAAGAAAATTGACAGGAAACCCCAAACTTTTATCATCCTGAAATTCATGAGTTCAGCGATCAAGAAGGCGTGTTAAAATGGCGAAGGAAAGTGCAAACAAGAAAAGGATGTTGAAAGAAGTAATCAAAGAGTTACACGGGGGAGCGTCACCCAAGGAAGTTAAAGAAAGATTCAAAGAAGTCCTGAAGGGCACGAAACCCGAGGATATTGCCAAGATCGAACAGGAACTCGTCAAGGAAGGAATGCCGAGAGAAGAGCTTCAAAGGCTCTGCGACGTCCATCTGGCTGTCTTTGGCGAGCAGGTGCAAGATCAAGAACTGCACATTCCCGCAGGCCATCCCATAAGCATCCTTATCGAAGAACACAGAGTCCTACTGGAAAGGGCTGAAAGACTCGAAACCCTTGTGAAAATGATTGAAGAAGCATGCGACTCCGTCTACGTTGGCGACGCATTGACAGAACTGCAGAGCGCAGAGAAGGATTTTCAGGACTCAGAGAAACATTATCTGCGAGAAGAAAACGTTCTTTTCCCAACCATGGAAAAGCACGGAGTCACCGAGCCTCCAGCAATAATGTGGATGGAACACAACCGAATAAGAGAGATAAAAAAGAAACTCCAAGGCCTAGTTGAAAAATGGAACACCATGCCTTACTCAGACTTCAAGACACGGCTGAGCGAAGCTGCAAAACCATTGTGCAGCATCCTACCAGATCACTTTTTCAAAGAAAACAACATACTATTCCCCACTGCGCTTCAAGTTGTCCCAGACAAAGAATGGGAAGACGTGAGGAGAGACTTTGACGAGATTGGATACTCCAGTTTTACGTCTCCACACGTCTTAGCGCCGTTTCACGCTGCAAAACCCGAACCCAGAAAAGTACAACCGTCCGAGGAGACCTTGCAGTTTGAAACTGGAAGCCTCTCAAAAGAGGAAGCTGAGGCAATATTAGACACGTTGCCAGTGGACATATCCTTCATCGACAAAAATGACCGTGTGAAATACTTCAACAAGGCTGAAAAGAGAATATTCGTAAGGACCAAAGCGGTCATCGGCAGAAGCGTGCAGCTGTGCCACCCTCAGAAAAGCGTCCATATAGTCAACAAAATCATCGAGGCCTTCACAACGGGCGAAAAAGACACGGCGGAATTCTGGATCACAATGAACAATCGCATAGTCCACATACGATACTTCGCAGTGAAAGACAAGAACGGGGAATATTTGGGAACTATGGAAGTCACTCAGGATTTGACCGACCTGAAGAAGATTGAAGGAGAAAGAAGGCTGCTAAACTGGGAAGAATAGACTCAGTTCAATAGTTTTCCGTTCACCCAAGCATCAAGACACGAAGACATCGGTTAATGAGACCTTAAAATAAAGGCTGAAAAGGATAGGAAAGGTTTTTAGTATAGTTGTCATATGAGAGACTGCAAATAGTTAGGATATACTGTGAGGATGAAATGGATGTCAGTGTTTGCAGCACCAGGTGCATACGACCGTGCTATAACCGTTTTTTCACCGGACGGGCGGCTTTTTCAGGTTGAATACGCAATGGAGCTTGTTAACCGCGGGGCTACCATCCTTGCAATACGATGCTCAGAAGGAGTCGTTCTTGGAGCCGAAGAAACCGTGGATCCACTGGAAGAAACGGAGTATTCATGGAAAATCTTCCGGATAGACGATCACGTGGGTGCAGCCATCGTTGGTTTAAGCTCAGACGCACGTATACTCATAGATCAGGCGCGAGTTATGGCTCAGTCTAACAAGCTGACTTATGATGAACCAATAGACGTTGAAGTTGTGACAAAAAGAATATGCGACATAAAGCAGCTTTACACGCAACACGCGGGTGTAAGACCCTTCGGTGTGTCAATGGTGTTTGTCGGCGTTGACAAGACGGGAAACCGCGTGTTCGGAACCCACCCGAGCGGAACCTACAGGGGCTACAAAGCCAGAGCGGAAGGCGCTGGAAGAGAAACAGTGTTCAACATTCTGAAAGAGGAGTACAAAGAAGAGATGGGCCTCAAAGAAACCACGAAACTCGCAGTGAAATGCTTGGCAAAAGCCTTGGAAGCAAGACAATTGCCGCCGAGGATCAAAGTAGCAGTGGTGTCCTCAGAAACTAAGAAAATGGATATGCTGAGCGACGAGAAAATTGAGGATATCATGAAAGAGCTAGGCGTGGGCAAGTGACACACTGATGAGTGATAAGTACACCGTTGCACGCATGAAAGTAGACGACGAACACTTTGAAGTGCTTGTAAAACCTCAAAAAGCCCTAGATTTTCGCATGGGAAAAATAGCGGCAATAACCGAAGTTTTAGCGGCTGAAACGATATTTTCCGACGCTAACAAAGGCACAAAACCGCCAGAGGAAAACCTGCGCAAGGCTTTCGGCACTACGGATTCGCTGAAAATAGCTGAGACGATACTGACCAAGGGAACGTTGCAGCTGACCACCGAACAGCGCAGGAAAATGATTGAAGACAAGAGAAAACAGATAGTGGACTTCATAGCAAGGCAGAGCGTTGATCCCAAGACTAACCTTCCTCATCCGCCGACACGAATAGAAAACGCCATGGAGCAAGTTCGCTACTCGATAGACCCCTTCAAGCCTGTGGAAGAACAGGCTAAAGAAATAATCAAGCTTCTACGGATAATTCTGCCCCTTAAGATGGAACAAATAACAGTAGGAGTCACCGTACCAGCGGAGTATTCGACGAGGGCCTACGGAACAATCAAGGGATTCGGAACGATAAAACATGAAGAATGGCGTGCAAACGGTTCATGGTACGGAGTCTTGGAAATTCCGGCAGGAGTGTACGCCCCATTCCTAGATAAACTCGGAGAAATAACCAAGGGCAACGGAGAAGCAAAGATTAACCCCTAACGAGTTTGTTATGACCCGAAAGGAGTGATTTTATGCCAATACTTTTGGAAAGAAGACAGCTTGTGACGCCTGGCGACTTAATCGCAGAGGGCGAATACATAGCTGGAGAAAATACGTACATGGAAAACAACAAGATTTACGCTTCAAGAGTTGGAATCGTCGAGTATGAAACCAAAAAAGTGGACGTCGTCGCCCTGAAATCCTTTTACGTCCCAAGAATGGGAGACATAATCATAGGAACAATCACGGAAGTTGGGTTCAGCGGGTGGACGGCTGACATAAACTCGCCGTACCCAGCCCTTCTGAGGGCTTCAGACGTGTTGAGCAGACCCTTCAGACCGCAGAAAGACGATTTACCCCAAGTTCTTGACATAGGGGACCTGCTGGTTGCCAAAATAGTCTCTTACGACAGGACTCACGATCCACAGTTGACAGTGGCAGAACCTGGCCTCGGAAAGATAACACGCGGGCAGATAGTGAAAGTCACGCCGACGAAAATCCCCCGCGTGATAGGCAGAAAAGGCTCAATGATATCCATGATAAAACAGGAAACAGGCTGCGACATAATCCTAGGCGTCAACGGAGTCGTGCTAATTACGGGAAAGACTCTTGAAGACGAACAGTTGGCGATGATGGCGATTCTCAAAATAGAAGAAGAATCACACACAAGCGGTCTCACAGACCGCATAACCAAGATGCTTAAAGAAGAAAAATCTAGAAAGGAGGAAAAGAAGAATGAATGATAAACCTGAAAGATTAATTGATAAAAAAGGCCTAAGACTGGACGGGAGAAAGCCCGATGAGTTAAGGCCGGTGAAGCTTCAAGTAGGCGTGATTTCAAACGCCGACGGCTCAGCGTACATTGAACATGGAAAAAACAAGATTCTAGCAGGTGTGTACGGGCCGAGAGAAGTGCATCCCAAACACTTAGCCCTTCCTGACCGAACGGTTCTTAAATGCCGCTACCACATGGCGCCGTTCTCAGTTCAGGAACGCAAGTCGCCTGCGCCGTCAAGAAGAGAAATCGAACTTTCAAAAGTGATAAGGGAATCGCTTGAACCCGCCATTTTCATGGAATACTACCCGCGCACAATGATAGACGTATTCGTTGAAGTGTTGCAGGCCGACGGTGGAACAAGATGCGCGAGCATCACAGCAGCCGCTTTGGCCTTGGCAGACTCGGGCATCCCAATGCGAGACCTCGTCGTGGCTTGCGCAGCAGGTAAAGTGGATGACACAATCGTGCTGGACTTGATGGACACTGAGGACAAGGTGGGTTCCGCTGATGTTCCCGTGGCTCTGATGCCCAACCTGAACGCCGTCACGTTGCTGCAGATGGATGGAACACTGTCAACCGACGAATTTGAAAGCGCAGTAAACTTGGCCCTTGAAGGATGCAGACAAATCTACGCTCTTCAGAAAGAAGCGTTAAGAACCAAGTACGTGAATCTTAAAGAAGAGAACAAGGAGGAGGCTGAAGAATAATGGCTGCAGTAATCACTCGGGTGAAAAAAAAGCAGATTGAACAGTTGATCGCCAAAGGAAAACGTCTGGACGGCAGAGGGCTGACAGACTATCGCGAAATAAAGATCGAACAGGGTATAATTGAGCGAGCAGAGGGTTCAGCAAAGGTGCTTCTTGGAAGAACTGAAGTTGTCGTTGGAACAAAAATTGAGATGGGTGAGCCGTTTCCGGACACGCCTGACGAAGGAGTCTTAACGGTTAACGTTGAACTTGTGCCGTTGGCCTCGCCCCGTTTTGAACCGGGACCTCCAGACGAGAACTCGATAGAGCTGGCAAGGGTCGTTGACAGGGGAATCAGAGAGTCGAAAGCCATTGACCTGGAGAAACTGTGCATCGCGCCTGGGAAGAAGGTGTTCGTGGTCTTCGTTGATGTTTACGTGTTGAATCATGATGGAAACCTGATAGATGCCTCAGCATTGGCCGCGATGGCTGCGTTGCTTAACACGAAAATGGCTAAGTACGAAGTTGAGGATGGAGAAGTGAAAATCAAGCCGGGTTATGAGCCGCTTCCAATAAAGAAACGTCCCATAACGGTCACCTGCGCAAAGATAGGCGACAAGCTTGTGGTCGATCCGTGGCTGGAAGAGGAACAGGTCATGGACGCTAGGATTTCAATGGCATTTGATGACGACGGCAACATATGTGCGATTCAGAAGGGCGGAAGCGGATATTTCGAACCGAAACAAGTGTTCGAAGCGGCAAGAATAGCTAAAGAGAAAGTTGAGGAAATGCGAAAGCAACTGAACTGGTGAAGACGCTATGGGGAACAGAACGAAGAAAGTTGGACCTACACGCGGACTGGGCCCCCGTTATGGTTCGACCGTCAGAAAGCGCTACATTAAGGTAATGCAAGAGATGAAGAAGCCGCACAAATGTCCACAATGTGGTTTCTCAAGAGTGAAAAGGGAAAGCGTCGGAATCTGGAAATGCAGAAAATGCGGTTTCACCTATACGGGTGGGGCCTACACGCCAATCACAAAGCTTGGAATAGTGGCAAAACGCTCAGCCAAAGGCATACAGGTAGAAGAAACGTTAAAGACGGCGCAAGAAGAAAGCGCCTAGTCTTCCCCGTTTCTGTCGGATTCATGCTGAATCTGGGCTTTCAAACAATTTTCTGGAAATGCCTGAATGAAAGCAAGAGCAACTGTACGCTTGAAGTTTCCCTCAGGGAAAAAGTTGGAAACGATTCTCAGATCTTTAGAACCAGAGGTTAACAGTCCGACCAGCGCCCGTTCGCAGGCGAGTTTGGCGAAAGAAGGAAGTTTCCTGATTTTGAAGATTGAAGCCAAAGATACCGTTGCGCTGCGTGCTGCGCTGAACGCATACCTGAGGTGGATAAATTCCATTCTGAATGTATTCAAGACACTTGAAGGAGAAGAAGGAAAAGAAAGTTCAGCCTCGAAATCACAGTCTTGAGGGACGTGCAGTTCCAGGGAATGTCCCGTTCAATTCTACGATGCTCGTTCCTAGAACAAACCTCGATTTTTCCAGGCGAAGCCACTGCCAACCATATTAACGATCGAAACAACTTACGCCTATGCTATTTCTAGGCAAGAACAAGAATCAGCAGCAAAGATGCAAGGCGTAACAGCTTGGATTGAGAACCTTCACGTAATCTGAGAAAATGTTAATTAATAGCCCAGCTTATTGCTGTGCAGATGGAAGGATGGAAGTGAGTGACGAGATTTCGCAGCTTCCGCCGCCGGTTCAAGAACGTTTACTCAGACTTCAGCAGCTCCAACAAACGCTTCAGTCAATTCTTGGGCAGAAGCAACAGGTGGATCTTGAGGTAACCGAGATTGATCAAGCCTTGAATGAACTGCAAAAACTGACCGACGACGCGGTGATATACAAGGCGGCAGGTTCGTTGTTGATGAAATCTGAAAGGGTGAAAGTACTCACCGAATTAACTGAGAGAAAGGAACTGCTCAACACACGAGCCACAATTCTCGTAAAACAAGAAGAGCGTTTACGCAGTCAATTGAAAGACGTACAGACAAAGCTTCAACAAGACCTAAACCCAGCTTCTCCTCCTCCCTAGCCGATTATCCTCTCCAAGTGAGGTTTATGGAAGCACTGGGAATACCAGAGTTAACTAGTGAGCAGATTGAAGAGCTATGTCTGATCGCTGAAAAAGCAGCCAGAGAACACGTTCTGTCAAAAGTCCCTTCGAAGAAGATAGAAGCACTAGACATAAGCGCGGAAGCAGAAGGTACAAAACCTGTAGCGCTAAGGGTTGATGTGGCCGTCACGCTCTCTCCTTCAATGGGCAATTTCAACGTGCAGAACCTTGTTGACGAAGCCGTCAGAGAAGCATTTTCTTCTGCTGAAAAACATTTGAGGGAACTGACGTGTCATTCGCAGATATAATCACCCTTCTAGACGCGGTTGACGCCAAGTTTGTTGTTCTGCTCTGTCACCATAATGCCGATCCAGACGCAATTTGTTCCGCCTATGCTTTTGCAAGCTTGCTTAAACAGTCACGGCCTCAAACGGACGTTGAAATTGGGGCGGCCCATGGGATAAGTCGACTTTCAAGGCATGTCCTCGAACATTTGGCTGTAGAAGTGAAGACACAACCGAGTGTAGAAAAAGCACATGCCATAGTGCTGCTCGACACGAACACTGTCCAGCAGTTGGACGATTTGGCTGAAAGGGTCAAGAATTCGAAAGCTCCGATCATCGTTGTTGATCATCACACTGGTCACCCTGAAACCAAGCAGCTCGCGAAGATTTCTATAACGGATGAAGGGGCATCATCCACCTGTGAGATCGTATACGATTTCTACAGGCAAACTGGAATAAAACCCGGTGGAAACGAGGCCAAAGCTCTGTTCTTGGGCATAGCTTTTGATACGCGGCATTTTGTCCTTGCCAGCTCAATGACGTTAAAGAACATTGTGGGGTTAATCGATGCAGGCGTGAACGCTCAAGAAACGTTGCCGTTGCTTTCGTTGCCTATGGATTTCTCCGAGCGTGTGGCGAGGCTTAAGGCTTCTAGGAGAACCAGACTCTTCAGGGTCGGGGAATGGATAATCGCTTTATCACACGTCAGTGCCTATCAGGCTTCGGCTGCGCGGGCAATGGTAGAACTGGGGGCCCATGTTGCCGCTGTGGCAGGGGCAAAAGACGGGAACCTGGAAATCAGCCTGCGAAGTTCACTTGAATTCTACAAGAAAACGAGTGTTCATCTCGGAAAAGACATAGCTAAGCCATTGGGCGAATACCTGCATGGCATGGGCGGGGGACATGCCACAGCGGCAGGAGTCAACGGGCAAGGCAATGTAGAAATCGGGCTTAAGCGATGCCTGTTTCTTTTGAAGGAAAAACTGGGTAACCATAATTAGGTAGTTACTCTTAAATGAGCGGACAACCCGCTTCAAGTGGGCAGGCATTATTTACATGGCAATAATTGAAACGACGAATCTGACGTACACTTATCCAGGCGGGACTAGCCCGTCAATCAGCGATGTTTCCATAAGAATAGAGAAAGGTCAGTTCACTCTCGTCACAGGCCCAAGCGGATGCGGAAAAACAACCCTCTGCCGGTGTTTCAACGGGTTGATTCCTCATTTCTATCAGGGTGAAATGAGGGGTGAAATAACCGTTGCGGGGCTTAATGTCAGCGAACACCCCACATACGAGCTTGCACAACATTTGGGCCTCGTATTTCAAAATCCAGAAAATCAACTTTTTGCTTTGTCTGTGGAAAAAGACGTGGCGTTCGGACTTGAAAACTTGGGGGTTCCAAGAGAAGAAATGCGCAAGAATGTTGACTGGGCACTGCAGCTGACAGGCATCGATGATTTGAGGGAAAGAGCGCCGCATGAACTTTCGGGTGGACAACAACAACGCGTTGCGATAGCTTCGGTGCTGGCAATGAAGCCCGAAGTAATTGTTCTGGATGAACCGACTTCTTTCCTTGATCCGTTGAGTGCAAGAAGGATATTTGAAGTAATCCATGAGTTGAACCGAAACCTCGGAATCACCGTCGTGCTCGTTGAGCACAGGCTCGATTTAACAGCCAGGTACGCAGATCACATAATTGTGATGGACAAAGGAAAGGTCCTTCTGGACGGTGATCCACATGAGATTTTGAAATCTGAAGAAGCCCGCCTCGTCGGAGTCGGCATTCCAAAGGCAACGAGGCTTTATCAGATGCTGATGAAGGATGGGGCAAAACTCGGCGACGTTGTTCCTTTGTCTTCTGATGAAATGGCAAACTTGCTTAAGGAGGCTTTCGAAAGCCGATGATAGAAGTCAAAGATGTCCATTTTACGTATCAAAACGATGTGGAAGCATTGAAGGGAATATGCTTAACCATTGAAGAAGGCGAGTTTGTCGCTATAATGGGACAGAATGGAGCTGGAAAGACAACATTAGTGAAACATTTCAACGGTCTGCTTAAGCCAAGCACCGGACAGGTGTTCGTAGACGGAGTTGACACGAAAAAGGTCAGTGTGGCAACTCTTTCCCGAAACGTTGGATTTGTTTTTCAAAATCCGGACAATCAACTTTTTAGTGAAACAGTAGAGGAAGAAATAGCGTTTGCTCTGAGAAATTTCAATTTCAGTGAAGAAATCATCGAAAAAAGGATAACTTGGGCCCTGAACCTATTAGGGTTAACTCAGTACAGAAAGACATCTCCATTCTTGCTCAGTGGAGGAGAAAGAAAGCGTGTGGCTTTGGCTTCAGTGTTAGCTTGGGATCCGGCGATGTTGATATTGGACGAGCCAACTATAGGACAGGATTATGAACAAAAAGAAAAACTCCGACAGTTCATCATGCAGATGAAGACTCAGAAAAAAACTGTAATCATCGTTACACACGACGTCGAATTTGTGGCTGAATGCAACCCAAGGGTTCTGTTGATGCGTGAAGGAAAAATCATCGCCGACGGCGAAGCAAGAACGATCCTCACAGACCAGGGCATCTTGACACAAGCATCGATTGTGCCTCCTCAGATAGCGCAGATATTCCTAGAACTCCGGGACCTGAACGTTCGGTTGGATGTCATCGACATCTATGAGGCGCGGAAAATTCTACTAGAGATGTTGGAGAAGGGCGGCAAATGAGCGTTTTCAACGGACTCAAGTTTCGGAGAGTCTACTCGCCGATACATAATCTAGACCCAAGGATAAAGTTTGTCTATGTGATTGCTATCTTTGCAGTTGCGATTATTTTCGGGGAACTTCTGCCCCTGATAGCGCTTTTCCTCATTCAAATTCCATTTGTTCTCTTGGCCGGCGTCAAACGTGAATGGCTTCGTTCAATGCGTGGGGCAGCATTTCTGGCTGCTATAATCTTCTCGACTAATTTAATCTTCAGGTTTTTCAGCAGCAACTACGTACTCACAGCTGATGGGGTGGAAACTGCTACAGCTTTGACGTTGCGTTTCGTAGTACTTGTGGAATCCTTCTCCGTTTTCTTTCTTACAACTTCGCCAGATCACTTGGGTCTTGCCATGGAACAGACACATGTGCCGTACGAGTTCGTTTTTGCCTTCACAACGGCGGTGCGTTTTGTCCCGGTTTTGGCAGAGGAAGCTCAAACAATCATGGACGCTCAAAAGGCTAGGGGATTAGAGCTTGAAAAAGGTAACTTCTTAAAGAGAATCAGAAACTATATTCCAATTCTTATCCCCTTGATTGTGAGCGCGATTCGTAGAAGCTTAGAATTAGCTGAAGCCATGGAGTCTCGTGCTTGGGGAGCCACAAAGAAACGCACGAACTTGTATGTGTTAAGGATGCATATAGGCGATATTGTCATGATGGCCATCACCATTGGGCTTCTGGCGTCGGCGATTTATGTTCGATTGTTTGTCGGGATCCCGTCACTACATAGTCTATTAGCACGTTTGTTCTGAACCAGAAGCCTTTTAATTTGGACCTGGTGTAAAGCGTTCGTCGGGGAGATTCAAGCGGTTGAAATGGTTAAAGGCCGCAGCAGACGAAATTGTTGAGTGCATAAAAGTCTCTATTGAAGCGCTTAACATGAAAGAGGTCGAGCGACTTATCGAGCTTATCCTTGAAGCAAAGGAAAAGAAGATATTCACTGTTGGAATGGGAAGAAGCGGATTCGTAGCTAGGGCTTTTGCTTTGCGCCTGATGAATTTGGGCTTCAACGTATATTTTCTGGGCGAAACTATAACACCAGCAGCGGAAATCTGCTTATAGCCATTTCAGGCACGGGCAGCACAAAGATTGTGTTGACCGCGAGTACGGCCGCCAAAGAAATTGGCGCCAACGTTGTGGCAATCACGTCTTTCCTAGAATCTGCTCTAGGACAACTGGCTGACCTGGTGGTCACAGTTAAGGGGAGGACAAAGGCGGGTATGCCCGTAGAAGAAGACTACTTGGTCAGACAAATTATCGGTGAACGCGAACCACTGACTCCCCTTGGGAGCATCTTCGAGATTAACTGCATGGTTTTTCTGGACAGTTTGGTAGTCGAATTAATGCATAGAATGGGTCGAACTGAAGCAGATTTGAAACGCAGACACGCAACAATAGAATAGAACAACAAGAATTGGAAAAAAGCTAAGAAGAGAAGTCCGAAACCAAGCTGGTCTTATCATTTTGCAAATCTTTTGGCATATACTTCTCTGAGTTTTTTTGCTAGCTTGCTATCTCTAAGTATGAGGGCGCCGCGATACCTACAGTTTCTGCAATCCCAAACGGACCAAAGTTGGGGAAGACCGGAGGCCCAAAAAACGTCAGTTGAACCGCATTTTGGACAGAACAACACGCCTCGCACTTTGCCCTCGGTGCTGTTTTCCTCTGATCTTGCCTGAAACGCATCTAGAGGTTTTGATTTCTTACTGTTTGATTTTTCTTGCGAGTGGTCTTTTGCGAGTTTAGGTTTTTGACTGTTGCCAGCTTCTTCCCTTTTAATTTTCAATCGAAGACCCAGAGGAATAGCTGTTTTGAGCTTTTTTAAGTTTCACTTGCGTTAAGTGTGCTAAGGATTAGTTGTGCATATCATTTATTAAGACTAGCGACACAATATATGTCGAAAAGTACTATACAGTCTAAACTAAAGAGGGCAGTACCAACGATGAAAGAATCAGTGTCAAAAGCGTCCACAGTGGAAAAGACAACCGTAGACATCACGTTGAAAGAGGAAGCCAAGAGACCGACGGCTTTCAGAGAAGCCTACCCTATACAAGAGCCTTACGTCTATGCAGCCATAGTCAAAGATCCAGAAACACAGAAAATACGCTACGAAGTCATAGAGCCGACTCTTCAGAGAGAGGAAGAGAAGCAACTAAAAGAAGTGAAGGCTCTGCTTATTGAAGAAGTTGACGTGAACCTCAAGGAAATAGAAACGAGGGAAAAAGCAGAAAGCTATCTGAGAGAACAGACAAAGAAGATAATTAGAAAATACCGGATTAAAGTGCCACCGGAAGCCATTGACAAGTTTACATACTACATAATAAGAGATTTCATAGGCTACGGTAAGATAGATCCATTAATGAAAGACCATCTTATCGAAGACATATCCGCAGATGGGGTAAACATTCCAATCTACGTCTGGCACAGAATCTACGAATCCTTGCCCACAAACATCATATTCAACGTTGATGCGGAATTGGACTCCTTCACAATTCGCATGGCATATCTGTCCGGGAAAAACATTTCGATAGCATCGCCGATTCTGGACGCGTCACTTCCAGATGGAAGTCGTGTTCAGCTCACTTATGGGAATGAAATCACGCGAAGAGGTTCAACTTTTACGATTCGACGTTTCAGAGTTGACCCGTTAACTATCTCCGACTTGATTGCATTCAAAACTATTTCCTCAGAAATGGCTGCGTACTTGTGGTACGTTGTGGAAAACAGGGCCTCGGTCTTGGTAGCAGGAGGTGTAGCCTCTGGAAAAACAACGATGTTAAACTGCTTGTCGATGTTCATAAAGCCCGAAATGAAGGTGGTTAGTGTAGAGGACACTCAAGAGCTTAACCTGCCCCATGAAAACTGGATACCTTCGGTCGTGCGGCTAGGCTTCGGGCATGAGGACAAGAAGAGCGGATCAATCACGCTTTTCGATCTGTTGAAAGCTGCAGTAAGGCAAAGGCCTGACTACATAATTGTGGGGGAGGTCCGCGGTGAGGAAGCCTACACATTGTTTCAGGCCATGGCAACAGGCCACCTAGGAATGTGCACAATACACGCCGAATCGGTTGAGGCAGTGATAAACCGACTAGAATCTGAACCTATGAATATTCCGAAGCCGCTGGTAGCTATGACAAACGTAGTAATGGTCATGGCAAGGACAGAAGTTGACGGCAAACCGGCGAGGAGAATAAACACGACAACAGAGGTTCTGGGGCTTGATCAACAGTCAAGAAACATAGTCACTGAAGAGGTTTTCCACTGGAACCCGAAATTCGACAGATTCTCCTGCTCAAACCACAGCACCCTCTTGGAGAAACAGATGAAGAAATTGGAAATCGATGAAGAAGAAGTAAAACGCGAGTTGAGTCGAAGACAAACGGTGTTAGATTGGATGACAAGCAAAGGCATCCGTCATTACACAGAAGTTGCAAGTGTCATTCGAGAGTATTACGCTAATCCAGATCGTGTTTTCCAAAAAGCCAGAGTTGGACTAAAGTGAAAAACGGGAAACCTCTTGAAAAAATCAAGGCATTCTACGTTCGTCTAAGAATGAGGCTAGGACGGTCTCTTTTGAAATCACCTAGGGCCAAACGAGAAGTGCCCAAGAAAAAGTTCAAGATTCCGTTTGAAAGTCCACAATCTGTAGCTTACAATATTATTGGAGACAAAACAGCATGGGTTCTGCCTTTGTTCAAAGATTTGGACGTAAAACTACATAGGTCAGGGCTTAAAGTCAACTTCAAGGCGTACGTCAGTCTGACAATCTTCGCTACGGCATTAATTTGCACTACTACCATTTTGCTGATACCATGCTTGCTATTTCTAGTTTTCAATTTGCCACTTTTACCAGCGGTCTTGTTCGGTGTCGGCGGAAGCTTGTTCGCTTTCGCATTCTCAATTCTCGGGTTCTATCTCTATCCGATTTATCGTGCGGACATGCTCAAGAGAGAATTGGAAGATGAATTGCCATTCACAACAGGTTACATGGCGATCCTAACGAGTGCTGGCGTCTCCCCAGAAAAGATATTCTACTCACTGTCGAATCTCAGCCTGCCGCTAGCTGTGACCGCAGAGGCAAAGAACGTTGTGAGGGATGTGAACCTTTTTGGCTCAGACATAATTTCTGCTCTCGAGGAAACGTCGAAGCGAACTCCTTCTCAGAGATTCCGCGAGACGATTGAAGGATTCATCACAACAATTCATTCAGGAGGCAATTTGGCAGCTTATCTTCGGGAAAAATCCAAGGAATACATGAGGCTGAAGAGAATAAACCTCAAGAAGTATTCAGATACTCTGTCGATGTTGTCAGAGTTTTACGTAACCCTTCTCTTGACAGGTCCATTGTTTCTGGTAATAATGCTCGTCGTCATGGCGATGCTTGGCGGAGGTAATTTTGGGATAATTAGCCCAGATCTCATGTTAGAACTACTAACATACATGGGAATCCCATTGGGCGCAATAACCTTCCTAATAATCTTGGATACGGTATCACCTAAGTGGTGATAAAATGCCAAGAATAAATGACAAACTGAAGAAAACAACGTGGATAGTCTCAGTCGCGCTAGCTGCAGCTATAATGTCGTATGGATTTCTTAGGTTTTGGTCGACAGCCACGTTCGATGAGTTCGCGTTCTTCGCCATCATAGTATCTGTTTTTCCGGCTGCAATGTTGAACTATGTGGATTATAAGTGGAGAAAAGCCATAGATGAACACTTACCAGATCTTTTTAGAAGCATTGTACAAGCTCAAGAGACAGGAATGACCCTGCCCCAAGCTATAGAGGAGGCATCTAAGAGGGACTACGGACCGCTCACCGAAGAATTGAAGAAGATGACGGCACAGATTTCCTGGGGAATGAGTTTTGAAGAGAGTCTCTTGAGTTTGGGAAAGCGAGTTAACACCGTGTTGATGCAGAGAACCGTGCCGATGATTATCGAGGCAAGCCGGTCAGGAGGGCGAGTTGAGAAGGTATTCGACCCTATGGGCAAGTTCATACAAACGACGCTTCTTCTTGACAAGGAACGTCGAACCCAAACTAGACCATACATTGCAATAATCTATGTGGCTTTTTTCGTTTTTCTTTTCACCATAATCCTGCTTTTCCGATCGTTTTTTGCAAGCATACAGAGCTTGTCAATGCTCGCGACTGCAGAGATGTCTCCAGGTGCAATTGAACGAATATTCTTTCACATGACATCAATTCAGGCTTTTTTCGGGGGACTCGTTGCTGGAAAAATGGGAGACGGAACAATAAAAGCTGGATTGAAGCACAGCTTATTCCTAATGCTGTGCGGTTACGTAGCCCTGAAACTCTTCCTATGAGGCGACAAGATGGCTAAAATGCTCCAAAAACTCATCCGGGACAAACGGGCTATAACTCCCGTTCTCAGCAATCTACTGCTAACAGTCGTGGCTGTCGCGGCCATGGCACTTGCCACCACAGCAACTTATGTCATAACGACCAACCTTCGAGAAACAATGAGTGAGCGTGTCATCATAGAAGATTTGTGGTTCAACAATTCGACGCAAAGTATCGATGTCTACCTTCGAAATGTCGGCCAAGTGGTCATCCAAGTCTCCGGGGTCTATGTAAACCACACTTCCCAGTCTTTCGCAGGACCTTTCAGGCTCGAAATAGGAGAACATCGGTGGTTCAGTATTTCACAAAACTGGATTTCGGGCAGCACATACTATGTGGATATTGTTACAACGAGGGGGACGCATGTTAGAGACTACTTTGAAGCGCCATAAGTGCACGGTAGTTATCATGGTTCCGATGTAGTTCTTTGAGGTTATCGGCACGCTTTGCGCTATGTTTGTGATCTCAACACGTCAGAGATGCGGCTAGGAAACATGCACTAAAGTCCGAGATTCACATTAAGTTGTCTGGCTGCGTAACCTTGCCAGAAAAACGTACAACCTCAAAATTACTGCAGAATCAGGAAGAAAATTAGTGCTTGCGGGCAACTGACCTAAGGACGTCTTTTACTTTGTTCCTATCACTTTTTCTTTCAGGTTGTTTATTGCTTCTTTTTGGTTCTTAGCTTCGATTGCCTGAATATTATATAATTCTGCCATTTTCCTCGCATTGTCATTCAGCTTGGGAATTGCGATGAGGTAGGCAGTGTCAGGCAATACATCAAATATCTTCGCGAACAGCGTAATTACAGGCTGCTCTGACACAACGTTGTCAGCTGACATTGCTAGATCAATCACCGTTACCCTTTTTGCGGTTTCTCCTCTTGAGGCGACTATGTCGAACATGTGATTAGCCCCAGACTTCCCCTTCAAGAAGGCAGGGCTCTTTACCTCAAACCCGTTCTGTACAAGAAACTCACTTATGGGTGAAATCAAAACCCAGCCTCCGGCGGCTTCTCTTCTAGCCTCTTCTTTCAGAGCATAAGTATAGACTTCCTTGATCACTGCGTTCTCGAATGTGAAATCTTCATGGCAGTCACGGCAGAATAGTTTGACAACAGGAATGTCGAAGCTCTTGCTGCAGTCCTTGCAGGTGCACCATATTCCAGCCCGTCTGTAGTCAACATCGGATTTTCTCAGTTCATCATGACATTTCTGGCAGACGAGTTTGTCACCTTTGTGAAAGTTTTCTTCCACATCCATGTACCCGCATTTGACGTGTTCAATCAAGGAACTCCTCTTGATGTTGAATGATTTACAGTATGGACAACAATAGCGGATAGAAATACCTGCGGAATTGCATTTTGGACAAAAGATAACTTCATCGTGAAGGTTCCTCGTCAGTATTTCAGCCTCATAGAGGTTGTCCAAAAATGCTTCGGCCTTTGAAGGGTCTCCGACAATAGTTTCAACTGTCTTGTATCGATATCCAAGTTTAGGATCATAGGAAGGCTCAATTTCGTTGAGTTCACCACTTAAGAATTTGCTCAAAAATACTTGCGTATTCCGATTCTTGTAAAGTTCTAGTCGTTCCGCTTTGCCCGTCGTTGCATTTCACTCCAGGACTAACACGGTTCTAATTGTTCTAAGATCTGTTAACACTTCCTCTTCAAACCGTTTAAACATTTCCAGAGAACAGGACTTTTTTTCCAATCGCGTGCGCCCTAAATCCTTTACTGTTCAAGTGCACACTGACTTATTGCATCAGATGTATTCAGGCTTCGCACCTTCTTTTAACTGAGAAAATCGGAGTTGCCTGGCAGGACTCTCCAACGTTACCCTTTTTAATGAGAACCTTCATATTTCCAGCACGTATTCAACTTAACGGCGATCAGTAGATTACGGTGAAATGCTTGTCATCTCAACCTACCCCAAAGCGTCTAGTCATTCGCTGGATAACATTGAAGGGGTTAATTACACCAATCGTATTCTTGGCGGTGGCAGTGTTAGCTGAATATCTTGTGGTCGTATACGCTATGGATTTGGGCGTAAAAGATGTAGGTGTTCTGACAATCAATTGGCCAGTGACAACCACCATCAGTCCATTGTTTCACCTAGTTCCAACGGCCGTTGTTGTTACACTTTTGTTCACTTGGATGTACTTTACAAAGAAGCTTTCGGTGAAGCCACTGCAGAGAGTAGGAAGAACTGAAGCCTCCGGTGGAAGAAGAACGGAAATGAAGCAACCAACATCTAAAGCAAGCCAAACTACAAAAAGTTCTCTTGACAAGACAAAGCCAGGTCCCGCCAGAGTCAGAGGAATTTCCTATCTCTGGGAAAAAATATATTTTGCAAGGGCGACCATCAAAAGCGCCTTAACCGTATTTCTAGCTTTTCTGGTACTCGTTCTCATAGTATCTTTGCTGGCATATCCGGCGCTTGTCTATCAGACTATATCGAGCGCCTATCAAAACCATTCTTCACTGTATGACTTTGTTGTGTCTGTCGCCAATTCTTTAAGAGGCTTTGCGCAAGCTGTATCGCCCATAGGTTGGATCGCTTCAACAATAAACAATGGTCTGCTGGCCATCGCCCCTGGGGTTAGAGACTTGGGTCTTGCTCTTGGCGGCTTAATCGAGCCCTTGGCGAATTTAGATCCCGCTGGTAAGTACTTGGTCTTCCAAAACACTGCGGCGTGGATTTCAGTTCTGTTGATTCTGTTTTACGGGGAATATGCGCGGAAAAGCTACCGATACAGGAAGAAATAGAAGAATCAAGGGATTTCAATGGCTGACCACCCCAGGTTTGGTCCGGCTGGGGTTCCTCCATCATTCAGGTGTATGAAGGCGGCCTTAGCTGACGTTCCAAGACTTTTGCAGGAAGAGGATCTTGACGCCTTTGAATATGAGGCAGTGCGTTGGGGGAAGAAACCACAAATAAAGAAAGAGGACGCCGAAGAGCTTGGCTTAGCCGCTGCAGAAAATGATGTGTGGCTCAGCCTGCACGGTTCATATTTCATAAACTTCTGTGGCAGGAAGGAAATTCTTGAAGCAAGCAAACAACGACTGATCGCGTGTGCCACCGCGGCCAAATGGATGAACGCACATGTCGTCGTTTTTCATCCAGGGTTCTACGGTGAGAAGTCGCCCAAACAAGCCTTTGATACATGTCTAAAGGCTTTGCTAGAGACAGTTGAAGCTATCCGATCGCTAGGAATCAATGACGTTAGGATCGGTCCCGAAACTATGGGCCGGCTTTGTCAGCTTGGCAGTTTGGATGAGATACTAGAACTATGCGAAAGGGTTGAACAAACGCAGTTGGTAATTGATTGGTCACACTTGCACGCAAGAGACTTAGGACGGTTTCGCACGGTTGATGATTTTCGAAGGGTTGTGGAAAGCGTAGAAATCAGGCTTGGAACAGAAGTAGTTGAGAACATGCACTGCCACTTCACGAAAATCGAATTTACAAGCAAAGGCGAGAAACGTCATCATACAATTGAAGAAACACGCTATGGACCAGAATTTGAAATGCTGGCAGAGGTTATATCCGAATTCAGGCTGAAACCCGTTATCATAAGCGAAAGCCCAATCCTAGATATAGACGCTGCAAAAATGCGTGACATACTCCAAAAGGAGTGGATTAGAAGCTAAAGCAGCGAGCTTGCTGCGATACATTTTTCTACCAATTCCTCCAGTGCTGTTTATGGGTACAAATTTTGGTGCGACTCAAAGGTTTCCAAAAACTAACGTCAATCGACGACGCGCTGCAGAAGTTTTTTGCAGCCATCGAGTTCAAGCAGCTCAAAACCGCTACTGTTCCACTAAATTCAGTTTTGAACCGCGTTCTGGCCGAGAATGTCGTCGCCAAAGTGGACGTGCCGAGATTCGACAGGTCGGCGGTTGACGGATACGCTATTGAAGCTGAAGAAACCATCGGAGCAACACAGTTCAAACCTAAGGTCG
The DNA here is from genome assembly GCA_049516875.1 of Bathyarchaeia archaeon. Lineage (GTDB taxonomy): Archaea > Thermoproteota > Bathyarchaeia > Bathyarchaeales > Bathycorpusculaceae > JBEKCD01. The sequence continues at coordinate 192,242 of JBEKSS010000001.1, read as the reverse complement.
CCCAGCTAACCGACAAGAATCGAATAGACGCTGGGAAGGCAAAACAGGTCTGGACGGGAAACCCACTTCCTGAAGGCGCAAACGCCGTGGTGATGCTAGAAAACACCAAGAGAGTGAAAGAAAAAATCCAGGTTTGGAGCCAAGTGACACCAGGCGAGAATGTTTCAAAAAAAGGTGAGGACATTCAAAGAGGAGATGTTGCAGCAGAGGTCGGGACTCGTTTGAAGCCGCAACATCTGGGGCTAATAGCTGCTTTGGGCATAAGCAAAGTCGAGGTGTTTGAGAAGCCCATAATCGCTGTTTTGACTACGGGAAATGAGCTTGTAGAGCTAGGCAACAAACTGGAAGAAAACCAGATTTTTGACATTAACAAGCTTGTTCTCTCTGCCTTGTGCCGCGAATTAGGTGCTGAACCGCTGGATCTAGGCATTGCAAGAGATGATGTTGATGAGATTTCGGAAAGACTGAGAGTTGGACTTGTAGAGTCCGATGTAATAATGACTTCCGGAGGGACAAGCGTTGGAGGTTCCGATTTCGTTCCCGACGCTGTTAACATGATTGGAAAGCCAGGCGTGATTGTTCACGGTGTGGCTATGCGTCCAGCTATGCCTACGGCCCTGGCTGCTGTAAGCGGGAAACCAATATTGATTCTTCCGGGCAACCCGGTTGCGGCGATAGTCGGGTTTGAAGTGTTCGCAAGACCATTAGTATGTAGAATGCTTGGGATGAAACAGGTGGAGCCTAGAATTAGCGTGCAAGCCAAAATGACTAGAGGAATTGCTACGACTCTTGGAAGAAGGAATTTTGTTCGGGTGCGCGTTTTCCGGCATGATGGCGAGTTAGTTGCGGAACCTATCAGCGCTCGGGGTTCAAGCATGATGTCAACGATGACGAAAGCCAACGGCTATGTCATTGTTCCTGAAAACCGAGAAGGCTTGGCGGAAAAGGAGCCTGTTTATGTCCAATTGTTTGACGTTGTGGAAGGTTGAGGAGAAGTGTTCAGGAAACTGTTGACTTTTGATGAGGCGAAAAAGGTTATTGAGGGCCAGCTTAAAGCCAAACCTTTAGGCGTCGAAGAGATTCCTCTTCTGGAGTCTAGCAATCGTGTCCTGGCTGAAAACATAACTGCCAGCTTGGACATTCCGCCTTTCAATCGGTCTGCGGTTGACGGGTATGCCGTCAGAGCAGAAGACACGTTTGGTGCAGAGGAGAACAGGCCAGTCTTGCTGAAGGTTTCTGGGACTGTGAACATTGGAGAACTTCCCGAAACGACTGTTATGAAGGGCCAAGCTGCTGAAATTGTAACGGGTGCGCCTATACCGGAAGGTGCAGACGCAGTTGTCATGATAGAACATACCAGTCGAAACGGTGATGAGGTCACAGTTTTTGGTGCCGCAGGCAGAGATGAGAATATCATGAAAGCTGGGGCGGACATCAAGAAAGGCAAAACCATCCTTAGGAAGGGGCAATTGTTAGGTTCAAGGGAAATCGGTGTCTTGGCGGCCTTGGGCAAGGCGAAGGCAAGAGTCTACGCGGTTCCACGAATCGCCGTTCTTTCGACAGGACCTGAAATAACCGAACCTGGCATGAAATTACCTCCTGGGAAGATTTACGACATAAACGCTTACAGCCTAAGCACGGCCGTGCTCGAAAGCGGGGGAAGACCAGTCTATTTAGGAGTCTTTCCCGACAACTTGGACGAATTGCGTGAAGCCCTGAGGCGTGCGCTTGTCTCCTCGGACATGGTTGTGACTTCGGGGGGAGTCTCAGTAGGTCCAAAAGACATCGTGCCGAAAACCTTAAGCATGCTTGGAGAACCGGGCATAATTCTCAGTGGGATTGCAATCAAACCAGGAAAGCCCACGACAGTGGCATCTGTTGCTGGAAAGCTAGTGTTTTCACTTCCTGGCCATCCAACATCAGCCTTGCTGACCTTTCAATTGTTTGTGCGTCCATTAATTCAGGTCATGAGCGGAAGAAAAGCTGAGAAGCCTATAGAAGTGAAGGCTTTTGCATCGATGAGAATGTTCCCAGCAAAAGGGCGAAGAACTTTCATCATGGTGAAGTTAAGGCAGGAAAAGCCAAAAGGACTGATTGCTGAGCCCATTCCGACAGCGCTTTCCGGGGCTATAACGACACTCGCAAAGGCCGACGGGTTTGTGGAGATTGCTGAAGATGTGCAGTTCATCGATGCTGGCGAACCAGTCACAGTGCAGCTTTTCAAAACTGAAAGCCTTCTGCAAGGCAACTAGTCGAGTACTAAGAGGGGAAGCTATTCCCCAAGCGAGAACGTTTTCAGTGATGAGCTCATCTAGCTTTCAAATACTTTTCTTTTCGCCACAGCATAACCAGTGAAGGCCCATGTCAGAATAAGGTAGAGTATGGCGCCTACACCGAGAAGATAGTCTATTTGCGGAATGTTGTAAATCATGAAGGCTGAAAATGTTGTTCCAACAAAAAACAAAATCATCACAAACCAAATCGTCCAGACTCTTTTCCCAAGCACCCCATAAGCAGTTATGAGGCTGAACATGCCGATTATCGCTAAGTGTGGGGCAAAGCTGACGATTGGCAGTGCCAAGACAAGAAAGATTATTCCAACAATTGCGTAGAAAACAAACGTTACAAACATACCTTTGCTTTCGATCTTCAGCCTTGATCCGAGCGACATTTTTTCATTCCCCTTTAAGCATAATGCATTTACAGTATCGTTAATAAGTTTAATGTTTCACTATCCCATTTAACCTCACACTCTCAAACCGCAAATAGAAAGACGAAAGAACACGTGCGATATGAAATAGCTAGTGTAAGGTCATGAAGGGAAAAGCAATGAACTGCCGCTTGGGAAGAGATGTGCTTCGCTTATGAACATACAACTATTTTCATCATCTCTCTTGGATGCCTTAGCATTTCTAGAGGACTTTGAAAGGCCCCTGCCAGACACCCGCAATTGGAACAGTCCGCATTGTTTCCAAAACACCTTCTTCTGTTCCATGAAACGTCAAAATGCAACACTTCGTCGCCCCAGTAGCATGGACCACTATGGTCTGGGTATTCATACCATTTTAACATCGCTTTGCTCAAAAGAAAATCCTTTGGGTATTTTGTCTTCACTCGTTTCAGTTCTTTTACTATAGTTTTTCTCTCTTTTTCTCTTACAACCATAGTAACGCTGACATCGGTTCCACCTGCGCATATATTACAAACAACACCCTTGAAACCATTCTCTTTTGCAATTTTCATAATGTCCTCAAGCTCTTTGTAATTATCCTTCGTGATTGTCATATTTATAATAACACGCTTATCCCCTGAAAAGTTTTTCATTACACTTGAAAAAACACCGTTCCCTCTGAGTGAATCGTTTGTTTTTTGAGACCCATCTATTGAAGCATATAGTCTATGAGTGAATTCTTCTGGTATCTTTATTGTTCCGTTTGTTATAACGTAAACAAATGGAAATATCCCGTGGGCGAGCATAAGAACATCAATCCTGAGCGCAGGCTCACCACCAACCAAAAGAATGTTCCTTATTCCTGACTTGTAGAGTTCTTTGAACCTTTTTTCCCAAACATCTATGGATAGCTCTTGTGTTCTAAAATCCTCTTTACCGTGAAAATGATAGCAATGTTTACATCTAAGATTACAGTTGTCCGTCACATCAACTTCTGCAAAATACTTCACTTTAAATATAATCCTCTTTAGTTCAAGCCAAAAAAGATACAACAATACACGCGCGTATTCTCCCATGATAGAATTATTACAAAGAAAGCGCTAGTTAAATGCTTCATAGATTCTCGCGCGAGCTCAGGGTTAGGGTGATTATCAGGAGCATGATTCAGCTGAGTGTAGGAAGAGGGAGGTAAAGTTTTATCCCAAATCCAAACCCCAGAAGAAGTCCATGAAGTTTAATGAATCAGTGAAATCTTTCTCTGTTCTATTCTCCAAACAATTACCAAATTGACGGCAATAATCGTTAACAGTATCATAAAACTCCAGTTGTCCATCCACGAAACGCCATCAATGATGGCTGGTCCAAATGCGCTGGTGCTACTTATCCAGATCGTGATGCGTATAGGAGTCCACAGTACATCAGCTATCCCTGGGAGACCCAAGAGGTTTCTCCACTCTAGATAGTCTGAACCAATACACAGCATCAGCAAGGCAGCATTCACAAAACCTAGCTTCAACAGAACTTTCAACTTCACTTCCCCCTCTTGGTATTAATCGAGGTAGGACACTTATAGTTCTATGTTTGAGAACAGCGCGCGCAATACCACAATGTACAGCTTTTCCCATCAAAACGCAACAGTGCTATGGTAACAGTAATGTAACAATCAGGTTTTTCCGAATTTTGAGGTCTGAACGGCAAAGTCAATGTTGAGCGCGCGCTATGGCTAACAGGTTAGACTGGTTTCATACCTGACTGTTTTGGCTTCAACTTTAGATTCTCTGGAACGTTAATGACACGAACAACATTGTCAGACATTATCATATATATTGGTGTTCCGTCTGGAAGGTGTTTTTTTAGTCGTTTGACACCTTTTAGGACGAGTTTTACTTTCATGATTGTTCCGTCTGCGAGTTTGTATGTGTTCCATTGTTCTTGTTCGTTTGTCCAGTCAATATCTTCGCCTTCACTGATGTCTTCTTGACTAAATGGAGCTTGACTCATAACTATCGTTATGCTAAAAACCGCTATTTAAATTGATTTTTGCGCGCGCTAACCAATTATGTGAGTAAGTCGTGTGGGCTCGCAAAATAAAAATTGCATATGGACTCGTTTCACAGCTTCATAAGACCACATGAAGGATAGCTGGTAAGACTCCTGCTGAAGCCTGCGGAATCAAAGTAGAAGAAAACAACAAGTGGATTACCCTAATTCAAGATGCAAGCAGTTCAAAAAAAGAGCATGAAGTCTATTGAAAGCATCTGTTTATGATTATGTTGATTTTAGTGAAACCAATTCGAACTTATATAAAGTCCCGTACCCTCCAGATTGCTTCATTCGTTCTATCCCTTCACGAATACCTCCAGTTGTCTTTGCCACCTTAGACCATTCTTCTTCTATTTCGGGGATCAATTTGGACGTGTAAACCTTAAATGTCGCACGATACCATCTATTGGTTTCTATTTCCTCCATTGAAATTCCTTCTGGAACATCCAGAATAAAGGGCATATTCATTTCTGAGTCAAACGCATTGATCTCTCGTTCCTCCTCAACCTTGTCTAGGACCCGAATTTTCTTTGTGACAGTAGTATTAAGCTTCCATTCTGGTTTCTTGATCATAAATACGGTCTCCGAATACAGGAAAGCGTGTTCTTTCCTATTAATTCTTTCACCATAGTTGTACTAGCATCAACCGATTTCCCAGGGTAGCGCGCGCTATTAACGAAAACTAGTTTCTTGTTTCTGCTTTCAGGATTTCTGGAATATGGTTTTCTTACTGATTTGCCTATAAATGAAGAGATACGCAGCGATGAGCATCGCTATCCATTGAATCGCCGATGCTATTCCCAAATAGACAAACCCATAAACAAAGAAAAGTAACGTTGGCACTATCGTCGTCAGACTTGCAACCAAAAACGTCAAGTAATTTGCAATCTGGGAAAATCCTGTGAGTGGCGGGATGGCTGCATAAAGGGTTGAATGCGTTGTGTACCATTGTGCCAAGAAGAAGGACAGATCGACTATAATATTCATTATAAAAAGAGTGATCTGAAAGAAGAGGCTTGTCTGGGTCTGAAAAGTAAGTAGCAGGGTTATGGCGGTGAAAGTGAAACCAGCAGCAAAATACAAACCACCAATCAGATTTGACAAAATCCCAGTATAATGTGAATAGTCATTGCGCTCTCCAGTCACGAAATGTGCACCTTCACCATTATGTCTTCAACTAAATTCTTATCACTTGCGGAGAGCAGTTTGGGTTTGGGGGTAAAGTTTTATCCTATTTTCGTTTTCTGAAGAGCATGACATTTTCATGATTGCAGACATATTCAAATCCAGCTTCGATGAGTTTCTTAGCTTCTTCCAATGTGATGGCAACTGCCGAGTTGTATTCGTCTCCCTCAAACTTTACCAGTTGTGTGTAGATCATTGTGTGTAGATCAGGGTGTTAGCAATGTTCTTGTGTCCCGATAACTTCATCACGTATAGGATATCCTTGGTTCTATTGTATTCCATCGTTGCCTTCCAATGTCTAAGAGTGTGGAAGTGGATTCTCAACAATCTTGGGTTACTCAGCTTCCTTGCAGCATTTTTCCTCTGCTTGTTAAAGTTGTTGAATGTTATGCGCCATAACTGGAGCCCAAACATCTTACTGTTATCTTTAGGCAGCCTGTTGAGCATCGCCACGAGCTTTTCAGACACCATAAACGCTCTAGGGTTCCCGTGTTTTTCTGGGTTGTTAAGAACAATCACTCTCTTTTCAAAGTCCACATCAATCCATTCTAAGCTCAGAGGTTCTCCTATGCGCGCGCTGACGGAAAAGTTTAGAATACACCGTTAAGATAAACAGAAGCAGGAAGTGTGGAAGATCACATGAGCAATCATGAACTCTTTGTTTCTCAATCAAACGTCTTTGGCGGTTTTCAGAAGTCTTTCGAGAAAGCTAATTACGTAATCCTGGGCGTTCCATTCGATGTCACCAGTACCTATCGCACTGGAGCACGGTTTGGTCCAAACGCAATTAGACAAGCATCACTAAACATTGAAACTTACAGTCTGCGCACGGGAATAGACGTTGAAGACCTGATGTTGCATGATTTGGGCGATTTGCATGTCGCTGCAAACACTGAAAAGACCTTAGAAACCCTGGAACACGTCATCAGAAGCATCATTGAAAATGGAAAGACGCCTGTAACAATCGGTGGCGAACACACAATAACGCTTGGCATCGCGAGGAGCTTAAGAGACAAGGCATCAGAAACAGCAATAGTCAGTTTCGATGCACATCTTGACTTGCGAAACGAGTTCCTAGGGCTGAAACTCTCTCACACAACTTTCATGCGTAGAATAAGCGAAGAAGTAAAACCAGCGAAAATTATAGAAGTCGGCACAAGGGCAGTTTGCAAGGAAGAACTGGCGTACGCAAGAAAGACAAGAATTGATTTTCTTACAACTCACCAAATACGAAAGATGGGCAGCAAGAGAAGCGCGAACAGGCTGAGGGAAGAGCTGGAAGGATACAGGAACATCTACTTGTCAGTTGACATGGACATCCTTGATCCTGCATACGTTCCTGCAGTGCAAAATCCTGAGGCAGACGGGCTCGAAATGACTGTTTTGCTCGACATTCTGGACGATGTGTGCGATAGTCGGATAGTTGGTTTCGATGTTCTGGAAATTGCCCCGAACTATGACCAAGGCATTTCAGCCATTCAGGCCGCAAAGGTGATTTTCGAATTGCTATGCCTACTGGAGAAATCAAAGAAAGCGTAGCCTAGAAAGAAACACGCAACAAGAGCATCATGATGAAGGAACTGTGGCTTCAAATATCCTTGATTCATTCGCTCTTCAACATTTTCGCGATGAAGAAGCCATTGCACCGATGTATGTGCGGATAAAGCCTTTGACACTTTTCCTGCCCTCTCAATCCCGGCAAACCTATTCTTGGCGCTATTTCAGTCAGCAAGAACTCTGGATGCCATTTCATAAACCGCTCAACTGGCATCTCATTCTCTTCTACCGTAACGCTGCATGTAGAATAGATCAGTGTTCCTCCGGGCTTCACATATTCTGAACAATTGCTCAACATTTGCCATTGAATTTCAGCCATTTTCTCTGCAGAACCCGGCGTAAGCCTCCATTTGGCTGAAGGCATCTTCCCAAAAGTGCCTGTGCCCGTGCATGGGGGATCCAGAATTAGCAAGTCAGCCTTCGCAACTAATGCCAAATGTGCGCGTGCGTCAGCAATTATCGGTTTGGCGATTTCAACGCCCGTGCGGGCAATTTCATTTTTCCAGGTAGCCATTCTGCGTTTCGAATAATCCAGGCTTATGATTTCACCTTTGTTTTGCATTAGCTGAGCGAGGTAGGTGGTCTTCGCTCCGGGCGCTGCACAAACATCTAGAACAGTCATATCACGTGTCGGGTTTCCTGCCTCTACTGCGAAACAGCTGGCCTTATCCTGAAGATAGACCAAACCTTCTTGGAAAGTCGCGGTTCTAGTTACGGGTTGCCGTGTGGCTGAGACCTCGTATGTGTACTTCAGCTCATTAACTTTCTCAACGTTAATGCAATCTTGAGCAAGTCTCTCGAGGATCTTATTCTCATCACCCTTAAGGGTGTTTATCCTCACGTAAGTCGGAGGCGGTTTCATGTCCGCTTGTAACATGTCGACAGTCTCACTTCTGCCGAAGAGTCCTATGCAATATTTCACAAACCACGATGGGTGAAAAGTTCGCAACCCGATTTGCTCCTCGTCGCTTCCGCCTTCGAACACTGATGCCGCTCTTTGAGTCAGTAACACGCCTAGAATTAGTTCGACTCGCTGCAGCGTTTTCCACCCCAAAATGGAGCGGGCAAGTTTTACTATGTTCTCCGCTTCATCAAAATTTATTCTGGACCAGTTCTTGACAATTCTCGTCTGGTATACATAAAGTCTCAGAAATGCTTGAATTCCAAAGTTGAATTCGCTCAAAGAGTTTGGCTTTATGATGTTGTTTATGAACTTGTCTATGAAGTTCTGTCGTCTCACGGTTTCAGAGACAAGTAGATGAGCCATCCTCACAGCATTATGATCAGTCATACCTAGCTGTTTAACCGTTCTTGCCAAAGCCAATGGCTCGCTTAACCTTCGCATTTCCATCCAGCTTAGGGTTTCAATCGAAAGCGTCCAAGCTTCCTTAAGCAAGGCTTTTGCACACGCCCTTTGAACATCAAGAATGAAGCGGGTGAGAATTAAAGGCATTCCGTATTTCCAGTGTGCATCCTTCCGACGCTTGTTCAGAAGAAGGGATATATACTCTGGTGCAGTATCAACAAGCTCGGTGTTCCAAATGGGGTATTCAGAAACACAACTCTAAACGTGTTTTCAGACGAAAACAGCCCCCTGAAGAATCCGTGAGAATGAGTCTTTTAAGAAACAAAGACAAGGAAAGAGAGGTTGCAACTGCTGATCACCGAGCTATAGGTTGGCAACTGGATTTGTACTCAATCAACGAGGAAGTGGGCAGCGGCTTAGTCCTCTGGCATCCCAAAGGAACCATCGTCCGCAAAGTAATCAGAGACTTCTGGGAAGAAGAACACTTGAAAAACGGGTATCAGCTAGTCTGCACCCCCCACATAGCCCGCGAAGAACTGTGGCGAACGTCAGGACACTTGGACTACTACGAGCAGAACATGTACCTTTTCGAAAAAGAAGGCGAAAAGTACGTTGTTAAACCGATGAACTGTCCATTCCACATCCAAATCTACAAGGCTCGGCCCAGAAGTTATAGAGACTTGCCAATAAGATACGCAGAATGGGGAACCGTTTACAGATATGAACGATCAGGGACGCTGCAAGGACTGCTGCGAGTTAGAGGGTTCACACAGGACGATGCCCACATATTCTGTGCACCACAATATGTCCTGCCAGAACTGGTCAGACTTCTAGACTTCAACCAGCACATGCTGGAGAAATTCGGTTTCAAAGAATACCGCACATACCTCTCAACCAAGGACCCACAGCATCCAGAAAAGTACATGGGCACAGAGGAACAATGGATCAACGCTCAAAACATTCTGGCAGAAGCCCTCAATGAAAGGAATATCGCCCACCAAGAAATGCCCGGAGAAGCAGCGTTTTACGGTCCAAAAATCGACGTCAACATAGTTGACGCTTCGCAAAGGGAATGGCAATGTACCACTATACAATTCGACTTTAACCTGCCCCGACGCTTCAAAATCGTCTACATCGGACCTGACGGGAATGAACATGAAGTAGTGATGATACACAGAGTTCTACTCGGCGCAGTCGAACGCTTCTTCGCTATTCTAATAGAGCACTGCAACGGAAACCTTCCAGTTTGGCTCGCTCCAGTACAAGTTACCATTTTGCCTGTCAGCACCAACTACTTGCACTATGCCGAAACAATTCGCGAAAGCCTGCTAGCTTTTCAAATAAGATGTGAAGTTGACGACAGCACTTCAACGATCAGTTACAAGATTAGACAAGCTGAAATCCTCAAAATTCCATACATGCTAATCCTCGGCAAGCAAGAAACCAAACTCAACAAAATATCAGTCAGAAAACACAAGGTCGGAGACCTAGGCCTCCTAACAATTCAAGAGACGGTCAACAAAATCAAAAACGAAAGCTCCTAACACCAGAATATTTCGCGTGCACTTTTTGTCAAGGTCATATTTGTATCATATAGTGGACCGGGGGTAAGGCATCTAGGCACACACATAACCGAAAGCCAGAGAACCTTGAATGGCGCGCTATGTATTGTATCAATATGTATCAACCTTACTCAGAAGACCGTGGCATTATAATCTGGATGGTCTGTTTGCCGATCGTGCAGTTTAGCGCGCACTTTAGAGTTAGAAGCTCGAAACAATGTTTTCCTGGTTAAAGGACAAGAGCTTTTAGGTTTCAAACGCATAACGCTAACAGGGTCAAAGCTGAGATGGCACAAAAACACTTAGAAGACTTTTCACACAAAAAAGCTGTGTATGCAAAAGAAGTGAAAACGGAGCCAAGAGCCACTATCATCACAGAAAGCGTGGCCAACGAAAAAGGAAAACGCGCTTTTCCACCAGTGGCGCCTCCAAATCTGTCCGCTTCCTATCTTGTATCCGCCACCTACGATGGAAAAGTGGGAAAGGCCATAATGAAACTCTATGAACCGGCCTCAGGTCAAATCTACTTCTGGTACGACAATACCGGACACCAGCCATACTGCCTAACCAATTTGTCACGATACGAGCTTGAAAGAATCAGTCGCCTAGTCCATCATCAAGGTTTAGACCGATTTGAAACCGTCGACAAATTTGACCCCCTTCTAGACAAGGACGTGAAAATAACAAAAATCCTGACCAAAGACCCTCTGGCAATCGGAGGACGCCCTACAGGGTGCATCAGAGACATAATCCCAGAGGACTTCCCAAAAGTCTCGGACACACCAATCGCCCCTGAACAAATCAAAGTATGGGAATCAACGATAAAATATTATCAATCCTACATTTTCGACCGAAACCTTTCGCCCGGAATGATATACGAAGTCAAAGATGGCAATTTGGCCGCAAAAAGCTTGCAGGACACTGAGAAAACAGTGGGAAAAATCCGCGAAACTTTCAAAGATGCCACTGAAGAAGAGTGTGGCTTCATCGTAGAATGGGCCAGATTACTCGAATATCCAGCCCCAAAATTCCGTCGTGTAGCCATCGACATCGAGGTACTGGCTCCCATCCCAACACGAGTTCCCGACCCAAGAGAAGCGGCCTACCAGGTTATCTGCGTCTCGATATTCGCCTCCGACGGGCTAGAGAAAACATTGATCCTTAGACGCGAAGGAATCCGGGAAGGAGCAGAACATTTACCAGCAGACATAGCAATCGAATACTTTGACACAGAAGAAAAACTCATAAAAGCCGTTTTAGATGTCCTTTGGGACTACCCCTTCGTGTTGACCTTCAACGGGGACGATTTCGACCTCCGTTATCTCGCCCACCGCGCCATGAACCTAGGCATAAGGCGCAGTGACATTCCAATAGAAATCGGCAAACGCTCCTGCCTGCTAAGCTATGGTGTGCACATTGACCTCTACAAGTTCTTCTTCAATCGCTCAATCCAGATATACGCCTTCAACAACCGCTACCGAGACATAACCCTTAACGACGTAGGAAGAGCGCTGATCCAGCTGGAAAAAATAAAACTGGACAGAAGCTTGGGAGAATTAACCTACACCGAACTGGCCAAATACTGTCTCAGAGACTCTGAGATAACCTTCAAACTTACGAGTTTCGAAGATGAACTAGTCATGAAACTGATTCTGGTCCTCACGAGAATCAGCAGCATGCCTATGGAAGATGTCAGTCGTCAGGGCGTATCGCGCTGGATAAGAAACTTCCTTCAACGCGAACATCGCCATAGAAATATGCTCATTCCAACCCCTCAAGACATACTCGCAACAAAGGGCAAAACTGCAACGAAAGCAATAATCAAAGGCAAGAAATACAAAGGCGCTATAGTTGTCGAACCCGTCCCCGGGGTCCACTTCAACGTTGCCGTCATGGACTTTCCAAGCCTGTACCCTTCAATAATAAAGGTTTGGAATTTAGGCTACCAATCCATCCTGTGCCCGCATCCAGAATGTCGCAGCAATCTCATCCCAGGCACACCACACTGGGTCTGCACCAAAAAGCGAGCACTAGAGAGTCTCCTAATCGGTTCCCTAAGGGACCTTCGAGTGCAATGGTACAAGCCAAAATCCAAAGACAAAGCCCTAACCTCAGACCTAAGAAGCTGGTACAACGTCACCCAAGGAGCACTCAAAGTAATTCTAAACGCAAGCTACGGGGTCTTCGGAGCTGAGAGCTTTGACCTTTACTGCCCGCCTGTAGCCGAAGCCACAGCTGCAATAGGAAGACACTCCATAACACAAATACTTAACAAAGCTGAGCAACTTGGCATTCAAGTTCTTTACGGTGATACGGACAGCCTCTTCTTGAAAAATCCCTCAAAACAACAGGTCGAAGAACTGGCGCATTGGACTGAACAAGAGCTGAAAATGAGTCTTGATGTCGATAAGGTTTACAGGTACGCGGTCTTCAGTTCGAGAAAAAAGAACTATTTAGGCGTCTTAGAGGACGGAACTGTCGACGTCAAAGGGTTGACAGGTAAGAAACGTCACATACCCATATTCATAAAAAGGGCATTTGAAAAAATGAAAACACGCTTGGCAACCGTCAAGACCCCTGCAGATTTCGAGAAGGCGAAAAAAGACATAGCAGAAATTATACGCGACTGTTACATGCAACTCAAGAGGCGAGAGTGGGAGAGCATGAGCGACTTGGCTTTCAATGTGGTCCTAGGCGAAGACATCGAACACTACACAAAAACAACACCGCAGCATGTCAAGGCTGCCAAAATCTTGAGAGAAAACGGAGCAGAATTGAAGGCAGGCGATCTGATAAGCTTTGTCAAAATAAGCAAAGAACCACATGTGAAGCCTGTTGAACTGGCAGCAAAGAGTGAGGTGGATGTCGACAAGTACATAGCCTATTTACACTCAACGTTTGATCAGGTCTTAGACGCCTTAGGTCTAGATTTTGACGAAATAATAGGGCTAACAAAACTGGAACGTTTCATGTAAAGAGGTTTCAATCCCCTTAGTTCTTTTCCAGTGTCTTAAGTCCACGTGATTTCAGCGGTTCGATGATTGCCGGTCTGCTCAATATTCGTAGAACTGCGTAGCCTATGAACGCGACAGCTATCAAGCTGCTGATCGTAATACTGACTAGTGTCGCAATCCAAGCAGGCAAGAACGCGAGTTCTGCAGTCTGGTAAGGGTAGAACATCCATAGATATCCGCCTCCAACAATTACTCCTATAGGCATTGCACCTACAATACATGCTGGTAACCTGCGTTTTCTAAGCAGCATCACAAGAGTTGCTGCTATGAGATTGGCAAGGGAACCAAAGACTATGTCAATCGGCCCTATTGATCCAAATGCATTAACCACAACACATCCTAATGTAACTCCGATGACGACAGGCATTCCCAGCAAAGCAGCCAACGCGATTAAGAAGTCTGAGAGACGTAACTGCACGGGTCCGTAGATCGAAGGATTCCCGAAAGGAGAATACAATTGCATAAAATTAATCATGGCATATAACCCCGTGAAAACAACAGTTAGAGTGATGTCCCTAGTATCAAATTTCAACTACATGCACCTCCTACTCCGGGGTTTATTGTGGCGGAACGGGTGGAGGCCCACTCACCCGCCGGATACTTCTATGCTCACTTCTTACATATGAGTTATTAAATCTTGCCTAGAAAGCTCGCAAGAAGCTTGGGCGGGCGCTACTGGTCCCTATAATCCTATGCCCTGAATGCATTGTGCCACAAATACTGTGGAGCGTGTGCAAGGCGTCAGAGCATTAACAGTCGTCGGGCAAGTACAGCTGCGAAAGTTGTAGCCACCATTAAAAGAGAGATTATTGCGACTATCTGTTTTTCGGTCAGCGGATGGTTAAAGGTGAGGAGCGTTATCAGGCTTCTTCTGTGGTTTGACACGAGTCGTTTGCCGTCAAAGGAAACGTTGGCCTTAGTCCTGTAGAAGAAGAATGTCAAGAGGATTAAAGCTGAATTGAATATGTATGGCAAAACCGAGATTACCAAATCGAACTTTAGATCCGAGATGATTGCAAAAGCAGCGATTGTTATCCCTATGGCAAAGGATCCAGTGTTGCCAACGAAGATCCTCCCCCGAAAATTGAGGAACGCAAGTATCAGCCAAACGATTAATGGACAGAGCAAGAGGATTGCATAAGACCCTGAGATGGACATTAGCCCGATCATAACTATCGCGGGACATATTGTTTCTAAACCGTTCAAACCGCCAAGCTGATTCACAGTGTTCGTAATTATCGTCACGAGGATTGGAATGATTATGAAATAATAGTAGCTCCCGAAGTGTATGGTCCCTAGAAGGGGGAGAGCTATAGCAGTACGCACTGCAGGGTTGGAACTTGCAAAAGTAGCAAGCGGTATGGCCGCTATCAGTGGAAGGAAAGCCTTGTATCGCCACTTAAGATCCATCCAGTCATCTAGAAGACCCATGAAGCCGCCGAACAAGATGCACACCGCCAATGTCAGAGACGCAGAGACACCGTCAGCGACGCTGAACCTTACGTCAAAGAAATACAGGAGAAAAATGTACACGGTGCTGATGATGACGTAGATGACGCCTAAACCGTTCGGAACCAGCGGTCTGTTTGGTTTATGTTGGTCAGGGGCTCTCGGAAACAAATCGTCATCCTTCATCCGTCGGGATACTTTATCTTGTACAGGGCGACGAGTGGAACCAAGTTGCCATATTTACTACTGGCGTCTGTTGGGGTAAGAGTCAACCCGGCAATGTATGCCGGTTCAAAGTATCCTAGGTCGTTAACTGTAGTGACATTGCCCGCGTCCGGGTCAATCACTCCCTGCGCGTTGCAATACAGGCTTCTTGCCCAAGTCATCAATTTGTAAATTGTCGTGTTGTATCCCTGCTGATTCCAAGCCCAATTATTCGGCCAATAGGTCGTAGTGTTGACGTAGCTCCCGAAAGCGCTTTCATCAGTCCAATTCCATCCCGGCCATTTGCTAACATTACCCAGTCCCGACTCGTGCGCGCTCTGCCCGGAGATTCTTGCCATCCATGTCCATTTGCCTTCGTCGCCGTAACCGGCTTCAACGGCATATGTATAACCGCTTTGTGTTGTCAGAGACAGAGTGGTGAAAACGAGAATGTATTTCGCGTGGTACAGCTTCAACATATTTAGCGATTCAGTCTCGTTGGCTATCATCGTGAAGCCTACGTTTTCTATCTGCGTGTCGTTTATTGTTGCGTTGTCGTTAAGCGTCGTTACATTTCCCAGAATTGTTAACCAGAATCCATAGTCCCACCAAGCGTCAACAACATCAGTCGGATTGAGGTTACTCTTCGTCCACGCGAGCATGTCCAGCCATTCCGTCACTGGCCCGTTGGGAACTATCGGAAGACTGGCTGCTGAAACTGTCAAAGGAGCATAAGCTTGGCTGTACACTTTGGGTATACCACCAGATTGGGGCGAGAAAGCAAATTGTGTCATTAAAATTAGGAATATCAGGAAAACGGCAGTTCCGCTGAATTCTTTTCCAACATGTTCTAAACGAAACTTCTTTGCTGTTATCTTTGGAGGTTCCTTCAACATCGCGATGAATGGTCTTAGCACGCCTATTATTCCAACAGCAGAGATGAGGCCGAAGGCTGGTGCCAGGAGGAAAAGCAAGCGCACCATGGATGCAGAGAAATACAGAGATGTCAAACCGAAGAGTAACAAGAACAGGTTCTTGTTACCAAGATTCCTCGAAATGAAATACAGTCCAACGATGAAGAATATTATCAATATGCCTAGGTCATAATACATTGAGCCCCAAGCGGATATTCCGTGCTCGGCGACAGATTCTACGAGTGGGCTCGCACTTCGCAGTAAGGGGTTTATAACTGTTAGAAACTTGCCCGCTATGCTGCCTGTGTATCCTAAGGCGGAAATAGCGACGAAGGTGCCGATCAGGGCCGCTATGACTGTTACAGTAAGTATGAACCTCTCTCTTGCCGACGTCAGATTGTGCAAAACTTCGCTTAGGCAAAGCAAGATAAAGACGCCCGCAACGGGTAATATTGCATAGCTTATTGGGTAATCTATTCCCAGGAAGGGAGCACTCATCGCTATCAAGAGTCCCAACCCAAACGTTACACTGTACGCCAAGAAAATGCGCTTCGTATACCTCCTCATCAGAATCAAAACAAAAACGTAAAGCGCTACCAAATCTACCAGATAATATGCTGCGCCCCACCCCAATATGAAGTAGGCCAGGCATGCTGCAGAGACGAGCGAGTATTTCACCGACGAACCGATGGATCTCTCTTCCTCTATTGCCTTTGGAAACACCAGAAAGCACAGAAGAAAGGAAAATGTAGCTGTTTCAGTTTCAAACCAGCCCAAGTTGGTTCTTGAGATGAAAGATGCGTCTAGAGCTAGGATAAGTGCGGCAAGCATTCCGACGGATTTTCCTCCGAATTCCTTTCCGATGAAATACATGATCAAAACACACAATGTGCCGAATATCGGAGGCATAAGTGCACAGAAGCTCATAAAATTTATATTGACACCCAAGAGAGTGATTAAATCATAAAGAAAAGCTCCTGTCATAGGTATCGAAGGAAGTGAATTTGAGCCCATGTTGATTCCCTGTGGGGCCCAAAGTTGAGTATCAACCCACAGCTTTGGCCAAAAGGGCGAAAACAGTCCATTGTTTACCATATAGCTCCCTATGCGAAATTCAAAAAACGCGTCAAATTCGGACAGGTGTATCACGTCTGATCCTATTTCCCAACGGATAGGAAGAATCCGTATGGTGAAAGCGACGAACAGTATGAGCATCAACGCCGCGAAAGTCAGTAGCGAAGTGCGGCTGATTTTGACTCGCAGTTTTCCCAGATTCTTCAAACCGTTAATCGCGCCTTCTTTGGACAGGACGTTGGGAAGCTTCATCTCAGATTCATTCCTCTTACAGACTCTACTGAAGTGTTTTATTTCCCTTGCGGTTAGATGGCTCTTGAAGGATGGTTTAGATGGCATAAGCCATTGGTATATACCTTTCCAGAGAAAACGATCATCGAAGCGAATCCTCAGTTTCAAGCATTGATCGCTTTACGTTTGAACCCGTATTTTTCAGTGTCGTAAAATGGTAACCCCACTATCTTGCTCTTTGCGGTTTTGTCGCGTATTCTCACGCCTACCGCCCTTCCCTCCTGAGCATAAGGGGTCTCAACGTAGCCCATGCCGATTCCAAACCTCAGCAAAGGAGAAAACGTTCCGCTTGTAACCTGACCTATTTTCTCTCCAATTTCTGAGTAGATTTCAAAACCTTGTCGAGGTATTCCCTGATCTGTCATTCTTATTCCAACGCGCTTGCGTTTCACTCCTTCAGCCTTCTGCTTCAGCAAAACTTGTTTTCCTATAAACCGGTTCTTCTGCAGTTTTACGACAAAGCCCAATGTGGCTTCAAGCGGTGTTGTGCTTTCATCTATGTCGTTTCCGTACAGGCACAGTCCAGCTTCAAGTCTTAAAGTATCCCTTGCTCCTAAACCACAAGGTTCTATCCCTAAAGTCTTGCCAGCTTCAAGAATGGCTTTCCACAATCTCACGGCGTTGTCTGGTTTT
Source organism: Bathyarchaeia archaeon (assembly GCA_049516875.1). Lineage (GTDB taxonomy): Archaea > Thermoproteota > Bathyarchaeia > Bathyarchaeales > Bathycorpusculaceae > JBEKCD01. The sequence continues at coordinate 174,339 of JBEKSS010000001.1, read as the reverse complement.
GCAAGTGAAGCGTTCCAGACGAAGACTTCGAACCCGTCTTCACCGGTGTAACCCGTTCTAGACAGAAAGACTTCAACGTCGGCTAACTTGGAATGTCCACACTTGAATCTTCCAATCTTGCTCAGATCTTCAGTGGAGATTTTCTGCAACGTTTTTTCGGCGCTCGGACCTTGAACTGCAAACATCGCGACGCTTTCAGAGATTTCTTCAATTTTTACGTCGAAACCTCTAGCATACTCAACTAGCCAGCCATGGTCTTTTTCGCGGTTGCTCGCATTGAAAACTACCAGGAACTTCTCGTTTTCCAACCGGTAAAGAACAAAGTCGTCAATTATGCCTCCCTTATCGTTGCACATAACCGAGTACTGTGCGGCGTTGGGCTGCAACATTGAAACGTCGTTTGTTATCACATAATTTAGCAAGCGTTCAGAGTCAATGCCTGTAACCATTACTCTTCCCATGTGACTGATGTCGAAGACGCCGACGCTGTTTCGTACAGCCAGATGCTCAGGCGTTATATCTTTGTAGTACATTGGCATCTCAAAGCCGGCGAAAACCGTTAGCTTCCCAGTTTTTCGATGCATCTCGTAAAGTTGGGTTCGACGATTCTCTCCGTTCAAGTCTGCTTCCCCAGGAACCGATTATTTCATAGGTTTCACGTTTACATCTATGGGTACGAATGAGAGTTTCTTGCCACAACCGGGACATTTGCCTTCGTGTTCGTGCAAAATTTCGTCGGGGGGTTTGAGTTCGGGTCCTTCATACAGCACCTGGCCACAGCCTTGACAGGTAACGCGTTGGGGCATAAACATTGTACTCCGCTTGTCAGTGAATGAACTAAATGTTTATGCCGTATTTATCGATTGCTAGAACGGCGAGTTAACAATTCACACTAAGGAAGGCAAGTCACCTTTGCGCATTCCCTTCCTCCATGCTCTCGGGCGCGTTATTGGTTGAAGAACTTCAGCAATGGTGACGACTGTCCCTATTCCAGTGGAGCACACGTACTTTGTGATGAGTTGGGAGATAATCACCGCGCTCTATATCACATGCAGAATAAGACGGGTCTTGGGAACTTCTATATTACAAACAATGAGGCTAAGAAACTCTCCAATCTTGATATTAGAACAGCGTGTAAAGACAAAGAAGGATTCTGCCAACATTAGATTGTACTGAGAATTCCCAGAATCGAAAGTGCGGCTTAGAAACTTAACGCTGAAGAAGGTTCAAAAGAGGAAAAGTTCAATATCCTGATCAGGACAGATGCTTCAAAGAGACAGACGGATATTAAGCAAGTTCGCGCGGTCTGTATCAGCCATGGGAAAATACACCCTCATCATCACTGAAAAGCCGGATGCTGCCCAAAGAATAGCCTCAGCCTTGGAGATGAGCCAAAAAGCGAGGAGAATGGAAGACAACGGCGTGCCCTATTACCTGGTTACACGCGATAAAGAGATCGCGATTGTACCTGCACTTGGACACCTTTACACCGTTTCTGCAGAAACGAAGGGAAGAAGTTCTTACCCTGTTTTCAATTTCAAATGGGTGCCTCGATTCCTCGCAGAGAAAGGAACAGAGCGTGTCCGCGTGTGGCTTCAAGTAATCACGAAGCTGTCCAAAGAAGCTGACGCGTTTGTTGACGCGTGTGACTACGACATGGAAGGAAGCATCATCGGATACTGCATACTGAAGTATGCTTGTGGCGACAAAGAAAAAATGTCAAGGCGCATGAAATACTCCACCTTGACCAAGGAAGAGCTGGAAAAATCCTACGTTGAGTCGCTGCCGCATTTGGACTTTGCACTCATAGAGGCCGGCAGGGCGAGGCATGAAGTTGACTGGCTTTACGGAATCAATCTCTCAAGAGCTCTGACATTGGCGGCAAAAAACTGGAGTGGAAAGTACAGGACATTGAGCACGGGTCGAGTTCAAGGTCCCCTCCTGAAATTCTTAGTTTCAAGAGAAAAGTCCATCAGAAGCTTCGTGCCCACGCCATACTGGCAAATCAGAGCACACATCGAAATAAGCGGACAGACCTGCGTAGCCAAATGCGCAAAGAGAATAATAGAGACCAAGAAAGAAGCAAGCATCGTTTCAAACGCTTGCAAAGGAAGCGGAAAAATTGAAAAGGTAGAAATCAGACGATTTCAGCAGTCTGCACCCGTACCTTTTGATTTAGGGAGCTTACAGGTTGAGGCTTACAATTTGTTTGGATACAGCCCCAAAAAAACCTTGGATACGGCTCAACGTTTGTATCTGGACGCGTTAATCTCTTACCCGCGAACCAGTAGCCAAAAACTTCCACCAACAATAAACTATCGATCAATTCTTAAGAACTTGAACAAGGTCCAAGAATACAGGAAACTCACAGCAGAGCTTCTTGCTAAACCAGTGCTGAAGCCCCACGAGGGAGGCAGAGAAGACCCTGCTCACCCAGCCATCTACCCGACCGGAAATCCGCCTGAGCACCTTCTAGACAAGCCTGAAAGAAACATATGGGATCTCGTTGTTCGAAGATTCATGGTTGTTTTCGGCGAGCCCGCGATAAGACAGAGTGTGAAACTAAGCATCAGCGTCAACGGACACGCTTTCTATGTCAAGGGAGAGCGAACGTTAGAGCAAGGATGGCAACGGTTCTACGAGCCTAACGTTAAGTCAGATGAAACTCTCTTGCCTTCAGTAAAGGAGGGAGAACGGGTCGACTTCAAGAACGTCGTTGTAGAATGCAAGTTCAGTAGGCCGCCGCCGCGATACAACTCCAGCAGCTTACTCCAGAAAATGGATGAGGCGGGGATTGGAACAAAGGCGACAAGGGCAGATACAATACAGACGCTCTACGAAAGGAAATATGTGCGAAACGAGAACATGACGGTGACAGAGTTGGGTTTTGAAGTTCTTGGAATCCTAGAGAATCACTGCCCAAAAGTTGTCTCTGTTGAAATGACGAAGGAGCTCGAGGACAGAATTAATGGGATATGGCAGAGCAGCGAAAAGAGGGAAGACGTTTTGGCCGATGCAATCGAAATTCTTGGGCCGGTGCTGAAGGAGTTCAGGCAAAAAGAGGAAGAAATTGGCGAACGCTTGGGCAATGCCGTAGAAAGGGCAAGACTCGAAGAAAGCCTAATCGGCGCGTGCCCAATCTGCAAAACAGGAAAGCTTGTGATGATACATTCGAAGAAAACTGGGAAACGCTTCGTCGGCTGCACAAACTATTTTAAAGGATTGTGTAAGGTCTCATTTGCTCTCCCGCAAAGAGGCACAATCAAATTGCATGGCAGAAGCTGCAGTGTATGCGGTTGGCCTACCGTTCAGGTTCGAACTAGAGGAAGAAGATCATGGGTGCTATGCTTCAATCCAGATTGTCCGTTGAAAGAAGAAAAGAGGCAGAGAAGAATTGAAATGTCCAATATGCAACAGAGAAGTCGGTGAGCAGGGCTATTGCAAGCTACATGCAGAAGTCTATGAAGTCGTCATCAAGAAGTATGATCGATGGAAGAAGGCGACGGAGATCTCTTGGAAAGAGTATTTAAGAGAGATTGCTAAGAATCCATTAACAGGCGAATGGGCAAGAATAGTGGCCCAGTATTTGACAGAAGTGGAAGATAGAAAGAATGTCAAAAACAGTTAGGAGGCGTGTCTCGTCACTCTCCTTTTCAGTGAACAGGCTTTATCGGACGATTACGACCGCCAAGCCGTCGAATCTCCTCATTCCGACATTGGCGATTGCTTTTGCAGTTTTTCTCTTCGCAGGCGGTGTGTACGATTTGATACAGAGGCCGGTGCCAGCAATCTACTATAATAACAAGTTCTACTTCCTCAATCCATACCTATCCCAACAGTTCGTGAGCGACAGCATCATTGCCGCGATCATTTACTCCTTAGGAGTAATCGGACTGATAGTGATATACCAGAGCACGAGGTACGTCTACAAACCAAGACAAGCCTACATGATGCTCATAGTCGGATTGGCCCTGATGTTGATGGCTTACATATTTCTGGAAGCCACGATACAGATAAAGCTCAGAGGCCTAAGCTGACAATCGTTCACCACGGATTACTTTTCAACCCCAACTTATAAGCTGCAAAGTTTGTTAACAGATGGATAGGCGGGGTTATGAGCAGAACCGTGAAAGCAAGTTCCCAAGAAAGCATGGGCGGAGAAAGCAGAAGCGAAAGAACAAGTGCGCCGACTATGAAGTCAACTTGATCTACGACTGGCAAGAGATTTCCCGGAGAAATTCCGAGTCTCCTTTTCAGAAAAGCCCCTGCCAAGTCACCGAACAGAGCACCCAACGACAACAACAAGCCGAACATGATGGGGTAATTAAGAATCGCGCTTTCAGAAAGACCGACGCCGGTGCCGACGGCCAAACCGACAAAGAAACCTCGGAAAGTCTTGTTTTTCCCAAAGATTGGCTTTCCGTCAACAAATCTTCTGCCTAAATCCATCGGCAACCCTCCTCCAGCGATGACCGGCGCAGCATTCGCACAGTACGCTGGAAGTATGAAAATAATTGCTTTGACAATAAGATTTGTTATATCCATTTCTGCAACTCCATTAGTGACCTGAATAATCGTGCATTCCAGACTCTTCAATCCTCAAGTTGCGAGTCTTCGGTTGAAGTTTTTGAGGACTCTTTTCTAAAGTCATTTCAACTATCTGCGGATTTTCAGTGGGTCTTAATGCGATTATTGTGTCAACCCAAAATTTCAAAACCCTTGTAGCAACAGGCTCCACGCTCACTGGAACATTGTCCAGAACGCTGTGAACTTGACTTGTTATCAGAACTGCGATTTTCTTAATCTTGGCGGTTTGAGCCAAGACTGCTGATTGTCTGTTCAGTTCCCGATTTAATTCAAACGTTTTTGATGGGGACTCTGAGACTCTTAGGCGGTATAGCGACGTGAACGTGTCGATGACAATGAGTCCAAGGTTGCTTGTAGCGTATTCTGCCAACCGATCTATGATTGCTGCTTGTTCGCGAAAGTCGTGAGGCTTCGCTAAGACAATCAGTTCTGCCATTTCTGCGAACTTTTTAGACGCGATCTGGATGAGTCGCTGAACTGAGAATGTGTCGTCGCAATCGACAAATAAGGTTTTGTGGCCCTGCTTTCCACAGTTCACGGCGCACTGCATTGCAAGAGTGGTTTTTCCAGTCTCAGCCTCACCATAGATGAGACTGATGCTCTCAGGTGGGATACCTCCTCCTAAAGATTCGTCGATTGTTTTGCTACCTGTCGGAATGTTTCGCTGCACGTTTGGACACGTCAACAGATATAAACATCGAAACCAATAATTTGCTTTGCGTTCAAACATCTTGACAAACAGGATTGCCTGTATGAAAGCGAAAATAGCTGTCGTGACCGTCTGTGGGAAAGACTACTATTTGGTTGTGAACGAATTGAAGAGGAAGAACACGCCTTTTCTGAGTTTAACTCCATATGAACCAGTTCCCATAGAAATTGAAGTTGTCATCACCACGGAGAAGGAGAAACCTCTGATAAAGCATCAGAGAATACTTATCTTCCAAGAGGGAATGCGGCCGGAAGCGCTGATAAATGAGGCGTTAAAAATCATCCAGGGAAAGAACTTCGAGAAAATCACAATAGGCGTGGATCCTGGTGAAGTATTCGGATTGGCAGTCCTGGCAGATGGAAAAGTTGTAGAAACAGGAAACTGTTTCAGTGTCGAAGAAACATTGGGCAAAATAGCGGATGTTGTAAGAAACCTTGAAAGCACCCAGGTGGCATCTATTTCCGTGAAAATAGGCGACGGAGTTCCGCAGTGCAAAGAAAAGTTGCTACGCATCTTAGACGAAGCTTTGCCCCTAAGCGTTTCGCTGGAAAGCGTCAGTGAAACTGGAACAAATCGTAGCCTAAGCGAAGCGAAACATAGAAGAGGTTTAAGAGATATTGTTTCAGCCATACAGATAGCTGGAAGGAGCGGATACAGATTTCAAAGGAGAAAAACAGATGAATCGGACAGTTAAAAAAGGAACGACTCTGCTGGTTGACGGACCAGCGTCCGTCACTGTGACCTCAGGAAAGGTGGAAGCATTTGGTTCAGTGATTAGCGGGACAACCAAGGTCGTGATAAGAGAAGGCAAGAGACTACCTTTCGCAGTGGAAGAAACAGCTGCCTTCGAAATCGCGTTGGGAGACACCGCTTCGGCAGAAGAGGTTGAAGGAAACACAGTTCCTCCTTCATGGAATCAATCATGCGAAGAGTTCCTGAATTTACAGGCAAAGCCTATTACAGCAGTTGTGCTTGGCACTGTTGATTCTGGAAAAACAAGCTTCTGCACATACTTGGTAAACAGAGTGTTGGGTGAAAAGCGGAAAGTGGCAGTTTTGGACGGAGACTTGGGTCAATCAGACATAGGACCGCCATCCACAGTCGCCTACGCTTTCGTCACTCGGCCAATAACTGATTTGTTCAGCTTGCGTGCGAAAAACGCTTTCTTCGTCGGGGAGACGTCGCCAAGCAAAGTTACGGACAAAGTAATCGCGGCTATGGCCTTCTTGAAAAAGGAGATTCTGGGCAGCAACGCTGAATTTGTGGTGATAAACACGGACGGTTGGGTCGAAGGAGAATGCGCTGTAAACTACAAGATTCAGCTAATAGAGGAGCTTAACCCGGATATTATTTTCTGTATCCAACAGAAAGATGAACTTGCCCCTCTCATTAGTGGACTTGGAAAGTTCAAGAAAGTCGTTGCTGAGTCACCTTCTGCTATACGGCAAAGAGATATCGAAAAGCGCAGAAGCCTGCGCGAGCTCGGCTACATAAAGTACCTAGGAAATGCAAAGGTGCAGTCGCTTTCGTTAAGCTGGTTGAAATTTGAGGGAAATGAACTGTTCGACATATGCAAAACGCGCATGAACGCTGGGCAGGCAAGCAAGATTTACGGGCTCTTAGGGATGAAGCCTCTACAACTCTCCGAACGAAGCGACAGGGTCTGCATAATCATTGGCAGAAGACGTTGGATCAATACTGACAACGTTAAGAAGGTTGAGGAATACACGAAGAAGAAGGTTGTCGTAGCCCGGAAAGGTGAAGAAGAAGGATTGCTTGCAGGCATGTACGATTCAAAACGGAAGTTTCTCGGTGTAGGCGTCCTGCAGGAGATTGATTATCTGAGGAAAAGCGTGAAGGTATCAACACCTGTTTCAAGAGACATCTGCGTGCTTGCCTTGGGAAAGGTCAAGCTCGACAAGAACATGAAAGAAATCCCTACAATTGAGGAAGAAAACCAAATAGATTTTGCGTCGTTCAAGAAACTCTTCTGAAAAGACGCCGAAGCTCCCGTGATATTATTCCTTCTTCTTTTGGCAGAATTTAAGTTCTCGCGTATCCACAAAGGAAAGAATCGCCGACAGTAAGGCGCGGAGAAACGATCGTCAAGAAAAACCATTGCCACTTTATCTTCCAATGTTCTAATAGGCCGGCCAGCAGCTTGAGAAGCCTTTTTCATCGCGGGAATAACATACCCATATTCGCGGCCAAGCCCAGGGTAATGCTATTCAAAGTAGCTAATCTGAGCCTTGACTTTCGGAGTTGGTTCGGCATAGGGCATGCCCACGATTACCACGGAATTCATTTCGTCTCCTGGAAAATCCACACCCTCTGACGAGCGGCCGCCTTGCACTCCCAGAAGTACGGCGCCATCCCGCTGAGCACATGCCTTGAATTCATCGACCATTTTCTCGTTTTCTTTGGAGCTCATGCCCTGTGCTCGCAGAAGATCGGTTTTTGTAGCTTCTCATCCATTCTGCTTGCCCGCAGGGCTTCTAGAACCTGAAAGGAGGCAGCGAAGACTCCTGTGTTTCCAGTAGTGTTCTGAACAACCTCCTTTATGTGGTTTATTATTGTACGGTACATCTGTGCTGTTCGTTTTTCCATTGCCGTTGTGACGTCGCAGCATACAAGCGGCAGAACATGTTCCTTTGGGAATGGTGAGGATACAACTTTTTTCGCAGTGTTTTCTGGGAGCTTCGTTATTTGTATATATGCTTCTAGAGGTTGAAGTGTTCCTGACAAAGCAATGTTTGAATAGGCTTCGGAGAAAATGGGTTCCGTTATCTTTGAGGGATCTAGGGCCACTATCTCAAGTCTTGCGGCGTCTGCACCTCTTTTGGACTTGTACTTTGCGATGACGTTGATGAAAGAGTCATCTTCAGCTGTCTCCATCCATTTCATGAGAAAGTTGCCTACCGAAAGGATGGAGGATCGTGGAAATTTCCCATCGACGAGCAGGTTTCGCCTGATCGTGTTTCCAGTTGCGCACAAATATTCAAAAAAACTCTGGGGGTTGTCTATACCACCCTTTTCTCGGACAAGCTCGACTAGTGACTCTGGTGCAACACGCGCTTCTTTCTGGATTCTTTCCGCAATGTCTGCAATTTCGTTTTGGATTGTTCTCGCGAATGTCTCTATGTCTTTATGTTTGAACTCTTCTGCTTCGGCTTGTGCCTGTTTAACGGCGAACATGGTCAGGGAACTGTTTGCAATTCCATGGGCTGTTTAGGGAAGGTTGTGGGCCTCATCAACGATTAGGATTGTTTTGTCCAGAGGAACATCTAGGTTCTTTAAGAAAGCAGTGCGTATTGCTGGCTCCAAGACATAAAGGTAGCTCAGTGCGAGCACGTTAACGTCTGCTAGGCAGGTCTTTGTTAGTTCATATGGACAGAAGCCTTTGTTTCTACAGACTGTTAGGATTTCTGATGCACTGCGGGGTTGAGAGACGATGTGCTGTTGGACTTGAGAACACTGGCTTTTTTTTCTCTTCAATGTTTCGATAGTATAGGCATCGGTTTTTTGCCTTTAGAAGTTCACAGATATCCCTGACTGCTCTAGCGTCTTGTGCGTTGTCCCTCACAAACCGGTTAGGCACATTTCATGTCTTCCACGAACTGAAAGACGCGAGATGCTTTTTTTCCTTGAAATGTTTTTCAGTTCTTCGATAACTCGGTCGTGTTGGCGGTGTGCGCGTGCAACATACAATATCTTCAAGTTCTTCTCTAAGGCTTTTGGAAGGCATGCCGACAGTGCTGCGATGGTTTTCCAAGGCCGTTGCTTCCTTCAACCGCGACCGAACAACCTTCTTCAACTGCACTGAAGACAGTCTTGATGAACTGGTCTTGAAACGGTCTCACTTCTGCATATGGAAAGAAGTCTGCAATATTTCTGGCTAACTCAGTCATTCCTATTCCAGAGGTTGCCTCGAGGGGCAGCACATGTTTATCGGGCATTCTTTGCACATGGGGGCTCTTGCCTTGCAGTATTTTCTGCCGTGCAAAATCAGCAGAACGTGGACTGCCAGATAATCTTTTGGATCATAAATTGACTGTAGTGCTCTGCGAACTGCCTCGTAGTTTCCTTTTGCCGGGGCAAGGCCTAACCGTTTTGAAACGCGGTTAACGTGAGTGTCAACGGGGATGGTGTTCTGTTTTGCGCAGAAGAGAAGCACAACGTCTGCTGTTTTGGGTCCGACGCCTGGAAACTGCATGAGCGTCTCTCTAGCTTCTTCAATTGGCGGTGACAGAATGGATTTCAAGTCTCCTTGGTATCTTTCGAGAATCGTTTTTGAAACGCGCTTTATTGTTTTGGCCTTGTTCCTGTACAAACCTGCAACTTTCAAGCATTCTTCAATGTCCTTTTCCTTAGCCTTCGTAAGTGCTTCGGGGGTTATCTTGAACTTTTTCGAAAGGTTTTCGAAAGCCCTTGCAGTGTTTCTGTCGGCTGTATTCTGCGAGATTATCGTAACGATCAATGTTTCAAAAGGGTCTTCACTCGACGCTATCCACTTTGGCATGATGAAGATTTTTCGAAGCACCTCCAAAATCTTCTTCAGGCGGTTGTCCGTCATCTGGCTGCTTCAGCCTTTGAAAGTGATAAATAGTGAATGCATGAAGCTACTAATAAGCAATGGAGATTAACCATGGAACGCGCACGGGTCGTGAAAGATGAAATAACTGAACAGGACAGGCATTTCCTTGTAGTTTACATGGAGGCCAAGAATTCATGTTTGGCTCTGCTGAGCGAAAGAGAAGACAAACTTGGAACACTAGCAATTGCCGTTCCAAGACCTAAAGACTTGCTTGGGCCTCCATCTTCATCGATTCTTGTCGGCGATAAAAACGCAACTTCAGCCCGAATGTTTGCCGAGTATTTGGCCGCGAGAAAAGGGAAGATAGCACTCGTTTCTGTTTACTTGGAATCGATGGATGAAAGACAAGCACAGTCAGTCTTAAAAAGACTAGTAGAAAGGGTTTCTCATGACGAGCCGCAGAAGGAGGGAGTGACGGCGTGAGCCTCAGAGACTTCCTTGAAATATCAGAAAAGGAGAAAGATGTTCTGCACGTGAAGGCGGAGGTCTCCCCCCGTTTTGAAATCTCCTATGTTTCGAAAAGCTTTGACAACGAGGGTCCAATTCTACTCTTCGAACGAATAAAAGGCAGTGAAAGAAAGGTCGCCACTAACGTTTGTGGAACGCGAAGGAGGATGTGCAGGGCACTTGACGTTGGCCAAGATGAGCTCTACGAAAAATTGATCAAAGCATGGCACTGGCCGAAGAAAGCGAAGGTAGTCGAAGACGGCGCCGCGAAAAAGATGAGAATTGTTGACTTGTCAACTATCCCGATTTTGACACACTTCGAAAAAGATGCAGCCCCGTACATCACTTCAGCCGTTGTTCACGCGAAAAGTGTTGATGGAAAAATCGAGAATGTTTCGGTGCATCGCCTTCAAGTCTTGGATAAGAATCATCTGGCGATTCGTTTAGTTCCAAGACATCTTTTTCAGTTGTGGCGGAAAGCGAAAGAAGCGGGGAAGGATCTTGATGTGGCGATTTCTATCGGCGTGCATCCTGCGGTTTTGCTGGCTGCTGCCTCTCCTGTCCCATTCGACGTGTGCGAGTTTGACGTTGCAAATGCTTTGATGGATGGTGGTCTTAGCCTGGTTGAGTGTGAAAATGTGGATGCCTGCTCTCCTGCTGGTGCGGAACTTGTGCTGGAAGGAAGGATTTCGGCGACGAAAGAGGCGGTTGAGGGGCCTTTCGTGGATATCACGGGAACGTATGATGCGCAGAGGAAACAGCCAATCGTGGCCGTTGTTGGTGTTATGCAGCGGATAGATTACATTTATCATGGGCTTTTGCCGTCCGGGGCGGAGCACAGGCTTCTGATGGGAGTGCCGCATGAGGTGTTCATCTGGGAAGCGGTTTCAAAGGTCGTCCCCAAAGTCCATGCGGTTAATCTTTCTGTTGGTGGAAGTGGATGGCTGCACGCAGTGATTTCTGTTGAAAAGCAACTTGATGGCGATGGAAAGAATGTTTTGATGGCAGCTTTTGCCGCTCATCCCAGCCTGAAGCACGCAGTTGTTGTGGATCCCGACATCGATGTGTTTGACATTTCCAGTGTTGAGTGGGCTATTGCGACCCGTTTCCAGGCTAGTAAAGACCTAGTTGTTGTCAATAACGTGCGCGGATCAACCTTGGATTCATCCGCAGATCAGGAAACAGGTCTGACAACAAAAGTTGGCGTTGACGCAACGAGACCGTTTGCCAAGCCTAAGGAAAAATTCGAGAGGGCAAAAATCTCGGTTGGGAAGCGGACAGAAGCGCTCACAGGCAGGCTGCATGGTCTCTAAGGTTAGAAAGTTGTGCAGAGTTTATATATTTGTGTGAATAACTGATACGAGATTTGGTGGTTCAGTTGTCGAAAGATGAAGTTAAGGAGAAAGAGGGCGAGGTAACGTTAAGAGTTGAGGACGTGATGGTAAAGGAAGTAGTGACAATAGATGATAACGTGACGGTTAAAGAAGCTGCCGATGTTATGAACAAGTTTGAAATAGGCTGCTTGATTGCCGTCAGAAAGGGGAAGGCCATGGGGATATTGACTGAAAGAGACATTCTGAAGCGGATTGTTGCAGGCGGGAAGGATGCGGTCAAGACAAAGGTGAAAGATGCAATGACCAGTCCCTTGGTTGTTGCTGAGCCAAACATGGATTTGGGTGAAGCAGTGAAGTTGATGTTTCAGATGAAAATCAAGAAGTTGCCTGTGGTTGAAGGAAAGCGGCTGGTGGGGCTCGTGAGTCTGACGGATATTGCTCGTTTTCAACCTCAAGTGATATCAATATTGAAACAGCTTGCCGCTAAACAAGCTGCACCGAAGAGCATGAAGAAAATCATTGACCGTTACGTTGTCTGAGCATATTTCTACGTCTCTTCGTGTTCCATCTTGACGAGGTTTAAATGCTAAGATATTATTCTACCCTTGTTTGATGAAGAAAACGGTGTTGTTAAAGGTCGATCCGCAGGCCCCCGAAATCGAGAAAGTCCGCGTTGCAGCGAAGTTCATCAGGACAGGCGGTTTGGTAGCTTTTCCCACAGAAACTGTGTATGGCTTGGGGGCCGATGCTTTGAATGCAAAGGCGGTCTTGGCACTTTTTGAGGCGAAGAAACGTCCGTTAGACAACCCGCCGATTGTGCATGTTTGCGACATAAAGGATGTCTACAGACTGGCCGAAGAGATTCCTACAAGAGCTGAGAGGCTGATGGCGGTATTTTGGCCAGGGCCCTTGACTTTGATTTTCAAACGTTCAAGGATTGTACCCGCTGTGACTGTGGCGGGCTTGGACACAATAGCGGTGAGGATGCCTAGACACAATGTCGCTTTGGCACTAATTGGCGAGAGCAAGTGTCCAATTTCTGCGCCGAGCGCGAACCTTGCTGGCAAACCGAGCCCGACAACGGCGAAACACGTTTTGGACGATTTGGATGGAAGGATTGATGCAGTGTTGGATGCCGGTCCAACGGTTATCGGCGTTGAGTCTACTGTTCTAGACGTAACAGTTGATCCCCCGCAGGTTTTACGTCCAGGTGGAACGCCATTTGAGGCATTGAAAGGGGCTCTTGGTAAGGTGGAGCTCAATCCCGCGGTGACGGCTGAGAAACCTATGCCGGTTGAGAAGGTTCGTTCACCGGGGCTCAAGCATAAGCACTATGCGCCCAATGCTAATGTGATCGTTGTTGAAGGCGAATTGTCCGCCGTGGTCGTCAAGGTAAACGAGTTGGCAGTGTATTATACGAGAAGAGGAAGAAAAGTGGGGGTTTTATGTACGGACGAAACCGTAAGCTGTTATTATGCCGATGTCGTGAAGTCTCTTGGAAGCAGAAGCAACTTGGCAAGTGTTGCCAGAAACTTGTTTGCTCATCTGAGGGAGTTTGATTCGGAACGAGTCGATGTTATAGTTGCTGAGGGTGTACCTCTTGAAGGACTTGGGCTGGCGGTTATGAACAGGTTACGCAAAGCTTCTGGATACAAAATCGTCAAGGCAAGCACAACCTAGTTTTTTGTTCACTTCGCAGATGTCGCAACAGGTGGCGCAAGCAGCAACGTATTCCGTATTGAATGCTCCTATTTCAACATAGGCATTTTCACATTCTTCTCTTTTGCGATTCGCATGGCCTTCTCGTAGCCAGCATCTGCATGTCTGACTATTGCCATTCCAGGATCTGTTGTCAACACTGTTACTATTCGACTTTCCATTTCTTTGGTTCCATCAGCTACCAAGCACATTCCGGCGTGAATACTGTAGCCTATGCCGACGCCTCCGCCGTGGTGCACGCTGACCCATGTGGCCCCTCCAACAGCGTTTATTAGAGCATTGAGTATAGGCCAATCGGCAATCGCGTCGCTACCATCTTTCATGCCCTCGGTCTCGCGGTTGGGTGAAGCAACACTTCCACCGTCCAAATGGTCTCTGCCGATCCAAATTGGTCCAGAAAGGCTGCCGTTGGCAACCATGTGGTTGATTGTTTTTCCAAATCTTGCTCGTTCCCCGAAGCCAAGCCAACAGACTCTTGCAGGTAGACCTTGGAACTTCACCTTTTCCTTGGCTTTCATTATCCAGCGGCAAAGTTCTTTGTTATATGCAAAATCTCTCAAAATCACGTCGTCCAGCTTGTAAATGTCATTTTCGTTGCCCACAAGCGAAGTCCAGCGAAACGGTCCCTTTCCTTCACAGAACATCGGTCTGATATATCGCTGCACAAAACCTGGATAAGCGTAAGCCTCCTTAAATCCAGCGTTGTGAGCCTGTTCTCGCAGATTGTTGCCATAATCAAAAGTCACAGCACCTTTCTGCATCATCTTGACCATGGTCTCAACTTCCAAACGCATGCTTCTGCTGGCCTGGCGGCAGTATTCCTTGGGGTCGCTTTTTCTCAGTTCATCCGCCTCTTCTTTGCTCAGGCCAGCTGGATAATAACCGTTCAAAGAATCATGCGCACTGGTCTGGTCGGTGAGAACGTCCGGGATCACGCCTCGTTTTAGAAGTTCAGGATAGATTTCTGCCGCGTTTCCAAGCAGACCGATACTTCTTGGAATGCGTTGCTGCTTTGCCTCTGAAGCTAGCTTAACAGCTTCTTCCAAGCTGGCGGTCCACATTTCTAAGTACCTATGCTTAAGCCTACGATCAATCGCTTGCTTATCAACCTCTACAATTAATGCGACGCCTTCGTTCATCGTGACGGCCAAAGGCTGTGCACCTCCCATTTCGCCTAGGCCTGCGGTCAAAACGAGTTTTCCGCGTAAGCTTCCGCCAAAATGTTCCTTTGCAACCGCGGCTAACGTTTCGTAGGTACCCTGCAAAATGCCCTGAGTGCCGATGTACGCCCACGACCCAGCGGTCATTTGTCCATACATAATCAATCCTTTCTGCTCCAACTCGTAGAAGTAATCCCAAGTGGCCCATTTTGGCACGAGCATTGAATTGACGATCAGGGCTCTGGGGGCCCACACGTGTGTCTTAAAAACGGCAACAGGCTTTCCGCTTTGGACAAGCATGGTTTCGTCGGCCTCGAGTTCTGTCAGCGTGTCAACAACACGGTCAAAGCACTCCCAATTCCGACAAGCTCGGCCAGTTCCCCCATAAACAATAAGTCTTTCAGGATCCTTGGCCACTTCTGGGTCAACAACGTTACAGAGCATACGCAAAATTCCTTCAATCTGCCAATTCTTGCAACGCAGCTCCTGCCCGGTCAGACAATGAACAGGCCTCTCAAGCTTGACCAACACAGTTCGCCATGAACCAAGAATGCGAGGCCACACTTTAATTCTTTGCCCAGACCTGCAGACAGTGTATGGAAGCCCATTCACACTTTCTGTTCTTCCAAAAGTCGAAAATCGCTGCGACTTGCTTCTTTGTCAACAACAATCCTTCCGTTCTTAATTACCTTGTCAACCAGGTTCACGCCAAACCTATAGCCGAGAAACTTGTGGTTCGGCACATCTAAGACGGTGACATCAGCCTTCTTTCCCACTTCCAAACTGCCAACCTCATTTGCTCGGTTTATGGCGTGCGCAGCGTTAATCGTGGCCGCCGTTATTGCTTCAGCAGGTGTCAGCTTCATGAAGTGACAAGCGAGCGCTATGACCAACTGTTGATTTTCAACCCAACAGCTTGGGTTGAAGTCGGTGCCCAAGGCTATCGGGACTCCGAAGTTAATCATTACGCGAGCATCTACGTATCGGTTGCTCATTAGACTGAAAGCAGTCGCTGGCAGCAGAACGGCTACAACACCCTTGTCAGCCATGGCCTTGATGCCTTCGTCAGAGGAGAAAAGCATGTTATCTGCAGAAACCGCACCAATACCTGCTGCAAGCTCTGCTCCGCCCAGCAGGCTCGTCTCGTCTGCATGAACCTTGGGTTTTAGACTTGAGTTCTTGCCGGCAGTCAAGATGCGGCTAGCCTGTTCTAGACTGAACACACCTTTCTCACAAGAGACATCACAGAACTCCGCGAGTCCTTTCTCGCTCACTTTGGGGATCATCTCCTCGGTGACCAAGTTAACATAAGCTTGCGGGTTGTTGAAGAATTCAGGCGGAACGGCGTGAGCCCCGAGAAAAGTTGGTACGACGTCCACGCTGTGTAGTTGATTCAGACGTTGAATAACGTCTAACATCTTCAGCTCGTCTTTTGTCGTCAACCCATAGCCGCTCTTGGCTTCAATAGTCGTAGTTCCGTGCTCTAACATTGCATCCAAGGTTTCAGTGCCGTAATCGACGAGTTTCTCAAAGCTCGCCTTTCTCGTTTCCCTAACCGTCCTCAAAATGCCTCCTCCAGCCTTGAGGATCTCCATGTAGGAAGCACCTTCGATGCGCATCTGAAACTCATCTTCTCGTGAGCCGGCAAAAACAAGGTGCGTGTGAGGGTCAACAAAGCCCGGGAGAACAATTTTCCCATTTGCGCTTATCACGTTTTCAGCTTTGAAAGCCTTCGTAACGTCTGTGGTTTTTCCGATGGCAACGATTCTCCCATCCTTGATTGCTAGGCCGCCATCGCGTATTATTCCAATCTCCCGCATCTGCCTTCCTGTGCGCGGTTTCTGATTCTCACCCGAAAGCGTAACAAGCTCATTAGCATTTACAATGAGCAAGTCTAGTTTCTCTCGTGCTCTTGCTTTGACAGCCTTACTCAAACGCACCGCCTTTTTCGATAGCATTGTCTATGGCTATTTCCAGGATACGCTCTTCAGCTAGATTGTCAACCTTAACATTTACGCACTCTACTATCTCCGCCATGTTGCGTTCACTCTGCTTCTATGAGCGATATAAACAAATAAGTGTGTTTCGGGAATAGAAAAAACATGCAACTAGGAAAATTAAGTAAATCGTCAGATCACGTCTTAGCATCTTAAGAGTGTTCTCCATGTTTGCTTGGGACTCGATAATCAACAAGACTTATGTATCTCGATTTTCCCATGGGAGATAGACTGTCCTGAGAAGCGTTAGAACTTGGAAATCCGAGGAAGAGGATGAAAAAGATGCAAAGCTGCCGAAGTCCAAATACGATTGAACAGGTCAGAGAGTCGTGGATGGAGTCATTGGGGAAGAAATGTGCTGACATACATTCAAGAATTTAGAAAGTACTGCGAAATAGCGGGCTTCAAGAACTTGGAAATCGACAACACTGAGGGGTTTCTGGAGGAAATCAATAGGAAAAAGCCAGTAGATGTGGAAGTCCAATTTTTCGACGCGGATATTGTCGCCACATGGCAACATCTCTACTTTGCTGTCTTGAACGCGATGACGGCTTTCAGGAACCGGGAAAACATTTCCAAGAGTCTCTCGATAGAGACCCTGCTCTATACCTCTGCACGAAGGCAAATTCGAAAGGCCATGCAACTTGTCGGAATCAAACCCACATCGCCGAACATAGCACTTCTAATAGTTGAAGGAAAACCCGACGCTGTGAAATCGGCCCTATCGAAGATTTCGACGTGCATTGACGGGCAGCCTGACGACTCAGTTCTCGGGCTTTCAGCAGAGAAGATAGAGAGAATTAAGAGAGCCTTCACGATATCGGAGGCGCAACTTGAAACTGTAATGGACAAAGACGGCGTGGAAAAGGCCATCATTGACCTTGTGATAGAACAGGTAGCGCTGTTGGCGACTCTGCGCTAACCCTAAAGAAGCTTCTCCTTCAGAACTGACAAGATATCCTCCGGTTTTATCACTGACACACCGGTCAATCCGCCAATAACCTCAATTAGGACGACCTTGTCCGGTGCGGTCAAGTTTACCTTTCTTTTAATGTTCCCCGCGACCTTTTCAACTATGTCCTTCGTGTGCGTTGTAGTGAAGCGTTTCTCGACAGTCACGCGGAAAGTTTCGTTCTCGCCGATTTTCGAACTGAGTTCTACAACCGCTTGTTGGATTTGGTCCAAGTCTGTGCAGACGACTTTCTCGACGGGAACTAACCTCAGTACAAAGCGAAATTCGTAGGGACGCTGACGCAAAATAGCCCGAAGCTGCCTGATGACCTCGATAGAGTCCATGTTTGTCTTTACCGCAATCAGACCAGAAATTCCTGTTTTTTCAATAGCAGGTGCAGTATCCCCTACCTTTTCAAAGAGAAAACGCAGTTCGGAACGGGCGTACGTTTCGTATCCACGGGAAGTGGTAGCCAGAAGATTGAATTCTCTACGCATAAGCTGTACCATCCTCAGTATCGTTCCTGTAGTGATTTAACGCTTCCAAGAGACAGGATAGTCCACCCTGAGTTTCAGGGTCAGTGTGCGTAAATGGCTCCTTCATTGCCAGTGGCTCTCAGCCGTCGCCTCACATCATCCCACAAGTGATATTCGGTCGCATGGATTTATCCATTTTGACTGTTCGATGGCGCTAGACTTAAATTCGAATCATGCAAGTTCAACGTATCCAGTTTGAGAGTGATGGAAAGATGACGGGAGCCCAGAAACCGACGATAGTTGTTCACGGTGGGGCGGGAACCTGGCAGCCTGAACGCAGCGAGCCCGGTATGGAAGGTGTCAAGAGAGCTGCTGAGACGGGTTGGGGCATCTTGAAGAATGGAGGAAGTGTCATTGACAGTGTCATGGAAGCCGTTGCAGTTATGGAGGATAATGGGGCATTTAACGCGGGGTATGGTTCCAGCTTAAACATGGAGAAAAAGGTGGAAATGGAAGCTTCGATAATGAACGGAAAAACACTTCAGGCTGGAGCGGTAGGGTTGTTGCGAGACGTAAAGAATCCCGTTCGTCTCGCAAAGATTGTCATGGAAAGAACAGACCACGTTTTTGTCGTGGGTGAAGGCGCAGAGAAGTTGGCCAATCTTGAACACCTTGAAAGGCGTAACCCAATAACGGAACTCAGGCTGAAGTATTATGAGCAGCAGAAGAAGGCCCTGCTTGAAGGCAAATCTGAGCTGCCAAAGCTAACTATCCTGGTTAAAGATCATCCAGAACTCTTCACCCTTGAAACCGTAGGAGCGGTGGCCATAGATAAAGAAGGAAATGTGGCAGCTGCGACATCAACCGGAGGTTTTCCATTGAAACTTCCTGGAAGAATTGGAGACTCACCATTAATTGGCTGCGGAACGTATGCGGACAACCTGACTGGCGCTTGTTCAACTACTGGTGTTGGGGAGATTGCAATAAGGCTTGTCCTTGCAAAGACTGTCTGCAATTATATGGAGAATGGAAAAGCACCACAGGAGGCTGCTGAAGTGACAATAAAACTTGTCAATACCCGAATGCCATCCGGGTACAATGCGATGGGTTTGATCGCTATTGATTCACATGGAAGAATCGGCGCAGCTCACAATTCGCCAAACATGTGCTGGGCTTACATTACTCCAGGAATGAAAGAACCAAAGGTGTCACTCACTGCGAAGATTGTGAAAGAACACTTGTAAAATGGCATCGATATACGTGTCCTTCATTTCTATTCTCGACAACTGACGTATAATAATCCTTAAAGATTGCGAGAATGCTTTGACTATCCATTCGAAATGTTTGGAGGTGAAAAAGCGTGATAGATGAGGAAGAGGATACTGAAGAAGAAGATTGGGATGAGGAAGAAGACTTTGAGGAGGAAGAATGGTAAGAAGGTCAGCTGAACAATCAGCACTTTTGTGCTTTTTCTTTGGCCGAACCGTTTTTTGGACGTTTATAAGGACTTTCTTGAGGTTCATGTTTATAACCTACAAGTAAAGACCATTCACTGTCGGGTCGCGATGACAAGAGTTGCCGTGTTAGATGCCGATAAATGCAAGCCAAAACGTTGCAGTAGGATGTGCTTTCGTTTTTGTCCAATCGTGCGGAGCAAAATAGAAGCAGTGCGCTTTGAAAATGAAAAAGCAGTTATTGTCGAGTCCCTGTGCACAGGCTGCGGAATCTGTGTGAAGAAATGTCCTTTCAGAGCAGTATCAATAGTTAATCTTCCAGACGAGCTTGAAAAAGACTGTAGCCATCGTTTTGGAGAAAACACATTCAAACTTTACAGGTTGCCAACGCCTTCACCGGGCTTGGTACTAGGTTTGCTGGGACAAAACGGAATCGGCAAAACAACTGCCCTCAAATTGCTGTCTGGGGAAGTGAAGCTAAATCTTGGAAACTACGAGAACCCGCCTGATTGGAATGAAATAGTTCAGCATTTCAGGGGTTCGACCCTTCAGGAATATTTCCAAAAAATGGGAGAAGGGAAGCTCAGAGTTTCGCATAAACCCCAATATGTGGATAAGCTTCCGAAAGTCATCTCTGGAAAAGTGGGGGAACTGCTTGAAAAAGTGGATGAAAGGAAAAACCTTGACAAGATTGCTGAGCAGCTTGAGCTCAAGCAGTTCTGGGATCGACCGCTTGAAGTTTTGAGCGGTGGAGAGCTGCAACGTGTGGCTGTGGCAGCTACAATGTGTCGTGAAGCAGAGGTGTATTTGTTCGATGAGCCCTCAAGCTACTTGGACGTGAAGCAGAGACTCGAAGTGGCAAAGACGATAAGAAGCTTGAAAAATGATCAAAAAACAATAATCATTGCTGAACATGACTTAGCAATAATCGATTATTTGTCAGACCAAATATGCCTCTTCTACGGTGAACCAGGCGTTTATGGAGTAGTCTCAAGCGTTCACGGCGTCAGAACAGGCATAAACATTTACCTGCAAGGCTACATTCCAGACGAGAACGTTCGTTTCAGAAAGGAGGCAATAATATTTCATGAAAAGCCGCCGACGGTCAGTGCTGGCGTTGGCGAAACGATGCTAGCGTGGGAGCAAATAGAAAAAACGTACGAAGGGTTCAAGCTTGTAGCCAAGTCCGGAGAAATCAAGAGGGGAGAGATAGTCGGGATTCTGGGCGCCAATGGGATAGGCAAGACGACTTTCATAAAGATTCTGGCTGGAATTGAAGAGGCTGATGATAGAAGAAAATTCGGCGAGCTGAAAGTAAGTTACAAACCTCAGTACATTTCAGCGGAGTATGAGGGTACGGTTCAAGAGCTTTTGATGAGCGTTGCTAAAGAACAGTTTTCTTCAGGCTTGTACAGGACCGAAATTCTTCAACCTCTGAAGGTAAATCTACTGTTGGCCAGAAATCTGGATGAACTCA
Organism: Bathyarchaeia archaeon; assembly: GCA_049516875.1. Taxonomy (GTDB): domain Archaea; phylum Thermoproteota; class Bathyarchaeia; order Bathyarchaeales; family Bathycorpusculaceae; genus JBEKCD01. The sequence continues at coordinate 153,433 of JBEKSS010000001.1, read as the reverse complement.
GTGGGGGAGAGCTGCAGAAAGTGGCCATTGCGGCTTGTCTCTCACGCAAGGCCGATCTTTACCTGCTGGACGAGCCAAGTGCGTACTTGGACGTTGAAGAAAGATTGAACATGGCGAGGACTGTCCGAAGAGTCGTTGAAAATCGCAACGTGACAGCCTTCGTGGTAGAACATGATGTCGTCACACAAGACTTCATAGCTGATCACCTGATGGTTTTCACGGGAAAGCCCGGGACGAACGGCGTGGCCAATCCGCCGACGAGCTTACGAAAAGGAATGAATACGTTCCTGAAAGATATGGAGGTTACGTTCAGAAGAGACCCTGCCACCAAAAGGCCCAGAGTCAACAAAGAGGGTTCAAAACTTGACAAGTTTCAAAAGCAAATCGGTGAATACTATTACGTGCGCAGACTTCGGAAATAGGGCGACGAGATGATTATGACCAAGATCGGGGAGACGGAAAAGGAACTGTTGGATGCCTCTTTGAGGGCAATGAAGAATGCGTATGCGCTTTGGGGGTTCAAGGTTGGCGCCGCTGTGTTTGCGGAGGATGGGCAGATTTACGAGGGTTGCAACGTGGAAAGTTGGGTTTCAGGATTGGGTACATGCGCTGAAAGATGTGCAATCAACCATGCTGTGTTGCATGGAAATCGAAAGATTAAGGAGATAGCAGTAGTCATGGATGCTGATTCAGGGGCCGAACCCAGACCGTGCGGCGCATGTTTGCAGTATGTTTCTGATTTTGCTGTAAACTCAAAAGTCAAAGTTGTCATGGCAAAGGCAGATAAAGACAAGATAATGTTTGGAACTGTTAACATTAAGATTCTTGAAGAGTTATTTCCGTTCGCCTACAAAAAATGACAAATCTTCTGTTGAACGTAGTTAAGTTAAAGAATGAGCAGAGTATATCATAGAAATAATTTGGTGCAGAGAGGGCTGGGAAGGCTTAAGTGGCTCGGAGGCTCGAAGAGATAAACGTTCAGAAATATGTCGAAGTTTATGACAAGGGCTATTCGATTTATGAGCTTGGAGCCTTTAGTGACTGTTCCTATACGGGAATGATGAAACGAAGGGGGGATGAGCGGTGGCCCAGACATTTGAAGAGATAAGCGCCGCCGACTTTTTTCTACCGCAATCGGGACATCGCTGGGTTTACTAATCCGTCCAGAGCCATTTTCGTGGCGATAAGAGAGTTAGTGGAAAACTCGTTGGACGCGGCGGAGAGTCAAAGGATACCGCCAGACGTCTATGTTCGCCTGTCTTATGAAGGAGAAGCTAGTCAGACAGGCAAAGGGTTCAACCCAGTTGCCAATGAATCTGAGAGAGAAAGTGAACATGCTCTTGAAGGAGAGGGCAGCGACCTCCAGAAACTGGGTGAAAGAGAAGTTACTCAAGAGAGTCAGGTTTACAAGTTAAGAGTTGAAGACAACGGCACAGGCGTCCCACCTCGCCATGTTCCATCCGCTTTTGGGCAGATCTTATTCGGTTCAAAGTACAAGTTGAAACAGCAGAGGGGAACGTTCGGTCTTGGCGGCAAAATGGCAATCCTGTACGGACAGATCACCACACATCAACCGGCTACTATATTCTCAAGCACGGGCACTTCGAAGATTTACATGTACAAGCTTATGATTGATATCCAGAGAAACCGTCCGCTAATAATGGACAGAAGAGTTCTTATAAATAAGGAAATGTGGCGGGGCACTGTTGTCGAGTTTACGCTTGAAGGGGATTATTTCAGGGCGATGCCCAAGATACTGGATTACTTCAAGCAGACAGCCATGGTAAATCCATATGCAAACCTTACTTTTGTTGATCCGAAAGGTAGGCTTTACAGGTTTGCCAGAGTTACTAAGGACATGCCGATACCGCCGAAGGAGACGAAGCCGCACCCGTACGGCGTTGATGTGGAGCTGCTTCAACGTCTGATGCAGATAACTCCTTACAAGAACATGTTGGAGTTTTTGAAGAACCACTTCCATCGAGTCGGACACATTACCGCCCAGAAGTTTCTGGGGTTCAGCAACATAAGCTCGTCTAAGAATCCGAAGAGGCTTGATCATGAGGAAATTGTCAGGCTCATGCAAATGCTGAAGAAGTTCAAGGAGTTTCTGCCGCCTGACGCAAGCTGCTTGTCGCCCTTAGGTGAGGAGTTGCTGAGAACCGGCATTTTGAAGGAGCTCAAACCCGAGTTTGTAGCTGTTCACCAGCGTAAGCCTGCGACCTATGCTGGACATCCGTTTGTAATTGAAATCGGCGTCGCTTACGGGGGAGAGATTCCAGCAAGAGGAAGCTTCATTGTCTATCGTTTTGCCAACAGAATCCCGCTGTTGTACGATGAGGCGAACGATGTTTCGCTTAGAGTGATTGAAGCGATGAACTGGCGAAGATATCACGTGACGCCTGAAATGCCTGTTGCCATCGCAGTGCACATCTGCAGTACAAAAGTTCCGTACAAAACAGTTGGCAAGGAGTTCATTGCTGATAGACCTGAGGTTAGAAGGGAGATTGCCAACGGGTTGAGAGAAGTTGCACGGCAACTTCAGCTCTTCATGTCAAGAAGAGAGCACGTGGACAAGGAGAGGAAGAGGTTGGGTGTTTTCAGCAAGTATCTACCGAGGATTGCCCAGTTTTCCACTCAGCTGGCGGGCAAGAAAAAGATGCCAGATATTGAGAAGCTTTTGACGAGTGTGAGGAAGTATGGATCGGAAGAAGTATAAGATCAGTGTCAGTGAGAGAAAGAAGGAAGTTTTAGCAGGTCTTGGAAATCTTGGAACCACGATTTATGATCAGCTAGACAAAGGAACTTTTCCGGCAATTGACATGCCGAGCCGCTCGACGGACAACATAACATATGATGAAAAGCTCAGACAATTCATCTTAGGCGACAGAAGGGTCAGAAGAAGCGCACGCAACATCAGCCACGTGAAGCCGTTCACGCAGCTGGTTTGGGCTGCACTGTTTGCTAATGAGCTTTCTTCGCAACGTAAAACATCAACTCTAAGGGATGTTTATTATTCTGCGCAAGCTTATGAAATGACTTTCAAGGACCAGCAGGAATCAAACAATATTATAACTGACTTGGAAACCATTTTGGGCTTTTCACGAGAGGACTTTAACATCTTTCCGGAGGAGCGATCGGCGGTTTTCGGTGACCTGACAATAGAGTACACGGTGCCAGGCTACGAAGGAAAAACGCTGGATCTAACCTCGCACCCAGACGGCGTGCTAATCGGTCCGGCATTGACCTCTTCGGAATTTGTGAGAACGTCGGCGGACAAGGTCATAGCCATAGAAAAAGGTGGCTTGTTCACGCGGTTCATAGAGGAAAACGTGCACAAAAAATACAATTCCATTCTTGTGTTGACGGCTGGGCAAGCACCGAGGGCAACTAGGCACTTCATCAGAAGGTTAAGCGAAGAGCTCAACCTTCCTGTTTATGTTTTCACCGACGGGGACCCTTGGGGAATGCATATAGCCATGGTCATAATCTCAGGCTCTGTAAATGCTGCGCATTTGAGAGAGCTTAACACTCCTGACGCGAAATGGAGTGGAGTGTGGGCCACGGACATTGTCAACTACAAGTTGCCAACCGACCCGCTTGACGAAATGGACATGAAGCGACTTTATGAACTGCAGAAGGACCCGCGTTACAAGGATCCGCTATGGCGGCGGGAAATAAAGACCTTCATGAAAATCAAGAGAAAGGCTGAGCAGGAGGCTTTCAGCAGGTACGGTTTAACGTATATCGTCGACGAGTATCTGCCTCAAAAACTTGAAGAGACTAAGTAAAAAGAGGCGAAATTTAAAATAACCCTTTGTCGTTCTATGTAGGAAGCATAATGGAAGGATTCGACCGAAATGAGCGAAGAAAGCGGTTTTGGACTGAATTTGGCTGAGAAGTTCTTCGGCCTTATTATTCTATTGACGGGTATATTTGCCCTCTATTACACTGTTACGAGTTCTCAAGCCCTTGTGGCATACACGGGTTTTTTCGGTTTTCTAAGCATCATCCTAATAGTCCTAGGTTTTGTTTTGTTGATTGCCAAAACTGAATAGATTTATTCTCTTCTTTCGACAACTATCCTGCAGTTAGTGGCTAAAGCAACTATTGCGCCCAATGCAGCAAGCCAAGGAGCAAGAAACACTCCAATAACCCCTATAGTGGCAGGAATCTCAAGCAATGTTTTCCCTTTTTCATCCTTGATGATAATTCTTGTCACGTTGCCTTCATGAAGCAGCTGCTTAACCTTCTCAATAAGGTCATCAGAGGAAACTGTGAATTCCTCTCTAGTCACCTTAGCAGTTGCTGCACCGCAAACAGAACAGAATCTGTCTTGGTCGTTCAGCTTTGCTCCACATTTCCAACAGTAGGGCAAACCAACTCACTATCCGAATGAGTATTTATTAGAGCAAGAGCTTATTAATTTTCAAATGTTTCAATGAATTAGGCAACTTGCTCGACGCTCGGAAGACTGAGGGATAGACTGGATGCCAACCCGTCAACCAATCGTGTGCGTTCTTGGTCATGTTGATAGCGGCAAGACTTCTCTCTTGGACAGAATTCGTAAGACCAGCGTCCAAGCGAGGGAGGTTGGAGGGATCACTCAGCATATCGGTGCAAGCTTTTTCCCGGTTGAAACGCTCGGCCAACTGGTCGGCTCGATGCTTTCTAGAGTTAAGGGTGAAATAGAGATTCCGGGTTTACTCATCATTGACACGCCAGGACATGAGGCTTTCACCAACCTCCGCAAGAGAGGGGGCAGCGTCGCTGACATCGCAATTCTCGTGATCAATGTCCTACGAGGTTTCGAGGCTCAGACATACGAGTGCCTAGAGATTCTGAAGGCTCGGAAAACTCCCTTCCTAGTCGCTGCAAACATGATAGATCGCGTACCGGGCTGGAATTCCTTCACGGATGCACCGTTTTCGAAGACGTATCCACAGCAAGATCCTTACGTTCGAGAGGATTTGGACAACAAAATATACGATATCATAGGTGTTTTCTCTCGTTTAGGCTTTAAAACGGACCGTTTCGACCGAATAAAGGACTTCACCTCAACCGTGGCCATCGTGCCCACAAGTGCAAAGACAGGAGAAGGCATACCCGAACTCATAACGGTTCTCATAGGCTTGACGCAGCAGCATCTGAAGAAGCGTTTGCAGACAACGGAAGGCCCGGCTAAGGGCACAATTCTGGAGGTTAAAGAGGAACCCGGACTTGGCTTGACACTTAATACCATAATATATGATGGAGTACTGCAGAAAGATGACTTGATAGTTGTCGGCGGCAAGGAGAAACCAATTGTAACACGCATACGGGCGATTCTAGTTCCCAAACCGCTGGATGAAATCAGAGATCCGAGAGACAAGTTCTCCTCCGTCAATTCTGCGTCCGCTGCTGCAGGCATCAAAATCGTTGCGCCAGACATAGAAGGAGTCTTGGCAGGAGCACCTATATACGCTGTCCCTCAGGGCGAAAAACCTGAAAGGTACGCGAGGCTCATTGCCGAGGAAATCGAGAAAATAAGAATCGCGACCGACGTTGACGGCATCGTTTTGAAAGCCGACACACTGGGTTCACTTGAAGCCATCGCAGACATTCTGAAACAAAACAACATCCCTATCAGACTAGCTGATGTAGGAGACATTTCAAAACGGGACATCGTAGAAGCGTCCGTGGTTAAGGAACATGAACCCTTGTACGGTGCAGTGTTGGCTTTCAACGTTAGAATCTTGCCAGATGCTGAAGAAGAAGCTGGAAGTAGGGGCGTTCAAATTTTTAATGAAAAGATAATCTATCACGTGATAGAAAACTACCTGTCTTGGTTTAAAGGAAAACGAGAAGCTGGGCTTGAGCAGGATTTTGACATCCTTGTCAAACCTGCCAAACTCCGAGTAATGGAAGGGTACGTTTTCCGAAGGGCAAAACCGGCAATTTTCGGTGTTGAAATCTTGGCTGGAAGCATCAAACCCAAAATTGCCCTTGTCCGACAAGACGGTGAGGAAATAGGCGAGATTCAGCAGATTCAAGATAAGGGGGAGGCCTTGCCAAACGCTCAACAAGGAATGCAGGTCGCAATTTCAATGGACAAACCGGTGTTTGGAAGACACATATTTGAAAAAGACCTGTTATATGTGAAAGTGCCAGAACGACAAGTGAAAGTTCTAATGACGACGTTCGCTGAGAGATTGATAGCAGAAGAGCAACAAGCATTGAGCGAGTATGTGAATGTCATGAGAAAGAAAGTGCCGTTCTGGGGAGCATAGAAACGAGACCTCTCAGGTCACAGGGGCAACGTTCTTCCAACATTTGCTTTCTTCGCTTTTCGGTAGACGTAAATGGCCGTTGCAATGTCTTCTATTGCCAAGCCAAGATTCATTGCCATTATTCGCTCCACTGGGCTTTCGCGACCTGGTTTGGCGCCTGTTGTGATTTCGCTCAGGTCTGCGTACACGTCTGGCAGATCGGCAAAGTAGCCTTGAGTTTTATAGTACGCCAGTTGATTTCGGTCGTCAGTGCAGAACTTTTGCACAGAATGCATGGCTTCTGGTTTCCAGTAGGAATCAAAATCCAATGGACAGGCAAGACCCCCGTCTCTGAACCACGACTCTTCGATGATGGGTTGCGGTTTTTTCAGGATAGGGCCGCTAGTGACTACTATGTCACAGCTTTCAACAGCTTTCTTGGGCGATTCGACGGGAGTTGTGCTTATTCCGTGCAAGGCAGTCATTTCTTTCACGTATTCAAGCAGGTTCTTCCCATTAGTGTCATAGGCCTTAACATGTTCCAGATTCTTGCACACTACCATCAAGGCTTCAAGGTTGCTTCTGCCCTGAACACCACAGCCGAGAACGCCTAGGACTCTCGAGTCGTCTCTGGCCAAGTGTTTAGCTGCAACTGCAGTCGATGCACCAGTGCGTTTGGCCGTGATCCACGTGCAGTCCATGACCGAGATTGGAAAGCCAGTCTCAGAATCGTTCAAAACGAGTAAACCAGAAATGTAAGGCAGGCCCCTTCTTGGATTGTCCGGAAAGCCTGCCACCCACTTAACGCCTGCCGCCTTCATTGTTTGCAGATATGCGGGCAACGCGTGGATGAAAGCGTCCTTTTGGAGATGGACTCCTGGCTTTGGAGGCATTTCAGTTCTTCCCGCGGCTTTTTCACGAAAGGCCTCTTCTACGATTCTAATTATCTCTTTCATTGGAATGTTCAGTTTCTCAATGTCAGCCCGAGAAAGGTACAGGAATTCACCCTTGGACTCCATAATTAACACACAACCAAAATCGTAGGTTAAACAGAAAAACTTGGAGAAAATGCGACTGGTCAGCCGCCTCCGACTGGCGGTATTATTGCTAGAACATCGCCATCTGAAAGCTTCGTGTTCAATCCTTCAAAAGATGATATGCTTCTGCCGTTAACAAGGAACTGCAGAAAACCTCGGACCTCGCCGGTTTTGTGGTCGTAAACGTATTCAGCAAAGCTTTTTCCGTGTAGCTCAACTAAGCGTTCAAGTGCACTGTCAACTGTTACGGTTTCTCTTCTAGAGAATTCTAGAGTCTCCTCTTTTTTGCCAGTCACTTCTCTCAGAGTTGTGAAGAACCGCACCGAGACACGCACGCCGTCATTCACCAACATTGAAGTTCTCAACCTAAAATTTAAACTGTTTCACAGCGAAAGCAAGGTTTTTGATCAGACTGTATGTAATAATTTGCATAGTAAACTTGGAGCAGGGATTATGAACAGAATTATCCACTGATCAGTTCGTCTCAAACGTTCACGACGGACGAGCACATCGGAAGATGGTTGGCAGAGGGGCGTGCTAATGTCAGTACTCTTGGATGTGAACAATCTTTCCTCAGCGCCCTCTTCTGAACAGATAAAATGGGGGACCTCTATCTTGTGAGCAATCCGCCTATGAATCCGCCGATTGTTGACGCAATTGCTCCGAAGACGGCAAGTATGATCGCTATGATTCCGACAAACAGACCAGCTAAACCGCCAAAAAGTCCGCCTAGGATTCCGCCCGTAGCCCCGCCTACCGCCACAAAGCCTATGATTGCGAGTATTGCAATGATGATCCCGCCGAATATTCCCGCGAGGAAACCGGCTAACGCTCCTTTACCCATCCCTCCAGCTATGAGCCCTGCCACGAACCCACCAATGAACCCGCCTATCAGGTGTCCAATTCCTGGAAACATCCAGCTAAGAACCAGTGTCACGAGAAAGCCAACGAAAGCTCCCAGCCACAGACTTCCCATGCTTTCACCTTTGCCCCTTCAGGTGAGTGCAACCAAATATAAAAGATTTGTCTGAAATCAGCTTCAAAAGAAAAGATCTGCCGCGTACGAATGTTTGAAGCTTAAATATGGCTTGAACCATACAACACAATGGTGGAAGGCAAGGTGGTTGGGCTTATGGTGTCTCTTCCTGCGAAATGGGAACAGTTTCTGAAGCATTTGGCAGACGATCACGAAATTGATATCAACACCGTCGTCAGCGAACTGTGTGAATGGGCCTTTTCCGACCCTGAAGACAAAGAACAGTTTAAAGTCTGGTTAAATGAGGCTTATCCCCCAGAAGGAGAAGCTGAAGAAGAAGCAAGAGCCGCAGGAGAAGAAGCCTCCGAGGAAGAAGAAGAGAACGAAGAAGAATCTGAAGAGGAATCCCACGAACATCGGGATTAATTAGGTGACAAGCGCGCGCTTTTTGTCAAATCATATTTGGATCATATATTGACCCCGGGGGGAGGTCATCACGCGCGCAAATCAAGGGAAACCTAACAAGGAAAAAAAGGAGCAGATAAAGGGACAGATGGATGGTTAACTCCTCGTGAGAGTGATAATCTCAATGTTCAGAGAATTGTGGCTCAGATCAAAGGCTGGCTCCATGTCGGCGCACAGCATGTAAGAGATTTGATTGGAACTGCAAGGTACAAAATCAGCGATGGAGATACTGATAACATTGTATGAACCTACAGAACAGATGAAACATGCAGCTATAGAAACCGAATACTACGAGTCGAAAACATGGGGCACAAGTATCCGAAAATCCAGATAGTCACAGTTGCAGAATTGCTGAAAGGAATAAAACCAATTTTACCACATAGGCATTGATTTTTCACACAATTTCCAACAAGTTAACAGTACCGACTGAGGTAAAGATTTATATTTGTGGGCATTTTTTCTTGTGTTCAATAGGTAAGATTTTAGGTTTGAATGGAGGATTTGTATGGCTTACTTGACGACAACAGCGTCGGGACAACCAGTCCTAGTTCTGAAAGAAGGTACGACACGAAACAGAGGAAGGGAAGCTCAAAGGAACAACATAATGGCAGCACGCGTCATCGGTGAAGTGCTGAGAACGACTTTGGGGCCTCGCGGTATGGACAAGATGCTCATCGACAGTCTCGGGGACATAACGATAACAAACGATGGAGCGGCAATACTGAACGAAATAGAAGTCGAGCATCCAGCGGCAAAGATGATGGTGGAAATCGCGAAGACACAGGACGACATGGTAGGGGACGGTACAACCACTGCCGTAGTGTTGGCGGGCGAACTGTTGAAAAAGGCTGAGGAACTCTTGGATCAGAACATTCATCCAACCATAATCGTGAGCGGCTACCGCAAAGCAGCGCAAAAAGCAATGGAAACCATAAACAAGATTGCGATACAAGTGGACATTGACGACCGGGCAACACTGAAAAAGGTTGCTGTGACGTCCATGGCAAGCAAGGCAGTCGGTCCAGCAAAGGAACACCTGGCGGAAATCGCCATTGACGCCGTGCGACGAGTGGCTGAACAACGCGGAGACAAATGGGTCGCAGACATAGACAACATCCAAGTGACCAAGAAAACTGGGAAAAGTCTTTTCGAATCGCAACTGGTTCAAGGCTTAGTGATAGATAAAGAAGTCGTCCATACAGGGATGCCAAAGAAAGTCGAGAGAGCGAAGATAGCCTTACTTGATAGCGCGTTGGAGATCGAAAAGACGGAGATCAGCGCGGAGATAAGGATACGCGATCCAAACCAGATGAAAGCCTTTCTGGACCAAGAAAACAAGATGCTGCAAGAAATGGTTGAAAAAATCAAGGTTTCAGGCGCCAACGTTGTTTTCTGTCAGAAAGGCATCGACGACATGGCTCAGCACTTTTTGGCGAAAGAAGGGATACTGGCAGCTAGAAGAGTGAAGCAATCAGACATGGAGAAGCTGGCAAGAGCAACAGGTGGAAGAATAGTCTCAAATCTTGCCGATTTGAGAGGTCAAGACCTAGGTGTAGCAGGCCTCGTGGAAGAGCGCAAGCTCGGCGAGGACAAAATGATATTCGTCGAAAAATGCAAAGACCCCCGTTCCGTTGCAATCATCATACGAGCAGGCCTCGAAAGAATGGTTGACGAAGCCGAAAGAGCAATGACCGATGCCTTGTCAGTGGTCTCAGACGTCATAGAAACCAACAAGATAGTCGCAGGAGGCGGAGCCGTAGAAGTCGAGGTGGCCAAAGAGTTGCGAAACTATGCTACTGAAGTTGGCGGAAGAGAACAGCTTGCGATAGAAAGTTTTGCTGAAGCAATCGAGATAATACCCAAAACCTTGGCTGAAAACGCCGGATTGGAAGCCATAGACATACTCGTAGCACTGAGAGCCGCCCACGGAAAGCCAGATGGACAATATAAAGGAGTAAACCTCTTCACTGGAAAAGTCGAGAACATGCAGGACAAGGGCGTGGTCGAACCCGTGATTGTGAAAGAGCAAGCGATAAAATCAGCCACGGAATCCGCGACGATGATAATACGCATAGATGACGTGATAGCGTCCACAAAACCGAGAGAGGGACCGGGAAAACCGCCAGGCGGAATGCCCGAAAGCGAAGACTAAACAACTTCCCCCCAGTTTTTTCTATATTCAAATCTGTTTTTCACACGTTAGGAAACAAAGCAACTCCATTGTTGTGCACTCTTTGACGGAAGAATTACGTTATTCTCACCTTCATACCGAGGCTTGGCCGACGAAGGCATACATCACTGCTACTCAACCAGTTTCAGGAAATCTTCCAAAATGTAATTTATGAACTCTTGCGTGGTGCTCTTGCTGAAGAGTGTCACAACACAGTTCCTTGTAATCCCAACCATGATTCCGCGTTTTTGGGTTTCGAAGACAACGTACCAGATTTTTCCATGCTCAAGATAATCATGGTACACCTTCGTGTCAACAAGATCTGATCCTGCCAAGCAAAGCTTCTCTACTCCCGGGATGTCAACTTCATCGAACCATATCAGCTTCGTCGCCTGCGGGTTTGACTCGTGAAGCTCCTTAAGGGTTTCATGGGACATCCTAACCTCCAGAATAGCCTGAGAGTTGATGAAAAGAACTTTGCTCAGCTTGTTCGCCACGTAGTTTGTCAACAGCTTCTTAACCCCGCGAGCCACGGACGGCGCCGACACCACTAGAAACGTCTTTTTCTCAGAAGACACAATCCAAAAAGGAGCCTCCTCCGTAGCAGGCGTTTCAACCAGATTCCGTCTGTAGAAACGCCTGCGCATAAAATCCCTGCTGAAGACTCCTTCCACCAATCCTTCTTTTGACTTCAAGTCCAAAATCTCTGTCACCAAACTCACGTTTTCACCAGCCTCGGTCTTGCAGAATTCCTCTTCCCGGAAGTCCTTAAGCTTCCACAGCATCAACCCGGGATCAACTTTCTCCTTGATCTCAAACACCTTAGCAGGCAGTACCAATCATCACACCACAAGACAATTTCCAACATCTGACTTTAAAGCATTCCACCCTAATAGAGCGAGCTTTCCATCGAAGAGAACACCCAAACCCTACACCATCCAGAAAGAGAACCTTGAACACTCAGAAGAATTCTGACTTTGGTACGCAAAAGCAAGGGCCAGAATCTTAACACACCCATTCTAGCCGCGAGTCTATCTCCGCAGATCGAAGTGTCTCGACTCTCTTTGCCACGTTCATGCATACATCGCTCGTGGACTATTGTCTCAAGAGAAGACATTGAACGTAATCGCGTGTTCTGCCTCTTTTTTCGTTTCATGTTCTAGTAAGGTTTAAATAAAATACGCCTTATTTCGTAGTTAGCTTTGAACAATAAAATGGATGGCGATAGATGTTAGACGAGTTCCGCCATAGACTTCGAATAATAGACACTGATGTAGACGGCACTTTGAAAGCGTCCTACGCGCTGGCAAAAATCAAGGGAGTCGGCCCAACCCTCGCCGATGCTATGCTCAGAAAGGCAGGAATAAGTCCTGACAAGAGGGCAGGTTTTCTGACAGAAGCTGAGATTGACCGGTTAGAGGAGATAGTCAAGGATCCGGCGAAGAGTGGCATACCAAGTTGGTTGCTGAACAGGAGGAAAGAGCTGGAAACTGGAATAGACACGCACTTGATAAGCGCGGATCTGGTTCTTAGGACTAAGATGGACATAGAAAAGATGAAAGAAATAAAATCTTGGCGCGGATATCGCCATGCCTACGGACTGAAGGTGAGAGGACAAAGAACCAAAACGACTGGCAGAGCGGGTAAAGCGCTGGGAGTCAAGAAGAAGACGCTTATGCAGAGACCAGCCGCAACGGAGAACAAGTAGCTATGGGCGACCCTAAGAAACAAAGAAAGAAGTACGACACTCCACGTTTTCCTTGGCGAACTGACATCATGCAAGGAGAACTCAAACTTATCGGCGAGTACGGTTTGCGAAATAAACATGAACTGTGGCGACAGGAGACCATGCTGTCAAAGTTCAGAGGCATAGCTCGCTCGCTCATTGGCCAAACACTTGGAGAACGCAAGAAGATGGAAGATGAGCTCCTCGCACGCCTGAAAAAACTCGATGTACTCGACGAAACAGCAGTATTGGACGACGTTTTGGACTTGACAATAGAAGATATCCTTGAACGCAGATTTCAAACGATTGTTTTCCGCAAGGGTCTAGCAAAAACAATGCAGCAGGCTCGTCAACTGATAGGCCATGGGCACATGACCATAGGAAATCGAAGAGTCACGACCCCCGGCTACATTGTGCCGAAACCTGAGGAAGATCAGATAACCTATACGCCCAAGAGCTCACTCGCGAACCCCGCACATCCACTGCGTCAAACAATAGCTGTCGCGCCGACTGCAGAAGCAAGATCAGCGAAATCGCGGAGTGAAGGAGAATAATGAGTTCAAGCAAAAGGACCGAAAGATGGGCGGTCGTGCACATATTCAGTTCCTACAACAACACCATAATCCACATAACCGACCTTTCAGGCGCTGAAACAATAGCCCGAACGTCGGGAGGAATGGTTGTAAAAGCTAGTAGGATGGAGTCCTCACCTTATGCAGCGATGCGCGCAGCCTCGCTGGCCGCGGATGTTGCCAGGGATAAGGGAATAACCGCAATCCACATCAAGGTTAGGGCTCCTGGAGGAGCGGGGCCAAGAACACCCGGTCCTGGTGCGCAAGCAGCAATCAGAGCGTTGGCAAGGGCGGGGTTCAGAATTGAACGCATCGAAGAAGTAACGCCTGTGCCGCATGATGGCACAAGAAGGCCTGGCGGCAGAAGGGGAAGAAGAGTCTAAGAGGTACGTACGATCCTTCTTCTGATAGAAAAATTGAAATAATGCACCAATGTTCTATTGAGCGGCACAGCAACGTGGAACACTGTAACGAGGTGTCCTAACAAGTGGAAATAAAGGTGCTTGAGAAAGACGAAACAAACATGCGTTTGCTCGTTCGAGGGGCCGATGTCCCATTCATGAATGCGCTGAGAAGAATCGTGACCTCTGAAGTTCCAAGCATGGCGGTAGACGAGATTGTAATCGTGGAAAACTCTTCCATAATGATGGACGAGACCATCGCCCACAGACTGGGACTTATTCCGCTGAGGACAGACTTGGACAGTTACAACCTGCCTGAGGAATGTCCGTGCAAAAGTGAATTCGGGTGTAACCTCTGCCGAGTCACCCTCGCACTGGATGTGGAAGCCAAGGGAGAAGCAAGAACAGTCTACTCGGGTGATTTAGTTTCAGAAAACCCGAACGTCGTGCCTGTGAGCGACAGAATTCCAATATTGAAACTGGCTAAGGAGCAGAAAATAAAGCTTGAGGCGTACGCAAGGCTTGGAAAGGGTAAGAGCCACGCGAAGTGGGAACCAGTTTCAATGTGTACCTACAAGTATTATCCAAAAATAGAGATCACAAAACGCTGTAGTATCTGCGGGAAATGTGTGGATGTGTGTCCAAGAAGAGTTCTGGTGAAGAAAGGTGACAGCATCGAAGTTAATGATTTGATTGCCTGCACCCTCTGTCAAGACTGCGTTAAAGCTTGTCCAGAAAGTCCGCCGGCGATACAAGTGTCAGGAGCAGAAAACGCATTCATATTCAATCTGGAATCTACGAGTGCACTTCCTCCGGAAAGAATAATGGTCGAGGCCAGCAGAATACTGGATAAGCATCTGAAAGAACTTGAGGGCGAAATCAAGGTGAAAAAGAGTGAGAAAAGTTAAAGCAACAAACCCAGAACTTTTAGAACTCGCCAATTCTCTCAAGAAACAAAGCAGAGAAAGCAAAGCTGAAATCTGGCGAGACATCGCTGAACGTTTGGTCAAATCCAAGAGGAGACGCGTAGCCGTGAACCTCAGCCGTCTGAACAGATACACTTCCAAGAATGAAACGGTGGCGGTTCCCGGCAAGGTGCTGGCTACGGGTGAGATAACCCATCCGATAACCGTGGCTGCATTCACTTTCTCAGGAAAAGCAAGAGAAAAGATAAAAGCTGCAAGGGGAAAATGCGTGTCTTTCCCTGATCTTGCCAAGAAGAACCCGAAAGGTTCAAACGTCAAGATAATTGGGTGAAAAAATGGAGACAATGAGCAAAACTGCCACTGTAGTAAATGCCGACGGGCTCATTCTGGGCAGAATGGCAAGCAGGATTGCCAAGAGACTGCTGGAGGGCGAACAAGTAGTGATCGTGAACGCTGAAAAAGCCGTTCTTTCTGGAAGAAGGAGAAGCAAGGTAAGCGAAGCAAAGGAATTTCTTGATGTTGGAGGCGTAAATAGAGGGCCCTTCCATTACAGAAGACCAGATCGGATAGTCAGAAAGGCGGTTAAAGGCATGCTTCCAATCAGGCAGCCGAAAGGCATCCAAGCTTACAGAAGGCTCCAAGTGTTCATTGGAGTCCCAGATAATGTTAAAGACCAGAAGATGGATACTCTGGCAGATGCTCAAGCTAAGAAGTTGACTTGCTCATATTTCACAGTTGGCGAACTTGCGAAAGGAATAGGTTGGAATCAAGGGGAATAGATATGCCTGCTAAGAAAAGTTTAGTTGTCAGTGGAAAAAGAAAAACAGCCACTTCACGCGCTGTCATTAGGCCTGGAATCGGGAGAGTACGCATAAACAGAACTCCGGTGGAGATTTTCGAGCCGAACATCGCACGTGAGAAGATTATGGAACCGCTCATACAGGCCGGAGATGAAGTTCGCAGGCAGTTGGACATAGACGTGAAAATGTCAGGTGGAGGTTACATGGGACAAGCTGAAGCGGCAAGGATGGCAATTGCGAACGCCATACTGAAGTGGACGAAGAGTGCGCATCTGCGCACGGTTTTTGCTGAATACGACAGAACGATGATTGCTGGAGACACTAGGAAGAAAGAACCTAAGAAGTTCGGAGGACCTGGAGCACGGTCGAGGGACCAGAAAAGCTACAGGTAAAGAGGTTTGAATCTAATGATAATACCGGTGAGATGTTTTACGTGTGGCAAACTGATTGGAGACAAATGGGAGGAATTCGCCAGAAGGGTGAAGGCTGGGGAAAATGCTGGAGAGGTTCTGGACAGTCTAGCAATCAAGCGTTACTGTTGCAGGCGGATGCTTCTGTCGCACGTGGAGATATTTGATGAAGTGTTGAGGTTTTATGAAGAGGCTGAAAAACGGAAAGAGGCAAGAAGCTATTACTAGGACAATTGAAAGGGAAAATCATGTCTACAATTATTGAAGACATAATTGCAAGGAAGGTTTTCAACAGTCGAGGAGAAGAAACGATAGAGGTCGATATCATAACAACGTCGGGTTTTGGTAGGGTTGCAGCTCCTGCTGGGAAAAGTCGGGGGAAAGCAGAGGTTGTCTACTATCCGCAAGGCGGAGTGGAACAAGCGGTAAAAAAGGTCGAAGAACTCATAACGCCGGAAATGGTGGGATTAGGGGCTGATTGTCAAGAGGAAATTGATAAAACGTTGCATGATATTGATGGCTCAAAAGATTTTCGAGTGATTGGCGGCAACACCGCGTTCGCCATCTCGTTAGCGAGTGCCGAAGCTGCCGCAAACTCTTCCGGGCTCTTGCTGTTTCAGTATCTGGGCGGGCATGTCGCGCATGAACTTCCGTATCCGCTTGGCAACACTATAAGCGGCGGTCAACACACTCAGGGAAAGTCTCCTGACTTGCAGGAGTTTCTGGTTCTGTCGTATGGGGCTGAATCTTTTTTGGAGGCTGCGACGGCCAACATACAAGTTCATAGAAAAGTCGGTGAAGCTCTGGTAAAGAAAGACAAGCTCTTCGGACAAGGAAAAAGTGATGAGGGAGCTTGGGTTGCCAACGTAGGAAACACGGAGGCTCTAGAGGTTCTGACAGGCGCCTGTGAGGAAGTCGGAGCAGAAATGGGTTTCGAATGCGGTGTGGGCATTGATGCCGCATCATCTTCACTCTGGAACGGCAAGAACAAAACTTACAACTATCAAAGAGAGAAGAAAACGAGAGACTCGGGTGAACAGCTAGAATTCATTCTCGAACTCATCAGAAAATATCATTTGGTCTATGTTGAAGATGCTTTCCACGAAGAAGATTTCGCAAGCTTCGCGGAGTTGACGAAGAAAACCAAGAACTGCTTGATTTGCGGCGACGACCTATTCACTACAAACGATGAAAGACTGAGCCGCGGAATAAAGATGCACGCAGCCAACGCCGTCATAATAAAAGTCAACCAGGTAGGCACCCTGACGGATGCATGGGAAACCATCGAAATGGCAAAGAGGAGTGGATACGTGCCGGTGATATCTCATCGTTCAGGTGACACGAGCGACTGGCACATAGCTCACTTGGCGCTGGCTTTCAAATGCCCAATAATAAAGACAGGAGTTGTTGAAGGTTCTCGCATTGCAAAAATAAACGAGTTAATAAGGATCGAAGAGTTTCTTGGAGACAGGGCCGGAATGGCCAGTCTTGAGATGCTTCAAGGGGGATAACGTTTGTCTGAGGATGAAGAGAGCAAGGAGAATATCAAAGAAGAAACCAGGGATGAAGAGACGATAGAGGACGAGGCAGAGCCGGCAGAGGAAAATAAAGCGGAGGCAACAGAACTAGCCGCTGAAACCGTTCCGGAAGAAGAGCTTCTGATACCACGAGACACTTTGTTGTCCGCTGGAATACACATTGGAACCAGAATGAAAACTGGTGACATGGAACAGTTCATATACCGTGTAAGGGCTGACGGTCTGTTTGTCCTAGATGTTAAGAAAACGGATGATCGAATAAGGGTCGCCGGCAAATTCCTAGCACGGTTTGAACCCGGGAAAATTGCTGCCGCCGCGGCTAGGCTTTACGCGCAAGAACCGATAAGCAAATTCTGTCAAGTAAGTGGAGCAACTCCTGTGGTCGGACGTTTCATTCCGGGACTTTTGTCAAATCCATTGTATCCTAACCGCATCGAACCAGAAGTGGTTATAGTGTCTGACCCCAGAGCCGATCTTCAGGCTGTGAAAGAGGCTGCTTCGGTAGGGATACCTGTAGTGGCTTTGTGCAGCACGGACAACGAGTTTAATGGAGTAGACCTTGTTATCCCAACGAACAACAAAGGACGACGGGCTTTGGCGGTCATCTACTGGCTCTTGGCAAGGCAAACACTGCGCGAGAGGGGCGAATTGCCCGTGGACAAAGACCTGCCTCTGACAGTCGACGATTTCGAAGCGAAGATTGCAAGGGAGGAGGAGGAAACCTAACCTGATGGTGAAGGTTCGGCGTCCATGCCAAGCCGGAGCCTTTTATGAGGGAACCTCTGACGCACTGAAACGGCAAATAGAGAAATGCTTCACGGACAAACTTGGACCGGGGGAGCTTCCTGAAGTTGCAAAAACTGCCCCCCGAGAAGTAATAGGGCTTATCTGTCCGCATGCAGGCTACATGTTCTCAGGACCTGTTGCTGCGCATGCTTACTATAGACTTGCCCTTGACGGCAAACCTGATGTTGTAGTTATTTTCGGTCCAAATCACACCGGATACGGTAGCGGTTTGGCCGTCATGAATGAGGGTGTTTGGCGTACACCTTTGGGTGATGTTGAAATAGACGGTGAAATGGCAAATCAAATCGTGTATGAATCACGTACTGTGGACATTGACGATTCTGCTCATAGTTATGAACATTCAATTGAGGTTCAACTTCCATTCCTCCAGTATCTTTATGGTTCAGGATTCAAGATTGTGCCAATATGCTTCCTCATGCAGGACTTGTCTTCGGCGAGAGAGGTCGGGCAGGCTGTGGCTAAGGTTTTGCTTGACAAGAAAGCGGTCATCATAGCTTCGTCAGATATGACTCATTACGAGCCTCAGGAAAGTGCAGAAAGGAAAGATAAGAAGGCTCTTGAAGCAATCGAAGCAATGGATGAGGCTCACTTTCAATCAATCATCGAAACCAACAACATTACTGCTTGCGGCCATGGGCCAATAGCTGCTTTGATTACTGCTGCGAAAATCTTGGGAGGACGAGAGGCAAAATTATTATGCTATAAGACCAGTGGAGATGTGACTGGCGACTACTCAAGCGTGGTTGGGTATGCCGCCGTGTGTTTCATGAAATAGTGGTGTAGAATGGGAGTCGTTGCCTCAGCTCCCGCGAAGGTTATACTCTTCGGAGAGCACTTCGTAGTCTACGGTGAGCCCGCCATCGTTTTGGCCATAGATCGACGAGCGTATGCGACAGTCGATCGCCGCAACGACAAGCGCATCCATCTGCAGTCGGCAAACTTGGATTTCGCGGGCTTCTTCGAAAATGGGAATTTCAGGATTGAAAAGGGAGATGCCAAAGAGGCTAGATTGAAGTTTGAGGCAATCAGGCTGGCCGTGGAAAAAGTCATGAGAACGTGTGGAGAAGACGTTGGTCTGAACATTGAAATCAACTCAGCCGTTCCTGTCGCAGTGGGTTTGGGCTCTTCAGCAGCTGTGATAGCCGCTGTAACGGCAGCAGCTGGTTCTCTTCTCAAAGCGAAGATGTCGAAGGAAGACGTTTTCCGCATCACCTGTGACGCTGAGAAAGTTGTGCACGGCACTACCTCAGGAGTGGATCCTGCGATTTCAACTTTCGGCGGTGCACTCTTGTTTCAAATGGATACTGGGTTCAAGCCTTTGGAAGTGAAGGCGGACATCCCGCTTGTAGTAGGGGACACAGGCGTCGAGAGGTCTACACGAGTTCAAGTTGAGAAAGTGCGAAATGTGATGGATAAATATCCAAGCCTCTTTGAACCGTTGCGAAAGGTTGCCAGAGAAATCGTTCTCAGAGCCATAGATGCATTCAAGGAGAACGATTTGGCTACTCTGGGAGAGTTGATGAACATCAATCACGCCCTGCTTTATGGCATGGGAGTTTCTGGCGAGTCACTTGAGTGGCTGATAAATGCTGCGCGTAAGGCTGGAGCGTTAGGCGCAAAACTAACAGGGGGCGGCGGTGGCGGGTGCATGATTGCGTTAGCAAGAAACGAAAGGCTTGAACAAGTCTTAGAGGCAATAATGAGGGCGGGCGGAAGACCGTTCATAGCGAGAAAAACAGATGAAGGAGTCAAGATTGAGCGAACCTAGGCTTACAATCCTGAAGATCGGCGGATCCGTCATTACCGACAAAGGTGGGGAGCTTGCGGCTCGAACAAAAGAAATAGATCGGTTGGCGGGAGAAATCCAGAAGGCCGATGTCAAAAGCTTGATAATCGTCCATGGGGGCGGGAGTTTCGGCCACCCCTCGGCCAAAAGATATGCGATAAAAAACGGTTTAAAAGAGGATTCACAGAAAATCGGGTTCTCAGAGACTCACCACGTGATGACGGTTCTGAACGGCCTGTTCGTGGATTCCCTTATTTGGCACGATGTTCCAGCAGTAAGTGTTACGCCGTCATCTTGCATAATCACCGAAAATGGCAGAATAAAATATTTTGAGGATGCATCGGTTAAAGCATTGCTGAAGCTGGGTTTTATTCCTGTCCTTTATGGCGATGCGGTCATGGACGTAAGGTTAGGCTTCACCATCCTGTCAGGCGATCAACTTGTCTCATCACTTGCCATGAGATTCAACGCAGAGCGCATAGTATTCGGCGTCGATGTGGACGGGCTTTATGATACTGATCCCAAAGTTGAGAAAACCGCAAGAATGCTCAGGCACTTAAGACCAGAAGAGCTGAAAGAGCTTCAGAGCAGATTGTGCAAGCCGACAGCCTGTGACGTTACAGGCGGTATGTTCGGCAAAGTGGCGGAGCTCTTGCCAGCCGTCGAACGTGGGATTCCAGTGACAATGGTGAATGCTTCGAAGCCTGGCTACGTCTGCAAGGTTCTTGAAGGAAAAGCGGTTGAAGGTACGGTGATAAAGAAGGAATAGATTTTGACTGAAAGGATGAGAAAACGGAAAGCAGAGCACATAAGCATATCACTAAAACACAACGTCCAAGCCAGAAAAGTGACAACAGGCTTCGAGGATGCAATATTCATTCACAAAGCCTTGCCAGAAATCAACAGGCAACAAATAGATTTGTCAACAACAGTTTTCGGTCACAAGTTTGCCGCGCCGCTAATCGCCGGCGCCATAACTGGCGGAACGCAAGAAGCCACGAAGATTAACGCGACAATAGCCGAGGCCATTGAGGAACTCGGTTTAGGAATGGGCTTGGGTAGTCAACGCGCCGCGTTAGAGGGTAAGAAACTTGAGGAATCTTTTGCAGTGGCGAGAAAAAAGGCGCCCTCAGCCTTTCTGATTGCAAACATCGGCGGAGTGCAGCTCGTTAACGGATACGGCTTGAAAGAAGTCAAGAAGGCGATGAACATGATTGAGGCAGATGCGTTGGCGATACATCTGAATGCGTTGCAGGAGACAGCTCAGCCAGAAGGCCAGACAAACTTTGCAGGAATCCTTGAAAAGGTGGGCCAAATCGCTGAAGAATTGGACAAGCCTATTATCATCAAGGAGACAGGCGCTGGCATAGCTGCTGAAGAGGCAAAAAAGCTGCAAGCTGCAGGAGCCAAGGGCATAGACGTGAGCGGAGCGGGTGGCACAAGTTGGGCGGCAGTTGAATATTACCGCGCAAAGGAGCTTCAAGACGCTTTCCGACGCAGACTGGGAGACCTTTTCTGGGATTGGGGTATTCCAACAGCCGCAAGCGTTGTTGAGGTTTCCCAAACAGTGAGCATTCCAGTTATCGCTTCTGGAGGAGTGCGTAATGGAGTGGATGTTGCCAAAGCGTTGGCCTTAGGTTCAAGTTTGACGAGCCTTTCTCAGCCTGTCTTGCGGGCTGCGGTCAAAGGGGTTCAGGAGACGAGGGGTATGCTTTCGCTTTTGATGGACGAATTGAGAAATGTGATGTTCCTCGTCGGTGCAGAGTCGATTGAAGCTTTGTGTAAGGCTCCGGTTGTCATGGTGGGTAGGACGTCTGAGTGGCTGAGGGTAAGGGGGTTCGATGTTGAGTCCTATGCGAGAAGAGGAGGGAATTGAAGTTTGGGTTTCGAAGAGTTTCTTGAAGAGACTGTCTCAGTGGTGAACAAAGCGATTGAAAGGTACATCCCGAGAACTTTGTCAAAGAACGCCATTCTTTTCAGAATCAATCAGCCGCGGTATGCTTACAACTTGAAAGCCTTGAACAAGGCAATTGTTGATCCGATCTGGGAGTTCCTTGACAGGGGCGGAAAGCGTTGGCGTCCAACGCTGTTCCTGTTAGTGTGTGAAGCACTTGGCAAGAGGCTCACCGATTTCGTTGATTTTGCGATAATTCCGGAGATAGTGCACAATGGGACCTTGATGGTTGATGACATAGAAGACGCCTCTGAATATCGACGGGGCAAACCGTGTACATACAAGATATTCGGGTTGGACATTGCCATAAACGCGGGAAACGCGATGTATTACCTGCCGCTTCTGCCGCTACTGGAAAACAGGGACGAGGTTTCACAGAGAAAACTCGCCCAGGTCTATGAAGTCTACGCTCAGGAGATGATTAATCTGAGCCTTGGGCAGGCGATGGACATTGCATGGCATCGGGGCATGGCAAACGCAGATGAAATCAGTGAAAAGGACTATTTGCAGATGTGCGCGTACAAAACTGGAACTTTGGCAAGAATGGCTGTCAAGATTGCTGCTGTCCTGTGCGATGCAGACGAGCAGCTGGTCGAAAAGCTTGGGTATTTCGCTGAAAGCTTGGGCATAGGCTTCCAATTGAAAGACGACGTTCTAGACCTGACGAGCGCTCAGTTCGCAGAGAAAAAAGGGGGACGTGGACAAGACATAACCGAAGGAAAGCGGAGCCTACCAGTCATACACACCCTCAAAGTTTCAAACATCAGGGACAGGAAAAGACTCGTTGAAATCCTCAACATGCACACTTCGGATCAGAAGCTCAGAGACGAGGCTATTGCCATAATGCAGAGGTATGACTCTATGGAGTATGCCAAACGGTTTGCCAGAAGAATTGTCAAGAGAAGCTGGAACGAGGCCGAGCAGCTTCTACCCGTTTCAGAGGCAAAGGAAAAATTAAAAGCTTTTGCAGAGTTCTTGATTGAGAGAAAAATCTAGATGATTGAGTGTAACACTTTGACGGCCAAAACTAACACGGAGCTCAAAGAGTTCATTCGCAAGATGGCTTTGTTAAATGCAGTTAAGCACGAGGGTAAGGCACAAACCGGTCCAGTTGTCGGAAAAACATTGGGCGAAAAGCCTGAATACAGAACCCGAGTCAAGGAAGTGTCGGACCTAGTTAACGAGGTTATCCGAGAAGTCAACGGTCTTTCTTTGCATGAACAACTGCACATCATTGAGGAAAAATGGCCCGAGGCTCTCGTAAAAGAGAAGGTGCAGGAAGAGAGGCATCTGCCGCCTTTGCCGAATGCGGCGAACTATCAGCGAATTGTCACGCGTTATTCGCCGAATCCTGACTGTGTGTTGCATTTGGGCTCTGCCAGAGCCATAGTATTGTGCCACGAGTACGCTCGCATGTACGATGGCAAATTTATACTTCGGTTCGAGGACACTGATCCTAAGCTGAAAAGGCCTGTTTTGGAGTTCTACGATCGCATCAGAAGGGATTTGGCTTGGCTTGGATGTAAGCCGGATGGAGAGTACATCCAAAGCGACAGAATACCAATATATTACGAGTATGCTGAAAAGCTACTCAATGACGGTAACGCTTATGTCTGCACATGTGTGCCTGAGGAGTTTCGAAAGAGAATCTTGGCTCATAAGCCCTGTGAATGTCGCGATTGTCCTAAGGAAGAACATCTAGCAAGATGGCGGCGCATGCTTGAAGGAGGATACAGACAAGGTGAAGCCGTTGTCCGCGTCAAGACGGACTTGAACCATCCCAACCCTGCGGTGCGTGATTGGCCTGCACTCCGCGTTCTTGACACTGAGAAGTACCCTCATCCAAGAGTTGGAAGCAAGTATCGCGTTTGGCCACTTTACAATCTTGCAGCGGGCGTTGACGACCATCTCATGGGGATCACTCATATTATCCGGGGGAAAGAGCATCTCACGAATCAAGTTCGTCAGGAATACATGTACCTACACCTGGGCTGGAAGTATCCTGAGACCATACATTACGGCAGGCTAAAGATTACCGGAGCTTCCTTGAGCAAATCAAAAATTGTTCAAGGGATGAGGGAAGGGCTTTACAAGGACTGGGATGATCCACGTCTGGCAACTCTTTTGGCATTGCGGAGGCGTGGAATAACCCCTGATGCGATTAGGAAGCTGATGATTGACATTGGACCCAAAACTTCAGATGTTGTGCTGAGCTGGGAGAACCTGTACGCTCACAATCGCAAGATATTGGATCCGGTCGCTGACAGATACTTCTTTGTGCAGAACCCGATAGAATTGAGTGTGAAGCATGTACCCAAAGAGTTTGTTGCAAGACTTCACTTACATCCTGATAATCCTGAAAGGGGTTTAAGGGAATACAGGATAGTGCCTATGGGAAACGATGGCAGTGTGGCTTTTTGGGTTTCGAGAAGAGATGTGGACTCTTCAAAGGTTGGGACGGTGCTTCGGCTGATGGAATTGTTCAACGTTAAGATCATATGTGCAAGCGTCTACGCGGCTGAGGCCTCTTTTGAGAGTGAGTCCTACGCGCAGGCAAGAGATATCAAGGCGCAGTTGATTCACTGGGTTCCAGTCGGCGAGGACATGCCCTGCCAGGTTGTGATGCCTGATGCAACGTTGGCCGAGGGCATTGCAGAGGGTGTTTGTAAAAGGTTAAAGAAGGACGATGTGATACAGTTCGAGCGGTTTGGCTTCGTGAGGATAGACCAAGTCAACGATAAGTTAACGGCCTACTTCGCACAAAAGTGACCGAGAGGAAAGGTATGCGGCAGCAAGAGAAGATAATCATTTGGCCAGCTTACTTCGATTCAACCAAAACAAGAAATGACGGAAGAAGAGTGCCGAAGAATCTGGCTGTGCCCTCCCCAAGAATTGTAGAGGTGAAGGAGGCCGCGGAGAAGCTTGGTCTACCTCATGAACTTGTTGCCGATGTTGGTTATTCTAAGACGCCGTGGCTGAAAACCGGCATGATTCAGGTAAAGGGAAAAGGTTCAAAAGGCCAGATAGTCCTTCTTATCGCCAAACAGCTTCTAAAAATGCGCAGCACACTTGGGTTGAAGTGAGGACTAGGTTTTTTCTTCTCCAGTCAGGACTGCATTCAATATTCCGTGCTGTCCAGGGCGTGACGTGATGCGTGCTTGACCCAAAGGTGTCTCTACCACTGCGCCCTTGGTTATTACGCCTCGACGGTCGTAGTCGATGTTTGCTGGGTTTTTTATGACTCGCACGACCTCGGTTTTCTCCGTCTTTCCAGTTTTGGGGTTGGTTACACACACCTGTTTTTCGCTCAGTATCTTGAGCTTGAGGTTTCCTCCTCTTCCTCTTGCAACTTTCCGTTTCTGTTCACCCATGAGGGTTTCTGCTGGAAATGTGCCTTGCTCGTATTTCCTCTTCTTTCTATAGCTTTTTTTTCTGGCTCCAGTCAGCCTTTTTTTGTGCGTGTCACCGTGCCAAACGGACATAGTTCTCTCCCTTGATGCTAAATTTGGTGTTCATTATCACCATTTGTTTAAATATAAACCTATCCGTTTTCATTTCGAGGATTGTCTACTTTTGGAAAATTATCAAAAACATGTTTCAACTCTCTCTTCATCGATGCCGTGTCTTGGCTTAGGCCAAAGTAATCTGAAAAGTATTCGGTCGTCCTGATAATCATAGAGCGTCCGTTTCTTTCGCTGGCAATCAGGCCCATGTCCTTCAGCTCTTTGATGTGTCCATAAGCATGGTGGCCTCGTACGTCAACGACCCTTTTCTGGGCTACTGGTTGTCTGTAAGCTATGTAAGAGAGCGTCTTCAATGGGCCAACAGAGAGAAGCGGTCTGTTAACGAATCTCTTGACATGAGGCGTGAAATCACTCTTTAACTGCATGACAAATCTTTCATCTTTCAGTTTCAAGATTTCGAGGGCCGTGTTTCTGTTTAGGTAGTCTTGAACTAGCTTTTCCACAACTTTTCTGGTCTTGGTTTTTGACCGTGTCTTCAGAACCGAGCACAACTCGTTCATGTCTAGCGGGTGTCCAGCAACATACAATGCGGCTTCCACAAGCACTAGGTCATCCTGTGTTTTGTCTCTGCTTTCTTCTTGCCTAACACCTACATCAGAACTAATTGCCTGTTTCTCAGCTTTCTGCAAGTCTTAACTCTCCAACTGTGATGTAAATCTCCTCTGTCTCTTCATTCTGCCACAAGTTTATCTTCCCCTCTTGGGCCAAGAAAAGCAACAGAATAAACGTGCGGATAGCCTCCAGTCGTCCAGAACCACTTACTAGGGTTGAGAACTCTATCAAACCCGCACCTTTCACTCTGTCCGAAAGAGTGGTGTAGAGCTTTTCCATCTGGAGTCCAATTTCCATCAAGTACAGGTCTAACTCTGGAAGAATCTCTGAGGGCGTTGGCAGAACGTTTTGTGCAACCGTTTTCTCAAGGCGGATTAGTTTTTCGCCCTTCAAGACATCGTCTAGGACTTCCAGCAGGTTTCTTATTGTTGTTGAAGTCAGTTCGTGTCTGAGGGGCAGAAACAATGGTGGAGGCAAGAAATCCTGTGGTGCCTTGGGGGGTGGCGGGGGTTCTTCCAGCTTCAGCAGAAGCTTTGACTTCATTAGGTATATTAGGGCTGAAGAATCGAGGGCAACGCCAGAGGCTCTGAAATCGACTTGTCCTGTTTTTTCCATATGCTCAAGGAATGATGTGAGCAAATAGGCAATGTTGACGTTCCAGGGGACAAGCTTCTCAAGTTTGTGGAACTCGAAGAGGATGTTCCATGGTGGAAGCAGGTAGAACGGCTTTCTGGTGGTTGTAGATGACATCAGCTTGGCACCTCTAGGAATTTTGCCGAAACGACGTTTGAGTTTCCATCGCGCATGTAGACTCCGTAGACTTTCTGTGCCTTGTTCACCATTTCGGGCTTTAGTGTGATAACTATGAACTGGGTCTTGTCCGACTCTTCTAGAAGTAGATCCGCTAGTTTTGAAACATGCAGTGCGTCTAGGTGCGCATCTACTTCGTCGAGAACGTAAAACGATGCGGGGGTGAACTCTTTCAGGGCAAATATGAATGCGACAGCCGCAACTGAGCGTTCGCCGCCGCTGGCTCCACTCACCACTATTGAGGGTTTATTCGGAAATGTTACGATCATGTCTATACCGCCTTGGAATGGGTCTTCGGCGTTTTCAAGCGTCAGCGTAGTTTCGCCTCCTCCGGTGAGCTTTGAAAAGTACTTTCGCAAGTTTTGGTTTATCTTGTCGAAGGCTTCTGTGAAGACTCTGCGTTTTTTGCGTTCAATTTCATCCATGAACTGTAGTATTGCCTGTTTTTCTTTTTCAAGTTCGTTCATTCTCATTGATAGTTCCTTGTAGCGCGAAATCTGATCTGCGTAGTGAGACAGGGCAAGTTGGTTGACAGCGCCTATTCTTTCAAGTTCGAGTTGCATCATTTTTATGGAAGTTTCGGCCTCTTCAACCTGCTTGGGCGTCACGGTTAGTGGTTGTTCGTAGCCGAGAAGTCTGAGCCGGTTTCGGTGCTGTTCGAGTTGCAGCAGGGATGTTTGAACGTTCAGTTGAAGTTGGTTCAGAAGTCTGTCAACTTGTTCATATTCAGGGTCAAGTTTCTTGAGTTCTTTGTCTATGTCGTCAATTTGAGCCGTGAATTTTTTGGATTCTTCTCTTGCTGAGAAAACACTCTTCGAAAGTTGGACTCTGCTTTTCTCGAGTTCTCCCAATTCTTGCTTCAGTGATTCTCTATCTTTCAATGCTTCTTCGACTTCTTTCTCCACTCTTCCCAGTTGCTGGTTGACTTTTGAAACTTGGATCTTTGAGTTTTGATATCCAACCCTTAAGACGTTGTCGAATTGCGACTGAAGTGTAGATGTTTCAGTCTGGGTGGCGCCGAGCTTCTGTCTTAGGGTGATCATTTCTTCGGCGAGTTTTTCTCTGTCAACTTCCATTTCCTGGATGTGTCCGGGATCTGCCTTCTTTCTTAAGGATGTCAACTCAGTTTGGAGTTTCCGCATTTCCTTCTGGATTGTGCTTCTCTCGGCCCTGTGTATCCACATCTGTGCCTTTTCATTTTCTATTTCTTTGTCTGTCCGCGTGACGAGGTGATCAATTCGTTTTACGTTGGATTTTGTTCTCCTGATGTTTCTCTTGACTCTGGTTATTTCCCTTTCCAGTGTTGTAATGGCTTCTGACAGACGGGCGATTTCAACGCGGGTCTTTGCGATTTCCTCTTCGAAACCTGTAATGTCGCTTCCTCTTCTTGAGAGGTGTTGTTGCAGCGCGTTGACTGCCTCGTCTAGACTTTTTATGGCTACTTCGCTTGGGATTATCGTGGAGAAGTCTATGGGAGCGCGGTAGTATCCGCCTTCGAACGCGCCGCCTACCTCGTAAAGGTCTCCGTTAACAGTGACTGCTCGGTGGCCTTGGGCGGACAAGGCGGATGCGGTCTTGTCGTCTGAAACTATCAATGTGTCTCCGAAAACAAAGTTGATTGCTGGCTGGTAGTTTCTCTCGCATTTCATGAAGAGTTGAGCTGCCCCGTTTATTCCCTCTTTTTCTGGAACCTTCACGGGCTTGACGTTTGTCGCTTCTTGAAGCGGGATTATCTTTATTCGCCCGAGTTTCATCCTTCTCAGCATCTCTGTGCAGGTGAAGGCCGAATCAAGGTCTTTTACAATAAGTGCGTCTAGCCATCCGGTTGCGGCAGCTTCTATTGCTCGCTGGAAGCTCTTGTCTATCTTTATTAGGTTGCGTAGTCTGCCATACACGCCTTGAATTACGCCGAGTTCGCCCAGTTCTTCTATGCTTCTCAATGCTTTTTCTTCTGCTGCGACGGTTTCCGCGAGTTCTCTTTGTGTCACAAACTCTACGACTGCCTCGCGTGCTGAATTAGCAATCTTTCCTGCTTCTGTTATTTCCCTCTCAGCAGCCTCTTTCTGTGCGAATCGTCGTTCGCGTGTTCTTTCTAGGTTTTTCAGCTGTGTTCTCTGTTCTTTCTGAACTTTTTCCAGCTCGAGGAATGACTTTTCCAGTTCACACATTGTTCCCGAGAATCTTGCTTTTCGGTCGTTTAGATCTTTAAGTCTTCTACTACGCACACTGATTGCCGTCTGGTTTTTCAGATATTCCGATCTTAGGAATGCAAGTCTCTTGTAGTCATCTTCGAGTTTAAGCTCGATTTCGCGGATTCTCTTGCTGTTTTCGCCGAGGTTTTCCCATAGCTGAACAGTTTCTTGTGCGAGAGCATCGTGTTCAGCTTGTTTTTGATTTGTCTGGTCGGAGATTCTGTTATATTCGTTTCTTGACTGTCTGATTCTTAAACGGTTTTCATGTATCTCTTTTTGAATTGTTTGGTACTGTTCAAGATTGTTTTCTTTTATGCGCCTTAGGCCTTCGAGACTTGTTTTTCCAGAACTTATTTTCGTGGCCAACTCTGTTAGTTTCGATTTGAGTTCTCCGATTCTTACCTGAACTTTCAGTACTTGTGAGCCGCCTTCTTCGACTATTTCTGAGCTTAGTTTTCGCCATTCGCCTTCAACTGCTCTCCTTTTGGATCTTCGGTCATCGCGCAGCTGTCTCAGTTTTTCAAGTTTGCCGCCGATTTTTTGGGCTTCCAGGGAAGTCTTCTCCACCTTCTTCTGCGTCTGTGCCATTTCGCACGAAATCTTGACTGTTTCGAACTTTCTTATCTCGCCGTGAATGGAGTTGGCTTTCAACAGTTCGTTGCGCTCTCTTTCGAGATCATCTAGCCTATTCTGCACTTCATCTATTCTTCCCATGGCCGTGCGGATGGAGATGTCTGCTGCTCGCAGCTTTTCTTCTGCTTGGGCTTTTTCGCTGTCATATTGACCTATTCCCACTAAATCTTCGATTATTTTTCGGCGTTCCATGGGTGAGATGTCTGTCAGACGGGTTATAGCGCCTTGGAGAATTATGTTCTGGCTCGTGGAGCTGATTCCGGCCATGGAAAGAATCTCTATGTTGTGCGCTCTTGAGATTCTCCTTCCATTGAGTCTGTAGACGCTCTGTCCGTTTCTGTAGACTTCACGTGAAATTGTGACTGTGGCGGTGTCAACAGGCATGCGTCCATCTGAGTTGTCAAATTGTATCACGACCTTTGCCATTTTTGCCCTTTCTGGGTCGGCTTTTTCAGATCCGTGAAATATGAGTTTAGCAGCAGTTTCTGCGCGGAGCCTTCTAGTGCTTAATTCACCTAGCGAGAACAAGAATGCGTCCAAGATGTTTGTTTTTCCGCTTCCGTTTGGACCTGTGATAACTGTGAAACCTTTATCTAGAGCTATCTTAACCCCTTGCGGCCCGAATGATTTGAAGCCCTTAAGCTCTATTCTTTTAATGTAGGGCATTCAGTTTGCACCCTCGCTTTCTCCGGAACATGCCCCTATCTCATCATAGACATCTGTTTCGCGTTTTTATAAAAACATTTACTGTGTCTCCAAGCTTTAACAGTTACGTACTTTTCAGTGTTCTTTTCCAGCTTTCGACTTGTACTTTGCAGCAATCTTCTTGACAAAATCCTTTATGACCGTGTCTGGGCCAAAGACAAGCAGGCATCCATCGGTTTGAACATGGTGAGAGAGATTCGATTCATTTGCAAGAGTTTTCAGTTTTTGGAGGGGCAGTTCTCTTGACGGTGTGAGACGGATCCACTTCTGTTCTCTGGGCAGGCTGGAAATAAACCTCGTTTCCTCTTCTTCTTCGTCAACGATTTTTCGGCCAGCTTGGTCTGTCCGTTCAAGCCATTCATCAACGTATGCTTGGCCGACCCTTTTCAGCCCTTCAGAAACTAGGTAGGATTCTACGTTTCCTAGGTATTCCTCAATTTTCAGAATGTTTTCTCCGCGGCTTGGGTCAGCTTTCGAAATGCTGATTATTGTCTTTGCGTTTTTCAAGTCGCCAATTATGTCTGCTGGAACGGTTATTCCCTTTTTCTTGAAATCGGTAACCATTTCCTCCAGTACTTTCCAGACTGCGAGATATCCCATGCACTCCTTCCTTGTTCCAGTATTATTTTAGGCAATTGTAGTTATTTAGGAATTGTCATGATTGAGTGGACCAAATGAAAAATTTGGGAAAATGTTCAGAAGCCAAAACAGACTTGGATGGTTCAGCGTTTTCCAAATTTCTCTTTATAGACTATGTGGCGCAGTTCCTTTCTGTCCTTTTTCGGAATATCGTTCTTAACGTGACCGATTGGTAGAAGTGTTATCATACGGTGGTTTTTCGGGATGTCCAGAATCTTTTTCACTTTGGCTTCGGCTGAGTTTCTCTGGTTCTTCACGTCAAAGATGCCAATCCAAGAGGACTGCAGTCTCAGACTGTGAACGGCGAGGGCCATGTTCTGTGTGGCTATGGCTCCGTCTTCCACAAAGTGATACGGGTCTTCATCAGTATCGACAGTGACTGCGATGCAAACTGGCGCTTCTTTCAGTCCTTGAACAAAGGTTGTAGGAACTACCTCGCTTAGTTGTTCTCTCGTTTTCGGATCTCGTATGACTATGAAGTTCCAAGGCTGCTTGTTAAGCCAGGAAGGTGCCCACCGTCCGGCCTCCAGGATGTCTTCAATCTTGTCCTGCTCTACGTCGGTGCTTTCGAATCTGACAACTGTTCGCCTTTTCTTGATGGCATCCAAAACTGGGTTGTCCATGGGTTCATTCTTCCTTTTTAGTATCTAATTAAAAATAGTATTTTATAAGCTTAGCGCGCGCTTTAGCACTTTTGACCGCCTATCTGTGACGAAGGTCTGCGGAGCAGAGGTTGATTCTACTGTGTGAAAAGGAGGGTTTGGACATGATTTTCTGGCAGTGTTGGATGAATTTCCGATTCTGCTTCTGAATTCATAAATGTTTAATGTTTCAAGAAGTCAGTTGTGTCTGCAGGGTGAGTTGCCTTTGAACGAACAAATCTTTCAAGCTTGCAAAGAATTGATTGACGACGCAAAGCAGGGTTGCGCTGATTTGGTCTTTAAAGAGGTCTGTCTCGAAATTCTATCAAGAGCGAGTCACGTTTTGACAGAGCGTCAGTTCAAACAATTGGTTGCGTACACGTCAGAAAGAATGAAAGAGAGAGTGTCTTTTGAATTTCAGCAGGAACTAGCTATGAACAAGTAGGGCATAGTATAGCTTCGTACATTAATCGTCTTAGCATCTTAGCATCGATTCACGCGTTTCAACCTTCGCTAAGGCTGTATCCAAGGGCATCTTCGCCCTGCTTTGTCCTTTTCCACAACAGTTTTTCTTACAGACCTGGCTTGAAACGAATTGCATGCTGGGAGCCTAGTTTAGCTTGTAACCTATTTTCCGCAGAAACTCTTTCCTTTCTTTGATGTCTCGCTCAGTTTCTATGTCTTTGCTCTTTGATCCGTCAACTACGCCGATTATTCCCCTACCTTGCTGTGTCTCTACAATGATGATTTCTAAGGGGTTTGCTGTTGCGGCATATACTGTACAGACTTCTGGAACTTCTTTAACCTTGTCCAGGACGTTTATGGGGTAGGCGTTTTTCAGAAAGATAATGAAGCTGTGGCCGCATCCAATTTCAAGTGCAGTCTTTGCTGCCAGTTGCCTCAACTCCTCATCGGTTCCCTCATGTCTCACTAGGCATGGACCTGAGCTTTCGCAGAAACCTATACCAAACTTTATGTTTGGAACAGCGTTAACCAATGCTTCGTACAGGTCTTCAACAGTTTTGATGAAGTGCGCCATGCCCAGAATCACGTTGCAACCTTCACGTGCTTCAATCCTGACAGTTTTGAACTCCAACATGATGATTTTCCTGCTTACTTTGCTAGTATACGGCCTTTGGACTTAATCTTATTTACGTTTGAACCTTGCAACCTTCACGGCGAAGAGAATTGTGCCGAACGCTAGGATTATTGACGATGCGTAGAACGTGTTCACGTAAGCTGCATATGCCGATAGGCCGAGGCTTTTGACTTGAATGTCTGCAAGTGGGCCTCCTATTAGGACTCCAGCTGGTCCCCAGCTTAAAGCCATGACCGCGTTATACCGGCTGAGCAATCGTCCTCTTCGATGCTCTGGAATGAGGTCGCTGCTGAACACGAAGCCTACTGTTTGTATGGTCCAGAATGACACGCCGTTTATTCCGTAGACCAAAGCCATCGAGGGAACACTGTGAGCAAGGTTGAAAAACAAAGGCGTGAGAATTGCTAAGACTAGCCCTAGCAACAGGACTTGGGCTCTTCCAATCTTGTCCGAAAGTCTTCCTGCAGCAAGACTGGCAATCATCCCGCCTATGGTCCATGCAGTCAATATTAGGCTCATTTCAGGGTCTGTGGCGTTCAAGCCTCCTTTGAGTGGTAAGAAAAGAAGGAATATCTGGTTTATCGAGGCGGCGCCCAGGATTATTACTACGAGAGCGACTAGAAACCAACGGTATGTTCTCGCGTCTTGTTCGTTGCGTTTGCCGTTTGTAACTTCTCCGTTGTTTGTCGTTGCTTGTTCTTCACGGGTGCTCTTTGCCTTTATGCCTCTGGAGATCAAAGTCATCAATGCCGCGCCTATGAACAGAAGAATTGTTACGATGTAGAAGATTGTTCCACTTCTAAACCCTCCACCGTCATTGTAGAGGAAGCCTGCGAAGAGTATGCCGACCATTCGGCCTGAAGAAGCGATGAAGTTCATCATGCCTATTATTCTGCCTCGTGTTTGAGGAGTTGTAATATCTGTGAGCAACGCGGCCCACCCTACATCTGACATTGACCAGAAAAACTCTAGGATTGACAGTCCGATTATGATCGTCAAGCCTGCTTCAAAGTTGTTTCCAGCTGCAATTAGCGACCTATGTGCCCAGAACACAATCATATACGAGAACGCTGCGATTGTTTCCCCTGCCACTATCAGTTTTGCCCTCAGTTTGTAGCGATCGCATATTCTTCCCCACAGCAGGTTTTGGCCTATTGAGGAAGCTATCATGTTCAGAGTTCCAAGCGTTGCCGTTGATGTGACTGTCCCCATTAGCAGGTACAGGTAGTTTATCATGAAAGTGTAGAAGACTCCTCTTCGGAGGAATGTTAGGAACTCGAAAAGGCTCAGGTTGAAGAACGTTCCTCTGGAGGATGCTTGTTCAGCATTCTCGGTTTCGGCATTCTTCATCGTAAGAATCACTACGTTGGCACGTTGTGTTCTACCAAGATGATGTTTTGAAGTTAAAGAAATGGTGTACTATATGAGGAATTTGCCGTTTTTGTAGAACGGTTTGTCGTCTGCGTGTATCTCTCCGTCTTTTTTCATGTCTTTGAGTATGTCCCAGTGGATTGCTGAGTGGTTCTTGCCGCCTGATTCTGGGTATGAGTTGCCCAGGGCCATGTGTACTGTGCCGCCAATTTTTTCGTCGAAAAGCATGCTTTTCGTAAATTTGGTTATTCTGTAGTTGGTTCCGATTGCGGCTTCTCCAACATGGTCTGTGCCTTCGACCTTTAGGAGTTGTTGAAGCAGCTCGTCACCCTTTGCTGCTGAAGCCTTTACTACTTTGCCGTCTTTGAAGGTGAGCCTTATGTCTTCAACCTCTCTGCCAGAGACTATCCCTGGGAACGTGAACCTTATTGTCCCGTTCACAGAGTTTTCGACAGGTGCCGTGAAGACTTCTCCGTCTGGCATGTTCTCTTTTCCGCTGCAGTTTATCCATTTTCTGCCTTTGACGTTGAAGGTTAAATCCGTGTCTTCTCCGATCATGTGAATCTCTCTTGCTTGGTTTAGGAAATCGCAGATTCTCTGTTGTTGCTCGTGCACTTTCTTCCATTCTGCAGCCGGGTCTTCTTTGTCGACGAGGCAGCCGCTGTAAACGAAGTCTTCGTATTCTTCAATCGACATGGCGGCTTCTTGTGCTTGAGCGTCTATCGGGTAGGGCAGGCCTGTCCATCTGAGCTTGCCCTCTGCCACTCGCTTGAAGAAGATTTCTGCTAGTTCTTTTCTTGAAGCTGACCGCATCCTTATTCTATCTGGGTCTATGTTTGAGAGCCCTTTCGGGTTTGGTTCGCAGAATATGCCTATGCTGACGTCAAAGTTCTCTAATACGAATTTTTCAAGGGGTGAGACGAATTTCAGTTGATGTTCTTTTGCGTACTTGTAGAACGTGTATTGAACGTTAAGGTTTGGAATGACAGTCGGGTAGGCGTCGCTCAGCAGGCATTCTTTGTAAAGTTCGTTGATTAGTGGAAAAGCTTGTTCAGTGCCTTGTATAAGGACTTTTTCGTGTGGTTTCACGTTGACGCTGTAGTGGACGGAGAGTTGCGCGAGTTTTTCGATTCTTTGATCAACCATCTGCTACACCGTTTGGAAGAATCCTAAGAATGTGGGATTGTATTTAAAGGCTTGCCGCTAATGAAGGGAAATAGGATTGGCGAATTCTTGGTTTCAGATTATCTCGCTGTAGCGGGGGCATTTTGTCCGTTGTCGTCGAAAAAATTGGTTAAGAGTTAATAGCAACTCGAATGCGCTCAGTTGCCATTCCTACGACAAGTTTTATAAGTCTCTAAGGCATGTGGTAATTGCGTCGTGCAAGAAGCGATTTTTGCACAAAACAAGTAAAGGAGTTGAAATCGTAAAATGGCAGAGAAAGAGATGCACAAGGCAGTTTGCGCTGATTGTGGAAAGGAATGCGAAGTTCCCTTCAAGCCTGACACAAGCAGACCGGTTTACTGCCGAGAGTGTTGGTCCAAGAGAAGAAATTCAAGAAGAAGATTCTAAGTCAAGCTAATTGCTTTATCGAATCTGCCCTTCTATCCTCTTTTCTTTTTACAGTGTGAACGCTTTAGGCTATGATTCTGTTCTTAATTGCAGGGCAATGTTCCATACTGCCTTTGCGTGGCATGTTTTGGATGGCTTCGCATGCGAAAGTTTTGGGTTGATGTTCGTGCACAAGACGCGGAAAAGTGAGACCGAAAGCTCTAAATTTCTTGGTGCTCGTCTCTTGTAGAGCATGCAAAGAATGGGCCGGTAGTTCAGTTGGTATGAATGCCTGACTTGCACTCAGGAGGTCTGGGGTTCAAGTCCCCACCGGTCCACTCCGCATTCTTCTCTTTCGAATTGCTCCAATCAAGCTTTTCCGAGCGTTATAGGATGCCGTAACGGCGTCATGAATTCCTGCAACTCTAGCCCAACTTCCTCCAGCATCGATTGGTCAGAGTTTAAGAAATCCAACGTGCACCTATTGAATAGTGAGACGAAGAACTGATAGGGCGGAAACAAGAAATGTGAACCTGAGGGGAAGGTTAATGAAGATAAAATTCTTGGGCGCAACGCGTCAAGTGACGGGATCAAGCTACTTTCTGGATGCTGACGGAGTGAAGATCCTTGTCGATTGCGGATTGTTTCAGGAGAGGGACTATTCCTACAGAAACTGGGAGGCCTTCCCCGTTCCTCCAGACCAGATTCATTTTCTCCTGCTCACTCATGTTCACTTGGACCACTCCGGACTTGTTCCCAAGTTTGTCAAGGAAGGATTTTCCGGAGACATCCTGCTGACCCCCGCATCCAAAGCGCTTTTTCCCATCGTGATTTTGGATTCTGCTAGAATGCAGGAAGAAGATGCTGCCTTCAAGAAAAAACGCCATGACAAGGAAGGCCGGGCCGGACCATACCCGGAAATCCCCCTGTACACAGTCCAAGATGCCCAAAAGTGTTTTCCTCTTCTGAAGGAGGTTCCCTATGAAGAATTTCTGCCGCTGAACGACCGAGTCAAGGTATGTTTCCACGATGCCGGCCACATCCTCGGCTCGGCCATGATTGAGATAATTGTGCAAGATGAGAACGGGTCGCGGAACATCATCTTCTCTGGGGATATTGGCCAGTGGGATAAGCCTCTTCTGGGCAATCCATCTGTCTTTGATCGAGCGGATTACGTGGTCATGGAGTCCACCTACGGAGATCGCAACCACGACAATCCCCAAGACATTGATGATAAGCTCAGCAAGGTCGTCAATGACACAGTAAAGGCACGCGGGAACGTCCTCATCCCCACCTTCGCCATTGAGCGTGCCCAAGATCTGTTGTACCACTTCAACCGCTTGGCGCGTGCACAAAGGATCCCTTACGTTGTGACATTTCTCGACAGCCCCATGGCTGTTGAAATCACGAAGGTCTTTGAACAATTCAAGGAGTATTTCGACAAAGAGACGCAGGAACTCTTCAAGGATGGTCAATCCCCCTTTGACTTTCCGGGGTTGAGGCTCGCTGAATCTGTTGAAGCATCCAAGGCTATCAACCTCATCAAAGGATCAACCATCATCATGGCCGGTTCGGGGATGATTACAGGAGGACGAATCAAACATCACTTGGTCAGAGAGATAACTCGTCCAGAATCCACGCTTCTTTTTGTGGGGTACCAAGCAGCTGGGACGTTGGGACGGCAAATCTTAGACGGTGTTTCTCCCGTCAGAATCCTCGGCCAGTTTTATCCGGTGCAGATGAAGATCGAGAGAATCGATGGCTTTTCCGCTCACGCCGGCATGAACGACCTGCAACGCTGGCTCAGCAACTTCAAATCCCCGCCGAAGCACGTTTTCCTGACCCATGGCGAAGAGGAATCGATTCTAAGCTTAGAGAACTATCTTCGTTCTAAGGGCGGATGGCAAGTGAGCGCACCAGCATACATGGAAGAATACAACCTCTAACTAGTCCGAAAACCGCCGTCCCCAGCCACCCCTTCCAGGCAATACAAAACCGTACAAGGGGGGTATGAAGTCGCTGCAATCGTTTACCGTGCGCTTCAGTATTCTTCTCTCTTCCAAATGTTGTACGGACACTGTCTCCAACAATACGTGCTCGCCTTGTAAATACAACCCTGGCATTCGAGCCTGTCAAACCGTCTACGCCTGCTCACAAACGGACTCTCTCAATACTCTTACGAACTGTCTTCCTCATTAAGTCTTGGATAGCACGTTTGTTCTGTCAGGATGAAATGGAGCACGCGTAGCCAGAGCACTGTCACAACAACTGAGATAAGTGCAATAGCCATCGCGATCGCATTGATTTTGTCAATTCTCACCTCCATACTTAAACGATGAAAACCGCATTGTACGGAACGAATTCGATTAGCGCACCACATTCGTGGAAAAATTGCATTCACTTCTTGCAGAAAGCATAAATATGACATATGTCATATTGCCCTCTAACCCAAAGAATATTGGAGGTAACCTTATGTCTGAAAAGAAGAAACTGGCATTGATCGTTCATAGTGGAACGCTGGACAAACTCTATTGTGCCTTCATACTGGGGTCGACCGCAACTACAATGGGATGGGAAGCACACCTTTACTTCACTTTTTGGGGTCTTAGCGCGCTTGTCAAAGGAGCAATGGAGAAAGTGGGCTTGCCAAGTGACTACAAGAACATGGAGAAACAAATGAGAGAAAAACTAAAGCAGATGAAGTACCCGACGCCCTACGAGCTACTGAAAAGGATGAAGACTTCTGGGCTCTTGAAGATATACGCCTGCACTCCGAGCATGGAAATGTTCGGTATCAAAAGAGAAGACCTGATTCCAGAAGTAGATGAAATGGCAGGTGCGACAACGTTCCTCAATATAGCAAAAGATGCAGACGTAACTCTACTGGTCTAGTTAATACGTTGATGTCACCAGGTTCGAGGAAAGAAATGATGAAACCCAGTCTCCATGCAGGCAACAAAGTGTACCCATTTTTTGACGATTTGGAACACACAGCGCGCGATTGACATATGAATATAGGGAGGTGAAAATGGAATGGATATGGAATTTAAAGGAAGCCGAACCGAGAAAAACGTGTTAGCAGCATTTGCCGGTGAATCACAGGCAAGAACTAGGTACACTTTCTTCGCCAGCGCAGCCAGAAAGGAAGGATACGAGCAGATAGCAGGCATTTTCGAGGAAACCTCTGACAACGAGAAAGAACACGCCAAACTGTTCTTCACACACCTGAAAGGCGGAACAGCCGAGATCACCGCTTCCTATCCAGCAGGCATAATCGGATCTACAGCCGAGAATCTGAGAGCTGCAGCAGAAGGTGAAAAGCTGGAATGGGGTACACTATATCCTGGCTTTGCAGAAACAGCTGAACAAGAGGGTTTCATAGATGTTGCGAAAACATTTAGGTCGGTTGCAAAGGTTGAGGCATATCATGAACGGCGATATAGAAAACTGCTAGCAAATGTGGAAACGAACAAAGTATTCAAAAGAGACGCTCCGACAAAGTGGAAGTGCAGAAACTGTGGCTTCGTGTTTGAAAGCTCAGAAGCTCCAGAAAAATGCCCTGTCTGCAGCCATCCGAGAAGCTACTTCGAAATCTGGTGCGAGAACTACTAACATTTGAAAAGGGAGTAGCATAGGAGCGCGTGCTTCCTCTCTTTTCTCAAAGCTTCATCCTTCGTTATTTTCGATAGTTTCGTTTGCTGTCTTTCTTGATTCTGCCAGCTTAGTACGTCGTTTTGATATTTGCGTCAAAGTCCTGAGCGCGCTATTGGGAACTAGTAATATCTCTTCAGCGCGTTCCGCTGATCTGTTGCCAATTTCACTTGGCGAGGAACCAGTATTCCTCGCCAATCCGCTTCAATGATGCTCTTTCTACGGCTTCCAATATTAACACTGTGGACATGAAGGGCGTAAGACATTGCACGGTTTTGGGGATTCTCTATCTGAAGCATTTGTCTAAGGCTAAGGTGCTCAAAGACTCGACGTATTGGGCGCAAAGAGTTGCCATGGCAGGAGATAGCTATGTTACCTGGGTTTCGTCGGAGCCACTCTTCAAGCTGGACCAGAAAGGGCAAAGTTCGATTTTCGACCATCCTTAGGCTTTCTCCCTCAGGTGGTGGAAAATCGTAACCCCGATGAATTTTGGCAAACCATTCAGGCCTTTCGTTGGCAATCTTTCTCTTGCTTTTGCCCTGAAGCAGGCCATAGCAACGTTCGATGAGCCGGTCGTCCGTGAAAACACGAATGGCAGAATGTTTCTCGAGGACTATTTCAAGAGTTTTGCGGGCTCTTTTGAGATGTGAGGAAAATGCATAGTCAATCTTGTCTCGCTTTAGCTGCTGTGCAATCTCTTGTGCTTGTGAAAGTCCCTTTAAAGTGAGTTCTGGGTCTCGCCAGCCCGAGAATATTCCACGGCTGTTATCAGTTGTCTCAGCGTGCCTAAAGACAAACAACCTGCAAATCATCAACCCTTCCTCCGCACGAGCTAATGTAGTCTTCTGACAGAACTTATCACTTTTCATCAGTGTGAATCCAGGCGGCACCTGCAGAACTAAACACGGAGTATGAACAAGCGAAGAAAACCTAAATTCCTATATCCAAGCGGCGCAGGCCAGGAGTTCAAGTTAACCCTCTTCGGGAGAATACCGTGGACTCCATAGGTATCTCAGGGTGTCTCGTATCTCTCTGTCCAAGTAGCTTTCAAGGTTGCGAGCAATATCCGCGGCTGTTACGACACCACGAAGGGTTCCTTCCCTAACGACTGCTAGTCTCCGAATTTTATGTTGCTTCATGATCTTGGCTGCTTCTGTTAAATCTGCATCCGGATCAATCGTTATCAATGGTGTCGACATTATTTCGGCGACTTTCACATTCTTCGGGTCAAGCCCTTTTCCAGCAACCTTCCAAGTAACATCACGTTCAGTCACTATGCCGAAGGCTCTGCCTTCCATTAGAACAATAGCGCATCCTTCTCCTTTTTTGAGCATGTTCGCAGATGCTTCAGCTACTGATGCGCTCTCATCAGTGATAACTAAATTCGTTCTCATAGCTTCAGCCACCCTCATAGACCTCCCTCCTTACGATTCATAGTATCTCGAGTCACTTAAGCGCGTGCTATACTGAGCTACCTTATTCCAGCATCTCTTCTTAGAATGTCTGCTTTGTCAGTCCTTTCCCATGTGAAGTCTGGATCATCTCTTCCAAAATGGCCAAACACAGCCGTTTTTCTGTATATTGGTCTAAGCAAATCCAGATGTTTTACGATTGCTCCAGGTCTCATGTCGAAGTGCTTTTTCACTAGTTCAAGAATTTTTTCATCGGGCAGTTTTCCCGTGTCGAACGTATTTATCATTACGGAGACTGGTTGTGCTACGCCAATTGCATATGATATTTGGATTTCGCATTGATCCGCCAGACCCGCAGCGACGACATTCTTTGCGATGTACCTTGCCATGTAGCATCCGGACCTGTCCACTTTTGATGGGTCTTTTCCAGAGAAACATCCTCCACCGTGACTTCCAACGCCTCCATAAGTGTCAACAATGATTTTTCTTCCTGTCAAGCCTGAGTCTGCCAGAGTCCCTCCGACGACGAACCTTCCTGTCTCATTGACGTAGTATTTTGTTTCTTTGCCAAGCATAGTCTTGGGTATGACCTTTTTTATAACCTGATTTATTATGTCTTCCCGTATCTTTTCTCTGCCAACCCTCTCAACATGTTGGGCAGCTATCACAACAGCCGTCACTCTTCTTGGTTTTCCTTTGACGTATTCAACTGTGGCCTGCGACTTGCCATCAGGCCTTAGATAAGGTAAAATTCTGTTCTTTCTGCACTCGGAGAGTCTTCTCACGAGATTGTGTGCTAGCATTATTGGTAGAGGCATTAATTCTTTTGTCTCATTTGTTGCATAGCCGAACACCATTCCTTGATCTCCAGCTCCCTGTTCATGAGTTTCGGTCTCATCAACTCCCATCGCAATGTCTGGGGACTGCTCTGTTATCGAAACCAGCACGCCACAAGTTTCCCAATCCATGCCATCTTTGGCATTATCCAACCCTATTTCTTTCAATGTTTTTCTAACGACGCTAGGAATGTCCACGTAGCAGGAGGTTGTGATTTGACCAGTGACTATGACGTTTCCTTGCATTACAAGTGTTTCGCAGTCAACTCTTCCTTTAGGATCTTTACACAAGACAGCATCGAGCACAGCGTCTGACACTTGGTCAGCGACTTTGTCTGGATGTCCTTCTGCCACGGATTCCGAAGTGAACAGATATTTTCCAGTTTTTTTCATTAGAATCCTCAATAGGCTTCTGATTCGGATTCGTAACGATTTCGTATTCTACTCTTAAGAAACTTTCCCTGAGTGCTAGCTATTAAGCAGCGTCGACTGCTGCCGCCGCAGTAATACGAGTCAACGAAGGAGCTGAGGCTCTGGAGGTGACAGAACATAACGCTTATCGAATTACTTGTAGATTTTCAGCGGCTTTCCCAACAAACCTTTGTCTACTTCCACTATGCCCAATCCGTCGTACTTTGGAAATGTTCGCATAGAATTCTTGACTTTAGTTCCGCCCTTCTTGACCAGTTTGTCTTGGAGCATAATGTCGGAGTCCAGGTCTGCGTATTGAATGTTTTTCACGGCCGCGGCTAGGTGGGCTGCTGCGGTGATGCCTATCCCGGACTCGCCCATGCATCCAATCATGCATTGTATTCCGGCGGCTTCGGCAACGTCGGCGATTTTCCTTCCTCTCAGTATCCCGCCGCTTTTCATCAGTTTGATGTTTATGAAATCAACGGCTTCTGCCTGTATCAGACGCATGGCATCTTTGGGTGAGTGTACACTTTCATCGGCCATTATCGGTATAGGCGAGTCTTTCCTGACTTTTGCCAAACCTTTGATGTCTTCTGACGGTACGGGTTGCTCAGCAAACTGGATTTTGAACTTCTCTATCTTGTTAAGGACCTGTATCGCTTGCCGAGGTGTCCAACCTTGATTCGCATCAATCCTGATCTGTGTGTCCGAGCCTACCGCTTCACGGATTTTTCTTACGCGTTCAGCGTCTTCAACTGGGTCAACTCCAACCTTCACTTTCAAGGCTTTGAACCCTTTCTTAACGGCTTTGACAGCGTCTCTGGCCATCTCTTTTGGAGATTTTACGCTCAAAGTCAAGTCTGTTAAGACTTCAGTTCGGTAGCCGCCCATCACCATGAAGAGGGGCCTGCGGGCTGTTTTTCCCAGAACGTCGTGCAGGGCTATGTCAACGGCTGCTTTTGCTGCCGGATTTCCCTCAATAACGGAGTCCATGAATTCGACGGTTTCTTCAATTCGCAAAGGACACCTACCAATAAGCTTGGGAGCAATCTTGTCAAGAGCCGCGATGACGGTTTCCGAGGTTTCGCCGGTCACTCTCTTGGACGGTGAAGATTCACCCCAGCCAGTGACATCGTAGTCTGTGATTATCTTAACGTTGACATTGTAGCTTTCCG
The DNA here is from genome assembly GCA_049516875.1 of Bathyarchaeia archaeon. Taxonomy (GTDB): domain Archaea; phylum Thermoproteota; class Bathyarchaeia; order Bathyarchaeales; family Bathycorpusculaceae; genus JBEKCD01. The sequence continues at coordinate 110,412 of JBEKSS010000001.1, read as the reverse complement.
TGCTTGCTCCAGAGGCAATTCTGAAAGGTTCCTCATATCTTAAAGTGACGGCGTGAATCTCGATTCGCTTAATTCCCACCTGGTTCACCTTTGGGCATTACTATCGCCTGCTCGGAGGTTCCGTAAGTAACGCTTTTTCCTTCTAACAAGAGTTTACCTACTAGAGCGCATGTAACAGCGTCCAGCTCATGATCGCTCATTCGACTGTTCAGCCCTCTTACTCCCACCTTCTCCAAACCCGCTCTCAATCTCTCCAGTCCTTGTTGCTTTCTAGGAATTCCCAGAACGTCTTGGGCGCCTCCCGGATAGACCTCTATCACTCTAGAATGCTTGTCTTCAAGGATTCTTCTCAGATTTATGCCCCGGTTAGTGAGTTTTCTCATGGGACCGAGGGTGATTGGGAAGAATCTTATCCCTCTCCGCAGGAGTTCCTTGTCACATTCCCTCAAGTGAACGTTTGTCCTCTGCTCTATGGACTCTCTCCCTGCCGGAAGACTCAAAGGCGCATCGATAGCAACTATCTTGGGTTTGCTTTCCTCTATTCTCTTCAACACTTCTTCATCTTTGTAGACTAGAGAAGTCTCTGCTTTCATATACTTGAGGACGCAAAGACCCGTGGGTCTGCTTTCAACTCCTGCCAAATCTAAGCCGACTATTGACATCCGGCATCAATGTACTAGTCCAGCGGCTGGTCTTATAATTCTTCCACAAACGCCCCGCCTACGCGTGCTCCGGACAAGAACTTGGAATGAAGGAAACACGCGCTTGAACTAGTGGATACATGCGCGGTCCATTCTGGATTGTCGATTCTTCTTCTTGCTGAATTCCACTGATTTCTCATTGAAAATAGAAAAAAAGATAGGGTTGAAGTGTTCTTGTGTGAGTCTAGATTTTTCTTTTTCCCAGCGTAGATCTGAAAGTCTTCCCGCAGTGCTCAAAGAGTCCGATTGTTAATTCTGTTCTCTTGCCGCTCTTGTCTGGTTTGCCCGCCATCTTCCAAGTTTTCTTAGGAGTGCTGACTTCTTTTCCACATAAAGGACATTTAGCCATATATCATCCCTTTCCAACATTTACATGGGATGAGCATAAAACATTTTCCATTGCAACCACCAAAATCAGCCAGATCACACCCCTTCCAGCCGCAAACAACCCAAAAAACACACATCACAAGCCCAGGCAAACCAATCAACAAAGAATCCTCAACTGTTTGAGTCTCAAAGAAATCACGGATTGAGTACTCAAACACAAGGGCTCGAAACCCGACATGAGCACCCACGGTTCAGTTTACTGCTTTGTTTCTTGCCAGCGTTGGTGACCGTTCAGTGCTGTTTCCAGCGTGTCCAGGGCTCCTGTCAGCGTTGGTTTTTCAGGGTTCAAGTTGCCAAGACTCAGCCTTATCGTGTCAGTCTTTGCTAGTTTGTAGTCGTTTTTGAAGAGGAAGAACGTTCCAGGCACTGCAGCCAAGCTGTAGACAGGGATTGTGCACTCGTTTGTCCATCTGTACGTGTCTTTTATCGGCAGTTTCACCCAATAGGTCACCCCCACCTTGCTTGGGAAGAACTGTAGGCCTTCTTCGTTCAGCCACTCTCGAGTTTGGCTCATCAGATGCGCCCATTTATGCTTGTGTTCTTCAAGCTTTTCCCTGCCTTCAGACAGCAATTCTGCCGCGATAAGCTGCACAACATTGGGACTGTTGCCAACAGTGTTCAGCACGTCCGCGTACAGTTCGTCGACAAGTTCCTTCTCAACCAACGCGATGCCCAGTTTTAACCCTCCCAGACCGTAGGCCTTTGTGAAGCTCGTCGTAACTATGCCCCCCTCTGGATCCACGGAGAAGAGCGACGGCACCGTTTTGCGGTCAAACTCAGCGTATATTTCGTCGCACAACACATAGAAGCCGTGCTCGCGCGCAACAGTCATCATCTCCCTCAGTTCGTTCGCATTGGACGTTGCTCCGCTCGGCGCGTGAGGATTAGTCAACACGAGTAAGCCAGTTTTTTCTGAAACGACCTTCAGAAGTTCATCCGCGTCAAGCCTGTACGCATCTTCCTCTCTTCTTTCCAGCCTTTTCACATGCTTGAAATGTTCCTGAACCTGCCTCAGCAAAGGTTCGTAAGTAGGATACTCCACCACTGCCTCGTTTTTCCTAGGGCTTTTCTCTGCCAAGCATCTGATGATGCGGGCGTTCTGGCCTGAAGCTCCCTCGCTAGAGACGAAAACGTTTTCAGGCTTCACATCGTACCACTTGGCCAGCTGCGCCGTTGTTTCAGGATTCCCATGATCGTAGTTGACGCTCAAATCCAGACGGTTCAGCCTCAGGTCATGAGTGAAGTAGGCCGTGCCGCTGGACCTAAAATCGTATCTTACCTTGGGCACATGGACATACCAGTCTAGATACATTGACGGATGCTTCAACTCTGACGCCTAGACACTGTAGAACCTGTTTGCCGCTTAGCTTTTTCCGTTAGAGCCCTCTTGTCTGAACATGTTTTTATCCAATGAGATTCTAAAGTTAGCTTTGACGTGAAAGTTTAGTGAAAATCAAGGAAACCGAGAAAGGTCTAATCTTGGATGTTTATGTAAAGCCGCGGTCAAAGGAGTTTAAAATCGTGGTTGAAGGGGATGATATCGTGATTCACTGCTCGGAAGAGCCCGTTGAAGGAAGGGTCAACAAGGAATTGGTTAAGAAGCTTTCAAGGTTTTTCGGCAAGAGGGTGGAGCTTGTTTCCGGTTCTTCTTCTAAACAGAAAAGGTTGCTCGTGAAAGACGCTGAAAAAAGCGACATCGAACGTGCACTAACGCGCGCATAGCCATATTCACTGGTCGTGAAGTTGGAAGCGCAGTATTGCGGCTATTCCACCGAACGAGTTTTTAAGCATCTGCCCTTCTTCTGTTTCGGTTGATATTATCTCCACCTCGGTTTTCGTGTATTCCGCAAGTTTGGCAAAATCATCTATCAGATCCTCTGTGTCCGCCATGCCCAGCGCTGCAGCGTTGCACTTTGGGCACGGTCTTCCAGAGAGGCCCTGCTCAAAGCTGACCAGCGTCTGGCTTTTTATCGTGTTTTGTTCTTGGTAGCCGCAGGCATTGCACTTCACCGTGACTCTCGTCATTTCCAGCCCTTCAGAAAGCAGCAACGTCCTAACAGCTCCCGCTTCCAGTGCTCTTCTGACCTCTTCTTCGCCGTACGTGATTTTTCCAGTGTCATGTCCGACTTCGTAGAGGAATTGCTGCACCATCCTCCTCTCTTCTATGTAACGCACCTTCCGCATAACTTCTGGAGCTTTCTCAACAACTTCTTTGACGCCCTGCTCTTCCACGTAAGCCGTGTCCACGGTGTCGATGATCTTGTTTTTCAGCATGTAATTTAGGTACTCGCCCTTTTCAAAATCGTACTTCGTGGGTCCGGGCCCGGCGATTATTAAGCCCTTAAAGTTTTCAATGGGCAGAAAAATCTCGTTAGCGTGTTCGCCCACTCGCGTGAAGTATTCTTGAAGCCTCATTTCCCTGAGCCTCTCGTACCTTCTCGCAGATTGTCCGCCGGCGCGGGTTTTCCCCGGCACGCCCGACGTCATTTCCCTGACTATTTCAAGTCTTCTGCCCTGAAGCGTTGCAAGCGTTGCGCCTGAAGAGTCTATGAGAAGTATGCCGTACGTTTCCTTTTCTCTCAGCATCTCTTGCAGGTACTCGGTGTGGAATCTCGCGTCACACCTGTAAAGGTAGATGTGTATCGGCTCAGGCGGCACAATCACGTAGGTTTCGATTCTCTCGCTTCCAGCACCGTTCTGGGGGATGGCTCCGCAGAATATCACTAGCCCGTTTTCAGGGGGCTCTTTGAAAAGTTTGAGGCGTTGCTGAACTTTCACGATTGCCTCCATGACGTTTTTTCGGGTTGTCGTAGACTTAATGTTAGACGCGGTGCCGTACTCGTCTCGGAGCGTGTTTAAAACGTCGCTTATCTGTTTTCCAGGCGGAACGTAGACCGAAACGAGTTCGGTTCCACGCCCCTCTTTTCTGGCCAGTGTCATCAGTGTCTTTTTCAGTCTGAACAGTTCCAAGGAAGTCTTCTTTGATGTGCTCAATTGCCTTCACGGGACGTTTCATTGATAAAGCTACATTGAGGCTTCAAATAAGATTTTGGGAGCGCGGCTAAGTTGTCTCCAAAGCCTCTTTTAGAAACGCTTTGTACGGACCTATCTTTCCTCCGTAGTTGCCTGCCGAAATCTTGACGACGCCGGGCACGCCTGCCGCAGCCTTCACCCCATCGCCTATAGCCCTCTTAACTGCTTCAAGGCTTAAGCCGTTGATGACGATTTCGTAGACGCACTTCACGCCTTCGGGCACCTGCGAATCGGGCACGAGCTCTCTCAACCTCGGACAGAAAGGATGATTCGTTGAAGCTTTCAACTTGTACTTCAGAGAACCGACTTTTGAGCCCGAACGGCAAATTCCGCCTGGAAAAGGCAGGATAACCTCGCTTTTCTTGGCTTTTATGGCTCTCACCGCTTCCTCCGCCGCCGCGAGGCCTGAAGCTCTATCCTGAGCAAAGATGATGAAGTTACCTCCAGCTATGGCCTCCGCAATGCCGAATCGGTCTTCAACGATGAAGTCGCCTTCCATCACGGGGATTTTCCAAACCTTGCGTGATCCCACCAAGCCCTTTCTCTGGAACCCGTCGCCGAACAGGCATATGCTTCTTCCAACTTTCAGCGTTCTCTTAGCGTTCGGTATGGCGTCAAAAGCCGACGTCGTTGGACACGTCATTACACACTGTCCAATGCGCAGTATCATCTGTCCGTTCAGCTCGAACCTGCTGCGATTGTACATTTGTATCAGAACGCCGATTCGATTGTCTGGGGTCTTTTCCGCCAGCACGACACTTTCGATTCCCGCCTCAGCTGGGGACATTATCACGCTCGTCGCCAATCCAGTTGCAACCTCGGCAGCTGTCAAAGCCCATTTCTCCATGTCCGCAGTAATCAGAACTCTTCCAGCCCACATAGGAAACATTTCAGCAAACGTGTCCGCTATGGCGCAAACGTTACCTGTCTGGCGATGTTTTACCAATAAACTGCCATCGTCGGCTTTGCCGGTCAGCTCAAGATTGCCTGTGACTTGCATGAATTCTGGCTTGTTCTCCTCAAGTGACATGCTTGAACCCTGCCTTCAGTACATCTTCATCCTCTTTAAGAGTTTTCATGGCTTTGGTTGTCGATTACGATTGTTTGTGAAAATTGTTTCTGCGGAAAATAGGTAATAACATGCCTTTTGACGGTTCGTCAGCGCTTGAGTTCTTCTACTAATTTCACGACCTCTTTTACGACATACCTGTTTATCATTCTGCCTTTTTCAGGTGACGCCGCTGTTGGATCGCCTATCACTCCGCTTGGGAAGTAACGCTCTGGGTCGGCCACTATTTCGAACCTTGGGAATCGTGGAAAACTTTTCGTGCCTATGGCCTTTATCAGTTCAGGTCTTATAGCCATTACCCGTGAAGTTTCAATCGTCCCTGCGTGACCGTCCTTCTCGCTGAAGTATTTCCCTTTCAACTCATAGGCGAAGTCGTAGTCTGAACAAACCATTATCCTCGGTCTTTTTTCAGGGCTTTCCTTTTCATGTTGCCAGACAACTTCCTGAGCCGCAAGTCTGAGGGCGGCCATGTGCGCTTGACCCGCGTGACCGCTCAACACCAGAATCCTTGTGAAACGGTTGCGGAGGAATTCTTCAAGGATGTCTCGCGTCATCTTGTACAGCGCACCGAATGTTATTGAGATGGTGCCTGGAAAACCCCGTGCAGAGTTGCAGACACCGTACCGCAGTGGAGGCGCGACAAAGCACCCTGTTTTCTTGGCTACTTTCAAAGCCACGTACTCAGGTTGCACACTGTCCGTACAGAGCGGCAGATGATCTCCGTGTTCTTCAACGCTTCCAATAGGAATAATAACAACGCTTCTCGCCTTTGCCCTGCTTTCCGCTTCCTTCATGCTCAGCTCGTCAAACCACAATCGTTCTTTCTTCTTCAAGGTGCTTTCTGCAGATTTGGCTTTTGTTCTTTTCATCTGTTCACATCCTTTAAGGAAAACCCTTGAATTTCATTATGCTGACGTTTTGACTTATAAATTCGTTCATGCTGATGATGGTGTTGTTCTAGGGCTTAGTGACCTCTGCTTTTTCAGCGTTGATTCCGCGCCAGACTATTTTGTACCCGAGGGTTTCGAGCGACTTAGTTGCGTCTGATACTCCTTCTGTTTCAATGATTCTTATAGCGTCGGGCAGAGGCAGTCTGCCTGTTCGGCTTAGTTGTTCTTCGATTTCCTTTCTGATCTGTTCAAGCTTGTCTTTTCTAACTAAGCCGCTGGGCATCACCGTGTAGCCTTCCGGCGGCTTCTCTGTCAGTGCCACTTTTACGGCCTCGGTGGATACGCCGATTCTGGCGGCAAACTCTTCGTAGTTGACAACGGGTTCGGTGAATATCACAGGCAGGTTTTTCAGGAATCCTGTTTGTGTTGCTTGAACGCTCTGGAATGCTCCTTCTAGGTAGCGGAGAACAGGGGCTAACGGGATTTTGTCGCGGTAGTATATTATGTTTATTTGTGCGTTTTTCTGTAGGTCTGCGAGTTTTTCGCAGGCTAGATTTTCGTTGACGGCTACGAGCGTGTTTGCATCGATCTTTTTCAGTTTCTCCATCTTGTGGAGCAAGTATTCGAGTGTCCAGAACCCCACGATTTCCATGTACACTTTGACGCCTTCCTTTTCGAGGGAAAAGTCGGGTATTATCACCTGTTTTCCCACGGGAACAGGTTCAGGTTCTCTTTTCAGCTGCCATCCTGTTCTTAGACCTTCAAACTGCCCGGCGAAGTCCTGTTCGACGATGCTGTCGTAGGATACTGTTGGCTGCTGAGGGCTCTTGAGCATTGAGCGGTGTTTCCAGCTTTCAATTTTGAAGCTGCATATCTCGTTTGTGTATCTCCACAGAATCTTCGCTTCAACAGTCCACTCTGGGCTTGCGATGATTATGGGGAGAAGCTTGGCCGTTGCTGTCCCGTACCTTCTGGTGAGTTTGAACAGGCTGGCGGGCCCGTCTATCTTCACCCAGAACCCGCCGTCCTTGTAGACCTCGTAGATTAGTCCCAGCCTTTTCACGGCGTAGAATATCTTCTGCCAGTTGCCTGACGCAGTGAAGTTCAGTTCTGTCGAATCGAAGAGGAGTGTTTGTGTCAGGCTGAGGTTGTACTCTTTCAGCAGTTCATCAGTCGTTGGCGGCTCGAATTTTTCAAGGACTAGTTCACTGTCAAGGTCAGCGTAGAGAAATTCGTCAACAGCCTGAGGCGTTATCTTCAATTCTGAGGATACGGTTTCGACTATTCTGTTCCTTCGTTCCGTGGTAGTCGCAAGGCCAAACTTTTCTGTTGCCTGAAAAACTCTTCTTCTCAGCTCTACCGGGTTGATTTTGTCGTTGCACTTGAACGTGCCTTTTCTGTCCAGGAGACAGGCGAGGCCTCTGACAAAGCGGTATTCGTATCCTTCGTCCTCAAGTTCGCCGGCAAACGCTTTTAGAACGCTTTTCTTTTCGCCTACTTGGTTCTTGTAGGCTTCAATCAGGCTGTTTGCGATTTGCAAGGTGTCTTCGGTCGCTCTTGCGTATCTGGGCCAGATGTTGCCTTTCCTTTTCCACACCGCAAGGAGTTCGCTTGGAAGCAGGGTTCATTCCTCCTTGGTCTTTTTGTGTCGTCGTCTGCGGCTTATTTCGACTTCCACGGTTTCTTTGGACACGATTTCTACAAGCTTGGCTTTTTTGCCTTCCACTTTTCTCAGGATTCTTCCAAGTCTCTGTATGTATTCTCTTGTGCTTCCTGTTCCGCTCATTATGTAGCCTGCTGAAGCGTCTGGGACGTCTATGCCTTCGTCGAGGACTTGAGAGGTGACTATGGCTTTGTATTCGCCTTTCCGAAAGTCGTCCAGAATTTCTCGTCTTTCCTCTTTCGGCGTTTGGTAGGTAATGGCTGGTATCAGAAACTTGCGGCTGATGGTGTAGACGAGGTCGTTGTGCAGTGTGAATATCAGTGTTTTTTCGTTACTGTTGGCTTCAAGTTGTCGTGCCAAGAGACGCAGTTTTGCGTCTGAGTTGAGTGCGATTTTTAACGCACGGTTTCTGGCAAGGAGGGCTTCTCGCGCGCGGTGGTCTCTGCCGGTGGCCATGATGAACTTTTGGAAGTCTTCAGCGCTCCTGAGGGTGATTCCTTTTTCTCTCAGATAAAGTCTGAAGGTTGCCATCTCATCTTCGTAGGCTCGTTGTTCTTCCGGGGTCAATTCAACGAATATTTTCTCGTACGTGTACGGTGAAAGGTGTTCTCCGGCCAACTCTTCAACGCCCACGGTGTAGACTGGGTCTCCGACCAGCGGCGGCAGGAGTGAGTGTCTTTCGTCGCTTCTCTCGTACGTTGCGGTCAGGCCCATGCGGTACGGTGCGATGTACATCTCGGCGATTTGCATGTAGCTCGGCGAGGCCAAATGGTGAACCTCATCGAAGACTATTAGCATGAACTTGTTGCCGAGTGTTTCTGCTTGGAGGTATGCCGAGTCGTAGGTTGAGACGGTTATCATCTTCACGGTGTTTTCGCCTCCGCCAACGGCTCCGGCTTCCGTGTTCAGATGCTCTGCAACTCGTTTTCGCCATTGGTCTATGAGGTCTAATGTTGGGACAACGATGAAGGTCTGCGTTTTCAAGAGGCTTATTGCCTTCAACGCCACGTAAGTTTTGCCTGCGGCTGTGGGCAGGACTAGGATTCCGCGCATGTTGGCGTGGCGCCACCTGTCCAGGGCTTCTTTCTGGTAAGGACGCAGTTCCACGGTTGAGTTCAGCTGCTGAACAGGGGGAAGGTTTGGAACGTCATCTTGAAACGCAAGCTTGCTTTCCTTCAGGTAGGCTAGCACGTCCCAGTAATGCAGGGCTTTGATTCTGTAACACTCAACTCTGGGATCCCACTTGCCGTACGGAGTCCCAACCTCCCCGCGCAACAGAATAGTGCCCTTGTCAAACCACAAACGAATCATGAGCAGACAATCATTCTTTTCGCAGCTGAACTTTAAACTTCTTTCGCTTTCACCTGAGCCTGTGCTCTTCGGCGTCGCGGTGAAGGTCTACTGCTATAGTGCTTCCATTTTTCCTGTTTTTCTTGCTGTGCGTTCGAATGCTTCGAATAGAAGGTATCCAACGGCTATTGACACTGTGCCGACTGCCATTTGCTCAGCAAGGATTGGAGATATTGCAAGCAGTGAGGCTCCTTTTATGGCCTGTCGGGCCGCGTTTATTCCGTAGGTCAGGGGAAAAGCGTAGGAGACTGGTTGGGCTAGTGGGGGCAGGGCTTCAACTGGGAAGTTGACTCCGCAGAATATGAGAAGTATGAACGTGAATATGTTTGCGAACACTATTGGGTTTCTGAAGTGAAAGCTGAATCCGCCTATTAACAGGCCGAATCCTGCCATAGTGAAGGCCGTCAGCAGGACGGTTATGGCCAGGGCTAAGGCATTTGCTTGTGCGAAGTCTACTCCGAATATGAACGCGGCGAAGAAGAATGATATGGCTACACTGACTAGTCCATCGAGCACGTGTATCATGGCTCTGCCGACGAAGAGGGGCAGTCGGCTGGCAGGAGTAGCCAGCACCAGTGGCAGTGTTCCGTCCCATTTGTCGTGGCCCGTGATCTGGATTACGGAAAACACGGTGTTCCAAGAGAGAGCTTGCAGAGCGTTGCCGATGGCTATGAAGGATATCACGTCTGCGCCTCCCCCGGAGAAAAGGCCGACGAACACGAAGAAGGCCATTTGAGAGAAGGAAAGAACAAGCTTCATCGTCAGCCACATGGAGGGGTTCAGCCAGTCGAACTGCGCTCGGAAAGAGAACACGGCACTGCTTACGAAAACTCTCAGGCTGTTCATGCTTCAATCAGCGTCCCCTTTGTCCTTGCTCTCTTCTCAACCAGCTTGAACAAGACAGTGGCTATCACAGCGTATGCTAACGTTATTAGAATCATAACCGTCAAGTCCAGGAACAGTGCCGTGTTTGTTCCCATGCCTTTCCAGAACGTTTGAGAAGCGTAGTCTTGACTTGTTGTCAGTCTGATGGCGTCTATTCCCCAAGTTGGTCCCAGGATGTAGGCTGCGGGATGAATCCAGAAGGGAAGGAGGGCTATTGGAAACATTGAACCCGAGATTATGTACAGCGGAGTCTCCAGCCCGTTCGTCAGAGTCTGTGCTGATCTGGAGAGTACAAAGGCGGAAGCGAATATCAAGCCCAAAGCAGAGACTGAAAGGAGCGTGAGTAATAGCGAGATGGTGAACAGGATGGGATTAGCTATTCCGAGGGAGATGTTGAAGACGAGTGTTCCCACGATGAGTACCGCCACCATGTTGGTTAGGCCGAACAGAGCGTTTGAGATTGATCTTCCGGCGATCACGTGGATGAGTTTGGAGGGGGCCGCTATCACTTCTTCCAGTGTTCCTTGCCACTTTTCGAATTCGATGGCGAACCCTGACGAGTAGATGGTGTTGCCCCACATGCCCATCATCCCGCCGCCTAAAACGGCGTAGAGGCCGAACGGTGCGCTGGAGCCTTTGAAGAGCGTCAGCGCCACAGTGGTGAACACGAAGGGTGCGATGATGTTGGGGATGATCCACTGGGGATCGGCCATCCAGTGAAGCATGGCCATTCTGAAGGCGCTGTAGATAACTGTCAGCGGTTTTGACACTTTTGCACCTCTGTTGCTAGCTTGTTACGAGTTTCAAGTAGGCGTCTTCTAGTGTTGGCTCTTTGATTTTGATGTCGTAGATGCGGCTGTTCCTGAGTATCTCCTGCACTTCTGAGATTATTTCGGAGCCTTTTGGAGTTTGAATCTTCAGTATCTGCTTGTTCTCGCCCAGGTCGGCGCTGACTGACAGGACGTCTTTCATTTCTTTGAACCTGGCGACTTCCTTTTCTGTGATTCCGAATCCTTCAACCTCCACGACGCTCGTTTCCATGACGTATTTCTTAAGTCCTGACGGCGTGTCGAGGGCCACGATGTCGCCGTTTCTTATTATCGCCACTCTCCTGCAGAGCTCGTCGGCTTCAAACATGTAGTGCGTCGTTAACAGGATGGTCTTGCCTTTCTCAACCAGTTCTCTGATCATTTTTCTTGTTTCTATGGCGATTTCAGGGTCCAGCCCGACTGTCGGCTCGTCCAGGAAGATGATTTCAGGATCATTGATCAATCCTCTTGCCAAGTGTAGCCGTTGTTTCATGCCTTTGGAGTATGTTTCTACGCGGTTGTTGGCCTTGTCTGAGAGTCCCATGAACTCCAGTAGTTCTTTTATTCTCTTATCTCGGACGTTTTTGGGCACTCCGTAGAGGTCGGCGAAGTATCGGAGATTGTCTACGGCGCTGACTCTTGTGTACAGCCCCCTTTCTCCCCCCAGGACTATGCCGATTTTTTCTCTGATTCTTGTAACTTCTTTCTCGCTGTCATAGCCCAGCACCGTGGCTCTGCCCGAGGTGGGAATGAGCATGGTGGTCAGAATCTTTATCGTGGTTGTCTTTCCGGCACCGTTCGGGCCTACCAGTCCGAAAAGTTCACCATAGTCCACCTCGAAGGAAACGTCCTTCAAGGCAACCACCTGGCTCTTTCTTCTTCGCACCATCCCCTTCGTAACCTCAAAAATCTTGCACAGGTGCTCCGCTACTATAGCCTTCCCTGAAGCAGATGCATCGCGCGAGCCAAGTTCACTCATGAGGGTTCAAGTCTGGAAATTCCATTGGACCAAACAGATAATACCGCACTTTTCTTTAAAGCTTGCCTTTCAATGCGTACACAGCGTTGCAAACAGTATTCTGCTCTCGCCTGCAATGAACATGCATATAAATCGGAGGGAAATCTTTTTTCCATGGTGTTGGTGTTGGAAGGCTGTGTCTTCTGTCGGATCGTTGGAGACGTCACTCAGGCAAGCATGGTTTATTCTGATGAGAGAGTTTTGGCGTTCATGGATATTCAGCCTGTCAATCCGGGTCACATGCTTGTGGTTCCGAAGCGTCATGTTCCACGCTTGGAGGAGCTTGATGAAGAAACGGGAGGGCATCTGTTCAGGGTTGCGATGCGGGTTGCCGCAGGTCTCAGGTTTTCAGGTTTGAAGTGTGAGGGGGTAAACTTGCACTTGGCGGATGGTGAGGCTGCTGGTCAGGAGGTGCTTCACGTTCATTTGCACGTTATTCCCAGGTTCAACGGGGACGGTTTCGGAATCAGATTCGGCAGCAATTATGGTTTTAGACCGAATAGAAAGGAATTGGACCTGAACGCGTTGCACATCAAGCAGGCTATGCCTTAGGGGAGCCAGCTTTTCGGAGGTTCAGTCTTGGGGGTTTTCTTGTCTTCCCGCTTTTCAGTCACCGATTTCTTGGCTAGTTCATAGGCCATTCTGTAGTCGAATATGCCTTTAGGCTCTTCTGCAGCCCTTTTGATTAGTGCCACCTCGATTTTGTTCTTGAGTTTTCCGATAGCAAGTGCGCCGATGCCGAAAACGCCGGGCAGCATCTCCTTGCCATCCGTGTTAGAGTCCAAGCCTGCAACTCCGAGCGGTGGAATCGCGTTGATATCGGCTACGATTTTGCATTTTTTCCCGCTTTCCTTGAGCACGCCTAATGGGAGTAGTTCGGTTCCGGCTGCTCCGGCTGAGAGAATGATTTCCGCGTTTGCTATGGCCTTTCCAACGTCTTCAGAGGTCTGAGCTTGAAAACCGCTGACTGTTTCAGTTTCGAACTCTTCGTTTATCTTCGCTGCTACGGATGAGGCCCTTTGCAGCGTGCGCGAAGTCACGATTACCTTGGCCTTTTCAGATGCGTACAGCCTCGCCGCGGTTTGGCCGACCGGTCCGGTTCCTGCCAGCACGGCGACATCCTTGTTCTCTAAGGTTCCAAGGTTTTTTTCAAGCGAGACCTTCAGGGTTTTGGCAACTGCGGCCGACGCGGTTGTGTAAGCTCCTCGGGGGTCGATTATCACTGAGAGCTCGAAGGGTGGAAACATGCATTTCTTGGCTCGTCCCAGAATTTCGTTTGCGAGGTCAAAGTCGCGTCCGTTGATGAAGACCTTCGTGTGTTTTGCTCCCTCAGGCCCTCTGGGGAACATTGCGTCGTACAGGATTCGGTCCGCATCCTCAGCGGTCACGTTTTCGAACTTCATGATAGTAGCATCTGGAAAAGCGTCTATGGTTGTCAGCATGTCAAAGGGGCTTGCGTGCTTGTCTGTGTCCAGGAAGATGAACACTTTTTTGAACTGCGGTTGCGACAAGATTGCACCTGCGCTAAAGTTGAAACCTTGAACATTTAAGAATTGCCGTAACATTTTCCTGCTAACCAAGAAAGAAGTTGCCTTGTGGTCTATTCTTGCTTGTTATTGTGTCCCAGCTTGAGAATTCTGGTGAGCAAAGGGACGCCAACAAGGAATGATATGGCGACGGCGACGGCATCTTCAAGATAGGAGAAGCCCGCCGCTGTGATGAACATGCCTTGAAGATAACCAAAGTCAAGCGTGAAAAGGTTGTAAAGGCCGACTGGGACGAGTAGAAACACTCTGACAAGCGAGTCAGTGACTATGACTGTGAAGGATATCAAAGCAAGGGCAATCGACAAGCGTCTAACGTCAGTTCCGAACAGGTTGCTGCTGAGCTTCGCGGCAGGATAGATGAGGAATATGGTGAGCAGGATGTCCAAGATTGTCCAGAGTGGAAGCTCTCTTCCGAATGGATGTATGAAATAGGCTGACAGCATTATTGAGTAGATTGCTAGAACGGGTTTCCATTTGGCTTTGGCCAGAAATCCAGCTATCAAAACGCTCAGTGGCTCCGCAATCACGCCGAACATCCAGTCGCTGCTTTGCCAAGCCATTCTGGCGATTGAACTGCCGATAAGGGCGGCGAAGAAGCCGATTTGTGGACCGAGAATTATTCCTTCGAAAGGCTCCAGATAGACTGCCCAGTTGCGCCAAGGCCCGATTCCTAGCGAGATGAAGGCGAGCACTGCATGCAAGGCTCCAAAGGTTGCAATTAGGCTCACTGCCCGAGTTTTGCGCAACAGACCACTACTCAGAATACGTCACGCTGTAAAAAAGGTTTGAGCAGCGCGTGCCCTTGGCTTGTGGGGCAATTCACTTGGGCTTGAAGCAAAGTGTAAGGAACAAACACGTGCGTTTCTGCGGAAATGTTGGAAGGGTCACGTCTTATGCCATTTCTCCACTGTGGTCATTGCTTCTGTTAGTGTTGAGGCTTTGTTGTCGGCTTCGTCTGGCTTGCTTTGACGCGTGTTTTTTCTGTCAAGCAGGATTATGTGCATGCCGAGTTTCTTTGGGATTTTCACGTCTACGAGCGGTTCATCGCCTATCATGACTGCTTGGTCTGGGATGACGTCAAGTTCCTTGAGGGTTTTCCTGTGCATTAGCGGGTTGGATTTTTCGCAGCCTGCTTTGTAGCCTGTCATAATCACGTCAAAGTGGTCTTTGATGGGCTTTATTGCAGCGTCGAAGACGAAGTCTGGGATGGTAGTGATGATGGCAGTTTTCATACCGAGCTGTTTGGCTCTAAGGACGGCGGGAACAGCGTCTGGAAACAGGGTGTAAGCGTTGCGGCGATTGTGGAGTAGCGCAAGACCCTGTAAGCTTTCACTGTCAATTTTAGTGTCAAGTCGATGCAAAACCTGCTTAAGAAAAGCTTGTCTGTTGCGGTATCCCCGTTTTGGGTAGTCTACCATGCCTACATAATGGGATGCGGCGTCCCAAGACTGGGGATAAACTTCATAGCCGTGCTCCAACAGGAATTCTGAGACCTCCTCTGAACTTAACGGGTTTTCGAGGTGGACTAATGTGTCATGCAGGTCAAAAAGCACGGCCTTCAGAATCATGCTCTATTGCCCTCTTTTAGTCATCTTAACTGCTATTTATGGCGTATGCGTTTTTTGGGGCCAGTTTGGCCCAGAGTTGGGTTCTCTCTTGTCGCAGAAAACCGCAATTGTTTAATATGAAACACATTAGTTCTAGGTACTCATTAAGAGGGCTTATGTTGGTATCAGTTGACATTTTGGAAAAGCTCTGTAATGCTTGTGGAGTTGCAGGCAGGGAAGAGGAAGTTCGAAGTTTGATGCTTAAACTGTTGAAGCCGTACGTGGATGAGGTCAAGGAGGATAAGCTGGGTAACGTGATTGGGATTAAGGAGGGGGGGAAGAACGCCCCTAAAGTGATGCTTGCTGGTCACATGGACGAAATCGGTTTGTTGGTGAAGACGGTTTCGAAAGAGGGTTATCTGCAGTTCGCGAAAATAGGCGGAATAGACGATCGGGTTTTGCTGGCGCAGAAAGTGATGGTGTACACTGAGAAAGGGCCTTTGCACGGGATCATAGGTTCGAAGCCTCCCCACATACAAAAGGAAGATGAACGCAAGAGGGTCATCCCTTATGATGAGTTGTTCATCGACATTGGAGCTGGCAGTCAAGAGGAGGCCAAGAGAATGGGCGTGAAAATCGGTGACCCGATGGGGTTCGACGTGAAATTTGTCGCGATCAACAAGGACATAGTGATTGGCAAGGCTTTCGACGACAGGGTCGGATGCACCGCGATGATTGAGGTTTTGAAGCGTTTGCAGAAGACGGAGTGCACGGTTTACGCTGTGGGAACGGTGCAGGAGGAAGTGGGCGCGCGCGGGGCAACAACCTCTGCCTTCGGAATCTATCCTGATGTTGGACTTGCGCTTGACGTGACGGTGGCCGGCGACATCCCGGGAGTCAAGGAAGTTGAGGCCCCGACCAAACTCAAGAAAGGCCCGTCGTTGTTGATTGCTGATTCCCTGCACATATCACATCCAAAGGTGCTGAGACTGTTGACAGAAGTGGCGGAGGAGAACAAAATTCCTTACCAACTTGAGGCAGGCTTGCCAGGAGGAACAGACGCCGGACGCATCTCATTGGTAAGAGAGGGAGTGCCCAGCTGCAGCATCTGCATACCAACACGTTACATTCACAGCCCAACATCGCTCCTCAGCCTAACCGACGTGGAAAACACCGTGAAACTGACCGTTGCCGCAATCAGAAAAATCCCGAAACACTTCTAGCTCCGTCTTTGACGCATAACCAACAAGATACGGCGTGCCACTTCTCTCGTTCGCGTGCTCCGATATCAAGAAGTGTTGCCTTGGCTTGTATCTCCATCTCCGACAAAGCATGATGTGTCAAACATAAAATGGTTCCCACAAAACATATCTCAACGTATGTCTCGAGTGCTAGTGCCGTGGAAGATGGTGTGAAGCTGATGAATCATGAAGACTCGATTGGTGTAAAGGCTGTGAAGCACTTCAGAGATGACGGGTATAACTGTTCCCAGAGTGTTCTGTTGACGATGTTTGAACATTGGAACAGCAAGAGTGAACTGGTCCCCAAGGTTGCCACTGCTTTTGGTGGAGGAATGGGAAGGTGTGGTTCCGTTTGCGGGGCTCTGACTGGAGGCTTGATGGCTATCGGAATAAAGTATGGAACCAACGAACCCTCAGCGGAAAAGCGTTCTAACGCCTACAAGCTTGCGAAAAGGTTCTATAGGCAATTTGAGAAACAGAATGGAAACGTCATGTGTCGAGAGCTCATCGGGTTCGATCTTTCTGATGCAAAGCAGCTTAGAAAGGCTCATGAAGAGGACGTGTTTGAAGAGAAATGCACCGTTCTAGTGAAGAAGGCTGTTGAAATTCTTGCTGCCCTCGGTCGAGGCGCAGTTTAGGCGCCGTTGATCCTTTTCACGAAGTACCTTATGAAGAAGAAAGTCACCAGTGCTGCAATTGCATATGACAGGAGGAAAACCAGCGCTCTACCCAACGGCGACGCTCCAAGGACCCCGAAGGCCGATTGACTTTCAACTATTCCCAACGCAACGCTGTCCCAAAGGCCGTGAGCAAGAATTAGCGGCGTCAGACTTCTTGTTTTGCTGTAGAAGTAGCCGAAGAGCAGTCCTATGATGAATGTAGTCAAAACTCGCTGTGCCATGTCAAACGGGTTGAACGGAGAAAGATCCCAGACCAAGTGCCAGGCTCCGAACAGAATTGCCTGGACAAGTATGGCATCTGTCACTCTGAAGATTTTTTCAAGATGAGTCTGCATGTATCCTCTAAAGAGTCCTTCCTCGCAAATGCCCACGCACAAGGTCATGAAGGGCAGCACCAGCAGGGAAGGAGTAGGGGTGAACGTTTCGAACGGCATTTGGTTGGTGAGGCCGTAGATGAGCAGATAATTGATGACCGTCGCAAGTATGTTCATCGTGAGGAAGAACGATACTCCGTAAAGGAGTGATCTTCCAGGTTTTTTAACGGTGAAACCAAAAGCGGAAGGGTTCGTTCTCTCGATGACGACTATCATTGAAATTGTGAGAAAAATCACAGGAATCTTTTCAAACGGCACACCGAGAACCACAACCGACGGGAGTCGAACAAACATTGCCAAAAGGAAAAGTGCGAAAACCCAGAAAATGGCTTCATTGTTGTTTCTTGCACATATCTCTTTCGAAAGCTCTCTCTTCCGCCTGTAATCTCTGTACCACATGTAGAGTGGAATCAACAAAAGAAGCGACATGAGGACTGGAACTGAAGCGAGAGATTCGTCTTGTCCAGGAAAAAGATAAGCGATCAAAAGAACGGCAAAGGCAATGGCAAAGTAGGCTAGAACGATTTGCGGAACGGGGGTTTCTTTTTTCAATGCCCGTTGAGCCTCCAAGACTGTGAGTCAACTTGGCTGGTGCTTGAATTAAGGTTTTTCACTTTGAGCGAGATGCAAAATCGTTTTAAAACCAAACACTTCATTATTCTCACGGTCAGACGGTTGGACGACAAAAAGGGCTATGAATTTCTGGAGCACACTGCAGACGCGTACATCGCTGCCTACGGTAAGGATTTGGCTGAGGCTTTCGAGAATGCTGCGGTTGCAATGTTTGACGTGATGACCGAGGTTGAAAACGTACGTTCAAAGGTTGAGGACTCGGTCGAGGTTGAAGGCGAGGATGAGTATAGCCTGCTCTACAGTTGGCTTGAAGCCTTGCTTATAAAGTCTGAAACGAACCGGATGCTCTACTCCAAATTCAGAATCCTACACATCGGAAAGTCTGCAAATGGTTTCAGGCTTGAAGCAAGGATTTGGGGAGAAAAGTTCAACCCAAAAAGACATCTGCAGAAGGTAGGCGTCAAAGCCGTCACCTATCACCGCATGGAGATCGTCAAAGAACCCGGAAGAGTAACACTGAAATTCATTCTGGACATATGAGAAATCGCTCAAAGGCTTGTTTGCAAAAATCTTAAATCTGCCTGAACGGCTAGTATGAAGCAGAGAAGGGAATGTTGGACGCGTCGAGTTCATGAGCAATTTTAAAAACGTAGTAGAACGGCTTAGAAACTTGGAAAATGAACGCAAGAATCTTCTGCTGGAGATTGAGGAACTCAAGAAGATGGCGGACTCAAAGGCGAAAGCTCTGGAAAGCGAGGTCGGCATGCTGAGAGAGGAAGTGAAGTCGTTGAGAGTGCTTCTTGGCGCCGAAGAACCTGCAGTTGAAGAGGAGCAACAGCAGAAAAAGAAGCCCCGCAAATAATCAGATCCACTGTAAATGCTGTATTCTTGTGATGAAAACGTTTAAGCAGTCAGTTGCCGCTAGGGTTCCCAGAAATGAAGCGGATGATAAGCAGATGCGCATGACAAAACTTGAAGACCACGTCGATTTGATTGATGTTGAAACGGCTGGCTTCGAAAACTTCATTGCAAGCTATGTTTTGAAGGGGAAAAGCACTGCAATCGTTGAGACAGGTCCGACTTCTTCGGTGCCTAACCTCCTTTCTGGTCTCAAGAAACTCGGCGTCAAACTGGAAGACGTTGCCTATGTTGCTGTTTCGCACATTCACCTTGACCATGGGGGAGGTGCTGGAACCCTGTTGAAAAGTCTACCTAACGCAAAGGTCATCGTACATCAGAAGGGCGCGCCTCACTTGGCCAATCCTGAGAAGCTTTGGCAGCAGTCGAGGGAGGTTCTTGGCAAGATAACGGAGTTATACGGTGAGCCTGAACCTGTTCCGCTTGAAAGAATCATCGCGGCAGAGGATGGCATGACCTTTGACCTTGGAAAAAACGTCAAGTTAAGAGTTGTAGAAACTCTCGGCCATGCTTCACATCATCAGAGCTACTATGAAACTTTGGGCCGCGGACTGTTTCCAGGAGATGCGGCTGGCATTTATCTGAGGGAATTTGATACTATTGTGCCAACGACACCCGCACCTTTTCGGCTTGACACCGCGTTAGCATCTTTGGACAAGCTGATCAGCCTGAAACCGAGGGCTCTGTACTACAGTCATTTTGGAGAGGCATCCAATCCTGTTGGAAGACTTCAGGCATACGCTGAGCAACTGCGACTATGGAGTAAGATTGCAAGACAAGGAATAGAAGAAAAGCGAAGCTTTGAAGAGGTGCGCCAAAAGATTATTGAAAGTGATGATCAGATTCGAAAGGCTGTGAAATTCATTGAAGCTCACTCCGTGTTGAATGAAACCGTTCTTAACAACAGTGTGCAGGGGTTTATGCAGTTCGCTGAGAAGTACAGTAGTGGTCAGCCGTAGCTTGTTGTAAAACGTCAAGATGGTTTATATTTGCGCTTCTTTACTTTTCGTGTAGTAACAGGTGAAAAAATGGAAGAGGGAGAAGGTCATCTTCCTTCGGGGAGAATTCCGCTTGAAAAGATAAACGACTGCTCTTGGCGCATTCCGAAGTACAAGCCGGACATGAAGGTCACCGGCATGGTCTTCGCTAACAAAGAGTTACTGGACAAGATGCAGACAGACAGAACCCTTCAGCAGTGCGTAAACGTTGCACACTTGCCTGGCATATACAAATATTCAATTACCCTGCCGGATGGGCATGAAGGCTACGGTTTCCCGATAGGCGGTGTAGCCGCGACAGACTATGAAGAAGGTGTGATCAGTCCAGGCGGCGTGGGCTACGACATCAACTGCGGTGTTCGCCTCGTGACGACGAACCTTTCTGAACAGGACATAAGGCCAAAGCTCGGTCAGCTTGTGGACGCCATTTTCAACAACGTTCCCTGCGGACTTGGAAGCCGCCGAAAAGACTTCAAAGTGTCGCAACACGACTTGGACACGCTTACCGCGAGAGGTGTTCCTTGGGCGATCGAGAAGGGGCTGGGCTGGCCTGAAGATGCTGAGCACTGCGAGGAAAATGGTTGCATGAAAAACGCCGACCCTGACAAAGTTTCATCAAACGCAAAAAACAGGGGGTTAACGCAGATTGGCACTCTGGGCTCAGGAAACCACTTCCTGGAAATCCAGAAGGTGGACAAAATAACTGATTCGCGGACAGCCAAAGTGTTCGGAATAGAACACGAAGGCCAGGTCACTGTAATGATTCACTGCGGCTCAAGAGGTTTCGGCCATCAAGTATGCTCAGACTACCTGAGAGTCATGGAGAGAGCGGTTCAAAAGTACAAGATAGTCCTGCCCGACAGGGAGCTTGCGTGTGCGCCTGGAAAAAGCCAAGAAGCAGAAGATTACTATCAAGCGATGGCGTGCGCCGTCAACTACGCATTCGTCAACCGACAGACAATCCTTCATTGGGTTCGACAGAGCTTCCAGCAGGTTTTCAGAGAAAACCCCGAAAAGTTCGGACTGAGACTCGTATATGATGTCGCCCACAACATTGCCAAAATAGAAAATCACAGAGTTAACGGGGACCAGAAGAAAGTTTGGGTTCACAGAAAAGGTGCCACAAGAGCATTTCCGCCCGGCCACCCGGAAATACCGTCAGAATATCGTTCTGTAGGTCAGCCTGTGCTCATCCCAGGAAGCATGGGCACAAGCTCCTGGCTTTTGGTCGGGACAGAGCAGGCTATGCAGGTGAGCTTTGGCTCCACTGCCCACGGGGCTGGTCGCATGCTAAGTCGAAGTGCGGCAAAAAGAAACTTCTATGGCGGAGACGTCAAGAAGTCTCTGGAGAGACGAGGGATTTACGTTCGAGCTGCAAGCCCGGTTGTCTTGGCTGAGGAAGCAGATCCAGCCTACAAAAATGTTGACGTCGTTGTGGAGGTAAGCGACAAAGTCGGGATAGCCACAAAAGTTGCCAGATTAGTTCCCTTGGCTGTTATGAAAGGCTAGCACTCTTATCGAAGAGTCTAGACTTCCCCTTCTCTTGCTTCAGCTAGTCTGCCTTCACTCGTTTTTCTTTTCTGTTCTCAGTTTCTGTTCTTCCACAGAATGTGCCCTGTGAAGCTCCCTCATGTACCATGATCTCTCTCTCGCATAGTGTATTGCCAAGGCTATTCCGAGAAAGATTAGGACAATGCCCACGGAGGTCAGAGATGTGCCGAGGAGGCTGTCCGGATTGGGCGTGAAGTGATAAGGGAATATCAGGAACCAGTCTGGATTTGCACCACCTAATATGGCTGTTATTATTGTTTCAAGCAGGCCGCCCACGAAGAACACTGAGCCAGTGATGATTATTAGGTAGCCGATGGTTTCATTGTGTCGTGACTCTTCCGCTTTCTCATGCAGATACTCACTGAAAAGCAATAAAGCCCTCGATTTGTTTTCATGGCTTGGTGTCTATAAGTCTTGCGATAAGCCTCGATGTTCTTACAGAATTGGCGAAGTCTATATCAAAAGCTTCCGCCTAACTGATACGTAGCGTTTGAGAGTCACTAGTGATTGGAATGCCTTTCAAGGACGAGTGCGGATTGTGCGGCAGGGTTCTCTCGTACAGTTATCTTAGACGTTGTCAGAGGTGTGGGCGACTCTACTGCAGGGACTGTATGGTTCCCGATGTCTCTACAGGCGACCCGACGAAGTTGCTTTGCCTGAATTGTGCGCGGAGGATAGTTGCGCCGAAAAGCGTGTCCAGATACGGTGGACTGACAAGCTATCTGAGGTTCCGAGGTGCTTTTACGAGTACGGTTAAGCTTAGCTTCGCTCGCATGGATGGAATAATCGGTGAGAACTTGCCTATGAGCGCTTATCGTAGCGAAGAATGGTGGGACAACCTGCCTGGAAGCCCGCATGCTAAAGGCTGGCTGGACGCAGGCTGGGAGGTGCGAGAAGTGAACCTGAAAGAAGGCTGCGTCGTCTTCAAAAAAGTGAAAGAAATGCCGAGGAAAAAAAGGGGCCTTAGCAGCGAGATCAAGAAACCATTCACGCCTGTCCATGTGCGCATTCCTAAACCCAAAACGCCTTCAAAAACTAAGGTGTCAAGACTTTATGCCAGAATAAGGAATTTGGAACGACAGAAGACTTCAATGCCGAAATATCGCGGCAGTTTCAAACCGAGATCCAAACATGAGAAGAAACTCTTCAAGCCGGACGAGAAACCGCGGTAGGCCGAGAAAGAAATCTTATCTATACCCCCTATGCTATTTTACTGCAGAAAAAAGGGCGGTCGTCGTCTAGACTGGTTTAGGACACAAAGCCTTCAAAGGCGAGTGTAAGCCTTCCAAGCTTGTGATCCCGGGTTCAAATCCCGGCGACCGCACCAAGAAACGCACACACACTTTGCGAACCGACGCGCGCCGGGGCTCATATTCGGCTTTCGACACATGCGCATTAGGTTGGTTTGACGAATTCTTGGATGTGCAGAGTCCATTCAGTGTCGTCTGATGCAACCACTCGGATAACAAATCCGCCCGTGTAAACCACTGGGAGGATGCCTTGTGTCGCGTTTGTGTCTGATTCGTCAGCGTCTGCAATGGGGGAGTATCCAGTGCCATTCTTGGCGTAGACAGCGACAAGGAACAGGCTCGTAGTTTGGTTCTGAATTGTCCAGATTATGCGCCACTGATTGTTCATTACGAATTCTGTGGTGTCTTGCCGTCCTGTGCCTGAAATCTGGGCAGATTGTTGCCATACGCCAGTCTGCGCAGGAGCATTCTTCATGGCGATGAAGGCTGCAACTACGGCGCCGATGATAAGTATTGATAGTGAAAGGGTGACCAGTCTTTTCTTCTTCATTTGGCCTTTCCGCTTGATTGTTACAACGGGACTTTCAGATAAGAATGTCGGTGCGTGCTTACGTGAGAGGAGCCGCAAACAACAGGCTACTGACGCGCACTAGGGCGTTGCTAAATCCTATTGTTTGTGTTAATTTCTGCTTGCCTTCCAAGCATGGTTGCGTTTTCATCAAACTTCTACATACCATATCATGGGTGTCTGTCCAAGCCCAAGCGTGATCGAACAAGTTCATGCCAATTCACCGAATTTAGCAACACGCTAGCGCGCGGAAAAGAAAAAGTTGGCCAAAATATTGCATAGAATCTACGATGAGCCTTATGTTGCGGGTACAGGAAGCCACCTTCACGTAGTAGCTGTGAAAAGACAGGAATGCATCTCGCGCTAGATAAGTAGCCTTGAAGTCTATCCTGCGGTCGTTTCATAATTTATTATCGAGAAGATGTCGTAATTGTCTCCCAGAAATTCTCTTCCACGCAGATACTCAAGTTCTATCAGAAAGCCCATGCCCACAATTCTTCCCCCGAGCTTTTCAACCAGTTCTGCGTTGGCTTTTATCGTCCCTCCTGTTGCCAGCAGATCATCGACGAGCAAAACATTTTGGCCGGGTTCAATGGAATCCTCGTGAATCTCAATCGTGTCTGATTCGTATTCCTTGTTATACGTTAGGTTCACTACTTTTGAGGGCAGTTTGCCTTTCTTTCTGATTGGAACAAAGCCAACTCCAAGTTCGTAGGCTAATGCGCCTCCTATTATGAAGCCTCTGGCTTCGTTTGAAACTACCAAGTCTATTTTCTTGCCTCTGAAGTGGTTTGCCATCCGTTCAATGCACTCTCTGAAGGCGTCCTTGTCTTTCAGAAGGGGTGTTATGTCCCAGAAAACGACGCCTTTGAACTCTGGTATTCTCCTTATTTTCGACTTCAGATCCAAACTCGACACCTCACTTCAACTGATGGTGCGTTTTCAAACCGATGCGCTTTTTAATGCGTCTTTGCACTCGCACGTCCTTTCTTTGGGCATTCTTGCAATTGTTTCCATGATGACGCTCTTAACTTTCTCGATGTTCTGTTTCATAGTCCTAGCAACTTCACCAGCACTTACGGGATGATCTTTCCACACATCATAGTCAGTCACAGTCGCTATCGAGGCATAACATATCTCAGCTTCACGAGCCAAAACGCACTCGGGAACGACTGTCATACCAACCACGTCGGAGCCCCACCTCCTGAACATCTTGGACTCGGCCTTCGTTGAAAACCTCGGGCCTTCTATACAAACGTAGGTGCCAGTCTTATGATAACTTATCTTCATTTCCTCAGCCACTTCTGTCAGAATCTTCCTCAAGTCGGGACACATCGGCTCTGCCACCGAAATGTGGCACACCTTCGGGCCCGTGTAGAAAGACTGTTCCCGCCTTGTCGTCCTATCTATGAACTGATCAACGAACACAAGGTCTCTAGGCTTGTACTCTTCCCTCAAAGAACCTACTGTTGACGGGGCCAGAATACGTTGAACACCCAGTTCCTTCAACGCGTATATGTTGGCTCTCGAATTTACGTCCGTCGGCCTTATCGTGTGCTTCTTCCCATGTCGCGGCAGAAACGCTACCTTTCTGCCTTTCAATTCGCCAACAATAATCGAGTCTGAAGGCGGCCCATAGGGTGTGTCAAGCTTTGTTTCCTTACCGTTGTTGATAAGCTGCGGATCGTAAAAGCCTGTTCCTCCGATGATTCCGATTTCTGCTTGCATGGAAATCTACTAAAATACCGTGAATTTATAAGAGTAGCGGGTGGGGGGCACTGTCAACTTGCTTGTCGGAATTGCATATTTCATCGCACGCGCCCCTTGCATACTGCCTTTCTTCCCTGCGTATGCCGCGGCATATACGGGACACCCAGCAGGGTGCACAGCAGGCAGGGCGGGTTCTCTTCCCCACGCCGTGGTAGTCAGGAGGAAGAGGGGATAGAACTTTGCCCCAATCTCCTTAGAGGTCTGCTCAGATTGGCTCTTTTACTGCTTCTATTACTACTGATTGTGGTCTGAGAAGAACTTCTTTGAGAGGTGGATGTTTCTTGATCCCTTGCTTTGTCGGCTGTGGCTCCACGAGCCTTCTTATGAGAAGCCTGTTCTTATAGAGCACACTGAAATAGTCGGTTAATGTCCTGTGAAAACTTGTAGTCTCGAATGGTTTCAGGAGTCTCTCCATTTTCCAACGAATATGGTCCTCTGCAGCTCCAAAATATCTCGTAGTTGTGCTTATTCTGTTTCCTTTGTCAACTATCATTTCGAAACACGGATGAGGAATTGAAAACACGAACCGGCCTCTGTTCTTCAGCACTCTTGCCACTTCAGATACCGCTCTCTCGTAGTTCTTGATATCCTGCAACGCCATGAAACAAGTCACAAGGTCAAAGCAATTACCTGAAAACTCAGACAGGTCAGCAGCATCTGAAACACGGTAGTCTATGCCCAGCCTCTCTTTGGCCTCCTCGATTCTCGCAAGTCCTATCAGTCTCGCCGAAAAGTCTGCCCCTGTTACTCTGGCACCTTTTCGGGCCAGTATTCGGGTGTTGTATCCTTCGCCGCAGGCCAAGTCCAGCACAAGTTGACCTTTCACGTTTCCTATCAGTCTGAAAGCTGCAGGGTTGTTAAGCTCATCCCTGTAATAGTCCTTACCCTGCCTCACAAAATCAACCCAGGATTCTGCCGCGTCGTCCCACTGTCTCATCACAGAGTCTTTCTTTGGCAAGAAGCAACACTGCCTATTCCACGTATCGCAACTTGTCATCAGTCCAATTCGGGCATATTTAAGACTTGGGTTTTGGGGGTAAAGTTTTATTTCCTTCCTTCCACGCACGACGACGAACGACGACGCTAAGCTCCACGCGCTTGGTTTGTATCTTATCTGGTTTTGGTATGTCTGCCATTGTGTGTTTCACGTCTTTCGCTATTATTGTATGTATTATTGCCAGAACAGAAAACATTAGGAACAAACAACAGAAACACCCAAGAACACGCTACAACACTAACACAAAACACCCAGAAAAATCGTACAGTACGCTATACGTACACTTAAACCCCAGCATACAGAGAAACTAGAAATAGAAACAGCTAAACAAAATCATACACATACAGAAAACCGTACTACACCGCGCGCGCACTCGACCGCTCCGCTGCAACCATCCACGCCCAACTCAGAGCTCACAACGAGAGCATAGACAAGCTGGGCTACTGTGCTGAGTGTAGGCGACTTAAAGGAACACATGAAGCTCACAAGACAGACAGTCGCGACTTGGCTGCGAAGAGCAGTCCTCAAACCAATGCGAACTCTTCGCCATAGATAACGCGCGTTGCATTCATAATGTATATTAATAGTCCATAAAACTAATCAATACAAGTGAACTAATTAGTGCATATCAAGCGAGGGATTTTAATATGGAGTCTCACAAAATTGTCGGATATGCATTGCTGGCAATTGGACTTATAGTTGTGATTATTCCCCCCTATTTTGGCATCTCCATTCTTTTCAGAGGCGCTTCTGCTATTCCATATATGCGGGTGGCGTAATCATGGGTAAAGGTGTGAGCCTAATAAAAGAGATAAAGCTGAGGGCTGTGAGAGAAGCCGTCAAAGAGGTCAGTGAAGAAATCGAGGTTAAGAAAGAAAAGGCAAACGAACCGACACAGCGCGAAGAACCCATCGCGTCCAAACAGCAGGAACAAGCCAAGAAGAAGCATTTCTGGCAAAGAAATTAGATAAATGTGCGGTTTGAATTGCACTGAGCGCGCGTTAAGTTTAGCCCACTACCATGAACCAATAACTTGGTTGAAGTAATTGAATTGATTCAGGCTTCTGAAGTCTTATAAGTGCTAAGCTTCAATCAGAAATTGTAGCAAGTGAGGAACTATCTATGTCCACTTGTGAAAACGTGTTACTGCATGAAAAGAATGGCGGTGGTTACGGCGCGCGCGCGAGAGCTATTTCCTATCTCATGGGAGACACTAATGTTTCTCTCGGTCTCCTGTGTGGTGCATTGTTTCTTGCACTTGCTGGAATAATATCGGCATGTGCCGAGAGCCATACCTAACATTAAGAGGTGAATGAGATGTTTGAAAAGAAGACTTGTGAGAGATGTAAGAAACTTTACAGATTTAGCGGTTCAGGAAATAGAGGAAAGAACTACTGTCAAACTTGTTGCTCTCATTGTTTGGTCTGTGGAATAAAACTTCCCAACCAAAGAGCATTTGGAAGCTATGTGCCAGAAAGTTCTCCGAATGGATGGACGGGTCCTGAGGCATGGTGGAAGAAACATCCCGAATGGGGAACAGGAATATGCTTTGCTTGTGAAAATGAATTGAAAGGGAAGATGACTGCAAACCAAGAAACTACTAAAGCTACCGTCCTTGGAAATAAGACTTTCTGGAAGTGCGAATACTGTGATTGTCTGAACGAGTTAGAGAACAAGACCTGCTTTAATTGTGGTTCTCAGAGGAAAGGAGATATCAAAGCACTTCACTAGGAGGTGGAGAGAACATGGAAGATTCTTCAAAGAAAAAGACGAGTAAGAAAAAGTCTAATTTACAAGAACGGTTAACTATTGATTGAAGTGGAGGGGTTGCAGATGAGTTTTTTTAAGAAGATAAGGGGAGCGATCGAGGCGCGCACCCGCGAAGTTGGCCTGATAAACGAGTTGTGTGAGCATCTTCGACAGATCGGCGTAGAAGCAACAGTGTTGGACTTCAAGAGCCCCGAAGCCATACATCACTCTCGAACCAGTCATATCTATTATACCATGGAAAACCTTCCTCCGCTGGGTTGTGTCAAGGTCGAAGGCCGAAACATCGACTTAGTAGAGGTATCCAGGATCGGCGCAGGTGGTGGGGTCTCAGGCGGCCCAGGTCACCTGGTCTACAGGTATAACTATGTGGTAAGGGCAAATGTGGGAAACCTGGAGAACCAACTTAAGGCGGAGGCCAAACAGATCAAGAAAGGCTTCCCCACCGGCGAAATCGTCGATTACAATTGGGAGGGCGGAGAACTGGCGCAGCTTTTGAACGCAGACTCGGAACTGAAGAATATGCTGCTTGAACTTGGATCGCCAAACCTCATGGTAACTCCTTACAAGAAGGATCAATATGTGGGGATAATGCCTGTAATTTCACCAATCACAACCATCGTGATTGGTGGGATTCCCGTAAAGTACGACGGGATTGTGGGGAGAAAGGCGTTTCCAACCCGGGAAGCCTTCGAGGCCTACGACAGAATCGCTCAACATATACGAAAAATTCTAAGCTCTCAACCATAATTTCAAAGAAAGCGCGCACTGACGGAAGGAAGGAGGTAAAGTTTTATCCAACCAACCACGGACGACGACGGACGACGGACGGACGACGACCACGAACCACGACGACGACCACGACGGACGACGGTTAACGGACAACTATCCATATGCTTCCAATGGGAGGCTAAAGACTGGACACCTGATTCAGGACACATCTGGATACCACTGGAACAGAATAAGGATAGGATAGTGAGTTGATGCAACGAGGGGTCAGAAAAGCACAAAAATGTACCCCTCATAACAGAGCGCGCGCCAATAGACGTTCACTTTTCTTTTGATCAAAGGTTGATTATGATTAGCGCGCTTGCTATCATTAGGAAAAATGATAGAAGAGCGATTTTCCACGAAAGAGGCTCACTTTGCTTTTCAACGATCAGATCAGAAATCACTCCGACACCAATGAAAAATGGGAAAATTGCGAGAGCAGAGTTGAAAATTCTGAATGTGGTGGAATAAAGAAGACCTACAAAAAAGAGTTTTCTCAACTCCTGAGCGGGCGTTGTGCCCTTCATTTGTTCCTCTAAGCCAATGTGATGCAAGCTGTAAAAGACCGAAGTCAGCAAAAGCGCGGGGATTATGCCAAAGGTCTGCTCAAAAAGCTGTCTCAAGAAGCTATAGAAGAACAAAGTCTCAAAAAGCACCCCTATCGTCAAATAGAAAATCGTTCCATATTTGCCAGAAAAAACAGGTCTCTGACCCTTTTTCTTCGCTTCAAAATAGAAAATCGTGGCCAATGAAAACGCCAATATCATGTTTGCAAATGTAGCCCATAGCCAATTTTCTCCAGGCAACCCGAATTCATTGAAAGAGAGACCGTTTGCCTTTACCCACAATACCGGCAATATAACACCTAGACCAACAATGGTTATCATATCGCGGAAGAAAAATCGAGCAATTCGTTTCTTTCTGAAGATTATAAGTAGATAGCTTAGAAGCACGCATAAGATACCTGCCGAAAAGCCGACTAATGTTCCCTCACCTAATGAGAGATGGAATAATGAGTCGATCATGTTTTCTCACCTGATTGTCAAATGGAACGCTCCTTACTCAACCAGTGTTTATTTCGAGTTGATTTAAATTTGACTCACGGTACTAGCTGCATCGACCAATTATTATTCCAAAATTGATCCGCTCAACCAAATACTAGCGCGCGCTGAGTGAGTGTAAGTGAGAGTGAGGATAGTTGAGAGCGTAAATGGGTTTGGGTTGGGTTTGATAAAACTTTACCCCCAAAACCCAAACGAATCAAATGAAACAAAAACGACTGACGACGACGAAACGACCAGATCAAACCTCTTCTCTTCAAAATTGGAATCCAGAAAGAATCCTCTGGAAATTTCCTTCTGTACGGTCGTAATACCTTTGTTGACTATTCCTGTTTTTGCTCAACTGATTCAGCTTCCCAACAATGAAGCGGATAATCTCTTTTACGGCAAAGTCTCCAATTATGCTCTTTGTAATGGCGACAAGTGTCACAGTTTTTCATGTGTCTCTCTCCTGCTGACTATTCCTGTTTTTGCTCAACTGATTAAACCTTTCCTCTTCAAAATTGGAATCCAGAAAGAATCCTCTGGAAATTTCCTTCTAAAATACTCAGCGATAAACCTCTTAACCTCTAGACTGTTACGTTGCATTCCAATCCAATACAGTAGCCTATGACCTGTGAAGGTGTCAAGATTAATAGTCTTAACACGTTTCCTTCTATGTTTCTTATCTCTCATTTTTTACATTCACTTCCTCAGTTTTCTTTGTTTCAGAAGGTCCAAGAATGCAAGTATAGCTTTTTCTACCATCAAGAACCTTTCGAAGTTCTTCAAGATTTGCAAGGTATCTAGTCTTCTTAACAACAACAGAAACTTTCTTTCCGTCTTTAGCGCGCGCTATACATCCGTATCTTTCAAAAGAAACGAGTTTTCGCTATCTAGCACACATTTGAGGGTTTCATGAAGGTTTTGTGTGAACAAGGCTTAAATTGGTTGTATCATTTAATCCTTTTAGGATGTGCCGTGCACAAAGGGTTCCTTTCCCCTTAATTTGCAAAAGAATTCTTGTGCACGGTACGCCTTCTAATCAAGAACCTGAATAATATCGGCGCATCTCTATTTGTTTCACTAGAGCGCGCTAGAACTCCTCAGTAAATCGCTATGCGTTCGTCGTCGTCCGTCGTCACTGCAAAAAATGTTTGGTTTGGGGATAAAACTTTACCCCAACCACCACCATCCCGATTCTTCCACAAGTCATAAGGGGTGCAATAGGAAATCATACGAAGAGAAAGAGGGTTCGAAACGATTGTGCCCATAACAACATTGATGCTGCTATCTGAACGTCAGGCTGGTATAGGCTCAGGCGCAATCTGGATTTTCGTATGGTTCAATGTTGCACTGTTCTTTTTTCCCGCACTAATTGGTCTGGGAACTTCCTATGTGCTGCTCAGGCTGAGAAGAAGTTGGAGAGCAACCCTAGCTGCATGGTCCTTGATACTGTTCTTTCCAATATACTTCGGCATATTTTACGAACTTGTCGAAAGGACAAGCTTCCTGTTTCTAGATTATAGCCTATTGACATCGTCTGGCTCATTTGGGTTCCTGCTTATCGGAATTCAACTGGCTGTCGCTCTTATAACTTGGTTGATTGGTTATGATTGGCTTCGCGGGGAAAGACGGAAACTGGTCAATGAAGACAAGCGCTAGATGAGAAAACAAGAGTTCAAAGCAGCGAGACAAGAGGAGTTCAGCCATCAGAGCGAAAATGAGACAAAACTTTACCCCAAACCCATAGTTCTTTTGTCACGTTGGTGCGTATCAGAAGAATGAGTGCCAGAAAGAAGCTCTTCAACTTGCTGCTCTGTTATGTTGCCTTCAATTCTCTCCTCAGAACTCACAATCAAAGTTGGGAAAATCCTTATTTTTTCTCGTTCTTTCTGTATTTCTCTGCGAAAGACATTTTCCCTCGTCACATCAACAACTTCAACTTTTAAACCATACTTGGAAGCGATACTCTTGACCATTTGAGTTGCTTTCTGTTGGTCCTCGGGAAGTATGTACTCGTGTTTTGGTTCTGTTTTTACCGTGGGCGGAAGGCGGGGTCGGGGTATATACTCGCGTTCTATCTCGACGGTCCCCGTCACAGTTTTGACGCTTTTCAAATAGAGTCTAATCTTGGACTCAGCCATGAACACCACACCCATGTAGACCTATCATATGTTATCGAAAACTTTCATATAGGCTTTTTATGTTAGCGCGCTGGCTTGTCCCTAAAATGGCTAAAAATGGTATATACTTCTTTTTTTGGGTTTGGGGATAAAACTTTACCCCAACCAACCATCGTGTTGCAGCGCGTGCTCGTTGTTACATTGGGCAGCGCGGGAAAAAAACCAGGATCTAGTAACAGAATCATCTTGTCATAGGTTTCTAGAAACTTCTGTCCAGCTTCTGTTCTACAATACTTCACTCTTCCCGTTATTACGTCTGTCTGGATAATATCGCTTGACTTCATGAAACTCAAGTAATACCCTGACTGTTTGAAGCTCATATTACAATTGGATATGGTATTCGTAACGCCAGTTGGTTCCCGCAACTCTCTCAGAATTTCCGCTGCTATGTTAAATGTGGAATGGTTTCTACCAGACAACCTTCTTATTTTTTATGTGTTTGTAACCTCTGAGGCAAAACATGCCATTTCTAAGCAAAAGCAGAATATTGCAATAACTTATCGGCGTGCCTTTCCTCATATATACATCGTAAGCGTACCTTACAAGGATGAGCTGCCCAAGATCGCTTCTCTACCTTCTCTTCTGTTTCTTTCCCCCGCGAGCTCTTCTCGTTTGATGACCCTTCGCTTTGTCACGGCGAGCGCTCTCGACGACTTTTCTACGTGTATTCCTTCCTCCACCCATGTTTTGTCACCTCACCCTTCAATCGTCAATAGTGTCTTTTCCAAAATAAACCTGTTGGCAATAGCCCATTCACATTTTATGCTTCATCAAGCCATAAAAGGGCAGACTTATAAAGGTATAACGGTAAACATGACCGACATGCCGAAAAAGAAGACCAGCGTAAACATGGACGAAGGCACTTGGAAACAATGGTTGCTCTTTGTCATTCAGAAGCACGGATCAAGCCGGAGAGTAAGCGAAGAAACGACCAGGGCTATCAAAGAATACATGAAAAAGCATGGAGATGAAAGAATAGATGACAAATGCGATTGATCAAAGCGCAAACTCGCACAAATCAGTTAATGTGACTTTCGACGAAGACCAGATGAATATTATCCGGTCATTGAAAGGCTTTGGAACAGAAGACGCAGAAATAGTCAGATCAATCGTGATGGCCTACCTAAGCGAACACAACTATATCAAGCAAGCGTCCATCGATCGCGATCACTCAATCGACGAATCAGATAGAAAGTACAAACTTGCTCGCGCTCGCGGAAACTTCTGAATCAATCTATTGCAAAACTCAAAGCCACAACGCGTTAAAGATGAACTTCAGAAAAGGTCGCAGAAGAGCGCACGCTCTAGTCTCATCTGTTTCAAGGTTTCTTTTCTCATCGAATCTTGAAGTGCTCGGCTTATTCCTATGCTGGAATAAAGCAACAAGATCAGGTTATAGAAAAAGAGAGATGAGATTTGTTTGACTAGTCACGTCTGCGGATGACAGCTATCGTTGACTTTGCCCGTGCAACATCTTCGATTGAGCTTTCCAGAGAGTCCCCAAGATTTCCTTGCCTTTCTCGTAGGGTATTATTTCATGTACGCTCGAAACGTAGTAGGGCAAGAACATGCTTATGTTTCTGAAAGTAGTTTCTGAATCTTTTTCGCCAATTGCGTATCCTGATGTTCCGTCCAGAAAGAAGCCGAACTCTTTGATTTCGCCCTTCTTCAGGAGGTTGTCTATACCGTCCCACATTTTTTCTCTCAATTTTGAAAGCTCAGCGGGATCCTTAGGCCATGGTGCTAACGGGTTCTCATGCCACAATGCCAAGAATCTGGTCAAAAACATCCCTAGTATTCCTTGCTATAACTAGTATTTATAATAAGCGGGGACACTAGAAGACTGAAATTGTTCCTTCGACTTCATGGGAATGGATTTCCTAAATTCCTTTCTTAATGTGTGGCAGGGTTGAGTTGTGTGCCTCTCTAATGGAACGTACTATGAAGAGAGAAGTACGAGATATGTCGCAAACGAATTTAGGAACAAGCATGCGCGCTAGAAGATAGCACAACAATCAAAAACACCTGCCAGATTCACCGAGTCACTAGACCAATTTCCTCGATGCGAATCATAACATCATGAAGAATAAGTTAACGGTGTCTGGGAGGGAACTCAGCCTAGCGAGGCTATTGCCATTATTGTGAAAGGAGCTATCATGGTTAGTACAAAGCCGCTTGAAAACGCTGTGATCAGCGTGTCAGAGCCGCAGTAACGCACGATGATTGGCAGTGTTGTGTCCATGGCTGTTGCGCCGCCTGATGCAGTTGGCGCGTACTTGTCAACTTTAACCATCAAAGAAACGGTGATTATGGTCAACAGTTCTCTCAGGAAGTTCGCGGCAAAGCCGAGTGCTCCCCACTTTGCTCCGAAAATCTGGCCCACGAGCGGGCCTGTCAACGTGTACCAGCCATACCCTGCGCTTACCGCGGTCGTCGCAACCACGTTAATGCCAAGTATCAGCGCGCTGACCACACCGCCAAGAATGGTGCCCAACGCAATTGCTAAGGGAACAATCAAGATCCGGAGTCCTCTCAGCCTTATCTTCGCAATGGAGTCCTTGTCCATAGCAAGGGCTACTCCCATAACAAACAACAGCAGCATGAGTGAGGCATTCAGCAAATAATCGGAAACCCAAGCACTATTGACGACACTCGCCCAATTCGCGTCCAGATAGCCTGCGACTCCTCCAAGCAGTAACGTAGCTAAGATGTATTTTATCATTCTAGACCAGCCGTTCTTTTAACTGCTTTGACAAGGATGACGCTGAACACTATGGCGAGCGAAGCAATCACGACGGCGCTTAAGCCGACCTCGGGCAGCGAATTCAGCAATTCACTGTTTGAGCCTATGCCAAAACCAAGGGAAAATATCAATACCAAGATTATTCCAAACGTGAGTTTGCCAAGATTGACCCTCCTCTTTTCACGCAAGAAGTAGCCAAACAGCATCCCAGCAACCAGTGGAACGATGAGCAGTCCAAAGTTCATTGGTCTCACGCTCAGCTCTCATTTCTGCTTTTTCGTGTTGAAATGCTTCCTGAAAACCTCACAGATGTCTTCGGGTTTTTCAAGCACGAACATATTTTCCATAAGGGAGAGCTTTCTTGTATTTTCTGCGTCTTCTCTCCTTATTCTCAGCTTGAGATCCTTTCCGTTGGGAAGCCTTGTGACCACTGTTCCTTCCTTGTAATCGCTGGGCATGATGTAGACTGGAAGGAAGCCTTTCAAAGCCATGATTGCTGAGTTGCAGAGCAATGTGTCAGTTATTCCTGCCGCAATTTTTGCCACGGTGTTCGACGTCGCGGGAGCAATCAACAAGAATTCAAATTTCCCGAGTTCCAGGTCACCAGCAAGAAACGGCGAGTTAGAGTTAAGTTCAACACAGACCTTTTCAAAATGCTGTTTCAACTGGTCATAAAGCCTATACCATTTGACGACCTGTTCTCCTGCCTTCGAAAGAAAAACTCTTACATCGACCTCATTATGATACTCTTCTTTCATCTTTTTCATAGTGCCGATTGTTTCGGGCAATCTGTCTCCGCTGCCCGTGATTCCCCACGCAACTTTCCTCTTCTTCTCAGCTCTTGCCAACTCTTCGGTCATAATCACACATTTTGAGCTCTTTTCTTACTCTCATTATGTTTCACAAGGTC
This sequence comes from Bathyarchaeia archaeon, assembly GCA_049516875.1. Classification (GTDB taxonomy): domain Archaea; phylum Thermoproteota; class Bathyarchaeia; order Bathyarchaeales; family Bathycorpusculaceae; genus JBEKCD01. The sequence continues at coordinate 75,176 of JBEKSS010000001.1, read as the reverse complement.
AGAGAATCTCTTCACAGTCTTTTTCAAAGTCTTGAATCCTTCTTCATCCTGTTTCACATCTTTCAAAGTGTCCTTGGACCAAAAAGTTGCTCCCAAGTTTGCTCCGAATGGACCGCCGCTGACAGGAATGACGCCGTTCAAGACGTAGAAAGTCATGATCTGCTGAATTGCCAACTCCTGTCCTCCAGCTCTGTCCCCGCCGACTGCGATGGCCATGCCAGCTTTATACCTCAACACGTTCCTGTCATCGGCAAACAGAGCCCTGCACCTATCCATTACGGTTTTTGTCTGAGCGCTCACTCCGCCGTTGTAAACTGGCGTCGCTATCACCAGCGCCTCCGTCTTTCTGAGCAATGGATAAAGGATGTACATGTCGTCCTTCAGCTTGCACTCCTTGTTTCTCAAGCAGTAGTCACAGTGCTGACAGAACCCGATGTTCTTGCCTCTGACCGTGAAGAGTTCTGTTTCAAAACCCATTTTTTCCAATATGTTCAAGGCTTCTCCTAAAACGTGCTCAGTCGCCTGTTTTCTTGGACTCCCGCAAATGCCAAGTATCATGATAATTCATCAGAGTCCTATGACTGTGAAAATCAATAAAGCTTGCTGAAGATTAAATGAAAAATGGGAAAAATAGGCGCCGAAAAGAAGGGCGTGGTCTGCTTTGGTTCTATGCGTCTTCGAAGAATTCTTCAGGTCTCGGCGGTGTCGGTGGTAGGCCTCTGCGTTCGCGTATCTGCTTTATTATTTCGTCTTTCATTTGCTCTGGAACCGGGGCCCAGCGGCTGAACTGTGTAGCCCAGAACGCTCTGCCCTCGGTCGAGGATCGCAGTTCATCAGCTATACCGAACGATTCAGAAACCGGCATCTCTGCTTTGACGATTATCATGTCTTCCTCGTTTGTCATGTCTAATATTTTGCCTCGGCGTTTTTGAACTATGGCTATGACGCCGCTCACAAACGTGTTCGGAACCTTGCACTCAAAGCTTATCAGCGGCTCAAGAAGCCTCGGGTCGCTGAGTAGAAAAGCGCACCATATTGGACGCCAAGTCATGGGCAGTATCTGCGCTGGTCCGCGGTGCACTGGGTCTTCGTGAACCGTGACATCTTCCAAGTTTATCTTCAACCCGTACGCAGGTTCCTTCGCCAAGACTGACGTGAACACTGCTTCTCTGAAACCGGACTTTATATGATCCATTATTTCTTCAACGTACTGTCTTCCCTTGATCCTGTTGACAAGAACGTTGTTGCCTTCAATGGCTACGACGTTGCGCGCGTCATCTGTCAACCAGCCAAACCCTTTGAGGATCTTCTGTCTCTCCTCACGTGTCTGCATTTCACTGATTTTTCCCATCTTGATTGCTTCAACCACATCGTCCGGCAGCTTCTCCATCGTCACCCAAAGCTTGTTGTGCTTGTTGGGGCTTTTACCCATAATCGCAGGACCTTTATAGTCATGACTGATGGTTTCTCGGTATATCACGATGGGCTTGCTAACGTTCACCTTCAGTTTGGCTTCCTGCATGCGATACGCCGTGATTTCCAGGTGAAGTTCACCCATGCCACTCAGCAGGTATTCCCCGCTTTCCTTGTTTATCGAAAAGTGCAGGTTCGGGTCTTCAGTCGTCAGCTTGTGCATGACCTTGTCGAAAAGCGGCAAATCCTTAACGTCGGCAGGTTCAACAGCCACCGTTACCACAGGGTCTGAAACATACTTCAACCCTTCAAACGCCTGCGTCTCCACACCGTCTTCTGCAACGGTTTCGCCCACGTGGATAGAGGGCAAACCTGAAAGGGCAGCAATGTTTCCGGCGGGAACTCTCTCGATTATCACTCGGTCGGCGGCCATACTCATGTAAACCTGTTGAATCGTGCCTTTCTGGCGGCTAGTTATGAGTTGAACAAGCTTTCCCTTTTCCACCGTGCCGCTGAAAACACGTCCGATGGCAACAACTCCACTGTGAGTGTCAACTTCAATCGTTGAAACGCACATTAGAACTGGCCCGTTAGGGTCAACCTTGGCCATCCCTTTGCCCACGGCACTGTTCTGGTCGCCAGGCCAAATCTGGCTCTGCCTGTAGGGTTGAGCTTCTATCGGGTTGGGCAAGTGTTCAACAAACATGTCCAAGATAGGATCCTGCACTGGTGCCTTCTTGCTTAGGGCGTCAACCTTTTGGTTAACCTCCTCATGTTCCCCCGTGTAAGCGTCAATAATGTCAACGAATGTCACGCCTTTTGCTTTCATGTGCGGCAGGTTCAAACCCCACTTGTGAAGGGCTGAACCGAAGGCAACGCCGCCGTCTTCAACCTTAACCTGCCAGTCCTTCTTGTGCTCTGGCGGCGCATACTTTTCGATGAGAGTGTTCACCCGCGTGATGATTTTTGCGAACTTCTTCTGGATGTCTTCTGGCGTCAATTTTATTTCTTTTATGAGCCTGTCAACCTTGTTTATGAAAAGAATCGGCTTAACCCTTTCGCGCAACGCCTGCATCAAAACAGTTTCCGTCTGAGTCATAGGCCCCTCCACAGCGTCAACCACTACGAGGGCGCCGTCCACGGCCCGGAGGCTTCTCGTGACTGCACCGCTGAAATCAATGTGTCCTGGCGTGTCGATGAGGTTTATCAAGTATTCCTTTCCTTGGTAAGTGTGAGCCAAGCTAATGTTTGAAGCGAAAACGGTCATCTGCCTCTTCTGTTCAAGCTCCCAAGAGTCAAGCGCAAGCTGCTGCCCTGCTCTCTGTTCGCTTATTATTCCAGCCGCAGCCAAGAGACTGTCTGATAACGTCGTTTTGCCATGGTCAACGTGAGCAATGATGCTTGTGTTCCTAATCATTTCCGGATAATTCATCAACTTTTGAATTTCTTCAACTTGCCTGTAGCGTACCATAATCAGACCTTCCCTGCGGTAGCGAAAAACTCATGAATATCTGTGAAGGAGTTGCCTTTGACATATCGAACATTCTAGGTTTCCACTGCCTAAATATGGGCTACATGGATGTAAAAGAAGCGACCTATTAACTTTGCCATTCACTTCCTCAATACTGTTGGAAACTGTTTTCATTATACTTCTAGGTTCTTTCCTTCATCAACGCCACAAACTTGTCTTCAATTTCCTTATCAATGTAAAAACCTTTTCTGCCTAACCTTCTGACTCCAAGGGACATGAGAACATAGTTGAGCGGTACAGCCGCAGCTCCTTCGTGCAAGTCCTTGAACCTGACGAAAGACACTTTCAGCGAATCCTTTACGAAACCATCATACTTCTCTTTCGAACCCAACACGGACTCCTCGCCATGCTCTCTCCACAATCTTTCAGCATCACCAACTTTTCGCTCGATGAAGTCGGCGTACCCAGCAATCTCACCAACTGGCTTAGTCACGTAGAACAGAACCCTCGAAGCATCCTTGGGCGGCGCAATTCCTCTCAATACAAAGGAATGAGTCTTTTTTCCCTCATGATTGCGACGGCAAAATTCATTCCACCATCTGGTTTGAATCATAATTACAAAAGCCTGTTTTTCACTCATCGTACCACCCGTGCAACAGCCAACATAAGCTACTTCAACATTTAAGACTTGTCAAAACAAAACAGCTGCGATTGCCCGATTGGTTTAAATGTAAGGGCTTGTCATTGTAGACAGCAAAATATTGGTGATCAACACAAAATTGCGCAGATTTGCAGAGAAGCTAAAGGCTCAACAGGCTGATCCAGATGTATGTTCTAATAATTTTGACGCAGACAAGCAACCTTTCGTTGCCGCACGTTTTCTTAGCTGACTGTCTGAGCAGAGACAATTGTTCTAGGGGACCGTAACGCCTCCTGATTGCCGACGATTTTAAGGAGAGGGTGTCTTTTTGAAGGATGCTGCGACTCTGCATGTCAAAGAAGTCTACGAACTTCTGAAAACCTCACCTGCAGGATTGAGCAGTGAAGAAGCCAACAGACGACTTGCCGAACACGGCCCCAACATACTAGTCGAAAAGAAACATGTTTCAATAGCCTACAAGTTTCTAGGGCAACTCAAAGACCTGTTCGGCGTGCTGCTCCTTTTTGCAAGTCTGCTTGCCGCGATAGATGCCGTGTGGGAAGACAACTTCAGCATGTGGGAGACAAGCGCAATAATCTTTGCAGTAGTCCTCGTAAACTCCTTGTTCAGCCTTTTTCAGGAATGGCGTGCAGAAAAAGCTATGGAAACCCTGAAAAGCTGGATGCCCGAGTACGCCAAGGTCATCCGAGACGGGGAACTGAAGAAGATATTGGTAAAAGATCTGGTTCTAGGCGACCTAATAGAGTTAGAAGAGGGTGACCGCGTACCTGCGGATGCAAGACTAGTAGAAGCTTTTGATTTATGGACCAACAACGTCCCTTTGACTGGGGAATCTGAACCGCAGCCACGAACGACCAAAGCTATCAAAATCGCAGACTCAGCCTACCTTGATATGCCAAATCTCGTTTTCATGAGCACAAGTGTTGCTACAGGTCAAGGCAAAGCTGTAGTAGTCAAAACAGGTATGGAAACAAAGTTCGGACAGATTGCCGGTCTTACACAGGAAATAAAGGAAGAGGCAAGTCCGCTACAGAAAGAAATTGCCTACACAGCAAGATACGACTTCGTTCTAGCCATAATAGTGGGTGTCGCATTCTTCTTTGTAAGCCTGACATTACTTCATGTACTGCTGGTCACAGCTATCCTGTTCATGATAGGCGTGATGGTGGCACTAGTTCCAGAAGGACTACAGGTCACCGTGTCCAGCGCCCTAGCCATCAACGTTCTGAAGATGGCGCGAGAAAACGTCCTAGTGAAGCGTTTGTCTGCAGTTCAGACTCTCGGCAGTGTAACCGTCATATGCACTGACAAAACAGGGACGATTACAAAGGGCGAAATGACCGCCACGAAAATGTGGGTTCCCGACAGGGTTGTGGAAGTTTCAGGGGTCGGCTACGATCCCGCCGGCGATTTTACGAACGGCGGCCAGGCTTTAGAAAAGGAAAAATCCGGCACGATTGAAAAACTCTTGGAAATCGCCGCCCTCTGCAACAGTGCCAAGCTTGAGCCGCCTTCAGACAGGAACAGATCATGGAGCATCGTAGGAGACTCAACAGACGGTGCACTACTTGTAGCCGCTATAAAGTACGGGCTAAACCCGCAAAGCATGCTGGCACAGAAGCCTATCCACAACGTCATACCTTTTGACTCCCGAAGAAAAAGGATGACGACAATTCACAAGTATGATCACAAGATCTGCGCTTACACGAAGGGTGCGCCGAGAAGCATCCTCTCCATATGTAACAGGGTGCTGGTTGAAGACAGGGTAGAAAACCTGACCAAAGAATATCTTGATGCCGCCGAGACAAAAATCCGTGAGTTCGCAGATGAAGGTCTCCGCGTAATAGCCGTGGCTTATTCGGAGCTACCGGCGAACGGTGCTTTCAGGGCCAAAAACGTTGAAAAAGACATGATTCTGGTAGGGCTTGCGGCCATGAAAGATCCACCCCGTCCAGAAGTAGAGAATGCGGTAACAGTGGCAAAAAAAGCTGGCATAAAAATCGTCATAATAACCGGAGATTACGGTCCGACTGCGCAGGCCATAGCCCAAGAAGTCGGCATAGTGAACCCGGAGAAATGTCGTATAATCCGCGGCGTCGACATGGAAGCTATGACGGACGAACAAATCTCAGAAGAAGTCAAGAATGAAAACGTTATTTTTGCAAGGGTCTCACCCGAACAAAAACTTCGGATAGTAAAAGCTCTCAAACGGCATGGTGAAATCGTGGCCGTGACCGGGGACGGAGCTAACGATGCTCCATCGTTGAAAGAGGCAGACATAGGAGTAGCCATGGGCGTTTCAGGGACAGATGTGGCGAGAGAAGCCGCAGACATGGTTCTCCTCGACGACAGTTTCGCCTCAATAGTCAAGGCAATTGAGTCTGGGCGTACAATCTACGAGAACCTAAGAAAATTCATCGTGTACGTTTTCACGCATAACTGGGCCGAGCTAATTCCTTATGTTCTTTACGCAGTACTAGGCTTACCTCTTCCCCTGCTTGTCGCTCAGATTCTAGCCATAGACTTGGGAATCGAGGTTATACCCTCCTTGGCTCTGAGCCGTGAACCGCCAGAAGTCGGCATCATGCAGGAACATCCACGGAGCATCAGGGAACGATTGTTCAACGCTAAGGTCTTTCTCCGCTCCCTATATCTGGGCACAATCATCGCCGTTGGCGCTATGGCAGGCTGCTTCATGGCGTGGTCAGCAGGCGGCTGGCATCTCGGGTTGTCAAAGGTTCAAGACCCAACTATCTACGCCAAAGGTACAACCATGACCTTTGCCGGCATTGTCATAGCCCAAGTTGGCAACGTCTTAGCAAGTAGGACGAACAAAGCCTCAATTTTCAAAACAAGTCTCAAAAGCAACAAATGGATATGGCTCGGCATAGCCTCTCAAATATTGATAATATCTCTTCTGATATATGCTCCACCGATGCAGGCGCTTTTCGGCACGGCATCCTTAGGGCCGTTTGAATGGGCGTTCCTAGCGGTCCTCGCAGTCATTATAGTTTTCGTTGAAGAAATCAGGAAATGGTTTACCCGAAGACTGACGAAGTGAACCTTCACACCTCTGCGTCAACACCAAGCTTTTATGAATAGCACCCTAAACTATCATCAATGTCAAGTAAAGACTTCTTCATAACTCGCTATAAGGAACTAGGCTGGAAACACGAAGATGTAACACCCAGACAGGCAATAAGAATAAACACCATAAACGTAGAGAAAACAGCGACCATCCTGCAAAGACTACAGTCGATTGGAATAACGCTTGAAAGGATCTCCTTCCTAGATCATGGCTACTGGGTTTGTGAATCAAAATTCTCGGTCGGGGCAACATCGGAATACCTCTTGGGTCTGTACTCAATCCAAGAGGCAGCGGCTCAAATACCCGTCACCCTATTCACAGAATCAGAAGACAAAACTGTGCTAGATGCCTGCGCAGCTCCAGGAGGAAAAACCGTTCAACTGGCCGACTCAATGCACAACACAGGCGCGATAATCGCCTTAGACATCAGAAAACAAAGGCTGACAGCGTTGGCAAACCAACTGGAACGGTGCCGCGTCAAAAATACAGTCGTCTACTTTCTAGATGCAAGACAAGTCTCTGAACTGAAAGCAAGTTTCGACCGCATACTTCTGGACATGCCCTGCTCCGGCAACTTCGCGGCAGACGAAAACTGGTTCAAAAGAAGAACAATCAATGACGTAAAAAGAAACGCGGCGCTTCAAAGAGAGATAATGACCGAAACAGTCAAAGTTCTGAACGACAACGGCGAAATAGTTTATTCAACCTGTTCCTTGGAACCTGAAGAAAACGAGTTAAACATTGACTGGGCCGTCAGAAACCTTAGCCTTCAAGTGGAAGAAATCAGCTGTCACGGACAAGAGGCACTGACAAACGTTTTCGGCAAATACCTAGATAGTTCAATAGAAAAATGCAGACGAATCTGGCCTGGACAAACCCAAGGTTTCTTCGTGTGCAAACTGAAACGGCGGAACGCTGCATGATCAAGCCCATAGTCGATTTTGTAGGCCGCTTTGGAACAAAGATCATGCTGGACGAAAGTCTCATCGTGAAAAGGCAAGGTCGATACTTCCTACTAAACAAGAATCTGAAGCGGTTAGCATCAAAAGACTTCTTCTACGCAGGAGCCTACATAGGAAAAGTCAAGGATGGGAGATTCTTTCCAAGCTTCAACTTGCTGAATTTTGTCGCGAGGGAAAAATCAAACAAAGTAATCATCCACAAGAAAACCGAATGGCTGTTCATCTGCGGCAGAGACATATTCAAACAAGGAATAGCGAACGTGATCGGCTCAAGGAAAAAAGACGAATACACGTTGGTCCTAAACTCCTATGGTGAGTGCCTAGGCTTTGGCAGAATACTGTGCAACTTGGACGGAAAAAGAGGAGGCCCAGCGGTGGAGAATATTCTGGATATAGGCGACTTCCTGCGGAGAGAGAAATAAGCAACCACTGTAAGGTTTGAATCCTACAAAAAAAGTGCATTTGCCATTAGCTATCTGGATGAAAACATGAAATCCAAGTCCATCAAACTCTGAACCCGTCAACATAACAGTCAAAGCGCACAGTGAGGTAAACAGGGCTTGAAATGCATGACCTGACTTGTCTAATCTTCGGCTTGTTGAGGTTCTTTAACAGCGACAAGTATCAACAGTGCGGCTACCACCTCAACTACGGCGAAAGCGTAGAATGGGGTTGCGGGACTGATTGTTTGGAAAAAGATGCCGCCCAAAGATGCGCCTAAAGCCCCTCCAACGGCGCCACTTATATCCCAAAAAGATGTGACTCGTCCTCTGATTTCTCTAGGCGTCAAGTCAGCCTGAAGAGCTTCATACGACGGTGCGTAGTACATTCCCGTGATTGTCAAGACGATTATGGTGATCGCGGCTTGAAGGAATGATCGAGAAAACGTGAACATTACCACGCAGGGTGTACACGTCAATATTGAGACTATCATCATCTTCTTCTTGCCAAACCTGTCACTTGCCCACCCTCCAGGAATCTTCAAGAGAATAGTTAGAAGGATTTGTAGGCTGACGATGATTCCATAGTGTGGTGCATCAAGACCTATGACTTGAGTTGCGTACAGAATGTAGTAACTACTGACCAGTGCGTTGGCAAAGGCGATGAGTCCGTAAGAAAAAAGCAGTGCCACTAGGCTGTGCAGGGACCTTGCTGACAGTCTACCACGGATACTCACAGTCGAGTTGGCAGAGACTCGGGATTCTTGTCCGTGCCTTTGTCGCATTGTCTCTTTGAGGAACAGCAGCAAGATTACCGCCGAGACTAACGTCGTTCCTGCAACAAACGCGGAAGCCAATCTAAAACCGCTTTGCAGTCCGTAGATTTCTATGAGTAATCCTCCGATCAGAGGAGAAAATATCATAGGAAAGGTGGAGACAACCTGAAGGGTCGAGATTCCAGTGGTTCGTTTCTCAGCAGGAATCGAGTCAGCCACTGTCGCGTGAGATGCTGGACTTGATACGGCTCCGAACGCGCCTATTGCGGCTGTTGCAACGAAGATTCTCCAGTCAGGAATCAATGCATATAGCGTTGGGAACAGTATTGCGTAGAATGCTGCTATCACAATTACTTTTCTTCTTCCATAGTGGTCTGCTATGCGGCCGCCTAAGAACAGTACTAAACATTGGATTAGGATTGATATTGATGTCAAGATTCCTAACCTGATAGGGTCTCCGCCGATGCTGACGAAGTAAAGTGAAGCGTAGTAGCTGATCATTCCTGTTCCAAAACCATTGACGGCACTGCTGCTGGCGATTACTGCGATGTTACTCCCAAAGAACTTAGCTCGCCGCGAATTTGAGTTGCTTTCGTTTGAGTCTGTTTTCTTCATGGTTTTCTGTCATCCATATGGTTGCAAGATGCCTTTTTCGAACGGCCTGGTCCTCAAGGGTTATGTTCTTCGCTGTATTGTTGTCCACTCCTTCTGCCTGTAAGATAAGTCTTAGTCTGTCTTTCGACATACACCGAGCGTTGTTCAATACCAACTTGAACGTGCGCGCACTGTTTTTTCTGGCAAGGGAAAGTTCAAGACAAAGCCGTGAAACAAAATTCAGCAGTTGTATGCCAGGATTTTACGCGCACGCTTGCATTGGTTTTGATATGTTATGATTCAATCCTTATTCGTCCTATTCGTCCATAAATTGTTAAATAGGGTGAACAGGACAGTAAAATGGACGGTGAAGTAACATGTTTAAGAGATGTGTTCTTTTCTTGCTCTTGCCTCTTTTGTTTTTGTCCACTTCTTCATCTCTAGTCCGAGGCAATGGTAAGGCAGTTTCCGCCACGATAATCGTCCCAGACGACTATGCAACAATACAAGAAGCCATAAACAATGCAAGCGCTGGAGATACAATATTCGTGAGAAACGGAACGTACGCGGAGAACCTGGATGCCAACAAGAAGTTGTCGCTTGTAGGAGAAAACCCTGAAACAACAATTATCGATGGCAACCAGCCTGGAATTTGGACAGTGCAGATAAGCAGTGACAACGTCACTATGACTGGGTTCACTGTGGAAGGCGCTCTTCGCATACGTAATATTGGGATTTGGATTGTCGGCAGATACTGCAACGTTTCTGGGAACACAATCACCAACTGCCAATGGGGTGTTATGCTTCTTAGTTCAAACAACATCATTTCTGGGAACAACATCACACAAAACACTCAGCTTGGCATCATGGTCCGCTCGTCCTCAGGCAACATCATTTCTGGGAACAACATGACGGAAGGCATACAACTAGAAAATTGCTTAAACAACGCAGTAACGGGAAACACTTTGACAAATGTGGTCACGCTATCTGGTGGCTCTTCAAACAACACTGTCGCAGGAAATGATTGCAGTGACGTCATGCTTGACTCTTCTTCAGGCAATGTAATATCTGGAAACAACATGACAGATGGCGTACAGCTGCGGAATTCTCTGAACAACACCATAACAGGAAACGATTTAACAAATATGATCCAGCTATCCGACGGTTCTTCAAACAACACTCTGACAGGAAATGACTGCGATGGCCTCACACTTGATTCTTCTTCAGGCAACAACATAACAGCGAACACCTTTGTCGCCCACGGTTTGTTCGTCTATAACTCTTACGCAAACATCGTTAACAACAACACTTTGAATGGCAGACCCGTTGTTTATTTGGAAGGGATTACCGATCAAACAGTCCAAAACGCCGACGTAGCAGAAGTGGTCTTGGTCAGCTGCAGCGAAATGCACCTGAAAAACCTCGGTTCCACCAACACAACCGCAATCACAACGCTGGAGCTCCTCGCTACGAACAACACCGAAGTAACTGGAAACCGCAACGCTAAGATAGAACTCGTGACGCTGTCGAGCAACAACAACGTCACGCGAAACGACATTCGCTTCCTTTACGTGAACTCCTCTTCACACAACAACATCGTTGGAAACAACATAACGCCGCTCGGCATTCAACTGTTAAACTCTTCACACAACAACATCATTGGAAACAACATAACAAACAGCGGCATCATCGCCTCCTACTCTTCAAACAACAACATTTCTGAAAACAACATAGCCGACAATGGAGTCGGAATCGATATTGGCGATCCCCAATATTTCGGCGTCGGCGGCTCGGACAACGTCCTGGCTAGAAATAACATAACAAACAACGAAGACGGCATCAGACTAGGTTCTTCAAACAACACCATCATAATCGGAAACAACATAGCCTCAAATCTAAGAGGCATAACGGTCGGATACCCCGAACAAGGCGGCTGTTCAGACACAAGTATTCTTGAAAACAACATAACAAACAACACCGACTACGGCGTCGAACTCATCTACTCCGCCAACACCAGAATCTTCCACAACAACTTCGAAAACAACAGCCTCCAAGCCTACACTCACAATTCACAGAACAGTTCCTGGGACAACGGCTACGCTTCCGCCGGAAACTACTGGAGTGACTATGCTGGAGAGGACGTGCACAGCGGACCCTACCAGAACATGACGGGTCTTGACTGGATAGGAGACACTCCCTACGTCATTGACTCCAGCAACCATGACAACTATCCACTGATGCGTCCCTTCTCTCCTGAAACTGACGAAATAAGAACAGCCTATCGAAACTTAATACTCAAACTGTCCGAACTCACAACAGACCTCAAAGCGTTAAACTCGAGCTACAATCAACTCGCAGACACTAACGGCCAACTCCTCTCCCAAATCGCAGACCTAAACACCACCTACAACCAGCTGCTACAAAACTACGGCCAACTCCAAAAAAGTTTCAACAGTCTGAACGCGTCCTACCAACAACATCTACAAGACTATTCCAGCCTCCAAACCAGCTACAACCAGCTGCAAGCAACCCTAAACTCTCTAAACTCCTCCATCAACAGCCTAAACACAACCCTCAACGATTACAAAACGTCAACACAGAACGACCTAACATTCTACACAGACCTAGTGTACACCTTCATAGCCGTTACCGCCATCCTCGTGGCAACAACAGCTTACCTCGCAATAAGAAAACCAAAGACAAAACCCGAAACAGAAAAAGAGGCAGAAACCCCACCAAAAGCGGAAACAAAGACAGCACCAGAAACGAAACCTGAAACAAAATCAAAGACGGGACCAGAGACAAAACAAGAAGCATAAACACCCCATTTCAGCACACACTATAAACCAAAGGAAAACCAACAAGACTCGCAGGCCATCAACCGTTTGAGCCTCAAAAAAACCACGGATTGAGTACTCAAAAGCAAGAGCTCGAACCTCAACATGCGCAGCCTCAAACGAAAGGTTCGCAGAAGACCCTAGCAGCCCGCAGACATGGCGTTTTCTCACACCCAGCAAAGTATATATCGCTAGTGCAATAATAGAAGGGGAACACGTTAAGGTTTGACTTATCAGTGTATAAGAGGCTGTTGTTATGAGCACGCATGCGGAAGATTTGAAACTCAGGTTGATGACCATAGAACTTCTCAGAACCGCAAAGTACAAACGAAACATAACCTACCGCGAACTCGCTTCGAAAACCGGCCTGCCCGTAACCGTCCTCAGCCGATACGCGAAAGGCCACGTCCTGCCCAACACCGCCAGAGCAAAACAGCTCTGGAAAGTTCTCACAAGACTCGTCGGCCTCGAACCCGAACTGCGCAGCAGAATAAAATTCGACGAAGACGGCTACTTCGACAACACCGAAATCATAGGCGACTACAACATCCTCCAACAAGCCGCCAACCACGCCCTCGCGAATTTCGCTGGAAAACGCGTCACAAAAGTCCTCTCAGTCGCCGTCGACGGCGTACCCCTCGCAACCATGGTCGCAAACACCCTCGGAGTCAACCTCGTAGTCGCAAAAAAAACCAAAGAAATCGGCGTCAAAGCCTTCCTCGAAGAAACCTACGTCCTCCTCAAAGGCTCAGGCGTCACCTCAACTCTCTACATCCCAAAAGAAGCCATCAAAAAACGCGACAGCGTACTCGTCGTCGACGACATGATCAAAACCGGAGAAACCCAAGCCGCACTCGTCAGCCTCGTCAAAAAAGCCAAAGCCGAAATGTCAGGAGTCTTCCTCCTCATAGCCGTAGGAGAAGAATGGAAAAAAACCCTCAAACTCTCAGGCGAATGCCCAGTAGAAGTCATAACATACGTCAAAGCACCCTACGAACCGAGCATTCACACCTAGCCAAACAAACGCTCGCGTTCTTATTGAGAGCGTGGAAAATCATGGGGAATTATAGCAGAAAAGTGTAACAAAACTGTCATTTTCCTGTTCTTCTTGAAATTCTCAGAAAGCCTAGAAAAGGAGTGATGCGCTCCATAAGTTCACTGCGCACTTTTCAGTTCTTTGCATTTGATTAGCTTCGCAACATCTCCAACGATCGCCTCTCTATAAGATTGCTGCACATCTAGTGTTTGAAGAGAGAATTTTTGTGCGCGCTCTGCAAGTCTTGCAAAACTAGTTTGCCGGCTATGTTTTTCCTTTAATCCAGCCATTAATGCCAAGTTCAGTTTTCTTTTCCTTCGATTCGGTTGTTGCAGTTTTGGAATGAAGTGTGATTCCCCAGCATCTGCCGGCGTGAAAGTATGGCTCTTGGATTAGATGAGTGAATGCCATCTCGCCATATGCCAGAAATCCTATAACCTGAGTTGATGAAAGCCCTTCTTTCAATATCTCAGCTTCAGTCCCAGATATACATCCAGCCATCAGCTCAACCAGTCTCCTGTTCATGCAAGAGTTGAAGCCCTGATCTACTCTCAGTATATCATGCACGCGGCGAGCTCCTTTCTGAATTTTCTCATGATCAACTAATATGAAAGTAACCTGGCATCTCGGGAGTGTAGCTTCTAACTGGAAAGATAAGTTCAAGATCTTCGTCTACCACTCGCAGAGGGACATTAGCAACATAGTTGCCAAAAGGAAAAGCGAAAGCGTATCTGTACAGAATAGGATTGAACACTAAAATTCTTTTTTGTGCGCGGGCATCGGAAATTCCCTGTATAATGACTTTTTTGTCAACTATTGGCAAGCCCTTTTCCTTGGATAGTCGAACTTCATTTTCATAAATCATGTTGGCATACTTTGTACAAGAATCCTAGTTGCCGATGCGTTTAACGTACTTGAAGTGGAGTTCCTTCTCACGGTCAAAATGAAATATGTGCTGCCTTCCAATTCTCGTTCCTGTTCCTATGTCGACACCTATAGAGGTCTCACGCAAGTTGGGAATCAAAGCACATACTGCTTCACCATCAAGAACTCTAAACTGTGATTGCCCTTTCAAACTGCCATAGAATTGATGAATAACCTTGCCAGTCATTCCATCACCGCTGCTCCCGCCTATTACGTTCACTATTCTTGCGTCGCGGTTGCTGCCCATGAAGTTGGCAATTCCCTCGGCTAGGAAATGCTCATAACCTGGAGTGTCAACTTTCGATCCTTGCGTCAATACAAGCAGAGTCTTTCCAGTTTGTAGCTGCTCTTTGTTTGTAGTCTGTTGGCTGAAATCAACGCTCGCATCACGAGCCATCTCCATCCCTTGCTCTCCTGCTTCCTTTGCCGTTCGAAGACTCCAAGTTCGCCCCACGCCTATTGGAAAGTTTGTAACCAGAGCCAAAAGAGACAAACCATTGTACCCGATGTCTGAAACCTCCTTCAGCACAAGGTCTTCGTTCTCCAGTTCGCCACCCGTCGTATGTCCGATTAGTCGGACCTGGTTTGCAGCAGAACCTTTCTCAAATCTCTCTTTGATGCACCGCAGAATCGATTCGCACATCACAGTATCCTTCTCTTCGGGTTCTCCCCTGTAACTCACATACAGGACCAACAGTTTCACATCATCAAGCCTACATCCGCTTTTTGAGACGTCTGTTGCAAGCCTATCAAGAACCATTTCTGCCAGCCGCTGAGCTTCCTCTGCGCTATTTGCCCTCCTCAGCTCCTCCTTCACCTGATCGATTCCAAGCTCACTCTTAGTGTGCGCATGAGCAGCAAACCCCAGGAAGAAATCGCTGTTGTCCATAACATGCCCCCAACCGACATCTCAATCTATACAAGAACTATCCATCAGTTTTGCCTTTAAATCTTTTTTCCGACATACTCGCGCGCTTTCCGAAAAAATGGTTGCTACGGTGTTGCCACACGAAACTGTTACCTTCTGATAGACAAAACCGCAAATTCTCACTCAGCCCGCCAAGCTCATGACACGAGCCTCCAACAAACACAGAACCACGCGCCATCAACCTTTTGAGTCTCAAAAAAACCACGGATTGAGTACTCAAAAGCAAGGACTCGAACTCCAACATACAGCGCTACCCACGCTTGGCCAAGCGAACACTGCATTCTCCCTTTCTGCACTCCTTGCCCAGCCTGAGCAAAGCAGTTTCAAACTGCACGAACGATTTTCCAGCAACCCTGTTCCTGGCCCAGAAACCCTTCAACCGTTTCAAAGCCTCTTCGGCTTCAGCTCCATTCTTCAGGATTCCGAGCCGTTCACCAGCAAGAACCTCGAGACCCGTCGGAAAAGGATCAGCCTTCTCCCACACGCTCCGCAGCTCCCTCAGAAAAATGCTCACCGTCACGTCTCCAACCCCCTTCCCCAAGCCTTTCAACCTCCTCTCCAAATCACGCGAGTCAGAAGCCGAACCGTGAACACGGCTGAGACTCCCAGAGTACGCTTCCACAAGGTTCCCCCCAACCTCCAGAAGCTTGTCCGCCGTCTTGAAGTCGTAACGCGTGTAGCCGCCCTCGTCCAAGATTTCGACCAGACCGTCCCACCCGGTCCTGAGAATCCGCCCCGGCGCCAGAACACCGCGCTTCTCGAAACAGCGGTAAGTCCTGATGGCCGCTGACTCCGTGATGGGGGCGCCGAACAGCAACGAAGCCAAAAACCACTTGAAAACCTCCCCATCACCACCGCCTGAAACCTCTATGCCCAAAACCTCAGAATACCTCTGCCCAAAGGCTTCAACAAACGTTCTGAGGCTCACCGTTTTCATAACCTTTTTCACCTGGCCGACAAACATTATACACCCGAAGCATAAGCGGTTTACGAGGCAAAAGCCATGCGAACGATACAGTGGCGCAACGGCACGGTGCTGACGATTGACCAGACGAAACTTCCAAACGAAGAGGTCATGCTCAGCCTGAAAAACTGCGAAGACGTGGCCGGCGCCATAAAAACGATGAAGATAAGAGGCGCACCCCTCCTCGGAGCAGCCGCCGCCTACGCCCTAGCCCTGACAGCACACAACTCAGAAGCGAAGACCAAGAAAGAACTGGTCAGCGAACTCGAAAGGGCCGCTGCGACCATAAGGGCAACACGGCCCACGGCCGTCAACCTCTTCTGGGCTCTGGACAGAATCCTTGACAAAGCCAAGACCGCGTTAGGCAGTGCCGACGATGTGGCCGCCTCCGTCGTTGAGGAAGCAAACAGGATTGCCGAGGAGGACGCGGCTTCAAACCGCCTGATTGGCAAGCACGGCGCCAAGCTCATCCTTGACGGAGATGCTGTGTTGACGCACTGCAACGCCGGCGCACTGGCCACTGTGGACTTTGGCACGGCCCTAGGTGTCCTGAAGACCGCTTGGGAACAGGGGAAAAGGTTCAGGGTTTTCGCGGATGAGACTCGCCCACTCCTGCAGGGCGCAAGGCTGACCGCTTACGAGCTCAAGCGAGCAGGCATACCGGTAACATTGATCACGGACGGCACGGTGGGCTACGTGATGAGCAAGCGCATGGTGAACAAGGTCATCGTGGGAGCAGACCGCATAGTCCGAGACGCCGTCATCAACAAGATCGGCACCTTCACCGTCGCTGTCTTAGCCAAACAACACAGGATTCCCTTCTACGTCGCAGCACCCAAATCCACGTTCGACATGGCCCACACGTCCGCACAGGTTGTCATCGAGGAACGCAAGCCCGAAGAAGTCACGCATATAGGCCAGCAACGCATCGCCCCCGAAGGAGTCGACGTCCTGAACCCGGCATTCGACGTAACCCCGTTCAAGTACGTCTCAGCCATCGTATGCGAAACCGGCGTATTACGCAGGAAAGATTTGAAACGGCTTCAGGCCAACCGCTATAAGTGAAGACGCTCCTAAGCTAGCGGGGGGTCCAGATGAGCAAGAGTGAAGAGCCAAGCGCGCCGGAGCTCAGAGCCAAGGGCCTGCTCGTCAAAGAGGGCGTGAAGGTTTCTGAAAAACGGTTCGTCAACGAGCTTGCCTCCAGAGGCTACGGAGTGCCGGGAAAGAAGACTTTTCAGCTAACGTTTTACGAGGCGCTCTACCTTGTGGACAGGGCGATGCTGGAGGTTGGGGACGAGAACGATGACAGAGTGGGTTTCCAGCGGCTGCTCCAGTGTTACGAGACGGTTAACGAGAACGCTTGGGCGTGTTACCTGGTTTTCCGCGATTTGAGAAGCAGGGGGTACGTCGTGCGGGAAGGCTTCGGCCAGGGCGTCGACTTTCGAGTTTACGAGAGGGGCAACTACAGCAAGGACACGGCCAAGTACCTGATAGTCAGCGTTCAGGAGGGAAAGCCCATTGCGGTTGAAAGCCTGAGCCGCGCGCTGACGCAGAGCCTCAGCCTCAAGAAGGAGCTCGTCCTGGCGGTCATGAACCGCAGAGGAGAAATAGTTTACTACTCCGTTTCAGAACTAAATCTGAAGTGACAACGGAGAAAGCTGAGAATGGCCGAGTTCAAGACCGTCCGCGGCATGAGGGACTTCCTGCCCGAAGAAGCCAGGCTGCTGAGACTTGTTGAAGGCAAGGCCAAGGAAGTGGCGTGTCTTTACGGGTACAAGGAGATTGTGACGCCCGTTGTGGAGTCGTACGAGTTGCTGTCAGCGAAAGCCGGGGAAGAGGTCAAGTCGCGCATGTTCGTGTTCAAGGATCTGGGCGAAAGAGACGTCGCACTGCGCCCAGAGTTCACGGCCTCCGTGGCCAGGCTCGTAGCTACGACGTTGCGGAACGAACCCAGACCGTTCAGGCTTTTCTCGGTTGGGAGCATATACCGTTATGATGAGCCGCAGCGGGGCCGTTACAGAGAGTTTTGGCAGACGAACTACGAGCTGATGGGTTCCGGCAGGCCGGAGGCGGACGCTGAAATCCTTTTGCTGACGAACAGCTTGATGCGGGCCGCGGGGTTGAACAAGTTTGCGTTGAAGGTTGGTCACGTCGGTGTTCTGAGGGGGATGCTGAACCAGGAGAAGGTTGTGGACAAGGTGCAGAGCGCGGTCATGCAGCTGATGGACAAGAAGCAGTATGACGACGCTTTCAAGCTGGTGGAAAATGCCGGCGTGTCGCAAAAGTGTATGTTGACGCTTCGAAAGCTGGTGAAGCTCAGGGGCAGCGACGTTCTCGAGGTGGCTGACAGGATAACCGAGCTTGTGAAGGGTTATGAGAAGTCTGTTGAGGCTGCGAGAAACCTCGGCGAAATCCTGACTCTTGTCCTGAAGAGCGGGTGCAAGGTTGACATGATGGTGGACGCGGGTTTCGCGAGGGGGCTTGAGTATTACACGGGAATGATTCTTGAGGTGTACGTGCCAGGCATGGATTTAGCGCTGGGCGGAGGCGGAAGGTACGACAGGCTTATCGAGCTGTTCGGGGGCGATCCAACGCCCGCCGTGGGTGTTGCTCACGGAGTGGACAGGATGATGCTGGCGTTGCAGGAGCAGAAGGTTACGGAGAAAGCCGTGCGGAAGGCTGGGGATGAAAGGACGGTGCTGGTTATTCCCATCAAAGAAGAGTTGAGGGGTGAGGCTTTGAGGGTTTCGCAGATGCTTAGGGAAGCGGGAGTGTGTGTTGAGGTTGAGGTCATGGGGCGGAAGATGGCTAGAGCCTTGGAGGACGCGGACAGAAGAAGGATGAGCTACGCTGTGATGGTGGGAGAAAGAGAGCTGAAGGAGGGAGCGGTTGTGGTGCGAGATCTGGCGAAGAGAGAGCAGAAAACCGTCAAAATCGAAGAGGTCGCCGAGAAGCTGAAAGGCTGAGATCCAGAGCCCTTGCTTTTGAGTATTCAATCCGTGATTTCTTTGAGTGTCAAAAGGTGAATTCTGATGGTTGTTCGTGCGGGTTGCATGTCGGGTTTCGACCTTCTGCTTTTGAGTACTCAATCCGTGGTTTTTTTGAGGCTCAAACGGTTGGTGGCTTGTAGTTCGTGTTTGCTGGAGACTCGTGTCATGCGCTTGGCGTACACTAAGCTTTTGGAGTTTGGCGCATACTCGTGAAATGTGTGGTTTCTTCCATTTTCTTGTTACAAAATCGTGTTTCAATCGCGCTTCAAACACTTTTTTCCTCTACCCTCAAAAGCCCTTAGGGGGCACTGGTCTTTTTGAATAGCGCCAACGTTGCATGCGGCACTGCATGGAAAGCTTGATTTATATGTCTTCTCGATAACAACTGAAGTGTGGCGCTACTGAATTTGTTTGGGATGGGTGATTGAGATAGAGGTGACAGAACGTGAGCAAGAGAAACAAACCCGCTGGAAAAACGATTGATAGACAGAAGGGTCATCAGACGAGAAGAGCTCGTGGTGGAAAAAAACAGAAGAGAAGGTAAAAGAGCAGCTTTGGGACGTTCGTCTTTGTAAGGCGTGCTGAATATATGCTGTGGGAAAGACGTACCAACAGGCTTCTGCAATACTATTTGCATTAGTGGGCTTGCATTTTCTGAGAGGGAGTATAACAAACTGGGAACGAAAAGGGTCTCTGACACATACCGTAACAAACTTGAGGTCACAGGCAGGGGTTCTTATGCGCGCGCGTCGCTTATGCTAAATTTTGTCGAAGGCCTGCTCTAAGTCGGCGATGATGTCTTCTGGGTCTTCTATTCCCAGAGCCAACCTCACTAGCTGATCCGTTATCCCCGCCCTTCTTCGGTCTTCTGCGCTGACGAAGTAGTGAGAGGCAGTGACGGGCTGGGTAACCAAGGTTTCAGTTCCTCCAAGACTGGCGGCTAAAGAACAGAGTTCAAGATTTTCCACGAATTTGACGGTTGTCTCAAAGTCTCCGTCCATTTCAAAGCTGACGACTCCTCCGAACCCCCTCATTTGTCGTTTGGCAATTGAATGCTGAGGATGACTTTCGAGACCTGGATAGTGTACCGTCTTGACCTTAGGATGTTTCTCAAGATACCTTGCAACCTTGATACCGTTGGAGTTATGCCTCTCCATTCGTAAACCCAAAGTCTTCAACCCGCGTAGCAGCAGCCATGCGGCGAGGGGATCAAGAGTTCCGCCCAAGCTTTTGCGCATTTTTCTTATTTCTTGAGCAAGCTTTTCTGAACCACACATCACTCCGGCGGTCACGTCGTTATGCCCGCTCAAGTATTTTGTGGCGCTGTGAACGACGATATCGGCGCCCAGCTCTGTAGGCTTCGTATTGTAGGGAGAAGCAAAGGTGCTGTCAACAACAACCGTTGCTCCTTTTTCTTTTCCAATCTTAGCGACCTCGAGTAAATCTACAACTTTAAGCGTAGGGTTAGTCGGCGTTTCAGCGTAAATGACCTTAGTGTTGCTTCGAATCGCGGACCTTATTTCATCCAAGTCCGAAGCATCAACCAAAGTTGCTTCCACACCGAATTTCGGCAAAACCTTAGTGAAGAATTCCAACGTTCCACCGTACAAATCCCTAATGGAGACAACATGGTCACCTGACGAAACCAGCGTGAAAAACGTTGTCGCAATGGCCGCCATACCCGACGAGAAAACCGCCGCATCTTCACTCTCTTCAAGTTCGGCCATCTTGTTCTCAACGCTTCTACTCGTCGGATTACCATACCTAGTGTAAACATACCCCTCAGCTTTTTCACCCATAACGTCTACCAATTCCCTCGTGCTGGAAAACGCGAAGACCGATGTCTCATAGATCGGCTCAACAACAGCTCCTGTAGAAGAACCCCGCTTATCCCCTGCGTGAACGGCTTTGGTTGAAAAACCCTTACCTCTTGGAGTCATCTTATCATCTGTTCAAACAATACCAAAGATAACGATTTGTTCCTAAATTCGTTTGCGACATATCTCGTACTTCTCTCTTCATAGTACGTTCCATTAGAGAGGCACACAACTCAACCCTGCCACACATTAAGAAAGGAATTTAGGAACACGCTAGCGCGCTCTTCGATTTATAATAAATCAATGACCTTCGATGCTGTAGCGCGTGCCACTGTGGTTTGCAGTAAACTCGAGAAATTAGACCCAAGCGCGCGCGATGTTGAAGTGGTTCTGAGAAAACTAACCTGACAGACTCGATATGATTGAGCAAAGAAGAGTTCTTTATGGCACGTGCGAAGATTTCGCGCGATTTTATTGAGAGAAAAAGCATATACGTTTCTAGTTGATGCAACTCTCACCATAGTGGAGAATGAGCGGCTTGTTTTCTGGGGGGAAGAAGTTGAAAGTGGATTGGGGCGAGTTGGAAGATGAAAAGGAACCTCTGTCTGTTTTTCTGCACAAGTCCCTCAATGAGGAGGTTGCTTCTCACGGCCATAATCTGTTGTTAGGTTCCGAGAAACTGTCCGTGCAGGAGCTGAAGGGAGTGGTGAACAAATTCCTCTACCATCGACATCTCAACAACGAGTATTGGGTTGCAGTCGAAGGTGATGCTGTCAAAATCCACAAGTTCAAAGAAAAGAAAAGTGAGAAACGGAAGAGGCCAGCGACAACACCTTCAACGATTAAGCATGGCTGGTTATAAAAGACTGCTTAGACTGGAAAAAGAAGAGACAGTTTCTCGAAAGTCCAGAGAACGTCAGAAGAAAAGTGGAGAATGGTAGACTTCATCAGCCTTAAGAGGGGAGAAAGGAGAAAAATCTCAGCTTCATCTGCCACTCTCGTTATGATCATGTTCACATGGCAAGATTTAGGCTTGTCGCTGCGCAAAAAGGAGAATAATCATGGAGCGGACAATGTAGAGCTCATTTCGCGCGCTCGAAATCGCTCTCGTCTCGATTACTGATGGTCCCTCTTCATGGCAGCTATGCCACGCGCTCTTTTCTTCTGATCAAGAACACAACAAACGCCACCAGGCGCGCGCGAGCAAGATTAGATTAGAGATGAAATTGGAACAAATGGCCATATGGAGGCTGGTTGAGAAGCCTGATTCACTGCTTACACTCTCATATTTAGAATATGCGAACAATTCAACTGAGTATCGCACATTCACGCGATCGATGGCGGTATCTTATTGCAACAAAAGTCAAACATTGCACCCCAGTTGCCCGAAAGAACTAAAAATGCACATCCAACCTTGTTCGAAGGTTTTCTAAACCAGGATACACAACAAAAAAGGGGGGGATAGTTTAGCTAGCGGGTTGTATGTTGAAGGGTAGCACCGCGTATGCTTGTGCGCCAGTTGCGTTGGTTACTTCGTAGCCTAGCATGACGTTAATGCTGAAGTTCGCGTTACTGAACACGTCGCTTTCCAACACTTCAACCGTCACGCTCTGACCTGGACTCGCAAACGTGCCGTTGAATAGGCTGGCTCTGCCCACGACTTGGTCGCCCACAGTCCAGTCTTTAGGCAGCAAAACCCGGACCTGGCTCGAGTCAGTGTCCAAGATTAGCATGCCCTTAACTTCTGAGACTACTGTTCCATTAACCGTTGAAAGCGTAGCGTTCTCCAAGAGTCCGTAAGGCAGTTGAAGATCGTTCGCCCGCATTTGCGGCATGCGCCTCATGTGGTCCGAAATCGTACAGTTGTTCCACTCGTAAAAGGTCTGGTTGTTCGGTCCGAGAAAGGTCTGCATGTTCTGTGTGCCTGTCTGTTGGTCGTCAGCATTTGCATTCAAAGCGTTCTGTGACCCTGCGTACGCGAAGGCGATTACACCCGCGGCTAGGCACAACACCACAGCTACAGCAGCTATCTTCATGCTTTTCTTCACTTTTCACATCACCATACAGACAGCAAGCCACGCGCTTATTAAATGGTTTTTCAGAATTAGACCCAATTTCATCCCTAAAGACAGTAGTACTTGTTGAAACCTGTAGGTGCTATGGCGTCACGGCTTCACCGCTACACCTTTATCAATGTAATTCTGATGCTGGCGGCTTGTTAGAAGCATCATTGCGCCGTTTATCTTCGCAACAACGTGATTTCCAACATTCAACGTCTGGCCGATGGGCTCCTGGGGAACGCTGAAATCAAGTTTCCAGTGAAGCTGCTGGCGCGCGCTAACGGATTCACTACAGGATCCATGACGCCTCTACGGTATGTTGACGCGCGCGCTCAAAAGAAACAGAAGATTGCCTTTATAGGTGGAAAAAGATATTGTTACGTTGGGGTAGCTGAATTGCCTGTCGTTCAAGTCTCTGTTTGGGCCGGTATGAGCATAGAGAATAAGAAGAAGGTCGTTGAAGGAATGACAAGTGTGCTTGAGGAACTGGGTATTCCCCGGGAAGCAGTTACCGTCATCATTTACGAAGCCTCGAAGACCAACTGGGCAACGGGTGGACAGTTACATTCAGAGAAATACGCAGATCGTTAGCGTGCACGAAACGAAGAGGAAAGACCGTATTCTAACAAGGTGGACGAGTTGAACGTTGGAGGATGGGTTCTTGTTCCCCTTCCTTTGCCGGGGCAGTACTTGATTTGCCCGCGATGTGGGAATAATGTCTCCTCTGTCTCTATCTACTGCAATTTTTGCGGGGCCTTGTTACGTTCCCAACTTGTATTAAAAATCTGCCCCAACTGCAAAAGCAGAATACCTGTCTCAGCACGCTTCTGTCCTCAATGCGGACAAAAACAATGATTTGACCTTCACGGACGTGATATGTGTTTTATGGGGTGAGCATCTAAGCACAGCGCGCTACATATCGTTCGGCATCGCTGCCAAAACCATCAATGCGGCCTCACTCGTTTGTTCAAACTCGCGTAGCGTATATGCCTGAACTCGCGCGCTTCTAGCGCTCATTGTCCTTGTACCACTACGATAGCAACATTACCGCAGTAGAACACTACCCCTAACACGTGCAAAAGAGAAACGTCAAGTTCTGCGCAACTCTGACTTCAGTTTTTCTGCGATTTGTTTGAGTTCTCCGTGAACGCGTCCGACAATAGTGGAGTGCCAAGATTTTACCAGGTTCATTTTTTGGTTCCTAGTTCTGTGGCTACGGCGGCGATAAAGGCAGTCATGTATCTGAGATCGTTCAACCTCATGCTCTCGTTTGGCGCGTGAATGTTGTCTTCAGGATCGAAAGTGCCGCATGCAGCCCAAGGGGTGTAGGAGCCAAAAAGGTAAGCCGGCCCAGACCCTTGAGAGGAAGGAACCAGAAGGGCGTCCTTAGCACTAAAATCTCTGGCCAGATTTGCCAACAATCGGATGAATGGATGATCGATCGATGTCCTGCTAGGCTCGTAGCCCGTAAGAAACCTCGCTTCGATGTCAGAAAAACCATGTTTGTCCAAATGCTCACGCAATAGTCTTTTGACTCTGTCCACCTTCTGGTCTGGTACGATTCTGAAATCCACTTTTGACATGGCTTCTCTGCCCACGACCGTTTTGGAGCCGGGTCCCGTCCAGCCGGCCAGCAGACCACATATTGTACATGTTGGTCTGAGGGTTAGTTCCTTCCAGAATCCCACGCCTTCTCTTCCTAACAAAAACTTGTCAGTCTTGTATAGCTGCTTATACTGCTCAATCTGTTCAGGAGGATACTTCTCGAAAAGCTCCAGTTCCTCTCTCCTCGGAGGAACAACGTCATCATAGAAGCCATCAATCAGAATATTCTCCTTCTCATCCTTGATAGTGGACAAAGCCCAAACCAATCTCCAAGCAGGGTTGACTACAATTGGGGCGTCACCAGAATGCGCATCCTTGTGAAACCCCTTCACGTGGAGTTCAAAGTAGACATCGCCCTTGACTCCTGCGCATATCTCGCTTCGTTGGTTGGGAACAGCGTTCGCTCCCTCCCAGACGCAGCCATCAGCCTTCAACAACTCTGGATGTGCTTTGCAGAACTCTGCGAGATGAATGCTGCCCGCTTCTTCCTCACCTTCGACAATGAACCTTATGTTGCACCGTGGTTCATACCCCACCTCAAGCGCGGTCTGAACGCCGAAGAGGTTGGCAACAAGAGGACCCTTGTCATCACTGACACCCCTGCCATACAATCGGTCGTTTCTTGTCGACAGGTTGTATGGAGGAGATTTCCACTCTTCCAGTGGCTCCTCGGGCTGAACGTCGTAGTGATTATAGAACAGCAACGTTTTTTCCATGCCAAGGTTCTTTTCGGCGACCACTACAGGCGCACCGGACGTTGAAAAGGTTCGAGCTTGGTATCCTCTTTTTTCAAATTCCTCAGTCAGTTGTGCGATGATGGGTTTCATGTCGTGCTGTTTGTCGTAACAGGTTGGAATGTCAACCAGTTTCTTCAAGCATTCTATTTCTGATTGTTCATTTTTCTTCGCTGCTTCTAGAAGCTTGTACTTGTCATAAGTCAACATACGACACCTCAACAGCTAGACAAACAAAGGGTTGTTCACACCAAAAGAATTTTGTGGTTATAGACTCAACTGGCGCTCAAGCCCAGCGCGCATGCCTGTTCCGAAAATGGTTAAAAATGGTTTTAATTCCGTTCTGCACACTTCTGCTTGTTCGAGAAGGCTGGTTGCCGCAAGGAATTCAGGAACAAATGCGAAGTCCAAAACTGTCCCCAAATCACAAAAGGCGAATAAAAACCATTTTTGGCCAATTTAGGAACACACATGCGCGCTATAAAATGTTACCATTCTTTAGAAGTGGAAATTGACTTGCAAGAGCATGCTTTCATGTACGACAAAAGAAGCATACAAGCGCAAAATAGAAAAAAGAGGGATGCTGAAGAAGACCCAGAGGCGGGTCAAATTCACCCTGCGGGGTTCAATTCCCGGCGGATTCGCTATATAATGATGAACTCGGAATCTGGATTGACATAGAAAAAGAGGGGTTTGCGGGAGACATCGCCACTTGCCTTATGTTCAAGTCCACGCTGGGCTCTATTACTCTTCTAAGCTAATCAGTATTTCAACAGCCTTTGTCACGAAATAGGAGCATTTTTCTTCGCGCACGTTTGACTTTCGTAGTCTTTCGAGTTCTTCGGGATTAGTTAAATCATATCCGATGAGTTCTCTGCAGAAGGGGCTACCACATTCTTTTACAAATTGTTCGTAGAATCTTAGAGCTATCTGGTATGCCTTTTCTTTTTCTGCCAAGACTGTCTTGTTGGTTCCATGCCTCAACCCAATGGCCATTATGGCGCCTGTTAACGCTTCACACAGTGAGCCGCGTCTCCCGATTCCCCCTCCAAACGCTGTGGCGATTTTTGGGATTAACCTGTTCCTGCGAATGCCATAGTATTCTTGCATGGTCAACAGGACGCTTTGAGCGCAGTTGTAGTCTTGCCTGAAGAAGTTTGCTGCTTTTTCTGAGAACTGGCTTGTTTGCTGTTTCATAGTTGGTGTTTCCTCTTTTTGAGTCTTTGATTGCTATGTCATATATGTGTTGACTGCATTTTACTGGTGCCTCGGTCTAGAAAGAGTGGTGTATGTAGGGGTGAAGTCTTATCCCCATTTCTTAAGCGGTCCTTGTCAGTATTCTTGGTTCTTTCCATTCCACTCTCAGGATGCTATACAGACAAGCATCTCTATATTCTCCTCTGTTGAAAAAGGATTTGCGAACTGTTCCTTCCTTTTTGAATCCAACTTTTTCTAAAACCCTCTGAGAAGCCATATTTCTCAGTTCAGTATGAGCTTGAATACGTATGATTTCTTTTGAGAGAAACAAGTAGTCGACCATAATGTTGACGGCTTCAGTACAGTAGCCTTTACCTCTCTCGCTTGGAACTAAGAAATAACCTATCTCCAACAGTTTTGCTACAGGATGGGCAGCAAAATGCCATATGTAACCGATTTTATTTCCATCTTTCTTTTCAATAATAAACTCCATTTGTTCAAGACTGCTTTTTTCATAACCCTTCTCTATCTCTGTTCTGGACATCTGTCGCAGAGGATTGTATTCACCAATGAACTCAGGCTTGTTAACCCATTCTGCAAATAGTGGCAAGTCCTCTTTCTCCATAACCCTCATGTTAATATTCTTTCCTTCAAGCAATTGTGAACACGCACTGAAGCTGATTGAACTGGTTCAGCTATAACTTTTCCGCAACTCCGAAATTTGGTCAATTGGATAAAACTTCACCCTCAACCAACCAATTTCACGGTCACTCGCTCTGCCAGTCACTCAAACTCTCGGTCACTGCCACTGCCAACTCCTACCTCTACACCTACCTATACCTACCCATACAACACACACTCACACGGCGTGTGTGTGAGAAGGACGAGCGCGCGCTTTTTTGGTAATATTCTGCTGATCGAAATACCGTTTAAGTGTCCGTTTCAATTTGATTGATCAGTTGGATAGCTGAGGTAGAAGAATGTCGCAAGTGAAGTGCCCCAAGTGTGGAGCAGAAATAGTGCCGTATGCAGTGGGTTTTCCTAATGAGAAGGTATTTGTCACGGTCTGCACTAACTGTATTAAACTCAAGTTATCTAATCAAATGAAAGCTCTGAAGGCTTTTTAATCATCACCAGTTTTGCCCCCTAGCTCGCTAAAGGTTGAAGAGATGAAGATCTAAAGCGGTTTTGCAGATTTTTCTGCGTCTCTGTTTTTCTTTGCTGCTTCGGCAGGGTTTGGGTTTGGGGGTAAAGTTTTATCCACACACACAATATTTACGACGACGGACGACGACACTGTTTCTGGATTTTTTATTTTGCGCGCGCAGAGCAAGTGGCTAGGAGGCTGTTTCGAGACCGTCTATATAGCCCTTCCATGTGTAGAAACTAACCTTCCTGCCGATATTTGACACAGCAGTGTCAAGAAGTTCTGCTTTGACTGGAAGCGTTACCTCATAGTATTCTGTTTTTTCGCCAGACTCAACAAAAACCCTTATTGTAAGGTTGTTACCAGACATTTTGATTATTTTTCCTACGAGAGTATCGCTGACCATGTTGCTATCACCAAATAGGCAGAAATCACTCTCATATTGTTGAAGTTCGTCTTATATTTGTCGGCAACTCTCAAGTCTGGCGCGCGCTACACTTAGTCTGACGCTATACTTACGAGAGTATCCTTGAATTCCTTGATTGCCTGCATAGGAGGGAAAATTGATGCCAAAGTGTCAAGTATATTGTCAGCAGAGGTCAATAACGCTTTTAATAATCTCTTCAAAACGTCACTTGCAATTCTTGATAGCTTAAGCTTATCAAAATTAAGCAGTCGTTCTCTACGTCTTGTGTATTCTTTAATCTTTAGTTCTAACTGTGAACCTGATAATCCCATAGCTTGAAAGCGCGCGCCCGCGCTAACATCGGTAGATACAATCTCACGTATCTCTTTTGTCGCTGTTTCAAATTGCGGTTGAAGCTCTTTCCATGCGTTTCTTACTAAACCATAAATATCCTTTCGCTCTGGTATCATCCATTCAATGTTAGCCACCGTGTTTTGCAAATCAGACTCAAACATTGAGAGAAATTTCTCGAGAGGAAGTAATTGCGACAATGCTATTCCCAGTGAACCATTCTATTTCAACAGATTAATAAATTCTTTCATTCATTTCAAAATGGCTTATGGCGCGCTTAAAGGAATCCCAAAACCCTTCGTAATTGTAAAACTTCAAATCTGGAGAATAAGAGCATAGAAAATCGGGAAAGATGAATACATGGCAGCGCGCGCTCTTAGTTAGAATCCTCTAACCTTAATAGGCTCTCGAATTTGTTATTTCAAATAAAAGCACGCGCAAGGTAGTGAGTCAAGAAACGCTTCCACTCTTGCTATACCTTTCTGAGATAAACAAATCAACATAAACTGACCAATTTGAGCCAAGTATTTCTAGCAACATTAAAATCTACTATTCCAAAGCAAATGATTGAAGTTACATGCTACCTTTTCAACTTATTGAAGTGAATATCACCTGTTTTAGCCTATTGAATTAGCGAATGCAACGTTGGATAATACAAAAATAGCGAACGATGCAGTAGTTAATCAAAAACTCAACGCAAAAATATCACTTCCACAATATATTTTTGCATGCCAGCGAAAATTGAAGTTCGTATGTCTTCTGACGGTCGCCTATTGATGGTTGTGCATTTTGTTGAAGATTCCAATTTCTGGATTAATTCTAATGGTAGTGTTTCCTATGTCCCTAGAAAGACAGAAGTTGAATTGATAAAAGAAAGTCTTCAAGCGGTTGATAATTATAACATCGAGAAAATGTTCAAAAGAAATCTTAGAAAAGGAGATTGAGATAAAGGGAAGAGCAAGCGCGCGCACACACACAAACCCAAACCCAATTCTGGTTCTGAATTTCCGATTCATAAACGATAAGTTAAATCAATTGGGATACTTAGGGCGCGCGCGTTTGGAGTGGAGAATAATGTCTGATCCCAATATTCTCTATGTTTGTCCTGAATGTTCAGAGAAACTCTATCCAAACAAGGGAAAATTCACTGTGGAGCAGTTACTCAAAGCCGATATGGTGAAATCTGCATTCTCTGCTGGTAAACGTGTCGAACATATGTGGGTCAAGGTTTCCGAAGTTCAAGTTGAAAATCAGCTTGTGAAGGGAACTCTCGATAATACTCCAACTGAAATCACGCATTTGACTTTTGGCGATATTGTATTTGTGCCGTTCAAAGATATTGAAGACATTTGGATTGAAGGACAAGTTCCAGAGAGCGTCAAGCGACTTTTGGAAACCAAGGAGGAAGAGCGCGTGCGCTATTGATAAAGGCCAAGCTTGAACCCTACCTTGGGTTTCTGCACACTGCCGCAATGGGCAAGCCGAGTCTGATATGTGACTTCATGGAATTGTACCGCTATTTGATAGACGACTTTCTGATCCAGTACTGTAAGAAGCTCAAACCGTCTGACTTCGTTCTGAAGACAGAGATTCTTTCAACGAGAAAGAAAGGAAAGAGGCAGTACTTAAGTGAACTGAACACAGAGATTTGCTTAGACATCTGAACGAATACTTATTGATGAGGGTTGATATCCCACGGATTAGATATGGTAAAAGTCAGGAAGTTGAGACGTTGATTTGTGAAGAGGCCTCCCTGTTAGCTCAATACTTGAGAAATGAAAAACGGAAGTGGATTCCAAGAATCGCATTCCCAAAATAGGTGATTGAAAATGAGCGAGAGAACTGAGATACCCGCTCCTGTCAAGAGAATCGTCAGACAAGAAGCAGGTTTTGGGTGTTGCAAATGTGGTCAACCAATAGTTCAATATCACCATATTGTAAGAAAATCCAAAAAACCGGAGGATATCATGCTGCTTTGTCCTTTTCCATGTCATTACAAAGCAACACACAAAGTAATGACTAAGAAAGAACAACTATTCTACAAATCGAATCCCTATAATATTAAACAAGGGTTTGTTCAAGGGCAGCTAGAAGTCAATCAGAATATTCCTATTGTTAATGTCGGGACTAGCCAAATAATTGGCACTGGAGATTTAGTGGCAATTGATGGTGAGAATCTGCTATCTTTGAATATCAACAAAAACAGAATAGAGATTTCAGCAACGCTTTATGATCAGCAAAATCGATTAGCTGCTAAGATTATGAATAACGAGTGGGTTTCTGGGAATCCGTTGCCTTGGGATCTTGAATCAGGATTTCAATGGCTTAAGATAAGAAGAAAAAAACGAGACATCGAACTGGAAATTGACGCAAGAGCTTATCCCATAAATATGCTTGCTAATATTTGGAAAAATCAGCACAACTTAAGGTTTAGCCCCAAGCAAATCATTTGGGAGAGCGCTAAGACTCATGTTAGATTTGCACACAAATGCTTTGTAGCTATGAAGATAGAGGCTGAAACAACGAACTCAACATTTACTCTTTCGCCTGACCCTCGAATTGGCACTTTCGCGGTTATTACCGATTTGAACAGAAAAAAACGTATTCGAAGAGGCTTGAAAATATGGCAGGAGTTAAGTAAAAAGAAAGGACTAAAATAGACTTGAGAGACTGACAGACTGAGACAGACATAGTGCGCGTGTGTGTGTTTGGGATAAAACTTTACCCCAACAACAAAATTCTAGACGCTGCAATTCCTCATCTTCTTTCTGGAAAAAAGGGGGAAATACAAGTAGTCAAGGTACATATTCGCTCGGTGTGTGGCGGATCCGCTGGGATTTGAACCCAGGACTTTCGGCTTTCTTCGGCTTTTAGCGCGTTAGAAGGCCGACGCGCTTTATGGCTTAAGGAGTATCCATGCTGCGCTACGGATCCTTTTTCGGGCAATAGAAGGAAGGGTATTTGGTTGATATATTTTATTCTATGTAAATGGCTGGGCGGTAGGGTTTGGCGAGTTGTGCCCTTTGTTTGGGGTCGTGGCGTTCAGCGTCTTCTTCGTTGTAGACGTGGATTTCCGCGTTCAGCTCTTTCTTGAAGAAGTTCTGTGCTTCTTCTAATGCCTCGGTCTCGTTTACAAGTCCGGTTTGTATGCGTCTTTGTTTTGTTTCTTCGGAAGTTCGGTTTATTTCCTCTGCGATTTGACCTGCGAACTTGGCTACTTTGTGAGCGTTTGTCCTCAATTCCGGCTCTTGCATGAGCTGTTTCATCAAATCCTTCTGCAGAATCTTTTCTGAAGTGGATTTTTCCAGCGCTTTCATATACGTCTTCCATTTCCATGGGGCAGCCGTGTAATAGCATATCCTCTCGGGTTTTGCGCCTGTCGCTTTAAGGATATTCAGCGTATCTTCGAGCACGTTCACGATGAGGGTTTCATTTTCCTCTGCCTTGACGTCTATTTTGGATTCGTCGGGTGTTGGCCAAGGGCTTCGCGCAATGAAGTCTTTTCCGCCTAGCATTTCCCATATTTCTTCGCATGTGTGCGGTGCAACTGGTGCCAGCATCCGTGTTTGCGCGTCTAAGACCTCATGAAAAACGTAGGCTGATGCGGCTTTCCTTTTCGGGTTTTCCTTTCCATCTGCGATGCGTTTTTGGTACCATTGGAAGTCTTGATCCAGTTCGAAGAGTACGGTGTGTATGGCTTTGCGGACGGCCAGTTTGTCCATCGCTTCGGTTGCGTTTCTGATGTGCTGGTGTAGTCTGCTGAGCATCCACCTGTCCATCGCCGTCAACGTCGTCTTTGAGGCTTTTTTGCTTGGGGGCTTGGCGGTTTCGGAGGCGAATCTGTAGAGTCTTTCGAGTCTGTCGCGCATTGATTTGGCTATTGTGGGGCTGAAGTCGGAGTCTTGAAGCAGTTCAGCCGTTGACAAGACGCTCAGTCTTACTGGGTCTGCGCCGAACTTCGTTATGGCTTCGCGTAGGGGGATGATGTTTCCGAAGGATTTGCTCATCTTAGAGCCTTCCATCATGACGTGTCCGTTGGTGACGATTTGGCGGGGCCAATGGTTTTGTGGGAATATGGCGGTGTGGTTGAATATCATGAAGGTGAAGTGGTTGGGGATGAGTTCGCGGCCTGAGTGCCTGCTGTCCAGCGGATAGAAGTACATGAATTCGTCGTGCATCTGATTCAGGACTTTGGTGTTTACGCCCGTTTTTCTGCTGATTTCTGCGGGTTTTCCAAGGCCTAAAAATATGTAGTCGAGGGTTTCGTCGGTCAATTGGGCTGGCTGGATCTTGTGCTGTTTTATGTGTTTGACTATTGTGTAGTAGGCCATGTAGATTGTTGAGTCTGAGAGTGATTCGATGATCCAGTCTTTGTCCCATGGTAGGCGTGTGCCCATGCCTGATTTTCTCGCGCAGGCTCTTTCGTGCAGCCAGTCGATGACGTTGTTGAATTCTAGTCGTACTTCTTCGGGCAGTATTTCCATCATGTCCAAGTTCTTGTGTGCTAAGGCCTTCCACTCGGGTTTGCCGTAGTCGATGAACCATTGGTCTTGGACTATCTTGACGATGCACTCTGTTTTGCAGCGGCAGAAGACGGGTCTGTTAAGCAGTTCGTACATGGTTGTGGCTTTTTCTTCCCGGATTAGGTCCTGTTTGACTCTGTCTTTTGCTTCAGCCACGGTCATGCCGGCGTACTTGCCTGTGTTGGCTTTCATTTTTCCGTTGTGGAACTCGTGCCTGTAGACCTCTTTCGTGGCGTCCTCCAGCTTCGAGTCTGTCTGTTCTTTGATGCTCATTTTCTTTACTACGTCTGCTGCTGGAATGTCCGAGTATTCTTTGACTTCGATGAGCGAGATGGGCTGGATCGTGTTTATGTCTTCGGCTGTTATTCCGTACTGTTTCAGCTTCTGCGGTTCTTTCTTTATGTTTTCTAGGGCGATGTAGTCGTATGGGGCGTGTCCTGGGACTGACATGACGACACCTGTGGCGTTCTTAGGGTCTACGAAGTCTGCTGGGAGTATTGGGATTTCTCTTCCTGTAGCTGGGTTTTGAACGTGTTTTCCTATGAGCTGTCTGCCTTCAAAGGTTTCTTGGACTTTGACTTTTCGGTTTTGGTTGGCGAGTTTTTCGGCGCTTTCTTGGCTGATTATCCATGGTTCGCCGTCGATCGTGGCTTTGGCGTATTTTGTGCTGGGGTTTAGCCAGATGTTTGTGACGCCGAAGATTGTTTCAGGTCTCAGTGTAGCGGCTGGATAGACGATGTTGTCTTTTGTGAATTTTATGAGTGTGAACTCGCCTATTTCTGGTTCAACATCGCCTGCGGTGTCGTGCATGCCGACTGGGTTTCCGTCTTTGGGGCACCAGCCCACTGGGTGGCTTCCTTGCGTGATGTATCCGTTTTGGCGCAGTTTTTCGAATTGCCATTCTACGAAGCGGTTATAATGCGGGTCTACGGTGGTGAATTCACGTCTCCAGTCGATTGAGAAGCCTATTTCTTTCATGCCAGTTTTGATTTCTTGGTGGAAGTAACGGGCCATAGCGATGGGTTCCGTGAGCTCTTCTAGTTTCTGTTCTGGGATTTTGTACACGTTAACGAAGTCGCTGATTAGGTCCTTATCATTGTCTGCGAGGCGTTTGGCCATTGCCAGTACGGGCGTACCCGTGTAGTGGAAGGCCATAGGCAGTAGCGTGTTGTAGCCGCGCATTCGCATGTACCGTGCGTGGACGTCTGCCATGGTGTAGGTTCTTCCGTGGCCGATGTGCTGAGGCGAATTGGGGTAGGGATAGGCTACGGTGATGAAACACTTGGGCTTGGACGGGTCTGGATCAGTCTCGAAGATTCTGGCTTTTTCCCAGTTTTTCTGCCATTTTTCCTCGATTTTTTTCAAAAACTCCATGAAACTTTCTGATTCGGTTCGTGGGGTATTAAAGGTTTTGTTCTTACGAACAGAGAACGCTATTCCTCACATCTAACACCCGAAACTAAAGTGGAGGAACCCGCATTAATCCTTTGCTGTTGATTGGAAGACTGTTGCTGCCTTCGCGCGGGCGGTAGCTGGTTTTTCTTTTTCTGGCAATAGTGCACGCTTGGTCGGATGTGGGTTTTTATTGGAGTTTGTGATTGCTGATCTGAACACGGTGTCAAGGTGATTGATGCGTATGGAGAAAAGCTCGGGATATGTTGTTGACAGAAAGGTAATTGCAGTTTTGGTCCTCGTTTTTTTGGCGTTGGCTGGAAGCCTCGCAGTAATGTATGTTGATTTGAAATCAGAGATTGCTTCTCTGAAAAGTGACGATGAGCAGCTTCGAGGGCTGCTTGAGGAGTTGCACGCCAACCAGACGAGCGGCCTGTCTGCAGTTCAAATCTACAATCGAACCAAGTATTCAGTTGTGTTGATAACGACTGATAATGGGGAAGGTTCAGGTTTTGTCTACGATTCGCAAGGACACATCGTTACGAACAACCACGTTGTTGAGGGCACCACCAGCATCAATGTGACATTCTTCGACGGAACCGCTGAAACGGCCCAAATCACAGGAACACCCGACGCTTACGGCGACCTAGCATTAATCAAAGTTGACAAGCTGCCCGCACAATCACAACCCCTGTCCATCAGAAACTCGACACAGCTGATGGTCGGAGAACCCGTCTACGCTATCGGAAACCCCTTCGGGTTGAGCAGTTCAATGACCTCGGGAATAATCAGCCAACTGGGAAGAGTGAAGAGACTCTCAGAACTGGGAGAGCCCGTGCCACCCGCCGAGGGAAACTACTCGATAGCCGACTTGATCCAGTTCGACGCCGCCGTCAACACGGGCAATTCCGGCGGGCCACTGCTGGACGGCTTCGGCTACGTCATCGGTGTGACGTTCGCCATAGAAACCGACAACACAGGCATCAACGGCTTCATAGGAATAGCCTATGCCGTCCCATCAGTACTCCTCATGCGGGTAATTCCAGCCCTAGAAACCACCGGCCACTACGACCACCCATGGGTTGGGATAGAGTACGATTCACGCTACACAGACGGAGTGCACGTGACAGGCATAGTGTCCGGAGGCCCAGCGTACAAGGCTGGACTGCAAGTAGGCGACGTGATAAAGCAAGTCGACGGTCTGCAAGTGAACAGTGGAGCAGACTTCGTAATCTACTTGGAAAGGTACACGAGCCCAGGCGACACAATAAAGCTGAACATCAACAGAAACGGCAGCACCCTCAACGAGACACTAACACTGGAACCAAGGGCACCAATCCATGCTAGTCCCTAGAACCACGCGCTGGTTTTAAATTGAGAGGCAAGCAGTATCCACTTGCTGAAAGAAAAATGAAAAGCGGCAGAAACCACGTGAAAGCGGTGCTTTTCGACTTGGGAGGCACGCTGGTCAAGATTGACAACAGCGAGGTCCCCCACGTCATGAAGAGAATGCTCGAAGACTGCGGAGTCAACCGTTCTCTGGAAGACGTGTCTAAAGCATGGGTGAAATCCGAGGAAGGACTCAATTTTCGGGACATGACAAGACTCCTTGACGAGTTCTGGGTTCAGCGAAACCTACGGATTCTACACAACCTTCGAGTCGACTCAGAAACTGAAAAACTGGCAAGATTCATGGCAACTCACTGGTGGGACTATTCCAGAGTAACTCTCTACCCAGACGCTAAAACGATGCTCCCGCAACTCAAAGGAAAAGGTTTGAAGACAGGACTCATAACAAACGGATTGCAGAGTGACACAAGCGGCGTACTGCCCCAAGTAGGGTTACAAGACTTTTTTGACGTCGTTGTCGTCGTTGACACACTAAGAAGGATGAAACCCGACGCCGAAGTTTTCAACTATGCACTAGAAAAGTTGAGGACAGCGCCTTCTGAGGCCGTTTTCGTCGGAGACGACATGGAAACAGACTACAAAGGAGCACAAAAGTGCGGGCTACCCGTATTCTTAGTTGACCGTGACGGCAAAGTTCAAGACAAGAGCGTGAACAGATTATCCAGTTTAGAAGACTTGTTTGAACGCGCGCTGTAGGCGATTTCCATGGTGGACAAGAGGCCCAGCTGGGACGAATACTTCATAGAGATAGCAAAAGTAGTGGGCACGAGAGGAACCTGCGACAGAGGAAGAAACGGAGCCGTCCTAGTCAGGAACAAGAGAATCCTAACAACAGGGTATGCGGGCGCTCCAGCCGGACTGCCACACTGCGACGAAGTCGGCCACATGATGGCCGAAACAACCGATCCCAACGGAAACAAATCAAAACACTGCATACGAACCACACACGCAGAACAAAACGCAATAACGCAAGCTGCCCTGCACGGGGTCTCCACCGACGGAGCCACCATGTACACAAAATTCGTCCCTTGCTTCGCCTGCGCCAAAATGATAATCAACGCCGGAATAGAAAGAGTCGTGGCAGAAAAAGACTACCACGACTCAGGCCTGACAAAGCAATTTTTCAAGCAGGCCCGAGTAAAGCTAGAAATCCTCACAAACGAAGTAGAAGAATACCCCGACCAAAAATAGCGCACCGCTTCCAGCGCGGCGGACAGGGCCTGAACAGAAAATCTAAATATCCGAGCTTCAATCATAGAATAACCATGAAGTGGCAAATCTGCATAACACTTGCAAGTCTGCCCCTAGCATACCCAATCCTGCTTGTCGGTTACTATGCTGGAAAATACGTACGCGAAACGAGCCCAAAGGAGATAGTAAGGAGAAACAGAGAACTCTTCTAGCGCGCAACTCGGTTCAGTGTGAATTCTGAATATGAACGGCGCCTTCACAAACAAGATATTCCCAGCCCTGGCAAGCTCTTCCTCATGCAATCACAGACCGAAGAACTCACGTCCACGCTAGACACACTTGAAGCTCAGAAAAGAACACCGAAAAGCTTCACCTTGTACGAAGAGTACAGCCAAACCGACATAGCTGAAACAATCAGAACACGCAGAACTAACTACAACAAGGCAACCCTAGAAAGAAGGAAGAAACTGGAAGAACAAGTTGAATCCGAAGTCAACAAATTCCGCAGGTGGCTTGAAGAAACCAAAAACCTCGAACCCAACACCGCACATTACCACGCCATCTCGCTCAAGGGCCTCCTTCTCGGACTACCAACAGGCGTCCAAATCGCGCAACTTTTCGACATAGCGTTAACACGCGCAAGCTCAAAAGTCTAGCTTATCTTGAGGGGCACTCAGGCTTGCGGGTTGATTCGAGCCTGACCGTATTCCCGTTTCATGTCTGACGCTAAGTCGTGAAGAGCCTGCACGTGCTGCGAGTGTTCGTACAACCAACATCCATTCTTGAAAAGATCGTACGGCACAGTCTCTCTCGACCACTTCCCGACGCGCAGGTCCTGAAACACGTACTCGTAACTTTCCAAGAAGTTCTCTCTTGACAGCTTCGATAAAGCATCGATGAAGTTGCGGAACTCGTTCCTGGGAAGATAAACCTGAGAAACCAGCGAGTTTTCTTTCAGTATCTTGCCCAGAATAATCACGAAGGGTTTGTCCAAGAGAGAAGTCGCAAACTTGCCCATTTTCTCACTGTCGCTGAATCTGAAAATGAAAAACAGCATGTCGGACGTCCCCCTGTCGAACGGTAACATGGCCATCTGAAAAGTCTCAATCAGTCCATGTTTGACGACGTGTGTTTCATAATGGTAACGAATGTTCTGCAGAGTCGTTCCCAGTTTCCTGGCCATAGAGGCCAAGCTCACGGTGGCATCTTTCTCCAGCTCCTTCACTATAAACAAGTCAGTTTGATCAGCTTTCAACGTGAAACTCGCAGGGTCTCTCAACGTGTAGGGCAGTTCACTTTCTGAAGAAGAAACGTCGTCCAGCCACTTCTCCCAAGGAAACACCCAAGTCTCCTTATCATCGT
This sequence comes from Bathyarchaeia archaeon, assembly GCA_049516875.1. GTDB lineage: Archaea > Thermoproteota > Bathyarchaeia > Bathyarchaeales > Bathycorpusculaceae > JBEKCD01. The sequence goes on along the minus strand of JBEKSS010000001.1, from coordinate 36,897 downwards.
CAAACCAGTTTCTCGTGCGATTAACCGTGTGAAAACAAGTCGACCAGAACAACTCTACACCCCGCGTCACTTCCAGCCTCTGCACTTCAGAAAGGAAGCCTTCGAACTCGGCCGTGTGTTCCACGGGAATAACATAGATTCCAACGCATCCCTCAAACGTACCGAAGCATCGGCTCAAGTATATGTAAAACTTGTTGACTTTCAAACAGTTGAAAAGGGTATCCTCTCGTCCAGGAATCGCCTTCGCGAACACCACTGCTTTCTTCATTCCCAAGTTTGTGTGATAAATAGTCGTGAGCAACCTCAAGTAAAAAGAGGAGGACATGCGTTTGATCCTCGATATGACAGTTCCCCTTGGTGCGTTGAGTTCTTTAGCGACTCTTGAGATGTTTCTCGGTCCGTATTCCGCAAGACCTTCTAGAATTCTCACGTCAAGATTATCAAACTTCTTGTTGTCAAATCGTTTGGGCATGCCCTTTCCCACCGTTAGTGCGCTCTGGTTATACCCTATATTAGCCTTACGGTCCGCACGGTGAATCGATTGGTTCTGCAAGGGCTTTCGCAGTGGCGAGTGATAGGACAATCAAGCTGATTGATAGCGCGATTGCGATGGCTTTCCAGTGTCGAGTGACAAACATTCTCCAGTTCAAGCATACCACCTCCTTTTAGATTTGTCGCCAATAAAGAGTTTGCTCCGACGAAAATAAAGCTTATATATGCTTGGTTCTAGAACTAAACTCCATGTCCCTTGATCCAGAGACCAGACGCAAGATATCGCAGTGTATCGACGAGGTACTGGAAACGCTTGGAAAAAGCGGAAAACAAGCTCTAACTAATTATTTCGAAACAAACATCGGCCTGAAGAAAAAAGAAATCCCCCAGAAGCCCGAACTGTTCCGCAAGGGGCTAACCCTGATTTTCGGAGACCAAGCGGCGGATCTGCTTGAAACAGAGATTGTGGAAAAACTGCTGACAAGCTTGGAAATAGATCCGAAATCAAAACTGACTCTTGCAGAGGCCATCGGTCTCATCAGGGCATCACAAAAGAAATCCTGCTAGGCCCGGTGTACACCGATTTTCCAGGGGCAGAAGCACGAAAAGCGCACACTTTGAAATCTTCTGAAAGAGAGTAGAGAGAATGGCTTTCATTATTTCGAGGAGGCTTCGTGGGCTATCAGGCGTTCATCTTGTGCTATTGCCTCATATATTTCATCGACAGCTTGCTCCCGCTCCGTTATGCCGCCGACCTCGTGATGGCTGCCCTTGGTGATTTCGGCTATCTTTTCGGTCAGCAGCACACCGGGGTACTGCCATTCCGCAGTAGCCTGGTTCGTGTTGACTACAACCGTGTGAATCCCTTCTTTCCTAGTAACCTGGGAAACCGAAATGACATCGTCTACTGCCATGTCTTCATAGTTGAAGAATGCTGCGTCGAGGGGGTCAAACGTGCGCACCTCACTCGTCTGCAGACTCTTTATCAGTGGAACGTTGGCGTTCCCGTCTGTCACGATAACCATGACCGGGATCGTCGACCTGTCTCTGCGTTTTTCTTCCTTCAAAACCTCGATGGCCTTCAGCATTCCCGCAGCCAACGGAGTGAATCTACTAACGTGCAGTTTCAGAAGCTTGTTCGCCACAACTCGCAGGTTGGTTATGGGGTGCTGGGCAACAACCGCGTTTATGCCCTTCATAGCCACAACCCTCACTTTGTCCCGGTAACGATAGGCGTCTGCGTGCAGTCGCAGAACGGCCCCCTTCACGTTCTCGATGCTTTCCATCATGGACTTGCTCAAGTCGATGACCAACACTATGGTCATGGGCGCCTTGTAGATTCTCGACTTCTCTCTCGCGCGCGCTTCTTGTGTGGTTGAATATTCCGGGCGGAAAAGGTTATATGGCTGGATTATCCAACCATACTTCATGCGTCGCTTCACGGTTCGCCATCTCGCGCTCTTCGCTGTTCTGGCTGCCATGTGTACAGGTATCCAGTTGACGCCTCGTCCTCCGAACGTGGAGTTCACTACTTTGATTTCTTTCTTGGCCAGCGCTGTTATTGGAATGTCTTTCGGCGTCGGTTTGGGGGCTTTTGTAATGTTTATCAACGGATTTGTTTCGCCTTCAGGGTTTGCCGGCTTGATCCTGCCGTTTCAAATGGTTGGAATGGCACTGGCAGGGGTGGCCGGCGGCCTGTACAGGCGCTCGAGAAATGGTTCTTATGATGCGCAGTCGTGTTTTGAAACGGCGGTTCTGGGGGCCTTTCTTACCCTTGTCTATGATGCACTCACCAATTTTGCGTATGCAATGCCTTCGATGCTGAACGGTCAGCCGGTTTTGCCGACGTATGTAGCCGTACTTGTTTCTGGTGCCTTTCTTTCGTTAACACATGTTGTTTCCAACACTGTCATCTTTGGAGCAGGTTTCGTCCCTGTCACAAAAGCGATGCAAAAACTCTTTGGAGGTGAACAAGTCTGGAAAAAAGAGTCTTTACATACGTGATCTTGGCTCTTCTGGTCTGGGCAATTTGCGGTACCGCCATAGCCGGTTACTACTCCACGCAATACAACACTTACCAGAATGAGTACAATAACCTACTGGGCGAGATAAACGTGCTTTCACGTGCAATAGAGAATCTCACCGGCGCGATGGGGAATGTTACTGGTTCAATGGGGAACCTTTCAGATGTCATGAACTCCCTGTCTTTACGAGTCAATATTCTTGTGAGCTACGGCAATGGGACAAGAACGTGGTTTAACAACACCGCACTTCCTCTTGGTACAACAGCATTTACTGCCTTGCGGCTCGTGACATCGGACGTGAATTACACGGACTACGGAGGAACCTTGGGGGTATTAGTCACATCGATAAACGGCCTGGCGAATAATCCGACGCTTGGACGCGGATGGTTCTTCTGGTGCGAACCTGCCGAAACAACAACATGGACAAGTCCGAATTATTCATGTGCACAGCTCATACTTCATGGAGAAGATACTATTGCCTTCACTTATCAGAGCTACAATCCGTGGCCGACTTCGCCTTCGTGAAACTGCAGCTCTTCCTTTCTTTTTTTACAGCCTGCTCGTTTAAACATCTTAAAAGTTCATTAATTCCTATATTTAACTAACAATAGCCTATGTGCGAGGAGAATACACGTGGACTCCATTGAAGTAATCACCAAGGTTGCAGGGAAAATCGCACCTGGACGTTCGCCTTCTTTTGCTGAAGCCCACGTTGTGAAAGCTTTGGAAGAGATCAGCCTCCAAGAAAGCGTGGGTCGGTTGAAACTCTCAAGAGATCTCCACGTGGGGGAGGGTGAGGTCAGAACTCTTGTTAGACATCTTAAGAATGAAGGGTTGATTGATGTTTCAGAATCTGGTATTTCCCTGTCTGAGGGTGGAAAAAGGATGCTTTCCCGTTTGAGAGCCCTTGTAAGCGAGCAGATGGACATTCCGTCCACATCTTTGACTGTTGGGTTTTTCAATGTTGCAGTTAGAGTGGCAGGGATGAAAGACTCCATAAAATACGGTCTGGAACAGAGAGACGCGGCAATAATGGCGGGAGCAAAGGGAGCCACCACTCTAGTCTTCACCAAGAACAGACTTACCATGCCCGGTACTGAGGAAGACGTGTCAAAAAGTGAGCCCTCCATTCTCGCTTCGTTGTCAAAACTCTGTTTGAACGAGGGCGACGTCATAATAATCGGAAGCGCAGACGAAAAGATAAGAGCAGAACTCGGAGTAAAGACGGCGGCCCTTGAGCTCCTCAAAACAAAAACCAGAACCTTCCACAAGAACCCACAGCATGGCTAGTGGAATAAGAAACGTGCGTTAACAACTTCAAGCGCGCTCTTAATTAAGTGCAACTTCCCAGTCTTTGCAGGGTCGAAATGAGCGTCGTCAATAGGCCTGAGGTTTCGGGACCGCTGGCATGGTTCTACATCGCGACGGCTGTGCTGCTGGCGGCTCTGGGCGTGTTTATCACCTATCTGTACTCACAGACACAAATACTCGGACTTACGGTGGGCTTGGTCGTCGTGGTTGTCGTGGAGATAATAATCATCTCCCTGACGGTTTCCATGCATAAAACAGAGTACACTCTGACACAGCGTGAACTGATCATGAAGGCATCCGTGTTCATTGGCGGCACGAAAAGGGTTTCCTTGGAAACGATAGAATCTATCGAAAGAACGTTGATACCGTTTGGCATCAGGCTTTTCGGAGCAAGCGGCTATGGCGGATACTACTATTTTCCGAACGTCGGCAGAGCTTTTGTGGTCTTAACCAACTTCAGGGACGGCGTTCTGATAAAAACCAAACAGGGCAACTACCTTATCACTCCCAAGGACCCCGACGAGTTCATCGACTCCGTCAAGAGAATGGCGAAACCGGATAAAGCGACCCGCCCGCCATTCGTACAATCTTGAGAGAAGATGATGCTTGTGACAAAAAGAGATATTGCATGGAATCTATCCGAAGTATTCCCAAGCTCTACGGACACTTCAGTCCAGAAGGCCATTGACAGCCTAGGCGAAATGGCAGAGTGCTTTTCAAAGAAGTATCGTAGGAAAATCGGAAACCTATCTGCAGAACGCCTTGCAGGGTGTCTTGAAGAATTCGAGGCGTATCGCGCCAAACTTGGCGATGTCTCATTGTTTGCTGAGTTATCATTCGCGGCAAACATGACCTTGCCAGAAACACAGTCGCTTCATGACAAGATAACCAAGATGGAAGCGAAACTGGGAAAGATGCTGGCATTCTTCGAACTCGAAGCTGGTGCCCATGTTTCTAAGAATCCAAGAATGATTTCTGACCCGGCACTAGCCCACTACAGACATGCTCTTAAGAGGCTCAAGAGGCTGGCCGCTCATCATTTGTCCGAGGTTGAAGAGCAACTGATCATCGAGAAGGATCAGTACGGTGTCAGAGCTTGGGAAGAGCTGCAGAGCAAGTGGCTCAACACCCGGATGTTTGAAGTCGAGGTTGAAGGCAAGAAGAAAACTCTGCCGTTCGGCGAGGCCGGCGGCCTGCTGCCTCATCCTGACCGGGCCACTCGGGAGTCAGCATACAGGTCAATCTACGGCCTGCTGGGAGAATGCGGAGAAATATTCTCCTCAGCCCTCCGGAACACCTGCAACGACTGGCTGAACGTCTGTGAGAGGAGAAAGTACAGTTCTCCCATACATGCAAGCCTCATAGAAAACGATACTGAAGAGACGGTAATAGACAACCTGTTGAAGGCAGTCGAGAGTCACACCGGCCTGTATTGGCGCTATCTCAAGCTGAAAGCCAAAATGATGGAGTTACCAAAGCTCGGCTGTCACGACATAATCGCTCCTCTGCCGGACGCGCCACGCACGAAGTTCAAGTATGAGAGGGCAAGAGACTTGGTCGTCAAGGCATACAGCAGGTTTGACGAAGATTACGCGTCAGCCGTGAAAGACATGTTCGCAAGGAACCACTTGGATTCTTCACCGAGGTTCGGCAAACAAAACGGGGCCTTCTGCGCAAGCTGGTACAACGGCAAATCCGCCTTCGTACTCGACAGCTTCAACGAGGCTCTGCGTGACGTTTACATGCTTGCTCACGAACTCGGCCACGCGACTCACGATTATTACTCTCAGCGAAAACAGACAATCCTGAACCTGAGAATCCCGATGATCGTGGCGGAGACTGCCTCAATATTCGGAGAGCTACTTCTAACCGATCTTCTACTCAGCGAAGCGAAGTCAGACGCGGAAAAGAAGGCGATACTCTGCTCAGTCCTCGATACGGCGGGCTCAGCCATCTTCAGAGTGACCGCCAGAGCGTGGTTCGAACAGAGTCTTTACAGCGCGCTTAAACAAGGAGACTACCTGAACTATCGGATGATATGCAAATACTGGACTGCAGCAAGGAGCAAGATTTTCGGAGACTCTGTAGACTGGTTTGATGAAATGGAGGCCGAATGGGCCACGGTTCCGCATTACTACCTGGCCAACTTCAGGTTTTACAATTACCCATACGTCTATGCCCAATTGTTCGTGTACGCTCTCTACCAGAAATATCTGGGAGAAGGCTCAGGTTTTGTGCCAAGATTCAAAAAGATGCTCTCAGCCGGCAGCAGCGTCTCTCCTCTGGAAATCGGCAAAATGGTCGGTCTTGACATCAGCGACCCAAGCTTCTGGAAACTCGGTATGAAACAGTATGAACACTTTGTCAAAGAACTCGAAAACATGGTTTTTTTAGAGGCCGCGTGATAGAATGACTTTCAGAGTGTAATAGTACGCAAAAAAGGTGGAAGAGGAGAGTCAGCTTCTGGGTTGCCGAACTATTGATGAAAGCGTGCTCAGCGTCTGGCGGCATTTGGTTTTCAGGGGTTCGAGTTTTCTTCTTTGTTTGACGACTATTATGGCTACGATGATGAGTGGGATTATCAAGGCTAACGGCAACAGATCTGGCTGATACTCTGCGACTATCCAGGTGGCTTGTATGGCAATCACGTGTTGCGAGTGGGTGTAATTCAGGTACACGAACACGTATTCAGCGTTTTCTGTGATCTGGAAATCTCCTTGAGTCAAGGGTTCTCCGTCAAACGTGACGGTCCAATCGTTGAGCGTGCTCGCGTTGAGCAGGGTCTTCGGAATCGTTACATTGCAGAATCCTGTGCCCGTTGGCCCAGTGACGTTAAACGTTATCTTCTTGGCGTCTGGAGCAAAGTCGAAGCTTGTCACTGTAGAGTTCGTGAATATTGGAATGTCGTAGTTGCCTCCGTTGTAACTGATTTGTTTTTGGTATGCTATTAGGAACATCAGGTCTTTCAGGCTACTGAGGGACGCGTTGTTCCAAACCATGCTTCTACTGTCTGCAGAGCATTGGTCTGGAGCAGGCACGTCGGACGGTTGGAAGAGCAGAACTGTCTGGTTGGCGTTTGACGCTCCAGTAACTGTAATAGTGAATTTTTCAAAGTCAAGCGGTGGAGCGCTCGAGTCAGTCGACATGTCTAACCAATTCTCGAGTTTGAACCTTACGAAATCTATGTTGTCAGCTTGAGGTTTGAGAATCAGTCCGCTGAAGTTCGCGTGCATCCAGTCTTGTCCCAACTCAAACTCTGCTTGGAAATTGTTGATGTTTATCTCAGTGTCGTTGAGCAGGCGAAACTCCCAAGGTACGGGTGTCATCAATGGTGGGGGTCTGGGTTTCAATAGGCTGGTTGACGGTGGCGAAAACATGGCCGCTATCAAGAAATCCTTCTCGTGGTTCAGTTCAGCTTCAAAATCGCCTTGCATAGTCACTTCTGAAGCAAAGGTCGCCGTGCCGTTCACCATGTCAAACGTCATTATCGAAGAGTTCAAGGTGCAGTAGGTAGTGTTAAGGTAGGATTCGACGAGGTCATGCATGTCTGGCGGCGTCGCGTCTGGCAAGACGGGAATGACATCGTTTTTCAACTGGCTCGCGTTGGCTGAAAGCCAAGCGTACACAGACATTTTCCGGTCAGCGCTCGAGTAGGAGGCGTTGACACCTGCGTCTGTAAGTGCGTAAGCCGTGGCGTTGGCAATCTTGAGCCATGCTTCGACCTGTGTTTTCTCTAAGGGCATACCAGAAATTGAAGGAGGTGCCGCGGGTGGGCCCAAAAGAAGAAGGTCTTCGCACAGAGCTTGCACGTCACTCGTCAAATGCAGGTCTACCTGCGCTATTCCAGAGTTGTGATAATAACTGAGCACGAGAGATGCGTTTCTAACCGAGGAGGCGGCTGACTCCAAGGATGCGTATGCAAACTGCTGCATTTCATCCATCGGAGATCCTGGGGGAAACATCATTCGGGCTATAGCTCCCGTGAAATTGCCGACAACAGTAGCGTCGTACTCCACATCCGCTCCAAGAGTCGGGTTCGACCACGGCGTCTTTGTGACGTTCAAATTGGTACATTCTAGGTAACCCCAAGTCATGTCGTAGAGCGAACTTGGTCCCCGTCCAGTAATGTTGCCGGTTAGGTCAGCGAGCGTCTGGTCTAATATGGTTTCGTTTATCTGGAGGCCGTCATAACTTGCATAGGTGATGTTGATGTTACCCGTGAACTGAAGGTTGCTCCTGTTGCCGTTGAAGTCCAACCTGATGTCGGCAAACGGGAATCCTGGAATCGCGTGGAAAGTGATGTTTCCTCCAAGTTTTGTTCCATCGAAATCCGCGCGAACCGTCGCGTCCGACATGTTAAATGGAAAAACGGTGCTGTAAATAGTGGGTATCATCGTTTGCCCGCTGATAGTTACGTCAAACAGGCCTCCGGAGTATGCGGCGATAAGGTTGACGTCTGTCTTGTTGAACGGGTAATATCCAGCTTCTTCCGGCGTCAATATCATGGAAGCGTTGACAGTGTCATTTTCGAGCCCATTCTCGTAGACCGAGCGTGCATGCGCTTCGATTGCTTTGTAGTTCGAATATGTGTTCTCTGGAAAGACAATTGTGCCGTTGGAGGTTTCCGTCGTCACGTTCCCAGTTGTCGAAAAGCCCATCGTCGCGTTCATGAGGGGTTCATACGTGTTTTCTGGGTACATGTGCGTGAAATTGAGCCCCCCGTCCACCGCAACTGTGGCGTCTGGGTAGACTTTGAAGTTGACTTTGATGTCCTGTGAGGGTGCGTTGAAAAGCGTGTAGTTGTATTGCTTCGAGAGAGGTGCGGCATCAAGCCAACTTGTCTGAAGCTGGTTAGTAATGTCATAAATTTGTATGTAGTAGACATCTGTCGGGTTCAAATGCTGGGAAACAATTCCGGAACCTGAGAAATTCATGTAGACTGTGTGAATGCCAACAGTGAAGTTTCCTTCATCATACTGGTAATCGAAAAAGTAGTTTTTCGTCATGGTTCCATTTTTCTCTATCAGCCCCTCAGCACTGACTTGGTAATGTCCGGTCTGAGTCACATTGAATTCTATACCGACTTGGAGATAATTGAATAGGCCATCACCATCAGTGTCCACACCGTGGTCCATAATGTGTCCAGTCAAGAAGGCATGAGGATCAAATTCAGCATAGTTGTAAACTCTCGACAAGGGAACATCGTTAATGCCGTCCTGATACTCGTAGTAATAGTTGCTAGTACTGTAAAGCTGGATCGTACCCACTTTTTGGATGCTCAGCCCCGAGCTGAAAATCATGGGACCACTGAAGGACACGTTCAGATAGTGAATGCCAATGTCGAGAAAGCCTTGGCTGGAAGCGTAGACGGGAACGCTCGTGCCAATTCCAACGATTACGCTGCCCTCCAGAAGCTGGTTAGCGCTTAATTCAAAGTTGTCGGCGACGGTCACGTTGATTTCCACGTCAACTTCCAAGTAGTCGTACAGTCCGTTGCCGTCGGTGTCAACGCCCCGATCCAGAATGTGTCCAGTCAAAGTTGCTTCAGCAGGCATCTGAACAGCTACGCTGGATCTGCAAATCACAGTGAAAGTTGAGACTAACAGAAGAAATACTGCGGATAGGGTCAAAAACTTGTTGATTTTCATTTTCCTTTCCCCATTTGAACTTGCACTTTACATTACAATCATGCGTTGCCAACGCTTATATAGTTTTCATACAAGACTAATCGTTCAGGGATCGAAACGCGGCTGCTTACGTTCTGCTCCAGAAACCTGTTTCGAAGAAAAATCAGAACAGCCCTGTGCATACTGGGAGTGGCAATCGCGGCAACATTCGTCATCGCCGTGGGCTCCACCACTATGCGGTACACAGCGGTGATACGAGAGATGAACGTGCTCTTCAACGGCCAAGTCACCGTGGTAAGCAAAGACGCTATCGTAATCCAAGCAATTCCAGTCACTGGTGGTATGCTGCCACAAGGTTCAACAGTGGAAAAAATACTGAGCATTCCAGGGGTAAGCACTGTAACGCCAGTCCTGTTTGTCACGTCGGTAGGATCTCAAGCACTGATCCAGGCTGTTCCAGTAAACTTTTCGATGGGCATACCCGTTGAAGATTGGAATATCGTTCTTGGACCCGTACCGCTAAGGGCAAACGGACATTTTCCCGCAAACGATTCAAGCAACGAAATCGTGGCCGGCGCCTCCCTCGCAGATCAATATAACTGGACTGTGAATGCTGAGATACAAGTAAACGGCTACACTCTACGCGTCTCAGGCGTCTTCGACACCAAGATGGCCTTGTTGAATCGCTGTCTAGTTATGCCCCTCACACTCGCGCAGCTAGTTTACAATTATCCCCAAAGCGTAAACATAATCGCAGTCAAGCCTCTTCAAAGCATGCCGCAGCAGAACTTGACCGTGGCCATAAAAGAAAAAATAGGTTACGTCAATGCCTTGACAGAAACTGAGAGGAACGACATCGTTCAGCCCGTCCTAGAGCAGGTACAAACATGGACCATCGGCATAGAAGTAGTGGTCTTCGTCATCAGCTTAATCCTCGTCATGACCGTTACTATTATGAGCGTCTCAGAGAGACGCCGTGACTTCGCAACCCTGGACGCCATGGGCGCTCCAACAAGCTACGTGTTCCGAGTGGTTATCATAGAAACTTTTCTAATGGGAGTCTTGGGTGGGGTCATAGGCATAGCCTTCGGTTCCCTCACGGCCATCGTCTTGGCAAGCCTCTACACGAGCATCCCTGTTACACTGTTCTTTCCCAGTATCCTGGAAATCGTGCCGCCCATTTACATGCTGGAAATGTTTGCAGCCATCGTCAGCGTGTGCTGTCTAGGGGGAATAATCCCTGCGTTAAACGCTATGAGAATGCGTATAGCCGAAGTCCTGAGAGCGGAATACTGATGAAGATTCGAACAGTGAACCTAACAAGATCTTTCCGAGTGGGCGCGTCTGAAATAGCAGCCGTCAAAGCGGTGAGCTTGGAAATCAGCAAGCCAATACTAATAGCTATTATCGGCCCTTCAGGCTCAGGCAAATCCACATTGCTCAACCTCATCGGGTTGAACGATTATCCAACCTCAGGAGAAATCTTCATCGATGATGTTGACGCTTCGCGACTATCCGGTAGTGAGCGCAGAAGAATCCGCAACACGCGCATTGGATTCGTTTTTCAGACGTTCAACCTTTTTCCCACGCTCAACGCTCTGGAGAACGTTGAATTGCCTATGTCATTAGCCAACAAGTCCCAGAAAGAGCAGTGGGAAAGAGCAGTGAAGCTTCTCGAGATCGTAGGGCTGACGCAGAGGGGCAATCACAGGCCGAAACAGTTGAGCATGGGCGAGATGCAGCGCGTGGCCATCGCAAGGGCTCTTGCAAACAAGCCGGAAATAATCATTGCCGACGAGCCCACCGGAGAACTCGACTCAAAAACAGCCAAAGAAATAATCAGTCTTCTTCAGGAAATAAACGAACACGAGAAAACCACGATAGTTGTGGCAACACACGACGAAAAAATAATCGACGCCGCAGACTTAGTCTGCACTATGCAGGATGGCAGACTGAAGCAAGAGAGTTGAATCCTCACACAATCACAGCAAACGCGCGCTTTTAACCTGTTCAGGAGATTGTGCCACCTAGAAGCGAGTCGAGTCTGGACGTTGGAGACTTGTAGGATTGTTTTGTCAGTGTTTCAACTTTTTTCTCACGGTTTCTTCGGCTTTTTTTATTGCTTCAGGCAGTCTTTCTGTTCGTGTTCCGCCTCCCTGAGCAAAGCTGGGTCTTCCGCCTCCCCCGCCGCCGATGATTGCTGCTGATTCCTTGACTACCTCGTTAGCATTTACTCCCTTTTCAAGGGCGATTTTTCCAGCCATAACCATTATTCTCGCGTTTTTCCCGTCTGATCCATAAAACACAGTGACCACTGCCTCGTCCCGTTTAATAATCTCGGTTGCTGTTTGAACCATTCGGTCAACCTCAATGGATTCATGAAAATCCCGGATTACGAGTTTGACGCCCGCAATCTCCTTGTTTTCCACCGCCTCAACCTCGTCCTCCAGCTTGACACTGTCTTGAACCGCTATTTCTTTAACCAGCCTTCTCCTCTCAGCGTTCGCTTCCTTCAACTCCTTCACCAGCTTCTCCGCCGTCTTGTCCAGCTTTTCAAGAGGAGCGTTCAACGTTTCAGACACTTTGACAAGTAATTCTTCGTTTTTCTGAACAGCCTTGACCGCTGGGATTCCGATTGAATAGACGAGCCTTTCGACCCCGTCTTGGACTCTCTCTGAATGGATGATTTTTAGAAAACCAATCTCGCCTGTGCCTTTCAGATGCGTCCCAGCGCAGGCTTCAACGTCCCAATCTCCGATTCTCACAACTCGGATTTCTTTGCCTGGCACTGCCCCGCCTTGGTAAAGCCTGAAGCCATAAAGACTTTCAGCGTCGTTCCTGGGCATCCACGTGGTTTCAACCTGAATGTTTCGCAGAACAGCCTCATTCGCCAGAGTCTCTATCTTGTGCAGTTCTTCCAACGTTAATCTGTGGTAATGAGAGATGTCAAGTCTGGAAGTTTCGATGCCCTTCTGCGTTCCGTACTGCCAAACATGCTGACCTAGAACGCGTCTTGCAGCCCCGCCTACCACGTGGGTTGCGGTGTGATTCTTCATGAGGCTGTAGCGTTTTTCCCATGCAATGGCTCCTTTGACCACGTTGCCTTCTTTCGGAACGTCGCCTTTCACCTTGTGAACAATCACCTTGCCGACTTTTTGAACATCAACTACTTCGGCCTTTTTGCCGCCGAACGCGAAGTGTCCGCTGTCTGCAGGTTGTCCGCCCCCTTCGGGGAAGAAGCACGTCTTGTCGAGCACAACAAACTCCTTGTTGACCACTTTCAGAACGTTTGCTTCAAACTCCTTCATGTACTGATCCTGATAGTACAGCGCTACCGTTGCAGGGAGCTCAGCGACTTCCGTCTTCAACTCTTGTTCGAACTTGGCTTCTTCTTCCACGGGTTTTGAGACCTGCATGTGCCTTTGCGCAATCAAAGTGTAGAAATTCTCGGGGAGTTCCACGTTGAAGTCCTCCTTTTCTGCAGTTTGTTTGACGATCTCGGGCGGCAACCCGTGAGAATCATAAAGCTCCGTCAACGTTTCTACAGGAATAGTCTTCTTTCCTTCTTTTTTCAGTTCGCTTGAGATGCGCTTGACCATCCCTTCGCCACGCTTGATGGTTTCGTCGAATTTCTCTTCTTCGACCTTGAGCATTTCCGTTATATCGTTTCGCATCTCCTTCAGGTGAGGATAGTCCTTGGACCACAGGTTCACCTGCATGTCCATGATGTCGTAAAGCTTGTCGGATATGCCCAGCATCCTTAGCAGTCGGTAGACTCGGCGGAAAATGAGGCGAGCCAAGTAGCCTTCTTGAATGTTTGAAGGAACCACGCCCTCGGAAAGTATAAAACTCAAACACTTAGTGTGGTCTGCAACCGCGAAAGCGTTCTCAATCGGGGTTACAAACTTGTCTAGGTCATCCACGCTTATCCCTGCTAACTCTGCTTCTTTTTTTCTAGTTTCGACTCTGCTCGCCATCTTGTCCAAGTTCACGAGGCCTGAGGCTTCTGCTACTCTTTTCAGAAGTTCGTCGTTGATTCTGGTTATGCCTGCCATCTTGAAGACTTTCTCAAGTAAATCGCCGTAAATCGCGTGGAAACCGCTGGGTGCGCCTTGAGAAAGCCATGCGTAACGGTCTATGCCGTAGCCCGTGTCAACTGTGCGAATCGGCAACTTGACGAAGTCACTGTTGACCACTTTGAACTGCATGAAAACGAGGGTGTCCACTTCCAAACCTCTGATGATGGATTCGACGCACGGTCCTGCGTTTCCTCCACCACACCAGACTTCCTCCTTGTACACGATTTCTTCAGATTTAACGCCCAAAACTCCTGTAACGAAATCGTGCTGATACCTGACGGTCTGGTCTTTCCAGTACACCTCTTTGTCTGGATAGTTAAACGCGTGCGCTCCACCCATCTCAAAAATCGTTAAGTGTCTCCCAAAAGTGGGACCCGTGTTATCTATGTCCACCAGGCGTATACAAGGTTGAGAGATTACCAGCGGATTTGCTGGCGGAGGAGCAATCCCGTCAGTGACGTATGGCTGAAAATCAATTATGCTCGCATGGGTGAGGTAGATGTCATCTCTCCATCTTGCCACCACTGGGTAAGGCTTTATGCGCGCATGACCGTTTTTCTCAAAGAACGAGAGAAATGCTTCACGCATCTCGTGCAGATTATACTTTTTGTTTGTGGGTGAATTGTCTATGAAAGTGTATGATGCGCATCCTTCTGAATTTGCTTCTCCGCATGTCTTCTGACTTGGAAGCTGTGTCCAGAAATACTCGCCGCACTTGGGGCACAATTTTCTAACGTAGCTGTGTTCTTTGAAAAACGGAAGGTTGTACTCCTCTGCTGGAAACCGCTGCAAATCATAAACACTCCAAACTTTGACCCGATTTTCAAAAGATTAACAAAACACGGGAATTTAAACCATTTCGCTGCCTATTCTTCCCCGTCGTCTACATATTCTCCTTGCCAGACATCCGCCACGCTCTTGGCGAGCGCGCGTCGATGAAACAGTAAACTAGCGTGAGCTTGTCTTTGGTTCGTGCCAACACGCGTTTGATTTAAAAGTGTTTGACTATAAGCTCATCATAGCAAAAGACAGGCGGGAGGTGAAAAGTCACGGATGTATTCGACATTTACGTGTTGAACCTCGCACTTACTTTGGGCATGTTCACCGTTTTGATTTTCCGTGCATGGCTCGAACTGAGAAACTACAGTTTGATGTGGAGAGAGCTGGAGTGGCGACAGACGTATCAAACCATGGGACGTATCCTCAAGGCGGAAAAGGATCTTTTCTCAAAGGTCGAAGGCGGTGACGAACTGTATCAGATGCTGTGCGAAATCTTCAAGGTGAGAGACGAAAAAGCCTAAGGAAAATGCCAGTTTTCAATCAACCTTTCATCTTTTCCGTGACGTTTTTCCATTCCGTAACGGACAAACGGCTTGGTTAAGTGTCTCTGAGATCTGGTTGAGGTTATGTACAGGCCTCTCTTTATCTCACGTTTCATCCTGACCTCAACCTTTCCGACGCTGGTATCTCTCAGCCCGCATTTTTCGCATCTGAAACCTTTGTTCTTACCCATTGATTTCAGGCGTTTGCCACATTTTGGACAGATTGGATTTTGATAAACGATCTTTGGGGTCACTTTCAGCAATCGGATCTTTTCGAGGTTTATCGTCAAAGGCCTTCCGTGTGAAGGAACCCGGACACTGCCATAAACCTGTATACAGTCTCCACAGATCAGTTGTCTCGCGACACGGCTTAAAACACCGCTTGGTTCATATGCGGCGCAGTCAGCCTGGGCACTCTCGTCTCTGATTGGAAAAATGATGTGTCTTCCACGAATCATCTTCGGGTTCGCTGCTACAATTCCCTTTGCAATCACTGAACTGTATGGTCTCAGCTGGCTAAGATCATTGATTCGTCTGAGATGTGCGTCGGTTCCTTGGTTCGTGCGGAAAATGAGCCATCTTTCAACCGATTCGAGGGGACTGACCATTTCGAATGCTTTCTTCACGATTTCTGGGGTTTCACCTCGGATGCCGAAGAGAATCGGGTCTGGTCCTCGAGGCGTTATGATGACTCTGTTTCTTTCCGTGTCGACGTTGTTGAAGGTGTACGGGGCCGTTGCCTTGTCCATCTTAATGATTGATGCTTCGTCCACTCTCCGTTTCAGTCCGTAATTTTCTGGAATTCGATACGCAAGAATCTCGTAGGTGCAGTCTCCTTGAAGCGTTTCACCGATGGCTGCCAGGCTGCCTATGATTCCTCTGCCATTCTTGAAGCCAATGGCTTCTCCGTTGAATTTCGTCAAAAGTCTTGATGCGTCCTTCAGTGTCACGATTCCCGTTATAGCATGCTCTGCAAAAACTCTGAGTTCCTTCGGGATTTTCGCTTTTTTAAAGAAGACGACACCCGGGTCTGTTCCTCTGAACTCCAAATCTGCGTTTTCTTCAACCGTGGATATGGTTGTCTCTTTTATTTCGTTCTCAGCGTTTTCGTCGTATTCTATTCTGAGGCACAGCGCCCCGTTTCCTCTGGTTTTCCACGGCACGTTAGGATTTAGCCTAATCAGGCTTGGATAATCGATGAAGCTGGCACTGAGCTTCTGCAGTTTCTCTACAAGCAGGGCGGCAACGTATGTTGTGCAACCCTTTCTCGTTGAGTCTGTATCGTCCAGTCCTATGTGCAATGTTTTCTTGGACATTCGTCTAAACTCAGCTTTTCTAGAATTGGAAGTGGGGGCGAGACATAAACGAAGAATTGTCTGTTCCAAATAAAAAAGAGGGGATGACTGCTACTTCTTGGTCACTTCTTCTACAACGATCATGGTAAGCGTTGATCTAACCTTGTCGAGTCTTCTGACCTTCCACGTGACGATTTCCTTAAGCTTGTCCATCGTGTCTGCACTCACTTTGGCAATGATGTCGTAAACTCCGTAGACAGCGTTTGCCTGTTCTACTCCTTCAACCTTCTTCAAGTCCTTAAGCACGTCACTTTCTGAGCCGATCTCGGTGTTGATTAACACGAAAGCTGTTGGCATTTAAATCTCCATAATATTGTTTGCGTGTATGCATTAAAATATTTTGCTACACTTTGAGGCGAACCCTTCGTGCCTTCTGTTTCTGCTGTCCCTTTGCGCTGAGCCTGTCGTGCATTGCCCCTCTTTCCGATAATACGGATACGCTTATCTTTGGATTTTAGACACTAGACTATCGGGCTTTGAGTATGCTTAAAGATCCTGTAACAAGCCGAGATATGCGAGCATTGGAGTCGAATGCGGAATACTTTGGTGTTTCTAGGCTCTTGTTGATGGAAAACGCGGGGCACAACGTTGCCTTGGAAGTTGCTTCACGGTTTAAGCCGGGGAAATCTGTAGCGGTTTTCTGTGGCTTGGGCGGAAACGGCGGCGACGGTTTCGTTGCGGCTAGGCACCTGTCCTGCATGGGTTTCAAGGCTAGGATCATACTTGCAGGAAAGGCCAGAGAAATCTCCGATAAAGCGGCTCTGGAAAATTGGCATGCTCTGCAGTTTCTAAGCGACACGATTCCTGTTGAAGAGGTTTATGACAGCACACTTGTGCCGAAGACAACGGCGGACATAGTGATTGACGCGTTGCTTGGAACAGGCGCCAAGGGAAGCTTGAGACCGCCTATCTTGCAGCTTGTTGAGAGAATTAATGAAATGGATGCCTTCCGAATTGCGGTTGATGTGCCGACAGGAATCGATGCGGAGACGGGAACCGTCTCGGATGAGGCAGTGAAGGCGAACTTGACCATTACTTTCCACAGATCAAAGAAAGGACTGGGGAAAGCAAAGAAGTACGTGGGCGAATTGCTTGTGAAAAGCATTGGTCTGCCCAAAGAGTTTGAACAGTTTGCAGGTCCAGGCGATGTTCTGCTGGTTGCCAAACCCCGCCCGTCCGAGTCCCATAAAGGCGATTTTGGACGTTTGCTGGTTGTCGGTGGAAGCGAAACCTTTTCAGGAGCACCAACTCTGGTCGCACAAGCTGCCCTACGCACTGGCGTCGACTTGGTCTATGTTGCTGCGCCAGAAAAAACTGCCTATGCTATTTCGTCTCTGTCTCCAGATATCATCACCATAAAACTTGAAGGAAAACACCTAAACCCAAACAACTTGAACACGTTGAAACCCTACGTCGAAGCCTCCGACGCCGTTGTTCTTGGTCCGGGCCTTGGATTGCATCCTGAAACCAGAGAGGCCGTCAAGGGAATAGTCGAAGCCGTGGAGAAGTCTGGAAAACCCTTGCTTCTGGACGCGGACGGCCTGAAAGCCTTTGCAAATTTCAAGAGAAAACTGGGTGTGCCGTTGGTGTTGACGCCTCACGCCGGAGAATACGCTACTCTGACAGGGAAGAAACCGCCGGAACCCCTTTCTGAGAAAGTTCTGCAAGTACAGAGGACCGCTGCAAGTTTGAACGCAACAGTGCTGTTGAAGGGATCTGTTGACGTTGTTTCTGATGGCACACGCGTCAAGCTCAACTTCACAGGCAACCCTGGAATGACGGTCGGCGGCACCGGGGACGTGCTTTCAGGAATCGCTGGAGCCTTTCTCGCTCAGAAGGCGAACTGTTTCGAAGCTGCCGTTGCCGGAGCTTTTGTGAACGGTGCTGCAGGTGACTTTGTTTTCGAAGAATTTGGGCCTCACATGGTTGCCACGGATCTCATCCGACACATACCGAAAGTTCTGAATGATCCCATGAGTCACTTGAAGGTGCAGAAAGCACGTGCAAAGACAAGTTAGAATCGTTGTCTACAACGCGAGACAATGTGATCCCAAGAAGTGCACGGCTCTGAAGCTTAAACGATTTGGACTGGTTCGCCAAGTGGTTCAGCTACGGTTTCTGCCAAAAAGAGCGGTCGTGCTTAACCCGTTCTCCGAAGTCGCCTTTTCCCCCGCTGACAGATTTCGCATGGAAGACTTTGGTCTAGTCGGCTTGGATTGCAGCTGGGAACACGCTGAAAAAGTCTTGCTAAAACACGTGAGGGGAACATCCCGATGCCTCCCGATACTCGTTGCGGGCAACCCGGTTAATTTTGGCAAGCCCACCAAACTCACAACGGCCGAAGCATTGGCAGCGGCTCTTTACATCACCGGGTTCAAGGATCAGGCAAATGAGTTGCTGTCCATTTTCAAGTGGGGACACACCTTTCTGGAGCTGAACCATGAAAGACTGGAAAGATACGCAAAAGCAAAAGACAGCACAGAAGTAGTAGAACTGCAAAAGGGCTTCATGCCGGACGAGAAAATGTAGAAGGATGCTGGAATTGTTCCCAAAGGTGAGGGGGAGAAAATGAGTGAACTAGAATTCCACGTTGGGAATGCTAAAATCTGTCTTGTTCAAGAAGACATAACCAACATGGATACTGATGCTGTGGTAAACGCGGCCAATTCGTCTCTCATGGGAGGCGGAGGCGTTGACGGGGCAATCCACCGGAGAGGTGGACCGAAAATACTTGAAGAATGCAAGTCTCTGATAGCCAGAGAATGGCCAGGAGGGCTTCCGACGGGAAAGGCAGCAATGACCACTGGAGGCAATCTCAAGGCCAAATATGTCATCCACACTGTTGGACCCATCTGGCACGGAGGCAAACAGAAGGAACCTGAACTCTTAGCAGACGCCTACCGCAACAGCTTGAAACTAGCGGTTTCCAAAGGACTGAAAACCATAGCGTTCCCATCCATCAGCACAGGCGCATATGGATATCCCACAGAAAAAGCGAGCAGAGCAGCCCTAACAACCGTGAAAGAGTTTCTGGAAAAAGAAGGCAACCTCAGAAAAGTAATATTCGTGTTGTTTACGAAAAATGACTTAGAAATCTACAAGGAAGCAGCGAAGGAAATTCTGTAACAAATCAATCCTTACTTGGTAGGTGTTCCACTCTGCAAAAGATGGGTGCAAAAGCAACAGAGCTCGGATTATGGTCTGTACCCACTGAGAACGCACAGAGCCAGAGCTGCGGAAATTATGTCGGCAGTTGTCCCTGGATTGAGCAGATTGCTTTCTTGCCTGAGCTCTTGGTCAAATTTGCAGAGGCTTTCGTGTCCAATGGAAGTTTCTAGGGCTCCAAGCCGCAGAATCTGCGCAGCTTTGGCCGAAACCTCTTTAGCTTTTTCAAAGCCTGTTTTTCGTGCTATGAAGGTGTCTGGATATTCTGCCAGAACCTTCAAGAACGTTTGAATTATGGCTACAGACGGGTCGTCGGTTTTCTTAATCTGCTCGGTTAGATAAGGGTAGGAGAAGTCGAATGTTATCGTGTAGTCATTGGCCCACTCAGAGCATATTGTATCATATCTTGAGGCAATTTTGAAAATCTGGTAGAGTGAAATCTTTTCGTTGAGTATCTTGCTCATGGAGTCTGGACTGTTAACGTCCAAGTCTGAGACTTTGCCGAGACCGCTGGGATTAGCATTTCTTATCGCCTCGTATAGTTTGACGGCATCTTCAGGTGTGGTTGATTCCACAATTAGTCTCAAGTTTTTCCTGAGTTCTGCAGCATTAAAGATGCCTTTTTCGCTCCGGCTCATGCCAGCCGCAACAGCAAGGGGCGAGAGCATAATAACGGTGCCAAGCAGAGTGTTGCCGCCGTGTTGCCAAGCGTTGATGTTCTCCACGCAATCTTCTATGATACGCCCCACTCCAACGTCGCCCACATGGATTTCTCCTTTCGAAACAGCGATTCCTCGCATTGCCGCATACTCAAGAGAGGGCGCCACGGCCACGGCAGAAGCTAGAAAGTGTTCATAGCGCGTACCTTCGAAGTTGGTCACAACGCTCACGTTTCCTGGCTTGTGGGCGCCGCTTTCCAATAGAATTGCGAGTTCCAAGCAGTTGGCGATGTGTCTCGACTTCCAGAGCGAAGATTCCATTGGTGGACTCTCCGTTTGATTATTGTTTTAGGTAAGTTTTATTAACGTTGTGTAAAAAACTACACAGCAAACTAGAAAATCACATAAGGCGGTTGGGTTATTGAAGCTGTCAAGTCGAAATATCGCATTGACTGCAATTTTCGCCGCATTGTATTATGTTTTGTCATTGATATTGCCTGGTCTTTATGCTGTTGGTGTTCCAAACCTGCAGATCAAGCTTGAAGCTTTGATTGCTTCCGTCTTCGGGCTTGTCTTGGGACCTTATCTAGGCGCGTTAGCAGCCCTCTTTGGAGTCTGCGTGGCTTGGGTTTTGCCTCCCAGCGGTCTGAATCCTTATGGTGTGCCGTTTATTCTTTCTCCACCGCTAAACGCCTTGGTTGTGGGACTTGTTTATTATAGAAAGTGGAAATGGGCTTTTGCCTTGTTTGGCCTGCTGATTGCAGTATTCCTGTTTCTTCCCCCTTCCCAACCAATAGCGGAAAACTACATTGTGCCAATAGCTGCTCTTTGGGACAAGGTCATCGCCCTTCTACTAATCATTCCAATCGTAGTGTTTAGTCAAAGACTTTCCGATACAAAACGCCTTCCAATTTTATTCTTTTTCATTTGTTTTGTCGGAAACCAAGTGGACAACATGTGGGGAAATAACGTGTTTGCAGTTCCATACGTCTATCAACTGTTTGGTTTAAGCTTGGATGCCACTCGTGTTGCTTTCATTGTAAGTCCATTCTTCTATCCGGCAGTCAGGTTTGTGCAGGCCATACTTGGGGCAATAATAGCTGTGCCGTTGATGAAGGCGCTCAAGAACAGTAAGTGGATAATAAAGGAAAAATCAATAATAGAGCTGTAGGAACAAGCGGGCGCCCGAAAAAGTACCAAAGCTTTTTTAGTGTGGACTAATCGAAATAAACTGCCATGACCGAAGCAGGAGGCAGAGTTTTGAAAGACGTTGAGTTAAAGCTTGTATCGGAGCTTATGAAGGACAGTCGCAGGAGCGACAGAGAACTGGCCAAGGTATTAGGGATTTCGCAGCCTACAGTTAGTAGGACAATCAGTAGACTCAAGAAAGAAGGCGTCATCAGGGAATACACTATGATACCTGATTTCTGTAAGCTGGGCTTCAATCTTATGGCAGTCATCATGTTTAAACTAAAGTCCGTGTCTCCTGAGGAACTCCAGGAGTTGCACAGAGCAGCGCGTGAATTAGACAACCAAGAACGTCGCCCGTACCTCCTCGTTATGGACGGGATAGGGATGGGGAGAGAGCTCGTAATTATCTCATTCCACAGGGATTATGGAGACTATGACACTTACATGAGAGATGTGAAGGAAGCCGCAAGCTCTAAGATGATGGCCTATGTGAACGTGGATGACATCGAAGGTTTTCTGATAGACTTGAACTATAAGAATCATTATCAACCTATGACATTCTCAAGAATGGCCGCTCATCTTCAAACGAAAGAAAGCAAAAAGAAAGTATAGATAAAGTGGAACTGGGCAAGTTTAAAGTGGGAATGAACGATGTTCGGCTAGACGTGCGAAATGTGGTAAGAGACGTTTGTGGAGCAGCCGCCGACTTCGTAGTGTCAATTGGGGGAGGAGAACCGTCTTTTCATCTGGTGATGTGTGTACCTGTCTTTCCGAGTAGTGCATTTTCCAGGTTTTCCGGGTTTGTGATAATCGCTTTCCTTCCTCCGTGTTCAAGGTAGTTGATGATAGCCCGGATTTTTGGGCCCATGCTGCCCGGGGGAAAGTGTCCCTGTCGGTAGTATTTCTTCGCTTCGGGTAAGGTCATCTTGTCAAGCAGCTCTTGGTTTGGTTTACCGAAGTTCAACGCGACTTTTTCCACTGCTGTGGAAATGAGAAACAGGTCGGCTTCTAGGCCTATGGCTAGGATGGCTGAGGCGTAGTCTTTGTCGATGACTGCTTCCACGCCTTTCAACTTGCCATTTTCCTTAATAACAGGGATGCCTCCGCCTCCTGCGGCGATGACTACAACCCCCTGATCAACAAGAGTCTTAATAGCGTCCTGTTCAATGATGCGCACGGGCATGGGTGACGGAACTACACGTCTCCAGCCGCGCCCTGCGTCCTCGGCTACGCTCCATTTGCGTTCCTTCCGGTATTTTTCGGCTTTCCTTCTACTGTAGAAAGGTCCTATGGGTTTGGTGGGGTTGCTGAAGGCAGGATCATTCTTTCTCACGAGGACTTGGGTCACGACCGTGACAACTGGGTTTTTGATGTCCCTTGATAGGAACTCGTTGTATAGAGACTGTTGAATCATATAGCCCAAGTCACCTTGTGTCTCAGCACCGCAAGAATCAAGCGGCACGGTGTGCACGGCCTTGCTGGCCAGTTCAGATCGCAAAAGGATGAAGCCGACTTGGGGTCCGTTGCCGTGGGTTATAATGACCTCCCAGCCTTTTTCCACCATGCGGGCTATGTGAGCGCAAGTCTCTCGGGTGGCTTCAAACTGGTCAGCCACCGTCTGATGATCTTCGTCTGTTATCAGAGAGTTTCCACCGATGGCCACAACTGCTGTCTTCCTCAATTGTCCTTCCTTCTATGGTTTGAAGATGACTTATATTGAATTCGAATTGTCCTATAAATAATGAGCGAGGGCTAGCCCCTTGAGAAGCCGAGTCAAGTGACTTCTTAAGGATGATGATTCAAGGATGTACTAGATTTGAAATGTGCAGCGTCCTTTAGCAAGCAGTAAGCCTTTTCTTCGATATCCGCGATTTGTGCGATGAGCTTGGAGCACTTTGCACCGTCTTGGTTCATAGCTGTTCTGCATAACTCCTTGATCAGCTGACCTGATTTCATAAACAACTTTGACGTGGCAACCCATTCATTGATATTGTACTTCTTGCCAAGGCTTTCAAGCACGTCTGCTTGGGCGAATCTCATGCCGTCACTATGCTCGTAACTGCTTGGAAGTTCTGGGGGAGTTGTTGCATAGGTCGCTAGGTGTTTGAAGCATTCCTCGTTGTTCCATAAAGAGATTTCTTTTGCGAGCTTGCGCATCGCGGGGATACCGAACATCTTGACTGGAGGCTTGAGCATCTGCTGGGCTTTAGAAGCAAGCCCGTTCCTTGCAACTTCAAGTTCTGACGGAATTGTCCTACTAAGTTTGAAGACCCTGAACGTGTTCTTCTTGCTCATTCCGTGAACTTTCACGTCAAGAGCTTTTTCGAATTCAGCGTATGGCAATTGTTGAACGTCTTTTCTGCCGCAATCGTGCACGAAAACCATCTGCTTCTCGTCATCGTATCCGACGACCAGAAAGTAATGAATCGGCACGTGAACCTTGTTGTACATCTGCGGATAGTAGTGAAGGTAATACATGTCAAGTGCTCCTGCCATGACGGGGTCATTCTTGTCGATGAATTCCTTAATCTCAGAGAACGTTGTCTTGAAACTCTTTCCTTCACTCACTATCTGTCTGAAACCGATTATCTTCTCAAGATTTCGGAGCAAGTACTTTGGGTTAGTGCTCCAGTAAACCATAGAGGGCGGCGTCGCACTTTTGAACTTCAAGTACGCAAAACTCGCCATGCCTCCCACGACAGAGAGCAGAAAATCAGTGAAATTGCCTCCTTTCCAAGCAAGTACATCTTCCAAACCGTTGACATAGCATGTGTAGTCACAGAACTTGTGAGGAATTTGAATGATTTTATGCATGAGTGAACCTCCGAATCATTGTCTTTAGAATTCAGTCGATCGATAAGCTAAGCTAATAAACTTTCAACAACAGATTCTTGTCTTGTGCGCTCTTGAAGAACGTGTTGTGACCGGCGAGGAGATGATTGATAAGCAGATGTCCAGTTCAAGTTTCAGGGCTATGGCCTTCACCTTTAAGATCAGAGATTTCTTTAGGCCACGCAGAGATGTTGTGAAAGAAGTTGGGATAAGGGAAGGTTTCAGTGTTCTTGATTTTGGCTGTGGGCCGGGTGGCTATGTGAGAGCTGTTGCTGAGCTTGTTGGGAAGTCTGGAAAAATCTATGCTTTGGATGTCAATCCGCTTGCAGTTCAGATGGTTAAGAAAATCGCAGTGGAAAATCGCCTGGCGAATGTGGAAACGATTCTTTCTGATTGTAAAACGGGATTGTCAAATGAAAGCATTGACCTAGTCCTTCTGTACGATACCTTTCACGATCTGACGAATGCCGATGGGGTGCTGGAAGAGTTGTACCGTGTTTTGAGACCTGAAGGAGTTTTGTCCTTCAGTGATCATCACATGAAAGAAGACGGGATATTGTCAAGGGTGACAAGCAAGGGACTGTTTAGACTGCTGGAAAAAGGAGAGAAGACTTACAGTTTTGTGAAAGAGAAGCCCTAGTCGACTGGAACCAGCGCGCTCCGTGGCAAGCTTTGGTGATGTTTCTCAAACCACGGCTTTTCACTTGTGATTCTACCTGAGGCTCACCTTTTCTCCTGTAGCGATGTAAACTATTGATTCGCCAATGTAGGTGGCGTGATCTGCTATTCTTTCCAGGTATCTGACGACGAGAAGGTTGCAGACTAGGCATTTTGTTTTTGGAGGAGCTTTAGAAAGTAGGTCTAGGTGGGCTGAGTATATTTCGTCCACTTCGTTCTCGGTTTTTGCCAGTGTTTTAGCCATGTCTGCGTCGTTGTCTCTGAGTGCCTTTGTGCTCGTGTCAACCATTTGCAGCGTTTTTTTCGTTATCTTGTCCATTAGTTCGCTAGATTGTACGCACTCGCTGTAGTTGGCAAGTTTTTTGTGAGTGAAAGAAATATCCCAGGCATATCTGCCGTATCTTTCCATGTCGTAGGCAATTTTCATGTAGGAGTTGATGATTCTTAGATCAGAGGCAACGGGCTGATACTTGACTATCAGTTCAAACGCTTTGTCTTCAGCGGTCACGGTCATTGCAACCAGCAGCTCTGAAAGCTCATGAACTTCATCGCCTACATCTTCGCCTTCCAGGAAACCGTCTACTGCGATGTTGATGGCTCTTTGCGCAACTTCTCCCATTCTGAACACAATTGTGGTAAACTGTTCCAAACCAGTGTCTAATAATCTGCTCATGTCTTCACCTAGCCAAATCTGCCTGTTATGTATTTCTCCGTGAGTTCACTTCTTGGATTCTCAAATATGTGTTTGGTGGACCCGTATTCGACGAGTTCTCCAATATAGAGGAAAGCCGTGAAATCTGAAACTCTTGCAGCCTGCTGCATATTATGCGTGACGATTACCACCGTGTAATCCTGCTTGAGTGTAACTATCAGCTCCTCAATCTTGGCGGTTGCAGCGGGATCAAGGGCTGAACACGGCTCATCCATCAGTATGACTTCAGGCTGCAACGCAATCGCTCGAGCAATGCACAATCGCTGCTGCTGCCCTAATCCCGTCAGTCTCAATCCTGCTGCTACGTTATCGTATATGGACATGGTTGGAAACGGGTTCGGCTTTTGAAAAACCATCCCCACTCTTCTGCGGATTAGGACCGGGTCGACTTCTTTCGAATAAATGTCTCGTCCGTCAAGAAGCACTTGTCCAGACGAGCTGGAGCCGGGAACCAGCTCATGCATTCTGTTAAGACAGCGCACAAATGTTGATTTTCCGCACCCAGAGGGCCCTATGATGGCAGTAACTGCATTGGCTCTAATAGAGAGATCTATGTTCTTCAATGCCTGTTTGGCCCCGAACCATGCATTCAGCTTGATGCTTCGCATCTTTTCGCCAGCTGGCACTGGATTTTGCGGATCCCAAGTCTTCACATAGCTTGTGTTGCCGTTCATTTTTGTCTTCTCACTTTCCAAGTCGACCCCTACTGGCCACTCTAACGCCAATGTTAAGGCTTAAGACTATCAAAATCAAGACCAGAGCCGCTCCCCACGCTTGCGCCTGGAAGTTGGAGTAGTTCAAGAATGAATCCCTGTAGATTCTCAACGGGAGAGCGTCCATAGGCTGACTAAAATCTTGGAAGAAATACTGTCCACCAAGAATCGTCATGAGCAGGGGCGCAGTTTCACCTGCGATTCTGGCCACGGCAAGAAGAGCGCCGGTGACTAAGCCTTTCCTTGCATCTGGCAATACGACGCTAACTGTAGTTCTCCAATTGCGCACGCCAAGGGCAAGCGATGCTTCACGAAGAGAGTTAGGAACTAGTTTCAACGATTCCTCTGTGGTTCGAGCGACTATGGGAATCGCAATGAAAGAAAGGGCAATAGCGCCTGCAAGAGGCGAATAGTGGCCGAGAGTGAGAACAACAAGGGCGAAGACCGTAATTCCCACGACTATGGAGGGAACCCCTGTCAACGCGTTGTTGAAAATTCTCATCAAACCAGCGTACGCGCGCAAATATCTGTTGTTGCCATGTTCAGCTAAGAATATTCCTGACATCACTCCGAATGGAATGCCGATAAGGCAAGTGAGCCCTATCAGGATTAAAGTACCCTGTATCGCAGGACCTATGCCGCCTGCGTCCGGAGACCCTATCACCCCTGCAGTTTGTGTGAGGAACTTTATGCTGAGCTCCGGGGCTCCATTCAAGATGACTTCAATGAGAATGCTCAGCAAAGGCACAACGGCGATGATGACGCATCCTAGGCTGAGCACGAAGAAGAGTCTATCCTTGAATTTTCTGTAGGCGTAGCTCGTCATCTACTCCACGG
Organism: Bathyarchaeia archaeon; assembly: GCA_049516875.1. Taxonomy (GTDB): domain Archaea; phylum Thermoproteota; class Bathyarchaeia; order Bathyarchaeales; family Bathycorpusculaceae; genus JBEKCD01. Next base: position 9,900 of record JBEKSS010000001.1, on the reverse strand, counting down.
CACCTCCCTTGACTTTTAGGATGCGAGTCACCATGACCTGGGCTATCACGTTTATGGACAGACTCAGCAAGAGCAAGAACAATCCGACGCCTATGTATGCTGATAATTCTAAAGTTCCAGGCGTTGCTTCCAAGAAGTTGTTGGCTATGAGGGATGCCATTGTTTGGCTGGGTTTGAAAAGCGAAGTGGGGATTGCAGAAGGGCCGATGGCATTTCCTATGACCATGGTGACTGCCATCGTTTCGCCGACTGCTCTACCCAGGCCTAGGATGACTGCCCCAAAGATTCCTGAACGACCATAGCTTAGTACCCAGTTTCTGATAACTTCCCACTTGGTTGCGCCGATGCTGTAGGCTCCTTCTCGGATTGAGATGGGAACTGCTTGAATGACTTCCCTTGAGACTGATGACACTGTGGGTATTATCATGATCGCCAAGATTATTCCGCCGTTGAGCACATCTAGACCCTGAGGAGTTCCGCTAAATACCGGGAGCCATCCTAAGTAACGGGACAAAGGTATCTCGATGTAGTCGAGAATAAAAAAACGGAGGACAAAGTATCCCCAGAGTCCGTATATCACGCTGGGGACTGCCGCAAGCAGATCCACAAGGTACGAAACTGGTACTCTCAACGTTCTGGGGGCCATCTCCACAAGAAAGATAGCTATCCCGAGGCTCAGGGGCACGCCTATCAGGAGAGCAATAGCCGAAGTAACGAGCGTTCCAAGCAGGTAAGGAAGTGCACCGTATATTTCTGGGTTCACTCTTGTTTCAACAGGATTCCATTTTGTTCCCGTGAAGAAATAGAGTCCAAACCGCTGTAACACGGGCGAAGAGCCGACGAAAAGTTCGTACCCAGTGGCTATGAGGATGACCGCAGCTGAAGCTGCGAGCAGAGCAGCCAATATCTTGAACAGATTGTCCCCAGACAATCTTGGACTCATGTCAATCGGTCCTTACCCTTACTGAAATCAAGTTCAAAAAAAGATTTTGGGTGATGGTGTCCAATTCTTGGCACACTGTTAGCTCGTGGGCAAGTGTTGTCCGTTGAAGGTTATCGACTGAATAGAGGCTTCATCAATTTGTACTACGTTCGCTGGAAGTGGGACGTACTCTAGGCTTGATGAGTACTGTTGGCCGCCGTTTGGCTGGACCACCCACCACAAGAATTGAACAAGAGCTGTTGCCCTAGTCTGTGTCATTCCTGGGATTACGCTGAGTTCTTGGTACACTAGTAGATAGGTGAAGCTGACTATGGGATAAGCTTGCGGGTCGTTGGCGTTGAGGAGACTTACGTTAGTCCAACTCTGATTGCCGGCTGGTAGGCCGCTTGAAGCCGCTGTCTGTACTGCTAGCTGAATGGTGTTGAGGGAAGGTAGAATCCAGTTGCCTGTCGGGTTCTGGACTGCTGCCACTGTCATACCATTCTGTAGCGTGTAGGCCAGCTCGACATATCCAATGGTGTACTGGGTGTTATTGACGTCTTGTGCCACTCCCGTATTGCCGGCTGCGCCGAGTCCCATGGGCCAGCCAACCGTTTTACCCTGTCCGATTGTCTCGTTCCATGCAGGACTGGACACGCTTAAGTAGCCGGTGAAGATGAAAGTTGTTCCGGAACCATCGGATCGATGAACGGTGATTATGCTCTTGGCGGGCAATGTCACGTTTGAATTGAGGTTTTGTATCTCAGAATCGTTCCACATCGTCACGTTGCCAGCAAAGATGTCGGCGATGACCTTGCCAGTCAGGTGAAGACCAGTTGGGATGCCTGGCAGATTGTATGCGATTGTGACGGCACCTATCGTTTCTGGGATGTGAAGTGTGCCTGGTGCTTTGGCCATGTCAGTGGCTCCGAGTGGTGCGTCTGAGGCAGCGAAGTCTACTAACTTGCTCTCGAGATCCGAAATGCCTCCTCCACTACCTTTCGAGTCATAAGTTATCTGGACAGTGGTGTTTTGTTCGTGATAGTGCGAAATCATCACGGATAGCAGGGGATACGGGAATGTAGCTCCTGAACCGATCAGCGTTATTGTTGTCGGGGGGGACGATGATGCCAGATACACATAACCAACGACGCCTGCTACGATGACTACTATTGCGACTATTGCGATAACAATCTTGTACTTCATTTTTACACCTCTTCTTTTTGCATTCAATTTTCGAGTCCAGAAAGGTCACGGCAAATTATATAGGTTACTTATATATTCTGTATATACTATATAGTAAAAGGATTAGTAAATAGATTGTAGTTTGACTATAAAGATGATGATTAGTTTGTCAGCAAATGGTAGAAAACACGAAGGAGAAATGAGAAGGCTTCAGGTGACAGGCGGCTCTACCTATATAGTCTCTTTGCCTAAGAAATGGATCACGAAAAATCAGCTTAGGAAGGGTAGCTCTCTGCTACTCTTGGAAGAAGATGACGGTTCTTTGTCAGTCTCATCGCCTTCTGAATTGGCGAGAAAGGAAACGAGTGATGAAGCCCTCATCAAGGTGTCTTCAAACGACAATCCAAATACCATAGTTAGAAAGGCTGTATCTGCCTATCTAGTTGGCTACAACATGATTCACATTAGGGCCCGAGATCATCAGCAAATGATTTCTAGGCAGAGGAATACTGCAAAAGACTTCGCCCGTCGTCTGCTGGTTGGAACAGAGATTGTTACGGACACTCCGACGGAACTCATACTGCAGGTTTTACTGAGCTATCCAGAACTCTCAATTCAAAGTGCCTTGAGAAGAATGTGCATCATAACATCATCGATGCATAAAGACGCTATGACTGCACTGAAAGATCATGACTCACAGCTGGCAAAGAGCGTTGTTGCAACAGACGACGAAGTTGACAGGTTCAACCTCTACGTGATACGTCAGCTCAAAATGGCGATACAGAATCCAAGAATCATAAAGGAGATAGGTCTGAAAAACGCAAGAGACTGCCTTGGCTACCGCCTCGTGACAAAGTCTGTGGAGAGAACAGCCGACCACGCGGCCAGCATTGCAGAGAACGTTTTACTCCTTAAAAAGCCAATAGACGTAGAGATTTTCAAGAACCTTGAAGAAATGAGCACCTTGGCTATCTCGATGTTTGAAACCGCAATAGAAGCATTGTTCAGACTGGACTTCAACCTCGCGGAAAGCGTAATCCAAAAAACAAAAGACGTCAACTTCACGATGAAGGAAGCCCTGCTCTCTTCTAAAAGAATTGGAAGCGAAGAGATAGCCAACCTGAGGTTGGTCATTGAAAGTCTAAGAAGGACTGCGGAGTACGCCAGCGATATCGCAGAAATTGTTTTGAACTTGACAGTGGAATCGATTATAGGCTAAAGCGACTGGAAGCTGAACCATGGATTACTTCTGCGTCCAAGCGAATCATTGAGGCCACAGTTACAGTTTCAGTGCAACACGATATCGTCAGTGTTCGATAATCCGCTTCTATCCCAACGTCGGTTTCGGGCCGCCACACCAATTTTTCTATATAGAATAGATGCCCATTCGTATATTATTTGGAAATCGTAAATATGTTTGATTTTGCACAGTTCTGTACGAGGATTTGAAATGAAGAATATGTCCAGAAAGAAGAAAAGGCAAGCAACGATGTCTGAGGAGCCATGGTACATAATTCACATATAAAGCAAATCGTCACAATGTGACATACTTAGGAAATTGTCAAGATGAGAAGAACAAAAAAGAAAGAAAGACCGCCAAGCCGAATGATGGGTCACAGGTCTTGTTCAGATACAATTGATTGGCTTCTGGCTATCGATGCAGTCTAGAACGACAGTTTGACCGGTTTTTTTCGTTTTTTTGTTTCCTATTTGATTATTGCTCGTGCGCCTCAAGCGACAAGATCTTGCGAATCGCTTCGATTACATCTTGAAAGTCGATTATGTTTCTGCAGGGTATTCCATGGCTTTTGCACAGTTTTGCCAGCCTAGAACCTTCAATTGCAAATGAAATGTCGGCATCCTTAGCCGCAGCATAGTCTGCTGAACCATCACCTACGTAAACGACTTTCCTGCCATGACTCTTGTAGTGTCTGACCATGTCGTGTTTGAAGTTGTCAGATGTTCGGTCAAACAGTGTTGGAAACGTAAACCTGATGCCGTTGGCGCTGAATGCGGTCTTTGCCGTGTAGACTTCCACCAAGTCCTGGCAATTATTGATTTTCAAAAAGTGGTTTATGACAAAATCTAATCCCGCACTTACTATTATGAGAGGAACGCGGTTTTTCTTGCAATACTCTGCTAGTTTCTTAAAGCTCGGGCGAAAGGTTACCACGTCCTTCAGTTCTTCTAGCATCTGCTCTTCTGATGCTCTCACGAGCGAAAACTCTTTGTTCAAACATTCTTCAAGTGTAATTTCGCTGTTCTCGAATTGCCTGTCAAACTGTCGCCAGTCTCCTTGGGCGAATCTGGCTAGAACCCACTCCGCGGTATCGACTGTCGTAATCGTGCCATCAAAGTCACAGAGCACCACAAGATTCATGAGATCGACCACTCGCCCACCCGAGCAGAGATAAGTTCGGGTCAAGTATACCTTTTCGTCTTGAGTTATGAGCTTTGCTTTGTGGATTGTCCTATTCTGGGAGACGCTAGGAAATCCAATTCTCAACAATTGGTGCTTTGCCCGAGTCGACAAACAGAATTGTTTTTATGTTGGATTTCGGAGTCACAAGAAAGTGTGCTGATTCGAATTGACTTTTTCGATTGAAAAACTCCCTGAGACTCTGAGAGCGGTGTCGGATGAGCAAGACGCGAATGCGGCAGTGGCTCTCCTTCTGAAGCTTGAACATGGAGAACCGTATGTTCTCTTTGTGAGGCGAGTTCAGAACTCTAGAGATCCATGGTCTGGACAGATGGCGTTGCCCGGAGGAAAACGGCAAGCAGAAGACAAAGATCTGAAGGCAACTGCAATTAGAGAAACGCTTGAAGAAACAAACATAGACCTCCACTATCATTGCCACTTCCTAGGAGTAATGCCGACGTTTCAGTCGGAACCCAAACCTGAAATCAAGGTTCTTCCCTTCGTCATTCACGTTCAAAAGGAGCCATCGATAACATTGAACAAAAAAGAACTGGAAGAGCACTTTTGGATTCCTGTTGATGAGCTTGTCAGAAACAGAAGGAAAGTGAAATTCAGCTTCGGCGAATTCCCAGCTTTTACCGTGGGAAGCACAATCATCTGGGGACTCACCTACAGAATTGTTGAACGCTTCATAAGTTGCCTTGCAACTGAAAAACAAAGAAATGACAATGGTCCAAGCGGATACTAACACCTTTTAGAGGAGGGTCAAGAGTGCACAAGAAGGCCAGGCAGAATAATGCTGGGATTGACGGTTTGTTCTATTTTTTCGTAAGCCACAGATTGTAGGCATTATCGATTGCACCTTTCAATTTTGAACATTCTGTACCAGGAGGAAAAATCCCTGGCAGCTTGAACCAGACATTATTTTTCAAATCGAGAAGTTGAAGAGTTAGAAAGAAGGGAACATCACCTAGTTTGGTCATGAAATTTCTCTCGTGACCTTCAGATGACCCACCAAAATCGCCAAAAGGTAAAATCCAATAGTCTGTCAGATCTTCTTTATAGAAAATCATTTTCTCGTTTGTAACTAGGAAATGTTTTTTTAGATTTGTCCAGTTCTGTTCGAAAATGATTTTTTCTTCGGGATATGGTGCTAAGGTTTTAAGAACAATTTCTGGGAGATTGTTTCTCATCAGTTTCTCACTATGCTCAATTTTCTTCATGTCAAGTTGGTTCATGATTATTCTTCCAGTTTCGACAGCATATTTGACACCACAGCACTTGCACACACTTTCTTGCAATGACACTGTAGCTCCACAATTTTGGCACAGAACTGGTTTAACAGACATGTGAACCATTCCCACAAGAGACACTGCATCTGAATTCTAATAATGCTTCTCCCTGGTCTCTGCAAACCTCTTCCATTCTCGTCACTTCTCTTCTCTCCAATTGGCCATGGTTGTCTCTATGCATAGACTAGCTATAACCAATCTTCTTGACAATGGCGACGTAGTAGGGTTCTCCAGTATCCAGGAACTCTTTAACCTTCCACCCTGTGCCAGAAAGAATCTGTGCCATTTCCTCCCCTGACACCATTAAGTAGTCAAACCATTTACTGATGCATTTCTCGTATCTTATTCGGATTCTCACCTGTCCGCTCATTCTGCCTCTTTCCCTATTCAGTTTGTGATAATACAGATGTGCGGGGTTGTCAGTCTTGTAAGGATCTCGGGATGTGGCCACGATTAGAGCATCTTTGGAAGTCATTCTGTAGAACTTCTTGAGAAATCTTCTTGCTTTTTTGAAACTGCCAAATAGTCCAAAGTTGTTTCCCATCATGATGATTGTTTCAAAAGAGTCCGGTTTGAAGTTCACAGCTTCGATGGGCATGACCCCGGTTTTCTTCAGACCTCTTAGCTTGCAAACCTTAATGGCGAGAGGAGAAACGTCAATCCCAAACACATCAAACCCTTTCTCCTGCAAGTACAACGAGTGCCTACCTGCTCCACAGCCTACGTCCAGGATTCTTCCTTTCACAAAATGCATGCCCTCTTGCTCCATCGGAGACCAGCTTTCATAGTCAGAAAAATACCCTCTTGTGGACATAGCATCGGCAAAGCCATCATCTCTTTCCACTATCTCATGGACCTCTTCTCCCTTGTAGGCAGCAAGTAATGCCTGACCAAAAGCATCTTCTTCAGGGTTCAGTTTCTTCATGCCAAGTCATTAATCACGTCTTTCTCTGTAGTTCTTATGACTTGTGGAAAAACCTTCGATTGGACCTTTGACCACCATAGACCGAACATCCAAACTTTACTCTGTGCATGTAACAACCAGAACTAGAAAAACCTCTAGGGAGTTTTTAGAAAGAGAAGTTCACATTATGTTCTTTGAAACTATTTCCATTCCAATCAACTTTGACCTAGGAAAGCATAAGTCTATCAATGTATGATTTTTGTTTAGGGTTATTGCTATGAAGGCTTGTGGAATCATAGGCAGTCCTTGCAAGAATGGAAATGTTGATGTACTGGTTTCTCAAGTTTTGAAGGGTGCAGCTTCTCAAGGAGCAGAGACAAGCAAGATATATCTAAACAGTCTGAAAATCAAACCATGCCAGAGTTGTGGAGTTGACCCTGATCCTAAACACTGTCTTTTCAACGATGACATGAAAGGGGTCTATGATGCCTTGGAAACTTCTGATGCTATCGTACTAGGATCACCAGTATACTTTGACACTGTTAGTGCACAAGTGAAGCTTATGATAGATCGTTCCAACTGTCTGATGCCCTATGTTAAGAAAGCTGATGGAACATTCGGGTTTGAAAGAAGGGTGAAGAAATGGAAGAGAGGAGTTTTCATTGCAGTTGCGGGAACAGACCAAGAATTCAATGTCATTATGACAACTGTGAAAGGATTCTTCAATTGGACAAATACTAAGCTAGTTGAGACTTTCTTCTATTCTCATGATGACAATGAGCTAGGAAGTATTAAGAATGACAAGGTAAGAATGAAGAAAGCTTTTGATATTGGAGTTGGAATCTTGGAAAGGAAGCTCAATTCTGACTCTATACGTTAATGCCCGACAGAATCTTGTTCACTTCTTTTCAGTCCTTGACAGTATCTTTGGTTCTTTCCATTCTTCTCTTACGATACTATAAAGGATCATGTCTCGCGCGCGCAGTAGATGTTAATTCTCGCGCGCAAGATTTACAACTACATAGTCTATGGTTTCTATAGTGGAAAGACCTTTCAGTTTTGGAAGCATCCTGTTGCAGGGGGAACAAGATAGTTGAAAAAGGTCCAATTGTTCGAATATGAAATCCCTCGTTATAGGAAACCCACAATGGATTGGGCTGATCAAAAGCATCCTCGCTAGTCTCCTGTAGATGCCGCTGAATTTTCTGTGAATAATCTCTTATTGCTTATCGGATTCTTTGGACTGTATTGTCTTGTTTGAAAGCGCGCGCTCTCGCAAGGGCAATGTGTAAAAGGATAAATGCCCAAAGTACGTGCTTTCGGAGGCAGAGAAGGAAGATTAGTTGTCCAGAATCGTTGCGTTCAAACGAATCCTGTCCTATGGTGTCCCATTCGAGGCTCTTACTCGAGATATTTGGTTAATCTGCCTCTCGCTGGCCATAGGCGCGTTCGGCGAAGGACTCTACTTCTGGGTATTCCCACTATACATCAGAGAATTACATGCAGATTATGTGCAGTTGGGCACAGTCTACTCTGTCCTTCTCGGGGTATCAGCTTTGGTTGGCTTAGCAGGTGGGTTTCTCGCCGATCGCTGCGACCGAAAAAAACTGTTGATAGCAGGTTGGATTCTGTGGATATTCGCGCCGCTTGTCTACTCCTTTGCGTCAGAATGGCCCCAGCTCATTCCTGGAGCAGTTTGCTGGGGGGCATCCAACATCTCAGGCCCAGCCATAATCGCATATGTCATAACGACTGTCACAGACCAAAAGAGAGTAGCATCCGTGGTCACGTTTGTTTTTTCCATGTTCACACTCAGCTACGTTTTCGCTCCCGCAGTCGGCGGCTATTTGGCCGCTTTTGCAGGAATGAGATTCGTGCTTCAAGCCTCAACGATTCTTATCGCTGGTTCCACTTGCGTTTTCTTCTTCATAAGAAGTCAACATCCAAAGAAAGACAATTCAGAGGAAGAGCATACGTCAGTGAACTCCGATGAGAAAAAAAGGAGACTTCGAAAACTGTTGCTGTGGACCAGTTTCTTCACTGTGGCAACCTTCTTCCTGAGCCTCGCAAGAAACCTTGTACCCGTCTTCCTTTTTGAACAGGCGGGCTTGAGTGAATTCTACGTTGGGGTTTTCGGCTCGATCAACTTTGCAGGCATGACTCTTGTTGGGATCGCCATGGGACGTGTGGGCGACAAATGGAAGAAATCTGGCGCTATAAGTATAGCTCTGTCACTCTTCATCTTTTCGATGGTGTCCATGCTCATGACTCATGATACGACCGCCCTGATGATTCTGGCGTTCGGTTACGGAGGCTCTGCAGTGACAGGCTCCCTGGTAAGCTCCCTCGTCGGCACTATCGCGCCGAAGGCTCGGCGTGGATTGTGGTTGTCCATCCCACAAAATCTAAGCCTATTAGCGGCCTTCGCAGCACCATACTTAGGAGGCTACCTATACACCTACTCGCCTGTCTCAACCTTCATTGTCTCGATCGCTGCCGTTTCCTTGCTGCTGGTCTTCTCGGCAATGGCGTTGAGAGACTGAGCTGCACCAGGCCGAGCGCGGGCCATGGCAACAACTTTGGAAGAAGGCAAGGTGCGCGTTGATATTCACAACAACCTCTTTTAATGTGCATCATTCCAATTCGCGTGCATGCGCTAAAACATCATGCTGTTCAGAAAACCCAAGTAGATGGTGGGTTTCGCTGTGTTCGGTCTATTGTTAAGGATAAAGGTAAGTGTGGCTATGTTGGTTCTTTTGTTGATGATTTGGTTGATGGTGATGGTTCGCCTAGTTGGTGTGAAGCTCTCTTATTTGCTTTTTTAGCGCATTGGGCACTGCAATATTTGTTTTTGTTATCTAATGTCGTAAAGACTTTTCCGCAAATTGAACATTTCTTTTGAATGATTCCCATTCAGTAGACCTCATCACTACAGTTACGATTCAACAAATATAAGATTGCGTTGGGTGGGGTAAAGTTTTATCCCGCACATAGAGCTCACTTGGATTTGGACTGCTCACGTTTCTTGAAGAAAATGCCTAAGTTGCGAGGAAGATTGTCAAGGTCCTCGACTAGGCTTAGACGTTCTAGTTTTCTAAGTATCGTGGCTGGCACCTTATCATGCGGCACACCCTCCAAGAGCAAAGCAGTTTCCTCCTCGGAGAACTCCTCTTCCTCT